>JAZQIQ010000052.1:0-27039 GCA_045541195.1 Acetatifactor sp. | reverse complement strand
CTGTCCCATCTTATCACGTTTAGACAATATATTGGCTCCAAAGCTGCTGGATACCTGTAAGCGGCTACCGGACGTATCATACGCACTGGCTACCCAGTGCTCATCCTGCCACTCCTTTAATATCTTACCGGCCTTGTCACGCTCCAGTTTTATGGTAGTATACTGGTTCTTCGCTTCGGTGAGCAGACCATTTTTGTTATAAACATACTCCTCATAGCTCTTATCCTGATAATCCGCACGGATTACACGGCACAGCTTGTCATAAGTATATTGGGTAAATCTTCCTCCGGGACGCTTTACCTTCTTTACCAGACCTGAATAATCCAGCTCGTAAGTTCGAACCTGTTTGTCATAGCCGGTTTCCTTTATCACATTTCCCTTTACATCACGTTCGAACTGGTAAACTTCACCTTTTTCATTGATTATTGACATCAGATACCCTTGATTATTGTAGCGATACTGAAGCTTTCGCTCTCCTTCGGTTCTGGTGGTTATATTACCAAGGATATCATAGGTGAATGCAATTTGGGAATACTTATCCTTTGCTGAAATCACATCTTCATATGCATTATATACAAGGGCAACTTCATTTCCATCCGCAAGATTTGCCTTAATAAGCCGGTTTAACCTATCATATGTGTAGCACTCCACTGCCCCCAAGGGTCCGGTATGACTAAGACAGTTGCCTCTGTAATCATAGCTCCATTCGCTGACACTACCATTTGGTAATACAACTTTGCTTACATTTTTATGCTCATCATACGATATAGAAATTTCTTCACCTGCTGCATTCCGTACCTTTTCCACAAGCTTATCCCGGTTGTATGCAAATGTAGATTCCACGCCATTCTCATCGACTATTTTCTGCAGGGTATCATCTTCATTATACACCCACTCCACACAGTCTCCTTCCGGATTCAGTCTCTTTATCAAGCGTCCCCCATCATCATACACAAGCTGGATTTTACTGGAATCCGCCTGTATTATCTCAATAATACGAGAATAATCATCATATCTGTATTTTGTAAATCGACCTTCCTCGTCTATTGCACATTCTAGTTGATATAACTCATTGTACACCTCTCTTGTTTCTGTTAAATCCGGGTATACAATTCTTGTGCAAAGCATTTTGTCATTATAATGGTATTCTGTAGGCTTGTTGCCGGGACTGGTCCTTACTGCATTATATCCGGCTTCCTTATGGTATTCCATCCATAAGCTGAGAACACCTCCATCTCCCCATGTCCGAATCGCACTTGCACCATCCTCATAACAATCGTACTCCCAATAAAAGGCGTTCTTATTTCGGTCTAGTTTCTTTGTCATTAAATGATTGCGGTATGTCAGCAATGTATCTGCACCGACTGCGTCTGTAATGGTACATAGATCCTGTTCCGGATTATACGCATACCCAACAAGGAAATGTTTCGTCATTCCTTCTCTTAATTCCACCTGTGTAATTTGTCCTTGGGCATTGGTTGTCACATCCAATTCTCTTCCTACGCTATCCACCACACGATGCAGATAACCATTTGGGCCATAGAAAAATTCTATCCGATGTCCCAAAGCATTCTTTATCATCGTCAGTTTGTATGGCAAATAGCCATCTTCACTTGGTGATAAAATGTATAAATATCTGGATTCCGGATCAAGCAACTCATAGTAGTTGTCTTTTCTTCTAAGCAACATCCTATTTTCATAGCTGAAGCTTTCCTCACCCACCATAATATCGGGAAATATTCCCACACGGCCGTCCTGCAGATATACCGCTACAGCATACTCATCTTCCAATACTTCTAATCCCATTTCGTAGCTATAACGGGTACCGTGACCTAAATGTCCTACAATACGGCTGGCACTACACCATGTCCTTCTCCACTGCAATGGTATCGGTCCCGGAAGTTCAAAATCGGTTACATCATATAATACATTGCCACTAATCATATCAACCGGATCTCCATCCAGCTTACAGAATGCATCATCCAACCAAGTCGGCATCTTCTTGCCAAACTTCTCAAGTAATTTACGCGTTCCTTTTCGTATCAACTCTGAACCCAGCGGCATTAGAAATCCTATTCCAAAAGAAAGCAATCCCTGTCCCCAGTTATACTCTCCACCATTAAATAAAATATCAATTCCCTGCCCTATTGCATCTGTTAAGAAGGACACACCTCCACTGGCAAGCATTTTTACAAATAGTTTTGCACCTTCTAACGCCGGAATTCCCAATATGGCACCAGATATTGCCCCTTCAATTGCTCCTTTTAATCCGGCTAACGCATAATCCTTTGCATCACTCACTTCCCCGGATATTATATCCGATGCAGCCATGACACCGACAGCAATAGTTCCACTTATTGCTCCACCTATAACTACTGCTCCCACTGTAGCTGCTGCTGCACCCAAAGCCACCGCTGCTGCTCCGGCAGTTGCCACAGTCAATGCAACCGCAGCCAGACCAATCAGTACATTGCACGCAAGTTTCCCCCAGTCAAACTTCTTCTCTTCGTAAGCAATTTCAGAGTTTAACCGTTCTGTGAATATCTCCTTTCTTCGGCCTTCATATATCAGATTATTCCCTGCCTTAATATGAGTATCTCCATCTGGTCCCCCCAGTAAATAAAGAGAAGAGCTTTCCTTTGCCCCTACTACAATATTTCCGGTTTTGGCAAAGATTTTGACTAACTCCTTTGCTTCCATCAAAAGCTTCTGCTTTGTAAAGACATTGACATTACCATCACTCTGTACGGTAACACCCTTCTTGCCATCCAAAGACATAAACAGCTTTTCATGGGCCGAAAAGTCAATATCCGTAATTCCCAGCTTAAACTCTTTGCCTTCCGGAGTTCCCATATACTTTATCTGTGGATTGGAAGTCTTTGCACAATTACCACCATTTCTTCTGACTGCATTCATGGCAATACAGTCAGATTCTTCCGCAGTTGGAAAGAGTAAGGATACAGATGTTCCTATTTCCGGCATACAGTAAAACAGATTATTGGCCTGAGACGCATAGGGGAACCAACATGCAGTATCCACCGGCTGTTCCTTATCAATTGCCAGCTTCATCTTAATACTCTGATTCGTACTAGCTAAAACTTCACCCAACAAGGAAACACCTTTTATCCGTTCATTGCATTTTCTGCTTATCACTAAGGAAGCTTCATCCCCTAGTACATACTCATAACACAGAACACCTTTATGTAAATAAATGTGACACTCCTGCACAATGAACACTTTATTATCATAATCGACTTTAGAACCAAGTCCTATATGTACCTGCGCATTTATGTGATATTTCACAAATTGTTCTTCCACCACAAAAAAGCCTTCTTTCAAGGCCTTTTGGTAAGACGCACTATCTCTTCTTACGACAACACTCTCGATATTGCTAATTTTTTCCGGTCTTTTCGGTAAGCCCAAGTGGAATCGTGGTCCATTTCCGGATACATCAGCCACAAGACATGTATTAAAATGCGTTGCCAAACGTTTACAGAATTCCCAATCTGTTTCCCCATACTGTAAAACAAATTGTCCGATACTTTGTTCACTGCCATCAATTCCATATAGACATATACTATCCGTATAATCTTCTAATACTGTACGAATTACTGTAGAATAGCTCATCTCCTTATTCTGAAATGAACGATTTCTTTCTTTATAATCCAGCAAACTACTCCATGACAAACCGGTAATCGTTATATGATATATACCATTTCTGCAACACACATTCGTTTCCGTTATGACACCGGAGAATAAGATTATCTCCTGTGAATCATTTTTTCCGTATACAACGATAGGTTCTTTGCTTCCAACTCTCTCAATGGCATCTTTCCCATTCTCATCCAGGATTCCCTTAACCAATAATACGCCATGTTCATTTACTTTTCTTACTATTTTCAGTTCCTGCAATATCTGTATAGGTAAAATACATTCAATATGAACTTGTCCATGATGAAATTCATCAAACACATCTATTTCATTCATTCTTTCTCTCCTGGTTATTTTCTTATACCTATTGCATTAATACACTTCCTGACCGGAATCCATAAATGCTATCGTGCCTCCATAACTACATGTTATGCTACAATCAGCCTTCAAAGCCGGCTGGCCATCTACAAGAGTATCTTCCTGTGCTCCCTGCCATTGTGCCGGAAGCTTGGGCTCGCATAATTTTCCTTCTATAGGTAATTGCGGCTCCACCGGATTACCATTTTCATCCGTATATGGCACCAAACCAGTAGCATCATGAATCTGTATATCTATACCATCTTTATTTTCTGAAAAACATGCCCCAAAAGGAGGAATATTTTGTTCAATCCCCACCTTGCAATCGGTTTGATTCATCATGGCTTTATCTCTAATATAGGAACCATGCGATACCGGCATATCCAATTTCCTGACATGAGAGCCACATGTACAATAGATTTTAGCACCACGCACTACATAGGGATATTGTACCTCTTGTTCCTGAGGATTTTCTGCTTCATTTCGCATTTCATCTGACATATCCATTTCTCCTTACTGTTTTAACGGCTCAAACCAAATCCCACTGGCATCTCTCCGCAAAATACTCTCTGCTACATCAAGCCGCACCACAATCTGATTCTTTAGTTCCGGAACTCTGAACATTCTGTTTTTCCCTATACATTCTGCATCTAACACAAAATCCAGCACATTTCCGGCTCTATCATATGCCGTTTTACTTTTATTTGCACATTCCAAGCTTGGTGGTATCATCAGATAATACACCTTTTGCACTCCTGAATCTTTTTCAATCAGTACAACCTGATGAAATATTGTATCCTGCTGATACTTTCTTAAAATCTTATATAACTTTTCTGCTATTAATGGAATGGGGCCGGAAATATAATCCGGATATTCAATGCTTAACCCTTTATTCCCTGTCACATAGATAACAGAAACTGATTCTTTACGATTAGCTTGTTCGATACCACTTATGCTTAATAATTCCTTTGGTATTTGAAACTGTGGCAATCTACGCAAACGACTGTCCGTCTGCATTATAAAATATTCCATATCCTACCTGCCTTCCGGGAGTACGCAGTCTATCATTTTTGCATCCTTAAAATTGATATCTTCCGCTATAATCGCATTAGAAAAATTTACATTTTTTAACTCTGCTCCCTCGAAAGATATACATTTCAATTTTGCTCCACTAAAATCAACATTTTCTAATCTTGCTCCGGCAAAATCTGCATCAAAAATCTTCATTTTATCCATTTTTGCATCTTTGAAGACAGCATTTCTTAGATTGCAAAATATGAGTCTGCTCTTTGAAAGACTGCTTTTTGAAAAGTCACATTCTGCGAAGGATGAATATTGAAATTCCATGTCTTCATAATTACCGTTTGACAGATCAAGTTTTTCACATATTTCATAACTGAATACACGCTGCTCACCTGACTGCAAAAATCTTTTAACTTCTCTACTGTCTTTTATGGTGTGGTCTTCTTTGTACAATATATCAAAACGATCCCTGTATCCGCCAATTCCCACAATAAAGCATTCCGCTTTTCTCAGAGACAAAAAAGCTTCTGACTTGCTCATTCTTTTCATCCCCATACGAATCAGTTCTGCAATATAAAAAAGATAGATATTGCTTGCATCAAATACTTTTCTGTATGCATCAGCCAAATCGTTTATCCCTTGTGATTTTTGCCATAAATCCATGACTGCCTCACTATACTTTTCCAAATAGCTGTAAATCTCCTCCACAGGATAATTGTAAGCACATTCCACAGAATCCAGATACCAGTTTTCATCATATGCGTCTATACGGAGTTCATGTTTTTTTAGTAGGATATTGGTTCTTAATACAGAAAAGTGAATATATGCGATGTTTCCTTTTTTGCCCTGCTTTTGCATTTCCGCAATTTGGTCACAATAGTCAGAAAAACACTTTACAAATTTTTCTACTAATTCCTCAAAATGATTCTTAACATAACCATCCAGTTCTGTAGCCAATTCTTTTCCTTTTCGTTCCAAATCAATTCCTTGCACTACATCACCCCCATTAGTTTGCTTTCACTTCCTGCCCAATTACTTCCACGTTTTCTTCGATTCTGATGGATGCAGTTTCATTACAGCTCAAATAAGCCCCGGCAAGTCCTACAATATTAACATCCTGTTCCGCACTGATAACAATATTTTGGTCGGATTTAAACTCTATATTCTGATCACTCACCACAGAAACACCACCCTCATCTGTCAAAGTAATCGTTGTTCCATCGGAAATAATATATATTCCTCCGGGTGTCAATCGAATTTCTTTACCATTCTGATTCCGTAAAGACTTAATGGCCGGATTATCCCTTTGCCCACTATACTCGTCATTACCTGCTCCACTTCCTGAACCCGTCTGCATATCCGTATCCACTTCATCATGGACAGAACTAATGGCATAACTATGCTCTTCTATACCATCCGGAAAATATATACGCACAGAATCACCTGTCTCCGGCATACAATACCAACCACTGCCATCTTTTGATGAATAAATTGTGGAATACGGAAAAAAGCACTGGTTTTCATTCGTATGATTTGCTTCCTTGTCAATTTGCAGAGAAACTTTCACTCTATCATTTTCTATTTCATCAATCTTCCCATTCAGAGAAACTCCCACAATCTTATTGTGCATTTGGAAAAGCTGGCGCATTCCATTTTTCGTTGTCAACGTTAAATAGAATAGAAACACACCTCTATTTATGCGTGCTTCTACCTGACATACATACAATTCCTGACCTTGAAAATTAACAACATCCCCTATATTAGCCGGTTCTTCCGATTCTACTTCATAATACACAAAGTCACGTTCTGTAATTCCATCTATACCATTTTGCGATAATTTCAGGAATTTTCCCATATCACGTTTTACGCTATAATTAAAGGCTTCCAACATATGCGTTCCACCACCGGGTACGCCATAATAACATCTGATTTTATTATAATGAACATCATTTACTATACTGGTATTAAAATGAGAAGCCAGCCTCTTAAGAAATTCCCAATCCGTTTCCTGATACTGTACAATCAACTGTCCCACTTCTTTTCCTTGTGAGGCCACATCAATTATCATTGCATCTTCGTATTTCCCCATGATCTGCTTCACTAATAACTCATAGGTTTTATGTTTATCTTGAAAGGTACGATTCTTCTTTTCTATGTCTAATAAGTAGCTGTACGAAACTGCATATAATTCCATATAATAAGAGCCTTGCGCAAAACTCACCTCAATATCTTTTACAATTCCACAAAACAGCACACCATCGTTTTCCGTATTTTTTATACATAAACTGACATCACTTCCCTGTCTGCAGTTTTTCACATACTCATCCTTTATTTCTTCAGAAAGTAATGCTTTAACATATAAAGTGCTATGCTCATTAATTTTGTGCTCTATTTTTATATCCATCAGTTTCTCAACTTCATACGGTGTAACTGACAAATTTTGAAAAGAAATAATCTGTCCCATATAAAACTCCTTTTATATTTCTCTTTCATCGTCCACAATCTTAATAGACTGCATCATTTCAACTGCCACAGGTTGCCAATATTTCATATCCTTTGTTATGCAATTAAAACTTCCCATTAGTGGTCTTCCTTTTACACTGATATAAAACATTAAATTATATAGCTTTCCCCCTAAGGCATTGTTCGTAAACTCTACGTATGCAATGCGATGTCCTTCTATATCGATTTCACCTACTTCTCTTTCTTTGATTCCCGGATTTGCATATTTCATCAATCCAAAGACCTGATTCCGAAATGTTTCTATTGTTGTGGAATCCACCTCTCCCTCCATATACTGAAACAAAAGATTTACTGTTCCCGTTTCATCTGTCAAAATCGTTTCAGGGCGATGTTCCGACGGATATTTTACTTTTACCGCATCCTTGGTCATAGGGACAAAGTTATCCGGCACCATCATAGAAATTGAATCCTCTGCCAATAACCGGCGTTCAAAATATATCCATTTCCCACACATGCGAATTCCGGTGTAAATACTGCGCTCATCAGCTTCTTTTTTTTCATTTTTCTGATTTTCTTCACGCAAAACATCTTTATTATCAACACTCATTTGCTCAGACTGATTAATCATATCTAAAATCTGTTCATCAAAAAATTCTTCTTTTTTCATTTCACATTTACCTACTCTCATAATTTATCCCGAATATCCTGTACCTTTAGTACATCTTATTTCATTTGGAAAACGTTGTCTACAGACTAATTTCCTATTTTTTTAGTCTCTTCCGATACTCTGACTCTTGCCAAACTGAAGAAAAACCCTTTTTCAGGACAAAATAATAAGACATGGTGTCATTACACACCATGTCTCTGCTCTATCTTCCTTAATAAGCATGCCATCCACAATAACTACTCTCTGTAAAATTCTTTAAATACCTCAATAGCATACGCAGTATCCTTACCTCCTCCGGTCTCTACTGCGGAATGCATGGCAAGCTGCGGAAGTCCCACATCCACGGAAGAGAGGGATACATGTGATGTAGAAATATTACCTAATGTAGAGCCCCCCAGGATATCCGAACGGTTGTGATAGGTCTGGAAGGGTACCTGCGCCTTCTCGCACAAAAGCTTCATCTTGGCCGTAGATACCGCATCTGTTGTATACTTCTGACTTCCGTGGTATTTAATTACAATACCGCCATTTAAATACGGTCTGTTAGTAGGGTCCGCTTTCTCCGGATGATTGGGATGTACTGCATGAGCATTATCTGCAGAAATCAAGAAACTGTCAGCAATCATACTCAGATACTGATTTCTGCTAAGCTCCAGACTTTCCCCAATTCTCTCCAGCACGTCGGATAGAAGTGTCGAATCAGCGCCCTGCATGGTGCCGCTGCCGATTTCCTCATTATCAAATACCGCTGCCACTGTAATATATTCTGTAGGTTCTGCTGCACATAATGCCGCCACCTGCGCATATACACTCTGCAAATCATCCAGCTTGGGAGATAATATAAAGCCTTCATCTGCTCCGATGGTACGCCCCTTATCACGAACATATAAATACAAATCGTGCCCTAAAACAGCATCCTCAGAAATACCCAAAACTTCGCTGATTTCCTTCACCAAAAGTCCCTTACAACCTTCTTCCGGCTGCATGGCCATTAAGGGCAGCATATCCACCTGAGGATTGTACTCCACGCCCTTATTCATATCTCTATTCATGTGAATAGCTACATTGGGAATCACCAGCAAATCCTTATCCACATTGACGGTGGCAATCTTCACCTGACCATCCTCCGCCTTATATACCACACGGCCTGCCACGGAAAGAGGTCTATCCAGCCAGGTAGACAGAATCATACCGCCATACTTTTCGGTATTTAACTTCACATACCTTTCTTCCACCGCCATCTCAGGATGCTCTTTAACCTTAAAGGTTGGAGAATCACTATGGGTTGCAATGATATGAAAGCCCTTTGCCTCCTGCTTAGGCATACGAAAAGCGATTATGGAAGAACCATTACGGGTCACATAATAATCCTTGCCGTATTCTATCTTCCAACACTCTTTTTCCGAAAGGGAGATAAATCCCTGCTTATCAAGAGAAGTACTGACATTCTCTACTACATGATATGAGCTGGGACTACTTTCTATAAAACCCAAAAGCTCCTTATTTACACTATTAAAATCCATTTTCAAAACCTGCCTATCTATATACAATCTCTTTTGCCTTTTTATCTGCCAGCTCTGCACCTTCTAAAGCTTCAATAATCGCCAGTGCAAAGTCGATAGAAGTGCCCATACTTCTGGAAGTAATCACCTTACCATCCACACATACATTATCAAAGGACACCTCTGCTCCCTGCAGATGCTCCTCAAAAGATGGGAAACAGCAAGCCTTCTTGCCCTCCAAAATACCCCTGCGGCCCAAAATACTTGGCGAAGCACAAATTGCTGCCACATACTTGTCATTCTTAAAATATTCATCCACAAGAGCCATCAGACCATCGTGTGCCTCCAGCTTCTTGTGACCTGCGCCTCCCGGAAGAACTACCATATCGTAACCATTCTTCTCAATATCATCAAACATGATTTCACAGCGGATGGGAATCTGATGTGCTCCCATAACCTCTCTTTTTTCCATCATGGAAACCATATCTACCTCTATGCCTGCTCTTCGGCACAAATCAACCACGGTTAATCCTTCAATTTCCTCAAATCCATCTACAAAAAATACAGCTATTTTGCTCATAAAAAAGACCTCCCAGATATAGAATTTATAACTTTTTTATAATAATATCAAATGTTTTACTTTTTTTCTATATGGATTTGAGATATACTATAACTAACAATTTGCTTATACCAAGTAGCGAATTAAAATACATATAGAAATGAGCAATTAGAATGGAAATTGAACGTAAATTTACTTTAAAGAGTCTGCCGGAAAATCTGGAGCAATATCCTTGTCATTACATCGAGCAGGGATACTTAAATATCAATCCTGTGGTACGTATCCGCAAGCAGGATAACACCTATATCCTTACCTATAAAGGGAAAGGCATGATGGCAAGAGAAGAATATAATCTTGCCCTTACTGAAGAGGCATATTATCATCTTCGCGAAAAAATCGACGGTAATCTGATATCCAAGAGAAGATACCTGATTCCGTTAGAGAACCCCCAGTTTGAGAAAACTTTCCCGGCACCTCCGGAAGGGTACACTCTGACGATTGAGCTGGATGTTTTTGACCCGCCATTTGCCCCTCTGGTAATGGCAGAAGTGGAATTCGGAAGTACGGAATCTGCGGAAGGCTTTATCCCGCCGGACTGGTTTGACAAAGACGTTACATACGAGCGCGAGTACCATAACTCGGTACTTTCTGCTAAGACATTTGAATAATAATTAAAACGGAAGACCCTAGAGTCTTCCGTAATTTTTTGTCATTTTATAAATTTCTTCTGCAAGCTTCTCCGTCAGGACACCGTCCTTCATTCTCCATTCCCAGTTACCGCCTAAGGTAGATGGGGTATTGATGCGGGCTTCATTGCCCAGTCCCAGATAATCCTGCATAGGGATGACTACCGTATCCGCCACGGAGCAAAGTGCTGCTGCGATAAACTTCATGTTTACCTTGTCTCCCTCCTTAATACCCAGATACTCATCTGCGTAAGTGCGATCCGGATCACCCACATTTTCATACCAGCCCATGATGGTTTCGTTGTCATGTGTTCCGGTATAGACAATGCTGTTTGGCTTATAATTATGTGGTAAATACTCATTGTTTGCATCACTTCCGAAGGCAAATTCCATAATCTTCATTCCCGGGAAGCCGGTCTTCTCCACAAGCTCGATAACGGAATCGGTAAGGAATCCTAAATCCTCTGCAATCACTGCCTTGTCCCCAAGCTTTCTCTTCATGGTTTCAAAAAGCTTATATCCCGGTCCCTTGGTCCAGTGGCCGTTCACTGCAGTCTCATCACCATAAGGCACAAACCAATATTCATCAAAGCCTCTGAAATGATCAATACGTACGATATCATACAACTCATAGCAGTACGCAATACGCTTCATCCACCAGTCAAAATCCGTCTTCTCATGATAATCCCATGCATACAGTGGATTACCCCAGAGCTGTCCTGTCTCACTGAATGCATCCGGGGGACATCCTGCCACACCGATGGGAAGATTTTCTTCATCTAACTGGAAAAGCTCCGGACTTGCCCAAGTATCAGCACTGTCAAATGCCACGTAGATTGGAATATCGCCTACAATCAGCACTCCCTGCTTATTTGCATACTCCTTTAATGCTTTCCACTGCTTTACAAACAGATACTGCTGGAACTTATAAAAGCCGATTTCATCTGCCAGTGTCTCAGTATATTCTTTGACCGCCTCAGGCTTTCTAAGACGAATATCCTCATCCCATTCTATCCAGCACACACTACCAAAAGAATCCTTAACAGACATGTATAGTGCATAGTCCTGAAGCCAATCTGCATTTCTACTTACAAATTCCTGATAAGTCTTCTCCTTTTCAATGCCCTTTAAAAGCGCACGATCATAGGCCTTACGAAGTACCTTATAACGACTTAAGTATACCTTCTCATAATCTATATACTCCGGATTTATTCCGAAATCATAACTGTCACACTCTGCCTTGGTAAGGAGTCCCTCTTCAATCAATTCTACTAAATCAATAAAATACGGATTCCCTGCAAAGGTAGAAAATGACTGATAAGGAGAGTCCCCATACCCGGTCTGGCCCAGGGGCAGAATCTGCCACAGTTTCTGCCCGGATGCCTTTAAAAAGTCCACAAACTCATATGCCTTTTTGCCAAATGTTCCGATTCCGTACTCTGACGGAATACTGGAAACGGGTAATAAAATACCGCTTCGTCTCATACTCAATGTAACCCCTTTTGCTTATCTTAACTTCCAAATATCTTCGTTATATTCTGCAATGGTTCTGTCAGATGAGAAGAAACCTGCCTTTGCAATATTTACCAGGCTCATCCTCTTCCACTTCGCCTGGTCTCTGTAATCCTCAAACATCTGATTCTTCACCTTGATATAATCCTCTAAGTCAAGTAAGGTCATAAACCAGTCTTTGTTTAAGAGCTCATTGTAAAGACGCTCTAAGTTCTCCTTCTGACCAACCGCTAATGCCTGCTCACTTACGATAAAGTCCACTGCCTCCTTGATTACAGGACTGTTGTTGTAGAAGTCCTTGGAAACATAATCCGCCTTCTCGTAGTGCTTAATTACAGTATCGGACTTTTCGCCGAAAATGTAAATATTCTCATCACCAACTAATTCATTAATTTCTACATTAGCGCCATCGCTGGTTCCTAAGGTAACCGCACCGTTTAACATAAACTTCATGTTACCGGTACCGGAAGCTTCCTTACTTGCAAGAGAAATCTGCTCAGAGATATCGCATGCCGGGATTAACTTCTCCGCATAGGTTACGTTGTAATTTTCTACCATAACCACCTTCATATATGGAGAAACCTCAGGGTCATTATTTACGATTTCCTGTAAAACAAGAAGTAAATGAATAATATCCTGTGCAATCACATATGCAGGAGCTGCCTTTGCCCCAAAGATAAAGCTAATGGGAGTTGCAGGCTTCTTTCCGCCCTTGATTTCCAAATACTTATGAATGATATAAAGAGCATTCATCTGCTGACGCTTATACTCATGGAGTCTCTTAATCTGGATATCATAGATGGAACTTGGGTCAAGCTCTACGCCCTCTGCCTTAGCAATGTGGGCTGCCAAAGCTTCCTTCTTCCCCTTCTTGATTGCTGCAATGGCATCTAAGGTGGCTTCATCCTCCTTGAATGCAAGAAGCTTTTCAAGCTCTGCTGCATCCTTCTTAAAGCCACTGCCAATCTTTTCCTCCAAAAGTGCAGTTAATTCCTTGTTACAAGATAATAACCAGCGGCGGAAGGTGATACCATTGGTCTTATTGTTAAATTTATTCGGATAGAGCTTGTAGAAATGATTCAGCTCTGTCTCCTTTAAAATCTCTGTATGAATGGCTGCAACACCATTTACGGAATATCCGAAATGAATATCAATGTGAGCCATATGCACACGGTTATTCTCATCAATAATCTGTACCTTCGGGTCCGGATAAGACTTCTTAATACGCTTGTCTAAATCCTTGATAATTGGTACAAGCTGAGGAACTACCTTCTCCAGATATGCAAGAGGCCACTTCTCCAACGCTTCTGCAAGAATAGTGTGGTTGGTGTAAGCACAGGTCTTACTTACAACACTCACTGCCTCATCAGTAGTAAACCCTTCCTCCTTGGTGAGAATACGGATTAACTCCGGGATAACCATGGTCGGATGAGTATCGTTAATCTGAATGGTTACATACTCATTCATCTTGTGTAAGTCATGTCCCTTCGCCTTCAGCTCATCTAAGATTAATCTGGCACCACTTGCCACCATGAAGTACTGCTGATAGATACGAAGTAAGTTACCTGCTTCATCGGAATCATCCGGATATAAGAACAGCGTTAAGTTCTTCTCGATTTCTTCCTTATCAAAATTGATGCCGTCCTTGACAAGAGTCTCATCAATAGATTCAATATCAAATAAATGAAGCTTATTCTTGCCCTGCTCGTATCCTACTACATCAATATCATAAAGACGGCTCTTCACTACTCTGTCGCCAAATGCAATATCATAAGTCACATCTGTCTTCGTAAGCCATGACTGCTTTTCAATCCATTCGTTCTTCTCAGCAGTCTGTAATTTATTCTCAAATACCTGCTTAAATAAGCCAAAATGATAATTCAGACCAATACCGTCGCCGGGAAGTCCAAGGCTTGCGATAGAGTCAAGGAAGCATGCCGCCAGACGTCCAAGACCACCGTTACCAAGAGATGGTTCCGGCTCTACCTCTTCCACTTCTGCAAGGCTCTTACCCTTAGAGGCAAGAAGCTGCGCAACTTCATCATATACACCTAAGTTAATTAAATTATTGCTCATCAGCTTTCCGATAAGGAACTCCGCTGAGATATAATATACCTTCTTCTCACCTTCAATAACCGGCGTCTCATCAATCATTTCCTTCGTTGCATTTAACAGCGCATAGTAAAGCTCTTCGTTGGTACAGTTTTCAATTTCTTTTCCATATAAGTTTTTGGTTTCTAATGCTAATCTTGTTTTCATAATAAACCTCTCTTACGCTTCTCTTGCTTAGTTTCTAATGATGTGTTAAAACGTTTAGGAAAACGTTTTCTTTGTTTAGATATTACTACCATTTTCTGCAAATGTCAACCACAAAAAAGGAATCACAGAAATTCAACATATCATGCTAAAATTTTATGATTCCCAAAAAAAATTTACTTATTCAGTTTTATTCCACAATACAACTCTGACAGCCACAACTGCCGGAAGAAGCATTTTCACAACTATCACATGATGAATCCATGTTCTGTGACTGGCATTCACAATCACCGATGGACAACTCAAGCGGTCTGATTGCCAGATTCAAAAGGTCCCCTGCTACGAAATTCATACACCGGGAATTGTCTGCTTCCTCCAGGCTTCCCTTGGGTGTGCAGATCTTACCTTCACTGGGCACACCGTAACCGGCAAAGTACAGACTCTGCAGCACCATGGTTAATCCCATGGACACGGTTCCTTCTGCCAAATCGAAATACAATACCTTTGCCATTGCATATAGATTCAATCCCTGCTGTACGAAATTATTACCGGTAAGAAAACCTATTACATTTAAAATCGGAGTAGGTGTTGCACCCGGCTCATAGCTGATTCCGTAAGGAGCAAATATTTCCAGCTGCACACCTGCCGGGTTCGTATCCTCATCATAGGTTTCCGCCTCTGTATCAGACGGCAGATAAACCGCGGTTGGGAACACTGTACCAACCAACCTACATGCACTGTCGTACAATCTGACTGCAAAAGACACTGTAATATTGGTCAGTGTCACCAGATAACAGTTGGGTCTTCCGGGAATTTCTTCAATTTCCACATTGTCTTCTCCGTAGGTGAAGTCCATCCCAAGTACCTGCGCCTTTGCTGAAACCGCAGTTGGATATGTGGTAGGAATATCTACTCCCAAGGGTATTGTAGTACATAAATTGATTCCGATTTCATCATAAATAAGCGGTGCCATAATGCTTAATACATCAGGTGATTCAAAAATGGGATTGGTACACACTCCGTTACAATCCTGCTTCAGATTCTGTACCACATTGCTAACGATTCTGGTTCTGCATCCACATTTGGATGCCCTATTTCTTGCCATAAACGTCTGACTCCCTTATCTCTTTTCTATTATTATATGCACTCCCCTCCCCAAGGTTCGTTCACGAAAAAAATTACATAATTTCCGTACACTACAAGTATACTTATCTTAGAATTGGTGTGTATATTCGTCACACCGGAAAAGCAGGTAACACGGACATGAGCAGCATCTATTCCCTTGACGCCCAGAAAAATCTTTTCTTATACACTACAGATTCCCTGATATGCTTACGTAATGCCTCCGGAGAAGCACTGGAGCGTGCCATTATTCTATGTAACGACTATGCCTCTGATATGACCGATACCATCCTTGACAAGACATTATATTACGCCTACCAAAATCAAAAGCAGGACCTTATTGTGCGCAGTATCACGGACTTAAATATTTTATATAAATTAAGCAGCCAGGACACTCCCGACTGCTCAAAACCATATCTTACCGTATTAAATAACCAACTCATTCTTTTCTATCTGGTGAAGAACCCTCTGGATGACTCCTACTGTATCAAAAGCATCTGCCCCTTTGCCACAGAGAATAGTGTGCTTCTTCCACAAAGCTTCCTTACACAGCCCACACTCCATTGTATTCCTCTAAAAACCGGGCTCTTATTGGTTGCAGAAACAGCGCAGCAGCAATGTATTCTCCTTGTACATAATAATGGAACCGTAGAATCACTTTGCTCCTTTGAAAACCAGCTGAATGCCCGCATAGAGGAACTCCAAAAGGAACACGCATCCAAGCTTTCCGCTATGGAAAATGAATATGCGGCTCACCTTGCCCAGGTAGAAGCAGGCTTAACCTCCCAGTTATCTTCCTTAAAATCAGAGCTCTATAAAAGAAATAAGATGATTGAAAGTGCCAAGCTTCAGTACAATGAACTAATGGATACAGCCACCAAATACCGGGACGAAGCCATCAAATGGCGTAGCAAGTTTTATAGAGAGGATTAATCTAGAACAGGCAGAGATTTCTCCCTGCCTGTTAATTCTTAAATCTGCTTCAACACTTCCTGCATATGTAACCTAAAACACTTCATATCAGAAATATTCTTCTCAAAAGGAATGTGTATAAATATCATTTTAGTGTTGATATCATTTTGTTGAATATACTGTAGTCCATTATAATACAGCTGGTTGCAAAAAGACGTCCCTGCATTAGTTGAAATGACTATACTTAGTCCTCTTTCTTGACATAAATGCCTTAACCGATTCCATGGAAAGCTTGTCTCAATACATACCGCTCCTTGCTTTCCCATTGTCTCAACATATACCTTATCCCTGATATTAGGCTTCTGTCCAAAGCTTATGATATAATCATAGTTTTCCTGTTCCAGCGCAGCTATCACTAACTCAGAATCCCTGATTTTATCATTGGGAAGGATGATTTGGGGATACTCATTCCAATCGCTTATTAATAACTCTGCACTGCTACCCCGGAATGCAGTTAATAAAATCCTATTGCTCATTTATCTTTAACCTTTAGTATTCTTTGCTCCAACGCTTCAGCTTTGGTAACTGTTCCTCTAAATAAGCTCTCACTTGCTCCTGCGGCCACTGTTCATTAGACATGTGCTCCACCAAGAAATCTGTCAACTGTCCAAGATTTGAATAAACAAACTTACCATCAGTATAGCACCATTTACAGTACTCCTCATTAAAGCTTCCATCCGTTTCCTTACTAAGTGTTGTATCATCTAAAGGCATTCCACAGCACTGACATATAAGCTGTCTGGGCGAGCCTAAGAGTGTATTGATAGAGACATCAAACAACTTGGAAAGTAGCTTCAGTGTTTCCACATTTGGTGTTGTTTCCCCAGCCTCCCAGCGTGTAACAGCCTGTCTGGTTACGAATACCTCCTTGGCAAGTTCTTCTTGAGTTAGTCCCTTATCTGTACGTAATTTCATTATAACATCTTTCGTCTGCATAATCGTTCCCTCCATGAATACGATTATATTATCATTATCTGGGTGCCGTAAAGCAACTGCCTGTTGCCTTATATTACCTAGCCATTGAACCGGAACACATCCTCGCAACATCCTTCTCCAAAGGTCTTTACCGCCATACGGTACATTGCCTTTGCATGTATTCTGTCATGCCAGATGAATCTTCGAAGAACCTTCCTAACAGACCACTCCTCATCATAGCTTCCCAGAATCACCTTATTCTCCAAGAAATTCTCCTGCTGTTCCAGAAGCTCAAATCCCCGCTTGCGACATTCATAGATAGTTCCCTCATTATCTGCTTCCACGCCGATTTCTCCGAAATAGTAGCTGTTTACACTTCTGGTGTGTACATACATCTCCTCCGCAGTTCGCGGTTTCTGACCAAGAAAGCACTTCTTTGGTTCCAGTGCGCTTACATGCTTATCCGGTATAGACTCATACAACGCCAGAAAATCTTCAGCAGATTTTAGCGCCAAAGCCTTCAGCTCCTGATACGCTTCCATGGTAAGAGGCTTTTTCTCCTCTTCAAAAATTACGTCACTGTCTGCATCACAGACATCAATGGTGGACGCCTTTTCCTGCTCAATGCTGACTTCGGTAATCTCCTCCAATGCGCCGCTTTTCCATCGAAGATACGCCTCCACCTCACGCTGCATCTTGTTCAGAGCAATCTCCTTGGACTCCCCTCTCGTAAATGCACCCACAAAATTGCTGGAATATAAAAGCGAATCATTGCCGTTATGTTCCCATACACATTTTATTTTCATGGTGAATTCTCCTATTCCCCCTACTTCAAGTGCTTCTCTAGAATAATAATAGACTCTTCCTTATCACCAATCATCTCTACGGAAATCTTATTAACCATAGTCACAAAATGGCTCTTTTCATCCTTTATGGCATCGTAAGCATCATTTAACTCCTGCGACGAAGATAATTTTCCAATAGTCATATGCGGAATATACGGGTATCCCTTGTCAAAGTCTTTAAACTCATTGTCGTATAAAATTTGATGAATCTGACATATTTCTTCTCTGCCTTTTATAACATCCAGAAATAGATAGTATCCAAAAACATCTTCTTGCTTACTGATGCCACCTAATTCCAACTCAAATGGTGCTACGGCCTGCAACCGCACTTCCAAGATCTCTGCAAGCCCATTATCACTCATCGAACTTTCAAAGGGAAACACCACGGTAATATGGGGACGTACCATGTCTGCAAGAGGATCATATTGCTTTCTAATGTTATCAATTATCTCCATATTCTGAAACTGTGGAAAAAACATAATTGTTCGCAGGTTCATAGCTCTTACTTTCCTTTATATTCCTTCTCAATAATCAAAATTACATCTTGCCCCACAAGTTCCTACCTTTCAAAGTCTAGCCGGATAATGTACGGCATGAGATCTATAATTCTTATAAAACTTTGAAAATATTTGTGATACCTCATTTCTACCAACTAAACACCTAGCATAAAATCATACTATCAAAAATAACACTTGCATTCTTGATTATTTGAATACATTTCCCTTTATTCACACTTCGGAAGTTTACCGGAGTGGATTGCAATTTTCTTTTCCTGGGATTTTACTCTACGTTCCAATTTCTTGATATCTTCTGATGCTGGTAGATTCTCAGGTCTTATTCCTCGTTTCCCTAGCATTTCACGAACGGTAGAATTATTTTGTATATGCTCTACCGTAATGGAAGCTTCTCCTTGCAAATCTTTTTCTTCCACATTATAATTTGTCATTTCTGTTGCCAGATTCTTTGCCGCAATTGTAAGTGTTGGAAGAAAATCAGCTAACGGACGACTATCTTTCACCCCAAGCTTTTTCTTCATATCCTGTGTAGATTTACCACCAAACAGCGCAGTATCCCCTTTTGAACGTATACGCCCAAATCCTGCATCATCCACGCCTCTTTCATAGATATTTTGAGACAATCGCTTTTCAGATTCTTTTAATCTGCCTCTGGCTTCCGTACGTTCGATATATGCAATCCGTTCCTCTATTAATTCCTGCTTCCTTGTCTGAATTGCAAAATAACTCTGCGCAAAAGCAATTTCTTCTTTCTTTGGGTCACCATTTTGAGCTATTAAATAACATGCATATCGCGTAAGCATATAATCTTTAATATATCGTTTAGAACCACTACCCAATTGAACCATTTTCGTGATTCCACGAAAATGGTCTAAAACCTCTATTCCAGACGTTTCACAAGAACTCATTGCTCGATTAACAGCCTTATCAAAATTTTCCCATCGCTCATACCCAAATAAAGACATTAATTCTCTTGCATACCAAAATTCAATATTAACTTCTTCCTCTTTATGAACAACAGAATCATATTGTTCCATAATTGCTTTTATACGTGCTCTATCCATTTCTAAACCTTCTTTTCACAAGAACAAATGTTCTTTTTATTAAATTATACTAGTTTATCAACAAAAGCACAAGAATTAATATAAAATTTTTTTGAAATTATATTAAGAACGTTATTATTTACTCCACCACCACTCGACACAACTCGATTTCATAATACTGAAAGACTTTCACCGCTTCCCTGCTAATTCTCTGTCCGCATACCACAATAGGTACTGCGGGTGGACAACCTACAGAGGCTGCTGCCAAAATTCTTCCTTCTGCCTCAATTATCGGGATTTCTTCACTGACAGCAAACATTGCCTCCCGAATGGACATCACACTTTCACACTGCACAAAACGAGGGTGATGTTCTACAATTGCTTCTCCCCGGGGTATAGCTAGCAACACTTCCGTCAGCCTCTCAAGTCCCTCTACTCCCGTCTCCGGCGTCACCATAAACACGATATAATCCGAATCCGCAAACTCGCAGACAATATTCTCTTCTAACAGCTTTGTAGCAAGTTCTGTTCCTTCATATCCGTAAGCCTTTGCACAAATAGTAATCTTCAAAGGCTCGTCTCCAATTAGCACATATCCATGAGCATTCAAGGTTTTCTTACACTTATCCACTTCATAGACAAACTCTTGCAGCCTGTTAGCATATCCATCTGCCAGATACGCATTTGCCTTATCCAAAGACTGCAATATTAAATAAGACGGGCTTGTGGAACCAAAAAGCGCCAAGGCATTCTTCGCCTGTCCCGTAAGATATTCCGGTGCACCTTCCCCAATATGTAGGTAAGCTCCACCGGTCAGTACCGGCAAGGTCTTATGTGCGGAATCACAACAGAAATCTGCACCCAGGTCACAGGGATGCTGAGACTCTTTCAAAAACTTAAGATACGCTCCATGGGCATTGTCCACCAGAAGAAGCACACCATGACGATGGCACACCTCCGCAATCTCCTTCACCGATGCCACGTTCCCCAAATAATCCGGGCTGGTCAGATATACTGCTGCCGGCTTCTCAGAAAGCTTCTCCAAATATTCCTCCACTAGAGCACCATTCATCTTACAAGAAAGATAGGAAGCCTGCTCTGTCGGATACATCCACTCCACAGCCAGGTCTAAAAGTGCCGCCCCGCTTAAGAACGTCTTATGCACATTCCCTGCTGCCAGTATCAAGGGCTCTCTCCCCATCTTCTTAGCATGAAGCATAGCCAGATAAAGCATGGCTCTAATGCACTGGGAAGAGCCTTCTGTAGAAAAAAAGGTCGCACAGCCAAAAAGACTGCCGGCATTATCCTCACTTTCCCGAATAATACCGGAGGCCTCGTACAGACTGTCCGCCCCTTCTATTTCCGTAATATCAAGAGCTTCCGCGCCAAGAAAGCTACTGCCCTTATGTCCGGGCATGTGGAGTCTTAGCGCATCACTCTCCTTATATTCATTTACAAAATCACAAATCGGTGTATTCATTTTAGTCCTCTAAAGCCTTTGCAATGGCAAGCATAATCGCACATTCCATTCTCTTGCGGAATAAAGTACAACCATACTCATATACGCCGGTGATGGAACCGGTAGAATGATATGCATTTGCAGCACATCCGCCGGAGCAATAAAGTCTCGCCCAGCAGTCACGGCACTCCGGATGAGCATACACATTACACTTTGCAAACTCTCCCTGAATCTCTGTATTGGTTACTCCATCCCAGATATTACCCAGCTTGAACTTCTCATCGCCTACGAACTGATGACATGGATACAAATCGCCCCAAGGAGTCACTGCCATATATTCGGTTCCTGAACCACAGCCGGAGATACGCTTATAGATACATGGTCCACCGGTCAAATCAATCATATAGTGATAGAAAGTAAATGGATTACCCTCCTTCTCTCTCTTCAGCATCAGCTCTGCCAGCTTCTCGTACTGCTCCATTACAATCGGTAAATCCTCCTGCGTTAGCTCCGAAGGTTCACCCGGCGCACACACTACAGGCTCCATACTAAGCTCTGTAAAGCCAAGATCCAGCATCTGCTGAATATCCTTTAAAAAGTCCGGATTTGCATGGGTAAATGTACCGCGCATATAATAGTTCTTGCCCTCTCGTGCCTCCACCAGCTTTTGGAACTTAGGGACAATACGTTCCCAGCTACCGTTTCCGGCATAGTCCACACGATAACGGTCATGGATTTCCTTACGTCCATCTAAGCTGAGCACCACGTTACTGCACTCCTTATTGGCAAATTCAATCACGTCATCATCGATTAACAGACCATTGGTAGTTAATGTAAATCTAAAGTTCTTATTATGTTCTTTCTCAATGCTACGGGCGTAGGCAACCAGCTGCTTTACCACATCGAAATTCATGAGTGGCTCTCCTCCGAAGAAATCCACCTCCAGATTTCTTCTGGTACCGGAATTGGCAATCAGATAATCAAAAGCCTGCTTACCCACTTCAAAGCTCATTACCGCTCTGTCGCCGGAGTACTTTCCCTGGCTGGCAAAGCAGTATTCACAATTCAGATTACAGGTATGGGCAACATGAAGACAAAGAGCCTTCACTACACCAGAGGTCTTCTCCTTTAAGGTACCTGCCATAGCTTCAAAGGTATCCGATGCAAAAAGCTTGCCGCTTTCTTTCAGCCCAACTACCTGCTGATAGCACTCTTCCAAATCCTGTGCAGTAATATCCTCACGATCTCCATACTTCTCTGCCATTGCCTTTAAAATGGTCTCTTTATCATTGTCCTCAAACATTCCGATAATGTCATAGGCTACCTCATCCACCACATGAACAGAGCCGGAACAAACGTCCAGAACAATATTGTAGCCGCCTAATTTATATTGATGTATCATCTTTCTTCTCCTTACAATCGCACGATTCGCTTGGCGAAATCCCTCTCTGATTAGCGGTCGTCAAATGTCAATCGTGCAAGCACGATGCCATTTTCCTCGTCGCCATAACATAAAAACAGCCGCCTTATCAGGCGGCGTTTCAGAATTTGCAATTACTTGCTCTCCTTGGTGCTCTCACACTGCTGATTTGCGATACCACAGCTGGTCTTGCAAGCTGACTGGCAAGAAGTCTGACACTCACCGCATCCGCCATTCTTCGCACTGTCACACAGATTGCGAGTTTCGATGGTCTTAATATGTTCCATGATAGCAACCTCCAAATCAAATTTTTTCTTTTAGATGTTACCATATTGTACCTGCAAAGTCAAGGTACTTGTCCGGATTCCATATCACTTTAAAACTTCATCCGAATGATTATCCTATGATTCTCATATACAGCTCCGATTTCTCCGCCCATATTCTCCACCAAAGTCTTAGCTATGGAAAGACCCAATCCTCCGGAATTACGTGCAGCTTCCACGGTAAAAAAGCGGTCAAACAGCTTTCCCACCTGCACCTCATTTAATCCTGATGCAGTGTTGGCAAAGCGGATTTCACCGTTATCCATTAAAGAGATTTCCAAATCTCCGTCACTGTACTTTAAAGCATTGTTCAGAATGTTGCTAAACACTCTGTGCAATGCTTCTTTATTTAATTCTCGCTCAATACGCTTCTCGGTAATATAAATCTCCGGTACAATTCCCCTTTGTGTAAGCGCACCATAAAAGCCGGCAATACTCTCTTCCAGAATACCGTTAATATTCACCGTCTCCAGCACTAAATCCTCTTGGGTGGACAATATCACAGAATAGCGGAATAGCTCTTCTGTCAGCTGCTTTAGATTCTCCGTGCGGTTCTCAATCAGTGCCAGATATCGGCTCACTGCCTCAGACGTCTCCTCCTTTTGCAGAATATCCATGTAACCACAAATAGCAGTTAATGGTGTCCTAAGGTCATGGGATATATTGGTGACAGCATCCTTTAGCTCCCGGTCACCGTTTAAATACTTATGACGCAGCTTTCGAAGAAGAAGAAGCTGTTCATTGATACTTATTGCAATCTTGCACATATACTTGTCACGACTGGAAATATCAATCAACGTATTGGTATCTGTTATGAGCCGGTCAGCAAATGCATCTGCGATTTCCTTCGCACTTTTCCGCATCAGGTAAACTTTCCCTGCAAGATATATGATAATCATAATAAGTACGCCGATAACGGCCCATAACAGATGTTCCATAGTCTCTCCTATTTCAAATCTTTCTTCTTAAAAATCCAAATGCCTCCCAGCAGTGTCCCCAAGGTAATTCCCATTGAACAGATTATCTGGCGAACCGGATGCACAGTGGCAGCATCAGATAACAATATCGCCTGACCTGTGGGAAGAAAATCTAACAGGAATTCAAAAAGTGTTCTCTTAGTTCCACCTATGTAAAGAGGATTGGCCTCCGGCTCCATCATCTGTAGCACGCCCTCTGCGGAAAGCCAAGTATATGCAATTGTCTCCGGTTCCTCCAGACAGCTATATATTTTAGATGCTGCCAACAGTAACGCAATATATACCAAAATTGAAAGGATTGCCAAAGATGCCTTGCTACTTGCGAAATTACTTACCATAGCAAAAATCGCTGTGAACGCCGCTGTATATCCACCCGCAATCGCTAAAGTCTTAAGTATACCACCTAAGCCATCCTGTAAACCTCCCAGAAAAGGAACTCCCACAAAACCACTAAGTAACCAGGCTGCCACAATACAAAGTCCTGCCGCATAACACACCACAAAATTGGATAAATATATATTGCTTCGGGTATGTCCTACCGCCAATTTATTGCGTACGGCTCCTTCATAATATTCGGTTCCAACAAACATACTGCCGATAATAGCACTAAACAATCCAACCAAGGGTGCCTCATTGTAAAAATATCTGTCCAACGTATATTCATACTCCGCCATGGCACCACTTGCCTGGAGGCAACCGTTCCAAATGATAAACATGTTCATGATAAACATTCCTATGAAACAAAGCCAGAACACCTTATCCTTCCAAAGTCTTACAAAGCTTGCAGAAAGTAACTTACACATGGCTGTCACCTCCCACTAAAGATACATAATAGCTCTCTAAGCTTTCATCCTTCTCCTGCACGGAAATCAATTCACACTCTTCCTTTGCAAGAGCCATTGCCAAGCGGCTGATATTCATTTTCGCAAAGATATCTGCCCGGGTCTCGGACAAAATCTTATAATCCAGTTTCATTTCATCCAATACTCTTATCAAAGCTTTCGTATCTGTTACCTCCACACGCATACACTTACGGCATGCGGCTTCCAATTCCTCTGCGCTAAGCTCCTTAATCATTCTTCCTCCATCAATAATACCGTAATGTGTAGCAAGACGGGAAAGCTCGTCCAAAATATGACTGGATATCAGAACGGTAATCTGGCGCTCTCTATTTAATTTCAAAATCAGCTCACGTATTTCAATAATTCCCTGCGGATCCAAACCGTTAATCGGTTCGTCCAATACCAGAAAATCAGGATCTCCCGCAAGCGCTACTGCAATTCCCAGACGCTGCTTCATGCCCAGCGAAAAATTCCTTGCCTTCTTTTTCCCGGTATTCTCTAAGCCTACCAATTTTAAAAGCTCCGGAATACTGTCAAAGGATGGTAATCCAAGAATCCGATACTGCTCCTTCAGATTCTCCTCTGCGGTCATATCCAAATAGATTGACGGTGTCTCTACCACTGCTCCCATTCTGCGGCGTGACTTGATAATATTCTTTTCATCATTCATCATTCCATAAAGTGTGTAGCTGCCGCTGCTTGGTTCCTGCAAGCCACAAATCAATCGTATCAGTGTTGTCTTACCTGCCCCATTCTTACCTACAAAACCGTAAATTGCTCCCTTGGGAACATGCATGGTTAAACCATTTAATGCTTTGAACTGTTTATATTGTTTTCCCACATTTTCTGTGGTCAGAACATATTCCATTCCAAGTACCTCCTTATCTTTGATGTACTCATTCTACAAGAAAGCAGTCAAGAAAGCGGTCAAGAAAAGTGTAAAGAATTGGTCAAGATGTCAGGAAAGTTTAAAACCGATTCCCCATACCGCTTCAATATACTCCCTATCTCCTACGTCCCGAAGCTTTTTACGAAGGTTACTGATATGCTGTTTTAAGGAACTCTCTGTACAATCCGGCGTATCCTCACTAATACGGTCCAAAATCACAGACTTAGCAATCACCTGGCCCTTATTTTGCATAAGCAGTTTTAAAATGGCATACTCCGTCTTTGTTAGCCGTACCTGTTCCTCCTTCACTCTCACCTCATGGGTAGAAGTATCCAGCATAAGTTCATCCACGACTAGCGTCTCCGCAATACCGGTATTTTCAGACTTTCGAAGCTGTACTGCAATTCTGGCAAGTAACTCTCCGGTGTCAAAAGGCTTGGTCATGTAATCTGCTGCACCACCTAAAAGAAGATTAATTTTATCCTGTACATCCACCTTCGCACTCAGTACAATCACCGGAATGCCTGTAATATGAGGCAGCACCTCTTCTCCGGAAAGACCCGGAAGCATCAAATCTAAAAGAACCAAATCCGCCTTTTTTTGAGATAATAACAATAACGCTTCCGTTCCCGAATAGGCGCACAGTGTCTCATAACCGGCCCCCTTTAACAATTCTTCCAACATACTTCCGATATAAACATCATCATCAATAATTGCAATTGTATGCATACTCTTATTCCTTCATAAAAATAATAAAAATAGGCCCTCCGAAATCTATCGAAAGGCCTTTCTTCCTGCGGGTGAAGGGACTTGAACCCCCACGGATAAACCACTAGATCCTAAGTCTAGCGCGTCTGCCAATTTCGCCACACCCGCACAAATAAATATAAGTGGTGGACCCTGCAGGACTCGAACCTGCGACCGCCCGGTTATGAGCCGGATGCTCTAACCAACTGAGCTAAGGGTCCAGCGTTGCTCGGACCTTCAGTTGGTTAGAGTATCCTAAAATACCCAAAACCATTCATTTCCGAACATATTAAG
>JAZQIQ010000051.1:0-69248 GCA_045541195.1 Acetatifactor sp. | reverse complement strand
GGGATGGATTACGCATATGCAGGTTCCTTTGGTGGAAATTCATCTTATACCCACAAGGTGGTATTTGCGGATGATAAGGCGCACAGCATCTACTTTGAATCACCGAATAGCAGCTATTTCGGAACGGTAGAGTTTGGGAACTGCGAGATCGAGCTTTTAAGTCCGTTAGGAGGCTTTGCGCTCCATGAGGATACGGAGTGGAACTTAAAGTATGAGGAGCTTAGTATTGTCGGAAGCTTGGATTTGGCCGGTCATAAGCTGACGATAAACGGGAATCTGAATCTGCAGCAGGGAAGACTGGATTTGCGGGAAGGGTGCCTGGACGTAAAGGGGAGCCTTAGCCTTGGAACTAAGGGAGAAGTGGATGAAGAGACAGGTCTCCGTCTTGCCACATCTTCAGCCTATTTATACATGGAGAATGAAGCTGATAAGATATATGTGGATGGCGACTTTTCGCTATGTAGCAGTTCTTCAAGCTATTTTCAGAAAGGAATCATGTATATAGATGGTAACTTTGCCCAGTATGGAGATTATTGGAGTTCTACCGGAACGGATTATGCTTTTGCAGGCTCCTTTTACGGAATTTCTACCAATACTCATAAGGTGGTATTCAGTGATGATAAAGCGCACAGTATCTACTTTGAATCACCGAATAACAGCTACTTTGGGAAGGTGGAGTTTGGAGCCGGTGAGATAGAGCTTCTAAGTCCGTTGGGAGGCTTTGCACTCCATGAGGATGCAGAGTGGAACCTGAAAAATGAGGAGCTGGACATTGTCGGTAGCTTGGATTTGGCCGGTCACAAGCTGACGATAAATGGGAACCTGAATCTGCAGCAAGGAAGACTGAATTTGCAGGAAGGGCGTCTCCATGTAAAGGGAAACTTTAACCTTGGAACCAAGGGAGAAGTGGATGAAGAGACAGGACTGCGTCTTGCCACCTCCTCAGCCGATATATATATGGGCTATGAGGCCGATGAGATATATGTGGACGGCGACTTTACGGTATGCAGCAATAACAGTAGTTACTTAGAGTATGGAACCATATACATAGAGGGAGACTTTGCCCAGTATGGTAATTATTGGAGCTCTTCCTCCGGGGAGTATGCTTTTTCAAATAACTTTGATTCACGCACCGTTAAAGTGATTTTTGCAGATACTAAGCCTCACAGTATCTATTTTGATTCTACATTAAGCGGATTTTCAGAAGTGGACTTTGGAAGTGGTGAGATAGACATCTCTAGTGATATCAGAGGTATTACTCTTAATAAGGATACGGTATGGAACCTAAAGAGAAGCGAGCTTGGCGTTGATAGTATCTTGGATTTGAATGGTTACAAGCTTACTATTTTGGGAGATTTGAATCTGACAAAGGGAGTGATAGACCTCAATGGGGGCTCATTGGAGGTTAAGGGGGATTTTTGCTTAGGCACGAAAGGTGAGATGGATGAAGTTACCGGTTATCGGTTAGCAACATCTTCCGGTTCTTTGTGGATGGAGGATGAGGCGGAGGAGGTTATTATAGATGGCGACTTTGTAATCTGTAGTAGTGTTCAAAGTTACTTTTCATATGGAACATTATATCTCAGGGGAGATTTTGCTCAGTATGGAACCTGGGGCGGCGGATATGCTCCGGCGTATGCGGTTTGTAATTCCGTGTATGCCAATGAGGCATATAATCATATGGTAGTGCTGTGTGGAACTGAGTCTCAGAGTGTATTCTTTGAAAGCAGTTACTCTGTGTTTAACAGAGTTATGTGCACCAACCCCATGAGTTCCTACACCTTCAGTCCGGAAAAGTGTTGGCACGTATTAATTGATGGAGCTGCACCGATTATGATAGTGACAGAGCCTTCTGCAGAGAAAGGGACTTTGACCAACACCGAGGCCACCTTTACCGTGCAGGTAAATGAAACTTCCAAGGTGGGAGTATACTGGGTACCTTTGGAGAATGCTACTACCTACACTGCAGAGAAGGTGAAAGCACTCATCATCGAGTGGAAGGATGCAGAGGCAGAGGAGAAGGTGAATCTTACCGCTAAGAATCTGACACCAAATACCGAGTATGGTTATATCATCATATCTTATGATGAATCAGGAAATATTGCCCTTTACGCAGATACCACGGAAGTAGAAGGTACTTATGTAGTGAAGAACTTCACCACAGAGAAGACAGTACCTACCTTTAAGGAGCTTCCCTCAATTAGCGGTACCTATGGTGAGACCTTGGCAGAGATGACTTTAACTGCTGAGAAGGAGAGTGAGAACGGTGCTTCCGGTACCTGGGCAATAGATGCAGAACAGGCATCGGAAATCCCCAGAGTGGGGGCACAGATGTCTTACAAGGTGACTTTCACTCCAAGTGGTGAGAATGCATATCAGTATGAGGTGCTTACTGTGGATGTAGTCCCTATCGTGGCAAAGAGAGCCATTACCATCACGATTAATGATGCTGTCAAGACAGAGGGCGAAGAGAATCCGGAATTTACCTATGAAATCACTGCGGGTGAGCTGGTAAGTAAGGATACTTTGTCTGTGCTTGGTATTAATATTACCACCGAAGCAACCAAGGATTCTGAGGCAGGTACTTATGAGATTACTGCTACATCTGACAGTAATAATTATGAAGTAACCATCATTAACGGTACATTGACCATTGAGGAGGCTAATACACCGGAGAAGATGGTGAAAAGCTTCTTAGAGCGTATTTATACCATTGCGCTGGGACGCGAGTCTGATCCATCCGGTGTAAACTGGTGGACAGAGCAGCTTCTTGCGGGAGAATATGATGGAGCTACCGTTTCTGCAGCATTTATTTTAGGTGAGGAGTTTGTAGGTAAGAATTATAGTAATGATGAGTTTACACAGATTCTGTACAGCACCTTCTTTGACAGAGATGCGGATGACGGTGGAAAGGCCTACTGGTCGAGTGTGCTTGAGAGTGGAAGCAGCAGGGCAGAAGTGCTTGTTGGCTTTGTAAATTCACAGGAATTCTTTGATATCTGTAGGGCATACGGAATCTCAAGGGGCGTACTCCGTAGCGACGGAAGTGCGGTAAATCCGGGAATCTATCAGTTTGCGGAGAGACTTTACAGCAAGATTCTGGAGAGAGACGGAGACAAGGCCGGCATCGAGTACTGGACTCTGCTGATTGACAGTCGTGTTAGTACACCGGAAGAGGCAGCCATGAACTTCTTCTTCTCATCAGAGTATGAGGCAAAGAATACTACGGACGAAGAGTATATCAAGGCTCTTTACCGAACCTTCATGGGTCGTGAAGCAGACGAGGGCGGACTTTCTGCATGGAAGAATGCAATGGATAGTGGAGTGACCCGTCAGGCGGTACTTTCCAGCTTTGCTCAATCTGCAGAGTTTAAGGGTATTATGGCAGAATATGGGTTATAAAGTGTAGATTTACAGCGTGGTGGTTGATGACTGCTACGCTGTTTCTATTTTCACCATACCCTTACCCCATCAATATGTAGAAATTGCGCTTTATCATAATGATATGTGTATAATGGCCGGTTTAGTGCATCATCCGAATGTGCAGCAACCAGGATGGTGGGTCTGGTTGCAACAATTACCGGGGAGTGATAGAAGTCACCCGTAGCAGTTCCTAGTTGGACGATATCCCCGGGCATGGCTTCCGAAGGGGATACTATATGTGCATAGGGACCGACGGATTTGTTGTTGATGAGGAAGTTGTATAAATATTCTACGCCGCTCCATGAGGCGGTACGGTCTTGCAGAGAGCGGTAGTACCATCCCATAACTGGTGTGTAGTAGTTCATGATCCCAGCACCAGCATAGAGACATTGTGAGGCGAAATTAGTGCAGTCACCGCCAATCTTGTCGAAGTTATAATAAGCTGGGGTTCGGTCGTGGACCCATCTGTGGGCATAGGATACGGCTGCTGTTCTGTTGTAGGGGATATTTCGCATGGCTTACCTCCTGTAAGGATTTGTAATATATTATGCAACAAATGTCGAAAAAGTTATTTATTGTTCTTGTGACTTGGGGACTATTTGCAAAGGTGAAAATATAGTACAAAAGTCACAAGAATAAATTGTATTCCACCTGTTTATGTGCTATTATAGACAAAAGATGTCAGGTACAAAGTGATGTCCTGACAAATAAAAATAGGGGGTCAAATAATATGATGAAGAAACTCAAAAGGCTTATGGTGGCGTTTCTGGCGGTGGTTATGATGCTTGTACCTGTCATGGACGTGTCAGCTGCAGGAACATATCCAACCAAGGATATGTTTAAGTACGTTTCCATTAAGGGAGCGCAGGGAGCTACAGACAGTACTCTTTATGATGGTATCAATCATACTTTGGTAACCATTTTCCTGGATGATGCCATTAAGTCTCCGGATAGTCAGTGGGCATCCAAGGGATGGATTGCACCTACGGAGTTTGAAGGAGAGAATTTCTACTTTAATACTAATCCTGCAGGTATCGGATTTATTCCTATTGCCAATCGGCAAAATATGTCCATCAGTATTGTGTTCCTTTTAAGAAAAACTACAGATCAGTATGGAGCGAATTCTACATTCCTGATTGACGCAGGTTCTCAGGCAGATGGCTATTTATACTATGCACCAAGTGCGGATTTGAATACCTACGGTGGCAGGGCGATTCGCGCATATTGGCATTATTTCATGGATTATCTTACAGATGAGGGATACCATGTTGATAACTTCATCTTAGGTAATGAGGTAAACATGCCGAATCAGTGGCATTACAGCGGTAGTACTAACGGTACTGGTGACGCCAATAATTGTGCAACAAAGTATGCGGATGCGTTCTACTATATGTACAATGCGGTAAGAAAGTATACGAATGTATCCCGTTGTAGTGTCAGCTTAGACCATAGCTGGCAGAATGATAATGAAGGACGTGGCATTGCAGCCAAGGATTTCTTACATATTTTCCATAACAGACTGGCACAGCATGAGGCCAATGTACAGTGGTGTGTTTCCACCCACTTATATCCGGCGCAGCTTTTTGATACCAGAATCTGGCTGGATCCTCATAACCTTGCACCTAATAACAGTAGTGCAAGAATTATTGATGGTAGTAATCTGTCGGTAATGACCAATTACATCAGAGATACTTTTGGTAGCCAGCATCGTATTATGTTGACGGAGCAGGGCTTTACCAACAATTATGGTCCGGAGGCCCAGGCTGCATGTCTGGCATATACCTACTATGCGGCGAAGTATGACCCCATGGTAGACAGTTTCCTGATTAATACGGAGAATGCAGGAGCTACATTAGATTTCCGTATTGCAGGTACTTTGGCGGAAGAGGTGTATAAAAGGATTGATAATGGTAATGAAGCTGACCAGCAGTGGATTGCCAATACTTGTCTGCCGATTATCGGTGTAAGTTCCTGGGCACAGATTATTCCAAACTATGGTGCAAGCTGGGCAGAGGTACCTACTCCGGAAGAAATTGCCAATACCAAGGCGTTTGTTGAGCGTATGTATACAGTTGCATTAGGAAGAGCTGCAGATACTGCCGGTGTGGAGTATTGGGCTGATAAGTTATTATCCGGTAGTGCGGATGGTGCTGCTATCTCTAATGGATTCATTATGGGAGATGAGTTCTTCAGCAAAGGATATGACAATGCAAGCTATGTAAATGTATTATACAAGACATATTTTAGTCGTGAACCGGACACTGCGGGTATGGAATATTGGACCGGTCTGCTGAAGGACAGAATAAGCAGAAAGGCAGTTTTAGCGGGATTTGTTAATTCAGCAGAGTTTGATGCGTTATGTACCAGCTACGGAATTACCAGAGGTACGCTTGTTCCTACCGTGCATCAGATTCCGGAAGGTATCTATGATTTTGTAGAGCGTTCTTATTCCTATTCATTGGGACGAGCAGGTGATGAAGCAGGTATTGAATATTGGGTACAGAGAATTGTAGAGAATATGAGTGAACCGGAAGATGTTGCGAAGTCCTTCTTCCTTTCTGCGGAATACGTAAATAAGAATACTTCTAATGCAGATTATGTAAAGGCTTTGTATAAGACTTTTATGGATCGTGATGCAGATGCAAGCGGTATTGCATTCTGGGAAGGAATTCTGCAGAACGGAGCAACTAGAGAACAGGTACTGGAAGGATTTGCAGATTCGGGAGAGTTTACAGAGATTATGGCGTCTTACGGATTATAGGATGTGAAATAAGAGAAGACCACTTCGGCGGAAGTGGTCTTTTTTATATGTGTACTAACATTATCTTACTTCATAAACCATACATGCATGTGGCTTGATTCTTGCAGAAATAGAAGCTACGGAGGAAGTCTCTTCTCCGGTCCATAAATCGATAAGAGATACGGATGCTTCATTGAAGCCAAGTTCTTCTAAGGTTGCTGCCACAATCAGCTCTTTTTCACTTAAGTTAAAGAGAGCTACATAGTGCTTATCTGTCTCAGAGTCGTATGCCTGCCAGATTGCTTTTTCATCATCTCTGCAGAACTGGGATGGCTTACAGCTTGGTGGAAGCATTGCCAGAATGCGGTTGTTGGTAAGAAGCGATAAAGTCTGCTCATCCAGCTTTGTCATCTCAGCACCCAGCATAAGAGGGGAGCCGAAGAGACACCATAAGGTCATCATGGTCTTCTGCTCATCATAAGTGAAATTGGTATCGCGTGTAGCACCGAAGCCTTGACCAAGCTTTCCTAAAGGAAGCATATCGCAGTCGGGATAGCAGCCCTCGGATACATGATTTTGCCAGAGCTCACATCTCCAGAACATATTTTTTAGGAGTGCGAAATCATCCCAGAAATCGTCGGTGATACGCCACATGTTAGCGTATTTTTCATAGTGCCAAGCCTGCTCGATAAGGGCAGGTCCCGGAGAAAGAGAGAGGACGATAGGTCTTCCGCATTTTTGGATGGCCTTATGAAGCATCTCAATTTCCATGCGGCAGGTAGGCATATCATAGCGGCAGATGTCATCACACTTGATGAAGTCTACGCCCCAGGAAGCATACAGCTCCAGGAGAGAATCATAGTAACACTGCGCAGCCGGAATATCACGTACACCGTACATATCCGGATTCCAGAAGCAGATGTTACTTGGATCTGCAAGGTCGTTGGCGGTTACATCGGTTCCTTTGATTTTCATATGTGCCACAGCAGCATTACGGGGAATACCACGCATGATGTGAATACCGAATTTCAGTCCTAAGTTATGTATATAATCTGCAAGTGGCTTAAATCCTGCACCATTTACAGAAGAAGGAAACCGCTCCGGGTCGGGAAGAAGACGGGAGTATTCATCCATCTCTACTTTCGCAAAAGGAATGTACTGATATAAATCGCGTCTGGTACCGGCCCCGTGGGAATACCATTCGATATCTACAACGATATATTCCCAGCCATGGTCCTTGAGGTTTGCAGCCATGTAGTCAGCATTTGCCTTTACCTGCGCTTCATTAACGGTAGTGTCATAATAATCATAACTGTTCCAGCCCATGGGCGGAGTTTTTGCAAAGGAATTCTTGTCCATAAGTCCCTCCTATTGATACAAAATTGTCAATGTATATTTTACTATTTTTTATTACAAAAGTATAGTTTAACTTACACTGATATTGGCATATTTTTTCGGAGAGCATCCCACAGCTTTGGTAAATGCTTTGAAGAAGTTGCTATAATCCGTGAATCCGCTCTTTTCATATGCCTCGGAAACACTCATGCCGGCATTCAGAAGAGATTTTGCAATACTGATGCGGCGGGCAGTAATGTACTTATTGATAGTGGTACCGGTTGCTGCCTTAAAGATGCGGCAGATATAAGACTCGCTCATGTAAAATTTCTCCGCCAGCTCCGTGGTGCTTAGGGGCTGGGAAATATTATTATTAATATATGAAAGGATGTCATCCACCTGATGATTGTATTTGTAAGAGGAGCTGACAACTTCCATGGTAGAAGCTTTAAAGAGCTTATTAATCATGATGAGTAGTTCTGTGAAAGCGACCTTCTCAATTATATCGTGGGCAAATCCTTCAGCTGTGGTAATCTTATTGATGTAATAGAGGAAACGGGTCTGCTGTTCCTTTTCCAACGAGAGTTTGTGGCAGCCGGGTTGGGTGCGGCTTTTAAAGCACTCGTCCAAATCGGTCTCCTCGCTGGAAAGCTGCTTTACAAAGTCCGGATGTACAGACAGTACAATGCGGTCATGAACCATGGAGTCAATCTGGGTCAGCTTGTGGCTTTCGTATTGATTGATGATAAATAAATCTCCCGGAGCAATGGAATAGAAGCAGTTGTCAATCAGAAACTGCTTTCCCCCGGAGATGGAATAATATAATTCATAGCAATCATGGATGTGCATGTCCATGGCTTTTTCTTCTTTATATAAATGAGCAATGGAAAAAGTCTTGGTTTGTAAGCAGTTTTCAATTGCAGTTTTACAGGATGTAAGCTCTTGCATAGTTTCCTCCTTGGTACTTAGTATCTACAGTATAAAAAATGAGTTCAAAATTTGCAATATTTTTAGGAATATTTGAATAGAATTAGTGATTTTTTTCTAGTATACTTAATTCATCAGGAAAGAAATGAAAGCAAAATGTAAATTTTTGAGGAAAAACTTTTTTCCTATTGGATTTTTACAAAGGCTTATGTTATAATGTAAGTGCTTTCATAAAATGTAAAATCTAATTGTAAAAATTGGAAGAAAGAGAGGCGCAAGGTGGAACTTAGAACAGCAGTATCCCCAAGAGATGTGAAGACTTATACAACAGAGCGCTTACGTGAAGAGTTCTTGATTCAGAATCTTTTCGTACCGGGCGAGATTAAGCTTGTATACAGCCACATCGACAGAATTATCACAGGTGCCGCAGTACCTGTAGAGCCAATCGCTTTAACAGCAGGCGATGAGCTTCGTGCAGAATACTTCTGCCAGAGAAGAGAGTTAGGTGTTATCAATATTGGTGGTGCCGGAACAATCAGCATTGACGGTAAGGTTTACAAGGTAGGCTTTAAAGAGGCAATGTATATTGGAATGGGCTCTAAGGATATTGTGTTTGCCAGCGAGGATGCAGCAAACCCTGCAAAATTCTATTTGAATTCCGCTCCTGCACACAAGACTTATCCTACCGTTGTTATTAAGCCTAACGGAACTCCTGAAGAGGGAGTTGTCATTGTTAAAGATGAGAACAAGGTAGAGCTTGGATGTTTAGAGGACGCTAATCATCGAGTAATCTGTAAATATATTTTACCGGGTCAGGTAGAGAGCTGTCAGCTGGTTATGGGTATGACCAAGCTTGAGCCGGGTAGTGTATGGAACACCATGCCGAGCCACACTCATGACAGACGTATGGAAGTATATCTTTACTTCGAAATGGCTGAGGATGCATTCGTAATGCACTATATGGGTGAACCTCAGGAGACTCGCCACATCGTTATGAGAAACGAAGAAGCTGTTATTTCTCCAAGCTGGTCAATTCATTCTGGATGCGGTTCCAGAGCATACACCTTCATTTGGGGTATGGTTGGTGAGAATCAGGACTTCGACGATATGGACCCTGTTAAGAACCAGGAGTTACTATAAAACACAACTAAATTAAAGGAGAGAACGAAAATGAACAATTACTTAAATTTCTCATTAGAGGGTAAAATCGCACTTGTTACCGGTGCTTCTTATGGTATCGGTTTTGCAATCGCATCTGCATACGCAGAGGCTGGTGCAACTATCTGCTTCAACGATATCAACCAGGAATTAGTTGATAAGGGTATGGCAGCATACGCAGAGAAAGGCATCAAGGCTCATGGTTACGTATGTGACGTTACCAACGAAGAGCAGGTTAATGCTATGGTAGCTCAGATTGCTAAGGAAGTTGGAACCATCGATATCTTAGTTAACAACGCTGGTATCATCAAGAGAATTCCTATGCATGAGATGACCGCTGCACAGTTCAGACAGGTTATCGATATCGACTTAAACGGACCTTTCATCATGGCTAAGGCAGTTATTCCTGCAATGATCGAGAAGCAGTCAGGTAAGATTATCAATATCTGCTCTATGATGTCTGAGCTTGGTCGTGAGACTGTATCTGCTTATGCAGCAGCTAAGGGTGGTTTAAAGATGTTAACCAAGAATATCTGTTCAGAGTACGGTCAGTATAACATTCAGTGTAACGGCCTTGGTCCTGGTTACATTGAGACTCCTCAGACTGCTCCTCTTCGTGAGACCCAGCCTGATGGAAGCAGACATCCATTCGATCAGTTCATCTGCGCTAAAACCCCTGCTAACAGATGGTTAAAGCCGGAAGAGTTAACCGGTCCTGCAGTATTCCTTGCTTCTGAAGCATCTAACGCTGTAAACGGTCACATTCTTTACGTAGATGGCGGTATCTTAGCTTACATCGGAAAGCAGCCAAGTTAATTAAGTTTTTCTAAGTCAGTAAAAGGCGCTGCCTAAGAATCACTAGATTAACAGGAAATTTGGCTCTGCCAAATTTCAAAGTTAAATGAATATGAAATCTTGCCACAGGGCCTATAGTGGGCTCTGTGGCTTGAGTAATGTAAAATAGGAGATTTTAAAATGAAAATCGCTTTAATCAATGAGAACAGTCAGGCGGCAAAGAACGAGTTGATTTGCACTACCTTAAAGAGCGTAGTAGAGCCTATGGGTCACGAAGTATTTAACTACGGTATGTATGGTGCAGAAGACCCGAATTCTTTAACTTATGTACAGTGCGGTATCTTAGCAGCTGTACTTATTAACTCAGGAGCAGCTGATTTTGTTATTACCGGTTGTGGTACTGGTGAGGGTGCAATGTTAGCAGCGAACTCATTCCCTAAGGTATTATGTGGACATGTTACATCTCCACTTGATGCATATTTATTCTCGCAGGTTAACGATGGTAACTGTATCGCATTCCCATTCGCAGAGAACTACGGCTGGGGTGGTGAGTTAAATCTTCAGTATACTTTTGAGAAGTTATTCTGTGCTCCGGGCGGTGGCGGCTATCCAAAGGAGAGAGTTGTGCCTGAGCAGAGAAATAAGAAAATTCTTGATGCTGTAAAGGAAGTTACTCACGTAGATATGGTAACCATCTTAAAGAACCTTGACAGAGAGCTCGTAAAGGGTGCTTTATCCGGTGAGAAGTTCCAGGAATATTTCTTTGCAAACTGCAAGTGCGACAAGATGGCAGAGGCAGTAAAAGAAGTTTTAGCTTAGATATAAGTTTTTATGGAGGATTATAAAATGAACGCAATCTTAGAACAGATTCAGAAAATCGGTATTGTACCGGTTGTTGTAATCAACGATGAGAAGGACGCTGTACCTTTGGCAAAGGCTCTTTGTGCAGGTGGACTTCCATGTGCAGAGGTTACCTTCCGTACTGCTGCTGCAGCAGGCGCAATCAAGGCTATGACCGAAGCATTCCCTAATATGTGTGTAGGTGCAGGTACTGTACTTAACGCTGAGCAGGTAGATGCAGCAGTTGCTGCAGGTGCTAAGTTCATCGTTAGCCCTGGTCTTAACCCTAACACTGTAAAGTATTGTATCGAGAAGAACGTACCTATCACTCCAGGTACTTCAAGCCCTTCCGATATCGAGGCAGCTATCGAGCTTGGTCTTGACGTTGTTAAGTTCTTCCCGGCTGAGCAGTCCGGCGGTCTTGCAAAGATTAAGGCTATGGCAGCTCCTTATGTAAATATGAAGTTTATGCCTACCGGTGGTATCAATGCGAAGAACATCACTTCTTACTTAGACTTCCCGAAGATCATCGCTTGTGGTGGTTCTTGGATGGTTCCCGGCGATTTAATCAGTGCCGGTGAGTGGGACAAGATTGAGCAGTTAACCAGAGAAGCAGTTCAGACCATGCTTGGTTTCGAATTAGCTCACGTTGGTGTTAACGCTGAGAACGAAGAAGAAGCTTTAAAGGCTGCTAATAGATTCGCATTCTTATTCGGTATGCCAGCAAAGGTTGGCAACAGCTCTATCTTCGCTGGTTCTGCGCTTGAAGTTATGAAGACTCCTTACCTTGGTAAGAACGGTCATATCGCTATCAGAACCAACTACATCGACAGAGCGGTTAACTACATGGAATCTGTTCTTGGTGTGAAGTTCAATGAAGAATCTGCTAAGAGAGATGCTAAGGGTAACTTAAAGGCTATCTACTTAGATGAGGAAATCGGCGGATTTGCAGTACATCTTGTACAGAAATAGGAGCGTATAAGCTTAGGGCAAGCGTATAAAACGCGAGATGCGTGCTTGCTTGCAGAGCTAAGCATCCTTGTGTTTTTATACGACGTTGCAGTGGCAACGGACCACGAGTGAACTTGTTCACGAGTCGGTCTTGACCTTTAAATAAAATTATGTTTTCAATCATGAAAGGAATTTAAAACAATGGCAAAAGTTGTAACTATGGGCGAAATCATGCTCAGATTATCTACTCCTAATAACGAGAAATTCATCCAGGCTGATGAGTTCGATGTATGTTACGGTGGCGGTGAAGCTAACGTAGCTGTATCTTTAGCAAACTACGGACATGACGCAGAGTTCGTTACTGCAGTTCCTGACAACGAGATCGGTGAGTGTGCAGTTGCAGCTCTTAGAAAGTATGGTGTTTGCACCAAGAACATCGCTAAGTGTGGCGAGAGACTTGGTATCTACTTCTTAGAGTCAGGCTCTTCTATGAGACCTTCAAAGGTAGTTTACGATAGAGCTCATTCTTCTATCTCTACTGCTACCGAAGCCGATTTCGATTTCGATGCAATCTTCGAAGGTGCTGATTGGTTCCACTTCACCGGAATCACCCCGGCTGTATCTGACAGTGCTGCTGAATTAACTGAGAAGGCTTTAATCGCTGCTAAGAAGCATGGCGTTAAGGTTTCTGTAGACTTAAACTTCCGTAAGAAATTATGGTCTTCTGAGAAGGCTCAGAAGGTTATGACCAACCTTATGAAGTACGTTGACGTATGCATCGGAAACGAAGAAGATGCTGAATTAGTACTTGGCTTCAAGCCGGGTGAGACTGACGTTACCAGTGGTGAGCTTGAGCTTGCTGGTTACAAGTCAATCTTCGAGCAGATGGTTGAGAAGTTCAACTTCGAATACTGCGTATCTTCTTTACGTGTAAGCCGTTCTGCATCTGACAACGGTTGGTCAGCTTGTATCTACTCTAGAGATACTAAGGAATTCTATCACTCAAAAGAGTACTCTATCCATCCTATCGTTGACCGTGTAGGTGGTGGTGACTCTTTCGCAGGTGGCGTTATCTGCGGTATGTTAGATGGTAAGGATTTCAAGGCTGCTCTTGAGTATGGTGTTGCAGCTTCTGCATTAAAGCACACCATCCCTGGTGACTTCAACTTAGTATCCAGAAAAGAAGTTGAAACTCTTGCTGGTGGCGATGCTTCAGGTCGTGTACAGAGATAATGTGACGTTGAGGAAATAAATCAAGCGGCACGAAGTGATATTTGATTTAGCCCGAAACGTCAACGAGAAAATCAGTCGCATTGAAAATGCGCATATGCGGAGCATATGGATTTTCGAGTTTGGTTCCAATGGAATTCCTTCGGAATTCTGATAATAGAAAATCAGTCGCATTGAAAATGCGCATATGCGGAGCATATGGATTTTCGAGTTTAGTTCCAATGGAATTTCTTTGGAATTCTGTAAAATATTATATGAAATTGAGAGGTTGTGCATTGCACAGCCTCTTTTTTTGTCTTAGAATAGCAGTATGAATATGTATGAAGAATTTTTCACGAAGACAAAAAACGAATTAGTAACAAGTGCATTGGAGCTGTTGCATAAGCCACTGCCGGAAATTACGGAGGAATTGTTTGCTTTATTTGAAACTACAGGAAATCGTGTAAAGTATGAGGCAGTATATTTCGGCAGAAGAAAGTTTCTTACAGTATTTGGATGTCTGGCCCTTTGGATGAAGGAGGAGGGTGAAGAGGAATTTGCATTATTGTCGGCAGAACGGGTTTATACGAAGCTGGAAGAAATCTTGTTGGAAATCTGTATGGAAGAATGTTGGGCATTGCCGGCTCATGTAAATCGCACAAAGGATGCAAAGTGGAGAAATACGGTAGATTTATTTGCTTCTGAAACCGCAGGAACATTGGCAGAATTGGTCGTAAAACTGGAGGGGGTACTTTCACCCGCTTGTATTCAAAAATGTAAGGAAGAGGCATTAAAGCGTGTCGTAGAACCTTTCTTTGCAGTGGAACCGGTCTTTGCCCACTGGGAAAGGTGCGAGCACAATTGGAATGCAGTATGTGTGGGAAATATCGGAAGTGCAGCCATATATCTTTATCAGGACAGACCGGAGCTTTTGAAGAAGTATCTGATCAGAATCTGTGAGGACCTGACCTATTATGTGGATGGTTTTGCGGAAGATGGTACTTGTATGGAAGGGCTTGGCTACTATGCTTATGGTATGGGATACTTTGTAAATTTTGCAAATCAGCTTTATGAATATACTAATGGGAACATTGATCTTTTAAAGGGAAACTGGGGGCAGTTTACAGCAGGGGAAGAAGATAAGCGTGCAAATATGGCAACCTGGTGGTCTAAATGTTATTTTGCATCAGGGAGAAGTGTAAGTTTCTCTGACGGAAGTAGCAGTGATAAATATCGTATGGGTTTGGGGTGTGCATTGAAAAGGATCTTCCCACAAGTGCAGATTCCTGATGCTTATTTGGCGAGCTCTTTGGAAGAAGACCATTGTTATCGCTTTGTGCCCATGCGTATGGATATTTTTGAGACAAAGAAGCTGCTGGGAACATCGGATGAGGAAGTTACAAGTGGTCAGAATGCATTTATAATTCTGCCGTCTGCGCAGTGGTGCATTGGAAACAGTGCTAATGGCTGTTGTATGGCGTTGAAGGGGGGCCATAATGATGAACCACACAATCACAACGATGTCGGTAGTTTTATGTATGGAATTGACTCGGAGATTTTTTTTGTTGATTTGGGTGCAGGAGAGTATGTGAAGGAATATTTTGGCCCGGGAAGGTATGATATTCTTTGCAATCGCAGTCTGGGGCATAATGTACCGCTTTTATGTGGAATGGAGCAGACAAAAGGCAGAGAATATGCAGCAAAAGAATTTAATGCTCTGGAGAGCAAGAGTCATGGAGAATGCTCCATGGATATGACCGGTGCTTATGAGGCTTGTAATGTGAAATACTTTTCCAGAAGTTTTTCTTTTGATAAGGAAAATGGGGAACTGGTTATTCGGGACTGGTTTGAAGCGGGAGAAGAAGGGGCTGTTGTTACAGAGAACTTTGTAACGCAATATATACCGGAAATCGCAGAGGATAAGGTTATCCTGTGTGGTGAGGCGGCAAGTTGTATCCTTGAAATGGACCAAAAGATATCTGATATCAGGGTCAGTCGTGAAACACATGCAAATCATCAAGGGAATCCGGAAGTAGTATATAGAATCTTTTTTGACATAAAAATAACGGATAGTGAAAAAGTCACCATTCGCATTTCAAAAATTTAGTTATAAAACACTTTTTCATAGCCTCGAAGCTTTCTTGCTGATGACATGTTAGATTCGGCAAGCATCTTCAGAGGCTATTTTTAGTATAATTCAGGGATTTACAAACAATAAAATGAAAAAAGAAAAAACAAAGGTACAATATCAATAAATTATGTATACAAAAGCAAATAGTGTGACTGGCTTTACAATAATATATTATTTTGATACAATTATGGGGTGTCCGAAATAGGCATAAATATTAATTTTTGAGTGCGGAGTTGAAAGTATAGGGGGTGTAAAGGGGGAAAACTCCGAATGAGAAGGAGGGAATATGCGTATTAAAAAATTATTGGCTGCATGCATGGCAGCAACAATGGTTCTTGGGGGATTTGGCGGTGAAGTCAATACACTTAAGACGGTAGAAGCTGCAACATTTACTGATTTATGTCAGGATGAAATTGTAGCAGAGATGGGGGCAGGTTGGAATCTGGGGAACCAATTGGAAGCTTCCATAGGAGGCGTGCCTTATGAGACTGCATGGGGCAATCCGCAAATAACAGAAAATTTAATAGAAACCGTAAAAGATGCAGGATTTAGCACAATTCGAATTCCGGTATCCTATTTAAGTAAGATTGGCAGTGCGCCAAATTACACAATTGATTCTTCTTGGCTTAACAGAGTGCAAGAGGTTGTTGATATGTGTATTGAGAATGATTTATATGTCATTATTAATATGCATGGGGATGGATATCATTCTGTTGATGGCGGATGGTTATTCTGTGATGGGGCTGATCAGACAACAATCAGAGCAAAGTATGAGGCCGGTTGGGAGCAGATTGCAACTAAGTTCAAAGAATATGATGAACATCTTATTTTTGAATCTATGAATGAAGAGTTTGATGGTACCTATGGTACACCAAACAGAACTTACTATAGTAACATTAATGAATTGAATCAGATCTTTGTTGATACAGTACGCCAGACAGGTGGAAACAATGACAGAAGATGGCTTTTGGTTCCGGGATGGAATACTAACATAGAATACACAGCGGGTGACTATGGATTTGAGGTTCCATCAGATACGTATCGTTCAAAGTCCATTTCATCTGATGAGAAAAGAATCATGATCTCTGTACATTACTATGATCCATGGGCGTTCTGTGGTGAAGAAAATGCCGCAACAACTCAGTGGGGAGATAGTGCGACAGATGGTTCGAAGGTTGCAAGCTACGGTGATGAAACGTTTTTAAAAACACAGTTGCAAAATATGTATACAAAGTTTTCAGGTCAGGGATACCCGGTAGTAATTGGTGAATATGGCGCAATTGATAAGTCTTCGTATGATTCGAATAACTTAAAATGCCGTGTTGAATTTGCTGAAAAAGTGTGTACTTATGCAAAAGAGTACGGCTGTGTTCCTGTATGGTGGGACAACGGCTATAATGGAGTGCATGGATTTGGTTTATTTGATAGAAATTCATGTACAGTAACACAACAGAGTATTATTGATGGCATCATGAAGGTATATAGTGATTCAGAAGTGTCACCATCAGAAACTGCAAAACCGGATGATTCCACAGATTCCGGTTCATCTGATTCAACAGACGGAAGTGGTGAAACAGTTATTTTTTCCAATGGTTCGTCAAATGAGTCCTATGCAACTGCAGATGCTTCCTGGCTACTGAATGCGTCTGATGATGCGGTGATTACCATAAAGTATACATGTACAGATGCAAGTCATGCATATTGGGGAATTCTGGGCTGGGGTGCCTCTGTGGACGGAAACTGGAAGAATGGTATTAGTTATAGTGCATCTGTAAACGCAGCAGATACCGTAACGGTTACCTGTACTGCAAAAGAATTAAAGAACAGTTTAAGTATCTCCGATAATTCAACGGTAGAGTATCTGGCACTTTCAGCTTACAATAATGGTAAAATATTAAATCTTTCCATTGCTGATTCATGTGATGAAAATGAGGACGGTAGCTCCGGTTCAACCAATCCGGATGATTCCACAACGCAGGAGCCAACAAGTCCGGACGATTCCTCAACGCAGGAACCAACCAATCCGGAGGATTCATCTTCTTCAGATTCGTCAGCTGAAACAGTTATTTTTTCAGAAGGGGCTGCAAATGAATCTTATGAGACTACAGATGGTTCCTGGATTCTGAATGCGTCTGATGATGCGGTGATTACCGTAAAGTATACATGTACTGATGCGAGCCATGCATATTGGGGCATTTTAAGCTGGGGTGCTTCTGTAGATGGAGGCTGGAAAAGTGGCATTAGTTATAATGCATCTGACAATGCAACAGAGATAGTAACGGTTACTTATTCGGCATCAGAATTTAAGAAGAGTCTGGGTATTTCCAATAACTCAACAATCAGCTATTTAGCTCTTTCAGCATACAATAGTGGAAAAATTGTAAGTATTACAATTACAGATTAATAGAAGGGTCTTACCCGGTAGATTATTAAAAAGCGGATGAGTATTGTTTTGATACTCATCCGCTTTTATTTTAGTTAGTGAACACTTTTCTTAATTGCTCCAAAACTTTCCTCACTGATAACATGCTCAATTCGGCAGGCATCTTCAGAAGCAATTTTCTCATCTACCCCTAAAGAAGTGAGCCATTTCATGATGACTTCATGACGCTCCGCAATCATATCTGCAATAGCTTTGCCGGATTCGGTGAGGTAAATAAAGCCTTCTTTGGTAACGGTGATATGGTTCTGCTCCCGGAGATTCTTCATTGCTACGCTGACACTGGATTTTTTGTAACCAAGCTCCTCTGAAATGTCTACCGCGCGTACTACGGGCTTTACCTTACTTAAAGACAATATAGTTTCTAAATAGTTTTCTGCAGATTCATTGGTGCGTAACATCAGATACCTCACTTGTTTTATAATTATTCAATGATTATAGCATATCTTTTTTTATTTTGCTACTGAAATGCTTTCATCCAATTTGATTTAAAGTAAAAAATGGTAAATACCACTGTACTGATACTCCAGGTCAATGGATATGCCCAGAAAATCACATTAATCACCGGGATAAAGTGCACAATGATGGTGATATAGGTCACGCGGATGATGCACCAGGAGGCCAGCATCACCAGCATGGGAACCGTGGATTTACCGGCACCACGGAAGATGGATGCAAGACAGTGACTGTACGCTAACAGGCAATAAAATAAAGTAACAGTCCGGGCTTGAATGACACCGTATTCTACAATCGCCGGATCAGCGTTAAAGATGCTGATTAACTGAGGCGCAAAAAGGTAGATGATAATACCGATGGTCTCAGCTAAAATCACAGAGCAAAGAATTCCGAAGAAGGCGCCCTTCTTGGCTCTGTCAAACTGTTTGGCCCCCAGATTCTGGCTGATAAAGGTGGTCAGAGCCATGGTGAAGCAGTTAATGGGCAGGAATCCAAAGCCTTCTATTTTGGAATAGGCTCCGCAGCCTGCCACTGCCATTTTACCGAAGGCGTTGATGTTGGACTGAACTACCACATTGGCAATGGCGATAATGGAGTTATTTAAGCCGGTAGGCAGACCATTCTGGATAATCTGCTTAAGCATGAACATATCAAAGCGGATTTGCCGGATATTCACACGATACTCCTCAGTAGTGGTAAGCAGTGTCCTCAGACAGAGCAGAACACTGATAAACTGAGAAATAACTGTAGCAAGGGCGGCACTCCATACGCCCCATTTGAATACACCTACAAAAAGCAGGTCAAGAATAATGTTTACAATAGTCGAGATGATTAGGTAGATTAACGGTCTCTTGCTGTCACCTACGGACTGCAGAATTCCTACAAATATATTGTAGAGGACAAATGCAACAGAACCGAAAAAGTATGTTCTGAAGTAGGCGATGGAAGAGGGAAGTACATCCTCCGGTGTGCCCATCAGCTTAAGAATCAGCGGTGTGGTAAGAACACCTATCAGCATCAGTGCAAGTCCTGCCGCAATACCGAATGCTACCGTGGTATGAATGGAGCGTTCCAGATTTTTTGTATCTCTTGCGCCGAAGTACCGTGCAGTAACAACACCTGCACCCACGGACATACCGTTAAAAAAGCCTACCATCAGGAAGATAAGGCTTCCGGAGGAGCTTACGGCGGCCAATGCATCCGGGCCAATAAAATTCCCTACGATTAGGGAATCTGCAACATTATAGAGCTGTTGAAAAAGGTTGCCCAGAAACAGGGGCAGGGCGAAGGTCAGCATCTTTACGGGGATGGAGCCTTCGGTTAATAAATTTGCATTTCTTTTTGTCGTATTCATAGTAGATCCTTAATTATTTTCTGGTGATTATCTATACTTAAAATAGTGTATCACGAATATATTTTTCTTCAACCACTAATTTTAGGGTACCGGGGATTGCTTGATTGAAACAATAGATTTAGAATAGAATTAATAGTAAGAAAATGTAAGATTTAGGAGGGAAAGATGGAACATACCGATATTATTGATTTGATACTAAAGGCAAAAAGCAGCACGGATGAGACGGAGCTGGACCTTTTGAAGGATTTAGTGGAAACAGCAATCAAATATACCAATTATAGGGCAAATTGGTTTCTATGGAGTAACGAAGAAAGAGCGACCAACGATTCCTACCGTACCACCTGTCATAATCGGTTTATAGATGCACTGAATATCTTTTTGCGATACGAACGTTCCCTTGGAAAGACTGCCATCGATGTTTCTGAATGGGAGAGGAAAATTATTGGGGATGTTGCCAATGAATTAGTATGTGCAGTGGCGATTTTAATGAGATAAGAACAACAAAAAAACCTCAGTTTTTCAACTGAGGTTTTTACTGCGGAAGATGGGACTTGAACCCACACGACGTAACCGTCACAAGATCCTTAGTCTTGCTCGTCTGCCAATTCCGACACTTCCGCGTGTTTACTAAGCTGTGTAGCTCATCAACGAATATGATAATAACATCTGTGGGAGCGAATGTCAACACCTTTTTTGAAAAAAATTACAAAAATTGTAGATTTATTTTATACGATTAGAAAAATTTGATTTTATCGAGTGTTTTTACGCCCTTTTGGGCGAAATGGGGTGTTTGCTGAATGGTTTGTATCTTTCAAAAGATACGTCGCTATGGTAAGATTGACATATAAAGAAAGAGTAGGGAGGTGCATTATAATGAAAAAGAAAATGATCGCAATAACAGTAGTATTGCTAATAATAGTACTTGGGACTGTAGCATGGTTTTATGATTATTATAATCGTGAAAATACAGATAATATTCCTTTAAAAGAAATCGAGGTTACATTTGAAGCAACCATTCTTGAAATCAAAGACACCTATTTGCTTGTAGAACCGGTAGAGGGAAGCTTGGAATTAAAGAGTTCAGAACGCATTACGTTACCAAGGAAAAATATGAATCCATCACCGGAACCGGAAGTAGGAGATATTATTGAAATCAAATATGATGGATTAATTGCAGAAAGTTATCCGGCACAGATAATAGAAGTTTACGGTATTAAAATTGTGAAAGAAGCCACAAAAGAATCGGTTAATAATGAAACAGAACCAATAGAAACAGCCATAGTGTATCCATTACCTACAACAATTGATCTAAATGCTATAAAAGATTGTACATTAGCAATCTCTATTGAAAATGGAGACATATATGCTGCGGAAGCAGATACAACAAAATATAAAATGAAAGTAAGGGTATACGACTATGAGCTATTTGACTTGGCAGATATCTCAATGTTAGATGTTGGAAGCATAATTGAGATTAACAAAGAGCAAGTAGAAATAGCATCAATAGAAAGAAATGAATTAGGAACAGTAATAATTAACGGCGGCTTAGATGTAGGAGGGTATGAACTGGTAACCAATGAAAATGGAGTTCATTACTCCATAGGATATAGTGACATTAAGACATATCATGAAATTGGTGAAATAGAATTAGTAATGTCATCTGAATTTGTTTATATTGATGCATCAGATCCGGAAGGTGGAGAAAAGAAATACACAGTAGCAGACTTTACGGCAAATAATGTATTTTTCGAATATAACGGAACTCCGCATAATACATCAATAGTGGTTGAGAATGGTATAGTAACATCAATGATAAAGATTTATACACCATAATAAAAATCTGATATAGAAATGTACTGTTCGAAAATGAGCCAAAAGATGATGGCACTCTCCGATAAAGGGAGGGTGCCATTTTTTAATAGTTTCGTTCTAATTTAGAAAATAAATATCAATTCCATTAGCGATGCCTTGTACCATTTTTTCTTGATATTCCTCTGTTGCCATCAGGGTATCTTCTTCCGGATTGGACATAAAGCCCATTTCGATAATGGTAACAGGCACCTGACACCAGTTGATGCCGCTCATGGTATCTGTTTCGTAGATGTAGCGCTTTTTACAGCCGGTGGCATTTACAAATTCCTCCAGAACCGCAGTAGAGAGTGCCAGGCTTTGCTCATATAAATGGCCGTTGTAGGGATTATTCTTTGTCTGGCAAAGGGTTTCTGCTCCGTGAACGGAAGTATTCTCACTGCCGTTGGCGTGGATGCGGATAAAGGCATCTGCACAGGCATCATTGGCCATTTGAGCTCTTTCGGAGTTGCTGATATCCACATCGTGGGTGGTGCGAATCATAAGTACTTCATAACCTCTGTTTTTAAGTTCGGCTTCCAACGCAAGTGCAATATCCAGATTTAGCTCGTATTCTGCCAGGCCGCTTTCCTTACCTCTGGTGCCGCTGCTTACCTTGGCTTTTTGCTCAGTAGCTCCCGGACCAATGGGTTCTTTCTCGGAATTGCCCTTTGCCTGATGACCTGCATCTATCGCAATCAGGATGCCGTTTGATTGGGCGGGGAGTTGGGGAGTAGGAGTGGCTATGGGCTCTATTGTAGGGTCCGGTGTAGGGGAGGGAGTAGAGACTATTGTAGGCTCCGGTGTAGGAGCCGGAGTAGGACTAACCATGGTAGCCGGAGCCGTTGGTGGATTAAGGGTCACTGCTACTGCCACAGGTGAGGCAGTAATCTGTTCATTCTCTGCATGTTGTGTACCACAGGATGTTAAGAGGAATAACATTCCTAAAATGAGTATGTAATTATAAATTTTTCTTTTTCTCATGAAGTATCTCCGTTCATTTTTGACATAGGTGATGTTCCTATTTTACATTCAATCTTTTCACATCTCAAGTTTTCTTTTATAATATGACCAGAGAGGAAGAGTATCTATGGCGAATTTGTTTAAAAAGAAGAATCCGTTGGAAACAGAATGGAACATGCTTTTGAAAAGTGAGCAGAAATTTGCTGACAGCCGGAAAAAGCAGAAGAAAAATATGGTGAATAAGTTATTAGAGGGCAAAGTTCCCGATAAGTTGCAGGATACTTTAAACATTGCCTTTCAGAAAGCTTTTTCCATATTGTTTGAGAAGGCAACTCCTTTACTTGAGAAGACATACAATCGTAAGAAGGCAGAGAATGAATACAAAGTAAAGGAATACATTCACAGTCTGTCAAAGGATAAGAAATCCTTAAAGGCATTTCGAAAGGGATCCTCTGGAAAAGCTACATTTAACACGGCATTGTCCGGTATTTCCGGTACTGCAATGGGCGCTTTCGGGGTGGGGATTCCGGACATTCCGGTGCTGGTATCCTTTATGCTTCGCAGTATTTATGAGATTGCCATTTCTTACGGATTTGACTACGAAAAGGAAGAGGAGAAGTACTTTATACTTTTGATAATCCGGGGAGCGATTTTAGGGGGAGAGGATTTTACTGAGCTTGATGAACTGTTGAATGAGTTTTCAAAGAAGCCTGCTTTGCCGGAGGAATACTACCGGGAACAGCAGATTATCTGGACCTCCAATGCGCTGGCGGATGAGCTTCTTTATATGAAATTTTTACAGGGAATTCCCATTGTGGGGGCTGTGGGAGGCTTTTATGATACTGCATATATGAAGCAGATAACAGAGTATGCCTCCTTAAAGTACCGGCGCAGGTTTTTGATAAATCAGATAATGAAGGCACAAGAGAAGATAGATTGAAAGGGGATTCGATATGGCAGTATTATCATTGAAGGTACAAGACAGACAGGGGAATACCATCTGTGTAAGCAGTGGGGAAGATTATGTGTCACTGGTTTGTACTGCGGAGTATCAGGAGGGCGACTTTATCGCATTTGAGTGTTCGGAGAAAAATATTCATGTTATGCTTCAGGTGGATGATGCCTTGGGAGCGGCACTTGTGTATGTGACGGATAATGTGTATTATCATATTCCGTTTGGGGAAAAGCGTATTTCCTATTCGCCTAAAGTTTTTACCGGAAAAAGGCATCATCTGTATGCAAGAGTTGCTACGGCAGAAGAGGTTACTGCTTATCGTAATCTTGCTCTGAATGTGATGGATCAACATGGGGATACCCACTGTTATCCTCATGCATGGGCGAATGTGGAGACCAGAGGAGAAGCGGTGTTTGCGGCCAGAAATGCTATTGATGGAGTGCGGGAGAACCGTTCCCACGGAGAGTGGCCTTATCAGTCCTGGGGGATTAACAGAAGAGATGATGCGGAGCTGACAGTGGAATTCGGAAGAGAAGTGGAAGTGGATAAGATTATTCTGGTAACCAGAGCGGATTTTCCCCACGATAACTGGTGGAAGGAAGCTGCTCTGACGTTTTCGGATGGAGAGAGTATGGTAGTTGCCATGGAGAAGTCAGCACTTCCTCATGTGTTTGAATTCCCTGCAAGAGTGACTTCCCGGGTGAAACTGAGTAACCTGATTAAGTCTGAGGAACCGTCGCCGTTTCCTGCGCTTACCCAGATAGAGGTATATGGTCACGAGATTTCGTGAAAAATCATATCTTTTTGTGTAAAGCAGATTGCCAAAATAGCCGATAAGTACTATAATTAAAGTACAAGGATGGACAAGTGTAACTATTAATATGCATATTTCACATGGAGGTGGACTTATGGCAATTCAGTTAAAGAATGATGTTTCTTATTTATTTACAAGTATGAATAGTAATATTAACAATTCCTACGGAATGAATTCGTTGTATTCTGTATTGGGCGACTATGCAAGCATTAAGAGTGGAAGCTATGGAAAGCTGATGAAGGCTTATTATTCCTTGGATGCCGGCAAAGAAGTGAGCTCTTTGGCAGAGAAGACCAATAAGAAGACAGAAGCAGATAAGGCGGCTAAGGTGGTTGCTACAGCGCAGACAAAGGTAGACTCTTTAAATGCAGCTGTGGATAAGTTGTATACCAAAGCGGAGGATTCCGTATGGGCTGAAGGTAATATGGATGATATCTACAGTGCGGTAAGCAGCTATGTCAGCGGATACAATGTTGCACTGGAAAGTGCTGCGGATGTGAATAGTAAGACAGTGAATAACAGAGCACTTACTATGATAAGCAATACAGAGATGTACAAGGATGACTTGGCGAAGATTGGAATTACCATCAATGAAGATGATACACTTTCTATTGACAAGAAGACATTTATGGCAGCAGGTGTAGATAAAGTGGCAGAAGTGTTCCAGGGCAGAGGTTCCTATGGACATATCCAGAGTTCGCAGATTGATTTGTTAAAGAGTGCATTAGATTATGAAGCAGTAAGTGCAAGTACATATAACAGCAATGCGACTTATAATACTGTGGGTAACAACGGTAGTTTATTTGATTCGTTGTTCTAATTGTAGATAAATTTCTGAAAATTATATTGACATTCTTGCGTAGAAGATATATAATTTATCATGCGCGCAGGAATGGCGGAATTGGCAGACGCGCATGGTTCAGGTCCATGTGATAGCAATATCATGAGGGTTCAAGTCCCTTTTCCTGCATATCAGGCCCCTAGTAGTTTCTAGGGGCTTTTTCTGTAAGATAAGGGTAGGGAGATACTATGAAGAAGCTTTCTTTCACTGCGTATATGGTAAGTATTGGTATGGTTGTACTGATGCTTCTGTATATACAGTTTGGAATGGATGTATCAGAATATCGGGAGAAATGGGATACCAGTTGTAAGAAAATTGAGAATTATGAGAAGGTCCGTGTGGATGATAAATATGCTCCTCAGGGGGTTACCTACGAGTATCGTTGGATACTTAAGGATGTACCGCGTACCGGAGCATGTATCACATTTTATTCCGTACATAACAGGGTGGAAATGTATATCGGGGAGGAGAAGGTGTATGATTTGGAGCCTATGGCAAATAATCCTTTCGGCCAGACTACCGGTTGCCTTTGGCCCAATTCCATAATAACGGCAGCTGATACCGGAAAGTATTTTACCGTAAGAGTTTCCCCTGTATATTCTGCTGATGCGGGAGATGATGTGACCATCTATTGTGGTACAGAGTATGGTATTTTCATGCATATTCTCAAGGATAATCTGGCGATTGCGGTACTTAGCCTGCTGGCTATGGTTATCGGTGTTCTTTTGATTGCTTTGGCGTGTGGATATAAGTATACAGGTGAGAGAGAAAATGGCATTCTGATGCTTGGTATTTTTGCAATTGAGACCGGCTTATGGAAGCTGACGGATATGTCTGCTGCATCGTTTTTGTTTAGCAATCCGCTTACTGCATCGGCAATTGCCTTAATCGCTTTGGCTACAATGCCAACATCCTTTATTTTGTTTGTACGATATCAATTTTCTTCTGCAAGTAAAAAGATATGGGATTATATGGCTATTGTAGGCAGTGCGTTTTCTGTAGTACTTGTGATTCTGCAATGGTATAATGTGGCAGATTTGCGGGAGACATTGTGGATTACTCATATTTTGATTGTAGCCATGATGAGTGTAGTTGTAGGGCTGATCATTTGGGAGGCGAAGCATTCCCAGTGGAATGATAAGCTGGTGGTTACCGTTATGTGTACATTCCTTTGTATTTTTGGAATGGCAATAGATATGTTTGTGTATTATAAGTTCAACAATGGCGGTAATATGGTCTTTGGTGTGGGGGCACTGTTGATTTATGTTGTAATTATGGGGTGCTTTACCATTCGTGATACCAAAAAACTGATGGATATCGGTTTGGAGGCCAGGAGATTCGAGAATATGGCTCATCATGACCGTTTGACCGGCCTATATAATCGTATGTTTTATGAGGATTATGTACAGAACATTGATTTGGATAGAGGAAACTGCTTCTTTATTGTATTTGATGTGAATAATCTCAAGACCTGTAATGATACCAAGGGTCATGACCATGGAGATATACTCATTAAGAATGCAGCAAATCTGATTAATCAGGTATTTGGGGAGAACGGTGTCTGTTGCCGTATCGGTGGAGATGAGTTCTATGTGGTTCTGCAGGGAATTTCTCTGATGCAGTTGGAGGAGTGGCTTAAGGAGTTTGAGATTCTCACAACCAAGCATAATCTGGACCACCCAGATCAATTTGAGATTAAGGTGGCATATGGTTATGCCAGATATGATTATCGTATTGATTATGACTTTGCGGCTACGGTACGTCGTGCAGATAAGATGATGTATGATAAAAAGAAAGATATGAAGAAGAGTAAGTAGAAAAAAGGTAGGCAATCTATAAAGATGCCTACCTTTCTAAGTCTTATTCACAAGTTAGAAATTTGGTCATTGCTTCCAGTGCTTCTTCGGCGTCAGAACCTTCACAGACAACTGTTACGGTAGAATCGGGAACTGGATTGAAAGCGATGATTCCCATAATACTCTTGGCATTAATATGTAGATTGCCACACTCTAAAAAGGTTTCGCTGGAAAATTGGCATGCAACATTTACAAGTGTTGCAAGAGGGTGTTCATGAACCTGATAAATGTCCTTCATAACAACTTCTTTTTTCATAATAATATCCTCTTACTGATAGAATGGTTTACAATACGATTTCCATTTTGCCATGTTATGAGGAAAATGTCAAATAAGATGGTATGTTTTTTTGTATTTTCATTGTATAATCATAAAAAAAGAGGGTAAAACAATTTTGAAAGGACAGATTTATGCAGGCAGAACACAAAGATTGGTATAAATTGGATTTATCAGCAATTGTATATCCCACGTTGCAGCGAAGAGACTTTTCTTCGGTATACAGATTAAGTGTGCTATTAAAAGAGGAGATACAGCCAGAAATACTACAAAAGGCGGTAGATATGGCATTGCCACGGTTCCCTACCTATAAAGCAGCAATACGGACCGGCGTATTTTGGCGCTATTTGGAGCCCAATAACAGGCCGGGACCTTTTGTGCAGAAGGATGTGAAGAATCAGTGTCAGCCCATGCATTTTAAGGGCAATAACAGATATCTGATCCGGTTTTACTATTATCGCAACCGGATTGCTTTGGAGGCTCATCATAGTCTGGGGGATGGTACCGGCGGTATGTGTGTGCTTCTGACTGTTACAGCAACTTATTTAAGGCTTTTGGGAGCGGAAATTGAAAATGGAGGCTTTGTACTGGATATTAATGAAAAGCCGGCAGAAGGAGAATTGGAAGACGCATATATGAAATATGCGAATTCTAAGGTTTGTCCTCCGAGACCTCAGGAGAAGACCTATCGTGTAAGAGGTACAAAGGAACCTTTTTACACGATGAATATTATTAATGGTGTGATGTCGGTATCGGAGGTAATGGCAGTGGCAAAGAGGTATAATGCCACTATTACGGAGTATTTGAATGCGGTATTGATTTATGCCCTTCATCAAAAGCAGATTGCGGATAGGAGATTATCTCTCAGACCGGTGAAGATTGCCATGCCGGTGAATTTGAGGAGGTTTTTTCCTTCCATAACACTTCGTAACTTTATTACGATGATTTATCCCGGAATCGACCCCAGACTGGGGGAGTATTCTTTTGAAGATATTGTGGTACAGGTGCACAATTTTATGCAGTATCACATCAATAAGAATCTTTTGCGGGGGGATATTACCACCAATGCGGCGACCCAGAGGAATGCTTTTATCCGCGTTGTACCGTTGTTCTTAAAAGATTATGTGGTGCGTATGTTTTATACCAAGGTGCAGGATAAGAATTCTTCCGCAGGTCTCACCAATATGGGCGCAATGAAGGTTCCTAAGGGAATGGAGCCATATATCGAAAGATTTGATATTTACATGGGGCAACCTTTTTCCACCAGAACCAACTGTGCCATTATTAGTTTCGGGGATATCATGACCATTAATTTTGGCAGCGGAATTGTGGAAGCGGATGTGGAGAGAAATTTCTTCCGAAAGTTGGTGCAGGATGGTGTGCATGTGAAGATTGAGAGCAACAGAAGCTATAGTAGGGAGGGAAAATAGATGTCATATTGTGTAAATTGCGGCGTGGAACTGGATGGTTCCCTGCAGGAATGTCCTCTATGTGAGACACCGGTGAACAATCCAAATGCAGTACCTTTTGATAAAGTGACACCGCCGTTTCCCAAAAATGTGGGAATGGTAGAAGAGGTAAAGCGGCAGGATTTGGCAATTCTGGTGACAGTGGCGTTGTGTTCCATTGCAGCTACCTGTGGTCTTTTAAATGCCTTGGTATTTGAAGGTTATGCATGGTCCCTGGCCATTATCGGTGCCTGCGTACTTTTGTGGGTAATATTAATTCCTGTTCTGATTTATCGTAAGCAAAGTGTGTATATATCGCTATTTTATAATGGGGCGGCCACCATACTATATCTTTATATGTTGACGTATCTGGCAGCTAATGATGAATGGTTTATACGTCTTGGACTCCCGATGGTGATATTTATTACTATTGTGTGTGAAATCTGGGCTTTTTGTTATAAGAAGCTCCCAAAATCATTCCTTACCGGCGCATTGTATTTCTTTACCGGAGTGGGAATCTTATGTGGAGGATTGGAAATACTTATTGACAATTATCTGGCCGGTCCGATTTCCATAGACTGGTCTGCTATTGTTCTTACGGTATGTGTTATTGTAGATATTGTGATTATAACTACTTTGTCGATGAAAAGACTTCGTAATGCAGTGCGAAAAAGGTTGCATTTTTAAAAAAAATGTAGATGTTTTTTGAAAAAAATAAAGGAATTCTAAAATGGACGCCGAATGTATAAATTAGAGGGCGAAAGTGTTGTTGTTTTTAGATAGGAGATCTAAGAAAGGCAGGCATTTATGAAGACGATTCGAGAAACCCTGGAAGAGAGGGAAAGAGAGAACCTCAGTCCTTTTGCTACCTTAAGTGTGAATTCCAAAGGTAGGGAGCGGGAGGAAGAGCAATGTGATATCCGGCCGGTGTTCCAGAGGGACAGGGACCGTATTATTCATTGTAAATCATTCCGCAGATTAAAAGATAAGACACAGGTTTTTCTATCTCCGGAAGGGGACCACTACCGGACCAGATTGACACATACACTGGAGGTGGCTCAGAATGCAAGAACTATAGCCAGAGCCCTGAGACTGAATGAGGAGCTGGTGGAGGCAATTGCACTGGGACATGATTTGGGGCATACCCCCTTTGGGCACGCAGGAGAGCGTGCGCTGAATCGTATTTGTCCTCATGGATTTGTGCATAGTGAGCAGAGTGTGCGTACTGTGGAAATGCTAGAGAAAAAGGGAAGGGGCTTAAATCTTACTTATGAGGTGCGGGACGGTATCCGTAATCATCAGACGAAAGGGAAGCCTCATACCTTAGAGGGACAGATTGTAAGACTTTCGGATAAGATTGCCTATATCCATCATGATATGGATGATGCCATCCGCGGAGGAATCTTAAAGGAAAGCGATGTACCGAAAGAAATCGGTGACGTTATCGGTTATACTACCGGAGAGCGTTTGGACCATTTTATACATGATATAGTTACCACAAGTCTTGGACAAAACGAGATTAAGATGTCGGAAGAAGTGGAGAAGGCCATGAATGCTATTCGGACATTTATGTTTGACAGAGTTTATTTAAATCCGGTAGCAAAGGCGGAGGAAGGGAAAGCAGAGTATCTTGTGGAGACTCTGTATACCCACTATGTAAAAAATGTGGATGACCTTCCGGAGGAGTATTTGAATCTCTTGTCCATCGGAGAACCCAGGGAAAAGGTGGTTTGCGACTATGTGGGGGCCATGACGGACCGTTTCGCAGTTGCCAAATATGATGAGCTTTATATTCCAAAGAGCTGGAACTTTTAGGAGGAGTACGTGTTTTATCCGGAGGAGCTTGTAGAAGAAGTCAGAGCAAAAAATGATATAGTGGATGTGGTTTCCGGGTATATTCGTATGACGAAGAAGGGGGCCAACCATTGGGGATGTTGTCCCTTTCATAATGAAAAGACACCGTCCTTTGCGGTGAATGGAGCTAAGCAGATATACCATTGCTTTGGCTGCGGAGCAGGAGGTAATGTATTTACCTTTATTATGAATTATGAAAATTATTCCTTTCCGGAGGCTATTAAGGCACTGGCAGACAGAGCCGGTGTGAATCTTCCGGAAGTAGAATATGATGATGCGGCGAAAGAAAGACAGAATCGTCGTATGAGACTCCTTGAAGTGAACAAGGAAGCTGCAAAGTTCTTTTGCTATCAGCTTCGGACACCGAAAGGGGAGATTGGTTATCAGTATTTGAGCAAGAGAGCGCTTACGGATGATACCATTAAGCATTTTGGACTTGGCTATTCCGGTAAGACCGGGGGCGAACTGGTACAGTATTTAAAGTCCAAGGGTTTTGAGGATGATTTGATTATTGAATCGGGTCTGGCTTCTTTTTCTGAGAGGTATGGTATGAGTAGCCAGTTTTGGAACCGTGTGATGTATCCTATTATGGATATTCACAACAGAGTCATCGGTTTTGGTGGAAGAGTGATGGGCGACGGAGAGCCTAAGTATTTAAATTCTCCGGAGACCCCCGTGTTCGATAAACGAAGGAATCTTTACGGACTTAATTTTGCCAGAACATCCCGTAGCGGGAATGTTATTTTGTGTGAAGGATATATGGATGTTATTGCCATGCATCAGGCTGGATTTACCCAGGCAGTTGCATCCCTTGGAACGGCATTTACACCGGAACAGGCCAACTTACTTCGCAGATATACGGACAGTGTACTGATTGCATACGACAGTGACGGAGCCGGTGTGAAGGCAGCGCTTCGTGCAATCGGTATTTTGAAAGAGGCAGGACTTTCCGGTAAGGTAATTAATATGAAGCCTTACAAGGATCCGGATGAGTTCATGAAGGCAGAAGGAAAGGAAGCCTTTGAAGAGAGGATTGCGAGGGCTGAGAACAGCTTTTTCTTTGAGATTCGTATTTTGGAGCAGGGGTATGACTTAAAAGACCCGGAGGGCAAGACCAATTTTTATAAAGAGATTGCCAAGAAGCTCTGCGGTTTTTCCGTAGATGTGGAACGGGAGAATTATTTGGAAGCAATTGCAGAAAAATACAATATCGGACAAGCTAATTTGAAAAAGCTTGTAAACAGTTATGCAGCCCAAACAGGGCTTGCAAAGCCTATCGAAAGACCCAAATCAGGTGTGCAATCTAAGAGTAAGCCGGAAGATGGGGCGAAGAAATCACAGAGACTATTAATTACCTGGATTACAGATGAACCGGGGATTTATAGTAAGATAGATAAGTATATTTCTCCGGAGGATTTTACGGAGGATTTATATCGGAGAGTTGCAGAAAGACTCTTTGCAGACTTGGCAAATGGGAATTATAATCCGGCTGCAATAATCAGTATGTTTACTGACGAAGAAGAGCAGAGGCAGGCCGCAGAATTATTTAATACCAGCTTGCCGGAAATCAATACCCCCCAGGAAAGGGAGAAGGCATTTCACGATATTCTTTATGCAGTGAAGAAAAACAGCTATGAATATTTTACTTCTCAGCTGGGGGCAGATGTAACGGCTTTAAATAAGGTGATTCAGGGCAAAAAGGCTCTGGAGGAACTAGCAAAAACGCGAATTTCTATTGATTAGCATAGAGCGCATTAGGAGGATGGAAAACCATGGTTATGGATGAAAACACACAAGCAAGATATGAGGAGAAGGTGAAAGAGCTCCTTGCGTTAGGGAAGAAGAAGAAAAATGTTTTAGAGTATCAGGAAGTTGCAGATTTTTTAGCAGATATTCCTCTTGGCGAAGAGCAGTTTGAAAAGCTGATTGAAGCTTTGGAAATCTCAGGAATCGATGTTCTTCGTATTACTGAGACTGATGACATTCCGGTGGATGATGAAATCATCCTTACCGAGGAAGATGAAGTGGATGTTGAAAACATTGACTTATCTGTTCCGGACGGTGTAAGTATTGAAGATCCGGTTCGTATGTACCTTAAAGAAATTGGAAAGGTACCTCTTTTAAGTGCAGAGGAAGAGATTGAACTTGCACAGAGAATGGAAGAAGGAGATCAGGACGCTAAGAAGCGTCTTGCAGAAGCAAACCTTCGTCTTGTTGTAAGTATCGCAAAGAGATATGTGGGAAGAGGTATGCTGTTCCTTGATCTGATTCAGGAAGGAAATCTTGGTCTGATTAAGGCTGTTGAGAAATTTGATTATCGTAAAGGATATAAGTTCTCTACCTATGCGACATGGTGGATTCGTCAGGCGATTACCAGAGCGATTGCAGATCAGGCAAGAACCATCCGTATTCCTGTTCATATGGTAGAAACCATCAATAAGCTGATTCGTGTGAGCCGTCAGCTTCTTCAGGAGCTGGGAAGAGAACCGTCTCCGGAAGAAATTGCAGAAGAGATGAATATGCCGGTAGAGCGTGTTCGTGAAATCCTGAAAATCAGCCAGGAGCCAGTATCCTTAGAAACTCCTATCGGTGAGGAAGAGGACAGCCACTTAGGTGACTTCATTCAGGATGACAATGTTCCGGTACCTGCAGATGCGGCAGCATTTACATTATTGAAGGAACAGCTTGTAGAGGTGCTTGGAACCTTAACAGAGAGAGAACAGAAGGTACTTCGTCTCCGTTTTGGTTTAGATGATGGTCGTGCACGCACTCTGGAAGAGGTAGGTAAGGAGTTTAACGTTACCCGTGAGCGTATCCGTCAGATTGAGGCAAAAGCACTCAGAAAGCTTCGTCATCCAAGCCGCAGCCGTAAGTTAAAGGACTATTTGGATTAATGGGTAAGGAAGTGAATCTTTCTGCAAGAATGGAGGCGCTTACAAGGCTTCTTAAGCCGGGATATGTGACCTGTGATGTGGGTTGTGACCATGGATTTGTGTCTATTTACCTGGTACAGAAGGGGATTGCACCCAAGGTTTTCGCCATGGATGTGCGAAAAGGTCCTCTTTCCAGAGCCCAGGAGCATATCAGAGAGTATGGTCTGGATGATAAGATAGAGACAAGGCTTTCTGATGGATTACATGCCTTAAAATCCGGGGATGCACAGGCGATGATTTGTGCCGGTATGGGCGGTAAACTGATGATGAGAATCATGGAAGAAGGCATGGATAAGGTACTTGCCATGCAGGAGCTGATTTTACAGCCACAGTCGGATTTGAAGCTGTTTCGACAGTTTCTTCGGGAGATGGAACTTATCATTTTGCAGGAAGATATGATATATGAGGACGGGAAATTCTACCCTATGATGAGGGTGGTTCCCAAAAGATTTTATGATGGTAATGAGCTGACTGCTTCTTCGGGGGAAGAGCAGGAGCTTTGGGATGAGTTCGGACCAATGCTTTTACAGGAACGACATCCCGTACTTTTGCAGTATTTGGACTTTTTAGAAGATGTTCAGGCTCGTCTTTATGAGGAGCTGAAGGGACGTACAAGCGATAGTGCAGTTTCACGTATTTCGGAGGTGCAAAGCAGCTTACAGAGGGTGCAAGAAGCAAGAAAGTACTTTGTATAACAGGCCTGCTTTCCCAGGGGAGAGCAGGCTTTTTCATAAGCAAAATTAGGAGGTATTGGGAAATGGCAGTTGTTGAGATTATGGGGCAGAGGAAAGAAATTGATAACGGTACGACCTACGAAGAAATTGTGCAGGAATATCAGGAGCGGTATGACAATCTGATAGGACTTGTTTCTGTAAATGGTAAAATCAAAGAGCTTTTTAAGACTTTGAAAAAGGATTGTACCATTGAATTTTTTACATTGAAGGATTCTATCGGTTATAAGACATATGTACGTAGTGCAACCATGTTGTTCTTAAAGGCAGTGCATGACGTATATGGAAAAGATGCTGTGCAGAAGTGTAGAGTTCAGTTTACAGTAGGAAACGGAACATATATATATGTGAATAACGGAATCGATGTCACTGAGGATAATGCAGGTAAAATCAAGGCACGTATGCAGCAACTTGCGGATGCTAAGGTTCCTTATATGAAGAAGGCATATGGTATGGATGATGCCATGGAGCTTTTTGAAAGAGAAGGAATGACGGATAAGATTAAGCTACTTAAGTATCGTAGAAGTTCCTATGTTAATGTGTATGAGATGGATGGTTACTATGATTATTACTATGGTTACATGCTTCCAAATGCAGGATATGTAAAGTGGTTTGATGTGCTTGCTTATGATGAAGGCTTTATGTTGGTACTTCCTAAGCAGAAGGAGCCGGATGTGCTTGAGCCATACGTAGACCGTCCGAAGTTATTCAAAACTTTAAAGGAATCTGAGAAGTGGGGACAGGAAATCGGTGTGGAGACCGTTGGTGATTTAAATGATTGTATTTGTAACGGTTCTTTAAGTGATATGATTCTGGTACATGAGGCACAGCAGGAGAGACGCATTGGCGAAATTGCAAGGGATATCGTGTCCAGAGGAAATGTAAAGTTTGTAATGATTGCAGGTCCATCATCCTCGGGAAAGACTAGCTTTTCTCATAGATTGTCCATTCAGCTCCGTACCTTGGGTAAGGTGCCCCATCCCATCGGATTGGACGATTATTATAAGGACAGGCAATTCTGTCCACGTGATGAGGATGGCAATTATGACTTTGAGTGCTTAGAGGCCATTGACGTTGCGTTATTCAATGAAGATATGGGAAAGCTTCTTGCAGGTGAAAGAGTGGAGCTTCCTACCTTTAGTTTTAAGACCGGCAAACGGGAGTATAATGGGAAGTTCATGCAGCTTGGTAAGGATGATATTTTGGTTGTGGAAGGTATCCATGGATTAAATCCTAAAACTTCCACTGCGTTGCCGGATGAAAGTAAGTATAAGATTTATATCAGTTCCCTCACATCACTGAATGTAGACGCACATAACCGCATTCCGACCACGGACGGAAGACTTCTTCGCCGTATGGTAAGAGATGCCAGAACACGTAACACAGGTGCAAGACAGACCATGGAGATGTGGGCATCTGTTCGAAGAGGAGAGGAGAAATATATCTTCCCGTTCCAGGAAGAGGCAGATAGTATGTTTAACTCTGCACTGATTTATGAGCTGGCAGTCATTAAGCAGTTTGCAGAGCCGTTATTATTTGGAATTGACAAAAATGCGGATGAGTATTACGAAGCTAAGAGATTATTGAAATTCCTGGGATATTTCTTAGGAGTCAGCAGTGAGACTCTTCCCAATAATTCTCTTTGCAGAGAATTCGTGGGTGGAAGTTGCTTCAAGGTATAGAGGTGACATATGAAGACACATATTTATTTGGCAGGAGATTCCACGGTACAGAGCTATAAATCGGCGGAGATGCCGCATTTTACCGGCTGGGGACAGGTACTGATTGAGGTTCTTGGGAAGGGAACGCAGAAAGAAGTTGTGTATCCGGAAGAGATTTTTCCGCAGGTGGCTGTGCATGAAAATGAGACGCTGGTAATTCACAATTATGCCATGGCGGGAAGAAGCAGCAAGACCTTTTTGGAGGAAGGGCGTTTTGCCACTATGCTTTCAAAAATGCAGGTAGGCGACTATTTCTTTCTGCAGTTCGGTCATAATGATGCCAATAAGGAAAAAACAGAACGTTATCTCACACCGGAGGATTATCAAAAAAAGTTGATGGAAATGATTGTTCCCGCCAGAGAAAAGGGTGTGAAGTGTGGGGTAGTTTCCCCCATTGCCATGAGAGAATTTGATGAAGAGGGAAGATGTAAAATCAGCTTTCCGGAGTATCGCCGTGCAATGAAGGAACTGGCAGAAAGAGAGAATTTGTATTTCCTGGATTTGGGAAAGGTAACCGCAGAGCTTTGTACCAAGCTTGGTCTGGAGGAATGTAAAAAGCTTTTTATGTGGGTGGAGGACCGTGAGGACAATGCCCATCTGCAGAGGCGTGGTGCCTTGGAATTTGCTTCTCTTTTGGCTGAGTTGATTCGAAGGGAGATTCCGGAATTGCAGATGTAGTCTGCTTGACAGCAGGGATAATTTTTGTTAAGATAACCATTCGTAAGTAAGATAAATGATCGCGGCCACGTAAGTGGGTGAGGAAAGTCCGGGCTTCATAGGGCAGGATGCCGGATAACGTCCGGTGGAGGCGACTCCAAGGCCAGTGCAACAGAAATATACCGCCAGGAACTTCTGTTCCGTGTCGAACTTTGCGTAGCAAATTCGCAGCGACTTTCATCGAAAGTCGCTTGGTAAGGGTGGAAAGGCAGCTTAAGAGACTACCGTCCCATTGGTAACAATGGGAGCCATGTAAACCCCATCCGAAGCAAGACCAAATAGAAGACGATAGATTTGCCCGATCTGTCTTCAGGTAGGTCGCTTGAGGCGTCTGGTAACAGGCGTCCTAGATAGATGATCATTCACGACATAACCCGGCTTATCGTCTTACTTATATTCAAAAAAGCAGTGAAATCCGCTGAAAAGCGCGGTGTTACTGCTTTTTTTGAATGTGGTAAAAAAGTACTGCGTTTATTGCCTAAATATGATACAATTGTGGATAAGAGAGGTGCTAGACATGGGAAAGTTGCGAAAAATTGCATTAATTATATGTGCGTCAAATTTTGAGAGACAAAGGCTGGTGACACGTGAAGTGCATGAAGCATTGAAGGAAATGGGGGACTATGCTCTTTATGTGTTTTCCAATTATGGTGTTTTTTATGGGGATTCACCTTATCTCCGTGGTGCAAAATCCATTTATCGGTTGTTAAGGCAACATGATTTTGACGGATGTATTATTGATAGTAATCTGGGAGACATGGACACACTTCGGGAGATTGCGGAGGAAGTGAGGAAGTGTCATATTCCTGTCATTGGATTAAATATCATTATAGAGGATGTTCCTTTTGTAATATTGGATGGATATTCTGCGCAGGCCGGAATTATGGAGCACTTGATTCATGAGCATCATTGTAGAAAAATAAATTTTATAGGCTTTGCCGGTGTAGATATATTTACGGAGCAGGCATTGCAGGCATATAAGGATGTGCTTTTGAAGGAAGGAATTCCTTTGGAAGAGAAAAGAATTCTTCGGTCAACAGTGTCCATTGATAACGGAAGGGATTTATATGATAAATTTCTTGAAGCAGGTGTTGAAGATGCGGATGCAACAATCTGCCTGCATGATGTACTGGCGATTGGTTTATGTCTTGAAATGGAGAAGAGAGGGCTTCGGGTCCCGGAGGATATGCGTCTTTGTACGTTGAATTATAGTTCCAACAGTGTGGGATTTCGCCCTACTCTTACCGGGGCAGACCGTCAGGGGGAAGGAATCTCACGTATGGCTTGTCAACTTTTGGTCGATATGTTGGATGGGCGTGAGATTCCAAAAGAGAACTATTATAAAGGAAAGATATATTTTGGACAAAGCTGTGGATGTACTGCTGATAATAGTGCACGAGAGAAATCCATATACCAGGATATCATTCTGAATAAGATTGAGGTGGGTGGCCAAATCAGTCGTATGATGAATTATAACGATGCACTGGAAAGTGCAGAATCCTTACAAGAGCTGGGAGACAGTATTTTCCGGATGCTTGAGGGTGACAAAAATAGTGAATTTTTATTTTGTCTGAATAAGCGTGATATCGGATATATTATGAATACAGGTGCGTATGTGGAATCGTGTGGAGAAAACGTATATGATGATACTATGACAGTGCTTGTAGGAAATCTGCAGGACAAGGGAAGAATTGAGAATGTAGAGTTTCCGGTGAATATGATTTTACCGTTACATATGAAATCGGGAGATATCTTTATTCTGATGCCGGTTCATCAGAATGAAAGAGTATTTGGATATATGGTGCATATAAATAACTATGCACCCATTGATGTGTATAATCATCGTATTCTTCATGAGAGTATCGGAAGCAGTATTGTTAATTTGCGAAAGCAAATGATTTTACATAGCAGTATTAAAGAATTAGATGAGTTGCATATGCATGATGCGTTAACCGGTTTGTTTAATAGGTATGCCCAGGAGCGGTATAAGAAACGTTATATGGATTCCGGTTCATATGCAATCATTATGATTGATATGGATGATTTGAAAGGCATTAATGATACTTATGGACACCTGGCAGGAAATAATGCGTTAAATATTTTGGCAGGTGTTTTAAAAGAATGTGTGGATGACACTGATTTATTGGTACGATATGCAGGTGATGAATTTTTAATTCTTTCCTACATTACGGATGATGATTATTGGAAGTTTTTTGAAGGCAGACTGGATCGGTCTTTAAAATACCAGACACAGTTACAGAAATTGCCATATACTCTGGGAGCCAGCATGGGATATAGTGTGTGTGATGAGGTAGGACAACAGGCATTTGTTGATTGTTATAATCAAGCAGATAGTAACATGTATCTGAATAAGCGCCAGCGAAAAAGTAAGAAAAATCCATCCGGTTTATAGAAATTTCATACCCTGAATGTTGACAAGATGGCTTTTGTGGTGGAAAATAAGGGGTAGCGGATTTTTAAGAAAGGATGGTATAGACCATGACAAAGATAGATATTTTTTCGGGTTTTTTAGGTGCGGGTAAGACTACATTAATTAAGAAGTTGTTAAAGGAAGCATTGGACGGTTCAAAGACGGTACTTATTGAGAATGAGTTTGGTGAGATTGGTATTGACGGCGGTTTTTTAAAGGAAGCAGGCATTGAAATCAAAGAAATGAATTCCGGATGTATCTGTTGTTCTTTAGTGGGGGATTTCGGAACTTCCTTAAAAGAGGTTATTTCCACTTACGCGCCGGAGCGTATCTTAATTGAGCCATCCGGTGTAGGTAAGCTTTCTGATGTTGTGAAAGCGGTAGAGGATGTTGCGGCAGATCTGGATGTACAGGTAAACAGTGCTGTTGCTGTTGTAGATGCTTCTAAAGCAAAGATGTATATTAAGAACTTTGGTGAGTTTTTCGTAAATCAGATTGAACATGCAGGAACGATTATCTTAAGCAGAACCGATAAGGTTTCGCAGGAGAAGATAGAAAACTGTGTGGAGATGATTCGTGAGTATAATAAAGTTGCAACGATTATTACCACTCCTCTTGCACAATTAGAGGGCAAGGCTGTACTTGATACTATTGAGGGACAGGACAAGTTAGAGGATATGATGAAGGAGCTTTTAGAGCATGCACATGAGCATCATCATGAGCATGATGAGCACTGCAGTTGTGGCTGTCATGACCACGAGCATCATCATGACCACGAGCATCATCATGATCACGAGCATCATCATGACCATGAACATCATCATGAGCATGATGAGAATTGTACCTGTGGTTGTCATGATCATGAGCATCATCATCACGATCATCATGGACATCACCATGCAGATGAAGTATTTACCAGCTGGGGTGTAGAGACTCCCAATGTGTATAACAAAGAAGAAGTAGAGAAGATATTGACTGCTTTAGATAGCGGTGAATATGGTATGATTTTACGCTCTAAGGGTATGGTTCCGGCAGAGGATGGCCAGTGGATTTATTTTGACTATGTACCGGAAGAGAGTGATGTAAGAGAAGGTAAGGCAGAGGTAACCGGGAAAATCTGTGTAATCGGTTCTAAGCTTTGTGATGACAAGCTTGCTGCATTATTTCGTGTGTAAAGGTGGAGAGAATAGATGAAACCAGTATATATGATTAATGGATTCTTAGAGAGTGGTAAGACAGAATTCATTACCTATACCTTGGCACAGCCGTATTTTCGGATCAAAGGAAAAACACTGATTATTGCCTGCGAAGAAGGTGAAGTAGAGTATGAGGCTGAGCTTTTAAAAAAGACCAATTCTGTGGTTGAATGGATTGATGATAAGGAAGATTTTACCACCGCCAATCTGGTGGAATTGGAGAAAAAGCATAAGCCGGAGCGTATTATTATCGAATACAACGGTATGTGGAATTTCAAGGAAATGAAGCTGCCGTGGCATTGGAAGATTGAGCAGCAGATTACCACCATCGATGCAACTACTTTCCCGATGTATTACACCAATATGCGTTCCCTTCTGGCGGAGATGATTCGTAAGTCTGAGATGATTATTTTTAATCGTTGTGACGGCATTGAAGAGTTGAATGTGTATAAGAGAAATATCAAGGCTGTGAATTCTTCGGCAGATGTAATTTTTGAAGGCTCTGAAGGTGAAATCGATGAGATTTTCGAGGAAGATTTACCTTATGATTTAAATCAGGAAATCATTGATTTGGACAATGAAGGATATGGAATCTGGTATCTGGATTCCATGGATCACCTGGAGAGATATATAGGAAAGACTCTTAGATTTAAGGCCATGGTGCTGATTCCGGACGGATTTCCGAAGGGATACTTTGTACCGGGAAGAATGGCAATGACCTGTTGTGCAGATGATATGGCGTTCCTTGGATATGCATGTGAATATGCAGGTGCAGATAAGTTGGCTAATAAGGATTGGGTAGAAGTGACTGCAACAGTCAGCAAAGAGTATTGGGCAGATTATAAGGGAGAAGGCCCGGTTTTACATGCTTCCAAAGTAGAGAAAACCAAAGCTCCCAAAGAAGAAGTAATTAGCTTTGTATAAAATATTCCCTCGCACTTTATACGGGTGCGAGGGCTTTTTCTTAAGGAGGTTTTATGGGCTTGGATTCGTCAAAGGAAGAATTACAATTAAAGAATCGTATGAAGGACTTGGCTGATAAATCCTTTCAGCAGAATGTGTACACCTTTACAGGCTTTCTGGGATTGAGTGAGCAGGACATATTTTGGCAGGTAGCGGGGGATATTAAGTATACCCGGTATGAATTGTGGGGAGGAATGGATAGCTCGGAACGGAAAGTGGTACGCTTTGGCAGTCAGGAGGATTTGGGATACGAAGAAGAGTATCCTATTGTATGTATCCATATTAAGCCGATTATTGAAAAATTTGCAGATAACTTGAGTCATAGAGATTTTCTTGGTGCACTTATGAATCTGGGAATCGAAAGAAGCACTTTGGGAGATATAAAGATAAACGGGAAAGAGGCGTATCTGTTTTGCATGGATTCTATTTCAGAATATATATTGACTAATTTGGACAAAATAAAGCATACCAGTGTGAAATGTGCACTTGTTGAGGATGTTGCAGATATTCCGGCGGAGGAGCCGGAGCATATGGAGGTGCTTTTGCCCTCCTTACGATTGGATGTGTGCCTTGCTAAAGTGTATAACAAGTCCAGAGGAGATATTCTGGAATATTTCCGGGGGAAAAAGGTCTATGTAAACGGAAGGCTTTGTGAGAATAATTCCAAGCTCTTGAAGGAAAATGATGTAGTGAATCTGCGTGGCTTCGGGAAATTCATTTTTAGCGGTACATATTATGAAACCAAAAAAGGAAAGTTGCGGGTAGAAATCGATATTTTCCGCTAGAGGAGTAAATGATGTTTGATTATACCTTTTCTCAGTGGTTGTTGTTTTTTTATTTTTATTGTTTTTTCGGTTGGTGTTTTGAATCGACGTATGTGTCCATTTGCCGGAAGAAGCTGATAAACAGAGGGTTCATGCGAGGTCCGTTTTTGCCACTATATGGTAGCGGGGCAATCATGATGTTTGTGGTATCAAAGCCCTTTGAAAGATATGTACCCTTGGTATATTTGTCCGGATGTGTAGGGGCAACTGCTCTGGAATACGTAACAGGAGTGGTGATGGAGGCACTGTTTGCAGTACGCTACTGGGATTATTCTAATAAAAAATTTAATTATAAAGGACATATTTGTTTATCTTCTACACTGGCTTGGGGGGCATTGACTGTGTTGGTAACCAGATATATACACCCTGTGGTGGAACAGTTCGTATTGCAGATTCCGTTGAAAGTGGAACAGGGGATAACAGTGTTAGTGTCGATGGTGATGGCAGGAGATTTTGCACTGTCCTTTAGAGCAGCCCTTGATTTGAAGGATATTCTGTATCGAATGGAAAAGGTTAATGAAGAAATCTCACATTTACAGAAACGTGTGGATGTACTTCTTGCGGTAGCCGGGGATGAAATTCAGGAAAGAAAAGAAGTACTTGTTGATTTAAAGGATGAGCTTGTAGAACGTGCAGATGAAATTAAGGGGGATGTAAAGGAATCCTTGGGAGAATTGAAATTAAAGCTTAGATTGTCTCAGGAGTATAAAGAAAGATTGTTCCGTTTTAAGGATAATTATAAGCGCCATTTAGTTTTGAATAATCCGCTGACATCTAATCGGTTTAAGAAGGTATTAAAGGAAATAAGAGAACGATTGGAGAAATAATAATCGGGCGACTGCAGTACAGTCGCCCTTGCCATATTTCATAACTATTTCTTATCCCAATAAAGCTCCTCGTTATAGTCAATAGTCTTGGATGTAAATGTTGCGTTTGCATCTTTCTTATATTGCTTTGTAGCCTTAAATACATAATTTGCACCCAGATACAACAGTGGGATGTTGGCAAACACAATAAGGATATTTCCTAAATCGGAGATTGCCCAAAGATTACCCAAATCAAGTCCGGCCATAGAACATAAGATTCCGAAAGTGGCAATAAAAAGGCCGAGGATACGAATTCCATTAAGAAAGCTCTTTTTCCGGCTGATACGATTGGCTACGATTTCAGAGAAGCTAATCATACCAAGGAGACATGTGTAAGCAAATAAGCAGAAGCAAAGTGTCAGTAAAAACATAACTGCCGGATTTAATGCTGTACCCGGAGTGAGTTCTGCGGCAGAAGCAAGGAACTTTGGTAATCTGTCCATTGCAAACCATCCTTCCGGGGCGCTTCCGGTCCAAAGGTGAGCCATGACTACGATAAATCCGGTTAAGGTACAGATAATCATGGTGTCTAAGAAAACACCGATGGACTGCACAATACCCTGGTCGCAGGGATGTTCACAGTTTGCTGCGCCGGCAGCCATGGTGATGGTACCCTGACCGGCCTCATTACTCATAAGACCTCTCTTTACGCCCTGTGCAAGGACAGTACCGAAGGCACCGCCGAAAATGGCATCCGGAGTAAACGCCCCACCAAATACGGAGGCAAAGAAGAGAGGGATACTCTTAAAGTTGATAAATACCAGTAATAACACAGTAACAATGTAAACCACAGCCATGACAGGAACCATTTTGTCGGTAACCTTAGTGACCCTCTTGATGCCTTTAAACACTATAATGGCTGTAGCAAAAATAATCAGTGCAGCTACCACATAGTAAAAGATAGATGTAACGCTGATGGTAGTTCCGGTTATGATTTCTGCTATTTGTCCGATGGAGCTTACCACATTAAAACCTTGCGCGGGAAGACAGCACATGGCATAGATGATATACATCAGGGAAAGCCCGATACCTGCCCAGGTTTTATTCTTTAATAGTTTCTGACCATAGAAGGGAAGACCGCCGATAAATTCATCTTCCTTCTTTTCCTTGAAAATCTGAGAGAGAACAGCTTCTACATAAGCGGTTGCCATACCAAAGAAGGCGGATACCCACATCCAGAAGATGGCACCCGGACCACCTACGGCAATAGCGCCGGTGACACCCAGGATATTGCCGGGACCTACACGCATGGCGGAACTTAAAAAGAAGGCAGCCAGAGAGGATATCCCGGTTTCTTCTTTTTTCTTTTTGGTTAGCAGCGTAATCCCCTTTTTAAAGTGGGTCAGCTGAATAAAGCCGGTACGAATGGAAAAGTAGATACCGGAGCCTACCAGCAGAATAATCGCCAGTGAAAAATTACCCAACACGGGAATGTTCGCATACCAGGAGATATTCGTGGGAAAATCCCAGAAGAAATCCGATACCGGGGTAACGAACTTAAAGAAATTGTTTATTGCTTCGAATATCTGTTGCATAAAACAGTCTCCTTAGAAGCGCTCTGTGTTTTTCTCTTCACAATATTTGCAGCGGTATACTTCTTTTTGTTCATCTGCAAGGATGAAGATATGAGGAAGTTCCTGCTCGATGGAAGTGATACATCTGGGGTTCTTACACTTGATAACGTTCTTGATGGTCTTTGGTAAAACCAATTCTTTTTTCTCTACGATTTCACAGTCCTTAATCACATTCACGGTGATATTATGGTCAATGAAAGCCAGAACATCAAGGTCTAACTGATTGATATCACATTCTACCTTTAAGATATCCTTCTTGCCCATTTTGCCGCTGCGGGCATTTTTGATGATAGCTACGGTACAATCCAGCTTGTCCAACTGAAGATGCTCGTAGATAGATAAACTCTTGCCTGCTTTAATATGATCTAATACAAATCCTTCTTCAATCTGTCCTACATTTAACATATTCTTACCTCCTATACCAGCTCCAATAATGTGAGAATCAGTGCCATACGCACATATACGCCGTATTCAGCCTGCTTGAAGTATGCAGCTCTTGGGTCATTGTCCACTTCTACGGAGATTTCGTTTACTCGCGGGAGGGGATGAAGCACCAGCATGTCCGGCTTCGCAAGCTGCATCTTTTCGGTATCTAAGATATAGTAATTTTTCAGTCTGACATAGTCTTCTTCGTTGAAGAAACGTTCCTTCTGCACACGGGTCATATACAGTAAATCCAGCTGTGGCATAACGTCATCCAGATTGTTTACTTCCTCGTAGGAGATATTCTTATTCTTTAACATTTCAATGATGTAATCCGGAATCTTTAGCTCATCCGGGGAGATGAAGATAAAGTGGATATCATCATAGCGAACCAGCGCATTGATTAAGGAGTGTACGGTACGTCCAAACTTTAAGTCGCCGCAGAGACCGATGGTAAAGCCCGAGAGTCTTCCCTTTAAAGAGCGGATGGTTAAAAGGTCAGTCAGGGTCTGGGTAGGATGCTGGTGACCACCATCACCGGCGTTGATTACCGGAATCAGGGATTTTTCCATGGCAACCATGGGAGCACCCTCCTTGGGATGTCTCATAGCACAGATATCTGCGTATCCGGAGATGACGCGGATGGTATCGGAAACACTTTCACCTTTTGCGGCAGAAGAGGAGCCGGCATCGGAGAAGCCGATAACTTGACCACCTAAGCGAATCATGGCAGATTCAAAGCTAAGGCGGGTTCTGGTACTTGGCTCATAGAAGCAGGTAGCCATAATTTTGCCGTCACAAGCGTGTGCATATTTTGCTTTGTTGTTCTCAATGTCATTAGCTAAGCAGAAAAGCTCTTCTAATTCCTCAGTAGTAAAGTCCAAAGGACTCATCAGATGTCTCATATTTTTTCCTCCTGGTTTCATTTTTCCCAAAGAAAAGTCGAAGAGTAAGGCTCTCCGACTTATGTCTATTTGTTGATTATTTGAATAACAATAATTCCTCTACAGGCTTTCTGCGAGGAGCAGTAGGTTCTTCATCCGGGTATCCTACAGGAATCACGGCGATGACCTCACGATCTGCGGGAACTTCTAAGAGTTCAGCGATTTTATCATCATCGATGATACCCATAATAACGGTTCCGAGACCTTTTTCATAAGCTGCCAGACAAAAAGCTTCGCTGGCTACACCGGCATCATACATCTGCCAGCCCTCACCACGATGAGTGGAGTATGAACCGTCGCGTTCAAAGCCGCTTCGGTTTTTGATAATGGTAATAACCATACACATAGGTGCCTGAGCGATGATTTCGCCATTGTGGGGATAAGCGGAAGTACACTTGGAAAGCTGTTCTTTCTTCTCGCCCTCTACAGCAATATAGCGGACAATCTGGGTATGCTTCCAACTGGGCGCATAGCTTGCTGTTTCCACGATTTCAGCGATGAGGTCGTGTGATACCGCTTCTTCCTTAAACTTACGGATACTGCGGCGACCCTTAATACATTCTTTTGCTGTCATGGGAATACCTCCTCGACAAATTTCTTGAAAATATCATACCACATAGAGACAATATGTGCAAAGAATTTTATTGCATATCATCGCAAAAAAAGGTATAGTGAAATTATTCAGAGCCATGCAGCGTGACTCCGAATAATTTCACTATATATATGACAAAGAGGAGGTCTTGCTAATGGCGATGGAATTTGTGGAAAGAAAAAGATGGGTATTCTTAGGATTACCATTTACCTTTACAAAATATACAATTAAAGAAGATATGATTACCATTAAAGCCGGATTTTTAAAGGTGGTTGAGAATGACTGTTATATGTATAAGGTGCAGGATGTGGAGTTATCTGCCAGTCTCATGGAGCGTATGTTCGGACTTTCTACCATCACTTGTTTTACCGGTGATACCACTCATCCAAAGCTTCTTCTTCAGCATATTAAGAACGGAAGACCCATTAAGGAATTCCTTTTAAAGCAGTCCGAGGAGGCAAGAATCAAGAGAAGGACTGTGAATATGCTGGATATCGGTTCTGATGATGTGGCTGAAGTAGATATTGTTGATGCAGAGAACTAAATGAAATAGAGAATAAATGCAGGCAGGGTGGAAATCCTGTCTGCTTGTTTGTGTGTATGAAAAGGAAGGGAGATTGAAATGGAACTGGATATGACCAAGGGAAGTCCCTTGAAGCTGATTGTTAAATTTATTATTCCACTGATTATCGGTAATATTTTTCAGCAGTTCTACAGTATGGCGGATACCATTATTGTAGGGCGTACATTGGGTGTGGATGCATTGGCAGCAGTGGGTGCTACCGGCTCTATTACCTTTCTGATTCTTGGATTTACACAGGGATTAACTACCGGCTTTACGGTGCTTACTGCCCAGAGATATGGTGCAGGAGATAAGGAAGGTATGAAGAAAAGTATCGGTAGTGCGGCGGTGCTGGCAGTGATTGTGACCATTGTCATGACGGTATTTAGTATTTGCATTATGGACAGTCTTCTTCACATTATGAACACTCCGGAAAATATTTTTGCTATGACGAAGGAGTATATCATCATTATTTGTGCCGGGATTTGCTTTAGTGTGCTTTATAATATGCAGGCGAGTATCCTTCGTGCCATCGGCAACAGTGTGGTGCCCCTGGTGCTTTTAGTAATTTCTTCAATTGTAAATATTGTTTTGGATTTTGTACTTATTGTATACGGACATATGGGTGTGGCAGGTGCAGCGTATGCAACTATTATCTCGCAGGCGGTATCCGGTATTTTATGCTTTATATATATTGTGAAGAAGGTTCCGCTCTTGCATATTAATAAGCATCATCTTCGTTTGGAGGCGGACAGGGTTAAGAAGCAGATGTTTGTGGGAATCCCCATGGCATTACAGTTCTCCATTACCGCAGTGGGAACCATCTTAGTACAGACGGCATTGAATCTCCTTGGTTCCACCGTAGTGGCATCTTATTCTGTATCCTGTAAGGTGGAGCAGCTGGTGACGCAGCCTTTTATGGCCATGGGAGCCACCATGGCAACCTACTGTGCGCAAAATCGTGGTATCAATGATTTAGATCGTATTGATAAGGGAGTGAAGTATGCCAATATCCTTTCTGCAGTATATGCAGTTATTATCTATGGCGTGATTTATCAGCTCTTACCTTATGTAATAAGATTGTTCGTGACAGAAGATATTGAAGTGGTTCTTGGATATGCAAGAACTTATATCGTAATCTGTGGTGCATTCTTTATTCCGCTGGGAATGATTTTTATTTTCCGAAATGCGCTGCAGGCCTGCGGCTTTGGCTTCCTTCCCATGATGGGTGGAGTAGTGGAACTCATCAGCAGAGCTGTAGTGGCATTTATTGCGGCTTATATGGCAAGCTATGCCGGTGTATGTGTGGCAAATGTGGCAGCATGGCTCAGTGCAGGTGTATTTTTGTGGATTTGTTATATGTTCTTAATGAAGAAGATGCGACAGGAGAAGGAAGACTATCTGGAAGGCCGGAGTAGTTAGGGTGGATATGAAATATCAGGAAGCGGTAGAATATATTGAAGGTTTAAGTAAATATGGGATTAAGCCGGGGCTTGGTACGATTACGGAGCTGTGTAAAAGGCTGGGGAATCCTCAGGAGGAACTGGAATTTGTACACATTGCAGGGAGTAATGGGAAAGGATCGACCCTTGCTTTTGTATCTACAATCATAAAGTGTGCCGGATATAAAGTCGGACGTTATATTTCCCCTGCCATTTTTGAGTATAGGGAGAAAATCCAGATTGGAGAGCGTCCAATCACCCAAAAGAAGCTATGCGAACTGACAGAGCAGTTAAAGGCAGTATGCGAAGAAATGGTGGCCGATGGCTTTGCGCATCCTACGCCCTTTGAGTTTGAGACTGCAATGGCATTTCTCTACTTTAAAGAGATGGCAGTGAATGTAGTAGTGTTGGAGACCGGAATGGGTGGCAGAGGCGATGCTACGAATCTGATTACCACCACTAAGGTTGCAGTACTTACATCTATTAGTATGGACCATATGCAGTATTTGGGTGATACGCTAGAAAAAATAGCCACAGAAAAGGCGGGGATTATCAAACCAGACTGTGCAGTAGTATCTCAGGTGCAGGAGGAAGAGGCTGCCTGGGTGATTCGCAGAGAATGCGAGAAAAAAGGCACAGTGCTTACCTTTGTGGAGCCGGAAAAGGGGAAACGTATCCGGTATGGTTTAAACAGACAGCGATTTGATTATAATGGTTACAAAGACTTGGAAATCAGTCTTCTTGGAACGTATCAGATTGAGAATGCCATGCTGGCGGTAGAGGTGATAGAAGCACTTCGAAGAAGTGGTATGGAGATTTCGGAAAATGCACTGAGAACCGGACTGAAAGAGGCAAAGTGGCTGGGACGTTTCAGTCTGATCGGAAAGAAGCCCTATTTTGTGGTGGATGGTGCTCACAATGAGGATGCGGCAAAGAAACTGGCAGAGTCCATCGCTTTTTATTTTACAAATAAGCGGATTATATATATAATAGGAATATTAAGGGACAAGGAATATGAGAAAATCATAGAGCTTACTGCAGAGTATGCTGACCAGATTATTACGGTGAAGACACCGAATAATCCCAGGGCTATGGATAGCTATGAGTTGGCTCAGGAGGTGGCAAAGATTCATCCGTGTGTAACGGCAGCGTCCAGTTTGGAGGAAGCTATAGAGCTTGCCTATCTGCTGGCAGGGAAGGATGATGTGATACTTTCCTTTGGTTCCCTGTCCTATTTAGGAGCAATGATAAAACTGGTAGAGAAACGATAGCGACTAGGAGTTTTGATAAATGTTTGATCAGAAGAAGATTGAAGAGGGCGTAAAGCTTATATTGGAAGGAATCGGAGAAGATGTGAGCCGTGAGGGGCTTTTAGAAACACCTCAGAGAGTGGCGAGAATGTATCAGGAGATTTTTGCCGGAATGTATGAGGATGCACAGACGCACCTTTCCAAGGTATTTACTGTGGATAATAATGAAATGGTAGTGGAGAAGGATATTGTATTCTATTCCTCATGTGAACATCATTTGATGCCTTTTTACGGAAAGGCTCATGTGGCCTATGTACCAAACGGTAAGGTGGTAGGCTTAAGTAAGTTGGCAAGAACCGTGGAGGTATATGCCAAGCGTCCCCAGATTCAGGAGCAGATGACCGGACAGATTGCGGATGCTATTATGGATTATCTGGGACCGCAGGGGGTTATGGTGATGGTGGAAGCAGAGCATATGTGCATGACCATGCGTGGGGTGAAAAAGCCGGGCAGTAAGACTGTGACCATTGCCTGCAGAGGTGTGTTCGAGGAGAATGAGGTTCTGCAGAACAGGTTTTTCCGGATGATTAAGTAGGAGCACTTCATGGATAGAGTAAATCGTATTTTAAAGAATGAAAACTATAAAATACATCTTGAGAAGATTAATGCAGCAGAAGAGAAACGGCTCTTCTGCTGTCATAATATGAGCCACTTTTTGGATGTGGCAAGGATTGCCGTGCAGTTGAATGTAGAAGAGGGGCTGGGGATTTCCAAGGAGATTATTTATGCCACAGCCCTTCTTCATGATATTGGTCGACATGTGCAGTATGCAGATGACACGCCTCATGAGAAGGCAAGTGTGGTACTGGCACCGGAAATCTTAGCAGCGTGCGGATTTCGTCTTGAGGAGCAGAATATGATTTTGGAGGCTATCGGTAATCATCGTAATAAAAAGATTGCTACAGAGAAGAGCCTTTCCGGTATTATTTACCGGGCAGACAAGCTTAGTCGTCCCTGTTTTTCTTGTAAAATGGAGGCAGAATGTGACTGGAGCAGGTCAAAGAAGAATCTGAAATTGGAGTATTAATGTGGAAAGGCGTTAGTATGCGAATCGGAAGTAGAGATTTTGATGTAAAGAATCATACCTATTGTATGGGTATCCTGAATGTAACTCCGGATTCCTTCTCCGACGGAGGAAAGTGGAAGGATATGGACAATGCACTCTTTCATGTGGAGGAGATGCTTTCGGAGGGAATGGATATTCTAGATATTGGCGGCGAATCTACCAGACCGGGGTATACGCTTTTAGAGGATGAGGAAGAAATCAGCAGAGTAGTGCCGGTGATAGAAGCGGTAAAGAGGCGTTTTGATGTGCCCATATCTTTGGACACTTACAAAGCCCCGGTGGCAAGAGAAGGAATACGTGCCGGAGCAGATATGATTAATGATATCTGGGGACTGAAATATGATGGGAAGATGGCAGACGTGATTGCGGAAAGTAGCGTGGTATGTTGTCTGATGCACAATCGCAAAGATGCGGAGTATAGAGATTATATCAAGGATGTGAAGGAAGACCTGCGGGAGTCTGTAAGAATTGCACTTGGAGCCGGAATTGGCGGGGATAAGATTATTCTGGACCCGGGAGTGGGCTTTGCTAAGACTTATGAGCAGAATCTGAAGATTATAAATAAATTGGAAGAATTGCAGTGTTTTGATTTGCCGGTTTTGCTTGGATGTAGTAGAAAATCGGTTATCGGACTTACCTTGGATTTGCTCACGGATCAGCGATTGGAAGGTACTCTGGCAACCACGGTAATCGGTGTGATGAAAGGATGTAGCTTTGTACGAGTGCATGATATCAAAGAAAATGTCAGAGTAATCCGCATGACGGAGAGAATATTAGGACGAGGATAATATGGATCAGATACGAATCGATAATTTGGAAATATATGCTTATCACGGGGTGTTCCCGGAGGAAAACGAAAAGGGACAGCCTTTTTTTGTAAATATGGTATTGTATACGGATTTGCGAAAGGCCGGTCTGACCGATGATTTGCTGTCATCCACCCATTATGGTGAGGTATCTCATCTGGTGAATGACTGGATGAAGAGTCATACCGTACAACTGATTGAGACGGCGGCGGAGACTTTGGCGGGAGAGATTTTGCGTAAGTTCTCCCTTATAGAGGCACTGGATATAGAGATTCGTAAGCCCCAGGCCCCCATAGGGCTTCCTTTTGAGAGCGTCTCCGTGAAGATACACAGAGGCTGGCATACGGTGTATGTAGCCATTGGCTCGAACATGGGGGAAAAGGATAAATATATTCAGCTTGGTTTAGAGGAACTTAAAGTGTTGCCGGATACCGAGGTGGAGGCTGTGTCGGATATTATTGTGACAAAGCCTTATGGCGGAGTGGAGCAGGATGATTTCTTAAACGGTGCGGTAAAGATACGAACGCTTTATACTCCGGAAGAACTTTTGGAAAGATTACATGAAATTGAAGAAAAGGCAGAAAGAAAGAGGACCCTTCGCTGGGGTCCCCGTACGCTGGATTTAGATATTATTTTTTATGATAAGCTGGTGTATGAGACCGATACATTAATCATTCCTCATGTGGATATGGAGAATCGGGACTTTGTATTAAAGCCCATGTGTCAGATTGCTCCAAACTTCCGCCATCCTATCTTAGGAAAGACTGTGGAGCAGCTTTGCCGCGAAGTGTGCGCTAAGCCCGGTGAATAGTCCGGTAACGATGGCGCAGATGATTAAAAAGGGCAGATAGGATAGAACGCCCAAAGTGCGTGTAAGTATCAGGGCGATGAGAATCTGGCCAAGATTGTGGAAAAGCGCCCCGAAGATGCTGGTAATGTAAAGGTGCTTATTTTTCAAAAGATGCTTAATCAGGCACATGGCTCCGAAGCAACAGATACCACCACACAGACTGTACAGCAGACTTAATGCTTGTCCAAAGGCAAAGGTGGATAGAAGGATGCGGGCAAGGAGTACAAGAAAAGCATCCTTTGCATCGTATTTGGTAAGAACCAGTAGGGTGATAATATTGGCAAGTCCCAGCTTCATTCCGGGAATAGGAAGAAGGGGCGGCAGCAGGCTTTCAGCGCCGTAAATAGCCAGGGCCAGTGTGGCGAAAAGCGCCAATGTAGTTAAATGCTTGGTTTTTGAATGATGTTCCATAAGTATCCTTTGCTAATAGGTAATGATATCGGGAGTAATCACCGGAGCGTTTTCCTTTAACTGAATCACCAGCTTGTTAGGCAGACAGGTGATGGGGAGCAGAGAATTACGTATGAATCCTTGATGTACACATATATGGTCCGGACAGGATGCTTCCGTAACGGCGATTTCCTGAGGGTGTATCGTGACTGTATTATATCCGCCCTCCCGAGTTTGGTAGATAAGTTCATAACTTTGGGTAACTGCGGATAAATCCACGGTATCTACCAGAATACCATCCTGATAGATATATGCAGTGTAAGATTTCTCCGAAGTACTCATAAGAAAAATACACAGAATACTGCCGATTAATAAAAACATGATGATAGATATAAGCCCCACAAGGGTGTTGTGATTGTTTTGTTTTTCCTTTTTCATAAGGTAGAGTATAACAGAAAGGAATAAAAATATGAAGTGGCACTGCCAAAAAAGAAATTGTATAATAGTGGTATGTGTAATGGCGGTGCTTCTTTTGGGGAGCTGTAGTCTTGGGAAGAAGCAAGAGCTTTCAAACCGGAACTATGTTGCCATGGGCACGATAATGAGTGTGAATCTCTATGTGGAAGATGCGACTCAAGGAGATGAGACGCAAAGGTTGATATCCGAATGTTTATCGAATCTGGAGAAGAACTATCTTTCTTATCGCATGGAAGGCAGTGAAATCTGGAAGCTTAATCATAGTAACGCAGAGGCGGTAGAGCTTTCCGATTTTTTGTATGAGAATTTGCAGAAGGTATGGGATATTTCACAGAAGAGTGATGGCGCACTGGATGTGACAGTGGGTGAAGTGACCGGGCTGTGGAATATTGATACCTATGCAGATTGTCCGGAAGGCTTTGTAAAGCCGGAGGCAGATGCGCTGGCAGCGGCCATAGAAAATGTAGGTTATGAAAAAATTACCTTGGAGCAAAAGCTTACCCTGCCATCCGGTATGAGTATTGATTTAGGTGCAGTGGGCAAGGGGATTGCCTGTGATGAAATTCGGAAGATTTTGATAAAGCAGGAGATTCCTGCAGCAGTTATCAGTGTGGGTGGAAGCAATGTCATATGGGGAAGAAAGGACAACGGCCTTGACTGGATGGTGGGGGTAACCCATCCCAGGGAAGATGGCAGATATCTGGGTTATCTTCAGCTGGAAGGGGACTGTTTTGTGGCTACTTCCGGAGATTATGAACGGTTTGTTTTAGTGGATGGTGAGAGATACCACCATATTATAGATCCTAAGACCGGCGCACCTGCCAGGTCCGGTCTGTGTGGAGTAACCATCGTCAGTGACAGCGGTCTTTTAGGTGATGCGCTGTCCACAGCATGTTTTGTGTTGGGAAAAGAAAAGGGGATGGCCCTTGCAGAGATGTATGGTGCCGAAGCACTTTTTGTGGAAGTGGATGGCAGTATTACTATGACCGATGGTATGAAACAATATTGGCTGGCAGAAGAGTAAGGAGGACTCTGGGGATGGAACATGATTTTTTATTTGCAAGTGAAGATATTGTAGAAAAGGTTAATGAAACAATGCCTCCGGAAGAGGAAATGCAGGATTTAGCAGAGTTTTACAAGGTGTTCGGAGATCCTACCAGATTGAAAATTTTGTATGTACTTCTTTGCTCGGAGATGTGCGTATATGATATTGCCAGTCTGATTGGTATGAGTCAGTCTGCTGTATCTCACCAGCTTCGGGTATTGAAGCAAATGGATTTAGTGAAAAATAAAAGAGTCGGCAAGACGATTTTTTACTCGCTTGCTGACTCTCATATTGTTAATATTTTAAGTCAGGGACTTGATCACATCGAAGAATAGGTGGTTGAACCGATGGGGGAGTGATACATAGTATCCTCTTCATCGAACTTCTGGAAGTATACATATCTTGATGTCATATTAATGTTGGTGAAGTCACCTTCTGCGATGGTGGTAACATTACTGCCATCCGTAGACATCATTTTCAGCATCGGATTGGTTTCGGAAGCCACCTGATAATATACATATCCATTTCCTACGTTGAAGCATTCTATACGCTCTTCTGTCAGCACTTCAATAATTTCACTACTCATAACATAACGACACAATCTGTAATCTTTCGCAACATCAATAAAATATATGTAGTCGCCGTCAATGGTGGGAAACCAGATGTCACCGGCCCAAAGCTCTGTGATACCGTGGTTAGAAGTGTTTAAAGTATACAGATAATGATCCTTCTCGGTACCGTTATAATAGATAAGACCATCCTTTGCACATGCTGGATTGACAACATATTGTGCTAAATCGATACGTTCACTCTTATCAATCTTCACTTTTCGAAACGTAGGGTGTTTGTCACCTGCAATCAGGAGATATAAGTAGTTATCCACCAGCTGTCCTGTTACAACGACATCGGTTTCTAAAGAAACAATATTATCTCCGTCCAAATCTGCTCTGTGGAAATCATGACTGGAACGGATATTTCCAAGTCCCATTTCTCCGGAAACACCATACTGAAAATAGTACAGATAATCACCGCCGGCAAGAATATTACCGGGTTGTACATCCAGAAGTTTTTCTTTTTCTGATTCATCAGGTCTCATGCGATAGAGACTTCCGTCGTCATTCACATTGGAAAAGTATACATATCCGTCATATTCACAGAATAAACCGCCGTTATTGAGATTGCCTGCGGTATTTCCGATAGTTCCTTCCGGATTCATGGTAACACGGTTTAAAAACATGTTAACGACAATGAGTATAAGGACAACTATAAGCACAAGTACACATATGAGAATTGCTTTTGTATTTTTTTTCACAGTACGCCTCCTTTTAATCCCTTTATCCTTAGTATACATTTTCTTTTCCTTGCTATCAAGTGTGATTTGAGGTACAATGTAAACTATTCAGAGTCAAGCGGGTTTGAGAACATTGTGTGCGTCAAGCTCGCTTGTAAGCACATAATGTTCTCAAACCCATTTGGCGAGAGCCAAATATTCGCGAAAGGAAAGCCTCGAAGAGGCGATTTTGCGAATAACTCTGAATATTTTAATGACTTACTATATAGAGGCAGGAATAAACATGGACTTACTGGAACTTCGTGACAAATTGGATGTGATTGATTCACAGATTGTAAAATTATATGAAGAAAGAATGGAGCTTTGCAAGCAGGTTGCAGAGTATAAGATTTCTGTAGGAAAAAAGGTGTTTGACAAGCAGCGTGAGGTGGAGAAGATTTCCAAAGTAAAAGCGCTGACTCACAATGATTTCAATTCTCAGGGCATCGAGGAGCTTTTTGAGCAGATTATGTCCATGAGCCGCAAGCTACAGTATCAGATTCTGGCAGAGAATGGTCAGGCAGGACAGCTACCTTTTATCGGTTTGGATGAGCTCTATACCAAGAAGCCTCGTGTGGTATTTCAGGGTGCGGAGGGAGCATATTCTCACGCAGCTATGCTGAAGTACTTTGGGGATGAGATTGACAGCTTTCATGTGGATACATTTCGGGATGCCATGGCAGCCATTGAGGAGGGAAGTGCAGAGTTTGCAGTACTGCCTATCGAGAATTCTACCGCAGGTATCGTGAATGAGATTTATGACCTTTTGGTGGAATTTGAGAATTATATCGTAGGCGAGCAGATTATCAAGATTGAGCATTGTCTTCTTGGTGTGCCCGGAGCAAAGGAAGAGGATATTAAGACCGTTTACTCCCATGCACAGTCTTTGATGCAGAGTGAGAGATTCTTACGTGATAGGGATTATAGACAGGTAAGTATGAAGAATAACGCTTTTGCGGCTAAGAAGGTGGCAGATGAGGGAGATAAGACTCAGGCTGCCATTGCCAGCGAGATTGCAGGACAAATTTATGGTCTGGAGGTATTAAAGAAAGGTGTCAATGATTGTGATACAAACTCCACCAGATTTATTATCGTGACTAATCAGAAGGTATTTAAAAAGGATGCGGGAAAAATCAGCCTCTGCTTTGAGATTCCCCATAAGAGCGGTTCTTTATACCATATGATTTCCCACTTTATTTACAATAATCTGAACATGACTAAGATTGAGAGCCGGCCTGTGGAGGATCGGAACTGGGAGTATCGTTTCTTTGTGGATTTTGAAGGAAATCTGGGCGACAGTGCAGTAAAGAATGCGCTAAGAGGACTTCGTGAGGAAGCAAAGAATTTAAAGATTTTAGGTAACTATTAAGGACGAAAGCTATGAGAGAACAGGAATTAATTGTTTATAGAAATTTTGAAGACGGAGATTTGCTGTATGATATGGCATTTCTTATGGAGCATTATAAGGATGAGTATTATAATGCAGAGGATATGTCGGCTCTTTTGTATGACTGTATTCACCGTATGATTGAGATGGCGGGAAGCTATGGATTCTATGGGAATCTGTGGCACTGCTATCTGGCAAATCTTTTGGTGAATAATGAGAACAGCTATAGCACCGGATGCGAGATTCGGGGCGAGATTGAGGGAAGCATCAATGTGGCGGCACTTCATGATATTGTGATTTTTAAGGAATTTTATGATTATGATTTTTCAGAGATGATGCAGATTCTTGGGGTGCCGGAATTTGCCATGATTCAGGAGTATCAGAGCAGCAAGCAGGAAAGCAAGGTGTACAATAAGCGTATCTGCAAGCGCATCTGTGAGTTGGCAGAGAGCTTTAATAAGGACGCTACAGCGGAGGAGATGAAGCGTACTCTGACTTTATTTTATAAGGAATATGGTGTGGGTAAATTCGGTCTTCATAAGTCCTTCCGCATCAGCCATGAAGAGGACGGAGCATCCATCAATCCGATCTTAAATATTGCCCATGTGAAACTGGATGATCTGGTGGGCTATGAGATTGCCAAGAAGAAGCTGGTGGACAATACAGAAGCATTTGTGTCCGGCAAAAAGGCGAATAACTGCCTGCTTTTCGGTGATGCAGGAACGGGTAAGTCCTCCTGTATTAAGGCGATTGCCAATGAATATTATGATAAGGGACTGCGTATTATCGAAGTATATAAGCACCAGTTCCAAGATTTGAATGATGTGATTACACAGATTAAGAATCGAAACTATAAGTTTATTATCTATATGGATGATCTTAGTTTTGAGGAATTTGAAATCGAGTACAAGTACTTGAAGGCGGTTATCGAAGGCGGTCTGGAGAGAAAGCCGGAGAATGTGCTGATTTATGCAACATCCAACAGAAGACATTTGATTCGTGAGAATTTCAGTGATCGTGAGGAAATCCGTCAGGATATGCATACCGGAGATACGGTGCAGGAGAAGCTTTCCTTAGTATCCCGTTTCGGTGTAACAATATATTTTGGGTCTCCAAGCAAAAAAGAATTCCAGAATATTGTTACAGTTTTGGCGGAGCGCTACGGTATTACCATGCCACAGGAGCAGCTTTTATTAGAGGCAAATAAGTGGGAGCTGCAGCATGGCGGTTTATCCGGCAGAACGGCGCAGCAGTTTATTGACTATTTACTGGGGCTGGAGGAGTAAGATGAGGATTATATTAGCATCAGCGTCTCCACGCCGCAGAGAGCTTTTAACACAGCTTGGCTGGGAGTTTGAAGTGATTGTCAGTGATGTGGAAGAGATAATTACAAAGACTCTGCCACAGGAGGTTGTGGAGGAGCTTTCCTATATCAAGGCCAAGGATGTATTTGAAAAGACCGAGGGAGACGTGCTGGTTATCGGCTCGGATACTGTGGTTGCGTATGAGAACCGGATTTTAGGGAAACCTAGAGATGAAGAGGACGCAAAAGAAACTCTTGGAAGACTTGCCGGAAACAGCCATTATGTTTTTACCGGTGTGACACTCTTTAAAAGAGAGGGAGAAAATGTGACTTCAAAGACCTTCCATGAGGCTACCAGAGTGGAGTTTTATCCTATGTCCAAGGAAGAAATTGACTGGTATGTATCCAGTGGAGAATGTGGTGATAAAGCAGGCAGTTATGCTATTCAGGGACTTGGAGGACGTTTCGTAAAGTCTATAGAAGGAGAGTACAACAATGTAGTAGGACTTCCTATCGCAAGGTTGTATCATGAGATGTAGTTATGAAGAAATTGGTTATTTTTGATTTGGACGGAACACTTTCCGATACCATTGCATCAATTAAGTATTGTGCGGATGCAGCGCTTGCCACATGTAATCTGGGAACCTTTTCGGAAAAGGAGTACTGTTATTTCGTGGGAGATGGTGCAGCAACACTGATTGAAAGATGTGTGGTGGCAGCCGGAGATAAGGAATTGGTACATTTTGACAAGGTATTTGCGGCATATAAGGAGATTTTTGCTGAGCACTGCATGTATCAGGTAAAGCCGTATGATGGTATTGTGGAGCTTTTAAGGGAACTGAAAGCAAGAGATATCAAAATCGCTGTATTATCTAACAAACCTCATGCAGAGACCATTAATGTAGTGGAGACACTATTTGGTCCGGGGACATTTGACCATATGCAGGGACAGAAGCCGGAAGTGGCAAAGAAGCCAAGTCCGGAGGGCGTTTTTGAGATTTTAAAGGCTTTGGATGTGGATATAGAAGATGTAGTATATGTGGGAGATACAAACACGGACATGAAGACCGGTAAATCCGCCGGTGCATTTACCGTAGGTGTGCTCTGGGGATTCCGTGACAGACAGGAGCTGGAGGAGAATCACGCAGATGCAATTATAGAAAAACCAATAATGCTACTTGACTATATCCGATAAAATATTTATGATAAGAATAGAAAACAAAATAGATTCTATGTAGTAATATTTCTTAGGAGGTTTTTGCTATGCATGAGTATGATGATGCAGTGTTAGAATGCTTTTTGGAAAATCAGTTACAGTTATTTCCGGAAGATGTAGCCAATGACCTTGAGGAAGCAGAGAGCTTTTTGGAAGAGTGTATGGCTGTTGTTGTGAATTCCGTAAACGAGGTGCTGGAGTATTTCGAGGACGCAGGACTTGATATGGACGGCGCCGTAGGTGACGAGATTTTAGAGGCAGCAGAAGTATTCGATGTGGGCGACGGAAGATATCTGATCGTTGAAGCATAAATCAAACATAATGTTAAAAGGGAGGAAAAGACATGGATTTTTTCAGCAAGTTAGGAGATAAGATTAGCAGCACCAGTAAGGATGTGGCTAAGAAGGCTAAGGAAGTTGCAGAAATTGCAAATCTTAACTCACAGGTTTCTACAAAGGAGACTACAATTAAGAGTACTTATGTAGAGATTGGTAAGTATGTATATGAGAATTTAAAGGAAGATGCTCCTGCAGAAATCGCAGAGAAGTTCGCAACTATCGACGGATTAATGGCAGAAATCGCAGAGTTAAAGAAGACTATTCAGGACTTAAAGGGTGTTCAGGTTTGTCCTACCTGTGGTAAGGATGTAGAGTCCGGTGCAGCATTCTGCCCGGGTTGTGGTAATAAGATGCCTGAGCCTGTAGTTGAAGAAGTTGCTTCAGAAGAGGCTCCTGTGGAAGTTACAGAAGAAGCTCCTGCAGAGGAAGCACCTGCTACAGAAGAGACTCCAGCAGAATAATGTAGATTACTTAGAAAGGCGTTGCATGCTTGCAACGCCTTTTTTAATATTTTACTTTTTTGATATTATCCCAAAGCTCTTCAGGAACAAATAATTTGCCATGACCTACAGCCAAATCCGTTTTGGGCTTGTTGCTGCCGTGAAAGTCGCTGCCGCCACTGATAAGTAAATGATATTTATCAGCCAGCTTTCTGCTCTGGCGTTCCTCTGCGGGAGTGTTGGTGGTGTAGACTGCTTCGATGCCCATGAGGCCGCTTTCTTTCAGCATCGCAACCAGTTCTTCCAGTCTTGCATCACTCATACGGTAGAGCATGGGGTGAGCCAGAATGGGGATTCCTCCGGCCTCTAAAATCATGGTGATGCCATCTTGAGGAGTGATTTTCTCTCTGGGAACGTAGCAGTCGCAGTGGTCGCCGATATATTTGTCAAAGGCTTCCGACATACTGTTAATATAGCCGTGATTTAGCATATATCTGGCGTAGTGGGCTCTGGTGAGTACACAGTCGGGAAACTCTGCCAAAAGCTTCTCATAGGTAATATCAATTCCATGCTCCGCAAGGAGTGTGCACATCTTACGATTTCTCTTGTCTCTGGAGTCCACAAACTCCTTCAAAGTATCTGTAAATTTCTCTGAGGTATAATCAATATACAATCCTACAATGTGAATATCTTTCCCCTGATATTCCGTGGAAAGCTCTATTCCGGGAATAACTTCCGGAACACTTGGGTTTTCTTTGCGTTTCTTATTTGCATAGGAGATGGCTTCCTGTAGACCATCCACGGTATCGTGGTCGGTCAGTGCAAAGGCGGATAAGCCTTTTTCTGTGGCATAATCTACCAGTTCACTAGGAGTAAAAGTACCGTCAGATTTATTAGAGTGTACGTGCAAATCAACTGCTTTCATATAGCCTCACTTTCAGAAAAGGCCCACTCTGATAGAGCAGGCCTTTGTACAAATCTTAGTTTTCGTCTTCTTCCTTCGCTGCAGTGTAGATAGTTCTCTTACGAGCCATATCATCGCTTGCAAGGTATTCGTCGTAGGTAGTAATCTTATCAATCATCTTACCGTTTGGAAGAATCTCCATAATACGATTAGCAGTAGTCTGTACAAACTGATGGTCGTGGCAAGAGAAGAGGATAACACCAGGATACTTGATAACACCGTTGTTAAGAGCGGTAATGGATTCCATATCTAAGTGGTTGGTAGGCTCATCGAAGATTAAGCAGTTGGCACCGCTGATCATCATCTTAGAGAGAAGACAACGAACCTTCTCACCACCGGAGAGAACCTTAACCTTTTTCACGCCGTCTTCGCCGGCAAAGAGCATACGTCCAAGGAAACCACGTACATAGGTCACATCCTTTACAGGAGAGTAACCGGTCAGCCAGTCAACGATGGTTAAATCATTGTTGAACTCATCGGTATTGTCTTTGGGGAAGTATGCCTGAGAGGTGGTAACACCCCACTTATAGGTTCCTTCATCAGGTTCCATCTCGCCTGCTAAAATCTGGAAGAGAGTGGTCTTGGCAATTTCGTTACCGCCAACAAAAGCAATCTTATCTTCACGTCCAACAATAAAGCTTATGTCATCAAGAACCTTCTCACCGTTAATTGTCTTGGAAAGATGCTCTACGGTAAGAACCTCATTACCAATTTCACGGTCCGGTCTAAAGTCAATGTAAGGATACTTACGGCTGGATGGCTTTATTGTATCCAATTCAATCTTTTCTAATGCACGCTTTCTGGAAGTTGCCTGCTTAGACTTAGAAGCGTTAGCAGAGAAACGGGAGATGAACTCCTGTAACTCCTTAATCTTTTCTTCCTTCTTACGGTTTGCTTCCTTCATCTGCTTGATAAGGAGCTGGCTGGATTCATACCAGAAGTCATAGTTACCTGCGTAAAGCTGAATCTTACCATAGTCAATATCAGCAGTATGGGTACATACTTTATTTAAGAAATAACGGTCATGGGATACTACGATAACGGTATTCTCAAACTCAATCAGGAACTCCTCAAGCCACTCGATAGCGTCCATATCCAAGTGGTTGGTAGGCTCGTCGAGTAAGAGGATGTCCGGATTACCAAAGAGTGCCTTTGCAAGGAGTACCTTAACCTTGATGTTGGACTCTAAGTCTTTCATGGTAGCGTAGTGGAACTCGGTGTCGATACCAAGACCGTTTAAAAGCATAGCAGCGTTGGTTTCAGCGTCCCAACCGTCCATCTCGGCAAATTCCGCTTCTAACTCGCTGGCACGGATTCCGTCCTCGTCAGAGAAATCTTCCTTTGCATAGATGGCTTCCTTCTCCTTCATGATTTCATAAAGGCGGGCATTACCCATGATAACGGTATCCATTACTACGCAGTCATCATACTTAAAGTGATCCTGCTCCAGTACGGATAAACGCTGACCGGGAGTGATAACGATATCACCGTTGGTGGTATCTAATTCACCGGATAAAATCTTTAAAAAGGTAGACTTACCTGCACCGTTGGCACCGATAAGACCGTAGCAGTTACCCTCGGTAAACTTAATGTTAACTTCTTCAAACAGAGCTTTCTTGCCAACTCTGTAGGTTACATTGTTTGCACTAATCATTGAACTTAACCTTTCTTATTTATATATAAAACTCATTTATGCGCCTATACTATTGTACCTAAAATATTTTTTTTTGCAAGAGTTAGTTTACTTATTATGGAAGAAGCGGTGCGGTATTAAATAAGGACCAGATATATTTTGGTACTATGGTAATGCAGTGCTTTGATGTGTTAAAATAATGTCAATTCACACTTTTGACAAGTGTAAGCCCTTACATTTTGCATGGGTTTGTCAAAAAAATAACACTAACTTGTTAAAGAATTGTCAAAAATAAACAAAGTTTTTGGGAATGATAAATTTTTGACAATTTGATATTGAAATTTTTTTGGCAGATTGTTACAATGACAAAGGATTAAATGAGTTTATGATTTTTTTTCAAACATAATGTGAAAAAGGAGAGAAACAAACATGAAAAAATGGGTTTATTTGTTTAGCGAAGGCGATGCAAGCATGCGTGAGCTCCTCGGTGGTAAGGGTGCAAACCTTGCAGAGATGACCAAGTTAGGTCTTCCTGTACCTCAGGGCTTCACCATTTCAACTGAAGCTTGTACTCAGTACTATGAGGACGGCAGAAAGATTAATGATGAGATTCAGGCTCAGATTAACGAGTACATCGTTAAGATGGAAGAGATTACCGGTAAAAAGTTCGGTGATTTAGAGAATCCTTTACTTGTATCTGTTCGTTCCGGTGCCAGAGCTTCCATGCCTGGTATGATGGATACCATCTTAAACCTTGGTCTTAACGAAGAAGTAGTAGAAGTAGTTGCTAAGAAGACCGGTAATGAGAGATGGGCTCGTGACTGCTACAGAAGATTCATCCAGATGTATTCTGACGTAGTTATGGAAGTTGGTAAGAAGTACTTCGAAGAACTTATTGATAAAATGAAAGAAGAGAAGGGTGTTACTCAGGACGTAGATCTTACTGCAGAAGATCTTAAGGAGCTTGCTAATCAGTTCAAGGCTGAGTACAAGTCTAAGATTGGTCAGGACTTCCCGGATGATCCTAAGGAGCAGTTAATGGGAGCAGTTCAGGCTGTATTCCGTTCTTGGGATAATCCTCGTGCAAACGTATATCGTCGTGACAACGATATCCCTTATTCTTGGGGTACCGCTGTAAACGTACAGGAAATGGCATTCGGTAACTGGTCAGATGAGTCCGGTACCGGTGTAGCATTTACCCGTGACCCTGCTACCGGTGAGAAGAAGCTTATGGGTGAGTTCCTCATCAATGCTCAGGGTGAAGACGTAGTTGCAGGTGTTCGTACACCTCAGCCTATCGCTGCATTAGCAGAGGTTATGCCTGAAGTTTATGAGCAGTTCACCAAGGTTTGCGGAATCTTAGAGAACCACTACAGAGATATGCAGGATATGGAGTTTACCATCCAGGATCGTAAGCTCTTCATGTTACAGACCAGAAATGGTAAGAGAACCGCACAGGCTGCATTAAAGATTGCTTGTGATTTAGTAGATGAAGGTATGAGAACTGAGGAAGAAGCAGTAGCTATGATCGATCCTCGTAACTTAGATACCTTATTACATCCTCAGTTTGACGCTGCTGCACTTAAGGCTGCTACTCCTATGGGTAAGGGTCTTGGCGCTTCTCCTGGAGCTGCTTGCGGTAAGGTTGTATTTACTGCTGAAGATGCAGAAGTTTGGAATAACAAGGGCGAGAAGGTTATCCTTGTTCGTCTTGAGACCTCTCCTGAAGATATCACCGGTATGAAGGCTTCTCAGGGTATCTTAACTGTTCGTGGTGGTATGACCTCTCACGCTGCAGTAGTTGCTCGTGGTATGGGAACCTGCTGTGTATCCGGATGTGGCGATATCGCTATGGACGAAGCTAATAAGAAGTTCACCTTAGGTGGTAAGGAGTTCCACGAGGGAGATTGGATCTCTATCGATGGTTCTACAGGTAACATCTATGATGGTGCTATTAAGACTGTTGACGCTGTGATCGCTGGTGAGTTCGGCAGAATTATGGGTTGGGCAGATAAGTATCGTACTCTTAAGGTACGTACCAATGCAGATACTCCTGCAGATGCTAAGAAGGCTCGTGAGCTTGGTGCTGAAGGTATCGGTCTTTGCCGTACCGAGCATATGTTCTTCGAAGAAGACAGAATCGCAGCATTCCGTGAGATGATCTGTTCTGATACTGTAGAAGAGAGAGAAGCAGCTCTTGAGAAGATCCTTCCTTATCAGCAGGGAGATTTCGAGGCTCTTTATGAAGCACTTGAGGGTAACCCGGTTACCATCCGTTTCTTAGATCCACCTCTTCATGAGTTCGTTCCTACTGAGGAAGCAGATATCAAGAAGCTTGCAGATGCTCAGGGCAAGACTGTAGAGCAGATTAAGACTATTATTGATGGTTTACATGAGTTCAACCCTATGATGGGTCACAGAGGATGCCGTCTTGCTGTTACTTATCCTGAAATTGCTAAGATGCAGACTAAGGCTGTTATCCGTGCTGCTATCAACGTTCAGAAGAAGCATTCTGACTGGACCGTTAAGCCTGAAATCATGATTCCTCTTGCTTGTGAAGTAAAAGAGCTTAAGTATGTTAAGAAGGTAGTAGTTGAGACCGCTGACGCTGAAATCGCAGCAGCAGGCATTAATCTTGAATATGAAGTAGGTACCATGATTGAGATCCCTAGAGCAGCTCTTACTGCTGATGAGATCGCAGCTGAAGCTGATTTCTTCTGCTTCGGTACCAACGATTTAACTCAGATGACTTACGGATTCTCTCGTGATGACGCTGGTAAGTTCTTAGATGCTTACTATGACGCTAAGATCTTCGAGAACGATCCATTTGCTAAGCTTGACCAGATTGGTGTTGGTAAGTTAATGGAGACCTCTATCAAGCTTGGTAAGCCTGTAAATCCTAAGCTTCATGTAGGTATCTGTGGTGAGCACGGCGGAGATCCTTCTTCTGTAGAATTCTGCCACAAGCTTGGTCTGGATTACGTTTCTTGTTCTCCATTCCGTGTACCTATCGCTAGACTTGCGGCTGCACAAGCTGCTATCGCTAGTAAGTAGAGCAATCGCTTAACTAACGGTTAAGGAAACTAATTAAAATAATAGAGTGTCCACTGGAATCGAAAAGGTTCCGGTGGGCATTTTTTTTATGGGTGAATCTGTCGTAAAGCTATATGGGGCATGGAGTTGTGACAAAAACGCAATCGGTTTTGTGAAATAAACATTAGAAAAAGATATTGTCTATGACAGACTATGCAGTACCATGGTTGTAATCAGACCAGACTGTAGACAAAGTAAATATGAAAGGTGGCCTCTGTGCAATATATGAAATGTTATCCAGAGGCTATTTTTTTGGAACAAATTTTGTTACAATGAGAACGAATTTGAAGTTGGTGAGGAATTACTAATTATGAAAGTTATATTTTTAGATATTGATGGTGTTCTTAATTCCAATTTCTGGAATGATACACATCAAAGAGAGATAAGTGATGGAACACTTATTGATAAAGAAAAAGTAATGTTATTGGGACAGCTTATAAGAAATACAAATGCAACAGTTGTATTACATTCCGGTTGGAAGTTTTGGTTTGATAGTGAATTAAAGCCGTTGCGTAGAGAAGCAGAACGCTTGATAAGTATGCTTGAAGAGGAAGGTATAAAAGTCAGTGGTGTAACTCCGGATTATACAACGGAAGAGATAAGAAAAAGTAAAAAATTTAGTCTTGTTAAGGCGAGCGAAATACTTGCCTGGGTATCACAGTCTGACAATATTGAAAAGTGGATAGTGATTGATGATTTGGATTTGCATAATGAAGAAATTAGAAAACATCAAATATTTACGGATGCAAGTATTGGTTTGACTGCTGAAAATATATGCGAAGCAGAAAGATTGCTATTGTAAATTCGCCCACTGCAAGCTTTATTATTTTGAAAGATGTAAAATTTACGAATGGTGGTGATGAAAAATGCGAATAAGACCTTATCAAAATAAAGATTTTAACATTATATCTCAATGGATAACAGATGAACGTTCCCATGCTTTCTGGTGTGCAAAATTAATGCCTTATCCATTGGAGAAAAAGGGGTTTGATGATTTGTTACAAAAGGTGGAAGAACGATTTGGGGATAGTCCCTTTGTTGCTACCACACACGATGGGCAGGTGATTGGTTTTTTCTGTTTTTCTGTGAATATGAATACAAATGAGGGGATGCTCAAGTTTGTAGTTATCGACAATACTTTAAGGAATAAAGGGTATGGATGTGAAATGCTAAAACTAGCCATTAAATATGCTTTTGAAATAGCGAAAGCAGATGCAGTACAGTTGAATGTTTTTCCCGAAAATTCCGGTGCGAAGAAATGCTACGAAAAAGTGGGATTCAAGGAAAGAACGTTAGCAGAGAATGCGTTTACTTTTAAGGATGAAGTGTGGGGAAGATGTAATATGATTATTACAAGATAAAGGCTGGGAAATAAGAATTTCGTGAGGTAAATTGTAAATGGATTGTATATTTTGTAAGATAGTAAACGGAGAAATTCCGAGAAGAAGCAACGATAATGTGGATGCGTGGCCTAAATTTGACGGGGCAAATTGCGAAATAGAAGAAGTTTATGAAAAGATAAGAATAAACTAAATTGGAATTTGACGAGGAGAAAATAAAGATGATTCAAATATCATATACATCAATGGTAGTGTTCGTCAGTATAGTTTGGTGTTTGCTAAGAGTGGTATGTGCGATTAAAACCAAGAGAGCAGATTGGAAGAGAGAAATACAATTGCTCTTGGTATATGTCTGCATTATCGTTGTTGCTCGGTTTACCTTTTTTCCATTTTCAAAAGTAAACGGAGAAATACAGCCACTTATTTTTGAAAGTGCAAAAGCATTTCTCTTTCGGATAAATTGGATTCCGTTTGTTAATCTGTTTGATTATCCCGAAGTGAGAGACATTTTGATAAATGTAATTGGAAATACAGCAATGTTTATTCCATTGGGAATTGTATGGCCCAGTGTATACAAGGGATTGGATACACATTGGAAAGTTATTTCTGCAGGTATTGGTGCTTCTTTATGTATTGAGATTTTACAGCTTCCCTTTTATGACAGAGTCTCCGACATTGATGATTTGTTATTGAATTCGTTAGGTTTCATCATTGGGTATCTGCTGTATCTTCTTGCAAAGCAGGTAAGTAAAAAGATGCGAAATAATAAGTAAATTCCAATATATAAAACAGGTCGATAAACTTGAAATTGACGGAGAGATATTATGAATATTAGTTTTAGAGTAGTAAATGAAAGTGATGTAGCAGATTTGGCAATAGCGATGGGAAAAGCATATTCTGAGCAACCTTGGAATGAAGTTTGGACGAAGGAAAAAGCTGAACGGAGAGTTAAGGCTATCATGGGAAATTACGAAGCTTTCGGATTAGCTGCAGTCAGTGAAAGTGAAGTGATTGGTGGAGCTCTTGGTTATGTTGACCCTTATGCCAATGAAGACTTTTTCTTTGTTTCGGAATTGTTTGTTGTTCCAGAGTGGAAAAAGAAAGGTGTAGGCAAATTATTATTGGAAAATCTAGAAAAGTATTTGAAGGAAAAAAGAATATCCTCAATACAGTTAATTTGTATCGAAAATAATATAGCATTTTATAAAAAGGCGGGATTAGATAACGATTGCGTTTCTGTAATGTATAAGATAATAGAACAGTAACTTTCTTGTGGATTGATTGAAATCAACAGAAGATATGAATTTATGGATTGGAGAAATATTATGGTAAGATATTCCACTCTCGAAAATGTATCTAATGAAGTATTATTTAAAGCGTTTATGCAATCATTTCAAGGATTTCGTATTACTACCGAAACAACTTATGAATCATTTTCTGAAATGCTTACAGAACGTAATTATGATGCGACAATCTCAATGGGGGCATTTGATACTGAAACTGGAGAACTTGTGAGTTATGTTCTGAATAGTATACTTGAGCGAGATATTAAAACCGCTTATGATATACTTACTGGAACAGTACCGAATTATCGTAGACAGGGAATATCAAGAACTATTTTTGAAAAAATGAAGATTTTGCTTCAACAGAATGGGGTGAAGTTATACACAACAGAAGTTCTTAAGACTAATCATGGTGCATTAGAGTTATATTTATCCGTTGGATTTAC
>JAZQIQ010000050.1:0-16790 GCA_045541195.1 Acetatifactor sp. | reverse complement strand
TCTTCCCTAATATGCTTTGCAACATCTATACCCGATATTTCTTTCATTTCCACATCAAGAAAAGAAACCGCAAAATTCTCCTGCGATTTAATCATTTCCTCCCCAGCTTCAAAGGTAACAACCTCCGCATCCGGCTCCTGTTCTCTTATCAAAGAAGCAATTTGTTCCCTTGTGGTTCTGTCATCGTCACAGACCGCTATCTTCATAATGACCGCCTACCTTTCGCTGATTTTTGGATATACATATCCATTCTTTTATTATATCGTATCTTTGCAATAAATTCGTGATGTGAGGGTGTGAAATACGGGATTTTGGGTGTGAAATACAAAAACCTGCGAAACTTATAAAAGAAAAGCGTGTACCGTTTTACCGATAAACGCCCTCTTAATATGCTCACATTTTGCATATTTCTCTGCATATAAATTATTATGTAGGCATTCCCAAGTAATATCCCTGAAAATAATCCACTTTCGTATATGCCTTTAGATAGTCAAGTTCTTCCTTTGTTTCTATCCCCTCTGCAACTACCTTCACTCCTCGACTGTGAAATTCCCTTATTAGACTTGATACTTTTTCCTGTTTATCAGAATCGTTATGAATATTACAAATTAACGAGCGATCCAACTTTGCGTACTGTGGTTGGAAGTATTCCAACGTCTCCATGTTGTTCTGTCCTGTTGAAAAATCATCCAACGCAATTCTTGTACTATGCCTATCAATATCCTCTTTTTTAGAAATCCACTTATCCCTATCCAACTTTGTATATTCTACAATTTCTACAATCACTTTTCCTACAAGCTCCGGAAAGTATCTTCCATACAATCTTGACTGTCCATCATTCATAAATTCACTAGGAAAAGAATTGATACACAATGTATTCGTATATCCTCGTTTCTTAAATGCAAGTGTCGCTCCAAAGCAAGTAGCCAATTCAATAACAAATAGCTTATTCATCTTTTGATATTTTTCAATCAACTCAATGGGTGTCTGTCCCTTTGGTCGCATCAATGCTTCATACGCTCCAATCGACATATCACTAGCACGAAAAATCGGTTGAAAAGCAAAATCAATTTCCAACTTCATCAATTCTTCCAAATCATCTTTATGAAATTCTATCTCGGAAAAATCTATCATGACATTCACCTCTGTTTCTATAAATTACTTACAGCTAATCTGCTCCAAATAATATATCTTTCATTGTATCACTTGCTTCTTTAAAACACTTTTCCATAAAAGTCGTCATTCTAATATCAGCATACCTATCATGAAGGTATGTACTAAATGGCTTCAATTTGTCATTTTCATAATACTCTTTTAGCAAAATAAAAATATCAATCTGCCTCTCCATTAAAACCATTAACATCTCATATTCTTCTATGCTCAAATTGAAGAAATACTTAACCTTATCCGAACACTTTTTATCCATAATTTCTTTATGAATGGCATTATAATAATTTGGAACTGCATTGATATTATCCATAGTTACTGACACAATGTATGCAGTCTCAACTCCTGCAAATTCCGGCTTTTCGTCCATAACTATCGTCAAACTTTTATCTGCCTGTAAAATAGGCTTCACAAACAACTTATCATTATTAACTTCTACATTTTCATTTTTAGTCATACAATTAAGCAATACGGAAAAGCCTTTTGCTTCCACTACCAAAAGGTCATTTCCTTTTCGGATATATGCGTCAGATGATTTTTTCTCTACCCTACCATCCGTATACACAAATTCATCTATATAAAAAAACTCTTCATTAGCTGCATCTTCAGTTATATCCTGAATATATTTTTCGTATAATCTCCCGAAAAATGCCATTGCACGACTATCTTCAACCGGATAGCAATCTCTGATTAACCAGAACATCTTTTCAAAAAAAGCATTGCGAAGTGTAATGTCGCTTAATGATATGAATCTACCACTTGTATCTTTTATAAATGGAGCTGCAAAGAATTCACTGAAATCCCATTCCCTATCTTCACTCTCCTCTGCCCACTGCTTATAGTCAACTAACAATTTTGATAATGTTGTAATAACCCTATTTGCACCACCAGATATTTCACTTTCTCCATAGCTTTTTTCTACACTTTTCCAAATTGGTGCATATGCTAAGCCATTTATTCCAGAATAGTATTCTTCTAATTGCCAAAACAAAAGAGAACTGTATTCTGTCGGTGTAAAGCCATATTTATCTGTAAAATCCTTGTAGTAATCTCTGTACTGCCTTTGTACATCAGCATCAAAATCGTTAATATCTCTGCTGACAATCTCCATCATATAGTACATTCTTAAAAATTCATTTGCTATATTTCTCTGATAATTCAAGTGATATGTAGAATATAGGAAATGGTCTATATCCATTTCCTTCTTATGCTTCTCACTAATCTCTTCTGCTACAAGAAGTTGTAATTTAATTATTGTTTTATAGTCCTCTATCTCAATCTGATAATCCGTCTGCTCCATTGTTTCATAATTTCCATGCACAATTATCTTCTTAAGAAGCATAAATAACATCTGTACCGAAATAATATGATTGTTCCTATACAATAATGGGTTAGCACGCATATCCTCTGCCGATTTTGGAACAATATCACACATATCTCTCTTTAATATCGTTTCAAATGGTATTTTAAATTCACCACCTATTGTTCTTACAGGCTCCATATAGGAATCCCGCACACGAAGTAATTCACATATAATTGAAATTGATTTATGCATATTTAACCCCTTTATGCTTTCAATCAAATTCGGCTTATCATCTGCATATATATCTGAATATGTCAATAAAATATGTGCTCCTGTAACATCTGGCGTATACATAACATTCCTTCTTTCTGTTCTACTCAACACTACCAACAATCTTTAAAACTCCAAACTATCCGCATTGAGCAGAAAATATTTCATGCCCATGATTACAAATCCTTCCTCATTTCTCCAAGGCTTTTTCGTTCCATTCACTATAACAATCTTCTTAAATGAATCCGGAATATTTCGGAGTGAATTAAGTTCCTGCGTCTGCTTTTCCTCAGAAGTCATATCATAAGCTACCTGAATATAATATCTCTGACTGCCCTGGTTCACTACAAAATCAACCTCTAACTGCTTATGAACCCTCTTTCCTTCACTATTCTTTGCAAATATATCCACAACACCGACATCCACATTGTAACCACGCACAAGCAGCTCATTATAAACTATGTTCTCCATAATATGAGTCGGCTCCTGCTGTCTGAAGTTCAGTCTGGCATTTCTAAGTCCAACATCCGAAAAATAGTATTTCAGGTTTGCCCCAACATATTTTCTACCCTTAATATCATATCGGTCCGCTTTAGAAATCAAAAATGCCTCTGCCAAATAATCAATGTGGTTGGATATGGTTTTATTGCTGTAATTGATACCTCTCTCACTTTTAAAAGTATTTGATATTTTGGTTGGATTGGTAGGAGTTCCTATGACAGAAGCAAGAATATCCACCAAAGTTCCAATCTCATCAACATTTTGAATCCTGTTTCGCTCTACCACATCCTTGATATAAACATTGGCAAATATATTTTTTAGATACTCAGCCTTCTGGCGTTCCACAGAAAATTGTGCTACCTGTGGCAACCCACCGTATATCATATATTCCTCCCATGCATCATCATAATCTCCATCAAAAGCCGCATAAAACTCTGCGAAGGACAGCGGATAAATTCTAATTTCATCTCCTCTGCCTCTAAATTCAGTTACAATATCACTAGATAAAAATTTAGAATTACTGCCGGTTACATACACATCAATGTTGCCAATACGAAGCAAACTGTTCAGCACTTCCTCAAATCGTGGCATAAACTGTACTTCATCCAAGAGCAGATAATACTTCTGGTCATCTTTCATTGCATCTTTAATATGCTGATAACACTTCTTTGGTTCTCTCAGTTCCTCATTTTCAATGCCATCTAAAGCAATCTCAATGATGTGGTCATTATCCACGCCACTCTCCAATAAGTATTTCTTAAACAATACAAATAACAGGAATGATTTGCCGCATCTCCTGATTCCCGTAATAATCTTTATCATGCCATTATCTTTTCTTATCTTTAACTGTTCAAGGTATGAATCTCTTTTAATCTCCATAGTACCACTCCTTGTTTTTGTGCCTTGCACGAATTTTGGTAATGTTATTTTATCACTGAATTATTTTTATTTCAATAGCCATTACTATTTTTTGTGCATTTGCACTTTTTTATGTAGCAATTATAGATAATATGCAAAAAGGATACCTACACCATGTCCTATAACACGATGTAAGTATCCCTTTTCTTGATAGCTACAACACAAATAGATATTCTAGATTCTGTTTGTTGCCGTATATTCTAGTAAGCTCTGTATCCACTTATCCATCGCTAGATAAGAATCCCAATTACCCAGCGTTTTGTAATCTTCCATTACCTCCTGTGCGTAGGCAATATAATCCACTTTCTCAAAATAACTGTCAGCATCTGCATTTGCCCGAACCGCCACTGCACGCAGATAATCACTGGGAGAAGTATGACCTGTTTCCACATTCAGTACCAGCAACTCATTAAAACTACAGTTATTTGGATTGATTTTACTTGCGTCCACCATCTCTTCGAACTCATTGCCATCAGCATCCAGTCCCTTAAGGACATACAACGGATTCTCCTCTGAATAATTCACTGCCTTATATATATTCACAGATTCTCCCGTTTGTGGGCTTGCATATGACATAAGCGCATCGGAATATAAGGCTGCTTTCTGTGTGGATGTTCCTGTACACTTGATAACCGTATCTTGGAAATCTTCACCTGCCTGCTTTACTTTATTACTAGTACCTGTTTTTGCATACGGACTTACTCCGTTATAATCTATAATCTGAATACCCATAATCTCATCCTTTCTGACTTTGTCTAATATACCGGATAGCCTACCTTCACTCTCCATTCCTCTCGTTTCTGTTGCATTTCATCTTCCGTCATATTCATCTCTGTAAGAAATTGCTCCCACTTTAGCCTTCCAATCTCATCTGCTGTGTATAATGGTCCACCCGGATATTCACTGAAAATGCGCTCCCCATTATAATCAGGATGATTCTGTTTATACACTTCTCCATAGGAATCTGACAGCTTTGCGAGTTTTGCTTGATTGGCTACAATAATCTCCATTTGCATCTGATGCATTTCCTCTGCTGTGTAGAATCTGGTTTCTAACGGATTCGTATATTTTGCCCACTGCATTTTGTCTTTGTCGATATACATGGAATCACCTACCGTAATGGAATAATCAGGAACTCCCTTATTTGTTCCATTAATAAACTCCATAAAACCTTCCATGTCAATCTCATCATTCAGAAAATCATTCCAAAAATTTTCATGGGCTGCAAAACGCATATTCCAGTCAGAAGGGAACTGTCCGATAAATTCCATAACTTTGTCATACTGTTCCTTATTTTCAAAAGTAATAGACCACTCATAGCCTTCGGTTTGTCCGGCTTTTCTACAAAAAATGCCTTCCTCGGTATACCATGTGATATAACGGATATCGTCATCATCCGGATCAGCAGTCTCATACACACAGGAGGTGGATTCTGTAGTTAATAAAGTGCTTGCATCATTAGTAACCACATCTTCCTTTTGGGCTTCCTTTGCCTCTTTTCTAGCCTGCTCCTCCTTCATCAGTTCCTGAATAGCTTCTTCAATAGTATCAAATTTATCTAGGAACTCCTTCCACTCCTTTTCTGTGAAAGACTGTGAGCCAATCTGATAAGAGGCTTCCGTATCCCCATTCTGAATTTTTACAAAAATCTCATTTATCTTTTCTTCCAGAATTTTTGCATAATCCACCGTTTCTTCTGTATCAATGTTATCTGCACCTGTTAAACCTTCCAGTTTTTCAATAAAAGCCCTGTAAAATTGTTTTTCCTGCTCTATGTACTTAGCAGCATTTTCTCCACGTTGGCTTATTGGCATAAGAGGATTTTCCAAGTCATACAGTATATCTCTTGCTGCCTGTAATGCAGATGCTATTGAACCACCAAATACATCCGTGTAATCTGCCACTCCATTCTGTCTGTTCTCTACCTGATGTATAAAAACTTGTGAAAGGTAATCCATTCTCTCACCTTCGTTGTACCCGGTTTCTTCAGCAGCTTCCATAAATGCCTGTTTTACTTCCTCCGGGGCATTTGGTGCAAATCGTGAAAAATCAATTGCAGTATTATCTTTTACTTCATTATTCTCTATATATGTAGCAAAAAAATCAAATAATGCCTTACAATCCTCTGCCTGATTCTCTATTCCGGCGTCCTTGTATACCTGTACCATCCTCTCCATGATAGATGCCCAATCAAACCTTTCATTCAAAAACACATCTTCACCTGAAAGGCTGCCGCAATATCCGATACTGCTTGCATTTCCTCCATATACTTCCAACTGCTGATGAGAGCCAAAGGTTCCTCCATCTGTAATTCCCATCTTATCGGTGTAACTTAACAATGCAAACATCTCAAGCTGTGTTGCATTATTAGGGTTTACCCTATTCACTTCTACGTTATAGATTACCTTCTTACCACCAAGATTAGAAACTACCTGTACTATGGGATTGTCCGGTGTGGACTTCTCACTAAGCATTGCCCGCATACCATAGGTAACAGACTGACCTTCTTCCGGAACCATAGTAAGTCCTAAAAATTCTCCTCCATCCTCAGTTTCTGCTATGGACACAGCTCCGGTTTGCTTTGCAGTATATACTTCTGTTTCATCTGACACTATACTTGTCTCATATTCCTCACTCACATACTGTCCTCTACCCAATCTTATCTGTCCATCACTATCAAAATGAAATGTTTTTTCATTAATAGTGAATGGTCTTGAAGTATCAATTCCAAATGCCTGTAAACCAATTTTGGCATAAGCACTATTGTCCTGATTCTTACTATAAAACATGTTCATAGGTATCTGACCGTTCGCCACTTTAATCAGATGGCTCAATGCCCCGGCAATGACCGCACTCTCACTGGCAGCCTGATTGTCCTTGAAATCTCCGAGTGCCTGTACCATATAATCACCTATGGCAAGCCGGAATCCATTACTTAACCGTACAGACATTCCCGGCACTAAAGAAATACTGTTTGCCTCAGCATTAAAACCATTATTTGAGGTATAACTAAAAGCTGTTTCCGCCCCCTGGGACATCCATGCCTTGTGAAATTCCTGATAATCCACAAACTCAGCAAATCCCGGATTTTCTGTTGTTTCATTGGGTGTCAGTTTTCCATCTTCTGTCTGTGAAAAACCTGAACAGTATTTCACACTCGTATTCGTCTGATACGGTGTATAATACCTGTTGCTTACACTACTTCCTACCTGCATAATTCTCCTTTCTGAGGTTCTTCTGTCAGTCGGAACCTCACCACTCTCCGAAAGGACCAAGTGGTATATATTTTTATATAAAAATAGCGTTATGCTCCCATAGATACTGCTCATCCTTGAAATCATAACGCCATCCTTAGCTTATTACTTTTATCGACGCTCTAGAACAAATGTTAATTTGCCTTTAGCGCCCCATTATATTTTCCAAATATTCTCTACTAATATGTATCAGTTTTTCTGCAAATCCATCCGGAATCTTCTCAGGATGATACTGAGTAACTTCTCCTAATCCATATTTATGCTTGATTTCATTCATTGAATTTACTGCCTCGGCAACCTTCTCATTCTGCTCCTGACGTTCCTTTCCAAATCTAAAATTTACAAATTCGACAAATTCATCCTTTAGAAGCTTCAATTCGTCATCCATTGAAAGTTTTCTATAGCCATCTTCTGAGGTTGTATCTTCCACAAAACGAAGTCTTTTATCATTTGCATATCCTGCAACAATTTCATCCACCATAGATTTAAAAGCATCCGTAACTGCCTGTCCCTTTTTTTCTATCGTAGATTCATTTTCATCTTTCTGTTTCAGATTCTCCAGCGCCTTACGAAATCCATTTGAAAAGCTATCTACCGGTTGGTGTTCACTCAAAAACTTACGCTCTTTCTCCTGTTCTTCAAGGTTTACTTGTCCCTTCAACCTACTACCATGCAAAGCACGCAAACCTTCTTCTGATATATCCACCTTTATTTCAGGCATTCCTTTTCGCAAATCACTATCCTTCATAAAAATTAGCTGTTGTTCCTGCTTCCCAGCCTGCTCAAATAGATTCTGTTGAATCGGTTTATATCCACCATTTACATTTCCGAATATTTGTATATGCATAATTACACCTCCTGATAATTATTATACAGATACATCCATAGGCTTATATAACTGACTACGTCTGATATTCGCGATTAAGTTTAGGAATTTGTTTGCATCATTATTCAGCCAGTTATTAATATGATTAACACTTCCTGCCTGAGCACCATTCGCTAAATAAGCTGGTTTCACTAACTCATTGTATTTACTGATGGCATTTTTTACCGCATCCTCATCAGCCAAATCGACACCTTTAAATACATCTGTTATATTACTAATTAACTCCTGATTCGTTGCAACCGAAACAATACCAGAAGCTTCGCCTACAACAGATGGCTTAAATGGTCTGCTTGTTATTCTGCTAAGTTCTTCTTTCATTTTATTAAGAGCATCCACCATTGCCTCATCAAAAACTGGACTTAATCCATAATATTTAGATATTTCTCCATAATCATTGCTGACGGTTTTCCCATCATTAATATAACTATTCTGTATTTCCAAAAGCCCTGCCTTATATTCTTGCATAGCTTTATTCATCACTCTCTGTTGTTCTTCACTAAAAATCTCTTTTGCATATGCATTAACACTATTCTCCGCAATAGCAAATGCTGCATGATCACGATAGTCCAGCATTGTACATTTTCCCGGTCCAAACTCAGAAACAGCAGCTTTCATTACATTTCTTGCATTTTCAAGTTCTTCCTTGGTAAAAGTAACATTGTCTATACTATAAGTTCCATCAGAGTTTTGGATTCTCGGCATATCCTTCCTAAAGAAACTATCAACAGAATAATGCGTTTTCATTTGTCTCGGTCCGTCTGCAGAAGCCTTAATGCTTAACACAGAATCCTTAGAAGTTCCTGAAAGTTCCAACAGATCTTTTATTTCTCCATTTTCTTTCGCTTTTTGGAATTTTTCCTTCATTTCATCTGCATTTACTTTTAAACGCATTGTGTTTGATGGTTGATTTCGAACCAGTATTGCTTCTTTTGCATTTAATCCCAAAATATTAATTGCCATATGTATCATCCTCCTTGAATAATAATTTGAAATCCATTTCATTTCTAATATAGCACTTCACCTTATTTATCGGTAAAACTTACAACATCCTTTATATTCAATGCATAAAATGACTATTTATTGCACCTTATTGCACCAAATGCCCCTCTTATTTAAACATAGAAAAAGGGATACCACCCTCAAGTGATACCCCTAAAACTCTATCGGCTCTTACTCTTTACTTCTTGCACCTTTACCTCCGACACCACCGCTGTCTCTGCTTTTCCTGACTGCTGATAGGCTTCAAATGCTTCTGCCCCATACTGAAATTCCGGCTCTGCCACAGCTCCAAGCATGGAAGGCTCTGCCATTTCCACATCTTTCATTCGTTCTGGCTCTTTGGCAAGGCTATTTACCTTATCAAGTGCCTCATCCAGATGTTTCTCCATTCTCTGATACAGCTTTTTCTTTGCCTCAAAAGGCTTTTTCACAAGCTCCGTTTTAGAGAACTTCTTTTCTTTTTCGGAATAATCAACCGTTTCCTTATCTGCAAAGGTACGGAAGGTATTAGCAATCTTCTGTCCTGCTTCCCTCATACCGCTACCAAAGGCATCCAATTTATTTATGGTATGCTCTGTCTCTGCAATACTCTTACGAACATTATCACGGACAGACTCCAGCTTATCCTTAATGCCTAAGAACTCAGATACTTTATGAAGTGCCGCTTTACCCTTTGCTTTTGCCTCTGCCACAATCTCCGAAGCCTTTTCTTTTACCTCTGTTTTGATTTCAAACAACTGCTCCTTCATCTTCTGGCATTGATATTCTAAAGATTCCACAGCCTTACGGACGGTAGCCTTTAAGGTCTTGTCTTCCTTTTCCTGCTCCATCTTTTCAAGCTGTTTACGGACACTTGATAATTCCTCTGTTACCTGTTCAAGCCTTTTACCCATACCATCAATCAAAGCCGCCATTTCAAATACATTGTTAGCAGCTTCTTTCTGCTGATTTTGATTAAGAAGTGCAATCAGCTCTTGAATGATTTGGTCTTTTGACAATTCCATATTCTGTACTTGATCCATCGTATTCTCCTTTCCCATAAGGCATAGCAGACTATTCCACTATGCCCTATGAATAGTTACTCCTCATTCTTAACGAAAGGGAAGATTTCTGTCCGGCTGTCTGCTCTCTGCCCTTTCCATGCTCTGTGAGGTTGCCTGCTCCATTCCCTGATTCATGGCTTTATCCCTCTCCTGCTGATAGCAGTCCATAAGGGCATCATACAGCTTCTCACGAAACTCCTTTGTCACAGGGAAACATACATCCTGGTACTGTGACTTACCACCATTCTGCTTTACCATGTAGGAAGGCATCGCCACAAATTCCTTTTCCTTGCCCTGAATAATGCTGACATTGCTTACCACAAAGCAGTCCTCAAAATAGATACGGGCAAGACCACGAATGTTGCTGTTCTCTCTCTCAAAAGGTGTTACTGCCACACGAAACTCCGGCTCCTGTGCATTTTCGGCATCCCTGCTTACCTCAGTCTTGCCGGACTGCTCCATTTCTGCATACAAAGAAAGAATATCGTCATAGAGTTCTTTTCTGAACTCGCTTGTAATAGGATTGCATACATCCTTATACACAGGCTGGTTATGCTCGGTTCTCTCCTTGCTCTTAAAGGAAGGCATGGACACGAAAGGCTCTGCTTCCTGCGACTTCACTACCGCAATATTGGTAATCTTAAAACAGTCACCAAAGGTTACGGTTGCAAATGCCTTCACATTCTTGTCAGGGTTGTTTACTGCGTTCAGTTTGATTGAATACTTCATAAGTTCCTCTCTTTCTGCCTGTCACACAGGCTTAAAAAATGTTAATAGTTATTTATCTGAAATGGCCGTGTCTTACGACACAGCATATTTCATTCTGTTTCCGGTTCATCATCCGGGATACAAATAAAGCAGGACAGCTCTGAAACAGCCTCCATAGCCATTTTTCCACTAAAGTAATTGGCTAAAGTTATCTCAAATCCGTCCTGCTCATAGTAGAGCCATTCGCCCTCTTTCTTTTCTGAATCCGCCTCCATAATAACTGTCAGCGAAAAATCAGGAAGATACTCTTTTTCTTCCTCGTCATAGTTGCAAAACACACCTTCATGCAGGTTAATGTTAAGCTCCGGGATATGCACCCACCAGCCGCTTATAACAATCCGGTAATCTTCCTCACTCTCCATAATGTCATCTGCCACATGGTATAAATCCATTTCACTAATGATTTCCTCTGCCTCGTGCAGTCTGCATGGTATTTTCATGCTCTCTCACCTCAATCCCTTCCACAACACACTTTTGTGCTTCTATCTGGGCAAGCGTAAATTTTTCCTCCTGCCAATGAAACACACACTCTGCAAAATCACACTCCTCATCATAAAGAAGTGTCCCGGTATTCCTGTCCACGATTGCAGTTACGAAATAATCCGGTTGCAGCTTACCATCTACACGGTCACAAAATATCCCTTCGTGTACGGTTACGGAAAACTCCGGGAGATATACACGAAGTCCGCTAAGAACCATTACCTTACCATCTACCTCAATCTCCTTATCCGGCTCCGAAGGGTATTCTTTTTCCCTTAACAGCTTTTCAGCAATTCCAAAAGGACAGGAAAACTCCATTACTCCACCACCTCCTGCATACTGCATTTTACTATCAGACGCATGGTGCCTTTATTCTCACAGGTGATAAGGGTAAGCTCTGCTTCCTCTCCCTGATCCTTAACTGAATTATCATAAGGACCGACCACCTCCATGCTCTCTACCTCATAGAAATATTGATTGCCTTCCTTATCCGTCAGCTTCACCACCTCACCTGTCTGAATGGTCTTTAGGTTTGTAAAAAATGTGCCATGTCTGCTACCATTGTGACCTGCAAGGACACAGTTACCATTTTCTCCGATTCCTGCTGTATCCGTGATGTGACCGATACCACAGGAAAGCTCATGGTTTCCTGTTCCTTCCATTACTGCATACTTTATATCCAAAGTCTCAATCTCAATCAGTCCGATTACTTCCTCTTTGGCAAGTGTGGCAGCATCTTCTTCACTAATGGTGGCTTCGGTTTCCTCCTGCCCACAATCTTCTTTTTCTTCTTCATGCTCTGTTACCGTCTCCTGTTCTACCATGTGTTCAAAACGCTCTATCATTTCATTGCTTTTCTGACTGCCCGTAATCTTAAAATAAAGAGGGACTGACATTACTGCCAGCCCAAGGGCAATCAATATTCCTGCAATCACTTTTCGTTTCATCTTCCCTCTTTTCCGGGTGGTCTGGTATGATAAGGATTATCCTCAGCCACCCTGCTTTGTTCTTCTTTTTCCTGTCCGGCTAAGTCCACATCCTCTGTCCTGCCATTTTCAAGGTCAAGCTGGACATTGAGTTCATTCAACCTTGCAATCTTCTCAGAAAGCTCCGTTTCCTGTGCGAAAGGCTTCTCATATTCCAACTTTGATTGCTCCAAGTCCCTTTCATACTGCTCAATCTTCTTTGTTAAGAAGTCAAGTTCCTCTGACATACCACCAAGCAGATTTTCAAGCTTCACCATATTACCTACGGGACTTGAGGAAAGCTCTGCTTTATGGTCTGTCTTACCACGAAGCACCAAATAATTGACACCGATGAAGTTCTTTTCCACCAAAAGCTCAAAGCCTTTGAACTCTCCAAGATGCGTAGTCTCGCCATTCTTACATTTACTGATTGCTTCCAGCATGGATGTACCGCCATCTACACGCTCTTTAAACTTCACACCTCTTACTGTGATAGCAAATTCCGGCTCCGTTAAGAGTCCCTTATCCACCGTTTTCATATCCTCACGGACACATTCAGCTTTTTCCGTTGCTGCCTTAATCAGCTTCGGGAAACGGACAACGATATTATCCTCCAAACTGTAACGCTGGCTGTCATAGGTACTCTTTAAGAGCTTTAACCTCTGCACATCGTTCTCAAGCTGCATCTTTTCCTTAATCAGCGGATTTCCGGTTGCCACAGCTTTAATCTCTGCATAGGAAAGGGTTGCTTCATCAATATCCTCACAGGTACGGGATACTGCCTTGCTTGTCATTACCTGACTGATAAAACGCTGCTTATTCTCCACCAAGCTCCAAGAGTAGGCATCAAATGTACCCTTTGTAACATAACGATAAACTGCAATCTCATCATTTTCATTACCCTGTCTGATACCTCGTCCCTCTCTCTGCTCGATACAGGAAGGTTTCCACGGACAGTCGATGTGGTGCATGGCTACCAAGTGTCTCTGCACATTTACGCCGGTTCCGCATTGGTCAGTGGAGCCAATCATAATCTTTTTCTTACCTGTACGCATTTCCTTAAAAAGAGTTTCCCTCTGTGCATCGGTTTTGGCATCATGGACAAAGGCAATCTCATCTGCCGGAATCCCCTTTTTCACAAGCTCGGTCTTGATGTAGTTATACACATCAAAGGTACGCTCACCCTGCTTAAAGAGTTCCTCCCAATCCTCGCTCCATGTGGCTTTCGGTGTACCAATGTCCGAAAAAACAAGCTGGCAGCCAATTTTTCCATCTACATTGCTCTGGAAATATTCGGCTGCCACATTTTCTACCACTTTATTCAGTTTGCTTTCGGGATTGTTTGGTGCATCCGGTTCTAATAACCTTGCATCCGTTCCAAGTAATCTCGCCTCATTTGTGATTTTAAGGAAATTATCTACGGACGGATCAACACCACCGCCACGAATACGCTCTGCCCTGACTACGAAATCCTCCATAACCTGCTTGATATACCAATCCGGCTCGCTGTCCACAATGATATAATTTCCGGTTCTGAGTCCCGGCACAGGAAGGTTTAACATATCCGCTGTCTGCACATCGGCTACCTCTCTGAAGGTAGTCATAAGCTCCGGTAAGTTGGTAAACTTGTTAAATCGGCTCTTGAAACGGAAACCGCTACCCTCAACCGTAAGCTCCAAGGCTGTTGTCACTTCTCCGAAGTTGGTTGCCCATGCATCAAAATGGTGGATACCCATACGCTCTAAGGCTTCCTTCTGAAGATATAACTGCATAACATACAGCTCGCACATGGTATTTGAGACGGGAGTACCCGTTGCAAACACAATACCACGCCCGCCATTTAACTCTGTAAGGTACTGACATTTTAACTGCATATCCGTAGCCTTCTGTGAACCGGAGCTTGAAATACCGGACACATTATTCATTTTGGAGAAAATGGCGAGGTTCTTAAAATGATGTGCCTCGTCTACCATGATTGAGTCGATACCAAGCTCCTCAAAGCAGATAAGGTCATCCTTTCTTGATTCATCAGATAACGCCTTTAACTGCTCCTGCAACTTCTTTTTCTGTGCCTCAATCTGCTTGATTGTCCATTGCTCTCCCTTTTCTGCCTTTATTTCCTCAATGGCATAGGAAAGCTCCTGTATCTGGTCATTTAACATTCGCTCCTTACGCTCTTTGGAGATAGGGATTTTCTCAAACTGCGAGTGGGACATAATGATACAGTCATAGTCACCCGTAGCAATCCTACTTACGAACTGCTTTCGTCTGCTCTTTTCAAAATCCCTCTCCGTTGCCACAAGGATATTTGCGGACGGATACAGTCTCATAAATTCTCCTGCGGTCTGCCCGATAAGGGACTTTGGTACAACGATGACATTCTTATTGGCAAGTCCCAGACGCTTCTGCTCCATACAGGCTGCCATCATGGTATAGGTCTTTCCTGCACCTACCACATGGGCAAGTAAGGTATTCCCTCCAAGCAGAATACGGGCAACTGCGTTTTTCTGGTGGTCACGGAGCTTAATCTCTGGATTCATGCCGGGGAACTGTAAAAAGGAACCGTCATAGCTTCTTAGGCGGATACAGTTGAAAGTATTGTTATAATAGTCCACATACTTCTGTCTGCGTTCCTGATCCTTAAATATCCAAGCCTTAAACGCTTCCTTCATCTGGTTCTGCTTTTCCCTTGCAAGCATGGTTTCCTTTTTATTCACTTCATAATGGAACTTCCCGTCCCCGTCCTCAATTCGGTCACGGATTGTCACGGTACGAAGGTTTAAGGTTTCCTCCATAATGGTGTAGGCATCAATCCTGCTTGTACCATAAGTCTTTGTTGCCGCAATGGACCTTTTATCAAGATTTTTGTTCTCAATATACCAATTCTGCCCATAGGAATTGTACTTAATCTGAATACCGGAACTGTAATAAGAACTTCTGACTGCCTTTGCACGGTTTGGAGTTCCAAGCAGCTCATAAATAAACTTCTCATAGTCCTCCGGCTCAATCCAAGTCGTACCGATTCTGACCTCAATCTCCGAAGCGTCCAAATCCTTTGGCTGTACCTGTTCTAACGCCTGCACATTAACTGCAAACATCTCCCCGTTTTCCTCTGCGTAGGCTTTGGCAATGCGGAGCTTATCACGGACATTGCCGGATAAGTATTCATCTGCTGTTTTCCACCCTGCATTTAGGTTATTCTCGTTATATTCCGTAGGATCAAGATAAATCAGTCCCGAAAGTTCCTCAAGCAATACTGCCCTTTTTACCTCTGCTTCTGCCTGCTCAGAAAGTGTACTGCCCTCCGGCAACTCTGCCATTGCCTTAGATATATCCGGTTCATAGATACTTAGCATAAACGGAATGTTTACCACACCAAACTCGCTGACCGACACATTCAAGGCTTCTGATGCAGTTTCCACACGGTCTACCTGATTCTTTGCACGAATTGTCTGCTTATAGAACATATCCGCCTTTTTTACATTTCCATCCTCGTCAACAACCTCTAAGGAACATAACAAAGGATAGTCCGCATCATCCTGAAATGCCTGCTTGCTTCCCCTGCCTGTAATCGGACCGTACTTTCTGACATAGGCATCGTACTTCTCATTTAAGAGCTTCTGCTGGAACCTTAGTTCCTCATCACTGCACCCTTCTGTCTGAATGAAAATAAGCTGCCTTGTCACAGCACGGATTTCATCCATGAAACGGATACGCTCCTCCATCGTGGCTGACACCTCCTTCCGGTACATTTTGGAGTTCTCCCGATAATAGAGTTTGCCATCCACAAAGGTAAAGGTATAATTTTTCACATCCGGATCGGCATCAATCATATCCTTCATGGGTTCTGATTCGTCTGTAAGCTCCATTACATCGGTTATCTGACCTTTCAGGTTTGATACTGCCTGCGAAAGAGCAGACCTTAAATCAAAGTTTTCATCATGATTGATACAGCTTGTATATTTGCTTTCATTGCCGAACATTCTGGAGTCATATTCCATCTTTCCAAGCATCATTTCCGGGTGTTCCACAAAGTAGGAATTGACTGCGATACAAGTCGGAGGCCAAGCGGTCTTAGGAAGACAACCTTCCTGGTCAACTCCTTGGCTCACAGAACGACATGGCTACGATCCGACTTTGTATATTTGCTTTCATTGCCGAACATTCTGGAGTCATATTCCATCTTTCCAAGCATCATTTCCGGGTGTTCCACAAAGTAGGAATTGACTGCGATAC
>JAZQIQ010000049.1:0-25859 GCA_045541195.1 Acetatifactor sp. | reverse complement strand
TGCAGAGAGCAAAACCAAGGTGCCACAGCTTTGTCTCAGCGGAGCGGACCAAAGTGGGGCACCTTGTAATAAGCCTTTGCGAGCGCACATGCTTAGAACTACTAGAAATTTTTTCTAGTCTTTATTATACGGAACATACATTGTTCCATTGTCGGTTGAGAAAAAGACAGTAACCTTAACGCAAAATGTGCTTTTGGAAATTATTACGTATTCTTCACAGATTGTGAATATCGGGGAGAGGTTTCCACCGGCACGGCCATCGACTGTAGGAGGCCCTTTAATTTGAGGGGACTTTGTATTCCAGTATTTTCTTGGAGATTTTCAGAGAAGAGTAGATTTCAGCATATTCTCTGGGAGATACAGAGTCCACATAATTGATACTATAGTTCTTTTTGAGGCCGTTTTGATGGAGTACATCGACGGCCTTATTGTATGCGATGGCAGCGTGGGTGATGTCACTGTAGACACCAACTTTGAAGTAGCCGTTGATGTGGATACGTACGGCGTATTTGTACGCTCCCTTTTCCTGAATGGTGCGTACTCCGTGATAGGTATTCTTAATAAGAAGATTCTCACGGCGGAAGTCGCAGGAATCTCCGTTTAAGAATTCAAAATCCTTGCCCGGAACGGCATAGTTTTTGATACCGTAGCGAGAGGCGATATTCACCTGCATTCCATAGTCTGCTACAAAATAATGATTACCACGGCACATGATTTTGTGTGATGAGTAGTAGAATAAATCGTCGGTATCAAATTTCAATATGTGTTCCGGTGAGAGATAGTATAAGAAAAACTTGGGACGCACATAGATGGGATTCCCCAGATAAATGTTATTGTCCCGGAAATTAATCAGGATAACCCACTTTTCGAAGTCCAGAACGGAGGTATCCCGATAATCCTCAATAGTGACTCTGGAATCCGGGGAAATGATGCCTGCAGCTGCACGATAGGCAAGATGCGCCAGAAGCTCATTGTGATAGCTTCCCAGACTGATATGTTTTCTTTTATAAGTAATGGAGGAACGATAATAGGTTTCTCCGTTTTTCTTTGTAGCTGTGTATACCCCGTTCATGCTTGCTCCTCTAGACTCGCAAACTCGCACTGGCGTGCTGTTTTTTCGAATGTTTAAGACTCGCAAACTCGCACTGGCGTGCTAATTGTCTGCTACGCAGACTGTTTGCTCGTTATCCGTGCAAGAAAACCAAATATCGCTTCGCGCTGCTTGGTTTTCTTTTGCACTGGATACATTATATCATAAATTTAGTCCTTGTCCCATATATATGTAATAGTGGACAACATTTTGTGAATGGAGGAGGAGTAAATGTGTCGTAAAGGTATTGTAATCATTATGCTGATGCAACTACTGCTAATCGGTGCTTTTACATATAATAAGGAGAGAACTCCGGAAGTGGTGGTTGACAACCGGGAGAAAGCACTAGAGATTGTAACCAGTGTGTCATCACGGCAGAGAGTGATTGATTTCGGAACCATCACAAGGGAAGTCTTACCCTATGATATATCGGCAGAGGAGTATGAGATGCTTCTTAGAATTGTGGAGGCAGAAGCCGGGGGGGAGGATACGGAAGGAAAGATTCTAGTGGCCAATGTGGTACTGAACAGGGTGGAGAGTGAAAAATTTCCGGATACCATAGAAGAAGTAATCTTTCAAAAGAATGGGAAAGTGACACAGTTTTCTCCCATTGCGGACGGGAGGTATTATACGGTGGAGGTTTCGGAGGATACCATAGAGGCGGTAAATAGGGCATTGTCGGGAGAGGATCTGTCTCAGGGAGCCTTATTCTTCGCAGCTCGTCCCAAAGCAGATTCTGATAATATGCGCTGGTTTGATAGACATCTGACATTCCTTTTTCAACACGGAGGACACGAGTTTTTCTTTTAGGAGTTATTGCGCTAAAGTATCTTGTGTGTTATACTCGTTCTGAATAGTTACTAACATGTAAGAAAATGTGGTTTGCACATGAGGAGGAAATATGGAAGTTTTATACAATAGTACCAGAAAAAGCGGTAACCCGGTAAAGGCTTCAACAGCAATTTTAAAGGGATTATCCGATGACGGCGGTTTATTCGTACCGGATCATATTCCGGCATTGGACAAGAGCTTAGAGCAGCTTTCTAAGATGAGCTACAAGGAAGTTGCATATGAGGTAATGAAGCTGTTTTTAACAGACTTCACCGAAGAAGAGTTAAAGAATTGTATTGAAAGAGCATACGACAGCAAGTTTGACACCGAAGTGATTGCTCCATTAGTAGAAGCAGATGGCGCTTACTACTTAGAACTTTTCCACGGTGCAACCATTGCATTTAAGGATATGGCATTATCAATTCTGCCACACTTACTTATCACTTCAGCAAAGAAGAACAATATCAAGAATGAAATCGTAATCTTAACTGCTACCTCCGGTGATACCGGTAAGGCTGCACTTGCAGGCTTTGCAGGCGTAGAGGGCACCAGAATCATCGTATTCTATCCGAAGAATGGTGTAAGCCCTATTCAGGAGAAGCAGATGGTTACCCAGAAGGAGAGCAATACTCTTGTAGTTGGTATCCATGGTAACTTTGATGATGCCCAGACCGGCGTAAAGAAGATTTTCTCTGATAAGGAACTTGCAAAGGAGATGGACGAGAAGGGATTCCAGTTCTCTTCTGCAAACTCTATCAATATCGGTAGACTGGTTCCTCAGATTGTATATTATGTATATTCTTACGCAAAGCTTCTTTGCGAAGAGAAGATTACCGCAGGCGAGCCTATCAATGTAGTAGTTCCTACCGGTAATTTCGGTAACATCTTAGCTGCATTCTATGCTAAGAATATGGGTGTGCCTATTGCAAAGTTAATCTGTGCATCTAACGATAATAAGGTATTATATGATTTCTTTAGTACCGGTACATATGACAGAAACAGAGATTTCGTATTAACCACTTCTCCTTCTATGGATATCTTGATCTCCAGCAACTTAGAGAGATTAATCTATCGTATTGCAGGCAACGATGCTGAGAAGAATGCAGAGCTGATGGCAGCATTAAACGGCAATGGTAAGTATGAAATCACCGAGGAGATGAAGGCTCAGCTTCAGGACTTCTACGGCAACTATGCTACCGAAGCAGAGACTGCAGAGACCATTCATGCATTATACGAGAAATGTGGTTACGTTATCGATACCCACACTGCAGTAGCAGCTACTGTATATGATAAATATGTGAAGGAAACAAAGGACGAGACCAAGACCGTTATCGCATCTACTGCAAGTCCGTTCAAGTTCACCAGAAGCGTTATGGAGGCTCTTCTTCAGAGCGAGAGCGCAAAGGGCGACTTTGAATTAGTAGATGAGCTTTCTAAGATTGCAAATGTAACTGTACCAAACGCAATCGAAGAAATCCGCACTGCACCGGTTGTACATGATAACGTATGCGAAGTAAACGAGATGCAGTCTGTAGTAAGAAACTTCTTAGGAATGTAATAGGGGCTTATGGATACACAGAATACGCAGGGATTTGAGGCAGAAGGATTTTCTTTCCCAAATCAGGCAGAAGCAAAAACTGCCACCAAAGAGAAAAAGCAGGTAGATTATATTGAGTCAAAGCTGAATTATTCAGAGCTTGGGCAGGTCTATACCATTTATGAGAAAGCCATTGCGGATCAGATATTCCGCACACCGGTAGGAGTGATTTACTTAAAGCATCTCCAGAACTACCTGAATACACATAAGGACAAGCTGGGCAAGGATATTCCACCCATACCGGTACGTACTGTGAAGAATATCCACAGACCGGATACTAAGCAGGAGATTGCCAAGCGAAGGCTGGGAGTGACGGTTTCTGTGGCCTTGAATGTACTTCTTGCCATGGCAGTAGCTTTTATGTTCTACGTGGCACTTAGCAGTGATAACCCGAATATTCTGAACTATGAGACTGCATTGGAGAATCGCTATGCTACATGGGAGCAGCAGCTTTCTGAAAGAGAGCAGCTGATTCGCGAAAGAGAATTAGAACTTAAAATTGACCAGTAGTTTTCACAATTTCTACATAAAACTATTGTATAATAGTTTTATGTAGATGAAAGAGTAGGTTAGATATATGGATCGATTGAAAGTATTGGTTGTGGATGATGAAAGCAGAATGCGGAAGCTGGTAAAGGACTTCCTGACAAAGAGCGGCTATGATGTACTGGAGGCCGGTGACGGTGAACAGGCAGTGGATATCTTTTTTAAGGAGAAGGATATCGCTCTGATAGTACTGGATGTCATGATGCCTAAGATGGACGGATGGCAGGTTTGCAAAGAGATTCGTGCCTATTCTCAGGTCCCTATCATTATGCTGACTGCCAGAGCTGACGAGCAGGACGAGCTGACCGGCTTTAAGCTGGGCGTGGATGAATATATCTCCAAGCCTTTCAGCCCTAAAATCCTGGTAGCCCGCATCGAAGCAATCCTTCGCCGCAGTGGCCAGGGAAGTAGCGATGATACCTTAGAATATGCCGGTATCATCATTAACAAAGTGGCTCACCAAGTCATCATCGATGGACAGCCGGTGGACTTAAGCTTTAAAGAATTCGAATTACTTACCTACTTTATGGAAAATAAAGGAATCGCACTATCCAGAGAAAAGATACTCAATAGTGTGTGGAACTATGATTACTTCGGTGATGCCAGAACCATTGACACCCACGTAAAGAAACTCCGCAGTAAAATGGGAGAGAAGGGCAATATCATTAAGACCGTGTGGGGCATGGGGTATAAATTGGAGGAGTAGATGCGTTAGGGAAAATTTGATATGCGTGTGGGAAAGACCAGCTATGCGTTGGTCTTTTTTGTGTGTAGACGTGGTAGGTGAAAAATGTGGGATTTTTTGAAGTTGAAAGGGAAATAATGTTTTGTGTTTCAAAGGAATGGCAATAATTGTTTGCATATGATAATATTTGTGTGGTAAATATTATGTAGAATAAAGATGAGTCGAATTTGTATTGTGCATAGAAGTAACAATTTGTGGTAAGGAGACAAAAGTAAACTGCTTGTTGTTTTTACCATGAATTCCTTTTTAGTGTTTTTTCAATTTAATCATAATCATGAGTGATTAGTCATAGTATTTCTTGTTAATATTTTTGATGGCGTTAATTAAATATTTTATAGGTATCAATCAAATGAAAATGCAGACAATGCCAAGTGAAAAAAAGTTACATTGAGAGAGTAAAAAAATTACACTTTATGTTGACGGCGGTATGAATAAAGATTACAATATGTGTACGGAGGTAGTTACAATGCTGACAAAAATGTATCTTACAAATTTTCTTTCATTTAAGGAGAGAACAGAATTTGATTTTACTGCATCCAAATATTCTATTCTTGGAAAAACAAATGTTTATGAGAATGAAATACTTAAAGGTGCATTGTTTATTGGACCAAATGCGTCAGGAAAATCTAATGCACTCAAAGGCATTTCTTTTATTATAAAGATGATAAAAGGAGAAGGAACAGAATTTTCTAGCTACAGGTGCTTTTTTTCTAGAAGTCCTATCACGACTGTAGAATATGAATTTGTTTTTGAAAACAAAAAAGTGTATTACGTAATTGAACACAATGTTCAAGATAATAGTATTTCGGAGAATTTGAAAATTGATGATGTTATTGTGTTACAGAGAAACAGTAACCGAGGAGAACTTAGAATTGGTCAGACTGTTACGATAGATGAACAGGTAGATAGTGCAACTTTGTTTTTGCGAATAGCTGCATTTAATACAGGACGTTTTCCGCAAGAACCCACGTTGAGAAAACTTATGGATTTTTTACAGAATTCATATCTTATTGATGGATATAATTTCTGGGCTCCATACGGCAAGACTATAACAAGATATGCAGAAGAATTTGGTGTTGAAAAGATAAATAAATATCTTGAATCGTTTAAATATGATTTTTTTGTTGAGTATGGATCTGAGAGTGAAGGCGAGGGATTGAAGATTTCTGTGGGATCTGATAAAAAGGCAGTTTTCTTAAAACGAAAGAGTTTTCCATTTCCGAATATAATAGTAAATGAATCGCAAGGGAATCAAGTATTTGCGGACTTATTGCCAAATTTGATTAGTGTTATAGAAAATTCGGGAATGTTGATTATTGATGAATTTGGCAATAGCCTTCACAATAAATTGGCTGAAAAGATAATAAAGTTCTTTATGGGAAATGCAAAAGACTCACAGATTTTTATTACTTCACATCATACAAACTTGATTTCAAATTCAGTATTTCGCCCGGATCAAGTTGATTTAATTTCTTTCCAAGGAAAAACAGGAAGCGTTGTAAAACGACTCTCCCAATATAAACCGAGAGAAGCCCAAAATATGGAGAAAATGTACCTCGGAGGTATGTTTGAAGGACTACCAATGTATGAAGAAATATAGGATAGATAGAACAAAAAATATTGGCAATGTAATCTTTGTGGTTGAGGGAGGCCGCCCGGAGACAGGTGGAACGGAGCTTAGATTATTAAAAAAGATATTTGCTGACATATTGGAATATGAAGTGCAGGAATTGAGACGAGGAAGCGATGAATTTATTGGATACGGAAGAAATCCTCAATTTCGCGTATTTGCATTGAATCTTCCTAAAAATCAGTTGACGCAATTAACAGAGGAATCCCTTGATGAATTATTTTGTCGATTAATAGAAGAGTTTGGTGTTAAGCCTGAGGATTGCCCTATTTTTTATTTGTACGACAGAGATGTTCTTAGCTATAAGAAAAATGAACTTAGAGGAAAATATGTTAAAAAGTATACGGACCCATACGGAACTGATAGTGGTGACCAAGGGCAATTACTATTGAGTTATCCTGCAATAGAAAGCTATTTATTATCTTGTTTAGAAGATGATACAATTAAAATGTCATTTCGATTGGGGCAAGATGCGAAAGGAGTACTAACAAATAAAATTTGTCCTATCGATTGTATAGATAAGACAGATTTGCATTTGAAGACAGTAGATTTGGTCTTTTCAGAAGACAACTCTGAAGCGGAAAAACGACTTATTCATTCTATAAATGAAATGGATAACGGGTTGGAAGCAATAGGAATTGCATCATATGATTTGGATAATCTTTCGTCAACACTATTAGAGGTGTATGATTATCAACAACAAAAATACGTGGATGAGAATGCGTTTTCTCTTCTATCTCTTGTTGGTATGGCATTGCTTGAATTGGGAGTAATTATTGAGTGTGACGAAGAAGTAGATTAGTCAGCAAATTTATTGTATGCTCATTTGAGATTTTTGTGTTTGGATTGAATTATAAGGTGGATATGTTGGAACGGATATGACAATAATGATAAATAAAAAATAATCGAATGCGAGGTGCCAAAGATGAATTTCGAAATTGTACAAAACGATATAACTCAAATGTTAGTTGATGCCGTTGTTCTTCCGGCGAATGAAAAATTGAAAGAAGGAAGTGGAACATCCAAGGCAATTTTTGAAAAAGCAGGCAGAAAGGAATTGACCAAAGCATGTGCAGAGATTAAAACATGTAAAATGGGTGAAGCTGTGCCCACATTAGGATTTAAACTTGATGCGGACTACATAATTCATGCAGTAGTACCAAAGTGGGTAGATGGAGAACATCAAGAGTACGATTATCTCAGCGCAGCTTATCTTTCTGCATTGAATGTGGCGGATATTATGAATTGTGAAACGATTGCGTTTCCGTTGCTGGCATCGGGAAATAATGGTTTTGATTTGGGTCTTGCCTATGATATTGCAAAATCTAGTATAGAATCATTTTCTGGAGTGAATTTAAAAAAGATATTTCTTGTTATTTACAGCGATAATATTGTTACTTTTTTAAAGGGTAGAGGAGTTTCAATATCGAACATTCAAGGGAATATTATTGTAGCGAAGGAAAAGGAAATTCAAAAGCAAAAAGTTAAGCAATTAGGCAAAGAAGGAAAAGAAGTAGCAGTAAAAATGCTTGAGGAACAAATTTCAAAAGCCTTAAATTATTTAAAGGATGAAGAAAATCGAGAAAAGGTTATTGCAGCGGGAATATCAATAGCTCAAATGGTAATAAAAATAGCAACTAAGAAGAAATAAATGTTAACCACCATATATCAAAAATGCAAAGAGTTTTTGAAAAATTCATCCTTGATTTCGTACATATAGTCTTATACAATCCACCTCCGAAAGGAGGGAGAATCCTATGGAAAGCGAACAGGAAGTTAAATTTTATACAGTAGCAGAAGTAAGTAAAATGCTAGGTATTAGCAGGTCAAGGGCATATGAGTAGGTTATCAGTCCACAATGTCCGTTTCTAGTACTGCGGATAGGCAGGCGGATTATTATACCAGCAAATAATTTCGCAAAATGGTACGAAAGTTTTGCAGATTGTACGACTGAAGAAAAATGATAGAATACAAGTTGTTAATACCCATATAGAAGTATTACCGGAATTAGAATATTACCAAATTGGTGGTTGAGGCTGAAATATTACCAAAATATTACCATCCATATGGAGCACTTGGAATGTGTGGACTGTATGGAAATAATGGAAAATTCAATGTAACCAATGGAAGTAGTGGATAAAATGGACTGTATAGAACTAGTGGACAAAGGGAATGGGGTATAAACTGGAGGAGTAGTTACGAGCAGAGCAAAAATAGAGTCAGAAGCGTGATGCAAGTTTACTTGCGTGAACGCTTGTGACTCTATTTTTATTGTGCGACAGCACCGAACATCGAGCGGACCGTAGGTCAGCGAGATGGGCGTCTGCGAGTAGCGGAGCAAGGTCGCATTTATTTTACGAATGTTCGGATATGAGCAACGTAGTGCGAAGCACGTAGCAACCGGTTTGAGTGGTGGAAGAGTAGGGTTTGCGTTGAAAAAATGGACGTATGCGTGGCAAGAATATAGTAATATGCGTTAGAGGTTCCGGACCAAGTGGTTGGTAATATTTTGGGTAATATTATTCGAGGGATTTCAGAGGAAAAAGTTAAAGACTAATGTGACGTTCGAGAAAATGAATGTTGCATTGGTCTTTTTTGCTGTAGACGTGTGAATGGAGGAAAAGTAGGGGGAGGGGAAATGAATTTAATGTTTTGTAATTGTTTATATTTTGAGAAATTAGAAGTAGAAAAAACAGTTTTTACGAAAAGGATTGATGTGTTGCTAACAGAACTGTGTTAAAATGTTTTACAAGAGATACAAAAGTAGGCGGAGGGCTGAAGCTTTGAATATTGAAGGTGCAAAACAATTATCATATGAAAATATGAGAAGGATATACAAAGCCTATTTGCAGGGACAAGGATTGGGTAGAAATACTGTAAATACAGTGGCCGGAGATGCTTTTTATCTCTGGAATAATGTGAGCCATGATGAATTCTGGAGAGTGGTTACATCGGACAATTTTGATGTTGTGGCAAAAGATGCTCTTCTTAAGGCGTTGGCTGAAAATTCAAATGGAAATGTTGCATCATTGGTTAACAGCTATGTGGCAACGCTGAGACGTTTTAGGAACTATGTGTATTCAGACGAATCCTATCTGGAAGAGGAAACGGATGGTGTAAAGGCATTGAAAGAGTTTTTATTGGATATTGAATGCTTGGATCCGTTAGCTGAGTGGACGAGTAAGTTTAATCTGTTCGATATCCTTAAAATTACAAGAACTGAAATCCGACACAGTAATATGCTTTCATGGCTTTTGAATCCTAATGAGAATCACGGTCTAAGTGACAGTATCATTCGTGGCTTTATTCAGTACGTTGCAAATTCCTTTATCGATGACATGGATGTGTTTGATACATTGCTGATGGATTGTCACGATTTCGATATACAGAGGGAATGGCACAACATTGATATCTTGGCAGTGTCATCAAACGAAAAGTTTGTTCTTTGTATTGAAAATAAAATTGATTCCGGTGAGCACGATAATCAGTTGAACAGATACAGGAAGGTGGTAGAGGAAACTTATACGGATTACAGTAAGATGTATATTTACCTATCTCCGGAGGGCGTAGAGGCGAGTGACTCGGAATATTGGTGCTCCATGTCATATCAAGATGTGTTGAGCATTATAGAAAATGCCAGAAAGAAAGTAAAACTTTTGCCGGATGCGGAGTTGTTAATTGATAATTACGTGGAGGCAATTAGGAGGGATATCGTGGGAGACGAAAGATTGGTACAGATTTGTGCTGAAATATATGCAAAACATAAAAAGGCACTGGATTTGATTTTTGAGAATAGACCGGATAGAGCGCTGGAAGTTGCTAATGTTATTAAGGCATGGGCAATGGAAAAAACAGAGAGTGGTGAGCTTGAAGTGGTGCTGGATAAATGTAGCAAAACATTTATTAGATTTAAAACCAAAACGATGTCAGATATCTTGCCAGATGTTGAGGAGGCAAACAGCGGATGGAATACAAAGAACCATTATTTTTATGAGCTTAGAAACATTGATGGCACTGGGTTTTTGTTGGCATTGTCTTTGAGTTCCAAAAATTTATCTGACGAGCAGAGGGTTATTTGCGACAAAATAAATGAGCATTTCCCTTCAAGAACACAGAAAGCAAACTGGCAGTGGAGAACTCCTTTTGCAACAAAGCAGGTAAAGATTGATGAGGAGTTGTCTGAAGAGAAAATTTTTGAACAGTTAGATAAAAAACTGGATGAACTTAAGGCTTTTGAAGAAAAACTGAGTAAAGTAATGCAGTAGAATGGGTGGCTGGTAATGAAAGCCAAGAGCTTGAGAGTGCAGAAGAGTAATTAAAAAATATACCAAAGTGTTTTATAAAACTAAAATCGATTGAGGAACGTACTTGTAATACTTTTTATTTTGCTATAATATAATTAAAGAAGTCAATCGCCACAGTGGTTGACAAGTTGTAAGTAATAAATTCTCCCTGACTCGCAAAGTTACAGGGAGAATTTTTATATTATTTAAAGGGAAAGTGGTGCAACATATGGAATATACTTTTGAAGAAAGATGTAATAAAATACGAAATGCATGCGTACAAGAAAAAAGTAAAAATCCGGTGGAAATATTTATAAACATGGCGAATCAGGACTTTATTAGAATACATGGACCGGAGCATCATGTTTTAGATGGAGCCGCATTGATTACGGCGTTTTATAATGCAGGCGGGAATATTGATTTGGCAAAATCTCTTGAGGAAATGCTGAAAAGGGGCTCCACCATGCCGGGTGCAACCTGTGGATTATGGGGAGTATGTGGAGCGGTGAATTCCATTGGAGCAGCATTATCCATTATTGATGGTACAGGACCTTTGTCTGAGGATGCGTCTTGGGGAAAGCATATGAAATTCACATCAAAGGCGTTAGGGATATTGGCAGATGTGGGAGGGCCCAGATGCTGTAAGAGAGATGCGTTTCTTACACTTCAAGAAGCTGTGACCTATATTAATGATAATTTTGACATCAAGCTGGAGCAGAGTGATATCAGGTGTTCCTATAATAAGAGTAATCAACAATGTATCAAGGGAAGATGTCCATTTTATAAGAAAAAGATTGCTTTTATATGTGTTCATAATTCTTGCAGAAGTCAAATTGCGGAGGCTTTGGGGAAAAAGTATTTGGCTGATGATTTTGAATGTTATTCTGCGGGAACCGAGACAAAGCCACAAATCAATCAGGATGCAGTACGTATCATGAAAGCGTTGTATGATATTGATATGGAAAAAGAGCAATATTCGAAATTGCTTTCTGCAATTCCCAATCCGGATATAGCGATTTCTATGGGATGTAATGTAGGGTGCCCTTTTATCGGAAGAGATTTCGATGATAACTGGGGATTAGAGGACCCCACAGGAAAATCGGATGAAGAGTTTAAAAAGGTGATAAAGCAGATTGAAGAAAAAATACTTGAGCTTAAGGGAAGTATAAGGGAGTAATTGTTCATCATAAGGCTCAAGGGCATTTTACAAGAGAAAGAGACTATAAAAATAAAAATATAGATAAATAGACACAAATATGGTATACTAGAGGAAAGTAACAAAGCTACTGTAGAAATAACGATGGAAGAGGAGATGGCAAGTTCACGGGATGAACTGATAATGCAAACGCTAGAACCGACGCCAACACCGGAGCCGGAAGCAACACCTACACCGGAATCGACACCAATACTAGAACCTGAGTCGGCGCAGGACCCCATACCGGCGGGCATAACATATGTGCTAAATACCAACACGAAGAAATTTCATTATGAAAGCTGTAAAAGTGTTAAGCAGATAAAGGAGAAGAATAAAGCATATCATACCGGTACGCGCGAAGAGTGTATTGCTATGGGATATGATCCTTGTGGTAATTGTCATCCGTAGAAGGAAGTTGGATAAATGGTACGAAGATTATTGAATAAATATAATTATATGTTATAATATAATTATATAAAGGCAATCGCTAGAGAGTGATTGACCGGAATATGAGACAAAACCCTTTTCACACCGGTCAAAGTAGAGGGAAGGATTTTGTTATGTTAGTGACAAATCAAATAAGCGAATGTCATCAATGCTAAGAGGAACATTCACAAAGTCCCCGACCACCCGGTCGGGGACTTTGACGTTTGTTCAAAATATGCTGAGTTACTTGTCGTAAAATCAAAGATATGATATTCTGAACGAAAATGTTATGTTGAGGAAGAAATAAAATGCAAAGAACTTTTCTAATGAAAGCAGTAGGCTTTAATGTGCCGGAAAAATATAGGAATTGTAAAGATGTTACTATCAATCATCATTGTAATGCGTGGTATGGATTTTGGATGCTGTTTTGTTTTATTTTTGGATTATTCCCGATGATATGGGGCGTAAAGGGCATGATTGAATATTTTTCGGGGACAAAAACTTCAGCAGAATTTGTTGCAGTTTTTTTTGTGGGAGTTCCGTTTTGGGGATTGGCGTACTTGCTTGCTACAATTATGAAAAATGCAGTATTTGTTATCCATCCAGATGGAATCTATTATAGGCGTAGGTCGGGAGATGGTTCTGCCTACACACATGAGGAAATCAGAGGATGGAAGCGGTATCGTGATTATCTGGCAGTGGTTACCCATTCCGGTCAGATTATGCGTATAGATGTTGCTTCCAGTAATTATGCAAGGGCGGAAAAGGTGATTTACCAGCGATATTCAGAAGTTATATGGTAAAGCCCCGGAGGAGTTATGATACTAAGTGTAAGCCGCAGAACGGATGTGCCGAGCTACTATTCGGACTGGTTTTACAATCGAATAAGGGAAGGGTTCCTGTATGTGCGAAATCCCATGAATCCCCACCAGGTGAGCCGGATTGATTTGTTGCCGGAGGTGGTGGACTGCATCGTGTTCTGGACCAAGAACCCGGCACCTATGCTGGAGCGTTTACAGGAACTGTCGGCGTATCAGTATTATTTCCAGTTTACGCTGACGGGATATGGGAAGGATATAGAGTGTAATGTCCCACATAAGAAAGAGGAGATGATTCCCATATTTCAGCGCCTTTCGGGGAAAATCGGTGCAAAGAGGGTGATTTGGAGATATGATCCGATTTTATTCAATGAGAAATATACGCCGGAATACCATTTGAAGGCATTTGCACAGATTGGAGCGGCTTTGAAAGGGTATACGGAAAAGTGTGTCATAAGCTTTGTGGATGAATATGCCAAGAATCGGAGGAATATGGCGGAGTTGCAGGTATACAATCTTGCGGAGAGAGAGCTTAAGGATTTTGCCGGGAAACTTGGTGAGATTGCAGAGACAAACGGAATGCGTATTGCAAGCTGTTCGGAGAGTATTGATTTAACCGGGTGTGGTATAGAGCATAACAGCTGTATTGACAAGGCATTGATTGAGGAAATCATCGGATGTAAGTTAAAGGTTTCCAAGGATAAGGCCCAAAGGACGGAATGTGGCTGCGTGGAAAGTGTAGAGGTGGGGACTTATAATACCTGCTTGAATGGGTGTAAGTATTGTTATGCTAACCACAGTCCGGAGAGCGTGCGGGAGAATTGTAGAAAATATAATCCTGATGCACCTTTGCTTTGTGGGGAGGTAACTGCGGAGGATCGGATTAGTGAACGGAAGATGAAGTCCTTGAGAGAAGCGCAGATGAGTCTGTTTGAATAAGGATTATGTGACGAGGAGAGTTAAAGTGGAAAAGGGAAATGTGTTGGTGATTGGCGACGCTTCGGTCGGCAAAACCACATTGATTAATACTATTTTAGGGAAAGCGGAGATGATAACCACGGAGGAATCAGAGAAAAAAGTGGATAGACTGGAACTTTGTGAGAGTGACAGTGTTCCTTTTCGGATGATTGATTCCATAGGATTTGAAGAATCCTTTCTGAAAGAACAGATGGCTATTAATGCGGTAAAGAAGTGGTCGAAAGCTTGTATAAAATCCGGTGAAGAAGATAAACAGATAAATGTTATCTGGTTTTGTGTGGATGGAAGGAAGGATAAATTCTCCGATGAGTCTATTGTGCGCTTGTTGAAGGCTACTTCCATGTGGAAGACGGTGCCGATTATTGTAGTTATAACGAAGTCCTATTTGGTGGAAGAACGAGAGAAAAATATAGAGAGGGTTCGGGCAGCTTTTGCGGCGAAGAAGAAGTTCTCCGGAAATCTAAAGGAGATTATTCCGGTGGTAGCTGCAGCTCATAAGATAGATGAAACTTCATGGGCGGTGCCAGAGGGCATTACAGAGCTTATAAATTGTACAAATGCATTGATGCCGGAGGGACTTCAGGCAGGAGATAATGATTTAGAGGATTTCATTTTAAAAAGAAAGAGACAACTTGCACATGGAACGGTAGGAGTAGCCACTGCGTCGGCAGTTCTGATAGGTGCTATTCCAAAGCCGATTGCGGATGGGATCTTTTTATCTCCGTTGGAAAGAAAAGTGATTAATGCCATTGCCAAAATCTATGAAATACAAGACAATGAGAAATCCAAACAGTTCTTTGACTCTATCATCGAAGTGGGAACGGTGGGGGATGTTGCAAAGGCTGCCATTTTGGCACTGAAAGAAATAAATGGGATAAAAATTAAAGCGAAAGTGTTGAATCCCATCATTGCCGGATGCTTTGTTGCGGCATTGGGAGAGGGGACAATACTGGCTTTTGAGCAAATCTATCTGGGGCAGAAATCGGTGGACGACGTGGATTGGCTGACAGAGCATTTGGAATCGGTGCTGTCACTGGAATTTGTGGAGAAGGTAAAGCAGGTAATAACTAATGTGGGAGAATCCATGGAGCCTAAAAAAGTGGTTAGTATTATTACAAAAATATTTAACATGGTTACATAGGAACATAGAGGACAAAAAGCGTCAGGTACAAGAAGTATTAATCAAGTACGTGACGCTTTTTTGTTCCTATTTTATTCTTCGGAATTACAGATGCCCATATAAAAGGTGAGCATATAGAGTCCGCTAAGTCCTACCAGAGAATAGATGATTCTGGAAAGCCAGGACATCTCACCAAATATAAATGCAACAAGGTCAAATTGAAAGAGACCGATAAGGCCCCAGTTAATCGCACCGATAATACCAATGGTAAGTGCAGCGCAATCGATAAACTTTTTGCCCATGATGTTACCTCCATTTCATAAGAAAGTTGTTAATATCAGTAGTAGTATTTGCAGAAAAGTAGGAATTATACTTTTTTAAAAATCTTACATTTTTGTTATACTTCTTTACTTTATTGAATTAAAGCGTTATAATGTAAGCGATTACATGGCGGTGTAGTCGAGGGGGAAGATCGGAGGAAAGAATGGGCAAGCTATTTAGTAGCGAGAATATGGAGGCCTTTTTGGAGATTTTGCATAAGCCGGTGCGTTCCAGGGAGGAATTGCTGGCCTGCACCAGAGAAGCATTACAATGTATCGCTGAAGAGATGCAGATTGGAAGGGTGACAGTAAGCCTTTCCGTGCCACAGACACAGCTTCGGGCTCAGATTGATAATTTTACATATACTTTATATGAAGGCGAGGGAGGAAAGCGTTATGAACCGCTCGCACTCAGCTATCGAACCGGAGATGGTGGTAATGTTGTAATCAGTTTTTATGCTTTGGAGGGCATTACTTGGAGTCCGGAAGAATTTCGTGAGGTTCGCATCTTGGGAAAACAAGTGTTTTCTGCGTTTAGTCAGTTTATGATGGGAAATCTTCTTACTCATGCGATGCAGACAGATCTTGCTATGGGAGTTCCTAATGTGGCCGGTTTCATGGCTTTTGTAGGTAGACTTTTTGAGCAAGGAAGATTGGAGAACTACCATGCAATTTATCTGAATATACACAATTTTAAGTATGTGAACAAAGTGTTGCCTCATGTACAGGCAGATGAGGTAATGAAAATATATGCATATATGCTCAAGAAGGTGCTGGGAGAAGATGAGATTGCTGCCAGACTTGGCGGGGATAATTTCGTGGCTCTTGTTCATAAGGATAATGCAAAGAAGTTTATTCAGTTTATCAATAATGTAGAGATTGTCTATCAGAATGAAGAGGACATTAAGAAATTCTCTTTTGGTGCTACTGTGGGAGCCAGCGAGCTGCATGGACTAAAAAGCGCCGGAGATGTTATGGTGCGTATAAGTGTGGCATATCAAGTGGCAAGGCAGAACGAATGCGTCGGTGTGGTATACTTCAATGATGATATCTATAAAGCGGTGATGCAGCAGAAGGAGATTATTGCCAGATTTCACAGGGCAATTCGGAACAAGGAGTTTTGGGTGTACTATCAGCCAAAGGTGACTACCCAGGATAAACGGATCTGTGGAGCTGAGGCTTTGGTTCGTTGGAAGGCAGGTGATAAACTTTTGCCGCCCGCAGAATTCGTTCCTATATTGGAGAAGGAAGGTAGTATTTGCAAGATGGACTTCTATGTGCTGGACAGAGTATGTGCTCTTTTGGACAGATGTAGGCAGGAAGGTTTGCCATATATACAGATTTCAGTGAATTTCTCCAGAAAACATGCAGAGAATCCCAATCTGGTGAAAGATATTGTAGACACAATCGATAAGTACCGGGTGCCACATGAGTATATAGAAATTGAATTGACAGAGAGTGAAGACTTTAGGGATTACATTGTAATGTCCAAGCTGGTGGAGGATTTGAAAGCGGTAAATATCAGTACTTCCATTGATGATTTCGGAACAGGGTACTCTTCCTTGAATATGTTGAAGATGACCAGTATTGATTTGCTTAAGATTGATAAGGCTTTCGTTCCTTATGAAGAAGAGACGGAAGAACGGAAGAAAGATATTATTATGTTTGAGAATATTGCGCGTCTTGCGAGGGAGCTTGGAATCAAGATTATTGCGGAAGGTGTTGAGACGGAGCAGCAGTACGAGTATCTGGCGGAAGCCGGTTGTGATATGATTCAGGGACATTACTTTGATAAGGCGTTACCGGAAGAAGATTTTCTGGAGCGTATGCGTGTCGGGCATTATTAGAATGAAATGAACTGTTGAAATGACGAATTTCGAACAGTTCTTTTTTTGCGCCTGGTACTTTCGTAATAGGAATGTAACAAATAACCATATTTGTGAAATGGAATTTGGTAAAAATATACAAAAAATATTATTGGCATGGGTGTTATATCTATAGGAGATGCTGAAAAATGTAAGAGCTTACATGAAAAAATGGTCGAAATTGCACATTATTTTCGTAAAAATGAATAGAAGCTATACATAATAACAACTATAATCAAAAACGATAGTAGTTTAATAGTACTAATATTAAACGTATAGGGAGGTAAACGATGAAAGGAAGAACAAAAAGACGTCTTTCAAAAGCAATGGCACTTGCACTTTGTGCATCAATGCTTGTAGGTAACTCTTTTTCTGTTTCTGCAACAAGCGTTCCGGTGGAAGAATTACTATCCGGTAACGAAGTTGTTGAAGAAGTCGTAATTGACGGCGAAACAACCGAAGAAGTAATACCTGAAAGTGGAGTGTCAGAAGAAGTTGTGCCTGAAGAAGGAACAACCGAAGAGGTAGTGCCTGAAGAGGATATGCAACAGGAAGTTGTGGAAGGTGCTAATGTAAACAGTGCAGCAACAGAAGGAACTTATGTTGATTTTACCACTGATACTTTGATTGCATCTTATACATTTGGTACAGATGTAACAGCAGACAGTGTATATGCTGATGGTGTAGGTTTCTACAATGAAACTTATAATGATGCGGCAAAAGGCTGGGACGGTGGTGTATATTACCCAAGAGTAAAGGCTTCTGTGGCAGGTGCTGATTTTGTAACCGCAGCAGATGGAAGTCTTGCAATTTCAAGTAAAGTATGGACTGAGACCGAGAGCACCGGCTATGGTGTTTATACATATGAGAACACCTCCAGCTTTGCGATTGATCTTGCTCCGGCAGATTATGAAGTAGATGTTACTTTCGTAAACCCTACCGCTGCTGATTATGTAGCTTATGTAGAGGCAGAGGATATTACCAAGGTTCCTGCCGGAACAAAAACAAGCGATATCACTGTGCCTGCAGGTGGCGAAGTGACTGCAAAGATTACGGCTGTTTTGGTTAATGGTTCATTAGAGTTAAAGTTTTTAGCAACCAGCAGTGCTACAGAGGAAGCAGCTGCAACAACTCAGACGGTATATGTTAAGAGCGTTTCTGTTACCAGAAAGGCAACCGGAGAGCAGGGAATTAAACCTACTATCTATCTTGCATCTGACTCAACCGTTCAGACCTATGATAAGGGCTACTATCCACAGACCGGATGGGGCGAGACCTTAGCTAATTTCTTTGGCGGACAGGTTCAGGAGAGCGAAGCTGATAACTGTGGATACAGCCAGGCACAGGTTTACGAAGCAGAAAATGCTATCGTAGAGAATCGTGCAATTGGTGGACGTTCTTCTTACTCCTTCATTGCAGAGGGTAAGTTAGATGACTTATTAGAAGATATTAAACCGGGCGATTATTTATTCGTTCAGTGGGGACACAATGATGCAACTGCATCCAGACCAAACCGTTATGTATCTGCAGCGGATTTCGGACAGTGGATTCAGTATTATGTAGACGGTGCGAAGCAGAGAGGTGCTATCCCTGTGCTTGTTACACCGGTAGCAAGATATAGTTATACTACCAATGAAGATGGTAGCTTAAATACCTTCGTTGGTAACTTTGAAGCTTACGGCGATGTAATGAGAACTATGGCTGCAGAGCAGGGTATTGCTTTGGTAGATTTAACTGCTCGTTCCGTAGCTGTATGTAATAACTTTGGAATCGAAGGCGCGAAGTCTTTATTCCTTCATGTAAATGCCGGCGATTATCCGGATGGTGCTTACGCAGGTGGTGCAACTGACTCTACCCATTTACAGTACTACGGTGCATATAAGTTTGCACAGTGTGTGGCTCAGGGTATTCAGGAGTGTGCACTTCTTACTGATTTAGCATCTAAGGTGGTAATCAGTATTCCGGAAACTGTACCTGCTAAAGTAGAAGGTCTTGCAAGTGGTGCAGTAGGTGCATCCAGCGTAAATATGACTTGGAATGCAGCAGATGGTGCAGAGTTATACTATATCTATCGTGCAGCTGTGACAGATGAAACTGCGGCAGAAGCAGTAGTATTTGATGATAACAGCACAAAGTATTCCGTGTCTGCTACCAATAAGTATGCAGATGGAAATTGTGAATCTGGTGTTACTTATGTATATGCGGTTCGTGGTTTTAATGAGAAGGGCTTAGGCGAATATTCAGATAAAATTGTTGTAACAACAAAGGCAGCAGGCTATAAGTTTGATATTAATGCAGCAGCAGACGGTCCTACCGAAGAAGGCTGGATTGGTATCTATAATGAGATGTACAATGCAGAAACAGGCTATGGCTGGATTACTTATCCGGGCGGTGGTCGTGACCGTGGCGTACAGGACAATGATGCTTACTCTTTAATGGGTAGAGACTTTACTCTTGGAGCTGGTGAATTTGCAGTAGATCTTCCGAATGGAGATTATGAAGTTACTGTATACGGTGGTGACTTATTACCGGGAACCTCTACACAGAAGACAGGTTATACAGCAGAAGGTGCTTCTTTAGGAACCATGTCTGCTAGACAGTCCATCGCAGCTGTTACCAATACTGCAAGAGTAATTGATGGTCAGTTAAACATTGGAATTGTATCAGCGGGAAGCTCTCTTCTTTACTTCAATGGCTTCACTGTTACCGAGATTTTAAAGGCTCCAAGCGGACTTGCTGATAGCGAGCATAGCGTGGAAGGAAATAAGATGACTTTCCTCATCGGCTTTAACGGTGTGGATGAAGCAGTAAAATACAATGTATATCGTAAGAGTACTTCGGATGCAGAGTTCTCCGTAATTAAGAGTTTCACTGTAGAAGAGTACGCGGCAGATGATTTGGCGTGCAGAGCAATGGTTATCGACCTGGGTGAATCATACGAGTATTATATGACTTGTGTGACTGCTGACGGTACCGAGTCTGCACAGAGTAATACCATTACTGTAGAAGGTGTGTTAAAGGATGCAGTTCTTGCAAAAGCACCTCAGAATGTGGTATGTGTAAGTCCTGCAGAAGGAGCTACTGAGCTTGCCAGAGAGATTTCTATCTCTTGGGATGCATCTGTAGTGGAGGCTAACACAGCAGGTGTTACATATCCTGTAATTAAGTACATTGTATATCGTTCTGATAAAGCAGAGGGTGAGAAGGGATTTGCCGGATTTGAAAAGATTGGTGAAACTACTTCAACTTCTTATACTGACAATTCAGGTGTAGCAAGTAACATTAGCTACTACTACAAAGTAGCAGCTTTAAATGCAGGCGGTTTAAGTGAGCAGTCTGCAGCATGTAAGACTCCGGTTACCGGTAAGCTGGTAGCAGGCGGTCTTGAGACTTACACCGACAGAGCAGTTGTAGCAATTAACCTTGCTGGCAATGATGGCGGTGAGACAAATGTATCTGCAACTGATGCAGAAGGTAATGAGTATACGCAGGGTGTATACTTAAGCTGGAGAGCATTTGAAGCAGATATGAATGCGGATAATGAATTAGCTACTACCTTTACCGTATATCGTAACGGTGAAGCAATTGCAACGGATATTGCAGTAACCAACTTAATTGATGAGGCTGGTACTGTAAATGATACCTACAAGGTTGTAGGAAGCAATGATACTGCTCAGAATCTTACCGCAAAGGATACAAAGGTTTGGGCAAATAAGTACTTGGAGTTCAACTTCTACTGTCCTGCAGATGAAACTATGCCGGATGGTACCACTACCGATTTCCATGCAAACGATATGTCTGTAGGCGATGTTGATGGAGACGGTGATTTAGAATTATTTGTTAAATGGTATCCTGCTAATGCGAAGGATAACTCCGGTAGCGGATATACCGGTAAGACTTATATTGATGCATATGATGTAGATTTCTCTACCGGCGCATCTAAGCTTTTATGGCGTCTGGATATGGGTGTTAACATCCGTTCCGGTGCTCATTATACACAGTTCCAGGTATGGGATTTTGATGGTGATGGTAAGGCGGAAATCGCAGTGAAGACTGCTGACGGTACCACTATGTACGTAAGTGAAGATGGTACTGCGAATACTCTTACTGTGAAGTCTTATGTAGGCGCATGTGATAGCAGTGCACTTCCTGTAAATGTTATCAGTGATGCTAACGATTACAGAAATGCAAGCGGATACGTATTAGACGGTCCTGAGTACTTTACAATCTTTAACTGTGATGATGGTACTAAGATTGATGATGCAGATTATACTCCGGGAAGAGGCACTGTAAGTGCTTGGGGAGATGCATATGGTAACCGTGTTGACAGATTCCTGTCTGCAACCGCTTACTTAAATGGTGAGACTCCTTTTGCAGTATTCTGTAGAGGTTACTACACCAGAACATGCTTAACAGCATATTACTTAAAGGATACCGATGCCGACGGAATCGGTGATACCATTGAAGAGTACTGGGCATTCGATACCTTACAGGCAGGAAGCCAGTATGAAGCAGAGGGTAACCATGGTTTATCTGTAAATGATATTGATAACGATGGTAAGGACGAAATTATCTATGGTGCATTAGTAATTGATAATGACGGTACTGTAAAATATGCTACCGGACTTGGTCATGGTGATGCTATGCATGTATCTGACTGGGTATCATGGAATGATGGCCTTGAAATCATGTCTGTACATGAGCATACCAATGTTGCTTATCATGTAGAAGTACGTGATGCGGAAACAGGTAAGATTTTAATGGGTTACAATACTGGTTTGGATACCGGACGTGGTGTTGCAGCAGACATTGATCCTACAGCAGAAGGTGCTGAGTGGTGGTCTATTGCAAGTCCTACCTACGAAAGCAATGATGAGCCAGCATGGGATTCAACCGATGGTGAAGTATATTCAACCTGGTCAACTTTAGAGAATTTGATTAAGTTAGCAGATTCTACTCCTGCGTCAAATGCGTCTATCTTCTGGGATGGCGATTTACTTAGCGAGATTCAGGACCATACCTTTGATAAGGAAGCATATGCACCTACCGGTGTTGTTCTTTATGATTGGGATTATGTGTCTGACAAGGCAGTTCCTGTACTTAAGTCTTCAGAAATCTGGTCGACTAATGGTACAAAGGGTAACCTTGGCTTAATCGCTGATGTACTTGGTGACTGGAGAGAGGAAATCATTACCAGAGCTTCTGCAGATAAGAATGCAGTAAGAATTTACTCTACTACAATTGAAACAGATTATGTTGTACCTTGTTTATTAGAAAACTTAGCTTATAGAGAAGGTGTTGCATGGCAGAACGTTGGTTACAACCAGCCTGCAAACGTAAGCTACTTATTATCTGAAGGTCTTGTGACTGCAGAGCTTTCTTTAGCTGATGTTACTTATAAATCTGCAACCATTAACTTCACACCTGCAAATGATAGTAATTTATACGGTCATGATATTGAAGGATATGAAGTATATCGTAAGGAAGCAAGTGAGGAAGAGTATAAGAAGGTTGCAACCATTCCGAATGATGAGCTTGTGAAGGTATCTGCTTCAGGAGCAACTCCGGCACCTACCAAGGCTCCGGCAATTATCGGATACAATGCAACTGTACTTCAGCAGTTTGATATCGGAAGTAAGAGAGCTACACCGGAAGGTTACATTAATCCCGGTAATAAGGCTTATGATGCAAGTGTAGGTTATGGATTTACTACAAGTGTAGATGATTTTGCCGGTAAGGGTACCAATGTTGTAGCAGTGGATAGTACAAATCCTACTGCTCTTGAAACAGCATGTACAGATATTGCATATACTGCCGGAAAGCTTGAATTTGCTATTGATGTAGAGGAAGCTGGTAAGTATAGAGTAGACGTGTATGCCGGATCATTGGGAGCATCTGATGATTGTAAGATTGCTGTTAATGGTATTGACTTGGGAACTGTTAGCCAGAGCAAAACAGCAACAGATTTGTTAAAGACAACGGATGTAGAGCTTAAAGCAGGTGACCAGATTGTTGTAACTGCAACAAGTGAGTCAAATGCCAGAGCGGTTCTTTGTGCTATTATCGTTTCAACACTTGAACCGATTTATGAGGCTGTACCTACCACTGCACCTGGTGCAACTCCTGCTCCTATCGTAGAGATTAAGAAGACTACTGTTTATACAGAAGACTTTGAAGATGGAACAAGTGATTTTGCATTAATTGACGCTACTTATACTGATTATGAATATCTTGAAAAGGATACTTCTACCGTAAATACCAATCCAAGTGAGTATGTATACGGTGTGGGAACAAGAGCCGGCGGAGATACCGGAACACAGAAGAGTGGTCTTGCTCTTACAGAGGATGTGATCTTCCAGGCAGATATCAAGATGGATGCTTGTACCCAGAGTAAGAGCTCTAATATTGCTCTTCTTGGTGGTTCAAATAAGTATAACTGGTTAGACAGTGCAAGTGAGATATTAACAGTTTCTGCAACTGCAAGCGGAAATGGTTACTGGGGAAGCATTACAGTAAATGGTGTAGACATCACTTCTGCAGCAAATGTAAACAACGGAACTGCTAATGGAGAGTCTTCTGGTAAGGGATTACAGCGTGATACTACCGGATGGTTAACTGTAAAGGCAGCGCTTAATTTTGCAGCACAGACTGTAGATGTGACCATTACCAGAGTGTCTGATGGAAGTACCGTATATAGCGGAGAACTTGCATTTGTGGACGGAACAACAGAGGCACCGGTTTCTGCTTTTGATACTATCTACATGGCTGCAGGTAAGCAGTATGGTGGAGTATTCATGGATAATATCTCTATCTGGACAGAAGAAGAGATTATCACTTATCCTTCAACGGATGATTCAAATGATGAATGGGTATATCAGTATGTTGATACTACTGTAGAATCAAATACTTCATACGAGTATAAGATTGCAGCAATTGTTGATGGAAAGACATCTTATATGTCAGCACCATTAGCTGTTAAGACCGATGTAGAGATTACAGAAATTAAGGATTTTGAGCTTGAAGAAATTGTTGAGGATACTGTTCTTGCAGATGGACAGACTGTGGCCGATTTACTCCCTGCAACAGTTACTGTAGTGGATGCAGATGGCAATGAGGTTGAGGCTGATGTAACCTGGGATGTAAGTGCAGTTGATTTAACAACTCCTGGTACCTATACTGTTATTGCAACAATCGCAGGATATGATACCAAGCTTGAAAAAGAATTAGTTGTAATTGCAGCAGAAGTTAAGGGTGTTGCAGCTCTTGATGATATCGAAGTGATTCAGGGTAAGGAATATACATTACCTGAAAAGGTTGAAGTTGAGTTCACCAATGGTATTAAAGAAGAAGTTTCTGTTACTTGGGATACTTCAGCGGTTGATACAAATGTAATCAATTTGTATGTAGTAACAGGTACTGTTGACGGATATGAAGCTACAGCAACTATTAATATAAATGTTGTTGCAGATTATATGATCAGCGCAGCAGATACTTATGTAGAAGTTGCATTAAATGCATTCAATGTAGACGAAGTGCTTCCTACTACTGTAAAGGTAACTTGGGCAAGTGGTGAAGTTACAGATGAAGCAGTTACCTGGAATTCTTCAAGTGTATTAAATGAGATTGCAACCTATGCAATCGGCGGTACAATTGAAGGACTTGAGAAGGGTGCAGCAGCATATGTAAGCGTTGAGTATCCGGCACTTTACAAGTTTGACTTTAGTATTGCAGCAGGTGTAACAGCTCCGGGATGGACTGAAATTGTTGTAAATCCTAAGGGTGGTACTGCAACTTGTGATGATTTAGGTATTACCTATTCGGAAGAAAAGGGATACGGATTCACTGATGGATCAGCTAAATTTGACGGACGTGATGAAGATTATACTTACGGAAATAGCTTAGATAGAGGAATCTATAGAGACTATGTTATTCCGGATGGACAGACCTTTGTTGTAGATGTTGAAAACGGAACATATCAGGTAGATTTATTAAGTACCTGTGCTTTTGGTAGAAATACCATTAAGGCAGATGTTGAGGGAACAGCAGCAAGTGTTGGTAATGCTGTTGCTACCGGATTTGCATATGGTTGGGGTGATTACACTGTAGAGGTAAAAGATGGTCAGTTAACTATCGCATTTACTGCAAGTTCACTTTCCAGAACCGGTGCTATCGTAGTAAGACAGGTTGTAGAAGCTCTGGATGAAAAGCCGGTAGATCCTACACCTACGGAAGCACCTACAGCAGCACCTACTGAGGAGCCTACAGCAGCACCTACCGAGGAACCAACCAGTGCACCTACTGAGGAGCCTACAGCAGCACCTACCGAAGCGCCTACAGCAACTCCTGCACCGACCAAGAGTCCTGATGATATTGCAAGAGAGAATGTAACAGCGTTCGTAGAGCGTATGTACACAG
>JAZQIQ010000048.1:0-56828 GCA_045541195.1 Acetatifactor sp. | reverse complement strand
CTTTCTCCGATGCTGGAATGTAATAAGTCAATATTGGCTTTTTCCAGGTATTCCATGATCATATCCATCTTATCTTCAGACAGTTCAAATCCACGGAACGCATCATTGATTTCACTGTATAACAAAATATTCCGTTTGGATTTTGCTAATTCTACCAGCCCAAGTAAGGTTTTTGTAAACAATTGTTCCTGCTGTTGTAAATCATCCATAATCTTTTCTCCTCACCATTTTTTCGTTGACCCATTTACCTTTTGTTTTGTACCTGCATCAGTTCTTATTTTCCAGCATCGGTACACCCCTCATGGTAATTACCGGGCCGCCTTTGCGCTCAATATAATCGCTGGTAATGGTAACTTTTCCGATATTGTCATCCTTTGGAATCTCATACATGATATCCAGCATAAACTCTTCGATGATGGAGCGAAGGGCTCTGGCACCGGTATCCTGCTCCATTGCCTTCTCTGCAATAGCTTCCAATGCTTCATCATTGAATTCCAGCTTAACTTCATCCAGTTCAAGGAGCTTTTGATACTGCTTTAAGATTGCATTCTTCGGCTCCTTTAAAATCTGTACCATCATATCCTTAGACAGTGCATCCAAGGTGTAAATCACCGGTAAACGTCCTAAAAACTCCGGAATCATACCAAACTTACGTAAATCTTCTACCTTCACCTTTTTAAGAAGATTCTTGTCTTTATCGAACTCATCCTTCAAGGTAGCACCAAAACCGATTGACGCCGTCTTGGTCAGTCTTTCCTTAATAATCTCATCCAAATCCGGGAATGCGCCACCACAGATAAACAGGATATTTCTCGTATTTACTGTTGCAAGGGGTACCATGGCATTCTTACTGTTAGCACCTACCGGAACCTCAATCTCTGCACCTTCCAAAAGCTTAAGCATACCCTGCTGCACACTTTCCCCACTGACATCACGGGAAGTGGTATTTTTCTTCTTGGCAATCTTATCAATCTCATCAATGAAGATAATTCCACGCTCAGCCTTCTCCACATCATTATCAGCAGCCGCAAGAAGCTTAGAAACCACGCTTTCAATATCATCTCCGATATATCCGGCTTCTGTAAGGGATGTAGCATCTGCAATGGCAAGAGGTACATCCAGAAGCTTCGCAAGGGTCTTTACCAAATATGTCTTACCGGAGCCGGTAGGTCCAATCATCAGCATATTGGACTTTTCGATTTCAATTTCGTCCATGGTACCGGTAGCTACACGCTTATAATGATTATATACTGCTACCGAAATTACCTTCTTTGCATGCTCCTGACCTACCACATATTCATCCAGACTTGCTTTAATCTTATGAGGTGCAGGAATATCTTTAATATTTAAAACCGGCTGGTTCTTCTCAGCCTTTTTCTTCTTTTTCAACTTCTGCTTCTGCGGAATACCTCCCATTCCCTGCAAATCAGACATATTCACAAAGCGGATGTGCGGCATCCCCGGGATCCCTCCCGGCGTTCCACTGCCCGGCATATTTCTGCCGCCCTTCATGATATCATCCAGTTCCTTCTGCAACTGCGGATTGCTCATCAGCTCCTGATAATCATACTGGCTTACCGCATCCATTGTCTTATGCATACAGTCATCGCAGACACAGATATTATTAGGAAGCTTAAACATTCTTCCCGCTTTACTTTCCGGCCTGTGGCACACGAAACACACATCTTCATATTCATTGTCATTGTCTTCAGTCTCTTCTACTTCAACATCAACATCTATAACTTCATCTATTTCATTTTTTTCAAAATCTGACATAATATCCCCCATTCCGAAGCGACTTATCGCGAGGTCACGAGCCCAATCTCAAATTTAGCTCTGTGATAAACGAAATTTGTGTCGCCCCGGCACAAATTCGGGTTTGAAAAATCAGCATATCCATGTGATTTTTCAAACTGCCCTCCATCATAGACACCATCTTGTCCTTTCCTAGTATACAAAATCTCAGCCTGGTACTCAAGTAAACTTTTTATAAACCGAATACTGAGCCTGGATACGCTTTGCAAATCTCGCTCTAATCAGCAGTCAACAAATAGCATTGTGCTTGTACAAATGACTTTTTCCTCTTCGCCATACAAAAAACTGCCGCAAAAGCGGCAGTCTCTCTTTACTCCGGTCTCTTACCGAAGGTAATCTGTAATTCAATTTCGGTATATACACCATCTATCGGACGCTTTACCACAACCTCTGTAGTCGAGCCCGGTCCGAAGTACTGCAGAATTTCCTGCAAGTCTTCATAGGAACTGATACTCTGTCCGTCCATCTTACAGATGATATCGCCGGCAAGCATACCTGCCTGCTGGGCCGGAGAATTCTCCTCGATACTACGGATATATACACCTTCCGGCATATTGAACATATACGCATAGTCCTCAGTTATGGTCTGAAGGTTCAAGCCCATATAGCCCACATTGCCATCCGTAATCTTAACTCTGGTCTCCTTCAACATAAGCTCCCCAATAATCGGCTCTGCTGCACTGATGGGAATTGCATAACCCATTCCCTCGATGGCAGAACCACCAATTTTGCTGGAGTTAATACCGATTACCTCACCATTCATGTTAAGAAGCGCCCCACCGGAATTACCCGGGTTAATGGCAGCATCCGTCTGGATAAACTTACACTTTGCGCCACCTTCCACGTCGATTTCACGATTTAAGGCACTTACATAACCACCGGTTACCGACTGTCCATAGCCAAGTGCATTACCGATTGCAACTACCGGCTCACCCAGACGAAGTTCGTCGGAATTACCAAGCTTCGCAATACTAATATTGTTCATTGTCTCTGCATTCAGACTATCCAGTGGAATCGCAATCACCGCAAGATCCATATCTGCATCCATTCCTTTAATCGAAGCGACTGCCACAGAATCATCAATAAATGTCACATCAAGCCTGTCTGCACCGGAAACCACATGATGGTTACTTGCAATTAGCAATTCCTTTTCGGTCTGGCCGATAATAATACCGGAACCGCTGGACTGCGCCTCCTGACTATAGGTACGTCCAAAGTAAGAAGTGGTCTCCGTGTAGTTATTGATAATGGATACCATGGCCGGCATCACCTCTTCCACCATATCGGATACATCCGATGTGATTACAGATTTCATTACCAGATTGTCTTTCTGAATCGTATTATCTACTGTCTCCACCGTAGAAATCTGCGGTGTGGGAGTGGCGGTACTTGCCGGTGTTGTCAAACTTAAATCGGTCACCTGTGTTACCGCATACAGACCGATTCCTGCAAAAAGTCCGAAGCATAATCCTCCACAGGAAAAGGCAAATGCCTTTTTAAAGAAACCACCTTTTTTCTTTTTCGGAACTTCATTCTCATATACCGGCTTAGGTGCCTCTACATTATAGCTATTATAATGTGTTGCAGACTCCGGCTGGGAATATCCTGTATTCTGGTCATCTCTATTTACATTATTTGCATAATCATCATTATACATATGCACACCTCCATGTTCATCTTATGAACTTATCATAACTGCAAATTGTGTTCATATTGTGAAAAAAGTATGCTACTTTTGTGTTTTTCTTCCTAAAAATTTATAAAAAAATCTGTTGATAATATAAATCACCACTGTCTCCAGCAGGAACACAAAGAGCACTGTCAGCACCGCATAAAGCACGGAATTCCCTATAAAGCCATTGATTAGGGCAGCTGCCTTGATACTATAATTCAAAATCCGGTAGTCCAGATGAGTAACCATAATTATCAGGGAATTCCGGCCGAAATATCCCAGTACTTTTCCCACAACATTTTCCTGATATTTCTCCAATCCCCTACATACCAATATGACACCCAAGCTACCACACACAGTTCGCAATATGAACAGTAGCGGATTTCCGAAATCCAGGAAACGCAAATCAATAAATGATGCATATCCATTCATCACAGCCATGATTGCCAGTAATGCTACTCCCGTCAGAAAATCCTTCCAACGATTGTGCTTTCTCACCTCAAAGTATCCTCCAAGGAAATAGCCAAGGAATATATAACTGCCGGAAAACACACCACGGATAACTGCTAAAAGTACATCATGCAGAAGCTCATATCCCGGTATTCCTGCATGACTTTGGTAGAATGCCTTTTCCCCAAGTGCTACCATATACATCAGCACCGTCAGCATAATTCCAACTCCTGCGGTCTTCTTGATGTCAAGACTTTGCCTTACCTTTATAAACACCACCTCTGCAATAAACAGGGTTGGTAAAAACCAAAAGGTAGAAAAGCCCTGTAGGCATAAGGTCTGAAAAACCTGCCGCAGTAAAGCATCTCCCATATCCAAGGACTTAACCACAGCCCTCACCAGTTCAAACAACAGTGCACCAGCGCTGAAAATAAAATAGGGAAGTAATATGGTTCTGCATTTCCCCTTTAAAACAGTACTCCATTCCCGTTCTTCAATTTTAGTTATATATAATAACATTCCCGAGATTATCAGGAAAAGTGGCATATGAAAGCTGGTCACATAATCCCGAAGGGGTTCACTGATAAAATCCACATGTCCGATTACCACCAGAATCATTCCGATTCCACGTGCCACATCCAAATATGCTATTCGCTTTTTCATTCGTCAAATTCCTTATTCCACTGTTACAGACTTCGCCAGATTACGTGGTTTATCCACATCGCACCCTCTTCCTACCGCTACATAATAAGCAAAAAGCTGCAATGGAATAATCGCCAGGGAATTGGCAAAATATGAACTGGTCTCCGGCAAATATACCACATAATCCGATGCCTTTTCAATGGCCTTATTGTCTTCTCCGGTAAGTGCCATAACAAAAGCTCCTCTGGCCTTTACTTCTACAATATTACTAATCGTCTTCTGATAGAGATTGGGTTGGGTGGCAAGAGCCACAACAAGTGTGCCATCCTCAATCAGTGAAATGGTCCCATGTTTCAATTCTCCTGCCGCATAAGCCTCAGAGTGTACATAAGAAATCTCTTTTAATTTCAATGAGCCTTCCAGAGAGATTGCATAGTCCAGTCCTCTTCCTATAAAGAAAATATCTTTCGCTCCCACATAACGATTGGCAAACTTCTGAATCTTACCCTTCTGACCAAGAAGTCTTTCAATCTGATCCGGCAATCTTCTAAGGTCACCTAAAAGACTCTGGAACTGCTCCTCATTAATGGTTCCACGAATCTTTGCAAACTTCATAGCCAGCATATAAAGTGCTACCAGCTGGCAGCTATACGCTTTGGTTGTTGCAACAGAAATCTCAGGTCCCGCCCAGGTATACATGATATTATCCGCCTCTCTTGCAATGGAGCTTCCTACCACATTCACAATACCAAGCACCTTAAATCCCCTCTCTTTGGACTCACGAAGGGCAGCCAGGGTATCCGCTGTTTCTCCGGATTGACTGATAACGATTACCATACTGTCCTCTTCCAGTATAGGATCTCTGTAGCGAAATTCACTTGCCACATCTACTTCCACGGGAATACGCACCATCTTCTCAATCACATACTTTGCAGTCACACCGGTATGATATGCGGACCCACAGGCCACGATATGGATTCTTCTGAGTGCTTTTATTTCCTCATTTGTCATACCAAGTTCTTCAATCACGATATCATTATCCTTAATACGTGGAGAAATGGTGTCATTAATGGTCTTGGGCTGCTCATAGATTTCTTTCAGCATAAAGTGCTCATAACCGCCCTTTTCCGCTGCTTCCGCATCCCAATCTACAGTGACCCTCTCTTTCTCGATTTCCTCTTCGTCCACAGTAAAGAACCTGATCTTATCTGCCTTGAGCTCAGCAATCTCCATATTCTGTACATAAAAAACATTTCTGGTATATTTCAAAATCGCAGGAACATCCGAAGCAATAAATGCTCCATCTACGCTCTGGCCTACAATCAGCGGACTATCCTTGCGCACGGAATAAATAGTATCCGGATGCTCTGCAAACATAATACCCAATGCATAAGAACCTTCCACACGATGAAGAACCTTACGGATTGCTGCCAAAGGATTGCCCTGATAGTAGTAATCCAACATATGCGCTACTACTTCTGTATCTGTTTCCGAGGTAAACTCATAGCCCCGCTCCTGCATCTTATTCTTCAACGGAATATAATTTTCAATAATGCCGTTATGTACCACTGCAATAGTACGGGCAGCATTTGTGTGGGGATGGGAATTCTCATCACTTGGCGCACCATGGGTTGCCCATCTGGTATGACCGATACCGGACGTGCCCGGAAGTGTACTGCCCCCTCTGGTGATATTTTCCAATACCTTTAAACGTCCTACCGCCTTTGTAGTCTGAATCTTCTCGCCGTCAAAAATAGCCATTCCGGCAGAATCGTATCCTCTGTACTCCAATTTAGACAATCCGTCCAAAATCACAGGTGCTGCCTGCTCTTTTCCGATGTAACCAACAATTCCACACATATTATTACCTCGCCCTTCTGATTATTAATTCCAGTATTCCTTATTCATGGACAGCTTTTTCACCATCCACATGGGTAATTTCTGATATTTTTTCCCTAACAGATAGCCCATATACTTAAAGCCACTCTGTACTATCAAATACGGAATCCAGAGCCAAAATCCTTCTTTTAAAAGATACTTGGCTGTAGCCTTGACACTACGGATTCCTTCACCTTCTGAAGGCACTTCCGCAAACACCTCCGGATGCTGGGCCTGGGAAACTCCCAAGTCAAAATTACGGTGTAACTGAGCTGTGCATGTATAGTTATGAGAATGTACCACCTTTGCATCTGCAGCATATACTACAGAATAACCACTCTTGATAATCTTTGAGGCAAAAATCATGTCTTCATTAAAAATGGTATGGCGTACAAAACCGCCCAATTCCATATATTTATCTCTTTTATACGCACAACAGACGTTTGAACAGAAGAATGTCTTGATACCAAGATTGGGTAAATCTTCCAGCGTTTTCTTCCGGGAGTCTTCCGGATAATTAAAGCTCCGCAAATATTTCTCAATGGGATTACATTCTTCATTTGGAAGCTGCCTTCCGTAAGCAGCTATCACATCCTCCTGCTCCAGTGCTTTCACCAGACGTTCCACCAGATACTCATCCGCCGGCATAGCATCCTGTGTCATCAACAGACAAATGTCTGCATCCGATTTTTCCATACCGATATGTCTGGTTTTCCCATGGTCGAATTCCCTTTTTGATAAATGGTAGACCTTTACGTTTTGATGACTATCCACAAAAGATGTTCCATATACCAACTTCTCAAAATACTTCTCTTCCGTATTCATAAGAATAATACGGTTTATTGCATATGTCTGCTTTTGCAACCGTTCTATCAATTCCATAAAAGAAGCATCCGGCTTATAAACCGGAATAATCACATCAACTTTCATATATTTTTACCCAAAACAAGGGAGCCTTTGTGAGCTCCCTTGCAATCACTTTCTTCCTATCGTTGAATATACGGACTGGTCTCTTCTTCAATTCTCTGACTGTAGTCCTTTACATCTGAAGATACGGCATACTCCTTATCATCAAAGAGGAACTCATGTAACCACTGTACATTCTTCTCCAAATTAACAGGAATAACACAGCTACCCTTAGTACCGATGGTACCTACTGTACGCATATCCTCATGAGGGAAACCACCCTCGTCCACGATGGAGTAATTTCCAACATCTTTTAACATGCCAATAATATCTTCCTGTGAAACGGAAGTATACACGTTATCAATAACCTTTGTAAATATCTTTGTTAAATCAGATACATCTGCCTTCTTTGCCTGTTCTGCAATGGCCTGAATAACCTCACGCTGGCGTTCTGCACGCTTAAAGTCATCACCCTTGGTATAACGGATACGACAATACGCAGCTGCCTGAAGACCATCTACAAGCTGATAACCGGTTTCCTCCACCGGATTATAGTTACCATCCAACACATCCTTTGCAATGGTAATCTGATAGTTATTAATATGCTTAATCTCAGCTTCATCAATGTCAAGATAAATACCACCAAGACCATCAATACAATCAATAAGTCCCTGATAGTTTACCGTAACGAAATCCTTAATATCAAGGTCAAGATTCATATTCAGCATACCAATTGCCTGCTCAGCACCACCGGTAGAGTACGCATTATTTGCCTTTCGATAGGAATCATTACCCTGATTTAAATAGGTATCACGATATACGGATACCAGCTTGATATCACCGGTATCCAAGTTAATGGAAGCTACCATCATACTATCGCTTCGGCTTCCCTTGTATAACTGACTGTCCGTGGTTGCATCCACGCCGAAAAGTGCGATATTCCAATATCCCTTTAACACCGGATTCTCTACTACTTCTGAGTTGATTACAATCTGTGTCTCTTCAATCTCCGCATAATGAGGACCTTCGACTTCCTCAGTGGTCTTAAATACTTTCGCAACAACAACAAGCATCACGAGAATAATTACGATTTCAATCGCAAAAATAATGATTCTTGCACGTGCCTTATTTTTCTTCTTTGCTGCACTTGTTTTTTTGCTATGGTTTCCAGTTGCCATTTCCTTCTCCTTACCAATACACTTTAGTATGCGTTTTTATTAATAAATCCTGTAAAGAACGTCAAGAAGATAATCTTCAAATCGAAGCTGACGCTCCAATTCTCAATATAGTAAATATCATAATCAATTCGCCTGCGGATGGATGTGTCCCCCCTAAGACCATTCACCTGCGCCCAACCGGTAAGCCCCGGCCTGACCTGATGCTTTACCATATAACGTGGTATTTCTTCCATGAATTTCTCTACAAAGAGCGGTCTTTCGGGTCTTGGCCCTACTAAACTCATATCTCCCTTCAAGATATTAAAGAGCTGTGGTAATTCATCCAAGCTGGTTCTGCGTAAGAATTTGCCGATACCGGTAACCCTGGGATCATCCTTAACGGTCCACGCCTTCTTCTCGCTTTCCTCCGTCTGGAGCTTCATGCTTCGGAATTTATACATATAAAAAGGCTTATTGTGTAGCCCAACTCTTTCCTGCTTAAAAATAATCGGTCCGGGACTGCTGATTTTCACAAGCAGTGCCGCTATTAACAAAATAGGCGATGAGATAATAATTCCAAACAAAGAACCTACAATATCCATCAATCTCTTGATTACCATATTGCCGGTACTTGCCAGCGGAACATAACGGATATTGATTACCGGCATTCCCATCAAATCCTCCGTATATGGTCTTGTGGGAATCACTCTGTCATAATCCGGTACAAATTTAGTATGCACACCAAACTTCTCACATGCATTTACAATCTCTTCCAGTCTGTCATAATCCTTCAAATCCAAGGTTATGGCAATTTCATCCATATTATGCTTAGCTAACATTTCATAGAGAAGATTTACCTCTCCTAAAACCTTTACGCCTTTATACAAAGTACCACTTGGTACAGTATCATCCAATACGCCGTAAATGGAATATCCCCACTGAGGATTCCACTGCAATCTGTCAATATACTGCTCTGCCGCTCTGGAATACCCTACCAGAAGCACATGCTTCATGTTATAGCCTTTCTTCCGCATATTGCGAAGAGTCTTGCGGAGTACCAGCCTGGAACATGTAGTAATGGCAATATTCAGTACATAGAAAAGCGCCATCATGGTTCGGGAAATATGAATCTCCCGGATAAACACATATAAGAAAATAATAAACAATGCCATTCCCACAGTGTTCGCCTTGACAATGGCATAAATTTCCCTACTTTGCTTATGGGTACGCTTAGGACCGTATACATTGCAGTAATAATACAGAAGCATGTACACCGGCACAATTCCCCAAAGCATCTTAAAATAATAATCTACCGGCAGAACTCCGATTCCAAGGAGCCCGGCATTGATAATATAAAATTTAATAAAATATGCAAGGGCGTAGGATATAATCGTAATCAATGCATCCATAACCACGTGCATTCTATTAAATACCTTCTGATTGTCTTTTATCATACAAATCTCACCTACTGAACAGAGAAGAGTTACGCTTTGCGAATCCCGCTCTGATTAGCGGTCGTCAAATGACATTCGTGCAAGCACGATGCCATTTTCCTCGTCGCCATAACAAAATACTGTCGGTGTACCTGACCATATTTTACGATATTATCATAATATAAACAACTTAAGAATTTATGAAGATTCCAGTTCAGCCATGCCTTGTCACACACCCAAAGACTGCTCGCAGGATTTTTTGTGTGACCAAAGGCATGAAATGAGCGCCCGCTTATGAGCAAAGCCCGCTGCGAAGCAGCGGGAAAGCGCCGCAGGCGCGCCTTTGCGAATGGCGCGGGCTGAACTGGTGCAGCGCGGACTGCACTGGCAGGCGCGAATGGCGCGAGCTGAACTGGGTTACTTGACAACACACACGCCGAATGGCGCGGGCTGAGTGTCTTGGGAGCGTATCTACGATACGTTTCCCAAAGACACTCGGTCTAGTCATTACCCTATACATCTAAAAACATTACAAACCAACTCTAATTCAATCCTTAAATAATTACCAAAATGCTTCCATCTAAATGGAATTTTATGTTTATGTCCCTCCCTCGAAAAACATCTCCGAATCCCCTCAAAATAACTCCTCAAATACAACCTTCCCATGCCCTTTTTCGCAAAGAAGACCGCCTTCACCAACACTCCCACCGCAATAAACGGCAGATTAATAATCAGCTGCAAAAAAGGCATATTCTTCCCTACCATATAGGCATTATTTGCCGCAGCAAGCCTTGTCTTAAACTCATTATATTTAGAACCACTGGACGCACTCCCCGCATGAATCACCTTAGCAGAAGGCTCGTACATATTAGTATATCCATAAATACGCGCACGATAACCCAAATCCATGTCTTCTAAATATGCAAAGTGATTCTCATCCAAAAGACCGATTTTATCCAATATACTCTTCCGGTAAATGGCGGCTCCGCCACACGCTGAAAAAATCTTTACAGGCTTATTATATTTTTCGGCAGACTTTCCCTTCCCTCTGGAATATCCCCATCCCATAAAGGTATACATATCGCCAGCACTGTCAATCAACTCCGGATTTTGAATCTGCAACATCTGTGCGCTTACAGAGAAAATATCCTCTTCTTTCCCAATAGCAGCTATCAGATTCTCCACAAATCCGGGCAATACCTCCGTATCATTGTTCAGCAAAATCACATATGGAGTCTCACTAGCTTCGATACCTACATTGCATGCATGACAAAACCCGGTATTTTCCTTTAACAAAATGGTCTTCACCGCCGAGTACTTGTTCTGCAATATCTCCACACTTCCGTCGGTAGAACCATTGTCCACCACAATCACGTCAAAAACGCCTTGCTGCGCAAGTAGGGCATCAAGGCATTTCTCTAAGTATTTACTTCCGTTCCAGTTGGGTATCACAACCGTTGCCTGCTTCATAATTTCATTCCCTTCACGAGATTTTCCAACTTATTGAATTAATTAGACTGGTGCTTGTTCATTCTCCCCATTTCAGCAACCTTCCATAAAAATCTCACATGCTACCGACTCCAAGGTTTTAAGTTTCATTTCCAATTATGATAATAAGAACATCACTATCCGTTCCCGCAAGTCATTTCCTTCAAACAAGTCACCGCAAGCTATCTCATCATAAAATTCCAACTCGTCCACTGTCATAAGATATGAAATATACTCCTCTGACGGATAATAAAAAAACAAAAACATTTTCCGCGGTTTCTGGTAATAAGATTCTATAATTCTTGCCATCACTTTTCGAAGTAACTCCACAGAGAATGGGTTGAAAAAATAGTATCTATTAACTTCCGATGATACTTCATACGATTCTGCCCTCGCCAGTACAAATTCTGTCCTTGCACCGGAAACGGCAGTTTTTTGATTCTCTAGTGCACTCTGATAAATTCGTTCATCATATTCAATCCCTATGGTATTGGCCTTGGTTTGATAGGACAGAAAAAATTCCACACGCCCTTTTCCACAGCCATAGTCTAAAACCATATCTCCCTTACGAATAAACCCACTATTAGCCAAACGCTCCAAAACACTATATGGTGTCGGTTCATATGGGTAACGATATTGATCGGAGTTCGAATCATCCCTGCCCGATGTTTTTATTCGCAGGAGCTTATCCCATGTATTTTCCTTATCTATCATTATCTGCCTCTATCAATGTTCAGATTCCAATCCCCTTCTGCATACACTCATCTATATCACGATCTTTCCAATACATTCCCCAGCAGATAGCTACTCCGGTGTTATTCCCCCAACTGCGGGTCATACACCAAAACATACCCACTGTCACGAAGCATTTTCGATAGTGCAAGACTTTTTTTCAAAGGGTCTTCCTCATTAATCGCTTTCAACATCTCCTGTGCCACGGGAGATATTTTTGCATTTCGAATATCCAGCGCCTGTGCTTGTTGCATCAACACAGCTCTATTCATATAGCCGGAAAATCCCTTTTTTAGCCCTTTGAACACCACTTCTCCTGTCTCAGTCATCAGTCCGCCGGAAATCTTCCCTTTCTCATAGAGATTCCCCCCTACCATAGCAATCTTAGGGCGTATTTCCCAAATTTTCTCCGGATACTGAATACGATAAAAGCCTAAATGTTTCAAATGCTCTACCGTTACATCCCAGCCCCGTCTCTTTGCATAATCCTCTACCGCACGCTTTCCGGCTTCGTAGGCATAACGCTTACTCTCCGTATTCAGTGCCGTAGAATTCTCATGGCATCTCCAGTGATACAGCACTCTGGAAACATGTGCAATGTGTCCCCCTACATTCTCTCCGTCATAAATCTCTCCGATTTTTTCCACAACCCGAAGCACAAAATCAAAGTCCTGGGCACCATCATAAGCAGATAGAAGCTTCACTTCTTGGGCCACATCACTTCTGACTGCCGTAAAATGACAAATATAATTATTGGTAAGTAATAGGTCTAAATCAAAATCCAGCTTCCAATGTGGCTCATAAAACTTAGACCCGTCCCCGTTACATTTATCTTCATCCGAGTAGAGAAGTACCTTCTCACACCCTTCTTCTTTTCCCCTTTTCACCGCTTCTGCCATATGATACAACGCATCTGCTGTCAATAAATCATCGTGGTCCAGCAGCGCAATATAGTCTCCTGTCGCCACTTCCATAGCCTGATTCGTATTCTCTGCGATTCCGGCGTTTTTCTCAAGCTGTACATACAAAACTCTGGAATCCTTGTAGGACTCTGCAATACGCTTCAACTCCTCAGACTGGCTGGCGTCTGCCAAAACCAGTTGAAAGTAACCATATGTCTGCCCAAGCACAGACTCTATCATCTCCCGGTAAAACTTCTCCGGAGTGTTATAAACGGGCACTAATACACTGAAGCAAACCGGAGCATCCCATTCCTTCTTACGCTGTAATGCAAGCACTTCTTCCGAAGGTTCCTCATAGGTATAATAATCCTGGGGACCGCCTCCCAAACGCTCTACCGCAGCATAAATGGTATTCTTTATACCGTTTTTCTTCAGATAATTTATTGTTTTTCTTAAATTTGCCCGATTGAATTTGTCCATATCATCCTCAAAAACAAGGGGCTATTACATAAATGCAACAGCCCCACATATTTTACAATTCTTTCTTTAAATCCTCAGTTAACTGAGCAAGCTTTGCATCTGCATCTACAAGGTCCTTACCTACGATACCCATGTAGAATTTAATCTTTGGCTCAGTTCCGGAAGGTCTTGCACAACACCAGCAGTTATTCGGAAGCTCGAAGTAGAGAACGTTAGATTTTGGAAGTCCGGTAGTCGTCTCTGCACCGGTCTCCATATCCACGATTCTGTCTTCCTGATAATCTCTAAACTTCAGAACCTTAGCGTCGCCAATTGCCTTCGGAGGATTCTGACGAAGCTTATCCATGATTGCCGCAATCTGTCCTGCACCTTCTACACCCTTCATGGTGATAGTATACTGGCCTTCCTTGAAGTAACCGTAGGTTTCATACATATCCAGCATCATATCCCACAAGGTCATATTGTTCTTCTTACAATATGCAGCAACTTCGCATAAGCACATAACTGCAACAATAGCATCTTTATCTCTTGCATGAGTACCTGCAAGACATCCGTAACTTTCCTCAAGACCAAATACATAATTGTTAGAACCGGTCTGCTCGAAGAACTTAATCTGCTCACCGATAAACTTAAAGCCGGTTAATACCTCAATTAACTTTAAGCCATACTTCTGCGAAATAGGGAAAGTCATGTTGGTAGTTACGATGGTAGTTACCATTGCTGGATTCTCCGGCATGGTATTTGTCTTAGTCTTCTCACGAAGTAAGTACTCAGCAATCAACATACCGGACATGTTACCGGTGAATGCCACATATTCTCCGGTCTTGGTATCCTTAGCATATACACCAAGTCTGTCTGCATCAGGGTCGGTTGCAAGAACGATATCTGCATCCTTTTCCTTAGCAAGTCTAAGCGCATAGGTAAATGCCTTCGGGTCCTCCGGATTCGGATAGTCAAGTGTAGTAAACTTAGGATCCGGTTTCTCCTGCTCAGGAACAACATATACATTCTTGAAGCCCAGCTCCTTTAATACTCTCTGTACAGGTACATTACCGGTACCGCAGAGAGGAGTGTATACAATCTTAATATCATCCGCAACTTCTTCAATGATTTCCGGATGAATAATCTGCTTCTTTAACTCTACCATGTATGCATCATCGATTTCTTTACCGATTACTACATAAAGACCAGCTGCCTTTGCAGCCTCCTTGTCCATGGACTTGCAATCGTGGAAGTCCTTAATTGCCTGCACTTCGCTGATAATCTCTTTATCCTTAGGAGCGGTAACCTGTGCTCCGTCATCCCAGTATACCTTGTATCCATTGTACTCCGGCGGATTGTGGGATGCAGTAATAACGATACCAGCAGTACATCCTAAGGTCCTAAGTGCAAAAGAAAGCTCCGGTGTAGGGCGAAGAGCATCAAAAACATATGCCTTGATTCCATTAGCAGCCATACAAAGTGCAGCCTCATCTGCAAATTCAGGAGACATAAAACGAGAATCATATGCGATTGCAATTCCCTTATCCTTTACGCCCTGCTTTAAGATATAATTTGCAAGACCCTGGGAAGCCTTTCTTACAGTATAAAGGTTCATACGATTGGTTCCTGCTCCGATAACACCACGAAGACCACCGGTACCAAACTCTAATTCCTTGTAGAAACGATCTTCAATCTCAGCCTGGTTGTCAGCGATTGCCTTTAACTCATCCTTTGTTGCCTGATCAAAATAATCGTCGGTAAGCCAAAGCTTATACTCTTCCATATAACCCATAAATAATCCTCACTTTCCTGACACGAACTGTCACTCTGCCGTAAGTCAACCTTGTTTTCTCACAGCTTACTCGCATTCGTATAAATTATAACATTATTTTTCTTTCATGTATATCTCAAGTTTTCTAGCGCAGTGCAAAATCACTTCTGTCCAAGGAGAAATTAGGATTGTAGTATGGATCTCCAGCCTCTAATACGCTTGCCCACTTCTCCCTAAACTGCGCCGATTCCCGATTATAACGCTCCGCCTTCTCACCTTGATCGTCCAGACCTCTGGATATGGATTCATAATGATACAGCTCCGCAAAAGGAGTAAATACATTTAGGTATCCCTTTTCTCGAAGTTTTAAACAAAAGTCCACATCATTTAAAGAAATCGCAAAGCACTCTTCCAGCCCGCCCACTTCTTCAAACAGTGCCTTCTTTACCATGAGACAAGCTCCGGTCACCGCCGACATATTCTGTGCATAGCAGAGGCGTCCCATGTATCCGAGGTTCTGTACCGGAATCTTATAGTGACTGTGTCCTGCCGTTCTGTGCGCCCCAAGACCAATTACCACACCGGCATGCTGAATGGTTCTGTCTACATACAAAAGCTTGGCCCCCACAGCGCCCACATCCTCTCTCTGGGCATACATAAGAAGCTCCTCCATCCAGCTGGAAGTTATCACTTCGGTGTCGTTATTTAAAAGTAAAATGTAATCACCTTCAGCTTCCTTTACTCCCAAATTATTTACTGCGGAGTAGTTGAAAGTCCCTTCAAAATTCACTACCTTGATAAAGTTATACTTTTCAGTAAGCTGCTTATATAATTCCTTGATTTCCCCAGTAGTAGAATTATTCTCCACAATAATAATTTCGTAATTATCATATGTGGATTTCTCCACAATGGAATTCACACATCTGCGAAGGTCATCTGCATGATCCTTATTGGCAATCACGATGGAAATCTTAGGATTACCAAGTATCTGATAGCGAATACGGAAAATGGTCTCACAGGCTCTGGTACTGGTAATGACAAAATGGTTCATGCCTTTTTTCTTAAGATGGTCGGATATAGCTCCCTTTGCAGCAGCAATGGCATAAGGCTTTGCTCCGATCCCCGCTGCCACACTGCCCTCATGACTTCTCCAATAGTAAAGAAGCTTGGGTACATGCACTACCTTCTTTGCATTGGCGGTAAGGCGCAAAATCATATCGTGATCCTGGCTTCCGTCAAACTCCGTTCTAAAAGGCTCTGTCCCCTCCAAAAGCTCTCTTGCAAACACACTAAAGTGGCAAATGTAATTATTGGCCCGCAAATTATCCGGCGCAAAGTCCGGTTTAAAATGCATAGTCAGCATCTTATCAATGGTGGCATCTCCTCGGAAAGTGGTCTCATCACAGTAGATGTAATCCGCTCCCTGCTCATTGATAACCTTTACATATTCATAAAGAACCGTCGGATGCAGAATGTCATCATGGTCGAAAAGACCAATATATTCTCCGGTCGCCAGCTTATAGCACTGATTTGTATTGCCTGAAATACCTTCATTTTTCAATAGTTTCTGATAAACAATTCTTCCACTACTTCTGCTCTGGTATTCTTTGCAAATATCTCTTACGTAAGCATGGTCTGCATCAGAACCATCTGCAAGACACAGCTCCCAGTTTTCATAAGTCTGATTCATCACTGAGTCCAGCATCTCTGTAAGAAACTGTTTTGGGGTATTCCAAAGGGGCACCAGAATACTGATTTTCACCATTCTTTCAAACTTTGTCTCCCTCTGACGCTTTGCCTCTTCCTCGGTAGGAAAACTTTCCGTGCCATAGGATTTCATCTGGGAAATCTGATGCTGTTTATTCTTAATTTTTCTTAGAATGTCCTTAGGACCGCCACAGCCCGCAAGTCGCTGCTTCTGACGGATTCCGAAATGAATAATGCTCCTCGCCGGCTTGGTCACCTTCCAAAAAGCATTATTCTTAATCTTATCAATTTTAAATTGCAGTTCTTCGTTATCTGATTCCAGAGCCACGATACGGTCCGCAAGATCTGCACACTTCTCATGCTCCTTCTCATATAACTCTTTATAATTAGGTTCCTGACTCATATTTTTCACTTTCTCAAACTAAAACATCCATGATTACTCACCCACCGAAATACAGCGATTCGTGTAGTTTAGCAATTTGCCTTTATTTATTTTGTGCACTGCCAGTACTGCCACTTCATAGTCCCCCACCGGTAAGCCCACATTCTCATATTCTATCCATAAACCGGATAGGGCTACATTGGTCTGATCCGGCATGTTCTCTTCCAAATCCTGACGATACTGCCGGTTAAGCTTTACCTGATAAGCACAGGATAATGTACTATCCTGAGGGACAAGCACCAGGTATTTATCATAGCAGACGTTATCATCACCAAGTACAACACCATAGCCTCTGATTTGTCCGGGTATGCTTGTATCCGCTGATGCCATCACGCATCTATCTACACGAACTTCATTCTCGGCGTAAGGAAAAGGAATAAATACGCTCTTTTGCATCCTGTTCCCTGCCGAATAATACGCCGGCACAAAACGGCTGTCCAATCCGTCTTTGGATAATCCTTCCGGATAATAGGGGTCCTCCCCTCTTAATGCCGGATGCATTTCATACAGCTTCTCTCTTTCTGCAAAAAGTCTCTGCAATTTATCCTTGGAAAGCTCATCATTTCCCCGGCTGAGAGACTCATGATGATATGCATAATACTTGTTAATTACCACATTCTGATAACCAAGCTCATACAATGTAAATCCAAGCTCCACATCGTTATATGCAACAGGAAGATGGGACTTAAACCCACCTGCTTCCTCATATTTTTCTTTATCAATCAAAAGGCATGCACCGGTCACGGCGATGCAGTTATGATTATACTTATTTCTTCCGAAATAGTAACTCACGCCATCAGATGCAAACTGACATTTGTGCACCGGTCCCACCGGAAGATTCACAATTCCCGTATGCTGAATTTTATCAGAGTCAGGATATAGCAGCTTTAATCCTACCGCTCCCACATACGGAAGGGATGCCTTTTCTTTCATTGCCTTCAGCCACCCACTCTTTACCATCTCCATATCATCATTCAAAAACAGACAATACTTTCCAGTGGCATGGGATACTCCCAGATTACACATGGCTGAAAAATCAAACTCCATGGGTTCATAAATATATTTATGCGCTGTCAAAAGAGTCCGGTATTTCTCTTGATTCTCCCAACTGCTTCCATTATCCACCACGATAATCTCAATACCCTTCAGCTCTACAAGAGATTTCAGACATACTGCTAAAACCTCCGGGTTATCCTTAGATGGGATAATCACAGATATCTTTCCCGCATTGCTGGTCTTCGGCAGATTTGTACGCATCTTTGCGCTATAAAATTCCGAAATATTCTCCGGACTGCTTCCATGAAACAACACCGATTCAATATGTCCAATGCTGTTACAATTCCTCGCAAAGCCACCAATCAGAGATACAACCGTATCCGAAATCTCACGTAGCTCTGCCACACTTTCCAAAACAGCTACAGATATACCATCCCTTTTCTCTACTTTTGGAAGACGGATCCCCGCCTTGGCAAGCAGTGCTAGACGTACAACCACCAAACTTCCCGGGTAGAAGAATTCCTGATATAAGTCCGGCGACCACACAGGTTTATACCATGGGTTCACACGCTTATCCTGCTCTATAAAGTCTTCATCACCGTAGGCAAACTCTACTTCCTTATGAGCCTGCATATAGTGACAGATAGCTCTAGGTGCAAGGGATGAAAGATTTCCTTTTGCATAGGCAAAAACCACGAATTCCTCCGCTCCCTCAATGGAAAGCTTTACTCCGGCGGTTTCCTGTGCCTTTATCCACGCATCATAGGAAATCTTTTTCCCGGAAAGCTCCCGCTGATAATCTCTATTCAGTTTCTTAACCAGCATCTGCTTTACAAAGGACTTTACGCTCAAAATACACCTTCACTCTAGAAAATCTTCTTTACTGCTGCCGCCATATCACTTGCCATAGCCAGTGGAATACGCACCACTTCCATTTTTACACTGAGCTGATTGCTTCCCTTGGGATTCAGTTCACAGATTCCTATATTTATATTAGGGTCCGTGGTAGGGAACACAATCGTAGGCACATACGCCTTGGATTCCCCATCCACTGCTTTGGCTACTTTACCGTTCACAATCATCACTTTTCGGTTCTGCAGAGGTACCGCTTCTCCGTTAAATGTCATCTCCAGAATCTTCACCATACAGCTGTCCATACAAGGATCAATACGGAGCATCTTTACGTTACCGCTTACTTCCTGTGTAAACTCGATAAGTTGCTCACTCACATAAGCATTGGGTAAGAAATAAGAGCTTTCTTCACTGTATCCGTTTCCGCAATCCTCATAAATCTGCACTCGTGATACACTTTGTGAGGACTTAAAACCATCAATCCACTTCTGTGGTTCATGCAGTTCTCCTCCGATCACATCCCGAAGTACTGCCATGGACATACGCTTTCCGGTTACAAACTGCTGGAACTCCATCTCCTGTTCCCGATAACTCTCTGCGTCCTTCTCGGTTATATTCAGTGTATCCAATACCTTGCCAAGATCAATGGCATTTCTCTTTTCATCCTCTAAAACATAGCAATAAATGGCACGGAATGCCAGCTCCTTGGTTGCTACAGCCTTTCCAAAGGTCCACTCATAGTCAATCAGAGTCCATTTGTCCCCATCCACCATCAAATTGGCAAAAATCAAATCATAATCCGCCACAGGATACTCCTCATTGTATCCTACACGTTCCATATATTCATCAAAAAGCTTATAAAAGCCTTCAAAATCCTGCTTTTCCACACACTCATCCATCAGCTCGGAAAGTGGTCTTCCGGACACAAATTCAAATTCTGCATAAAGATCTTCTTCACGTTCAACTATCCGGCATTTATTAATCTCCAGCACACTGTCCTCATAACGCTTACATAGATTCTCGTAAGCAAGTACCATACTCTTCACATGGTCTGTCGCCTCCGGTGTCAACGGATACTTGCGCACCTGACGTTTCCCGGATGCATCCTCACAGATCACTGTTTTAATCTGGTACTGAGGCGCTCTGTCATTGGAATACTTGGTGTAGAGCACCGGAAAGTTCTCCCCGATCACCGCCACATAGGAATTGGAGAACACAGAAAACAGACCGTCCTTCACAATGCTGTCAAAAGCATTCTTCTCATCAAATAGAAGCATACGGTCTCTGTCATAATTTCTTAGATTGTTGGAAAGCTCTCCCATTCCCGGAAGATAGGCATCGGAATACACCGTAGTCATAAACTTATAATCCGGATAAGGATAATAAAAAGTGGCATTCTCTACGCCACACTTTGCAAAAATCTGCTCCAGTCCCGGTCTTGAAAAGGTGCGTACACCGCCTCCACCGGGATAGTTCTCAATGCCGCTGAAATAATCTCCCAAGTGGTCTTCCTTACATCCTGCAAAATATTTCAGTCCCAAACGGTTCTCAATGGCAATAACAATCCGCCCGCCTGGTGCAAGATGCTTCATCAGAATCTTTAAGAAATCCTCATAGGGCGTCTCCCCACCGATATAAGCCTGCCCATACTCAAATACACCAATCAGACAGATATAGCTGAAATCCGTAGGCAGATCCGGCTCAATATCCTTAAAATTCCCCACATGAATGGTTACATTATCACAATCTGTGTGACGATAAGCGTTAATCATACTGCGCTTCTTGGATAAATCCACACAAGTCACGCTTCCAGCCTTCCGTGACAGCACTCCGGTAATGGCACCACAGCCACTGCCCACTTCCAGTACCTTGTCCTCTTTGGTAAAAGGGATAAAATCCACAATATTTTCACGAAGAGGAGACAGATGATATAAAATAGGCCAGCTCTTTCTCTCTTCAATAATCCGTCCATATTCTACCGTTGCGTAGTCCCTTGCAATCTGCAAAAGTTCATCCTCTACCGCACCGTCACAATAAAAATCCTCCCCGGGATATTTACTCAAATCTAATGTAATCTTACCAATTGTTTCAATCATTCCGTAACCCTTTACTACGAAGTCTTTACATAATCAGAAAACGCTACTACATTGTCGCTTTCCGACGTTTCCGCATCCTTCACCACCGTTTCGGACACCATATCATAGTATCCTACCGTATTCTTATCCGACACCACGGTGATATTCAGTGCATCATACAGTCTGTGATATACCTCAAAGGTATCTCCGTTATAACCGGTAACACCAAACGAAAGCAAGTATTCCCCTCCCTGCAGAGTCATTTTCTGCTTAAAGGTAATCTCCTTCACCATCCCCGACTTCACACTGTCAAGGAATGCCTTTTCAATCATAGTATTGGTACCGGTAATCTCCACACCGATAGCATTCTTTACGGAGAATGCAAAAATCGGTGCCGGCAGGGTATCATGAAACCGCACACGCATGTGAATGGAAAACTCACTGCCCTTTAATATGGCATTGGTCTTTACCCCGCGGTCATCGGTGATATAAACAGACTCAATCACACCTTGCTTGGTACCATACTCCAGTAAATCCGGATTCTTACCAAGGTCCGCCGCATCCGCATCCGCTTCAGCCGCCTTCTTGATTCCGTCATCCTCCAAGAGATTGGTACTCTCATCTGTTTCATCCGGTGTATACTGACCAACTAAAACTCTCTTATAGGTATCAATCATCTCCTTGGGAGAGCCCTCACCCAGAAGGGTTCCTTTATTCAACAAATACACTCTGTCACAATACTTACTGATACTGCTCAAATCGTGACTTACAAACACAATGGTCTTACCCATCTTCTTAAATTCTTCAAACTTATGATAACACTTTGCCTGGAAGAATACGTCACCTACGGACAATGCCTCATCTACAATCAGAATCTCCGGCTCAATATTAATTGCCACAGCAAAAGCCAGTCGTACAAACATACCACTGGAATAAGTCTTACATGGCTGATAAACATAGTCTCCGATATCTGCAAACTCTAAGATTGCCGGAAGCTTTTCATCAATTTCTTTCTCCGAAAAGCCCATCATGGTACCGTTCAAATACACATTCTCGATACCGTTATACTCCATATTGAAGCCTGCTCCCAGCTCAAGAAGTGCTGAAATACGGCCATTCACCTTTACATTTCCCTCAGATGGATTCACAACTCCGGTAATTATCTTCAAAATGGTAGACTTTCCCGAACCGTTAGTACCGATAATACCGACCGTTTCTCCTGTCTTAATCTGAAGGCTGACACCATTTAATGCATAATGTTTCTTTGCAGGTTTCTTAGTCAAACCGAATGCTTCCTTCATACGATCCGACGGCTTTTCATATAATTTATATACTTTTTTGACGTTATTTACATCAATTGCAATTTTACTCATTTAATAACCCTTTACAGTACATCTGCAAAATGTACCTTCAATCGCTTAAATATCAATGCACCAATACCAAAAAGTACCACCGTAAATATCCAGAAATACATGGTAGAATAAAAGTCCTCGAAGAACCATCTCTGTCCATAAATTGCATCACGATATCCCTGTACAATGTACACCAGCGGATTAATCTTCAGCAAATTCACAGCATCACCATACTTATTTACCAAATCATCCATGTTCCAGAGAATAGGGGTTGCCCACATACCAATCTGTAGTGCAATATTGATAATCTGTGCCAAATCCTTAAAAAATACCATAATGGCACAGGTAGAATAACAAAGTGCCAATACAAGAATAAACATGCATCCACTATAGTAAAAAATCTGCAGAGTATAAACACTTGGGAAATAGCCGTAGCACATTGCAACAATAATCAATACCACCACAAAAAACGCATGAATAAAAGTTGCGCCGATCACCTTGATAATGGGGATAATACTAATCTTAAATACTACTTTCTTTACCAAATAAGTGTATTCGATAAGTGCCATGGTTCCGTGATTCAGTGCTTCACTAAAGTAAAACCATGGTACAAGTCCCGCAGTTAAGAAAAGTACAAAGGGCACCTCTACTCCGGCACGAAGCTCCGGTCCTCTGCTTCCGAAAATCTTATCGAACACAAGATAGTACATCAGCACCGTCACCACCGGCTGTGCCATGGCCCATACGGCCCCTAAATAGGAACCGGCATATCTTTTCTTAAAATCGTTCTTAGACAATTTCCAAATCAAATGCCTGCTCTGCCAAAGTTCCACCGGCAACGTGGTGAATTTATCATAAAATCTTACAAAAACAATGCAGGATGCCACAATAAGCACACAGGAAATCACCTTTTTTATCAATTCTTCCTGTGGATCCGCAAAGGGATTATGATGTACCACAATGACGGTCATCATAAGAATTGCCACCAATATAAAGATGGTTATTACACCTTTTTTTGAAAAATATGGTTTATTCTTAAACTGCATTAACAATACTTCTCCTGATATTTTGCGAATGGTTCATGCACCTTATCCTTCTCTGAAAGAATAATCTCCATCCCTTCCGGAATCGGCCATTCTACACCGATGGCAGGATCATTGTACATAAGACCGCCCTCATCGTTAGGATGATAAAAATCGGTTACTTTATAACAAAACTCTGCATAATCAGACAGTACTAAAAATCCATGCGCAAATCCCTTTGGAACAAAAAACTGCTTCTTATTCTCTTCAGAAAGGAGTACTCCCTTCCACTGACCGAAAGTAGGCGAATCCTTACGGAGATCTACTGCCACATCATACACCTCTCCTTTAATTACTCGCACCAGCTTGTCCTGAGGATAATTAATCTGGAAATGTAATCCGCGAAGAACACCCTTCTTTGATGCAGACTGATTGTCCTGCACGAAAACTGCATCAATTCCGGCTTCCTTAAAATCGTTATAATTATAGGTCTCTACAAAGTAACCTCTCTCATCACCGAAAACGGTAGGAGTGATTACTTTTAAACCTTCAATTTCACATGTTTCTACTGTAATTTTGCCCATAGCTTACCTCTTTTACTAATAATTGTTTCAAAAACCGCTCATTCGCAAAACCGCGACTTCGTCGCTTTTCTTTTGCTCTTGCCACTTGCCTCTTTTTTGGGGAAACCGCTCATTCGCAAAACCGCGACTTCGTCGCTTTTCTTTTGCTCTTACCACTTGCCTCTTTTGGGGAGAAACTGCTCATTCGCAAAACCGCGACTTCGTCGCTTTTCTTTTGCTCATGAATTTGGTTGTCACCAAATGATTAGAATAAAAATTGTGTCCTTGCAAGCAAGCTTGCAGTTCACATTTTTATTCTAATCGCTTGTTTCCTGTATATAGCTCACATTCAAGTCCACGCGTCCTTCAATACCATCTACCTTACCATTTGAAGTGTACTGCCACATCTCATAGTAACCCTGATACAAAGGTACACTTCGATATTCTGCAAGCCAGATGACATACTGATCCAACTTTTCTGTATGCAGATTATTATTCAGCCAGTTACGGCTGGCATATACACCTGCAGTATAGCCTGCATTCTCCACAGTATGGCAAAAAGCCTCACAGACAAGGGTTCTGGTATCTACATCCAGCCCATCTGCTCTTCCGTTTCCGCCCGCACCTTCCGTATCAATATATATTGGATAATTGAGCTGATAATCATTTACTAACTGAAGCACCATGGATGCTTCTTCCACTGCCTCGATTTCATTTATTGCCTGTGTAAAGAAATACACACCAACATCGATTCCTGCATTGATTGCCCCCCGGATATTCGCCTCAAAGTAAGGATCCACAACCAGGCTTCCCGTAGAAGAGCCTCTATATCCGGCTCTAATAATGGCAAATTGCACACCTGCATTCTTTACCTTATCCCAGTCAATTTCTCCCTGCCACTTGGAAACATCAATACCAACCTGAGTATTCCTACTTCCTGCCTGAAGCTTCTTAATCTCCGATTTATCCGCATCATCCAGTGCATCCTTCACTCCGGTATCTTCCGCTTCCGCATCAATCTCTTCTTCCGTCTTAATCAACAGGGAAATATCATCAATAGGTACATACTCTACCTTGTCTTTTACATAAATCTTGGTTGAATTCGTAGGTACCTTATACCCCAGCATCGGGTTTAAAGATACATGATAATCACCGGATGCAATATCTCCGATATAGATTATTCCATCCTTATCCAAATCCTTATATTCTCCCAGCTCTTCCACATCGATGAAAAAACTCTCACCTGACACGGGCTTTCCGTCCTTTCCCACAATCTGAACACGCAGATCCTTCTCCACACTGGTCACCATCAGGGAAAGACGGTTGGAATCATCCTGCACCATTCCCATAAAAGAATCTTCATCCACATCAAAAAAAGTAGGATCTTTTAAAAATGCAGATAAATCATCTCCCACTTGGTTCTCATCCCTAATTTCTTCCCGGGATTCCACCGGCATCATCAATGATGCATTTATAGGCACCGAAGCCTCCTGATTTATCAAAACTACCAGCAATACCACTACCGATATCACTGCCAGCGCACTAACAATACATAAGCGTTTCAGCTTAGAGTCCATTTGCTACCTCAACTAAATATTTACCATATTCGGTCTTCATCAAAGGCTCTGCCAGCTTCAGAAGCTGCTCCCTATCGATGAAACCTCTCTTAAATGCAATTTCTTCAATACATGACACATACAATCCCTGACGCTTCTGGAACGCCTCCACGAAATTGGCAGCCTCTAAAAGCGCATCATGATTACCGGTATCAAGCCATGCAAAACCACGTCCCATCGTCTCTACCCGAAGGGTTCCGCGACGTAAGTACTCGTTATTGATAGAGGTAATTTCGATTTCACCTCTTGCAGACGGTTTTACATTCTTTGCAATCTCTACAACATCATTGTCATAGAAGTAAAGTCCCGGAACAGCATAATTACTCTTCGGATTTTCTGGCTTTTCTTCGATTGAAAGCGCCTTGCCATTTTCATCAAATTCTACTACGCCATACTCTCTGGGGTCACGCACATAATAACCAAAGATAGTTGCTCCGCTTTCTCTGGATGCCACTTCACGAAGAAGCTTTGAGAAGCTCTGTCCATAGAAAATATTGTCTCCCAGCACAAGTGCCACATTATCCTTGCCAATAAATTCTTCACCGATAATAAATGCATCGGCAAGTCCTCTTGGAGTCTCCTGCACTGCATAATGAATGTCCATACCGAGCTGACTACCATCACCTAAAAGCTCCTTAAATACCGGCAAATCTCTTGGTGTAGAGATAATAAGTACCTCCCTGATTCCTGCAAGCATCAAAGTAGATAAAGGATAATAAATCATCGGCTTGTCATAAACAGGCATAATCTGCTTGGAAATTGCCTTGGTTAACGGATAAAGACGGGTTCCTGAACCGCCTGCTAAAATAATACCTTTCATAATCGCTCTCCCATTTCTTTCTAAAAACGAGCAAAAGGCCAACGAGATTTCCCTCTTGGCCATTGCACTTTTATTTATTTCTCATACATATCATTGTAATACTTCTGATAATCACCACTGGTAACATTCTTCATCCATTCTTCATTCTCAAAGAACCAGGCAATGGTCTTCTTGATACCATCTTTAAACATGGTTTCCGGATACCAGCCGATTTCTTCCTTGATCTTGTCCGGGGCAATTGCATATCTTCTGTCATGTCCCTTACGATCTTCAACATAGGTAATCAAATCAGTGCTTACAAGTGCCTTTCTCGGATCCCCTTCCGGAAGCATTTCCTGCAAGGTCTCCAAGATAATATTGATAATCTCAATGTTCTGTTTTTCATTATGACCGCCTACATTATAGGTTTCAAATAATCTTCCCTGCTCCTGCACCATATCAATCGCCTTGGCATGATCCTCTACAAATAACCAGTCACGTACATTCTTACCATCACCATACACAGGAAGCTTTTTACCCTGAAGCGCATTATTGATGATAAGCGGAATCAGTTTCTCCGGGAACTGATATGGTCCATAATTGTTAGAACAATTGGTAATATTCGCCGGGAACTTATAAGTATCCATATATGCCTTAACAAGCATATCGGAACTTGCCTTACTTGCAGAGTATGGACTGTGCGGATCGTAAGGAGTAGTCTCATAGAAGAACGCATTCTCATCATCCGGAAGTGAACCATATACTTCATCGGTAGAAACATGTAAAAACTTCTTGCCTTCCTTGAAGGTACCGTCCGGTTTTTCCCATGCTTCCTTTGCACAATTTAACATTACCGCAGTACCAAGCACATTGGTCTGCACAAATACTTCCGGATTACGGATGGAACGGTCTACATGACTCTCTGCCGCAAAATGAACAACTCTGTCGATATCATTCTCTGCAAAAACCTTACGAATCGCATCCTTATCACAAATATCTGCCTTAACGAAAGTATAATTCTCTCTACCCTCTACTTCTTTTAAATTCTCTAAGTTTCCTGCGTAAGTTAACGCATCTACATTAATAATGCGAATTTCATTATCATACTTTTTAAACATATAGTGAATGTAATTGGAACCGATAAATCCGGCTCCTCCGGTTACTAAATAAGTTCTCATCTCTCTTTCTCCTTCTGCAAAGCCTCCACCTGGCTCATTGTGTTCGCCGACATTATAACACATCCTTTGTCTGCAAACTAGCATTTCTTAATGTAATTAAGATTTTCCTAAGAAATTAGAGGACTAATCTGCCTTATATCAGCAAAGTAGCCCCCCAAAAAATTAATTTAATAGCCCAGATAACTTAAATTTAAATCCACGTTTCCGTTAATACCGCTTACCTTTCCGGTATCCTTATACTGCCACATATCATACTTTCCTGCATAAGTCGGTGTAGATGCATACTGTGCAAGCCAGATCTTATAGGAGCTTAACGCAGATGCCTCAATCTTATTGGTTAACCATGTCTTGTTTGCATAAACACCGGCAGTGTAACCGTACTTTTCTATAGTTTCACAGAAAGTTTTACAAACAGCGGTTCTTTCCTCCTTGGAAAGAGAATCGGCACGACCGCCACTAGGCTCTACATCCAGGAAGATCGGATAGGAAATCTTATATTTCTTTACCATATCAAGCACCATAGATGCTTCTTCCAATGCTTCTGCATTATCGATGGCCTGAGTGAAGAAATATACACCAACATTTAATCCGGCATTAATAGCGCCTTCGATATTATCTTTAAACTTAGAATCCTCGATTAAGGCCCCCTTGGTTGAACCTCTGTAACCACAACGGATAATCACATAAGATACGCCGGAGTTCTTTACAGCCTTCCAGTCAATTTTTCCGTTCCATTTTGAAACATCGATACCCATAACACCGGTTCCGGTCACTAAACTACCATCACTTGCAAAATTATACTTTACGCCCTGAATCACCTGTTCGCCGGTTACCTTCTTTCCTGATGCATCATAAAAATATATCTTTCCATTGATTGTCTGCCATCCGGTATATTTTGTCTTACCCAGCACATAGAACTTGGATGCCGTATAATAATCCGCATAAGTAGCTTCTCTGTACTTGGATCCATCATATACATACACCTGTTGCTCCGTATCCTTTACATGTAGCTTGGATTTGGTATCCGTCATAGGATGATCCAATACCGTCACCTTACATACCTTAGAGATTACCTCTTCACCTTCGATATACTTCACCGTAATATCCGCCGTACCTGCTGCCACACCGGTTACGGTTACAATACACTTATCCACCGTAGCCGTAGCAACGCCCGTATTGGAGGACTCTGCAACAATTTTGTATTCTGCTTCCGGCACACCTGCATTATTAATGAATACCGTAATCGTATCCTGCATAGTTGTATATACAGTCATCTCCAAAACATGGAGCTGAATACTCTTTTCAGCAACCTTAACCGCAAACTGCGCTCCAGCCAAAGTAGCTTCCGTACCGCCCACCGCATAGTTTGCCCATACGGTAACCACTGCGTCCCCCTCTGCAATGGAAGTAACCGTTACCACACCTGCACCGTCCACCGTTGCAGTTGCTACTGCTCCATTGCTGGAAGAAACCGTATAAACCAGCTGCTGTCCCGGAAGGAAACCACTCACACCGGCTACCTTAACGGTTGCCGTTTTCCCCATCGACATAACCACTGATGCTTTATCCAAAACGATATTCCCCTGCGTTAAAACAGGTGCAGGAGTCGGTGTCACCACCGGAATATCGCCGCCACTTACCATTCCGGATAACAACTTCTTCAAAGAGAAAAGCCCCGTACTAACTACCGGCAGCTGCGGAACCTCTATCGTATCTTTTTTTATTTCAACATAAGAAGCTTCTGTCACAGTACTTTCCACCCAAGGAACAGTATCTTCCAAATAACCTTCTACTTCCGTATCCGGCTGTGCTGTATCTTCCTTAGAAACGTCAACTTCCGACTCATCCTTTACCTCATTGGAAACATCCACCTTCTGAATTACAATTTCCTTCTTTACTTCCACCTTATTAGTTGCCTGAGGCAAGTCATACTTCTCATACCTCTCCCCCTCTAAGGCAATAGCGGTCACCTTATACTGTCCCGGTGTAAGCTTCTTTTTATGGATAATTCCATCCATGTCATCATCTGACCACATGCTGGTATTACCGTCTGCATCCGCAATTTCCACACTAAAGGGAACATTACCAATCAACTTTCCGGACTTTTTATTGGTAAACTTAATCTTTAAATCCTTTTCAATGGAAGTCAACGTAATATTGACAGTTACCTCATCGTCATACTCAGATTCATTGTACTCCGGATTCTCCTCTGCATCCAAAGCATCCGCAATTGCCTGCAGACGACTCTGTTCCTGACCTGAAACAGCCAAAAGACCAGACTCACCGATAATCTCAATATCCGTCAGCTGATTTCCTACCGCCAGGTATTCATTTGAAGCCGGAACCTCTCTCTGATTTAGTATACAAAATCCGGCAATAAAAACTACCACAACAACAAGTGCTGCACTACCAAAGGTAATCAACTTATCCACCAGAGTCATATCTCCGAAGAAGCCACCCTGATCATCATCCTCATCTTCTTCGTAGTATTCTTCATCCTCATAGTACTCTACTTTCTCGTAGTACTCCTCATCTTCTTCATAGTACTCATCTTCTTCATAGTACTCGTCTTCTTCGTAGTACTCTTCCTCTTCGTAGTACCCGTCTTCTTCATTATAATTCTCTGCAGTCTGATTCTCTATGAAATTCCCATCTTCCAAAGACTCTTGGTAGTACTCTTCCTCTTCATAAAAAGGCTCTTCCATATTTGGGTCTTCTTCCGAGTAAGTAGCATCTTCATCGTAGAACTCCTCTTCATATTCCTCATCCGTATATTCTTCGAGCTCATCCCACTCTTCATAAAAATCGTTATCTATTTCTTTTTTTCGATTGAAAAAATTAACCATTTCCCGTAACCTTTCCTGAAAAATTATACTCGCTAAGTATATCATCCATTTTTGATTCCATCAAGTATATCCAAAGTTTTACAATTCTTAAAGTTTTCTTATGTTATGGACAATCCCAGCATATAATAGTAAAATAACATGTAATCAAACAGAAGTAGAGGTATTCGATGAAAAAGATACAAGATTTAGAAATTATTGATTTAGATTCCCAATCCATAGACGACACCCCTAAACCGAATAATATAAATCATTCTATCGAGAATAACGATATTGAGCCGGACGAGGACACTGAAGAGGACGATGATCCCAATATAATGGATTTGTTGACCGGAAAGCTGGGACATATCCTTTTTATACTGATTATATTAGCTTCTCTTGGTCTGATTGTTTACAAGATATGGAACTGGGGTACCACCGTGAAATCCGATTACGACCCCAACAACATTAGTGATGATTACGAAATTGAAGTCGCAGACTATATTGTTCCCAATTTTAATGAAACAGATATGGTTGGTGTGGATGATGGAAAAACTACCATTGTTGCTTTTGGTAATGCACCATTTTCCGATGACCGCGACTCAAAGAACAGTCTGGCAAATCTGATCGAAGAAAAAACCGGAGCCACGGTAATCAACTGTTCCATTGCAGACAGCTACCTGGCGGCTACGGGAGAAACCATTCAGAACACTCCTGATTTGATGGACTTATTTAACTTCTATTGGATTTCCACACTTGCATGTCTGGATAACGAAAAGATCTATATCAGAAATGAAGAAGAAATGACCACACTCCCTGCAGAAGCCTTTGAAGTAGTAGAAAAAATTAAGGCTATCGACTGGGAAACCGTAGATGTCATCACCATAATGTATGACGGTAGTGATTATCTGGATGGCCGTCAGGTGTTGGACGCTGCTAATCTAACCAATATTCAGACTACCTACGGTAATCTGTGTGCAGGCATCGAGTTATTCCAGCAGACCTATCCGTATATCCGTATTATCGTTATGTCTCCTACGTATGCATATGGCGTAGACGAAAATGGTGAATATGTCAGTAGCGATATAATGATTTATAATGAACATCCGCTTTCCACTTACGCCGGTATGATGGAGCGCGGAGCCTACCTCCACAGTGTATCCTATTTGGATCACATTTACGGAACTGTCCATGAAGATAATGCATCCCAATATTTATTAGATCACATCCATCTGAATGTGCACGGACGCGAAGCCGTTGCTGACCGCTTCAAATATGCCTTGGAAGCATTTGATTAAGAATACAATAAAGGGGTTGCTATGAAAGCAGCCCCTTTAACTTATCACAGTCCTATATAGAACGTGGTATCATGATAAATATTGTACCCATCAATTGTATCATAAAGCACAATTCCGTGTGCCTCCAGGTCACCAATAAACACCGTATCTTCCGGTATGATAATAAAGTTGCAGGGACGGTCGTCCCCATGCAAGTGGTCCTTGGATAAGAACACAAATCGTTCAACTTCTATCTCCCTCTGAGAAAGCATATCCAGCAGCTCATTACCGGCTCCCCAGGTAGAAACAATTACCTCTCTTCCGTAGGGCATACAAATTGTCGAATCATACTGCCTCACATACTGCACCATTTCCATGGGAAACGCCGCGGTTACTTCTCTACCCTCTACTGCAATGGCATCACATATTTTCACCACCGTTCCCGGAATATGGTATAAATTGTCCGCCACCGCAAACTGAACATTGGAATATATAAGCCTTCCGGATATCATAATCAAAAATGCACATATAATCGCAAAAACACCTCTAAGTTCCTGCTTTAACAGTCCATAAATACTGACTGCCCCGTATGCAATCGTCATAGTCATGGGAATAATCCACAAAAATCGATAGTAAATCTCTTCTCCGATAATCCCATATACAATCCGCACAAACAGGGGATTAAAATACAACAGTAGGACGATTACCGGAAAATACAGAAACAAAATCCTTTTTGCTGAATCCTTTTCCTTCAAAAACAAATATATCAGCGAGATCACAAACCACGCCACAATAATCCCGCTCCCCATATAGGTTACAAATAAATCAACTGCATCCTTCCACATACTCATTCCTATCCCAGTACAAAATACAACAGAGCAAAGCACACTGCAGGACTGCAACACAACGCCATCCATATCACCGGCTTAAGTTTCTTATAAACGAACAGACTGCATATTCCTACACATCCAATCATCATACAAGACAAAAAGGTGCCCAGAGTGGTACACAAACATGCCGCCGTTACAGTTGATGCCAGCAAAAGCCATATATTCCACTCCACCTTTTTTTCTTCCTGTACTTTTTTTAAAATCACTAACAACAGAAAAATCAGCATCGGTATCAGAATCGAACCAATGGCCGCCTTTCCCTGACGACTTCGGGCAATCATAAAATTCTCCGGTGTTCGTGTAGAATAGTCTCCAAACAATACAAGCAACGCCATAAAAATCATAAACAAGGGCACTCGCTCTTGTTTTTCTTCCAACACCTTACTTCCCACCAGATAAAACGCACCATAACTCATTATAATCAAATAAACAGCTACAACAACATGTGCAATTACCGCCGTGTGCATCCCGGAAATTCTGGCCAGAAAAGATATCCATATCGGGAACGGCGCCAGTCCATGCCGTACATCCAGCTCTGTTACTCCCGTAGAATACGGACTTTTCTGATACATGGTATTACTGTCATTGGTAATCTCTGACACAGCCACATAAAATGCATCATCACCGTCTGCATATGCCAGCACCACTGCACAAACCAGCTGTATCAACAATAAAATACCAAAAATCAACCAGCAAAACTTCTCACTTTTTCCCCAATGATTCTTTACTGAAATCAAAATACGTTTTTTCCAAACACAAAAAACCCCGATGATCAGCAATACTGCCGTGGCTGCCAAATACAGATCCACCACCAAAGTAAAACTCTTCTGACCGATTACGCAGGGCACACATATCAGATGAAACACAGCCCATAAAAGAATGTTTCCTGCCATAAAACGATACATTATGGAATTGTTATAACTATTTCCTTTTCCGGCACAAATACTTCCCACCAAAATAGGAAGTATCCCCAGCCAGAATAAAAGAATCAGGCACCCTAAAACTACCATCCATTACTCATCCTTATTTTTTATCAGTCTTGCTAATCCGTCCAGCAAAGTTCCCATCTTTATAAACTCTGCAACCGGCAGATTTTTATAATCAAACACGCCACCGCCATGTAGTACAAAGCACAGAACTGCAACTTCAAATAACACAAAAACTCCCAGTCTGTTTCCGTTCTTCTTACCCGAACATAACACTCCCATTACCATCAGCAGACTTAGCCCGGACCACAACACACTGTATTTCCAATAAAACTGTGCAAACCCACCGTTTCTCTCTGTCAACGTGCCGTAATTGTGCCCGGTCACGGAATCATATCCTTTCCCCTGTAATTGCAGTTCTGCCACAATCATCGGGAAATGATATCCTGCCCCATCCCACAATGTATTCACCATTACATCCTTGGTATTATTCCCAAGACCATACCACGCCAGTTCGTAGCAGACAACATCTGCCTCCACACTACTGCCATGTCTTTGTAAAAGAGAGGGATATAGAATCTCACCAATCCCATCCGCACTGCGAAGAGAATCCCTAAGCTCCAGATATCCTGTTCTATCCTGCAAAGACTGGGGCGTATTTGACACACTTCCGTAAAGCTGCGGATAACAACATCTGCTTGCAAGCCGTGCTGCAAAGGACGGTGCATCGGTGACAACATTACATATAACCAGAATTAGCACCATTGCAAAAGCTACGTTTCCTATGCGAAGAACTCTCCGTTCTGTCCCATTCCTCACCTGCATAAAGAAAATGAATACCACTGTAACACATATAGCGATAAGAAGTTCTTTCCCGGCCTCCAAACCGGTCTGTAAAACCATCGGCGTAGTTACGATTCCCAAAGTTCCCAGCATATACATCCACCGGCACTTCTTTCTATTCCATGCATATAAAAAACCGTAGCTCATCCCGGCACAGACCACAATTCCGAAAAGAGAACGAAGTCCCCCAATAAAAGAATCCGCATCTGCAATCCAGATAACACTACTACATACCCCAAGAATGCTCTGTATTCCCAGCCCCGTTAAAAGTACATATTTAATTATTTCTTTCAAATGTACTTTTACATTTGCCATGAACATTTATTTCCTTTCTGCGTAGAAAGCCTTTACCTGCTCACAGATATAATCTACCTGCTCCAAAGTCAGCTTATAGAACATAGGAAGTCTGGTTAAACGCTCACTTTCCTTGGTTGTAAACAAATCCTGACCATGGAAACGACCAAACTTCAGTCCTGCAGGCGCACTATGAAGGGGAATGTAATGAAATACTGACATTACCTCCCGTTCCTTTAAGAAATTAATCAGCTCCGTTCTTTCTTCAATATCTGCCGCCTTAATATAGAACATGTGGGCATTATGTACACAGTCCTCCGGTACATAAGGCAGTTCAATGAATCCCTGCTCTGCAAGGGGTTTTAACAATTCATAGTAACGGTTCCACAGCTCCAGACGATGATTATTAATCTCCTCTGCCATTTCCAGCTGGGCATATAAGTACGCTGCATTCATATCACTTGGAAGATAAGATGAGCCAAAATTCACCCAAGTATATTTATCAATCTGTCCCCGGAAAAACTTGCTTCTATTAGTTCCCTTTTCGCGGATAATCTCCGCTTCTTCGATATACTTTTCATCACGAATAAGAAGTGCTCCGCCTTCACCCATGCTGTAATTCTTGGTTTCATGGAAACTGAAAGCACCAAAATCACCGATGGTACCCAACGCCTTTCCTTTGTAGGTAGACATAATCCCCTGTGCAGCATCTTCAATAACAAAAAGATTATATCTCCTCGCAATATCCATAATGGTATCCATTTCACAGGCTACTCCGGCATAATGTACCGGCACGATAGCCTTGGTCTTCTCTGTAATTGCCGCTTCAATTAAATTCTCATCAATATTCATGGTATCCGGCCGTATGTCCACAAATACCGGCACCGCTCCACGGAGAACGAAAGCATCTGCAGTGGATACAAAGGTATAGGATGGCATAATCACTTCATCCCCCGGCTGAATATCTGCCAGAAGTGCCGCCAGCTCTGTCGCATGGGTACAAGAGGTTGTCAAAAGGCACTTACCCGTTTTCGTTTTCTCTTCAATCCATTCGTTGCACTTTTTGGTATAAGCTCCGTCACCGCAGATTTTTTGATTTTCCACACATTCCTTAATATACTCCATTTCCTTTCCGGTATATGGAGGCACATTAAAATTGATCATAACCCAATTCTCCTTTTCAGATTTCTGTATCCGTCATAAACAATATAAACCGTTCATTCTCAAAAGTTACTTTGTATTGGTATTTTTCCACCATTTCTTCAATCAACTGCACCTTAGGTTCTTCCGCCCCATACAGCTCCACATCTTTTGAGAGAATGATTACCGGACACGCCCTGCCCTTCTCATCAATATCCCCCTGCAATTCGGCCATTTCCTCTGTCATCACAGCCAGATTATAGGATGCCAGATCCGGCCATGGGCTGAGAACAAAAGGCATTTCCAAATAAAAGGAAATGGCAGGTACATCCCCATACAACAGTACTTCCTTTCCTTTCAGACCATTTTCCACTGCAAACCGGGAAATCTCACTAAGCTGCGCAGCCTTTTCCTCATCTGTCTTTACCCAGCGCAGAACATCACTGTCCTGTACGAAAGTGGTACGTTCCTTTCCGCCCGTAGTTTCTATAAAGACATAATTATGACTCATCCAGAAACTTTGATATAACAAAAACCCAACCACTGCACAAATTAATGCCTTTACCGGCATGCAGCTAAATGAAAACTTCTTCACAAAAACTGCCTCCGGCAACCATTTTACCAGTCTCCAAAGAAACCATACAGATATAGGCGCAGCCAGGTATACGTTATTCATAGCTGAGAACAAATGATTGTTGCTTCCAAGTGGCGTAAGCAATATCACCAACATATTTAACCCGCACAGAAGCTTTTCCTTCAGCGAGAAATTCTTTCCTAAAATAACAACAATCCCTATTAAATGGGTCCCCACCAGTAAAAAGCCGGCCCACTGAAATACACTGTACAAATTGTGATAATCAAAGCTGAACATCCCAAGCTTATAAAACAACGTTATCAGTACTGCAATGCAGCCTACATACAAAATCAGTGATAACCGCTTATACACCTGAGGAATCACTTTATAAATGAGCATTCCCAATACAACCAATCCCATCAGGCATGCAACCCAACGGAGATTTATCAGATAGTAATGTACCTGGCTGTAAATCATGGAATAAACCGTATAATCCGATGCCTCTGATGGCATGCTCATAAGTCGTACGATACCATTGATGTAGTCTAAACCATTATCTGTAACCGACACCATGATAAATCCTACGCCTACCCCCACCAGATATCCGCCAAGACAAGTCAGTGTCTGGGAAACTACCTTTCCAAGCTTTTCCCTGCGGATAATTGCCATAGCCCACACTGCCAGGATCATGGCAGCCTGTGCCAGATTAGAGAATCGCACAAATATATTCAGCCCCAGACAAATTCCGGCCAAAATAAAATAGAGCCTTGTATACTTTCCTTCCTCCACCAGTGCCAGATATAAAAAAACCACAGCAACGCTAAACAAAAGATAGGTCAGATAGTTATATAAAAGCGCAGTAGGACACCAGGAAAGACATACCGCGATAAATTCTCCCACAAAGGCAATCCCTTTGGGAATTCCTACCACCTTCACTGAAAACAGGTACCCCAGCACGGCCAATACAGATACGGTCAGCCCGGTGTAAAGATTCAGCCCCACATAAGTATCTCCCAAAGGCAGCTTGGTTAATACATTTCCCACGATATTCGCCAGATATGTACTGAAATACCACATGGAATCCATGTTTTCTATATACGTAAAGTTGGCATAATTATACCCGGTATCCCATAAATCCACCCCATGAAAAATATGGCGTAGCGGATAGAAAAACAGTACTGCAAGCATTACAATATTTATCAGTTTATCTTTTTTCTCAAAATGCTTATCCACGCATTTTCCTCCAAAACTTTTTAAAACATCCAAATAACACTCCCCGCACCATATCCATCAGAATTCCCACAACAAATACTGCAAATACGGAAAGGACCGCTCTAACAATCATCATTAACGGTGCTTCATTCAAATCTGCCCCACACCAGTTTGGCCAAAGCCACCTTATCTCCGCGTGTTCATGAAGCAGATACACACCAAAAGTATATGGAGCCACCCGGCATATAAATCTTGCCACTTTACCTTCTGCTGAAATATTCCAATGAATAAATCCATAAAAAAGTGACACAGCTGCCAGTAAATTCAAAATATGATTATAATGATATGCATTCTGTACAAAGCTTTCCAGTGCCCCTGTCTTTAAACAGATCAAACGTAGCAACATGGTCCAGCCGAAAATCAGAAGCGCACATACCCCATAGCAAAGTATTCCCCTTTTTGATGATGTAAAAAAGGGAATTCCATGAAGTCTGATATATGCGGCAACAAGAAATACACACATAAACCAAAGAGCATCATATCCAAGACTGTCCAAAGTAAGCGTGACCGGTATCACAGACTTTGGCACGGACAAAAACAAAAGAAGCAGAACAATGGTAATCTGTAACTGCTTTTTCTCCATAGACCTTGCTGCACTTGCAAGGAGCGGTGCAAAGAGATACATCAGTACATATGCGGTTGCAAACCAGTACTGCTCCATATGAATAGGCAGCACGTACTGTGCCAGACGATAGATTCCCAGCTCTCCAACCGGGATTACTCCCAGTACAATCAGTACCACCGGCACACAGACGCTGTAAAACATCACCTGACAAACCAGTTCTCCAAGACGTCCTAATTTAAAGGACGACTCCACCAGGAAGTAACCGCTGATTAACATATACACATTTACGGCAACAATACAAAACGCCTCTAAAAACCAGGCTATATAGCTATTGGTTCCGAATTCTCCCGTTAAGGGCTGTAAGAAATTACCTTTGGAAAGATAATGAAGCATCACCACCATCATCATAGAAATGATGCGCAGTAGTTCAACGCTCACAATTCTCTTTTTCACGGCAGTGACTCCTTTCTCTTCCGAATTTATCTGCGCTTCCACGCACCAATCACTTCTCCCTGCACATTATCCGTCACACTACTGATAATATATTTAGGTCTACCTTTAACCTCTTCATATATTCTGGCTATGTAGTGTCCGATAATACCAAGACTAAGCATTATAAAACCACCAATAATCAATATCAAAAGAATGACCGTAGTAAAGCCCTCTACCGCAGTTCCCATAATATATCGAATCAGTGTCTGTACCGCCAGAATCGCACTGAACAAAATCGAAATCATACCCATTACCGTCACCAGCTGTAGAGGCAAAGTACTAAAAGAAGTCGCATTAGTAATGGCATATCTGAGAAGACTTACAAAGGACCACTTACTCTCCCCATATGCCCGCTCCTGTACCTCATACTCTACGGTAGTGGTATTAAACCCAGCCCAGAAGGATAAGGCCCGGAAAAATGTGTTTTTCTCCGGAAGTTCCAAAAGCACATCAACCACCTTACGGTCTATCAACTTAAAATCCGAGGAAGAATTCATATCCATCTTTATCAGATAGCTCATAATCTTGTAAAACAATCCTGCACTCAACTTGTAGCCCAGACTTTCCTTTCCGCGGCTACTCTTGATACCTTCCACCACCTCGTAGCCTTCCTGCCAGAGCTCCCACATCTGCGGAATTACCTGCGGAGGATGTTGCAAATCACAGTCCATCACAATAACCGCATCTCCGGTTGCCATCTGAAGTCCCGCAAAAATGGTAGCTTCCTTTCCAAAATTCCTACTGAATTTTGCCCCCTTGATATGTGGATTGCCCTTCGCCACTTTTACAATTTCCTCATAGGTTCTATCTTTTGAACCGTCACTGACAAAAATCAATTCATACGCAATCTGCTCCTTTTCCAGAAGCTCCGAAAGTACCTTTGCGGTATTTTCAATATTCTGTTCCTCATTGTACGATGGTAGTACGATAGACAACACTGCCATACCATTCCTCCTAACGGTTTACGTTTTCTGTTTTGATGTACATTACCCCATCCATTATTTTAATGGAGTTCTCTCCCGGAAAGCTGTCCATAGCAACATACTCGTCCTTGTAATACATCTCTGCCATAGCTTCTGCCGGTAATATATTTAAGGTTGCCCCAAGATAGGCCTTCATAAACAATTTATAATTGGTGGATGTGTACAATAAATTATCCCCGGTCATGCCAATCATATTGGATGTTACATGTCCGGTTAAATCCGTAATCGGAAACTGCTCGTCCCCCACTACTCCCACCATTGCAATCGGAATTCCCGGATAATACCCCTCCGTCTGCTCAATACGATCTAAGAGTCGCAGACAGTAAGCATAGGTTTTCTCATATTTCTTTTCCAGATTAGAATAGGCAATCTGGTCTGTAACCACAAAATTGAATAATAGAACTCCGCTACATCCTAGTAAAATCCATTCTGAAATGCCCTTCCACTGCTCCGTGGTATATCGGCTCACAAATGCTACCATACAGATAGGGAACAGAACCCACTGATAACGCATGAGAAGATGATATGTCACATTGGGCGAAATCACAAAAATCAGATTAGTTGCAATCGGTGTTCCCACAAGGAGAACCACCACTACAAGATAAAACCATAAACTCTTATACCATTTCCCCGATACGCAAAGTGACAACACTGTCACTACCGTCACCAACGCAAGCAGAACTACTACAAACATGGAAAAGCCGTTATTCATCAGCACATTACCACCAAAGGTAAATCCAACGAAATCCACATACATGGACTTTATGGAGGAAAGTAATCCACTGCTAAGCCCGGCTCCCATACCATCAATCCCCTGGTAATTGGCAAGTTCCTTGCCTTGTATCCTTAATAAAATTTGCAAAATAATATAATATCCGGCAACACCAATAATCCCCATATAAAAATACTTCAAACCGGCCAGAAACTTCTCTCTTATGGTCTGACTGGTCATACAAATCATCAAAATACCATAGATGGATAACAATACCGCAAATGGCAGATAGGACTGATAAATTCCCATACTAAAAGCAAGGAAGACACTACCTGACACAAAGCCCCATTTCCACTTCTTTACACACCAGACAGACAGTACTGCAAAAAGAAGTGCCATCATATATCCATCCAGCGTAAAAACATAGGCAAATGTGGATGAAAGTGCCGGAAAGGCAACCAACAATCCGCCAATCACTACCGCCGCCCAGCTCTGCTCCACTTCCAGAAAATCCACCAGCACTGCTGCCGCCAATGCCAGAAAGAGAATTCCCAAAAGACCAATCAGCCACGGCACCGTAAAATAAGATGAAAACCCACAGGCAACCGTCAAAAACCACCTTCCGGAGGTAATCATATTCTGATCAAAATATAAGCTGTCCAATCCGTCGTGGTTGGGAATATCACTGAGCATAATAGGTGCATGTACCATCACACCGATAAGAAATGCTGCCCCAAATGCCAGCTTACTGTTCTTTTTGATATGAAGTTTTAACCATTCCCACATCTGTGAAGGATTTTTCATATAAACTCCTTAGTTACTCTTTATATAATCACAGATTGCATCCGCAATCTTCTTTCTTCCGTCCTCATTGGGATGTACACCATCCTCCGTATATATCAGGGCCTCTACATGCGCTTTCTGAGGATAAAAATCCGTATAAACATCCACATATCCCACATCATACTGCTCTGCAATGGATGCCACCGCATTTACATACCCAGGCATATATCCGCCGCCAAAGTCCTTATTTTCGCAGTTTTCCACCGTATTTAAATACCAATTATAGGTAGGACTTATTAAGATTATCTGAAGGTGGGGATAAGACTTTCTTAATATCTCCACAGAACTGCGAAGCGCTCCCGCAAAAGTAGTCTCATCATAGAGATTCTCCGGATTATCCACAGTCACTCCTGCAAAATAGTCGTTAGTGCCATATTCTATAATTAAATAATCCAGCATTTCAAAGTTAATCTGCTCCAATTCATCAATCACTGCCGGAAAATGCTCCGTGGCAGACTCCCGTACAGTAATGGTCTGCTGCCTGCCAAAGTCATCATAGGAAATTGCCTTGGAAAGTGCCGCCAGAGATAGTCCATCCTTCTGATAAGCTTCGTTTCCGTCCACATTCAGGTTCGCCATACTGGTTCCGCCCATAGCACCGTTAAACACCGACATTCCCAGCTCCTGCCCCACCAGATACGGAATAGAGGTCTCATCCCGGTACTGTCCGATCAAGCTGTCCCCCAGAAAAAGAATGTCCACCTGTTTCCTGGGTACCCGGGTCAACTTCTCATATCCCAGATAACAGCCTGCAAGTATCAAAACTGCAACCAACACATATGTAATTTTCCTTACATTCTGCTTTATTACCAATCTATTTCTCCAATAACCGGGCAATTCTCTCTGCACCCAATCCATCTACCACTTCTTTTTCTCTACTGCTGCAATTTCTGCGAAGTTCCGCATTGCTCTTCAGCCTCTTAAATGCTGCCTTCATATTCCGCAGACACATCTCATCATCTACGTGATACTTGCCGGCCGACAAAGCAATCTCTTCTTCCCCTATATAGCTCACCAGCTTCTCCTGATTCTCTGCATAAGAAAAACAAATAAAAGGAACCCCCATACTACAAAGTTCATACACTGTAGTTCCCCCTGCTGTAATCGCCATATCACACTCCCGCATCAGTCCGGCCATATCCTTTACATCATGTAGAATCTCAACTCCCGAATGACTTTGAGCATATTCGCACAAGGCTTCATAGTGAGGATTGAACCTTCCTGTTACCACTTTATAATGCATTCCCTGCTCATAAACCGCATCCAGAATCCGGCCTGCGATATTGTCCCTGTCACCACCTCCGGTGGTAATCAGTGCCGTTACAGCCTTATCCTTTGTCTCATAGCTACACTTCACAAAGTCCGCCCGTACCGGAATATACTTACTTCCCGCATATACTTTCGTGTACTCTTCTTTCTCAAACAAGAAATAGGATTCTTCCGATGCAAAAGCATTGTAATTGATAATCACATCTGCTGCCTTCACATCCTCTGCCATATCATCCAAAAGGAACACCATGCCGAAATTACGCAGTTTCTGTAAATACTCATTATTCACATAATAACTGTCCACAAGAATACTGACATTTCCTGTACCCAGTCCGCCAATTCCTTGCGCCGCCATCCGCTCCCACAAGGGCAGTTCCGCTATCATATCCTTGTAATCTGTCTGCAATACAAAGGCCGAATACCCATGCTCCATGGCAAGTTCGGCTGAGGCTTCGTCAGCACAGACAAAGAGTACATTTTTCTTTTTTTCTATTTTTTCTGCCACAGTAAGACAACGCATCAAATGTCCTGCACCAATCCTCGCATTACCGTCAGCTCTGATAATGATTCTTTTCACCGTATCCTCTTCTTTTTAGAATTCCTCTGAAAAATCAACTAACTCCCAAGACATGGGGGTACCTAATTTTGCATCCTTCGTTATCTTCTTCCCCAGAAGTTCCTCATAGTATTTTGTATGAAGTCCACATGCCGGACGCACACTGCGAAGATTCTCCGGAGTGAACACATCTCCTGCCTTCATATCCTGTGCCACAAAAAGAGACCTGGAATACTTTCTGCTCTTTTCCTGCTTTTCCGTCAATTCATAAGTTACCTTGCCCAAGGCTTTCTCTATGATACGGATGTTATCCACCATTTCCTTAAACTCTTCCGGTTCCATGGAAAATGCAGAATCCACACCACCATCACTTCTTCGGAGGGTTAAATGCTTTTCAATAACCTTCGCTCCCACAGCCACACCGGCTCCTGCCACGGCACTACCCATAGTGTGATCTGAAAGCCCGGCTATACAATCAAAGGTTTCCGCCATATTCGGAATCGTCTTTAAATTGATTTCCTCATAAGGAGCCGGATATGCAGTGGAGCATTTCAGCAGAATTACATTCTCATTACCCTCTTCCCTACAGGCTTTGAGCGCATTCTCAATATCCTCCATGTAAGCAATTCCCGTAGAGATGATAATGGGCTTACCGGTTCTCGCAATCTTCTTTAAAAATGGAATATCATTGATTTCAGAAGACGCCACTTTGTATGCCGGAACATCCATCTCCTCCAAAAAGTCAATACTTGTTAAATCGAAAGGCGAGGAAAACAAAATAATCCCCAGCTCGTCCGCAATTTCTTTCAGCTTCGGCTGCCATTCCCATGGTGTATATGCTTCCTGATAAAGTTTATGCAGAATCATTCCATCCCATAGCGCATCCTGCTCCAGTCTAAAGCACGGATCATCACAATTTAAAGTAATGGTATCCGCTGTATAGGTCTGTAGCTTAATTGCATCTGCCCCGGCCTCCTTTGCGGCCTTCACAATAGCCACCGCCCGGTCAAAATCCATATTATGATTGCCGGACATCTCTGCAATAATAAATGTCGGACTGTCCTTACTAATTATTCTATTACCGATTCTAATCTCTTTATTCATATCTTACACCTCCGGGAATGTAATCTTCTCGTATTTCTTCGTATGGCGAATGGAATTCCAGCGCTCCTTAGTCATCCGTGTAAAGGTCACATCATAGGAAACGCCTTCTTTTGTAACATGATTCTTCTTCTCTTCCACGATCTCTCCGCCACACAAAAGATGTAATTTGATTACCCCCTGATTCAAAGTAAACACATCACTGTAAATCGCATTCTTACCAAGCTCATCAAAGATATAATCAAACATACTCATCTCAAGTGACAATGCTGTCATAATACTACGAAGACTCTTCTCTCCCACATAGTATGCCCAGCCAAGGTCTCCCCCGGGATTGGTAAGTCCGGTAAGATTGATAACTCCGGCTTCCTTTCCATCCACCAATATCATCCAATACCTTACATCCTCATTCTCCCGAATGGAAGCCAGCCACTTCTTTTGTCCCTCCAGGGTAAGCTTAGGATTAGTATTCATGTACTTGGTAATTTCCGGGTCCATGCGCCAGCGCATAATGTTTTCGAGATCCGACTCTCTGATTTCCCGAAGTGTCACTGCCATACTTAAATCCCCGCTTTTTCAAAGATTTCTGCCACACTGGTAATCTCCACCGCTTCATCCAACGGAATGGAAATACCAAGCTGACTTTCCAGCTCTCCAATCATCATTACGTGGGCAAGAGAATCCCACTGCTCCAAATCAGAAGCCTTTGTGTCCTCTGTTACCGTTCCTGCCGGTACCTGAAAAATCTCTTCCATTAATGCAATAATCTTTTCTTTCATTCTAAAATCTCCAAATAAAATTCTCTATCCAAAGTCGTAGACAAATCCAGTTCATACATATCCGCATCAAAATGTTTACCTACAAACTCATAACCGGCTTTTTCATAAAGCTTTTCCACAGGCTTATTCTTAGCGGTAGGAATAAATAAACCTCGAAGCTCCTTATATCCCTGAGATGCCAACTCCTTTTCCACATCTGTCAGGATGCCATACTCCACGTTTTTCCCCATAATGCGGCAACTCATAACAAACTCCTCAATTGCGGGAACATCTGACACATCTACAATCAGTGCTGCCACAATTCCATAATCACCGAAGCGGTCTTCTATCTTATATAAATACACTTTTTTGGTGGAATCATCTACCACACTCTGCATCTCATCAAGCTCATAACGCCTGGTGGTTAAGTTAAACTGGTTGGTCTTATTAACCAACTGCACAAGACGCTCCAAATTGACCCGGGCATCTACTCTTTCCACTTTAATCTGCAAATCCTTTAAGTAATCCCCAAAACTGAAAGAACCGGCCTCTAGCTGACTACGCTTGGCATTCTCCGCATATTGTCTGGTTTTCTCTTCATCCTCTTTGGTTACTACCGGCTTTTCAAAGTACTGCTTATAAATATCACACATAACCGGCGCAAGTTCTTCCGGCTTTGTGGGGAAATCCGGTACGACCACCTGCGGATGCACCTTTTTAATCAACTCACGCTCAGTGTCACTATCATCAAAGAATACAAAAGAATCGAGTCCTAAATTCAGTTCCTTTGCCATCTCAACAAGACTATCCGACTTATTATTCCAGTTAATTCTTTTTGCTGCAAATGTCTCTGAACGAAGTACCATATGCGGATGCTTATCAATAATCTCTAGTGCGTCTTCCTCATTATTCTTAGATGCTATGACCAGTATTACGCCGGTCTTTTGCATCTGCAAAATCACTCGTTGCAAATTCTTATAAGCCAGCCCGCCATGGTCATCGGACAAGGTTACCGGAGTAATATCCGCCTCTCCCGCAAGCCCTCCCCAAAGGGTATTATCCAAATCAAGCACCAATACCTTCTTAGGCACACATGTCTCCAGCTCGCACCTATGAAGAATCTCCTCTGCAATACGCTTCTGAGCTTCATTGGTATGCAGAATTTTTCCCATATACCAAAGCTTCAATGAAAAGGCATTCTCACTTCCCAGCGTCTCCATAATCCTGCGGTATGGGAAAATACGAACTCCCGGATGTCTATCCTTCAGACTTTGCAATCTATCCATCCATAAACATTCCAGTGCAAATCTCTGCTCCGCCGTAAAAAGTGCTACCTCCACGCCCCACAGATATGCATCGGAAATATAATAAATCTTTCCGGGCAGCAAAGTTCCTTCCAACATTCCAAACCATTTATCCAGAGCAGCCTGTGCCGCATCAGATTCTGTATCGTGGCCAATTACTTCCAGCAAATCCATAACCAGAAAAGTAATCTGCGGGGCAAAAGTATGATACGAAGACGATTTATCCATTAGAAGCCCCAGCTCATTACCATAGCCTTCCCCTGCATACACCTCCAGGTCCTTCCCCAGCATACGCAACACAAAATTCATATTCACATTTGATAACAATGCGACTTTATGCTTCATCCACTGCTCCTCTTAAAATACGGTATTTCATTTCTGCAATCTCCCAGTCTGTCTGGGTATCGATATCCTGCACTTCCATCTCCGAAATCTCATAAGGCAGAATATTACCTAACATCAACTTCTTATTCACCTTAAATGCCTCAGTGCGGAATACATAAAACTGTCCCACATCATGATAATGCTTCTCCAAGTCCTGAGAACGGCTGTCCATATACTGTGGGTATTTAAATACCAGCCTTCCATCCTCAATCACCATAGCTCTCTGGGGCGGATAGGAGAAGGATACTACCGGAATCAGGGTATCTGCATCCGAATCCATCAGCTTCTTTGTTGCATCCTTAATCTTATCAGCAGTCAAAAACGGTGCCGTAGGATAGATACAACACGCCAAATCATAATGCTCCCCACGCTTTTCGTACTCCTCCAACACTTCCAAAAGAACATCATTGGTGGTGGCAAAATCATTGGCTGTCTTCTCACTACGGTAAAAAGGCACCTCTGCTCCATACTTTTTCCCAATCTCGGCGATTTCTTCATCATCCGTAGATACCATCACCGTATCAAACAATCCGGACTGTATTGCAGCCTCGATGGAATAGGCCAAAATCGGCTTTCCGCAAAACTCCTTTATATTTTTTCTTGGAATTCTCTTACTGCCACCTCTGGCAGTAATAATCGCAACTGTTCTCATTACTTTCCTCTATTCTCCAAACAAAGCTTTTTCTTATCCCGTTTATATAAAACTACCGTACCAATTACAGCAAGGACATTGATTATCTCTGCCACTCTCCAGTACCATGGACTGACAAATTCTACGGAAATAATACCGGTATAGGCCGATGGAACTTCCACACTCACCATATGATTTTCACCATCATATACAAAAAGTTTCTCTCCGGTATCTTCATCCACAGCCCGATATCCCTTGTAGTATAATAACGGCAATTCCACATATCCATCCTCTGCAGACTGGTTATAGCAATTTACCTCCCATGATAAAGCGCCCTTATCATAACCTTCAATTACCACATTCTCACTACCTTCCGGAAGTCCGTATCCAAGCAATGCCTGGTCCGTTCCGTAAGGAAGATATTCTGCGCCTGAGATATAACCATATCCCATTCCCGCAGCATTGTATACCTTCATGAAGCTTCCCTTATATAACACATCCGTCAAAAGATATACGCCGGTGGTCACCGTAAAAACAGTAATGAGACCATAGAAGCCTACCTTATAAAGCTTTTCTTCCTGGCATTCTGCATATCTTCCCACTGCACCTGCCACGCACACCAGCATGGCGGTAGCAATCATCAGAAAACGGTAGGGGAACTGCAGGCTGGATACCAACACCTCAAACAGCTTATTCATTCCGTGAATTCTGTCCCACGGGAAGAGAGATGTACTAAGAATCATTGCAACCACGGAAAAGCAGACTGCAATCACTCCTGCCATATATTGTCCGGCAGTCAGTCCTTCTTCTGTTACCAGCTTTTTCCCCTTCATCAGAAGCAGATAGAGCCAAACAAGCAGAACCACAAGCAGCCCAAAACCAATACCCATAGGCATGGAATTCACCATACCGGTCTCATCGAAGTAAAAATTACCTCCATGTATCTGAAATCCCAAGAAAATATGGGCCGGAAGAATACCTCTGTCCTGAATAAGTCTTCCCGATACATGCTGAATGGTTAAATCACCTGTCATCATATAATCAAGGAACGGTACAATATACCATAAGCTAAGCAGTGCCGCACTGATTACAGTTTTTGCCAGTGCCCAGAAGATTTCCTTGGTAAATACCTTTTTCCATAGAATAATACACAGTAAAATTGTAAATCCTGCTACCATCTCACAGGTAAGCATGTGGGTCTGGATAATTCCCGCATATCCGATGGCAAGAGGAATAAAACACCACTTATACTCCTTCGACTTATAGTCCTCCGTGAATACACGATAAAATCCGTAGATAATCAGTGGCAAAAACATAAATCCAAGAGTCTCTCCGATAGACCCAAAGGAATAATTACGGAACGACCGATACACTGACAAGGTCTGCAACATACTGCAAAGAAGTCCAACATTGACACTGGAAAACATTCTGCTAAAGCAATAATAAGCAATCCACACTGTCAGAGCATTCATCATAATCATGTAAATATGATAACTTGTAGTTACCGTAAAACCAATCATTCGAAGCAACGCCGCCGGAAGAAGCATAGTCTCCGGATAAAAAACTGCCGATGCATAACCATTATCAAAGAGCCACTTGGGTGCAATACGTACCGGGAACTGTCCGGATAAAATGCCATCCTTCAGTCCCTCAATTCGCATAAGATGATATCCCACATCCCCACTGCTGGTAATGTAATCTACCATATGAGGAAGTGAGGCAATAAGGGTAATCACCACACATCCAAAGAATGCTTTCTTAGCGTCTGCCGTCACACCATATGTGGCATCCATCTGCCTGAATAAATAACAAAAGCTGAGAACTACGCACAATACCACCAGCTTAAACAAGTTCATCCTTGCAAGCGCATTGGTCTCGTAAATATCCAGACCAAATACCTTCAATGTACCCTGTTCATAGCTCACATGGGCTATCAGATTGGCCACATCCTCCATAAGCCACATATTATATCCGGTAGCACTGAGTGCCTCATGGAGATGCTCTCCGTTGGTATAGAAATTATGAAGTCCTGCATGATCTGCCGTCACACTGCAATAGCTGATACCACTGGTGCCGGACTCATACCGCAGTGCCACTTTATACACGCCCTTGGGAAGATAAGGAATATTTACATCCACTGCATTGCCGGTAAGCCCCTCATCACCATTTACCACAACTGCATCCAAAGCACTGTCATAATGCCCTACATTTACCTGCATCTGACTCGGCTCAAAGGAATATACCGCATCATGACCAAACAAACTCACAATACCGTATACCAGAAGCACGATTTGTACTGCCAGCAAAATCCAAAAGCTCTTCTTTTTTGTCAGTTGTAACCCTTTAAGCTTACCTAACATTATAATCTCCTTAAATCCCCAATTTCTTACGCATACTACGTACCCACACCTTAAGTCCATACACATAATAAAACTTACTTGTGGACTGCATCAGCATATCAATCATTTCCTTATGCTCTGCCTCCGCATACTGCTGATAATAAGCATTCCTCCGAAACTCCGGAAATGCCTTCTGTATGCCTGTCTTTAACTCTTCCACAAAACTGAGACGCTTATTCTTAGCTCCCAGCATGTAGGAGAATAATGTATTTTCAAAATACAGCTCCGTAAAGCGATACTCTATTTCCTCATGATACTGTTCTAAAAAGCCTCTTTGCTTCATTTCCATCAAAAGCTTTTCTCCGGCAATCATGCGGTCTCTGCACTTCTCTTCCGTTACATAATGAACTGTAGAAGTATTGTGCTGATAGTAATAGTATAAAGGCTCATTCACCTTCTCAAAATGTTTGAAATACACCGACCACACCGGTCCGGCACAGTTGTCCTCATAGAATATTCCCTCAGGAAAATCCAAGTGATTATCTTTAATCACCTGATGCTTATAAATCTTGATTACCATACTGCCGGAACGCATAATCAGTGACCGATGTTTTTCCTCGTCCAGCACACCTGCCTGCTCCGCCGGATTATTCTGCACAATCTGTCCTACCTCAAAGGTATGCTCCTGTACCAGATTGTAATCACACCCCACCATGTCGGCACCTGTCTCCTCTGCTTTCTTAAGGAGCTTTTCATAAAAGTCCGGTGCAATCCAGTCGTCACTGTCAATAAAACCAATCCAGTCTCCGCATGCATGGGAAAGTCCCGTATTCTTGGCACCACCCTGACGCTTATTCCGCTCATGCACCACAACCCTAATCTTATCCGGATATTCCAGACTGTACTGCTCTAGAACTTCCACAGAATTGTCCGTGGAGGCATCATCCACGCAGATAATCTCATAATCCGAAATGGTCTGATTTATCAGGGAATCCAGACAAAACGCAAGCTTCCCACCACCGGCCATATTGTACACCGGCACGATAATACTTAACTTCATTCTACAATGTTCCTCTTTCAACGGTTGCCTTACCATTCTCTACCCGGTACACCACATCACACTTTTCGATGGTCTGCAGACGATGAGCAATAATAATCAATGTCTTCTTTCCGTGGAGCCTGTTAATAGATTCCATAATCGCAGCTTCCGTATCGTTGTCTAATGCCGAAGTAGCCTCATCCAAAATCAGTACCTCCGGGTTATTATATAAAGCTCTGGCAATACCGATACGCTGTCTCTGACCACCGGAAAGTCGGATTCCCCGCTCTCCGATTCCAGTATCCAGTCCCTCCGGCAAAGTCTTAATAAACTCATCCAGCTGTGCCTCTTTCAGCACTTCCCAAAGCCTCTTCTCATCAATCTTATCCTCCGGCACACCGAAGGCAACATTCTTACGAATCGTATCATCCAGCATAAAAATCATCTGCGGAATATAGCCGATATTTTTAAGCCACGGGCGATACTTCTCTTTTACATCCACACCATCTGCATAAATAGTGCCGTTTTTTGTTTCCAAAAGTCCAAGCAAGATATCCACTACCGTACTCTTGCCTGCACCGGAAGTACCTACAATACCAACACTGGCTCCCACGGGAATGGTCAGATCCGCATGGTCAAAAATCAGCTTATCTGTATTGGGATATGCATACACAATATCCTTCATCTCGATTTTATCCTTTATGGGAAGCTTCTCATCACTGTCCGTAGCATAAGACATATCCACATGCTCTCCACTGATTTCATCCTGCAGATTATCACTGACTCCCATGAAGAATGGTTCAAAGTAAGAAATATTATTAATCTGATTATTCACACGGTTTACACAAGGAAGAAGTACCAATGCTGCTGCCGCAAAAGCGGTCAACGTTGAAATCATATTCTCACTGTCCACACCGGTAAGAACCATAAACAGCATATAGCCCACCATAACCATGACACACACGGTTTCAATCAAAAGCTTTGGAACCTGATTATATAAACTATACTTCTGTACCGCATCCACATACCCTTTGCCGCACTTTACATATTCACTTACAAAATACTGCTCTTTGCAGGTAATCTTCACTTCCTTGATACCCTGCACCGTCTGGGAAATCCACTTGAACAGACCACTGTAGTAATTCTGATTATCTTCTCCTGCCTTATGTAAAATAGGCTTTAAAACCATCTTGATAATCACCAGAAGCGCCAGTAAAACCACCGCAATCAGTATGGTCATTACCACATCCTGCATAAAGCAGAATACCACCAGAAATACAAACACAATACCATCTGACATCAGTGTCAGAAGTGCCAGAATCAGCGCATACATATTATTCACATCTGAGGTAATATTACGCTGTACCACCGCAGTATCCGCATTCAGATAAAACTCATATCCTCTGCGAAGATAATTCTTCATCATCCGCTCAGAGGTACGGAACTGATTAGTATATACAAAGGCAAGCGTTGCCTTCTGCTGAAAATACAAAAAGGCATTTTTCAAGATAAAAGCCCCGATTAAGCCCAACATAACTATCACGGTAAATCTGGTCTCATCACCACCGCCAATCAGAACAAATGCCTGATTTAGAAGACCTTCCTTGTAAATTGCCTCCTTGTCCATCACAAGAGTAACTACCGGAAGAATCATACTGACACCCAATGTCTGTAGCGCCGCGCCGATAATCATGAGAAACACAAGTCCCACCATGGTACGCTTCTGTTTTTTATCTAATAAAACCCTAAGTTTCTTTAAAATTTGTTTCATATAACTCCTCTAAATCTGCTCATTCTGACGATGCACCAACGGATCCTCATACTTGTCCATAAAGTCCTCCCCCAGACGTACCACTTCATCCGCAAATTGAATCAACTTAATCTCGGTCAGCACTGCAACCACCTTCTTAAACCGAAGCCCCGGAAAGAAGTTCAACATCTCCATGGGAACCGTAGCATCAAACTGCGGATACTCCGCAAAAAGCTTGCGGTAATTCAGCGCATCCCTTGGATGCGGCTTCAAAAAGACAGTGCCTTCTTTTTCATACATTTCGATAATATCCCGGAAAATCCTCTCCCGGATGTCCAACGTACAAAGAGGATCTGTCAAAATCAGAATCTTGTCATTAACTCCATCCGAATCTGAAATCTGCTTCTTCAAAGCATCCATATCCCGGATAAAAGCTTTGAGAATAATGTCTTTGTCTTCCTGTGTCAGCCTGTCCACCAGCCCCTGTCTGGGCACCTCAACATATTTGTGATAAGGATACTTGATTACAGACTTATCATTGACTTCCATATCGATACAATACTTTCCGTATCCATTCTGAATAAATATCAGGTTCAGCTTCTCCGACATGAACGCCTTCAGACCGAAGTGCCCTCTGTTATCATATCTTGCCGCGTCATAATTCTTAAGACAGTTTAATCCATCCTCAAGGGCATGGTATTTAATATGATTCACATTCAGATAGTATCCGATAGGATCTGAATCACAGTACACGTAGACCTCATCATACTTTTTTAAATCCACCGGGATATATGGGGTAAGAGCTTTTGAAAATTTTCTGGTAAAAATAATTCTTTGCCAAAGGTTCGCAATAATATTCCCCCGATTCTGACGATACTTTGCAAGCTCAGGGAAAAAGGTATCCCGCTTCTCATCAAATTCATACACTGCTTCAAAAAGCCCGGTACTCGCCACCCGTTCTTTCAAATTCTCAAAATCTATGGATAGGCTACTTAACACAAGGGATGCCTGTCCCCTGCATTCCTTAGGCAAATTCAATTCTTTCAAAAACGTCACATACACATGATAATAGGTGTGACAGATATAAATTCTGGAAGACATCAGACTCCTCCCATTTTCATAGCATTATTCATAATATTTTACCACGTTTTATCTATGTTTAAAAGCAAATTGTTATTGTTAAGAAATTTCTAAGAAACTCTGAGGCTTTATACTCTTTCAGAAAAGCTCTGCAAGTGCTATACTTATGTAGATTAGTCAAGGAGGTATTGACATGGAACAATTAGCAATTCTGGGAAGCACTCCCGTTCGTAAGACACCTATCAGCTATGGCAGACAATATATTGATGATGCCGACATTCAGGCTGTGGTAGACACCCTTCGCAGTGATTACCTCACCGTCGGTCCTAAGACAAAAGAATTAGAAGAAAAGCTCTGTAAGATTACCGGAGCCAAGTATTGCGTGGCAGTAAGCAACGGTACTGCAGCACTTCATATCGCAGCAATGGCAGCCGGCATCAGCCCCGGTGATGAGGTTATCACTACCCCCATTACCTTCGCCGCCAGTGCCAACTGTGCCCTTTATGTAGGTGCGAAACCGGTATTTGCAGACATAAATCCTGAGACTTACAACATTGATCCATCATCCATCCGCGCATGTATCACAGAGAAGACCAAGGCTGTTGTTGCAGTGGACTTTACCGGTCAGGCAACGGAACTTGATGAAATCCGTGCAATCTGCAAGGAACACAACCTAGTATTGATTGAAGATGCAGCGCACAGTATCGGCACTAGATATAACGGTCAGCCGGTAGGAAGTATTGCGGATATGACTACATTCAGCTTCCACCCTGTGAAAACTGTTACCGCAGGGGAAGGCGGTGCCGTTACAACCAATGACGAAGAGCTTTACAAAAAGCTGGTTCTTGCCCACACCCACGGCATCACAAGAGATATCAGCCAGATGAAGAATCCCACCGACGATCCTTGGTATAACGAGCAGGTTGGCTTTGGTTATAATTACCGTATTACGGAATTCCAGGCTTCATTACTGATGAGCCAATTGGATAAATTGGATGCTTTCTCCAAGCGTAGAAAAGAAATTGTGAAAGCTTACGAAGAAGCCTTTGCTGATATGCCACAGATTCAAATACAAAAAGAGATTCCCGAGTCTGATACCACCAGACACTTATACATCCTGAGACTTCACTTAGAGCAGCTTAACTGCACAAGAAGAGAGTTCTTTGACGCTCTCCGCGCAGAAGGCATCTACTCTCAGGTACACTACTTACCGGTATACTGGCATTCTTATTATGAAGGACTTGGTTATCCCAAGGGACTTTGTCCTGAAGCTGAAAAGTATTATCTGGAAAGCATGAGTCTGCCCCTCTTCTACTCCATGACAGATGAGGATGTTGCAGATGTCATTTGTGCAGTGAAGAAGATTGTAAATTATTATAAGAAATAAAATTAGTTATAAGAAGATTACTTAGTACAGGCCAGCTGAAATTACACAACTGGCCTGTAAAAAAATTTGATAATATAAGGCTTCTAAACATTTGTGAGAAACATCCGTTCTGTGGAATAACTTATATTTCTACCTTAGCAAAAAATACTGATATTATAAGGCTTCCCAGCATAGTCTGAAAACTTTGTCTGACACTTTGCTCTGATTTGAATGCTAATAATATACAAAACCACACTCCTTACAATTACCGCTAAAATGAAGAAAATCTTTATCCAGATTACCGCTTTTTTGACCGATTTTTATGTCTGAAATACCGCCTTTTGAACTTATTTTTTACAATCCTATCACACAAAAACGCAACATCCTCACAGCACCAAGTGCCATGAAAACAATGCGTTTTAAGTCTTTGAAAAAACAATATTCAGTTTTGATTTCGGATGTCCTTAAGTGCACCCAGAGGGCATATTTCGCCCTAAGGCCTTTAAACTAATCTTCATGGGTTACATCGCCTTCGGCGAGAGCCATTTCGATTAATTTAAAGACCATGGTTAATGTTTAGGTGGTGAGCGTCCTTATGTGGAGACATTATAAATATAAGTCTCTTTTAATTATCTTTAAATATTCATCCAAAATGTTCCTATGCTCAGGGTACTTTTCGATATCCTTTTCACATACTTCCACTAGCTTATTGAAAAATGTCAAATTATCCACATGAATCATGGCATCTTCACTAACAGCCGGTTCCCAAAAATATAATGTAACATACCCATCTTTATAGTCTTCATCATTACAATCATAAGAACAAGATATATATTCTGCACCTTGCCCCTTTTCTTCTGCAATCATTCTAATCGCAGTTAATTGCAATTTTCCTTGAAAATGAATATTTTCAAAATAGTAATGTAAATATTCTGCTTTTTTCATTGTTTCATCTTCCTATTCAAATATCGGGAAAAAGTTTGTAACTGAACCATCATCACCAATATAACCTCTGAATTTTAATCCATTTGATGCACTTCCTTCTATTATTCTTCCAGATACTACACCATTATCCATAGCTTCCCATCCCCAATCTAACATTTGACGATTAGGTATCACTGTTGGGTCATATATAGTTTTAGGGTCTTTTATATTTTTAAATCCAATAAAGTTCCCCCTACCATCATATGCAGGTACTGTATACCTCTGTGAATATATACCATTTATGGTTGGATGCGGAACAGGAGACCCTATCCTCAAATCATCTACCCCAAATCCTGTTCTTGTCAAAGTTTGCTCAAAATAATTCATATTATGAGCTCCTACAACACCTTTTTGTTTTGGACCGATTCCTTCGCCAAAAATAAAATGATGTTCTGGTCTAGTAAGCGGACCAATAAAACCATCTTCACCTGGTCTTGGTAAATTTACTGAAGAACTACCACTCTCACTTGACTTTCCATGGCTGGTCTTATACCCATCCTTCCCCACATCATGCTGTTTCGCATGTCCACTGGGGTCCACATACTTCACAGGATTATTCTGCACATACGCATACAGGTTCAGCCCATCCCCAAGGTAGGTGTCCTGCTGGGTGAAACGGCCGATGACAGGATTGTAGTATCTTGCCCTTAAGTAGTAGAGGTTTGTTACAGCATCGTACTGCTCTCCGGTAAAACGGAAAGGATTCCGGATGCTCTCTTCACAG
>JAZQIQ010000047.1:0-42340 GCA_045541195.1 Acetatifactor sp. | reverse complement strand
TCAGGAGAGTATCTTGCAAAGAGTACTTCTGACGAGGCATTTGTAAAGGCTCTGTACAGAACCTTTATGGATCGTGAAGCAGATCAGGCCGGAATCGATGCATGGAAAGCTGCTTTAGATGGCGGCGTAGACCGTAAGACTGTAATGAACAGTTTTGCAGCATGTGATGAATTCCAGCAGATTAAAGCGCAGTACGGCTTATAAGATGCAAAAAGAAGTGTAAATTTAGTTAGTCTGATTGAACTTCAATGAAGAAAGTGTTATATTGTAGAGAGTCGGGAAACCGACTCTCTATCTTTATATGAAGAAGGTAACGAATATGTTAATGAAGAAGCCCAATCGTAATGATGCCTGCTGGTGCGGCAGCAACAGAAAATATAAGGTATGTCATGAAGCCTTTGATGCAAAAGTGGAAAGTTTTGCAAGAAAAGGGGCTGTAGTACCAACCCGGGATATTATTAAAACACCTGAGCAGATTGAGAAAATCAAGGAAAGCTGTAAAATCAATATTGCTATTTTGGATCACTTAGAGCAGGTGGTTTGTGAAGGGATGTCTACTGCGGAAATCGATAAAATTGTCCATGACATGACCTTTGCGGCAGGTGCTTATCCGGCACCTCTGGGATACGAGGGGTATCCCTACAGTGTATGTACCTCTGTGAATAGTCAGGTGTGTCATGGATTTCCTTCTGAGGACGTGATTTTGAAAAATGGTGATATTGTAAATATTGATGTATCCACAATTTTAGACGGATATTATTCGGATTCTTCACGTATGTTTTGCATCGGAGAAATTAGTGAGGAAAGAAAGCGTTTGGTACGCATCACAAAAGAATGCCTGGAAAAAGGATTAGAGCAGGTAAAGCCCTGGGGATTTCTGGGGGACATGGGACAGGCGGTTCATGACCATGCTTATAATAATGGCTACACAATAGTCCGTGAAATCGGAGGACATGGCGTGGGACTGGAATTCCACGAAGAGCCATGGGTAGGGTATCATACGAAGAAAGGTACGGATATGCTTTTAGTACCGGGGATGATTTTTACCATTGAGCCAATGGTGAATGCCGGTGGTGTAGAAATCGAGATCGACAAGGAAAACGGCTGGGAGGTCTATACCAAGGATGGCAGTGATTCAGCCCAGTGGGAAATTATGGTACTGGTTACCGAGACTGGTGCGGAAGTGCTTTGTTATTAGATATAAAGTCAGGCGCAGCAAAAGAAAGATTTCTTTTGCTGCGCCTTTTAATATGCTTAGAAGCTGTGACCACCGCCACCGCCTGAAGAACCGCCACCACTATCGCTGCTTGAATAACTGCCCCCGCCGCTGTCGGAGTCAGAGCTGGGGGGAGCGTAGACCTTTTTTGTTTGAAGAAGAACGCTGGTGATGTAATGATATTTTACATGGTGATCCATTTTCTTTATGAGCTGGGATGTGTCTGCCTTTGTCTTATGAGTGTAAATGCGCAAACGTATATAGTTGCCAAGAAAGGCAAATGCGAGAGCCAAAAGGGCATTGCTGATGTATTTCATGGGTTGGGCAATGCGGCGTCCTTCCAACAAATCATACATCTGTAGAAATGCTTTATTTGCACATTTATAGTAATCGGCTTTAGAAGCATAGGTGTATACGTTGTCTGTAATGGTGTTGGCATAGCTTTTAGTAATAGTACGATAAATCTTTCCGTCGCTGAAAATCCAGATGTTACGGTTGTCCATATCGATTAAGAATACGGTACCACTGGCTTTTCCAAAAGCCTTTCGGTAGTAGCTTTTGATATAAGACTCTGTGGTAGCTGCATTGGAGGCAATGGATTTGAAGGCCACATTTCCATATTCCGTAATCGGCTTCATATCATCTAAGAGGACCTCTTCTTCGCCTGGGGAGAGTAGGTCTGCATCGTCTTCCAACAGACAACGGTAGCCGGTTGTGTCATTGGTGTAAGCAGCTGCCTTGACATTTATTGGAAGAAGCATCATCGTCAGAAGCAGTGCAGTGATGGCAAAAGAAAACTTACGCATTGTCGTCACCTCCCGTATGAGTCTTAAACTGGGGCAATGGTCTGGTTGCCAGAATGTTGTAATAATGAATGGTGCAAAGTAAGGTGGTAAACATGGCGGCCAGACAAAGCGCACTTGCACCGTAAAAATAAATATCCCGGACCGGATTAATAATCATAGTTGCCAGTGCCAGAAATATGGCGATAATGGCACCGGGAAATCCTTTGGTCAGTTTACGGATAATGGGACCGGATTCTTTCTTTTTGATTGCCCTGACTTCAAAGACATAGAATAACAGTGTGGCAGCGGATAGTGCTAATACAATGCCCAGAGTGATGATGGGGCGTAAGGTAAAAAGCAGATTTAATATCAGGAAAATCGGTATAGCCATAAGCAGGCTGCTGTGAATGAATTTCTTCTCATCAATGGGAAGGTCTGCAACTACCTTTCCGGTTTGTCCGTTCACGGTAGCGTATACCACACGGTCCCCTTTCCGATAGGACATGAACCACACCGGAAACATATGTAAGGTTGCATTATCAAGCTGCGTATGCGTCTGAACAATTTTGTCTGTAACAGGTTTGATTCCATAGCTGCGAAGCTGTTTGGCACGAAGTATCCGGTCTACAGTGTTATTCGCGGCTTTTTCCAAAGCCTGCTGTCTATATACTTTTTCAGATACGTCGGAGGTATCTGCGTAAAAGCCACTTAGGAAAGATGGTGTGAAACGACGGGCCTTTGTAGTGTCGAAGGGTTCCAGATATTCGCTGATGGAGTCTGCAAAAGCTGCAGAAGCATCATGAGAAAAACCAACGTATCTGGCATCAATTTCGCCTCGGATTTCATAGTCTTTTATAATCTGATAGTTGCCAGACTGACTGGTCTTTGTACCGTAGAGTGTTATGGGGCCCTGTTGTTTGATATCGTAGACCCAGTAAGGCATATAGATGCCACGGAAGCTGTCGATGCACTTTTCGTCCTTGGCGTCTGCAGGAAGAAAGGGCGATTTATTGGCAATCTTCATATAGGCATTTTTGCACATGGTTTTTGTCTTGGTAAAGGGGATGATTTTGGCAGGACGGCGTTCCTTGCTAATCCGGCTGTCCAAAATGGTGGAAGCACCACAGAAGCTGCAAAAGGTGGCAGCTGTTTCATCCATACTTAGGATTTCACCGGCACATTGAGGGCAGGTGAAAATGGTTACATCATAATTGATGGATTCTTCAGCATCACATTCTTTCGTAACATCATAAGGATTTATGGTAGTATCGCAGTGGTCACATTTCAGTGTTTGCTTGCGGATATTGTATTTCAAATTGCCGCCGCAATTGGGACATTCATACATGCTTTTTCTCCTTCTGTATCTTTTACAATATCTTAATTCCTTTTTCACACATAAACAATGTATTTAATAAATTTTATGTATATTTTAGTTGCGGGAAAGTGGTTTCATGCTTTAAACTAGAAGAGTGTATAAATAAATGTATAAGAAGAAGGAGGGGGTAGAATGGCCTACGAAAACGAAATTAAGAAATATGCAGACCAGGTAAAGGATATGTGTATCCAGAATGATACCATTTCGGATGAACTCTTCAGACAGTATGGAGTAAACAGAGGATTACGTGATCAGAATGGTAAGGGTGTTCTTACGGGATTAACGAATATTTCGAAGATTATATCATTCAAAAATGAGGGCGGAGAACAGGTTCCCTGCGACGGTGAACTGTGGTATCGCGGATATAAGGTGAATACGTTAATTGATAATATGGGAGAGGCTTTTGGCTTCGAGAAGATTGCATACCTTTTATTATTCGGTGAGCTTCCGGACGGGGATCAGCTTGAAGAATTCATTGATATTTTAGGAGCGGCGAGAAAGCTTCCGACAAATTTCACCAGGGATGTAATTATGAAGGCACCGTCCAAGGATATTATGAATTCCATGACTAGAAGTATTCTTACTTTGGCATCCTATGATAAAGACCTAAGTAATGCAAGTATTGAGAACAGTATTCGTCAGTGTATTCAGTTAATCAGTATTTTCCCGATGCTGGGAATTTATGGATATCATGCCTATAATCATTATGACAATGATGAAAGTATGTACATTCACAGACCGGATCCATATTTATCTACTGCGGAGAATCTTCTTATGATGCTTCGTCCGGATAAAAAGTATACGCCGATTGAAGCGAAAGTATTGGACATTGCTTTGATTTTACATATGGAGCATGGTGGTGGTAATAATTCCACCTTTACTACCCGTGTGGTAACTTCCTCCGGTTCTGATACCTATTCTGCAATTGCGGCGGCAATGTCTTCCTTGAAGGGACCAAAGCATGGCGGTGCCAATCTTAAGGTTATGGAGATGATTCGTGATATTCACAAGAATGTGAAGGATACCGATGATAAAGAGGCACTTCGCGCATATCTGACCAGAATACTGGACGGAGAAGTGTTCGATAAGAAGGGATTGATCTATGGTATGGGTCATGCGGTTTATTCCCTGTCCGATCCCCGTGAAGTGATTTTCAAGGGATATGTAGAACAGCTTGCAGCAGAAAAGGGACGTGAGAAGGAGATGCGTCTTTATAAGAATATCGAGACGTTGGCTCCGGAGATTATTGCGGCTAAGAGAAAAATCTTTAAGGGTGTAAGCCCGAATGTGGATTTTTACAGCGGATTTGTGTATGAAATGCTGGATATTCCCATGGAATTATATACGCCGATTTTCGCTATTGCGCGTATTGTGGGATGGAGTGCCCATCGTATCGAAGAGCTTATCGGTATGAATAAGATTATTCGCCCTGCTTATATGTCTGTAATGGAAGAAAAGGAATAAAATCTGTTGCCTCTTTCTGATTTTTGTGTATAATAGTACTTATGATACAGTATCAAAGGTACTAAGGAAAGAGGGGATATACCATTGGCAAAGTTAAAAGAAAAAAAGCAGAAGCGTAAGAGGACAAACTTGAGACTTTTTGGAAAATATAAGGTGACAACAAAAGTGGTTGTACCGTTATTATTATTGACGGCAATGGTAGCTGCGCTATGTGTGACAGTGCAGGTATCTTTGGGCAAGCTATTGAATGCAAGTCTTGAGATTTCTGAGAAGTATGCAATCAGTGTCAATGAATTAAATGTGGTTAAGGCAGATTTTGAGAGCTTACAGAAAATTACCTTTGGTCATTGTATTGCTACGGCTGATGCACAGAAGACCCGTTTGAATGAAGAAAAAACAGAAGTTGTTAATGAGATTAATGCAACCATTGCGTCCTATAAAGTCAAGCTTACGGATGAGCATGATATTGAGATGGTGGATTCATTTACCGCATCATATGATTCCTATATGAAGAGTATGGAGGAAGCCATTGCTTTTTGTAGTGAGAACAGAGCTAACATGGCGGTATCCTTAGCAAATGGTGTGCTTACCAGTACAGGTAACGAGATAGCGGCTCTCATTGATGAAATGATAGCGCACAACAATGAGCATATGGAAGAAGCAAAGGCTACTCAGCAGGCAGTATATGATAGTGCGGCAAGCACGGTGTCTGTTCTGTTTATTCTTACTCTTATCGACGTAGTACTTGCTGTCGGAACCATCATTGTGGAGATTGCGAATCCGTTAAAGAAGATGAATAGGCAGCTTGAAGAAGTTGTTGAGACCATTAATAAGGAAGAGGGCGACCTTACCAAGCGTGTTGAGGTACGTTCCATCGATGAAATCGGTAAGTTGGGCGATGGTATTAATAAGTTTATTGAGACCTTACAGGTAATCATGCTTCAGATTAATGAAAGTACCCAGAAACTTGGGGAAATCGTTGGCGTAGTTGATAGCAAGGTACAGACTACCAATGACAATTCCATGGATATTTCCTCTGTTATGGAACAGCTTTCTGCAGCTATGGAAGAGGTATCTTCTACGGTTACTAATGTTAACGAAACTGCTTTAAACGTAGATGGTGAGGTAGTAGTTTTAGCAGATGCATCTCAGGGACTCATGAGTTATTCAGAAGAGATGAAGAAGCGTGCGGCAGCTCTGGAGAAAACGGCTATTGAGAATAAGAATAACACCAGTGAAGTAATCAATGGTATTATTGAGAGTTTGGAGAAAGCAATCGAAGAGAGTAAGAGCGTAGAACGTGTCAATGAGCTTACCAACGAAATCTTAAGCATTGCCGGACAGACCAACTTACTTGCACTGAACGCATCTATTGAGGCGGCAAGAGCCGGAGAAGCGGGCCGTGGATTTGCAGTTGTTGCGGATGAAATCAGTAAGCTGGCAGATTCCAGTAGAATGGCAGCTGGCAATATTCAGAATATTAACAATATGGTAGTTGTGGCAGTTAAGGCACTGATTGACAACTCCAATACTATTGTAAAATACATTAACGAGAATGTTTTGCCGGATTATGAGGGCTTTGTATCTGCAGGACAGCAGTACAACAGTGATGCAATCCATATTACGGAAATTGTTACCGGATTTGATAATATGTCTGCAAATCTCAAGATGCTGATTAAGGGCATTACAGAGGCGATGAATGACATTTCTGCAGCTGTGGGTGAAAGTGCAAACGGTGTTACTACTGCAGCGATGAATACCAATGATTTGGTGAAGGATGTTACTGAGATATCTTCAGCAATGGATGATACCAAGCTGGTAGTAGGAGCATTGACTGCAGAAGCAGAGAAGTTTAATGTGTTATAAGGATGTGATAATATTTAGGAAATGTTCCAAAACAATTATGGTTTTGGAACATTTTTTGTATTTATAGTAAAATACATTCTTGACAAATTAAATAAGTCAATAACTTTATGTCATTATAGGTTCACTGACATTTGATGCTAGAAAATAAAATTGCAGTACGTTTTTCAAATGATAGTTTTGGAGGCTTGTTAATATGTGGAATAAAGAAATGACAATGGTACACTAATGAAAGGATAGTTGATAATTATACTATGATAAAGGTAATATTGAGAATTCGGCAGACAAACAATCGATACATACAGAGGAAGAAGATGGGTGATTTGAATCAAATGAAAGAACCCCATCAAACTTTGTTGGCAGATATTATGGGAGGGATATTTTAGGAGAAAAGGATATGGCGCCAATCACACTGATGGTTGCAAGGGTATTTTAGTAATGGATTATAAACTTGTAAAAAAAATTAGTAGGTGATGTGATAAAAAAGATTTTGGAAAAAAACGACTTTTGTTTTTGTTTTTTTTAGTTGCTATGTTTGTTATTGTTTGTTTTGTTGGGCGTGATAGAATAGAATTTCAGGTGGCTTTGAATAAGGCATTCTATTATTCTGAGCATGGAGAGTATGAATTAGAAGTTCGAGAATATGATAAATTAATTGAACAAAATCCAGAAATATATGAATTGTATGTTAATAAAGCCATTGCGTTAGCAAATAGTAATAAGATAAATGAAGCTATTTCTGTTTTTAAAAAAGCGGAGTCGCTGAATAGTAGTGACCCAGAACTTTATTATAATATAGCTCATCTTTATGATATCATTAAAGATGATGAGTTGTATCAGTTTTATATTGAAAAGGGCAAAGTGTTAGAGTTTCAACAAAATGTAGAGGAGGAATAATAATGCAGAAAAGTATAGAACCGGTTGATATTCCATTATGTGTGAGTGCCACAAAATATCTTGGCAATGACAATATGTTTGTATATTCAACAATAGAAAATAACGCATCTAGGGAATTGAGAAAATTAACTTTTGGAAAGAGTGTAAATGAAACTATGTTTGTAGGTTCAGAAAATACATTTTATATTGCAGATGACGATAAGTCTTGCGTTTATGCAATATCTATTATTGAGCAATGTTTGCACATAACGGATTTTGAAAATTATAAAAGAAGTTTTTTGTTGGAAACGTGTCATGAAGAAATCGTTGAGGTATATTATAAATATGGGATACTTTTTTTTAAGACTGTAGAAGAAAAATCTGATGGTGAACAAATCAAACATTTGTATATGGTAGATTTGGTGACGGATAAAATATTACAGGTTAGGAATAAAATAGTATTAGAATCATATCATATGCCGTATATTCTAAATAGTAATGGCAATATAAGGATTGTTGTTGAAGGAGCAAAAATATTTCCGTATGAGTTGAGTGAAATAAGAACTGGTGTAGAAAAGGATTTTGGTGTAAATAATGTTTTGGTAGTTTCTATAGATGAGTTTGTTATGGCAGAAGAAAAACAAGAGAGCATACCATTCGATAAAGCTTTTGATAAAGAATTGACTTCTGACTATATGCAAGTTTTGACAACATTGGATAGTATAATAATTTTGGCTTTCGTTGATAATGAAAAAAAAAGTACGCGGGTGCGATGGGTAAATATCGAAAGTGGATATGTTGAGAAAGATGTTGTTTTACCATGTAGAATTACAGATATTTTATATGAAAAAGATGTCATTATAGCTTATATATCATGGACTGAAAAAGTAATTGCAATATACGAACCAGAAGGAGACCTAGTAAGTGAAGTTTTTACAGATGAGCTTTGTGGAGGCAATGAAAATTTAGAAATTAATAGTATTATAACTATTGTAGATAAAAAAATTGTATTTGATGCTAAAGATTATAGTGGGGAAAATGAAGCACAAGTACGTGTACTCTATGATATATTTGAGAAAAAATATATATTATATCGTTCCCCGTTTGTGATATATAGAAAGCAAAACATATTATAACCTATTTACAAACAAAGTGATGCCTATTACGGTAGAATGGGGGGATAAGTGATAGGGGGATTGTAATGTGTGGAGTGATTTTTATGAATTAAGAGGAGTTTTCCAGGCTGCAGTGGAATGGAAGAGATGGAAGAATTGAGTGCTCACAATCAAATTCTACTTGCACATAGTAAAAAATCATTCCTTAAGTTGTGAAAGGACTTAAGGGATGATTTCTTCAAGGTGCGGATTTTATTCTTAGGTTCTAAATGGTGCAAGTGGAAGGCCGTTTGTGCCGTAAATGCTACAGATGCCGTAATCTACCCACAGATATCTTGCTTTAAGAGGAACGGACACATAGGCTGAGCTAAGGATGAGAGAATTGCCATCAATCTTGACTTTTGCAGGGAAAAATATGTCATCACTGCCGGCAACCTCAAAGCCGGAAACTTCTGTATCCTTCAGAATGGGTCCTGTCTCTGCATTTTCCAGAGAAATTACTATCTTACTTCCCTTCGTTTCATGTGCCTGATAAATAGGGCCATAGACATCGGATTTCTCCAGAAGACCGTAAACATGATGCAATGCCTGAAGAGCCAGACGCTTACCAACCTGCGCCTTATGTACCGGATGAATATTGTTGTATTCTCCAAGGTCCATGGCTACAACAAGACCGGTATTTTTCAGCTTTTTGTGGAGCTTCATCTGGGCTTCACGGATAATGCACCAATGGTCATTGGGCTCGTTGGAAACATAGTGATGTGCCGGAAGCTGTACATAGATAAAGGGAAGATGGGAATCCCTAAAATCTCTGCGCCATGCGACAATCAAACTTTTTAACAGGTGATAGTAGCTGTCCGGTCTATGGTCATCGCTTTCCCCCTGATAGTAGATGACACCGGCAAGGGTGTAGGGAACGATGCGGCGGAGCATGGTCTCATAAAGCCCACAGGGGCGGAATTCATGCTTGGGTCCCATGGGTCCGGGCCACTTACATTCACCTACCACTGCCTGTGCTTCATCCCACAGTGCATTCGGATGCTCGGCATAGTAAGCATCCATCCGGGGCTGCCAGTCAGCATGCCAGATTTTATAGTCCAGTAGTTCTTTTTCATATTCTTGCGAATCCTGTTTTTTCAAAAGTTCTTCGTATTCTTTCCAGTAGATTGCGGTATCTTCGTGGGAGAGAATGGAATCCTTGTCCTGCCATGCGCAAGCACTGGTACCACCCCAGTTACAGCCAATGATACCTACGCAACATCCAAGCTTTCGGGATAATTGCTCTGCAAAGTAATATCCCACGGCAGACCAGAGTTCCACGTCTTTGTCATCGCCCATCATCCAGTGGTTGGTGCGTTCCTTCTCATAAAAATGAGCATCTATAAATGCTTTCTTCTGCACATAGTAGAAGCGCACATTTTCCGTTTTAGCACGTTCAATAGCTGCTTTCCCGTCGGCCTCCTGACGAAGTTCAAACTCCATATTAGACTGACCACCGGCCAGCCACACTTCACCAATCATGATATCTTCCAGAGTCCGGAAATGCTCACCGTCGCCGGAAAGAGTCATGGTATATGGACCGCCTGCTTCCATGGCAGGTAAAGTTACCTCCCACTTATTGCATGCTGCAATAGCCTCTGCGCTGATGCCACCCAGGGTAACACATACCTTAACATCATCATCTGCGATACCCCATACCCGGATTTCTTTATTTCTTTGTAATACGCAGTGATCGGAAAATACTGCGGCGAATCTTACGATTTTCTCCATATGTGCCTGCTTTCTGCATGGATTATCATGCTGACTGATTGTACTTTATTGTATCATATTTATGACCGAAAGGAAGGTATTTATTGTATTATATTTGCGTGAGGATTTATAGCATGCTATACTAAGAAACTAAAGGAGAATCAAATGATTTGCAAAAGGAAAGTAGCGAGGCTGCGATTTTGCGAATGGCTCTGAAGACTAGGAAACTTAAGGAGAATCAATTATGCTTCCAATAGATTTTGTAAATAGAATGAAGGAAATGTTGGGCGAGGAATATGCTGCTTTTGAGACCGGGTATGAGAAGCCCAGGTTCCAGGCGCTTCGTTTTAATCCTTTGAAGGGGGATAGAACGGAGTTTTTGGATAAGGTGGACTTTCATCTGAAACCGGTATCGTGGGCGGAAAACGGGTATTACTATCAGGTGGAGGATGCACCCGGAAAGCATCCGTTTCATGAAGCCGGGGTGTATTATATCCAGGAGCCCAGTGCCATGGCACCGGTTCCATTTCTGGAAGTAAAGCCGGGAGAGCGTGTGCTGGATTTATGTGCGGCACCGGGAGGAAAGTCTACTCAGATTGCAGCAGATTTGCAAGGGAAAGGGCTTCTTGTGTGTAATGAAATTCATCCGGCAAGAGCCAAAATTCTGTCTGAGAATGTGGAGCGGATGGGGATTCGCAACGCTATTGTAACCAATGAAACACCGGAAAGACTGGCGGAGGTGTTTGCCGGATATTTCGATAAAATATTGGTAGATGCACCTTGCTCCGGAGAGGGAATGTTCCGTAAGAATGAAGAGGCATCCATACAGTGGAGTCTTGAAAATGTGGAGCTTTGCGGTGAGAGGCAGGACGGCATCTTAGACTGTGCAGATAGGATGCTCAGGCCGGGAGGAAGGCTTGTGTATTCCACCTGTACTTTTGCGCCTACGGAGAATGAGGGAAGTATCAGTCGCTTTTTGGAGCGTCATCAGGAGTATTCTATCGTGGCGTCGCAGAAGCCTGAGAGCTTTGCGCCGGGGAGAGCTGAGTGGTGCCAGTTTCCTACGGATGGTATTGAACTTACTATGCGAATCTGGCCACATATATCTGACGGAGAAGGGCACTATCTTGCGGTTCTCCAAAAGTGTGGTGAGTCTGATGGAGAAGTACGTAGTCTCTATGGATTAGAAAAGAGTGTGAACCCCAAGGAGTTGACCGAGTATAGAGAATTCGCCAAGGAATGTCTGAAGGTAGACTTAAATGGAGTATATATAAAGTATGGTGACCAGCTTTATCTGGGCCCGGAAAATATGCCATCTCTATATAAATTAAAGGTACTTCGTCCGGGACTTCATCTGGGGACTATGAAGAAGAACAGGTTTGAACCTTCTCACGCACTGGCACTGGCTTTAAAGTCGTCGGAGGTGGAGTACAGCCATGATTTATCCTTGGAGGATGGTAGTGCGCTGCGTTTCTTAGGTGGTCAGACTTTTCCGATAGAGGCTGGTAAGGGCTGGCATCTTATTACGGTAGAGGGATATTCCATGGGCTGGGGAAAAGCTGCCGGGGGAATTATGAAAAATCACTACCCAAAGGGCTTAAGAAAGTTGTAAAATTGTTACATTTGTGGTAGTATAGTCAATATATTGGGCGGAAGCCCTTGTGGAGGAAGTTTTATTATGGAAAAAATTATTTTAACAGGTGACAGACCTACCGGAAGATTGCATGTAGGTCATTATGTAGGTTCACTCAGAAGAAGAGTGGAGCTTCAGAATTCCGGTGAGTTTGATAAGATTAATATTATGATTGCAGATGCGCAGGCGCTTACCGATAATTTTGACAATCCGGAGAAGGTGCGTCAGAACATTATTGAGGTTGCGTTGGATTATCTGGCATGTGGACTTGATCCGAAGAAGTCCACTTTATTTATCCAGTCCCATGTGGCAGAACTTACGGAGCTGACTTTTTACTATATGAATCTTGTGACAGTAGCTCGTCTTCAGAGAAATCCTACTGTAAAGAACGAGATTCAGATGAGAAATTTTGAGCAGAGTATTCCTGTGGGATTCTTTAACTATCCAATCAGCCAGGCAGCAGACATTACAGCTTTTAAGGCCAATGTAGTGCCGGTAGGAGAGGATCAGCTTCCAATGATTGAGCAGACCAGAGAGATTGTACATAAGTTCAATACCGTGTACGCACCTGTGCTGGTTGAGCCTAAGGCGCTTTTACCGGAGAATGATGCTTGTGGAAGATTACCGGGTATTGATGGTAAGGCAAAGATGAGTAAGTCTCTTGGTAACTGCATTTATTTGGCAGATAGTGCAGATGATGTGAAGAAGAAGATTATGAGTATGTATACAGATCCAACCCACTTACTTGTATCTGATCCGGGTCACTTAGAGGGCAATACGGTATTTACTTATTTAGATGCATTCTGCAAGGACGAGCATTTTGAGAGATATTTACCGGAATATGCGAATCTGGATGAGTTAAAAGGACATTATACCAGAGGTGGTCTGGGCGATGTGAAGGTAAAGAAGTTCCTTAACAATGTAATGCAGGAGGAGCTGGAGCCAATCAGAACTCGCAGAAAAGAGTTTGAGAAGGATATTCCTGAGATTTACAATATCTTAAAAGCAGGTAGTGAGGATGCCAGAAATACGGCAGCCAAGACCTTATCTGAAGTTAAGAGTGCTATGCGAATTAATTACTTTGAAGATGAAGAACTGATTAAGGCTCAAGCGGAGAAATATGAAGCAGAATAATAATAGTTATAGAAGTGAACAAACAGATTTTGGTGGGGTATTTATTGGTACTATTGCATGTATCATTTTTGTAGTGGTGTTTTGTTTTGTGGTGTGGAATGTAACCCACAGTGAGCAGGGACCTATTCAGGCTGATACCCCGGTAAGCAGTATTCAGGATGTGGTTGAGCCGATAAAAACAGCGGAGCCTACATCCACACCGGAACCTACACCGACACCGACTCCGGAACCACCATCCAATGATATGGGGATGAATTTTGAACCAGTATCCGATTATGTGACCGCCAAAAGTCGAACGAATCTTCGTAGTGAACCAAGTACCGGTCAGGGAGATGCTACCGTGGTTGTAAAATTGAATAATGGAGATGCCATTCCCCGCGTGGGCAAATGTGAGGATACGGGCTGGTCTAAGATGCTGTATAACGGTCAGTATGTATATGCTGTAACCAGTTACTTGGAGGAAGTAGATGTTCCGCCACAGCAATAGTAATTATTGAGCTGTCACTTATGTGACAGCTCTTTTGTGTTATTATCATGAGGAAAGGGGACATTTCCCCACCGTTAATCACAGTGAGATTGGCCAAGCGTATATTGTCTCTTTAAGATTGAATGAAATTCTCACAAACGGTTACTCTAAGGAAAAAAGGAGTAATCAGAATATGCAGATGCTTGGTAAAGCCAGTGTGGCTTATAAGAAGGAAATCTACTTACAGGGAGCTTCCAGTGTGGTAGGAAAGAAGGAAAGCGAAGGCCCACTGGGTAAGTATTTTGATGAAGTTTGCCCGGACGAAAGAGTAGGCGGAAATAGCTGGGAAGAGGCAGAGAGTAATCTCCAGATAAAAGCAGTGGGAAAGGTGTTGGAAAAGACCGGTGTAAAGGGCGAGGATGTACGATTTATGCTGGGAGGCGACCTTTTGGGACAGTGTATGGCCACATCCTTTGGTATCGCAGATTATCAGCTCCCGTTTCTGGGGTTATACGGAGCCTGCTCCACCTGTGGTGAAGGGCTTTTGGTAGGAAGTATGTTGGTGGCCGGAGGGATGGCAGAAAGGGTATTGAGTGTGACTTCCAGCCATTTTTCCAGTGCAGAGAAAGAGTTTCGCTTTCCTTTGGAGTACGGGAATCAGAGACCATTATCAGCGACCTGGACTGTGACGGGTAGTGGTGCCTTTATTATGACTTCTCAGGGAGAAAAACATTGCGGTGTGAAGATTACCGGGGGAACGGTAGGAAAGATTGTGGATTATGGTCTTAAGGATTCCATGAATATGGGAGCCTGTATGGCTCCGGCGGCTGCGGATACTATTGCGAGACATTTGTGTGATTTTAATCGAAGACCTGACGATTATGATAAGATTATTACCGGTGACTTGGGATATGTGGGCCAGGAGGTACTTTTAAAACTTTTGGATGATAAAGGGTTTGATCTTCGGGGCGTTCATACGGATTGTGGAATCTTAATATATGACAAGGAGACACAGGATACACATTCCGGCGGAAGCGGTTGTGGCTGCGCAGCGGTAACATTGGCGGCACACATTGTGCGCCAGATTGCATCGGGAGAGTGGAAGAGAGTGCTTTTTTTACCCACAGGAGCACTTCTTAGTAAGACCAGTTTCAATGAAGGAAAAAGTGTACCGGCAATCTGCCATGGCGTAGTATTAGAGAGGGGGTAATACGTGAATTGGACTTGCAAAGGCAGGAAGATTTATGTATTATTAATAGTATCCGGCGAGAAAGGATGTGGATAAAATGCGTAGGATGGAGTTTAAGATGGAGAGGCAGGGGCTTTTGAATGTGGGGGATACTATCACAGTAACAGAGGGACTTTTGCCCAGTAACTACTATTATACGATTAATCCGTCTCTTGCCATGTCCGGCAATGTTCCGTTTCGATATCGCTTAAAATCCCGTGAAGGGGTCGTGGTGGATATTCAGGAGAATCCCAGAGGCTTTTATGTATATGTGGATTTTGATGAGCCGGAGACTGAATTTGAAAGAATGTAGCTATTCAGAGCCATGCGCATTTATGAAAACAGACCGAGTAAGCTTGCTTACAGAGGGCTGCTTTCGTAAATGCATATGGCGAGAAGCCATTCATGAGCAAAAGGAAAGCCTCGCAGAGGCGATTTTGCGAATGTGGCTCTGAATAGTTGCAAAAGGAGCAATTATTCAGGGAGGACTCTGAATAGTTGCAAAAGGAGCAATTATTCGGGGAGAGCTCTGAATAGTTGCAAAAGGAGCAATTATTCAGGGAGAGCTCTGAATAGTTGCAAAAGGAGCAATTATTCAGGGAGAGCTCTGAATAGTTACAAATAATAACGGAGGATATCTAATTATGTTAAAGAAAATTGCAACTGATAAGGCACCCGCAGCAATCGGACCATACTCACAGGCTATCGTAGCAGGAGATACTCTTTACAGCTCTGGGCAGATTGCCCTTGACCCGGCTACCGGTAATGTGGTGGGAGAAACCATCGTAGAGCAGGCAGAGCAGGTAATGAAGAATCTTGGCGCAGTACTGGCAGAGACAGGTGCTGATTACAGCAAGGTTGTGAAGACCACCTGTTTCCTTGCAGATATGGGCGATTTTGCAGCATTCAATGAAGTATACGGCAAGTACTTTACCGACAAGCCGGCTAGAAGCTGTGTAGCAGTAAAAACTTTACCGAAGAACGTTCTTTGTGAAGTGGAAGTCATTGCATACTTAGGTTAAAGTTCAGTCATGAATATGTGCGGGAGCAAAAATCATGCTTGCATGATTTTTTGACGGCGCATATTCATGAGCGGAGCGCATGTCTATGAGCAAAGGTAGCTGCAAAGCAGCGAGAAAGCGACGTAGTCGCCTTTGCGAATAGGTGCGGACGGAACGTCGGACTGGCGTGAGCTAAATAAGAAAGATAAAAGCGGGGAGGTTTTCTTCCCGCTTTACCTTTGGAGGAGAAGATGAAAAATATAGTTTTGATTGGTATGCCCGGGGCAGGCAAGAGTACCGTAGGGGTTGTACTTGCCAAGAAGCTGGGATATCATTTTATTGATTCCGATTTAGTGATTCAGGAAAAGTACGGAAAGCTTTTGCATGAGCTGATTGAAGAGCATGGTGTAGAGGGCTTCTGGAAGATTGAGAATGATGTCAATGGGGAGTTTAATGTGGAGAAGTCCATTATTGCTACCGGAGGAAGTGCAGTTTACGGGAAAGAGGCAATGGAGCATTTGCGTGATATCGGCACGGTGGTATACCTGAAGTTGTCCTATGAAGAGATAGAAGAAAGACTGGGGGATTTGAATGCCAGGGGGGTAACCTTAAAGCCGGGGCAGGATTTGAAGGCACTTTACGAGGAGAGAACGCCCATGTATGAAAAATATGCTCATATAATCATTGAATGTGATAATAAAATGTTACGAGAGATTGTAAAGGAAATTGCACAACATGAGAAATAAGACAACAAGAAATTCCTTTTTGCTGTTTATAGCGGCATTTATTTGGGGAACTGCGTTTATAGCCCAGAGTAAGGGGATGGATTATCTGAGTCCCTTTGCATTTACAGGTGTGCGGAACCTGATTGGTTCCACCTTTCTGTTGGGACTTGTGCTGGTGCGCAGATTTATTGATAAGGATATTTATAAAAATATTGATTGGTCATTGACCATTAAGGGCGGTATCCTATGTGGTATTGCGCTGACTTTTTCCAGTATGCTGCAGCAGTACGGAATGGTATATACTACCGTAGGCAAGGCAGGATTCTTGACTACTCTTTATGTGATCTTTGTACCCATTGCAGGAATTCTTTTCCACAAAAAGGTGGAATGGCAGGTATGGCTGGCAGCAGCCATGGGTGCAGTGGGAATATATCTCCTATGCATGACGGAGAGTTTTTCTCTCAGCTTTGGTGATACATTGGTACTTTTGTGTGCAGTGGGATTTACGGTACATATCATGGTTATTGACCATTTTTCACCTCGGACGGATGGCGTATTGTTATCATTTATCCAGTTTTTATTCTGCGGTGTGGTATGCACAATTTTATCACTGTTCTTCGGAGCACCTACGGTAGAAACAGTGAAAGGTGCTTTAGGGTCTCTACTGTATGCCGGCGTAATGTCCAGTGGTGTGGCATTTACACTACAGATTATCGCTCAGAAGGATTTAAACCCTACTATTGCGGCACTGCTGATGAGCTTGGAATCTGTGATTGCTACTATAGGAGGATTTATTGCTTATAAGGTAGGATTTTTGAAAGATGATCAGACCATGACGGCAAGGCAGATTGTAGGCTGTGTGATTGTGTTTACTGCTGTGATTTTAGTACAGCTGCCTACAGAATGGTTCCATAAAAAGAATAATGTATAAAAAACGAAACCTCTTCACAAACTATGAAAAATGGAATGTGAAGAGGTTTTTTATGGATTATTTAAAAGCATTTATCGTAGGCGGAATCATTTGTATGCTTGTGCAGCTCCTTATGGAAAAGACCAAGCTGCTTCCGGGAAGAATTATGGTTCTTTTGGTTGTGACCGGAACCGTATTAAGTTTTGTAGGATTGTACCAGCCCTTTGTGGATTTCGCAGGTGCCGGAGCAAGTGTACCACTCCTTGGCTTTGGAAATGTACTTATGAAGGGCGTAAAGGAAGCAGTGGATGAACAAGGTTTTTTAGGACTTTTTGCGGGGGGCTTTAAAGCGGGAGCTGTGGGTACCGGCGCAGCCCTCATTTTTGGTTACATTGCCAGTTTATTCTTTAAATCCCATACCAGACAGTAAGATGTTACAGAATTTCGTATTCAATCCCTTCTTTAGATAAAAACTGTGTGATTGCTTTATCCCAGATGTTGTCAGGTTCCTTATTCATGACAAAGGTGTGAAAAGCGGTCCCGGTGGTTAAAATGGTGCTACTGCCGTCGTATTTGATAGTAAGAACCAATGCTTTGACCTGTTCTGCAGGGAGACTGCATCCGGCTGCGGCTAAGAGCTTACTTACCAGCTCAGGCTTAAAGTGTAGTACCAGTTTGAAATATAATGGGGTGCGTTTTCCTTTTATCAGGTTAAAAATCAGCACTTTCATTTCTGACCACTCAGCAAAGTCATAAGGAAGAACAGCTGTGTCATCTCCTTTATAAAATTCTTTGTTAATATGCCCGTCAATCGTATAGGTATTGGCTGTGGAAACAGTACCTTCCGCTAAAAGAAAGTTATCAAAAGAGGTACCGGCCAGTAATTGATTCATGAAAGATTTCACGGAAGAGACTTGTAGTGCCTGCATGGAATATTTCTCCTTAAAAATACTTTAGGTCGAGTATACAACAAGATACGGGATGGTGTCAAAAGTTGTTATTTATCTTTACTGTGACTTGCTCCTGTGCTAAAATTATGTAGTAATCAAAACTGCTTGGTGCAACATGCAGATAAATGCTTTTAGAATTGGAGACTATATATATGAGTTATAAAATAGTGGTAGACAGTTGTTGTGAGCTTCCGGAGGAACTTAAAAACGATGGTAGATTTGAAAGAGTACCTCTTGGGCTGGAGGTAGGAGATTATAGTATTCTGGACGATGATGATTTTGACCAGAAGACCTTTTTGGAAAAGGTAGCGGCTTGTCCTGCCTGTCCGAAATCTTCCTGTCCATCACCGGAGAGTTTTATGAATGCATACAAGACAGAGGCTGAGAATATTTATGTGGTGACTTTATCTGCTAAACTCAGTGGCAGCTATAATAGTGCAGTTTTGGGGGCAAATCTATATCACGAGCAGTTTGGGGAAAAGAATATTCATGTGTTTGATTCGGAGTCTGCAAGCTGTGGAGAGACCCAGATTGCGCTAAAGGTGATGGAATTGGAGGAGGCAGGCTTCTCATATGAAGAAGTGGTAGAGATTGGAGAGAAGTATCGGGATGAAATGCATACTTATTTTGTGCTGGATAATCTGGAGACACTTCGTAAAAACGGACGTCTTTCTAATGTGAAGGCCATGGTAGCATCTACCTTAAGTATTAAGCCTATTATGATAAGTGACGGCGGTCAGATTGCACAGCAGGGGCAGTGTATTGGTATGAAAAAGGCACTGGCGAAGCTGGCAGACTATCTGGCAGCTGAGGTTTCAAATCTCTCGGAAAAGCGTCTTATGATTACTCATTGTAATGCACCGGAAAGAGCGGAGCATATGAAGGAATTACTTTTAAAAAAGTCTGCATTTAAGGATATTATTATTTTGGATACTGCGGGAATCAGTAGTATGTATGCCAATGATGGTGGAATAATTGTTACGTGTTAAAAAAAGAATCCTGACTTGTCAGGATTCTTTTTTTAACACGTATTTTTCGTACATCATTTTTGCATATTTTTTAGCGTTTAGCGGTAGTGGAAATGTTTTGCCGTCTACCATGGCTAATTGAAAGAGGGAAAGCTTTTTTAAGTGTCTGCCGTTTACTAATATATGCTCTGTCGGAGCAAAGAAGGTCTCATAATGTTCCCACTGGCTGAAAAGATTTAAAATAGTATCTCTTATGCGGATGGTTCTGCCATCTCTTAAAGCGATATCAATATATCTCTCTTCCTGAACCGCGTAAAGTATATCCTCTTCTGTTACATAAACGGTATTCTTCTCTTCGCGAAGCTCAATAAGAGGAATCGAAGAGTCCTTAAAGCGCTGTGCATCATCCAAGGAGGCAGCAAGGTCTGCGGTTTTAATGGCTTTGTCCAGATATTTTACCTGTTCAGGAAGGTCATCCAGCCGATAGTCCATTTCTGAAATACACATATAAATAGGGACTACTACACCCATAGAAATCAGGCTTCTTGCGACCTCTGTGCCGGTTGTGCCCGGTGTCTTGCACATATCAATATAGAAAACATCATAGAGCATGGGATGGGAGAGTACAGCCTTTTCATTGCCGTAAGAATCAATAAAAAGTCCCTCGCCGGTCTCCTTTAAACGCTTGTCCGATTCTCTGTGAAGAAGACGCTCCATTTGCTTTCTGTCTGCTACATTATCATCACATACTGCTACGTGCATAGTTCCTCCGCTTTGGTGAATATAATCTGTATATAATTATTTTCGCCTCTTATAACACAAAAGTCAAGAGTAAGTAAAGAAGCAGGCCATATTCTACGATGGCAATCAGAGGCATGCCAAATTTGAAATACCAATGCTTTGTTTTATGACGGAAGATGTTCATACCAAGGGTTGTTCCAATGCCGCCGCCTAAGAATGCAAAGAGAAAGAGCGTTGATTCGGAAATTCGCCAGGCCCCTTTCTTTGCCTTTGATTTGTCCATACCCATGGCAATAAAGCCTGCCAAATTGATAATGAGTAGGTAAGCAGTAATTACGATGACTGGTGTTCTCATAAATGTTCTCCCATGCTTTAAAAGAGGCTGCCGAAAACGACAGCCTCTGAATGAATTTATTTGTTGTTCTTTTCTGCTTCCGCCATCTTCATTGCACGAACCTTGCAAGAGAGACCGAATAAATTGATGAAGCCTGCTGCATCGTGATGATCGTATAAATCACCGGTAGTGAAGGATGCAATGCTCTCATTGTATAAAGAATATGGAGAAGTTGTACCTGCTTTGATGATGTTACCTTTGTAAAGCTTGAACTTCACTTCACCGGTTACATATTCCTGAGTTTTCTCGATGAATGCCTGAATTGCTTCACGCTTAGGAGTGAACCACTTACCTTCGTATACAACGTCAGCCAGCTTGTTGCCCATTTCTTTCTTTAAGGTATAGGTATCGCGGTCAAGGATTAATTCCTCAAGCTGCTGATGAGCTTCCATAAGGATGGTTCCACCCGGAGTTTCATATACACCACGGGACTTCATACCAACTACACGGTTCTCAACAATATCGATGATACCAACACCGTGCTTGCCGCCCAGCTCGTTTAACTTGCGGATAACATCAGAAACCTTCATCTTCTCGCCGTTTACGGAAGTAGGGATACCCTTTTCGAAGGTCATGGTTACATATTCGCCTTCTTCCGGAGCCTTCTCCGGGGTTACACCTAAAACTAATAAGTGGTCGAAGTTCGGCTCATTTGCAGGATCTTCCAGCTCTAAACCTTCATGGCTGATATGCCAGATGTTACGGTCACGGCTGTAAGAGGTATCTGCAGAGAAAGGAAGATCGATACCGTGTGCTTTACAGTATTCGATTTCAGATTCACGGGAATCCATGGTCCACTTGTCATCTCGCCATGCAGCGATAATCTTGATATCAGGAGCAAGAGCCTTGATACCAAGCTCAAAACGAATCTGGTCGTTACCCTTACCGGTAGCACCGTGGCAGATTGCTACAGCACCTTCCTTACGAGCGATTTCTACTAATTTTTTAGCGATTAAAGGACGAGCCATGGAAGTACCTAGTAAGTACTTGTTCTCGTAGATTGCATTTGCCTGTACACAAGGAACAACGTATTCGTCACAGAACTCATCGATAACGTCCAAGATGTATAACTTCTCAGCGCCACAGAATTTTGCTCTTTCGTCAAGACCGTCTAATTCTTCGGCCTGTCCACAGTCGATGCAGACACAAACTACTTCATAGTCATAGTTTTCCTTTAACCAAGGAATGATTGCGGTAGTATCAAGACCACCGGAGTAAGCTAAGATAACTTTTTCTTTCATAATATGTATGTCTCCTTTTGAAATAAGTGCTTTGTTATAAACTGTAACTAGTGTACACCATCCCTATGCATAATGCAAGCATAAAATTGCATAAAAACAGAAGTTAAATCCAAAAACACTGTATAAAAATGACTAAAAATGCAATTTATACCGAATAATTATGCATAAATATTCAAGATGTGCTTGACGAAATGCATTTTGTGTTGTATCTTATCTTGAAAAGAGGTAGACTATCATATAGAATAAGATGGAATATTTTGGAGGAAAAAGTCATGATTAAGGTTGGTATTATTGGCGCGACCGGTTATGCCGGAGGAGAACTGGTTCGTATATTAATGAATCATAAGGATGTAGAGATTAAGTGGTACGGATCTAGAAGTTATATAGATAAGAAGTATTTCCAGGTTTACAGAAACATGTTCGAAATTGTAGAGGATGTGTGTAAGGATGATAATATTAATGAGCTTGCAGATCAGGTGGATGTGATTTTCACTGCTACACCACAGGGGTTCCTGGCAGGTATTCTTACGGAGGAAATCTTAAATAAGGTAAAGATTGTGGATTTATCCGCAGATTACCGTATTAAAGATGTAGAGGTTTACGAGAAGTGGTACGGTATTGAGCATAAGTCTCCACAGTTTATTGAAGAGGCTGTATATGGTCTCTGCGAAATCAATCGTGGAAAGATTACTGAGAAGACCAGATTGGTGGCAAATCCGGGTTGCTATACTACATGTTCTATTTTGACAGCATATCCTCTGGTAAAGGAAGGACTGATTGATGCCTCTACGTTAATCATCGATGCAAAGTCCGGTACATCCGGGGCAGGACGCGGTGCTAAGGTTCCAAATCTGTACTGCGAAGTAAATGAGAACATCAAGGCATACGGTGTGGCAAATCACAGACATACTCCTGAAATCGAGGAGCAGCTTGGTTATGCAGGCGGTGAGGACGTAGTTCTGAACTTTACCCCTCACCTGGTTCCAATGAACAGAGGTATCTTAGTTACGGAGTACGCAACTCTTGTTAAGAAAGCTGACGGAAGTATTCCTACATATGAAGAGATTAAGGCTGCATATGACAAATATTATGCAGATGAAAAGTTTGTCCGCGTGCTGGAGAAGGGTGAGTGCCCGGAGACCAAGTGGGTGGAAGGAAGTAACTATGTGGATGTGAACTTCGTGATTGATGAGCGTACCGGTAGAATCATTATGATGGGGGCACTAGACAATTTGGTAAAGGGAGCAGCAGGTCAGGCAGTTCAGAATATGAACATTCTCTTTGGTTTGGATGAGGCTGCAGGACTCGATTTAATCCCTTGCTTCCCTTAGGAAACTGCGAAAAGAACTTCTTAGTCAGCCAAATACACTGACTTAGAAATTCTATATTTCGCAGAGGAATTTGTGACGCAGAGCGTCCCAAAGTTCCGGAAAGGTATTGTGTAATGAAGACTTATGAGATAAAAACCATGACAGCTGAGGACTATGAAGGGCTGTATAAATTATGGATGACAATCCACGGCTTCGGCATTCGAAGCATTGACGACTCCAAAGAAGGCGTGGAAATGTTCCTACGAAGAAACCCTACCACCAGTGTAGTGGCTGTAGCGGAGAACGGGGATATTGTAGGAGGTATCTTGTGCGGGCATGATGGCAGGCGAGGCTGCCTGTACCATGTGTGCGTGAGAGAAGACTATCGTAGACTGGGAATTGGTAAGGCAATGGTAGTTCACTGCATGAATGCCCTTAGAGCAGAGAATATTAATAAAGTCAGTTTAATTGCGTTCTCTGTGAATGATATCGGAAATAAGTTCTGGCGGGCAGCAGGATGGACCAAGAGAGAGGATCTAAACTATTACGATTTTACATTAAATGAGAAGAATATAACGGAGTTTAATAAGTAAACGGAGGTTAGAGTTATGAAGCAGATTGCAGGTGGCGTAACGGCGGCAAAGGGATTTCAGGCGGCATCAACACAGGCGGAGATTAAATATAAAAACAGAACAGATATGGCACTTGTATATAGTGAAGTACCTTGTACCGTAGCAGGCACCTTTACTAAAAATGTGGTAAAGGCTGCTCCGGTTATGTGGGATAAGGAAATTGTATCTAAATACGGTGTGGCACAGGCAGTAGTGGTAAATTCCGGTATTGCCAATGCATGTACCGGTAAGCCGGGTATGGACTGTTGTAAGGCAGAGGCAGAGCATGCAGGGAAGTTACTTGGAATTCCCGCAGAGAGCGTACTGGTAGGTTCTACCGGTGTTATTGGTATGCAGATGCCGGTGGATCGTTTAAAGGCAGGTATTGAGAAGCTGGTAGCTGCTAAGGAAGGTACCTTGGAGGCTGGTCTTGCAGCTGCAAAAGCGATTATGACTACCGATACTGTACATAAGGAAATCGCATTCGAGTTTGAAGTGGGCGGTAAGACTGCTACCATCGGTGGTATGTGTAAGGGGTCCGGAATGATTCATCCTAATATGTGTACTATGCTGGGGTATGTGACCACCGACGTAAAGATTTCTCAGGAGATGCTGCAGAAGGCACTTTCCGCAGATGTTGAGGATACCTTTAATATGGTATCTGTAGACGGTGATACCTCTACTAACGATACTTTACTTGTTTTGGCAAATGGTCTTGCGGGCAATGAGGAAATCGTTGCAGAAGGTCCGGATTATGATGCATTCTGTGAGGCATTAAATGCGGTGAATACATATATGTCTAAGAAGATGGCAGGAGACGGAGAAGGTGCAACAGCCCTCTTTATGACTAAGGTTATTGGTGCAGATACCAAGGAAAATGCAAGAACTCTTGCAAAATCAGTTATCTGTTCTTCGTTAACTAAGGCAGCAATTTTTGGTCACGACGCTAACTGGGGACGTATTTTATGTGCTCTTGGCTACTCAGGAGTTCAGTTTGACCCGGAGAATGTAGATTTATATTTTGAAGGAAAATCCGGCAGAATCCATATCTTTGGTAATGGTATTGCAAAGGACTACAGTGAAGAGGAAGCCACTGCTATTTTATCTGAGGAAGAGGTTACCGCTCTTGTAGATATGCATATGGGTGATGCGCAGGCTACTGCTTACGGCTGTGATTTAAGTTATGACTATGTAAAGATTAATGCGGACTACCGTTCTTAATAAGGTAAAAATCCATAAATGCAAGATTTTTACCTGGCAAATTTGTTCTCTGCGCAAGATGCTGAAGCATCTGAAAAGTTTGCAGGGAAAAGGAGGAAATGTTTATGGAAAAGGATATGGAAAAGGTACTTCATAAGGCAGAGGTTTTAATAGAGGCGCTGCCTTATATTCAGAAATTTAATCGTAAAATCATCGTTGTAAAGTACGGCGGAAGTGCTATGAGCAACGAGGAACTTCAGAAGAATGTTATCAAGGATGTAACCTTACTTAAGTTGGTTGGTTTCAAGCCGATTATCGTACACGGTGGCGGTAAGGAAATTAGCCGTTGGGTAGGCAAGGTTGGTAAGGAAGCTAAGTTTGTAAATGGTCTTCGTGTTACTGATGAGGAGACCATGGAAATCGCAGAGATGGTACTGAATAAGGTTAATAAGCAGCTTGTTTCCATGGTGGAAGAGCTGGGCGTAAACGCAATCGGTATCAGTGGTAAGGACGGCGGTCTTTTAAAGGTAGAGAAGAAGTATTCGAACGGCGAGGATATCGGATTTGTAGGTGAGATTACGGAAGTAAATCCTAAGATTCTTTTCGATATGCTGGAGAAGGATTTCCTTCCGATTGTTGCACCTATCGGCTTAGATGATCAGTTCCAGACCTACAATATTAATGCAGATGATGCTGCGTGTGCTATTGCAAAGGCAGTAGAGGCAGAGAAGCTGGCATTCTTAACTGATATCGAAGGTTTATACAAGGATATCAATGATAAGTCTTCCTTCATTTCCAGAATTACTGCTTCTGAGGCAGAGGAACTTATCAACAGCGGATTTATCGGTGGTGGTATGCTTCCGAAGTTAAATAATTGTACTTCTGCAATCAAGAACGGCGTTAATAAGGTACATATTTTGGATGGACGTATTTTACATTGCCTGCTTTTGGAGATTTTCACCAATGCGGGTGTCGGTACTGCTATCGTGGCTGATGAGGAACTTTAAAAATCCATAAATCATAGATTTTTCAAAGTTTGCAGGTGCTTGAGAGAATGGAGTTTTTTGAATTATGATGAAAGAATATATTGAAGAGGCAGAGAAAGCGCTGCTTCATACTTACAATCGTTTTCAGGTAGTATTAGATAAAGGTGAGGGTGTGAACCTCTATGATATCGAGGGAAAAGAGTATCTGGATTTCTGTTCCGGTATTGCAGTATTCGCTCTTGGTTATAATGACAAGAGATACAATGATGCTGTAAAAGCGCAGGTGGATAAGCTTCTTCACACCTCCAATTATTACTATAATGTGCCGGCTATTGAGGCGGCTAAGAAGATTAAAAAGGCTTCGCAGATGGACCGCGTATTTTTCACTAACTCCGGTGCAGAAGCAGTGGAAGGTGCCATTAAGGCAGCTCGTAAGTACGCTTATAATAAGGATGGACAGACGGACCATGAGATTATCGCAATGGAGCATTCTTTCCACGGAAGAACCATGGGTGCGTTGTCCGTAACCGGTAATCCCAAGTACCGTGAGGCTTTCCAGCCGATGATTGGTCACATAAAGTTTGCACAGATGAATGATTTTGACAGCATTCTTGCCCAAGTAACTGATAAGACTTGTGCCATCATTATGGAGACGGTACAGGGTGAGGGTGGTATTTATCCTGCAGAGGAAGAGTTCCTTAAGAAAGTTCGTGCCCTTTGTGATGAGAAGGATATCCTGCTTATCTTAGATGAAATCCAGTGTGGTATGGGACGTACCGGATATATGTATGCTTGGCAGAAGTATGGTGTGAAGCCGGATATTATGACTACTGCAAAGGCGCTGGGCTGTGGTGTTCCGGTGGGAGCATTCCTCATGACTCAGAAGGTAGCGGACAATTCTTTGGTTGCAGGCGACCACGGTACAACATACGGTGGTAACCCTCTTGCATGCGCTGCCATAAGTAAGGTATTGGATATTTTCGAAGAAGATGGTATATTAGAACATGTAAAAGAAACAGCTCCTTATCTGGAGAAGCGTCTGGATGAGTTATGTGCGAAGCATGACTGCGTTACTACCAGACGTGGCGTAGGCTTTATGCAGGGACTTGTCTTTGATAAGCCGGTGGGCGATGTGATTAACAAAGCTCTGGAGAAGGGGTTAATCCTGATTAATGCAGGAACCAATATTATTCGTTTTGTACCGCCTCTTGTGATTACCAAGGAGAATATCGATGAGATGGTAGCGATTTTGGATTCTTGTATAGAGTAAAAAATCCGGAATGCATGATTTTTTACTCGGCAAATTTGGAAAGATCTGAGGTATAACATGCATCGAAGAGTAAAGTTATTTAGTATATTGGCACTTGCCGGCATTACTGCCGGCTTGTTTGCGTATAACGGTTTTTTGGAAAGTATTCCGGAAGAGAAAGAAATCGTTGAGATTCCCGGTGTTTTCGGAAAAGAAACAATTCGTTTCTGGTATGCGGATGAAAACTTATCGGACTATATCAATAGCGCAGCTGTAGTATATGGTGAGAAAGCGGATATCCGTGTGATTCCGGAGCTTGTATCGGAAAGTCAGTATTTGGAAGCCATTAATAATGCTACGGTACGTGAAGATGTGTTCCCGGATATGTATCTGGTTAACAATGATTCTTTGGAAAAGGCATATCTTGCCGGTCTTGCTACCGAAATCACGGACCCGGGTGGTGTGGTAAGCAATGACAATTTTTCCCAGGCGGCATTATCCGCAGTAACCTATCAGGGAGAATATGTGGCGTATCCGCTGTATTATGAGACGACTGCACTTTTATATAATGAGACATATCTTAAGGAGTGGGCTGCGCAGCAGGAGACACCTACAGAGGCTGTTGTGCCGGGGAATTTTGATGTGCTTTTGACTATGGCAGATTCTTTTGATCCGCCGGAGAATGTAGAGTCTATTTTTACATGGGACGTTTCTGACATTTTCTATAATTACTATTTGATTGGAAATTATATCAATGTAGGTGGAGAATGTGGAGATAACAGAGAGCAGATTAATCTTTATAATAATGAGACCGTACTTTGTCTGCAGAAGTACCAGGCATTAAATCAATTCTTTTCCATCGAGTCGTCTATGGTCGATTATGAAAGCCTGATTCAGGATTTTATTGATGGAAAGATTATGTTTACTGTTGCAACCACCGATGCTGCCGCAAAGCTTGCCCAGGCGAAGGAAGAGGGACGTTTCACCGGAGAATACGGCTTTGCCATGATGCCGGATGTGACGGGAGAACTCAAGAGCCGTTCATTATCTGTAACGGGTGCGCTGGCTATCAGCAGTTACTCAGAAAAGAAGGAAGAAGCCAATGCCTTTGCAACGTTTCTTGTGACGGAGTATGCTGATGAAATCTATGGAAGAACAGGGAAGATGGCGGCAAATAAGGGCGTAGACACTGATAATGATGCAGTGCAGATTTTTCAGGCAGAGTATGCGGAGAGCAGACCGCTTAGTAAGATGATTGAGACCAGTAATCTGTGGATCCAGTTAGAGGTACTTTTCTCCAAGGTGTGGAATGGCGGCGATGCAAATACTCTTTTGCAGGAGATGGCTAATCAGATTAGCTCGCAGATAGTAAAATAAAAGAATAATTTACCAATCATATGGACATCCTACTGTTATTCAGCTGTTAGGAGGATTCATATGATTGGTATTTTTATTGCATTGCTTTCCGGTGCACTCATGAGTGTACAGGGGGTATTTAATTCACAGGTTACAAAGGCGTCGGGAATCTGGGCTGCAAGTGCTTTTGTACAGATTACGGCATTTGCAGTGTGTATGGCCGCATGGTTTGTAACGGAGAGAGGAAGTCTTCTGGCACCCTTAAAGGTAGAACCGAAATATATGCTTCTGGGCGGTGCTATCGGAGCATTTATTACCTATACAGTGATTAAAAGTATGGAGATGCTGGGTCCTGCTAAGGCAGTGATGTTTATTGTAATCTGTCAGATTATTGTGGCATACCTCATTGAGCTGTTTGGGATGTTCGGAGTGGAGAAGACGGAGTTTTCCTGGAGAAAGGTAATCGGTATGGCAATTGCCATTGTGGGGGTTATCATATTCAAGTATCGGTGAAAGTTCAGAGCGCATTCGCAAAAACGCTGCTTCGCAGCTTATCTTTTGCGAATGATGGCGCCTCGCCATATAGAGATGTGAAGATGCATCCCGTTATAAGCAAGCTTATACGGTGTGAACATTCACATCTCTGCACTGCTCTGAAATTTAACACATTCTTAAGGAATATGCCCTTGTAAAATTGTTACGAATATTTTACAATAAGGACATCGTATCTTGAGGCATTCCGCTTCCGAAAGGGAGAGGGAAATGGATATTAAAAGAAAATTTATAATGACAGTATTGTTGCTGGGATGTATGGTTTTTAGCGGTTGTAACAGGCCTGAAGAATTGATTCTGGTAAAGAATGAAGAGGTGGTAGATACAGTAGCTGTTGCATCGGAAGAAATGGAGTGTAGGGAGATTGCGGTATATGTCTGCGGGCAGGTGGTAAATCCCGGAGTTGTATATCTTCCTGAGGATGCAAGAGTTGTGGATGCCGTGGAGGCGGCAGGTGGATTGACAGAGAGTGCGGATGGGGAATATATAAATCTTGCGGCCAGAGTATCGGATGGAGAGAAGCTGTATATTCCTGATTTGCAGGAGAGTGAAATACTGCGAATGCAGGAGCAGAAGCTGTCTTTAGGCTATGTGAATATAAATACAGCAGACAAGGAACTATTGATGACGCTACCCGGAATCGGGGAAAGCAAGGCGCAGGATATTATTGATTACCGTACGGAGCACGGAGGTTTTTCGACAGAAGAAGATGTGATGAAGATTTCCGGAATAAAGGAAAGTCTTTTTGAAAAGATAAAAGATAAAATTGTGGTAGAATAGAAATTGAGGGGAAAGAGATGGCAATTAAGAGAGCACTTGTAGTTGACGATGAAAAGTTAATTGTAAAAGGAATCCGCTTTAGTTTAGAGCAGGATGATATTCAGGTGGATTGCGCATATGACGGTGAAGAGGCGTTGGAATATGCAAAGGCGAATGAATATGATATTATCCTTTTGGATGTAATGCTTCCGAAGCTTACCGGATTTGAAGTATGTCAGCAGATTCGTGAATTTTCCAACGTTCCGATTATTATGTTGACTGCAAAGGGTGATGATATGGATAAAATCTTAGGCCTGGAATATGGTGCGGATGATTATATAACCAAGCCCTTTAATATATTGGAAGTAAAGGCGCGTATGAAAGCTATTATGCGTCGTACAGATTCAAAGAAATCTGTACCGGAATCTAAGAAGGAAATCGTCAGTGGTGAAGTGCGTCTGGATTTGGAAAGCAGAAGATGCTATATCGAAGATAAGGAAATCAGCCTGACTGCAAAGGAATTTGAGGTGTTTGAGCTGCTTGTTTTAAATCCCAATAAAGTTTACAGTAGAGATGGTTTGTTAAAAACTATCTGGGGAGCGGATTATCCGGGAGATGTGCGCACCGTGGATGTACATATTCGTAGACTTCGTGAGAAGATTGAGAAGAATCCCAGTGAGCCAAAGTATGTACACACCAAGTGGGGAGTAGGATACTATTTCTTTAATGCTTAATCCAAGGGAATCTTAAGATTATGTTGCAGAAATTCATAGCTTTTATAAAGCAATTCATAAGTTTTCGCAGTCTGCGAACCAGACTGTTCTTAATCATTTTAGTTGTGGGAATCGTTCCCAGTGCCATTATGCGTCATAGTATTTTGCAGAGCTATGAGCAGCGTGCAGTACAGCAGAGAGTACAGGTGGTCCAGAACCAGCTTAGAGTTCTGGCCGACCACCTTGTAAATGACGATTATCTTAATCGCCCATATTCCACGGTTGTAAATGCAGAGCTGGAGATGCTTTCCAATATATATGACGGGCGAGTACTCATCATCAACAGTAATTTCAAAATTGCAAAAGATACATATGGACTAAGTGAGGGAAAGACGATTATTTCGGAAGAGGTTGTTAAGTGCTTCAAGGGTGAGAGTCTTTCTAATTATGATGCGGAAATCGGTTATATTGAGATGACAACTCCCATCGTAGATAATCGTAGTAATGAAAATGCTTCACAGATTATTGGTGTCATGCTGACCAGTATTTCCAGCGATTATATCAGCAGTACTATGGAGATTCTGAATCGAAAAGCGTTTATCATGGAGGTTATGATGAACCTGTTTATCGGAACGCTTGCGCTGGTATTATCTGCGGTATTGACAAGGCCATTTGAGAAAATTACAAAGGCTATTAATGATGTGCGTGCCGGATACAGTACAGAGCTGTTATCTGTACCGGACATGGCGGAGACTGTGCATATTGTAGATGCATTTAATGAACTGTTGGCTCAGCGTAAGGCATTGGATGATTCCAGACAGGAGTTTGTTGCAAACGTGTCCCATGAGCTGAAGACACCGATTACATCCATGAAGGTATTGGCAGATTCCCTATTGATGCAGGAAAATGTCCCGGCAGAGCTATATAGGGAATTTTTGGAGGATATTGTTTCTGAAATTGACAGAGAGAATCAGATTATCACGGATTTGCTGGCTCTTGTGAAGATGGATAAAACTGCATCTCAGCTGAATATTGTGTCCATCAATATCAATGACCTGACGGAACTGATTTTAAAGAGACTGCGTCCCATTGCCCGTAAGAAGGATGTGGAAGTAGTTTTTGAGAGTGAGCGAAGCGTGATTGCAGAGGTGGATGAGGTGAAGATGACATTGATTATGTCAAACCTGGTGGAGAATGCAATCAAGTATAATCATGATCATGGCTGGGTAAAGGTGGTACTTGATGCGGATCATCAATATTTTACCTTCAAAGTGAGTGATTCGGGAATCGGTATTCCGGAGGAGGCATTGCCCCAGATATATGAGCGTTTCTATCGCGTAGACAAGTCACATTCCAGAGAGATAGGCGGTACGGGACTTGGACTGGCTATTACCAAAAATGCTGTGTTGATGCATCGTGGTTCCATTACGGTGTCAAGTTCTGAACAGGAAGGGTCGACTTTCCTTGTGAAGATTCCATTGACCCATATTGCGCAATAAGAGGAGTCTGAGAGTTGTATGAAGAAGAGATTAATATATGCATGTGTGTTTTTGCTTGCATTTCTTCTGTGTGCGTGTGGCAGGGAGGAAGAGCAGACAGGAGCCACTTATCCTATATATTTTGTAAGTAATTCAGAGACGAAAATAGAAACAAGAGAAGTAAATGTGAATGATGTGGCATATGATGAGCAGTTGGAGTATGTTTTGGGAGCCCTTAGTATTATGCCGGAGAAGTTGGATTATAAAGCACCGTTTTGCATGGGCTTTTCTCTGCTGGATTATGAGGTGGAGGACGGCAAGATTACCTTAAATGTTTCCAAGGAATATCGAAGTCTGTCTGTCACCACTGAAGTACTGGTACGCGGTGCTATTGTAAAGACGTTGACAGCCATGCCTCATATTAACTTTGTATGTATTACAGTAGAGGATGAGCCCTTGCGTGACAGTTTAGGTACACTGGTAGGCTGGATGAATGCGGATCAGTTTATCGAGAATAAGGGCAGCGAGTTTAATAATTATGAGGAAGTACGCTTAAAGCTATATTTTGCTAATGAGGCAGGTGATGCCCTGATAGCAACTACCCGTACAAAGGAATACAACACCAATATTGCAGTAGAGAAGCTGATTATTGAGGAACTAATCAAGGGACCCAATGCAGAGGGCGTATATCCCACCATCAATCCGGAGACAAAGGTGGCAAGTGTAGCGGTAAAGGATGGAGTCTGTTACGTGAATCTGGATGAATCCTTTTTGAAACAGCCCAATAATGTAACCCCCGAGGTGACCATTTATTCTATTGCAAATTCATTGATAGAGATGAATAACGTGAATAAAGTACAGATTTCCGTGAATGGAGATACTTCCATCCTTTATAGGGAGAAGTTCAGTCTTACGACTTATTTTGAGCGGAATCTGGATATGATGGCAAGTTCTAAATAGAAAGGCGAAAGGATGCGTAGACCACTTTTATTTGCTTGTGTCTGTGTAGTTGCTGTCATATATGTGTATATGTGTATATGTAATCCACCTCCATGGGACACACCCGGTGTCCCGGGAGAGGGGGAAGAGGTAACAGTAACCGGACAAATCTATAAAAAAGAGAGCCGTGAGTCTTACGGTGAAAAACAAATCATTTATTATCTTCAAAATATTACATTTCAAGGTCGTTCTTCTGACCGTATATTTCCATACAACATCAGGTGTGAATTACAGCAAAATACAGAGATTCCGCTAGGAACATATATCAAAGTACAGGGCTGCTTTCAGTTTTTTAAACAGGCAACAAACCCCGGAGAATTTGATGCGGCAACCTATTACAGAATACAAAACTTATGTGGGAGAATTATATCCGGAGAGGTTCTTTATGTAGGGAGTGGTTATTGGGGCGTCAGAGAGGAATTGTATCAGTTGAAAATGCTTTTTGCACAACGATTATTTAGGGGATTCGGAGAAGAGGATGGAGGAATCCTGATAAAGATGCTGTTGGGTGATGGAAGTTTGTTGGATAAAGAAATCAAAACAATGTATCAGGAGAATGGTATCGTACATATCCTCAGTATTTCAGGTCTTCACATTTCCATGCTGGGTATGGGCGTATATCACATTCTGAGAAAATGCCGAAGTGGCATTTATTTTAGTGCTGTTTGTGGGGCTGTATTTATTTTACTTTACGGAACCATGATAGGATTTGGGCTTTCGGCAACCAGAGCTATCGGGATGTACTTGCTGCATATGATTGCCGTTATTTGGGGAAAGAGCTATGATATGCTTACCGCTATGGGAATGATTCTATTGACTATGGTGGTGGAGAACCCAAAAGTACTGTTTCATTCCGGTTTTTTACTGTCCTTTGGCTCGGTATGTGCGCTGGGCCTTTTGTTTCCCAAAATGCGGGAGTATATTCCCAAGTTTTCATCTCTTATTGTCAGTCTGTCAGTGACAATTTTTACATTGCCTGTTCAATTCTGTTATTTCTACAAAATACCGATGTATAGTGCTTTTTTAAATCTGTTAATCTTACCGTTTTTAAGTTGCGTCATGGTAATTGGAATCCTGGTGATGGGTTTTCCTATTCTGGAGAAAATCAGTATAGCCGGCAAGTGGATTCTAAATTGGTATGAATTATTGTGTCATCTTTTTGAGATGCTTCCGGCACATACGTTGTATGTAGGCTGTCCTCCGGTTTGGAAGGTGGTGGTGTATTATGTAGTGCTGATGCTGTTTTTCTTTTTTAAGCCGAGAGAAAAGAAGAAATGGCCTTTGTTAATACTGGTATCACTGATGGTGTTTTTGAGTGTACAGAAAGAACCGCCTCTTCGAATTGTTATGATGGATGTGGGACAGGGGGATGGAATTTTGATCCAAAGCAGTGAATATGCGGTATTGATAGATGGAGGAAGTAGCAGTAAAAGGGATGTGGGAACATATCAGCTGTCTCCATGTCTGGCATATTATGGTGTGGATTATTTGGATGCGGTGATTATTACTCATCCGGATAACGATCATATGAATGGTTTGGAAGGGCTTTTGAAGAATGGATATGGAGAACGGATTAGGCAGATTTTACTTCCGGAGATTGCAATAGATTTGCGCCAGGAGGAATTTGCAGAGATTTATGTAATGGCTGAGATGTATGATATTTCTATTGCGTATATGTCGGTCGGAGATGAGATTTGGTTGGGAGATGTAAGGATGATGTGTCTACATCCCGGTCGGGGTACGGAGATAGAGGAGAGCAATGTCTATTCCCAAGTGTATTATTTGACCCATGGGGATTTTTCCATGCTGTTGACAGGAGATGTGGAGAGAGAAGGTGAGATACAACTGCTTAGGGAGCTGCAGCGGAGAGGCATAGAGAATGTGGATGTGCTTAAGGTGGCGCACCATGGCTCTAAGTATTCTACCGGGGAGGAATTCCTGAGACAGATTACTCCCGGGCTGGCAGTGATTTCCTGCGGTGAGGATAATTCCTATGGGCATCCTCATGAGGAAACACTGGAGCGCTTGGAGGATGCAGGGTGTCAGGTATTGTCTACGCCGGAGTGTGGTGCCATTGTTATGGAGGTGGAGCGCAAGATGAAGATTCAAGTGTGGAAAGAGCAGGCGGAGTAGGCATTCCACGACTGGGCAAGTGAAATATGGAGTTTAGAAAAAGGCTCTCCGTTTCCGGAAGAGCCTTTTTAAATGAAAGCATTAGTAAATATCGTGACTATATTACATAAAAGGCACAAGCGCCGGCAGGGAGCACGGTAGTACCGGCAGAAACATCTACAGAAGTAAGCTCCGGTAATTCATTATTGTCACCTAGAATAAGTGGCTTACCGTTTAAGCACATTACGCGGGAGCGGAACTTACCATCGCCGGTAAGGACATAAGCCTTAGCGGTCTTAGGGAGTTCTATTGTAGTGTCTTCTGCAGAGTTATTGATTACCAGATAGGAGTAACCTACTTCTCCATCCTTGCGGGAGTGGGCATATACATGAGCACCTTCGGAAACGGAGCCGCAATCATAAACGGTCTGTCCCATCAGACGGTTCCAGAGGAGAACTGCAAAGTAGTTCGGTCTTGGATCAAAGGTGCCGTGCTTTAAGTAGCCGTAGTCAGAGGATGCCAGGGTGTTGTGGAAGATAATTCCATCGGTAACAGAGGCAAAGTCACCCAGTTCATTCAGGGTACGGGGAACATCTGCATAGGTGGAAGCCCAGGTATTACCGCCGCAGCCCGCATCACCGGATTCTGTTACCCAGATCTGACCACCCGGGCAGTACTTGTCGCGAAGCGCGGTATAGTAACGTGCGCACTGTCCGGCCATTGCCAGGTAGTTCTCAGAGAGAACTAATTCAAAAGGCCAGTGACCACCCATGGCAGCGCCACGCTCTGAAACTCCGTTGTAATAGTGGTAACTGAATACATCGATTTTCTCCGTGCAGTTACCGATTAATTCATCAGTAGTTACCATTTTGAGAGCAGAAGCGATACCGCCTCCGGTATTGCCTTCCTTGCCGCCACCCCAGTTCGCAAGCACTTCTTTGGGCATATCACCAACAGTACATGGTCCCACAATCATAGTGCCGGGATAGTTTTCACGGACGAATTTGACAAAGATATCATGATCACGGGCATGGTCATCTGCGGTATAGCCCTGTGGCAGACCGCTCATGGCCATCATATTTGGTTCATTTGTAAATTCAACTGCATCAATGGGAACGCCGTGAGCAATGCTTGCGTCAAATAAGAGCTTTGCCTGGTCGGAGTTCCATGGCTGGTCGGCACTGTGGTTTCCGGGACAGTTGGCAAAGGAAACGAGAAGCTTACCATCCACTGCTTTTACAAAATCCAGAAGGCTAATCCACTGATCTTTTGTTAACAGGTTCTGATATCCTTCGGGAACCTGTCCGCCCGTATGTCCGTCAAAGTCGTAGTAGGTTTTATTTGCCCAGGTGCCGGATACGCGAACCCATGCCGGTCCAAGCTCTCTAGTAAGTTTAATTAATTTCTCGTTACGGGTATCGATGGGATCATACCACTGCTGAAGATTGCCCATGTTGTGCCAGTCAGTAATAATAGGGAATTCCTCAGTGCCATCTACCTGTGCTGCAGTATAGGCCTTCCAAAAGGTGCCGCCGGTAACCTCTGTCATCTCCACGTTGTAGGAAACCAGACGTTCATCCACGGTACGGAGTTTCTTCAAGCCTTCAGCAGAAAGTGAAACAGTTTTTGACATAATATACCTCCTTTTGCTAAGTGTATGTCTAGAAGTTGTTAATAGAATTTTCGGAATAATATAGGAATATTGTACCATAAATTAGATGATAAAGGGATGGTTTGAAGCAAGATTTAATCCCTTTTTAAGAATAATAAAATTGCTGTTGACTCTTACGTTACGTTATGGTTTACCATATTATTACACGAGGAGGTCAGCAATATGAGAACAGTGAATGAAGTGAGTAAATTAACAGGAGTGAGCGTACGCACTCTGCATTACTATGATGAAATAGGTCTGTTACATCCGACACAGATTACGGATGCAGGTTACCGGCTGTATGACGATACGGCGATGGAACTCTTGCAGCAGATTATGCTTTTTCGGGAGCTGGAATTTCCACTAAGGGATATTAAAGATATCGTTAATGGGGAGGACTTTGACCGGAATAAAGCATTAGAGCAGCAGATACAGCTTCTGACAATGAAAAAGGAACATATTGAGAATCTGATTACTTTTGCTCGTGGAATACAAGGAATAGGAGTGAGGAATATGGATTTTTCAGCATTTGATGTAAAGAAAATGGATGAATATGCTACGCAGGCCAAGGCGGCATGGGGCAAAACGGAGGCTTATAAGGAGTATGAGAAGAAAACTGCAAATCTGACGGAAGAGCAGAAGAATAACATTGGCGATGGCCTAATGGAACTTTTCAAAGAACTGGGACAGATGATGGATCGGGAACCGGGAGATGTCATGGTGCAGAAGCAGGTGGAGAAGTTGCAGAATTATATTACGGACAATTATTATAACTGCACGTACAAGATTCTGGCAGGTCTCGGAAAAATGTATTCCGGTGGGGGAAGCATGACGGAGAATATCGATGCTGCCGGAGGAAAGGGTACGGCGGACTTTGCTACGAAAGCCATCGAAATCTACTGCGCCGGGAAATAAATTGATTTCACCTCTTTTGTGATATACTACTTTGTGGTAAATTAGTATAGGATAAAAGAAGAGGTGAAATGGTTCATGCAACGAATCAATAATGATATTAAAAGCGGACAATTTAAGCCAGTTTATTTACTCTTTGGGGAAGAACGTTATCTGCGCAGGCAGTATCGGGACAAGCTGAAAAATGCTCTTTGTGCACCGGATGATAATATGAATAATCACTTTTATGACGGGAAAGGAATCTCTGTAGGGGAAGTTATTGACCTGGCAGAGACCATGCCCTTTTTGGCGGAGAGGCGAGTGATTTTCATTGATAACAGTGGTCTTTTCAAATCCGGCGGCGAGCAGCTTGCAGAGTATCTGGGAGGTCAGAACGATACTACTGTCTTTGTGTTTACGGAGTCTGAGGTGGATAAGCGAAGCAAGCTTTTTAAAGCGGCTTCTGCAAGCGGCTGTGTGGTGGACTTCGCGGTACAGGATGAGAATACTCTGAAACGCTGGGTTGCCGGAATGCTGGGCAGAGAAGGTAAGAAAATCACAGAGAACAATGTACAGTTATTTTTATCTAAGACAGGTACAGACATGGAGAATATCCATATGGAACTGGAAAAGCTGGTGTGCTACTGCATGGACAAGGAAGTGGTGGAAGCTGCGGATATTGAAGCAATCTGCGTCAGCAGAGTATCCAATCACATATTTGATATGGTTGATGCCGTGGCTGATAAGAAAACGGACAAGGCGTTATCCCTATATTATGATTTAATCACATTAAAGGAGCCACCTATGCGTATTCTGTTCTTGATTGCAAGACATTGTAATATTCTTTTGCAGATTAAGCAGATGAAGAACAAAGGATATGCTGCTAAGGATATGGCGTCTTCGGTAGGTGTGCCTCCCTTTGCAGTAAACAAGTATCTTGGGCAGGCACAGAAATTTAAATCGGACGTTCTACGCAGTGCTGTGGAAAAATGTGTAGAGGCGGAAGAGGCTGTGAAGACCGGCCGCATGAACGATGTTATGAGTGTGGAATTGTTATTATTGAGTGTATTTTCTTAAGTGGAAGGCTGTTACTTGGTAGCAGCCTTTTTAAATGGAAATTTTTCTAAAGAGTTTGTAACCAATCGGTAAGGAAAGGTATCTAATTAGTGTAAAACAGAAACCCATGGGAAATTGCAAGGAGGAACGAAGCGTGACAAATGAAGAATTTGTGCGTCTGGTATCGGATGCGGAGAAGAGTTTGTACCGGGTGGCAAAATCTATTTTGAGGAATGATGAGGATTGTGCAGATGCTATCCAGAGTGCGATTTTAAAAGCGTTTGATAAGCTCGATACATTGAAGCAGAAGAAGTATTTTACTACTTGGTTGACCAGAATATTGATAAATGAGTGCTATCAGATAATTCGTAGCCATAGGGAGCAGGTCTCCTATGAAGACTATATGGAGAATCAGGAAAGCCCACAGGAAGGCGGGGAGGTATATGAGGCCGTAATGGAGCTGGAGGAGATGTACCGTATGCCTGTGGTGCTGTATTATATTGAGGGCTACTCGGTAAAAGAGGTGGCAAGCATTTTGGAAATCAATGTAAGCAATGTAAAGGTCCGATTGTCCAGAGCAAGAAATATGCTGAAGGACATTCTGAAAGGAGCGTAATCATGGGAAATAGAAATTTTGAAAATACCAATTGGGAACAGGAATTTCCGGAAGTACCGGAGTGTGTACATGAAGCGGTAGAAAGTGCATGTCAGATGATTCTGCAGAAGGAGAGTAAAAAGGTGAGGAGAATGTCTAAAAAGGGAATTCTACTTCTGGCAGCATGCCTGACTTTACTTTCCGGCATGACGGTGCTGGCAGCAGGTAGTTTGTGGCAGCAGCGTATGGAAGCAATGAACAAGGAGGAGGTAGAGGCATATTTCTTAAGTATTGCAGAAAGCGGAGCACCGGCATTCCGTTACAGCCGTCCTATGAATGCGGAGGAAAATGATTTATTCCAGCAGCTTATGGTTGCTTATGAAGAGGGCGGTATTTTTCCGGAGGGATGTGTGACCATGCTTTCGGAGGATGAGGAATATAAAGGAAAGGGCATAGGTTACCATATTGTCAGTGGAACCTTCTTTTTACCGGAGGAGCTTAGTGAGGAAGAACTCTTGCAGATCATTGATTTCTATCATAAGGCAGACTATGCTGTGCAGAAGGTGGCAGCGCAGATAGAGGCCGGCGAGATGGAAGCGCCTAAGCAGGAGGACGTCGTAGTGGAATCTGTGGAAATGGTGGAAGCTGTGAAAGAGCCGGTAGTTATGCAGGACTTCGAGGCGCTGAATGAGTCGATTGAGTACTATCAGTTCATGGTTCCGTCAGAAGAGTTTGCACTTAAGGTGGCTACCGGAACGGAGCATCTGTTTCTTGGTAAACGGCAGGAAATCCTACGAATGCCACTTGCCGGAGGGGAGGCGGAATGTATTTACCGGTTGCCGGAGGGAGAGCATTTGTTTGCCATGGATGTTGATAAGAAGGATAATATTTATCTGTCCATTATGGAGGATGTAGAGGGAACGGATACACATAAAAACAGAGTGGTGAAATTAAGTCCGGAAGGGGAGTTTCTTCTGGAATATGACAGAGAAGCACTGGGAGATGCCACAACTGTAAAGATGTTGTCGGCAGATGATGGCATGCTTTATATTAAGACTATGTGGGAAAAAAGCCTGCTACTTTATGTGTTTGATGAAAGCGGTGCGTTCGTTGAGACAATTAAGGATGACAATGTAGAAATGCATCCTTCGGGAAGCATGTGTTTTGGCGAGGATGGTATGCTTTATGTACTGGGGTATGAAGTGATAGCCAAGGTAGATACTGAGAGTAAGACGGTGGTGGAAACCTATGACTATAGAGTACCGGAGATGATAGCAGCAGTGGATTTGCTCTATCCTATGGATGAGGACACTTTCTACATGCTCAGCTACGACGGAATCTTTGTGACAACACTGGGAGATGGTACCAGTACGCAGATTTTGGCACCATATGAGAGCGATGTGTTTGCAGAGGGCTGCAAACGTTATGCGGTGTCAAAGGATATGATGGTTACCGTGAATTTCATGCAGCCGGATTTGAAGGTAACGTACTTTAAAATTGTGGAGTAGGTAGACATTTTATACCACAGGTATAGTTGCAAACCTAAAATAAACGTGTTATAGTGGCGATAACAAATGAGAAGCGGACGGTAAGTCCGGAAAGGAGAAAACATGATGACAGTTAGATGTGCATATTATTACCAGAGTGAACAAATGCTTCAGGCGCTGTATTTCCGTGGGGAACAGAGTCTCTTTGAAGTACGCTCATGTAGGGTAAGTAATAGGCGAATAACTGTGTGATGATAGATTTGTAAGGGTATAAGCATAAATACCCGCAAAGAATATACATGGATTTTCAGACCGCTTATCTGTATGGGTAAGCGGTCTTTCTTTTATGACATTTTGAAAAAGGAGAATAAAATGGATGTATTAGAGATTAAAGGAAAAGTTAATACTGCCATCTGCTATGCTAAAGTAGTGGAGGACGAGGCCATAGAGCAAATTAAGCGAATGTGTGATTATCCTTTTACAGAGGGCAGTAAAATCCGTATCATGCCGGATGTACATTCCGGAAAGGGATGCACCATCGGAACTACCATGACTGTAGTTGATAAGGCTGTACCCAATGTGGTGGGCGTGGATATTGGTTGTGGCATGCTTACCGTGAATATCGGTAAGGGAGCGATTGATTTTGAGAAGCTGGACGAGGCGGCACATTACATTCCAAGCGGGATGAATGTGTGGGAGGGGAGACGTGAACGTTTCGACCTTCAGGAGCTTCGTTGCTACAGAGAACTTAAGAAGACGCAATGGTTGGAGCGAAGCCTTGGAACCTTGGGAGGTGGTAATCACTTTATTGAGGTGGATGAGGCACAGGATGGAACTAAGTATCTGATTATTCACTCTGGAAGCCGTAATCTGGGCAAGCAGGTAGCGGAGATTTATCAGCAGCTAGCTATTGACTTAAATAAGGGGAAAGAGACTTATTTTAAGCAGCGTGATGAGATTATCCGCACCTATAAGGAGCAGGGACGCAGAGATGAGATTCAGGCGGCTTTGAAAGCAATTGACTGGGTAAAGCGTGAGATGACCATGCCGATGGACTTGTGCTACTTGTACGGCACTTATCTGGAGGATTATCTTCACGATGTGGAGATTTGCCAGCGATTTGCTACCAGAAACCGTGAGCTTATGGCAGAGATACTGCTTGAGCGTGCGGGACTTACCGGTGGCGAGAGATTTCATACTATTCATAATTATATCGATACAGAGGAAATGATTTTGAGAAAGGGTGCTATAGCAGCCCATAAGGGAGAGAAAGTTCTGATTCCGATTAATATGAGAGATGGAAGTGTGTTGGCAATTGGTAAGGGTAATCCTGAGTGGAATTACTCTGCACCTCACGGCGCAGGCCGTGTCATGTCCCGTACCAAGGCCAAGAATTCTCTGGATATGGAGGAATATAAGAAAGCTATGGCAGGGGTTTATACCACTTCTGTCAATGAGGCAACTCTGGACGAGGCTCCCATGGCCTACAAGCGATTGGAGG
>JAZQIQ010000046.1:0-30357 GCA_045541195.1 Acetatifactor sp. | reverse complement strand
CCAAAAAGGAACGGTGAACGTGAATACCCCGTTCAAAATCGTACTCCGTGATGCCATCGGAGACAGTGATGCAGAGCTTGACATCAATCAAACCATAGACTTTGGCGGTGATGTGGTGAAGGTAAGGACCGAGGGACGTATCGAGTACCCGGCTATCGCGGATGCACCGGTGGTGATAAAGAAGGATTGGGGGAAGTTGTGGGAAAAGGCTAAAGATGCAATAAAGACAGGTGCCATGTTAGCTGCACCGATGGCAACATCATGGGGATTACCTGTACAGCTTATTGGTGTTGGAATCTGTAGTTATATTTACCAATTTAAAGACAGGGAATTAGATGAGGAATATGTCGGAGATTTTTATGATGAAGATTCCAACATGCTTTTAAACATTGTGTTTGATGTGGCATTTGCAGGTTTAGGAACTAAATTAACAGACTTATTTAAGTCATTGCAAGGATATGCAGCTATGAAACTTGCCGGACCCGCATCTAAAAAGGTGTATGTAACATTTGCTAAAATATCAAACAAAATCTGGAAGACCAATTACCCTACAGGTAAAAATGATTTTCATTTAGTAAGACCTTATTTTAGGTCGCAGATGGAACTGTTGAATAATGGAAGAAGTTTATTACGGAAATTTTTGTTAAGTAAATTTGTTGTATATGGCATATTGGATGGAACAAAGGATAGGCCGGGTGCGGATTATCTGTCATCAGTGCTTACTGAACCGGATAAAAATCCACTGCTTAAATGGATAGTAGAGAGTGTGGATGATGAGGTTATAGAGGAAGAATACGAAGAATGGTATAACCATTATAGCAGGCTTAGCCTTGATGCTTCATTTGAAACAATTGATTTTGATGAAGATGGTAATTTAGTATTTGAGTAAATGGAGAGGTGAAATATGGGAAATAATAAGTTTTATAAGGATGATCGGGCACCATTTAAAGAGCGGGCAAGGTTATTGACTGGAGAAGAGAGAAAAGTAATACTTGATGGTTATAATAATATGAATTTAAAGAATGTGATGATTGTTTTGGGGATTATTTGGGCTCTTATTTTTGTAATTAGTGTTTCATTTGGAGGAAAAAAGGGAGAGATATGTTTTATTGGGGCAACTATTTTTTTATGTTATTTCCTAATAGCCCATCTTATAACATTAAGAAGAGTTGTGAAAAAAGTAAAAGCAAATAAGATGTATGCAATAGATGCAGTATATGATGATACCTCAGGTAAGTATCATCGTGTATATTTAAAGAATTATAAAAAATCCTATGGTGGATATAATCTATTAGTTAGAGAGTCATTAAGGAAAGGTGATAAAGTTGTCGTATTACAAATGTTGGGCCAGGCATGGGTATATAAAGCAAGAAATTAGGAAAGAAAAGATTTTTAGAAGAATGATTATATATTTCAGAGAAGACAATCTCTTATTATGACATTATATATATGGCATCGCAGAATACGTGAGCAGAGAATGTAGGGCTTTACATCTTTCGGTATGCAGAAACGGACTATTAGTTTTCTTGATTATTCTATGGTACTTTGGTATTATATATGAGTGGGACAAGGGAAAATGTGCTAAAAGGATTATTACCGGGAATATGAGGGAGTAACCTGAGATGGCGAGCGACAGACAAGGGAGAAGAACGAAATGAAGGTATTGTCAAAAGGGGTTAGATTGTGTGGATTACTGTTATGTGTGGTTTTCCTGGTAATGCTGGGGAAAACTGTAGTTCATGCTGATGCACAAGATACCGCATTGTTTCAAGTAATGTATGCAAGTAGAGGCTATGCTTTAGATGGTTCTACAATTGTTGTATCTCTATTAGATGAAACAGGAAATGTGGAAGTGGTTTTGGGTGAGTCTAATCGTGGAGAAGTAGAGGTGCCAATCGATGCAGTGACCCATGCCGGGAAAAGTGTCCGTGTAGATATGACACTCAGTGAAGAGTTTCAGTTTGAAACAAGTGGAGAAAAGGAAAAGAGTGTTATATTTACGATGGAAGAGTTGGCAACCGGTGGGCAGTGTATCCATTCATGGGTTGCAAATCATCTTTCTCCGCCGAATCTGGATTCGAATCTGCCTGAGTTTTGGTGTTATGTGGGCAAAGAACTGGATTTAACCGGTGCGTATGATCCATACAATGAAAAGGGCTTTCAGATATCTTATAACTGGAATCCGGTTGTCTGTGAGTATGCATATGTTACCCGGGCCGGTATGCTGGAGGAGACGAATACAAGAGGTGTATATAAGGTTTTGGCGGAAGGAACCTTTTATATCAACTTTTACTATCAGGGAGAGTATGCTCAGATAAAGGTAAATGCAAAACCTCTTGAAGATAATACATTTATAGCTGAGGCTGTGTATAATGATGTTTTGGTAGACGGCACAGAAATTACTTTTACTTTAAAAGATAGCAGGGAAGCAGAGTCCGGCACAATAATCGCATCTTGCAATACCGGTAGGCTGACTTATGATTTTACGGTTGCAGAGCATAGCGGAAAGTACGTGCAGGTGGATGTCGAATTGCCGGAAGGTTATTATGAAAAGTATATCCATTTCTTACCGGGTAAGAATTATATTAATCATATTGTAAATACATATGATATTGATAGTTTATTAGGAGCAGGTTATTCGCCGGTGAAATATACCTATAATACCACGGATGTGAATCGTGACGGTATGCTTTCTGTTAATATGACAGAGATTCCCGTGCTTCCCGTGGGGGAGAATGATATCTTTACAGGTGCATTTAATACGGATGAAAATGCAGTATTTCAGGTGTATTATACAGCACCGGATGGAAGCAGGAGCAGAGTGGTGTGTGATTCTTTTGAATGTAGTGGAGGTACCATCTATGCGGCGGATGATGTAGGAACGGTGGATGTAAGAAATGCTGGAACGGGTTATGTGTGGTTTCATTATGGTGACCTTATATATGTAGTATATGTAGAAACTTCATTTCCGGTAACTGATTTAACATTAAATAAAACGAAATTGGAACTTAAGATTGGAGAAACTGTGCAACTGACACCGATTCCAACGTTGATAACAGATGTTGAGATTTCCTATTACTGGATGAGTATGAATACGATGGTGGCTACTGTTGACCAGAATGGAAATGTTACTGCAGTTAATCCGGGAAAGGGCCTCATTCGTGTACAGGCATTAGATGGTAGCTATCAGACTGCGTTGTGTGAGGTAACTGTATTAGAAGCCGGAAGCGTAACAACGGAAGAAGAACAAATCAACAGCTTTGTGGAACGTATGTATACTATTATTTTGAATCGTGCCGCAGATGAAGGCGGCTTAAAAGACTGGGCAGCAGAACTTATTGGACAGCGGGTAGATGGTGCGGAGATTGTTAGTCAATTTATCAATAGTGATGAATTTAAGGCACGTAATCTTAGCAGTGAAGATTATATTAAGGTACTTTATCGTGCAATCTTAAACAGAGAGCCTGCTATAGAAGAAGTGAATTCTTGGCTTTCTGCTTTAGAACAAGGACAGACACAGCAGGATTTGTTAAATGGTTTTGTGACATCAGCAGAGTTTGGTAGTTTGTGTGACGGCTATGGTATCATAGCTGTGATGACACAGGAGGATATGGTCCGTAACTTTGTATCCCGTATGTATACTGTGGCATTAGAACGTGCTAAAGATGAGGAGGGACTTGATTTCTGGGTAAGCTTACTGATGAACGGTCAGGCGGATGGTGCGGCTATTGCGGATGGCTTCATTAATTCGCCGGAATTTGAAGCCCGTAATCTAAGCGACGAAGATTATATTAAGGTTCTGTATCTCACTTTCCTGAATCGAGAGGCGGATCAGGCGGGCATCGACAGCTGGGTAGATGCATTAACAATGGGATGTGAAAGACCGGTTGCGTTACAGTCGTTTATAGAAACTGCAGAATTCGGTGCACTTTGTGAGGAATATGGTATTATTGCGACTTTTAACTAGGAATCCGGTAACGATTCATAGACTAAAAAAGCAGAATAATATTGAGCGAACGATAATAGACAGCCGGACAATCATATGTTTTATGGATTGTCCGGCTGTCTGTTTATGTTGTGGAAATATTGAGGAAAATGCAGATATAGGTTTTCTTGTTAAGAGGATAAATTTATGGTAAAATGACTCTTAAGTATGTTTAAGGAGATGAGCCATGGCTGCAAAGAAGTTTTATGCGGTAAGAAAAGGGAAAAAGGTAGGGGTTTTTGAGACATGGGATGCTTGTAAGGCGTCCGTGGATGGTTTCCCCGGAGCGGAGTACAAAAGCTTTAAGACAAGGGAAGAAGCAACAGCTTTTTGCGGAGGAAAGGAGGGCCCTGTGCCGGTTTCCAATGGAAGGAGCAGTGCAGATGATCCTGTAAGTGCAGCCCTTCGAAGTGATGCACTGGTTGCTTATGTGGACGGAAGCTATGAGCACTCTTTGACCAAGTATGGCTTTGGCTGTGTGTTTATTTTACCGGATGGCAGTGTATATGTGGAGAACGGCAGTGGTAATAATCCTGAAACGGCAGCCCTTCGTAATGTTTCCGGGGAGATGTTGGGAGCAATGTTTGCCGTGCGCTGGGGGATTAAGAATGGCTTTTCCAAGATAGAGATTCGATTTGATTATGAGGGAATCGAGAAGTGGGTCACCGGAGCATGGAGAAGTAAGACGGATTTAACACAGAAATATGCGGCATCCATGCGGAATTGGCAGGCACAGATTGCACAGGAATTTACCAAAGTACCGGCTCATTCCAATGTATTTTTTAATGAACTGGCAGATGAGCTGGCTAAGGATGCGGTAGCCAATAAAGATGGGATTCCTGAGGTGCACCTGAAAGAGGAGACGAAGCAGTGGAGACAAGATTAAATAAATATCTGGCAGAGTGCGGTGTATGTTCCAGACGGGAGGCCGATAAGCTGATTGAAGCGGGCAAGGTATTTGTAAACGGACATGTGGCCGGCATGGGCGAGAAGGTGACTTCAGAGGATGAAGTACGTGTAGGTAAGAAGGTTATCGGTGGAAAGCCGAAAACTACGGTGCTTGCTTTTTATAAGCCGGTTGGTGTGACATGTACAGAAAAAGATAAGTATGCAGAGAAAATTATTAATGATTATATAAATTTACCCTACCGTGTAACTTATGCAGGAAGACTGGATAAGGATTCCGAAGGGCTCTTGCTCTTAACCAATGACGGAGATTTAATTGATGCGGTGATGCGCGGAGCGAACCGTCATGAGAAGGAATATGTAGTAAAGGTGAATAAGGAGATTACTCCGGAGTTTGTAGCGCAGATGGAGAAGGGCGTGTTCTTAAAGGATTTGGAGCAGACGACCAGACCCTGTCAGGTAAAGCCTATCGGGAAATATACGTTTCATATTATCCTGACCCAGGGGCTGAACCGACAGATTCGCAGGATGTGCAAGGCAAACGGATATGAAGTGACTCATTTAAAGAGAATCCGCATCATGAATGTGGAGCTTGGGAAGTTGATACCCGGAAAGTATCGGGAGCTTACCGGCATGGAGCTGGAGGAGTTGTATCGTCTGGCAGGTATGAAGAAATAGGAGCGTGGAAAGCGTGCAGCAGTTAGAACGTATTAAGGAATTAGTAGAGCTTTTGAATCGGGCATCCAAGGCGTATTATGCAGAAGATACCGAGATTATGAGCAATTATGAATATGACAAATTGTATGATGAACTGGTAGCTTTAGAGGAAGAAACCGGTGTTGTATTAGCCAACAGTCCTACTGTAAATGTAGGTTATGAGGCAGTGCATGAGCTTCCTAAGGAAGCCCATGAGACCCCCATGTTATCTTTGGACAAGACCAAGGACAGGGAGGCACTGGCAGATTGGTTGAATGGTAAGGACGGCCTCCTTAGTTGGAAGCTGGACGGACTGACAATTGTTTTAACCTATCGTGATGGTAAGCTGGAGAAGGCAGTTACCCGCGGAAATGGTGAAATCGGCGAGGTGATTACCGGCAATGCAAAGACCTTTAAGAATCTTCCCCTTAGCATTGCTTTCAAGGGAGAACTGATTCTTCGCGGTGAGGCAGTGATTTCTTATTCGGATTTTGAAGAGATTAACAGCAAAATAGAGGATGATGCGGAAAAATATAAAAATCCACGAAACCTTTGCAGCGGTTCTGTAAGACAGCTGAACAGTCAGATTACTGCAGAGCGAAATGTGAAGCTCTATGCATTTAATCTGGTGAAAGCACAGGGGGTGGATTTTGGTGGTTCTAAGGAAGCGCAGTTTCTGTTTTTGAAGGAACAGGGCTTTGAGGTGGTAGAATACAGAAAAGTAACGGCGGAAACTATGTCGGCCACCATTTCTTATTTTGAAGAGAAGATTAAAACATATGATATCCCCTCAGATGGATTGGTTTTAACATATGAGGATGTTGCTTATGGAGAGGCATTGGGACGTACTGCTAAGTTCCCGCGTCATTCCATTGCATTTAAGTGGCAGGATGAAATCCGGGAGACCACTTTAACAGAAGTGGAGTGGAGTGCCAGTCGTACCGGACTGATTAATCCGGTGGCAATCTTTGAGCCGGTGGAGCTGGAAGGAACTACGGTAAGCAGGGCATCCGTACACAATGTAAGTATTGTAAGGGCACTGAAATTGGGACTTGGAGACCGTATCACTGTGTATAAGGCCAATATGATTATTCCGCAGATTGCGGAGAATCTGACCGGTTCCGGTACACTGGAGATTCCGTCAGTGTGCCCGGTATGTGGTGGCAAAACGGAGATTCGACAGGTCAGTGATGTACAGTCGTTATATTGCATCAATGAGAAGTGCGACGCCAAGAAGATTAAGGCATTCAGCCTCTTTGTAAGCCGTGATGCCATGAATATTGAGGGGATGTCTGAGTCTACGTTGGAGAAGTTTATTAACGCAGGCTTTCTGCATGAGTTTGCCGATTTGTACCATCTGGATCAATATCAGGAAGAGATTACCTCTATGGAAGGCTTCGGAGAGAAGTCTTATAAGAATATGATGGATGCTATTGATAAATCCAGAGAAACAACCCTGCCCAGGGTGTTATACAGTTTGGGAATTCCCAATATCGGTGTTGCCAATGCAAAGATGCTGTGTAAGCATTTTGATTATGATTTTTCTGCGCTGACAGAGATTACAGTAGAAGAGCTTAGTCAGGTGGAAGGCATCGGAGAGGTGATTGCCACAGCCTTTGTAGAGTATATGCAGGATGAAGACAATCGCAGATGTATGTACAATCTCTTTAAGGAAATAAGTGTAGAGATTCCGGATGTAAGTAGTGTGGTGCAGAGTCTTGCGGGAAAGAGCTTCTGTGTTACCGGAAGTCTGGAGCATTATCCAAGCCGTAATGAATTAAAGGCAGCCATTGAGGATAAAGGTGGAAAGGTGACCGGAAGTGTTACCACTAAGACAGTATGTCTTATCAATAATGACATTACATCCAATTCTTCTAAGAATAAGAAGGCAAAGGAATTGGGAGTTCCTATTGTGACGGAAGAGGATTTTATAAAGCAGTACTTAAGTTAAGAAATGAAGGAGATTATGAAAAATGCCCATTAAGACCCAAAGTGATTTACCTGCAAAAGAAATATTAGAGAATGAGAATATATTTGTAATGGACGAACACCGTGCGATGCATCAGGATATCCGCCCGCTGCAGGTAGTGATTTTAAATATTATGCCGGTAAAGCAGGATACGGAGTTACAGCTCCTCCGAGCACTTTCTAATACACCGTTGCAGGTGGATGTGACCTTTTTGAATGTAAAGAGTCATGTGTCCTTAAATACTCCTGCCAATCATTTAAATAAGTTCTATACTACTTTGGATGATATCCGCTATCGTAAGTTTGACGGACTGATTATCACAGGTGCTCCGGTGGAGGATATTACCTTTGAACAGGTGGATTACTGGGAGGAGATCTGTGAGATTATGGACTGGGCAGAGACTCATGTGACCAGTACCCTGCATATCTGCTGGGGGGCACAGGCGGGATTCTACCATTATTACGGAATTAATAAAAGACATCTTTCTGAAAAGCTTTTTGGTGTGTATGAGCACAAGGTATCCAATCGAAAGATTCCTTTGGTGAGAGGCTTTGACGATATTTTCCTGGCTCCTCATTCACGCCACACAGAGACTCCGGCAGAAGCTATTCATGCCTGCAAGGAGGTTACGGTACTTGCGGAAAGCGAAGATGCGGGAGTGTTCCTTGCTATTGCGGAGGATGGTAAGAAAATCTTTGTTAACGGTCATCCGGAGTACGACAGATATACCTTGAATAATGAATATTATCGAGATTTGAATAAGGGCTTACCGATTCATATTCCTTACAATTATTATCCGGAGGATGATCCTACGCAGAAGCCGCTTCTGCAGTGGAGAAGTCACAGTAATAATTTGTACAGTAATTGGCTCAATTATTATGTATATCAGGTAACTCCCTACGAGCTGTAGGAAATTACCCGTTAATTATCAGGGGGACATATTATGGATTATCAAAAAGAATTGATTTATCACAATCCATTAAGTTGTGAAGAGGATGTGAAAGATTTTATATTGGAAGGTAGTGCGAAAATAACCTTCGAGGATGGCAGGATGCGTCTGGAAAATGCCATGGATGCTTCCAATGGGCAGAAGGCGAACTATGTGCTTTGGTGCCCGGAGGATTTTCCTTCTGATGTGTTGATTGAATGGGATTTCAGGCCGATTAGGGAGCCGGGGCTTTGTATTTTGTTTTTCTCTGCAATGGGAAAGGATGGAGAGAGCATCTTTGCCGAGAATCTGGCAAAGCGTACCGGAGAATATGTGCAGTATCATCATGGGGATATTAATGCATTTCATGTGTCCTATTTCCGAAGAAAAGAGCCGGATGAAAGAGCATTTCACACTTGTAATCTTAGAAAGAGCTATGGATTTCATCTGGTAGCTCAGGGAGCGGATCCTATTCCGGGAGTGGAAGATGCTAAGGAGATGTATCATATTGCGGTTTTGAAGAGGGGCAATGTGGTAAAGTTCTATGTAAATGGACTGGAAGTATTTTCTTTTGAAGATGATGGTAAGACATATGGAGATTTACTTAAAGGGGGAAAAATCGGATTCCGTCAGCTGGCGCCTCTTGTAGGAGAGTACAGTGATTTAAAGGTGTATGGAATCTGATAAAATAGGTTCATGCGGAATAAAGATAGAAAAGTGTATAAAAAACTTCCGTATAAATATTTGATTGCGTCATGTATAATCGGTCTGGTCGCAGTACTTGTGGTCGCATTTGCCGTTTATTCTTTCTATGATTATCAGCGGGAGTGTGAACAGATTGCAGGGCGTGAAGCAGAGTATAAGGTCACTCGAATTGTAAATCAGATGGAAGAGAAGCTGGAGAATATGAGGCAGTATTATATTGCTTCCGTGGAAAATGATGAGATTATCTGGTTTTTGGAAAATGATTTGCGGTATTCGGATTACAGTCATTACAAGAGTACATATGATACCCTTTCCTGCACCAAGCTTTTTGGTGGTTATGTAGGTGGTTTTACCTTTGCAAATTTTGAAACCGGATGGGTTTTGAATAATAAGGGTCTATTTCCCATTGCAGATACAGCGAACAGTGAAGTTTTGTATGGTTTGTTTGAAGAGCAGTATGAAGGAATCGGAAAGAGTCATTGGGTATATGACAGGACATTGGCCATAGAGAATACCATTGACAGGAATTATCGTGTGACAGTAGAGGCAGACGGATTAAGTCTGGTAATGAGGCTGCCGGCATCAAAGCTGAATACCTACGCACTCTTGATTGCAAATATTAATATGGGACAGTGGAAATCCGATATCTATAGCTGGGTGGATGCGCATGAGGAGCTTGTAATAGTTGCACCGGATGGGAAGGTAATTCTATCTACCGAGGAAGGTCTGGAAGCATGTAGTCAGGAATTGCATGTGAGCGGAGAGGGGCTTACGCAGGCAGTGAAGAAGACTGTGAAAGGAATGAGCTCTTATATGGTACGCGGAGTCAGGTCAAGTATTCTGGGGTGGGAATACTATGTGTATTATGATTTGGAAGAGGGACAGTTTCCTACCATGCGCTTTTCATGGTTATATCTGAGCGTATTATTTGTCTTGGTAGTAATTGTTTTTTTCATTGTAATTAATCTGATTTATCGTCCTATTAATATGCTTATGCAGGGCGTTTCTGATTCCGGGCAGAAGATTGCGGGCAATGAGCTTGATTATATTGCCCGCCGATTTGCGGATTTGAAGGATGACAAAAGACTACTGGAGCAGGTAATGAATCAGCAACAGGATAAACTGTTGGAGTTATTTGAGTTACGCTTGATTCGTGGAGAGGTGCGTTCCAAGGATGAGTGGAATGAGTATTTTGAAGAATTGGACTTAAAGGCTGGAAAGTACTTTGCCACGGCGGTAATGGTAATTGATCTGCGTCAGGAGGATGAAACCCACAGTAACGTAAATGAAGATGCCATCTGTTTAAAGATTGTAGAAGAATTGCCGGAAAAACTCAGAAAAATGACCTGGATGCCACCGGTTTATAATGCGTGTACGATTTTCTGTATTTTCAGTGATGATAGTGAAGAAAACTTATTAAATCAGATTACCGCCTTTTATAATGAAATGCAGCGGCATGTAGAAGAAGAGTATGGTTATCAGATTTTAATGGGAGTCAGTACTTCACATACCGGTTATCACCATATCAGGGCTGCTTATCGTGAAAGTGTAAATGCTCTTACCATGCAGAGCAGATGGGAGAAGGAAGAGAATCCTATCAAGGATGATGTAAACGTGGAAGAAACGATACAGTCCGATGAAAAGTGCAGATTTTATCTGGCTAGTACTACTATGGGCAGCACCTCCTATAATAACAGCTTTGAAAAGGACATTCAGACTGCACTTAAGGCCATTGATAAGGTACAGTGTTATAAAGTAGTGGATGAGTTTTATCAGTTTATCAGTGGTGCGGAGGTTCATGATAAGGCTTTGGTGTATATTCTGCGTTTTGTGAATACTATTTTGCTCACGGCCATTGATGCAGAAGTTGATTTAGATAAATGCTATCCGGATGGATTAAAGAAGGCTTATCAGGAGTTGGTTGAGGCGATTGAACCTGCCAGAGTACGAAGATATATCAAGTATATGTTTGTGGACAAGGTATTACAGGCAAGAACGGAGCTTCTGGAGGACAGTACCTATTCCATGATGGAAGAGATTGAGCGTAAAATTGCTGAGTCCAAGGGTAATATTACCCTTACCGAGTGCGCAGACGCCCTCGGTGTCCATCAGACTTATATATGGAAGATTTTGAAGATGGAGAAGGGAAAATCCTTTAGTGATTATCTGGAAGAATATAAATTAAACGAGGCAAAGCGTATGCTTTTGCAGACAGATATGACTGTGGCAGAGATTGCCCAGGAGTTAAATTATACCAATGCCCAGAATTTTATTCGATTCTTCAGCAAGGGAACCGGTGTGACTCCGGGTAAGTTCAGGAAGCTGTATTAATAGTAAGTTTACAGCGGATTAATGGAATGTTCATAATGTTTAAGAAATAATCATTTTCTTTTTAGACGATTATCACTAAAAAGAAAATGATTATTTTATTGTGAAAATGTACAAAACTGTAAGCGGTTTCAGTGTTACAATTATACAAAAAGCATATGAAATGAGCTGAAAGAATGAAATGATTATAGATGTTATGCACAAAGAATGGTACGATTTATCCATAAAATATATAGAAAGGTGGTTGTCTGATGGCTAAGACAAAAAAACAAAATGGCTATATGACCTTGAGCGATGGTACTACTATTAAAGTAAATCGTAAGAGCACCTGGGCGTATATGGTTCAGCATAAGTGGCTTTACTTTTTATTACTTCCCGGCTTTATTTACTTTATTATGTTCCGTTATGTCCCTATGGGGGGTCTTGTGATTGCATTCAAAGAATACAGTCCATTCGCAGGCATTTGGGATAGTCCATGGTGTGCGTTTGATAATTTTAAGAGGTTCTTTGATACACCGGATTTTTGGAAACTGTTTAAGAATACATTAGGTATTAGTATGTTACAGTTGATTCTGTTTTTCCCTGCTCCGATTATTTTGTCTTTATTCTTAAATGAAGTAAGACACAGTGGATATAAGAGAGTGGTGCAGACATTAGTTTACATCCCACATTTTGTATCATGGGTTATTGTAGCCAGCTTGACTTATCAGCTCTTTAATGTGACGGATGGTATTGTGAATATTATTATTGAAGCAATTACAGGAAGCACAATAGATGTGCTCTCTAAGAGTTCAAGCTTTTGGGGGCTCATTGTAGGTCAGGTAATATGGAAGGAAACCGGATACGGTACGATTATTTTCCTTGCAGCACTTGCAGGTGTTGATCAGGAAATGTATGAAGCAGCTCGAGTAGATGGTGCTGGACGTTGGAGACTTATGTGGCATATCACATTACCGGCAATTAAGGGAACTATTATTATGATGCTTATCATGAGAGTTGGAGGACTTCTGAATACTGGTTATGAGCAGATTTTCCTTATGAGAAATGACTTGAACGTTTCAGCCGCAGAGGTGTTTGATACATATATTTACACTCGTGGTATTGAACAAGGACAGTATTCCTTCTCGTCAGCAGCGGGTATGTTCAAATCCCTTGTAGGTATGATTATGGTACTTACAGCCGATAGGGTTGCTAAATTGATGGGCGAGAGCGGATTATATTAAGTAGGAGGTAATTATGGCAAAAGAACCGAAATCTAAATCCGGTGCCAAGGTAAAAAAGAGCCTTGGAGATCAGATTATAGATGTTATCATTTATGTAGTTCTAGGTCTTGTTGCATTAAGTACCGTATTACCTTTCTTATATGTAATCGCAGGATCCTTTGCAACAGATAAAGAATTGACAGAAAAGGCATTCTTCATTATTCCGGAAGTATGGTCCTTAAATGCATACAAATATGCAATTAACACTGCAAATATTCTTCGTGGTCTCAGAAACTCGATTTTACTGACTGCGTTAGGAACGTTCATGTGTATGGCATTTTCATTAACCTTTGCTTATCCGTTATCAAAACCGGATTTCAGAGGTAAGAACTGGATTATGAATATGGTTATTGTAACCATGCTCTTTAGTGGTGGTATGATTCCTTCTTACCTGGTAATCACTGCTTATGGTTTACGTGATACCTGGTGGGCATTGGTTTTACCTGCACTTATCAATCCATTTAATATGATTATTATTAAGAAGTTTTTCTCTGAGCTTCCAAGAGAGCTGGATGAAGCGTCCTATATGGATGGAGCAACGGATTTGCAAGTGTTTACCAGAGTGGCACTTCCGCTTTCTAAACCGGTAATTGCATCTATTTCATTGTTCTATGGCGTAGGTTTCTGGAATGATTACTTTAATGCGATGATTTACTTAAAGACACCGGAGAAGTATCCGATTCAGATTCAGCTTCGTTCCATTATTCTGTTAACTTCTCAAGTTAATGAGATGATGATGGACTATTATGATATGAATGGTGCGCCGCCCGATAAGGCAGTGAAGATGGCTTGTACCGTGATCGCAACAATGCCAATCTTAATCGTATATCCTTTCGTGCAGAAATATTTCACTAAGGGTGTTATGGTAGGTGCAGTAAAGGGTTAGTAAATAATTACAATTTCATAAGGGCTTTAGAAGCTTAGATAAGCTTCACCAAGATAAATTTTTTTCATAAATAAGGAGGATTATATGAAAAAGCAGATTTTAAAGAAATTCTTAGCATTAACACTTGTATCCGCAATGGCGTGTGGTATGGCCGGATGTGGTGGCGGTTCTTCCGCAGGTGGTGACACCGTAACCTTCATGACCATCGACTTTAATGCAGGTGCAAGTAACGTAGGTGCAAATGCACAGACCATCAAGGATAAGATTGAAGAGTATACCGGTGTTGATTTTGAAATCGAATGGGTACTTAACGATGTATTGGAAGAGAAGACAACTCTTGCATTATCCGACCCTTCTACCATGCCAATGATTATGACCTGGAACGGTACCGTTACCGGTAACGTAGTATCTTCTGCTAAGCAGGGTGCATTCGTAGATTTAAATGATTATATCTGGGATTCAGAGAAGTATCCTAATCTTTCGCAGATGTTAAAGAGTGTAGCAGACAGCTTAACTGTAGATGGTAAGTTAATCGCTATTCCTCGTACCCGTGTAGTTGGACGTTATGGTCTCAGCTATCGTACAGACTGGGCAGAGAAGCTTGGTGTTACTTTAGGGGCAAACGCTACTCCTGATGACGTATACAATCTGTTGTATGCATTTACTTACAATGATCCGGATGGAAACGGACAGCAGGACACCATTGGTATGGAAATGACCTCTTACACCGGTGTATTTGATATTATCCAGACTTGGTTTGGTTGTGGTAATGCTTGGGCAGAGGTTGATGGCAAGTTAGTTCCTGTACATATGCAGAAGGAATATATGGATGCTCTTAACTGGATTAAGAAGGTTTATGATGATGGTTTAATGCCTGCTGACTGGGCTGTAAGAACCACTGATACCTGGTCTAACGGATGTAAAGTTGGTGAGAACGGTGTTTACATCGACGTTCTTGACGGAGCAAAGAGAATCTGGAACTATTTCAAGGCGGAAGAAACCTTCACTCCTTCCGTAGTAGATCCTTCCGTAAATGCAACCATGACTCTTTATGGTGCAGTTAACGGTAGAACCCTTGCAACTGCAGGTTACAACGGATACTTCACTTTAAGTGCATCTACCTGTAATACACCTGAGAAGGTTGAGGCAGCATTAACCTTACTTGACAAGCTTTGTGATGATGAGATGTTAGTATTAACCCAGTATGGTTTAGAGGGTATCCACTACACTATCGATGAGGAAGGCTATTTAGTAGATACAGATGGTGAGGATAAGACCCTTCAGGGCGATTACGCAGGATTGAATCAGTTATTGGCATTCCTTCCTTCAGCAGAGTATGTTCCTACTCCTTCTGTAAAGAAGAGTGAGACTGACCAGGCACAGGCAGATGCTTATGAGGCAGCACTTCCATATGCTATCTTAAATCCGGCAGCTTCTTACCTTGTAAACTCTGCAACCTATGCAGATATCGGATCTACTCTTGCTGAGTATGTAACTCAGGCTAGAACCCAGTACATCTGTGGTGAGATTGATTTAGCAGGTCTTGAGGCAGCTCATCAGCGTTGGTTAGACGAAGGTGGTCAGAAGATTATCGATGAAGTTAACGAGCAGCATGCAGCTAACAAATAAGTAGCTTATTCCCGTTCGATACGCGGAAAGTGATAAGACCGGTATCCGGAAACGGATACCGGTTTTTAGGTGAAAAAATGTCTTATAGAAATAAATTATTTACTTATAAAAAGCCATATGATTTGGATGGGACGAATGACGTATTTTTGCAGGCAATGCGGAAGAATTGTCTGTATCAGTATGAGCATTGTCCTGATTATGCCAGAATTCTTGATGAGAAGGGATTTCATCCGGAGGATTTGAAGGAATATAAGGATTTAGAGAAATTACCCTTTATTCCAACCCTATATTTTAAGAGGCATGAGATGTTTTCCATGCCCCAGCGCAGACTTCTTATCAAGGCTACTTCCAGTGGAACCAGTGGCAGCAAATCTAAGATGGGCTTCCATTTTTCCAGTCTTTACAGAGGGCTTCGGATGGTGTTAAGAGTGGGAAAATATCATGGTTTGTTTTCCTTAAGGCCTGCTCATTACCTGATATTTGGTTACGAGCCGCATTCCAGTAACAAAATCGTATTTTCCAAAACAGCGTACGGCTTTACTTATTTTGCACCGGCGCTGAGTAGAAGCTATGCACTTAAGTATACCGGGAATGGGTATCAGGTGGATTTGGAGGGTTTAAAACAAAAACTTATAAAGTACAGCAAAGGGAATGCACCAGTGCGTACTATCGGTTTTCCGGCATATACCTATTTTCTTTTAAAACAGATGAAGGAAGAAGGAATCAGGGTGACACTGCCGAAAGGTTCTGTACTTACCTTGGGTGGCGGTTGGAAGCAGTTCTATGCACAGGAGGTTTCTAAGAGAGATTTCTATGAGCTGGTACAAGAGATTTTAGGAATTGATGAGAAGCATATTATAGAGTTCTTTGGAGCGGTGGAGCATCCTATTTTATATACGGATTGTAGATGCCATCATTTTCATGTGCCCGTTTACAGCAGAGTAATTATCCGGGATGTGGATACTTTGGAGCCTTTGCCGGGCGGAAGCGTGGGACTGGTGAATCTGCTGACACCTATGGTGGACAGTGTTCCTATTTTAAGTGTGATGACGGATGATTTGGGGATTCTCCATGAAGAAAAGTGCAGTTGTGGAGTTGAGTCTCCATGGCTGGAAATCTTAGGCAGAGTGGGAATTAAGGATATTGTAACCTGTGCTGCCGGCGCAGATGCAATAATGAAGGAATAGGTGTTTATATGATCTTGATGCATGGGGAGATGATTTCTACAGAGGTAGAAAGTAAATATTTGGACGGACTTTATGAGGAGTGCGTCAGGACTTTAAGCAGCGGAAATTCCATTACTGCTGAGAAGGTCATAAATGCCTGTGACAACTTATATCGGAAGGTTATGGCCGGTGAATATGACGATTTGATTCTTCCGGTACTTAAGATGTCGGACATTTCCTTTGAACGATTTCAGGATATGGCAAAGCTCTTTTCAAAGGAGGAGCTGGAGTATAAATATAAAACGGAGTTGGGAGATTATTTGCAACAGGAAGAGGTGTTAAAATCGGGCATACGTCGCAAGCGATATCCCTTGGGGATATTGTTTCATATTGCAGCGGGAAATGTGGATGGTCTTCCGGCCTATAGTGTGATTGAAGGGCTTCTTGCCGGCAATATCAATATATTGAAGCTTCCGGCGGGAGATAACGGATTGTCCGTAAGGCTTTTGTGGGAACTGGTGCAGTGTGAGCCGGAATTGAAGGATTACATCTATGTGTTTGATGTGCCGTCCACGGATGTGGGAACACTCAAGAGGTTTGCAGAGATTGCTGACGGCATTGTGGTCTGGGGCGGTGACGAGGCAGTACGGGCTGCCAGAGATATGGCAGATGTTACAACCAAGATTATTCCATGGGGACATAAGCTTTCCTTTGCATATGCAAGTAAAAATGTTACAGACGAGCAGTTATATGCTCTTGCAAAGCATGTGTGTATGACCAATCAGGTGCTTTGCTCTTCCTGTCAGGGCATCTATGTGGATACCTTAGAGACGGAAGTGTTGCAAAATGTGGGAGAGCGTTTCTTTACCCAATTACAGAAAGCAAACAGAGAATATGGCAAAGCAGATATGGGGATGCGAGGCAAGAATACCATACGGCTTTATACGGATATGTTGGAGAAAGATAACTATCGGAAGATACTGCGTGCAGAGGGAGTCAGTGTGGTAATCAGAGAAGACCGGGAACTGGAGCTATCCTATCTGTTTCGAAATGTATGGGTAAAAGCACTTCCTAAGGAGCAGGTGCTTGCCGAATTGAAAAAGCATAAAGGACATTTGCAAACCTGCGGACTTCTTTGCAGGGAGGTAGAGCGGGCGCAGCTGGAGCAGATTCTTGCAAGGGCAGGAATTGTAAGAATTACGGGAGCTGATATGTCAAGAACAGTGGCGGGAGAGGCTCATGATGGTACGTATCCGTTACTGGAATATAGTCGTGTAGTGGAGTTTGGAGAGGTAATTGTATAGGAGAACAATATGAGTATAGATTTAGCCGGAGTATGGAAGGTCAGACTGGATGGAAAAGAAGAGCAGATAACACTGCCGGGAACTGTACAAAATGCCGGACTGGGGGAAAAGATTACCATACATACCCCTTGGATTAGCGGACTGCATAATCCTCTTTGGCATGAGCGTGAGGAATATAAATTCGGTCAGGATAATGGTTGTAAAGTTCCTTTTTTGTCCCAGCCAAGAAGTCATTTTACCGGCTTGGCAAGCTATGAAAGAGAGTTTGAGATTACAGAGAGTGGCAAGGAGTGGGTTCTTTTTATGGAACTTGCCCGTTGGCATTCTGCTCTGTATGTGGATGATAAATATGTAGGAGCGGATGAGTCTTTATGTACGGCTCATCAGATTGAAATAGGAGAGCTTACATTAGGAAAGCATGTACTTCGTATAGAGCTGGATACGTCCATGCGGTATCCATATAGGCCGGATGGACATGGAGTGTCTGATGCTCTGTGCGCTAACTGGAATGGTGTAGTGGGAGAGTTTAAGCTTTTTACGAAAGAAGAGATCGATGCACGTAAGGAGGCACGCAAAGAATATGTTAAGGCACATCCACGTCATATTTGTATAGAGAATGGTAAGTTTCTTGTGGATGGCAGGGCAGAATACTTCCGGGGAACCCATTTTGGAGGAGACTACCCACTGACAGGACATCCGGAAACGGACATTTCCTGGTGGGAGAAGCTTATGGATACGGTGAAGTCTTATGGACTGAATTTTATCCGTTGTCATTCCTATTGTCCACCGGAGGCAGCATTTCTTGCAGCAGACAGAGCCGGTGTATATCTGCAGCCGGAATGTGGTATGTGGAACATTTTTGAAGATGGAAACGGTATGATGCCGGTTCTGGAGCGGGAAACCAGGCGGATTTTAGAACAGTTTGGTCATCACCCATCCTTTGTACTGTTTTCTCCCAGTAATGAGCCGGGGGGACAGTGGTATCAGCCTTTGGAAAAGTGGGTGGATTATGCCCGGGAAGTGGATAAGGAGCTTGGTTACGAGCAACGCCGCGTATATACTGCACAGTCGGGATGGTTTTTTGATGTACCGCCTGCAGAGATTGAAGGAACGGACTATATATATATTCATAGATCGGCATATGGACCTCTTTGGGGAGGAACCATACGTAATTACGAGGGATGGAAAGGGAAGGATTACTCACCTTCCGTGGAAGGGGCAACAAAGCCCATCATCTCCCATGAGATGGGGCAGTGGTGTGCTTATCCGGACTTCGATGTGATGGAGAAGTTTACCGGAGCAGTGATACCGGGCAATTATGAGGTTTTTCGGGAAAATGCCAAGGCTATGGGGGTGTACCCATATCATAAGGACTTTTGTCAGGTGTCAGGAAAGCATCAGGTGCGCCTGTTAAAAGAAGAAGTGGAAGCTAATATGCGTACCAAGGAGTTATATGGATATGAAATCTTAGATTTACATGATTATCTGGGACAGGGTACCGCATTGGTGGGAATTCTGGATGCTTTTTGGGAGAGCAAGGGCTATGCAGAGCCATCGGAAATAAGGCAATTCATTTCACCGGTGGTGCTTCTTTCCAGATTACCTAAGTATGTTTATCACAGCAGGGAACAGTTAAATGTACCTGTGGAAGTTGCTAATTTTGGAGAGAAGGATATCGTGGATGGACAGGTCAAATGGCGTGTCTATGAAACAATTTCCGGAAAAGAAGTGGCATGCGGGATGCTACCGTCATGTTTTATGAAGCAGGGCGAAAATACTTTATTAAACGGACTTACACTTGATTTGGGGGATATGACGACGGAAAGCGGTCGTCTGACCATAGAGTTACAATTAGAAGGGTATTGTAACCACTGGGACTTGTACGTATATGAGGATGCAGGGGAGTATACCTCGTATACGTGCTTTACGTCCGATTGGGAAAGGGCAAAGGAAAGACTGAATAGGGGCGAGACAGTGGTATATGTGCCAAAACTATCAGAACTGGATTATGAATGTCCACCCACCTCTATAAAGAATGCATTCTGGAATGCCCAGATGGGACCAAGCTGGGGAAGAAATCTGGGGCTTTCGATTATGGAAAAACATCCGATATTTGAAGAATTTGCGACGGAGCACCACGGAGGCTGGCAGTGGGAAGATATTTTGGAAAATGCGCGAGGCTTTTGTTTGGATAAGTTTCCGGAAGGCTTTCAGCCCATCGTAAGAGTGGTGGATGACTGGAATCGAAATCTGCCCCTTGCCCTTCTTTTGGAGGGAAGAGTGGGAGATGGACATTTGATACTTTTTAGTGGAGATTTGTCCGGAGATTTTGTGAATCGTCCCGCGGCAAGTGCTCTTAAGCGAGCCATTGAGAAGTATGCGTTGAATGCTTCTGGAGAGGAGAGAGAGACGCTGCAAGAGCTTCAAGTACAACAATTGGAGGCGCATTTGTTTCCGCTGTATGCTACTAAGAATGCTTTATCAGGTGCCGCCTGTATCGATGGTGCAGGAATGGATTGTTCAGAAAATCTATATGCGCTGTGGAGTGTAAATCCGGGCAATACCTTTCATATAAAGGATATTACTTTCCCGGTAAGCATTACTATGGAGCTGAAGGCGGAGGCATGGGTATCCGGTCTTATGTATATGCCGGAGCAGAGAGACCGCATGCATCTGGGATGTGTGAAGGAGTATCTGGTGGAAGGTTGTATAGATGGTGTGTGGAGAACACTTGCCCAGGGAATGTTTTTAAACGGACTGTTATCCCAAAGCGCAGAGTTTGAGAAGGTTAAACTACAGAAAGTTCGTTTTACCATATTGTCCTGTCACAATCTGGAGGCGCGCCCTGTATGGGAAGAGGACAGAGAGGGCTGGAATAAGTCATATAAGGAGATGGTGCCGCAGGTACAGATAGGAGCGTTACACCTTATTTTTGCAGAGAAGATGAACAATCAGGGCGAAGAGCTCTTCTGGAGTGAGCGCCAGAAGAGTAAGACAAAGGAAATAGACAACTAGATGAGGAGGACTGCATATGAAACTGCATAATTTGACCGGTGGAAAGCCAAACGGATATGCCACCTGGGGATGTATGTGGGAGAAGGGGAAATGTACCCCGGAGACCTGTTATCAGTGTATCGGAGAGGATGGAAGTGAGATTCCCATGCAGAGCCGTATTACGGCATATTGGCCGGACGGCAGTGTGAAATGGACGGCACATACCGCAGATACAGAGCTTTTAAGGGGGGGCATGGAGGTTCTTCCTACAATGGAAAAGAAGGCTGTGGAAGGTGTAATCATTACAGAGAAGGACAATGCATATGTCATAGGTGGTGGCAGAGTCTGCATTACCATACCTAAGAGCGGTAGGTATTTGTTTGAGAAGATTGTAAGAGATGGAAAGGCTTACGGAGAAAATGCCAAGGCTGTGCTGATTCTGGAGGAGCCTTGTCAGATAAACGGAAATTCTGCCAGAATGGATAAGCATTATGAAAGCAATATCACTTCAGTAGAATTAGAGGATGCAGGCCCCCTTCTGGTAACCGTGAAGTTTACTGGAAGTCATGTGAATGAAGCAGGGGAAAGTAAGCTTCCTTTCGTGATTCGTATGTCTGTGGGATATAACAAGACAAAAGTGGATTTTACACATACTTTTATTTATGACGGAGACGAGGAAAAGGACTACTTAAAGGGGCTTGGTATCACTTTTGACATGCCTATGGAAGGTCCTATGTATAATCGGCACATAAAGGTGATGGCAGAGCACGGTATGTTCCATGAATGTGTTGTGCCCATGATTTCCTGGAGACCCAGACCTCCTCATGGGGTATATGCAAGGCAGATGGCGGGAGAAGTACTGAATCTGGAGGGGGAGGAGCTTGCTACCGTAAATAAGATTTTACAGGACACTCCTTATTGGAGTACTTTTGATGTTTGTCAGGATAGTGCCAGTCATTTCGTGATTCGTAAGAAACTCACCGGGGAGCATCTGTGCTATATTGACAGTCTTCATGGAGTGAAAACACAGGGCGGTATGTCGGTAGGTTCTCAGTATGGTAATGTGAAGATGAGTATCTGCGATTTTTGGGAGAAGTATCCTTCCGGTTATAGTATCAGTGGAATGGATGGTGATAAGGCAAGCTGTACCATGTGGCTTTGGTCTCCAAGTGCAGCAACCATGGATTTCAGACATTATGCAGATCGTGGATATAATCAGGTGTGTTATGAAGGATATGATTATAAAGGAGCGGATCCGGTAGGTATTGCATGTACCAATACATGTGCGTTGGAATTCGGTGCAGATATGATTGCTACGGATGAAGAGATTAGCATCTTTGCCCAGAATACCAACAATCCTCTCAGATATGTGGCTACGCCGGAGGAATATCATCGTCTGAAGGCATTTGGTTACTGGTCTCTGCCAAGCTTTGAGACCGAGATGGAAAAGTGGCTGGAGGAACAGCTGGAGAAGGCTTTTAATTTCTATGAGAAAGAAGTGGAGCAACGAGGCTGGTATGGTATGTTCAATTATGGTGATTTTATGCATACCTATGACGAGGAAAGGCATAATTGGCGTTACGATATCGGCGGCTATGCATGGGATAATACGGAGCTGGTACCGACTATTTGGTTGTGGCTTTACTTTATGCGTACCGGCAGGGCTGATGTATTCCGACTGGCGGAGAAGCTTTCCAGACATACCTCAGAGGTGGATGTATATCACCTGGGCAGATATAAGGGACTTGGCTCCAGACATAATGTAAGGCACTGGGGATGTCCTTGTAAGGAGGCCCGTATTGCAATGGCGTCTCATCACAGATATTTCTATTATCTTACCGGTGACAGAAGACTGGAGGATATCTTTGAAGAGCTGAAGGATAATGAGATGAGTTTCCTGAATAAAGATCCATTAGGTGATTTTTATGACAAGGATAAGATGACTTATCCCAGTCATGCACGTAGCGGTCCGGACTGGTCTTCTTTGTGCTCAAACTGGATGACGGAGTGGGAGAGACATCAGGATGATACGTATCGAAAGAAAATTGAAGTGGGTATACAGGATATTAAGAATGCGCCTCTGAAGCTGGTGTCCGGTCCTGACTTTGAATTTGATCCGGCTACTTGTCATCTACATTATATTGGAGAGAGAACCAGTGGTGGTACACACCTCCAGATCTGTATGGGCGCACCTCAGGTGTGGATGGAGATGGCGGATCTTTTAGAGGACGAAGAATGGAAGCAGATGATGGCAGATTACGGAAGGTTTTATTATCTTCCTAATCAGCAGCAGAGAGAGGAAAGTAATGGACTGATTGGTGACCGTGAGTTCTCATTGCCTTTTCTGGCAGCAGGTATGGCTTCTTACGGTGCATGGTATCATCAGAGTGATGAGGAAGCGGTGCGTGCATGGAGGATTCTTTTGCAGACCATGGTGAAAGAAGAGCAGAACGAGGGATTTACTCCGGTAGAGCTGGAAAATCAGGGCGGTTTAAAAGTGCTTCGGGAGATTCCGTGGGTAACAACCAACTTTGTAGCACAGTTCTGTTTAAACAGTATTATGGCATTGGAATTTATTCGGGAGAAGATGCCACAGACCCTGCAGGAAGCAGAGCAGCTTGTGAAGGGGATTGATGAATGGTTCTTTAGGAAGTGCTAATTATTCAGGGATGATTTTAGAATGTACTCTGAATGATTGAAAAGAGGATAGGAAATGAAGATATATATTAAAGAAGTATTGGATAATCAGGTAACTATTGCATGGGAACCTGTGGTAAATGCAGAGTGTTATAAGGTGTATTGGTCAGATAAGGAAGGGATATCTTTTCTGGAGAGAGGTGTAGTAACCGGATGTGAGTATACCCTAAAAAAGGCAAGCCATAAGAACCACTACTTGAAAGTAGAGGCTATGGTGGAGACAGGAGATCATACACTGCAATGTATCGAAAGTAGTAATGTGGTGAAAACTCCAATTCAGAAGGTATTTCACCCTCAGCTTGAGCAGTTAAACCGTGGGCTTGTGGCAATTTCTGCAAAGAATGGAATCTTCTTAAGCTGGCGTCTGTTCGTGCAGGAGGTGGACGGATATTGTAGAACTGGACTGACCGGAGCAGACTTTGCAGTATATCGTAATGGAGAGAAGCTTGCCGTGGTTACGGATTCTACCAATTATCTGGACTGTACCGGTACGAAAGAAGATTCCTATCAGGTGGCACCGGTGATAAATGGTGAGGAACAGGAGAAGTGTGCACCGGCAGCAGTCTGGGAGAAGGGCTATCTGGATATTCCTTTAATGAAGCCGGATGGCGGTGTTACGCCGGCGGGAGAGGCGTATGAGTACAATGCTAATGATATGAGTGTCGGTGATGTGGATGGTGATGGTGAATATGAGTATATAGTAAAATGGGATCCTTCCAATTCCCATGATGTATCCCATAAGGGATATACGGGGAATTGTTATCTGGATTGTTATAAGCTGGATGGTCAACTCTTGTGGAGACTGGATATGGGGGTAAATATCCGTTCCGGAGCTCACTATACCCAGTTTATGGTCTATGACTTTAATGGAGACGGGAAAGCGGAGATGGCAGTGAAGACCGCACCGGGAACCAAGATGACGATTTATAACAGCAATGGAAGTGTCAAGGAAGAGTTTTATGTGACCATGCCGGAGAGCGATGCGGCAGCAGGTGTGACACATCAGGATAATTATGTATGCTCTGCAGAGGATTATTATAATTATATTGTTCAGCTCTTTAAGAACTGGAGAGAGCATCCGGAAGTGGTAAAGGGGCAGTGGCCACAGACCCTAGAAGAGTGCTTCCATATTCCGGTAAAGTATGAGTATCCGTTATGTGAAGAGGATGCCAGAGCACTGACAGATTACTTTATGGATGAGTATGCACCTTCCAGAAGCGGTAAAAATGAGCTGCGAAAATTTGAAGGTTTTATCTATGAAGGGATGGAGTATCTGACCATGTTTGCAGGAGATGGTAAGGAGCTTCAGACGATTCCGTTTAAGTATGGAAGAGTGGATGATGGTCTTATGTGGGGCGATTATGCCATGGCGAGAATCGAGCCTTGTAATCGTGAGGATCGTTTCCTTTCCGGAGTGGCGTATCTGGATGGTGAGAGACCCTATCTTTTGATATGTCGTGGTTACTATACCAGAACTACTATTGTGGCATATGATTTCTTTGAGAATCAGTTTAGAGAATATTTCGCTATTGATAGTGGATTTGTTCCTATGGATAATCCTTTTAATGCGGGACATATTCATGATATCGGTGGAACAGATCCGGTATACGGTATCCTTGCCGGCCAGGGTAACCACAGCTTGTCCGCAGCAGATGTGGATGGGGACGGCTGTATGGAGATTATTTATGGGGCAGCAGTGATTGATCATGATGGCAGTGTACTGTATTCCAGTCAGGATTATCGTCCGGACGGTGTATATACTAAGCTGGGGCATGGGGACGCCATGCATGTGGCAAAAATTGATCCGGACAGACCGGGACTTCAGATATTCAATGTCTTTGAGGGTGGCGCAGCAGTTCCTTATGGTTATGCACTGCGTGATGCAGAAACGGGAAAAGTTCTTTTCGGAGAATATGCAACCAAGGATTTGGGACGTTGCATGATTGGTAAGATTGATAAGAATACAAGAGGCTTACAGGTTTGGGTCAACGATGTGTATGACTGCAAGGGCAATAAAATGGATGTACCGGTGCTTGGGACCAACATGAGAGTCCAATGGGCAGCAGATTTAACCACCCAGATTACGGATAGTCCCACTTATCTTGGTACCGTACAGAGAGGCATTATTAATGACAATATTCACGGAGTTATGTTAGAGCCGGAGGCTACTATGACCAATAACGGTACGAAAGGGAACCCTGCACTGGTGGCAGATTTGTTCGGAGATTTCCGGGAGGAGCTGCTTCTTAGAACGGAGGATAACAATGCTATCCGCATTTATATGAATACAGAGATTACAGAGCACAAGCTTTTTACGCTGCTTCATGATGTACAATACCGCTGCGGCGTGGCATGGCAGAATAACTGTTATAATCAGCCGGTGTATACCAGTTTTTACTACGGAAGTGATATGGATTTTGGAGATGTACTTCCGAAAAACCTTGAAAAATAAGGATTTTTTCAAAAAAGCGGTTGACTTTACTAAAAAACAGGTCTATACTAACAGTGAACTAAATGATGATACTAGGAGAGAGTGGAACCCGGTTCCACTCTTTCTTGTTGTAAAGTGTATTGAGAAAGGAAGAGCGCATGTCAAAAAGAGATTCCTATGAAGGAAAGACGGAAGAGCTGTTAAAACCTATTACAGAAAAGTATGGCGTAGAGATTTATGATGTGGAGTATGTGAAGGAAGGTAGTGATTTTTACCTTAGAGCCTACATTGATAAGGAAGGCGGAGTGAACATTATTGATTGTGAGAATGTGAGCCGTGCACTTTCCGATGCACTTGATGCGGTTGACTTTATCGATGATGCCTATATCTTAGAGGTGAGCAGTCCCGGACTTGGCAGGACACTGAAGAAGGACAGACACTTTGAGAAGAGCATCGGTCAGGATGTGGAGATTAAGCTCTATAAGCCGCTGGACAAGGTGAAGGAATTTGAAGGAACGCTCCTTTCCTTTGATGCGGAGAAGATTACCATTGATATGGATGGTACGGAGAAGAGCTTTTTAAGAAGTGATATCGCAGTTATTAAATTAGCAATTGATTTTTAAAGATGCAGCGTAAAGGCGCAAATGGAGGAATTTAAAAATGAACAAAGAATTAATGGAAGCATTGGACATCCTGGAAAAAGAGAAGGAGATTAGCAAAGAAACTTTATTCGAAGCAATCGAGAACTCTCTGATTACCGCTTGTAAGAATCACTTCGGTAAAGCTGACAATATCAGAGTTGAAATCAATCGCGAGACCTGTGATTTCCTTTGCTATGCAGAAAAGGAAGTTGTAGAGACGGAAGATGATGTTGAGGACGATTTATTACAGATTACCTTAGAAGATGCTAAGGCTGTATCAAAGAAGGCAAAGGTAGGCGATGTTTTAAATGTAGAAATTAAGTCCAAGGAATTCGGGCGTATCGCAACCCAGAATGCCAAGAACGTGATTTTACAGAAGATTCGCGAAGAAGAAAGAAGCGTAATCTATAATCAGTATTTTGAGAAAGAAAAAGATGTGGTTACCGGTGTAATTCAGCGTGAAATCGGTAAGAACTATAGTGTAAACTTAGGTAAGGCAGATGCGATGCTGACAGAAGCAGAGCAGGTAAAGGGTGAGAGATTTAAGCCTACTGAGAGAATTAAGGTATATATCTTAGAAGTTAAGAATACTCCGAAGGGACCTCGTATCAATGTAAGCCGTACCCATCCGGAACTTGTAAAGAGATTATTTGAAGCTGAGGTAACCGAGATTAAGGATGGTACCGTAGAGATTATGAGCATTGCCCGTGAGGCAGGAAGCAGAACCAAGATTGCGGTATGGAGTAACAATCCTAACGTAGATGCGGTTGGTGCATGTGTAGGTTTAAACGGTGCAAGGGTAAATGCTATCGTGGAAGAGCTTCGTGGTGAGAAGATTGATATTGTTAACTGGGATGAGAACCCGGGTAACTTAATCCAGAATGCATTATCGCCTGCTAAGATTGTTGCAGTATTTGCAGATCCAGATGAGAAGACAGCAAAGGTTGTTGTACCGGATTATCAGTTATCATTAGCAATCGGTAAGGAAGGTCAGAACGCAAGACTTGCGGCAAGACTTACCGGATACAAGATTGATATTAAGTCAGAGACTCAGGCGAAGGATGCTCCCGGATTCCGTTATGAGGATTATATGGATGACGAAGACTACGCAGAAGAGGATTATGAAGAAGAGTAAGATGTTATAAAGATATGGAGGTTCTACATTGAAGAAAGTACCCTTAAGGCAGTGTATCGGCTGCGGTGAAATGAAGAGCAAAAAGGAAATGATGCGAGTTGTGAAATCCGCAGAGGGTGAGATAAGTCTGGATTTAACAGGCAAGAAAAATGGAAGAGGCGCATATCTTTGTATTCAGAAAGAATGTCTGGAGAAAGCCAGAAAGAATAAAGGTCTGGATCGCTCCTTTAAGATGGGCATACCTGCTGAGGTGTATGAGTCCTTAAGCAGAGAGTTTGAGGAGGAATATGCGAAGTAAGGTATTATCATTACTCGGTATAGCATGCCGGGGACATAATTTAGTGAGCGGTGAATATCAGACGGAGAACGCTGTGAAGACAGGTGATGCAATGCTTGTTATCGTAGCGGAGGATGCGTCAGCAAACACCAGGAAGTTATTTACCGATAAGTGTTCATTTTATGAAGTTCCGGTCTATATATTCGGCACTAAGGAATCTTTAGGTCGCGCAATCGGCAAAGACTTCAGGTCTTCGTTGGCAGTATGCGATGCTGGTTTGGCGCAGGCGGTGGAAAAGGCAATTTCCCAAGAAACGCTGGACGCATAGGAATGGAGGTAGTAAGCATGGCAAAAATTAAAGTACACGAGTTAGCAAAAGAAATAGATAAATCAAGTAAAGAGGTTCTTACCTTTTTACAGGAAAAAGGAATTGAAGCAAAGGCAGCCCAGAGTTCTGTAGAAGACGAAGCAGCAGATATGGTGCGTAAAGCTTTCGGGAAAAAAGGAGAACCACAGTTGACGGAAGAAAAGAAGAATGCAGCGCCTGAGGTGGCAGCACAGGAAGTAAAGAAAGAGGAGGCAGACACTCCTAAAAAGAAGAAAAAAATTATTTTTGTAAGCAACCCGCAGAATTCAAAAATGCCGGGTCAGAAGCCTGCACATAATAACAATCAGCAGCAGGGAAATAATAGAAATAATCAGCAGGGTAACAGACAGGGAAATGGTTATAATAATAACCAGAAGGCTACGGCGCCAGTTCGTCCGATTAAGCCTTTAACCCCGCCGTCTCCAACCCCAAGTGTTCAGATGGTACCTTCTCGACCGGAGTCTAAGCCGAAGGCACAGCCGGTAGCAGAGAAAAAGCCGGTTGCAGCACCTGTAGAACAGGCACCTGTAAAGAACGTGGCGCCGGAAAGAACTGAGCGTCCGGAAAGAACAGAGCGTAATGAACGCAGACCACAGGGTGAGAGACCACAGGGTGAAAGACCCCAGGGAGGTTTAAACCGTGATAGTCAGGGACAGCGTCAGGGCGGCTTTAATCGTGACGGTCAGGGACAGCGTCAGGGCGGCTTTAATCGTGATGGTCAGAAACCACAGGGAGACAGAAACGGTATGCAGGGCAGACCGGGACAGTTTGCCGGTAATGGTGAGCGTCGCGGAAACGGTGGAGACAGAAACGGTCAGAGACCATTTAATAAGGATGGTGGTCGTGATGGTGGCAGACCGGGTCAGAATGACAAGTTTAGAGGTGGTCAGCAGGGCAAGGGAAGCTTTGCGGCTGAGGCTCCTATTGGTGGTAATGAAAAGCACCGTGAGGAAGAGAAGAGACGTATCTCTCAGGAGAAGGACAATAAGAGAAATAAGAAGGACTATATCTATGAAGAGGATGATAGTGCTTTGAAGAACAAGCCGGGTCGTTTCATCAAGCCGGAGAAGAAGAAGGAAGAGGTTGTAGAAGAAACTATTAAGGTTATTGTTCTTCCGGAAACTATCACCATTAAGGAACTGGCTGAGAAGATGAAGATGCAGCCGGCAGTAATTATCAAGAAGCTGTTCATGGAAGGCAAGATTGTAACCATGAATCAGGAAATCTCTTACGAGGATGCAGAGAACATCGCAATGGAATATGATATTCTTTGCGAACAGGAAGTAAAGGTTGACGTAATTGAAGAGCTGTTAAAAGAGGATGATGAGGTAGAAGAGGATTTAGAGGAAAGACCTCCTGTAGTCTGTGTAATGGGTCACGTTGACCATGGTAAGACCTCATTACTTGATGCTATTCGTAAGACTAATGTTACCGACAGAGAGGCTGGTGGTATTACTCAGCATATCGGTGCGTATACCGTTAAGATTAACGGCAAGAAGATTACCTTCTTAGATACCCCGGGTCATGAGGCATTTACCGCTATGCGTATGCGTGGTGCAAACTCCACTGATATTGCAATTCTTGTAGTTGCTGCGGATGACGGTGTAAAGCCACAGACCGTTGAGGCTATTAACCATGCAAAGGCTGCAGGAATTGAAATTATTGTTGCAGTAAATAAGGTTGATAAGCCCTCTGCAAATATTGACCGTGTAAAACAGGAGCTTGCTGAGTATGAGCTGATTCCCGAGGATTGGGGCGGAAGCACTGTGTTTGCTCCGGTTTCTGCAAAGACCGGTGAAGGTATTGAGCAGCTTCTGGAGATGATTCTGCTTACAGCAGACATTCTGGAGCTCAAGGCAAATCCCAAGAGACGTGCAAGAGGTCTGGTAATCGAAGCTGAGCTGGATAAGGGACGCGGTCCGGTAGCAACCGTACTGGTGCAGAAGGGTACTCTGCATGTAGGTGACTTTATTTCCGCAGGTGCAAGCCACGGTAAAGTACGTGCCATGATTGATGATAAGGGAAGACGCGTAAAAGAAGCAGGGCCTTCC
>JAZQIQ010000045.1:0-8788 GCA_045541195.1 Acetatifactor sp. | reverse complement strand
TATTTTTGTTCATATGAGGTCCTTTCTGACAGACAGATAACCAAGAACAAGAATAGAATTCGGAAAGTGCGTGTGCAAGACTAAATTCCACTTTTGGAAAAATTGAGGTGTAATGGGTGGAATTTAAAATTTCAATTTACGCAGTTAAAAATTCATTTTTAGGAGAATGGCACCTTTTTTAAGACCTGTTTTTGGGACAATCAATTCTTATAATAAGTTTTGTAAAGGAAATTAACCTACATAGGAGGACTTATATATGGGAAGAATGAAGTTAAGAAAAGGATTTGTATTTGCTGTGTTGACCATGCTTTTGGTCATGGCACTTGCTCTTGGGATGAGAAGTACGGTATCCAGTCAGTCAGAGGCAGACGTATCAGTAGATGAAGCATCTTATATTGCATTAGAGGGAGAATATGTGAAGCTGCTTCGATCTCTTCTGACGGAAGAGGGATATGAAAATTGTGGGATCAATCTGACTCGGGTGGTGGACGGTGACGGCGCTCGTGCGTACAGTATTGTGCTTCATCATAAGTATCTGGACAAGCTGACAGAAGAAGAGCAACAGGCGCTTTGGGAAGAGCTTACAGGTGCGGCATTTCATTTTTCCAATTGTAGTTTTGCATTTGCGGTGGAATAGAAATCTTTATAAAACCTTAATGGAATTGTAATGAATTGGGGCATGACAAGTTCTTGGAGTACGGTTATAATGTACATAGCTATTTAGAATCAAAGAAAGGACGATACGCTTATGTCATTTATTCCAAAGGCGCAGGAAATATACAAGCATTTCAAAGGAAACCTATATCAGATAGTGGCGGTGGCTACTCACACGGAGACAGAGGAGCAGTTAGTCATCTATCAGGCGATGTATGGCGATTTTAAGATATATGCCAGACCTCTTCACATGTTCACGAGTAAGGTGGACAGGGAGAAGTATCCGGAGGTGGCACAGGAGTACCGCTTTGAATTGCAGGGGCGTGTGGGAGCTTGTGGTGATGTATCTGCGGAATCGGAGCCTAAGGCTGAAGAAAAAGCGACGCCGGAAGCGTTACAGATACAGAGAACCGAAGTGGAAAAAGCAGAACAGCAGGCAGCAGCAACGCAGGATGCAGAGGAGCCTCAGATTGATCCAATGGTGCTGGAGTTCTTAGATGCGGGAAGTCATGAAGAACGTCTGAATATTCTTGCGGCACTTCATCATCGGATTACGGATTCTATGCTTTTGACCATGGCGATTGCTTCGGATATCGAGCTTTCAGAAGGTTCTACAGAGGAGAAGTATGAGGAGTTGAAAAACTGTCTTCTCACTTTGGATAAGTATGAGATTCAGCGGTTGAAGTAGTATGAAATACGGAAAGATTGTAGAAGGAGTCTTTTTGGACAGACCGAACCGTTTCATTGCCCATGTGGAAATCGGCGGTAAGGTGGAGACGGTCCATGTGAAAAACACCGGCAGGTGCAGGGAGCTTCTGGTACCGGGAGGAAGAGTATATTTGGAAGAGAGTGATAATCTTTCACGGAAGACAAGGTATGACCTTATAAAGGTGTGGAAAGGTGACAGACTTGTGAATATGGATTCTCAGGCGCCGAATAAGGTAGTGCAGGAGTTTATAGAGCAGGGAAAGCTTTTCAAAGATGTAAATAGGCTCAAGCCGGAGACTACTTATGGGAAGTCCAGATTTGACTTTTATGTAGAAGCAGGGGATGAGAAGATTTTTATAGAGGTGAAGGGTGTGACACTGGAGGAGGACGGTGAGGTGCGTTTTCCGGATGCTCCCTCGGAGCGGGCAGTGAAGCATGTGGAAGAGCTGGTAGCGGCCAAGCGTGACGGCTATCAGGTCTATGTGATTTTTGTGATACAGATGGAGAATGTGAAGCATTTTACGCCCAATGACCGTACTCATAAAGCATTTGGAGATGCACTGCGTAAGGCTGCGGCGGCAGGTGTGCAGGTGCTTGCCTATGAGTGTCTTGTGACAGAGGATGGGCTGGAAATCAGCAAGGAAGTAGAGGTCAGGTTATAATGGAGAGTCTAAAGAAAATACCCGGGCCGCTCCTTTCCTGGTACGATAAAAATGGACGAATGCTCCCTTGGCGGGAAGATGCTACACCTTATCACGTGTGGGTGTCGGAGATTATGCTCCAGCAGACGAGAGTGGAGGCCGTGAAGCCTTACTATAAGCGGTTTATGGAGGCTTTTCCGGATATTGAGGCTCTGGCAAATGCACCGGAGCAGCAGCTTCTTAAGATGTGGGAGGGGCTGGGTTATTACAGTCGCGTGCGGAATTTGCAGAAGGCTGCCATTCAGGTGATGGAGGAGTACGGCGGAGAGATGCCGGCGGAGTATGAGGAGCTTCTTAAGCTTAAGGGAATCGGAAGTTACACGGCGGGAGCAATCAGTTCCATTGCCTTTAAGAGGCCTTATCCGGCAGTGGATGGAAATGTATTGCGTGTACTTTCCAGAATCCGCATGGATGAGGAATCAATCAGTGAGGATAGGGTAAAAAAGAGAGTCTTTCAGGAGCTTTTGGAGGTGATTCCCAAGGAGCGTCCGGGTGATTTTAATCAGGCACTTATGGATTTGGGGGCAGGAATATGCGTACCGAATGGAGTGCCTCATTGTGAGGAATGTCCGGTAAGGGGTATCTGTTTTGCCAGACAGCAGAACTGTCAGACGGAGTTTCCCAAGAAGGCCTCAAAGAAGGCACGTACCATCGAAGAAAAGACAATTTTAATTATACAGGATGAAAACCGGGCTGCCCTAAAGAAGCGCCCGGATAAAGGTCTTTTGGCAGGTTTGTATGAATTTCCTTCCATGGAGGGTTATCATACGGCGGAAGAAGTGGTAAAATATTTGGCAGAAAATGGTCTGAAAAGTCTTCGCATTCAGAAGCTGGCAGACAGTAAACATATTTTCAGTCATAAGGAATGGCATATGATAGGGTACCAGATTCGTGTGGATGAGCTTTCACCTAAGGGAGAAGGGGAGTTTACCAAAGATTTTATCTTTTTAGAGCCGGAGCGGACTCAGGAGGAGTATCCGATACCATCTGCTTTTGCTGCATATGTGCCATATCTAAACATTAAACTTACAGGTGAGAAATATAAAGAAGAGTGAGAATCTTAGGAGGAGTATAAATGAAACTTTTGTCAATCGCAGTTCCTTGCTATAATTCAGCGGCATATATGAGAAATTGTATTGAATCGCTGCTGGTAGGTGGCGAGGATGTGGAGATTATCATCGTAAATGATGGTTCTACCAAGGACAATACCAGGGAAATCGCCGATGAATATGCGGCAAAATATCCATCCATCGTTAAGGCGGTGCATAAAGAGAATGGCGGACACGGAAGTGCAGTAAATGCAGGACTTGCCGCAGCGTCCGGACTGTACTTTAAGGTGGTGGACAGTGATGATTGGGTAAAGGAAGAAGCATATATGCAGATCCTGGATTTGTTGCGTGATATTGTAGGTGGTGACAAGGTGCTGGATATGCTGATTAGCAATTATGTGTATGAAAAGGAAGGAGAGAAGCGCAAGAAAATTATGCATTTGCGTCACATTCTTCCCAAGGATAAAATGTTTACCTGGGATGACTGCCGTCATTTTGTGAAGGGGCATTATATACTGATGCATTCCGTGATTTTCCGAACAAAGCTGTTGAAGGATTGTGGAATGCAGCTACCGGAGAAAACCTTCTATGTGGATAACCTTTTTGTATTCTATCCGTTACCTTATGTGAAGAATATGTATTATCTGGATGTGAATTTCTATCGTTATTACATAGGCCGTAGTGACCAGTCCGTAAATGAGTCTGTGATGATTTCCAGAATTGACCAGCAGCTTCGTGTAAATAAGTTGATGATTGATTTCCTTGCAGAGAAGGCTCCGGAGGTAAAGAAGTGTAAGAGACTTTATCAGTATATGAGAAACTATCTGGAGATTGTAACCACTGTTTCATCTGTACTTCTTATCCGTGCGGAGAAGCCGGAATACCTGGAGATGAAGAAGGAGCTTTGGAACTACTTAAAGAGCAAGGATGTGAGTGTGTATCGTTACCTTCGCCACGGTATCATGGGCGGAACCATGAATTTGCCTGGGAAGGGTGGAAGAAAGATTTCGGTAGAGGCATATCGTATCTGTCAGAGAATATTTAATTTTAATTGATATGCAAAACGCGTAGCTGTGTTCTGTTACAGTTACGCGTTTTGCATATTGTTATTACGGCGAAGAAAATGGACATCGTGTTTGCATGAATGAACATTTGCTGACCGCTAATCAGAGAGAGATAAACGAAGTGTCTCTCAGCTTTGTTCTCTGAAGGTATAGGTCAATTCCCAGTAAATTTGTTATTGGTTACGTTTTGCCAATGCGGCTTTAAGACGAGCATTCTCTGCCAATGCTTGCGAGAGCTGTTCTTCGGTGAGAGAGAGCTGTTCTTCGGTGTGAGAGAGCTGTTCTTCTACATGGGAAAGTCGTTTTTCTAAATTTTCCATCTGATCCAGTTTTTCCAGTTTGTCAAGATAAGGGTCAATTTCCAATATTAATGATTGATCAAACATGTCGCAGAGTACCTCCGTTTCAGGGTATTTGTCGTATAAATAACGAAGAAGTTTCTGTGTAAGATTACGTAAACTTCGGACGTCATTTGGACTTAGATTATCAGCATCAAAATTCTTGTTTATACTGTCAAGTATATCATGTTCGATGAGATTCTGCAACTGGGCAATTGTTTCCGGAGTCCTCGTTTTCGACAATAATTTGCGTAATTTTAATAATTGAAAAGGAATCAGAATGATAAGTTTTTTTTGATTGAGTTCTTCTAGAGATGTAGATAAGAAATTGAATGTAGAGACTTCGTAATCGAAGTAACCTTGCTCACCGAATTGCAAGCGAAGTGTGTATTTTTCCGGGATTTCCGTCTCGGAGTAAAGGTAGATGATCTTAGGTTCCGGAAAATTTAGAAGATAAAATTTGTCATGTGAGATCCGTTCCCGATTAGCGTGTTGGAAGCTGTATTCGAAGACGCGGAAGACAATATCAGAATCGTTTTCCATTTGCGCTTCCATATGATAGCTATGGATTCCGTTAATGGTAACAATAGTATCAGCAAGGGTTTTTCGCAGATTGTCATCCTCGAATTCTGTCCAGTTGTATGTAATTGTACTGTCCTCGGGATAGTCTGTACCAAAGAGTCCGTTGATGAGATTAATAACGGCTTTGGTGGACAGCGTAAGAATACGCTTGAAGATTTTATCAAAAATGAATTGAATTGTTTCAGCCATGGTGTCCTTTCTTTGATAGAACTGACCATAGTTACCTTCAGATGAGATAAAGTATATCATATGAAAAGTATAATTACAAGAAAAACATGAACTACTGATAAGTTAATGGTAGTTCATGTTTTCGAATCTAGTAAATAATCTGTATCGCCTGCTTTTCGCAGGTGATTTTTAAATTGTCAGTCTGGCCGATGACCTCGCCATCCGTATGTACCCAAAGTGGGATAGAGGTCTGAATGGTCATGTCACAGCCGGTGAAGCCGTAGATTCCCTTGAACATATAGTGCTTGCCGAAGAATGCAGTGGGAAGTGCAAAGAGAATCAATAGTTTTGAAATACCTGCGGCACTACAAATGTCCATGATACCGTCACAGCAGTTTGCTTTGGGACAGAACTTAAAGCCGCCACCTTCGTAGCGGTGATTCATGGCTGCCATAAAGATAAAGTCATGAAGCTCGATTTCCTTTTTGTTATCCAGAAGTATCTTACACGTACTGGATGGTGCGGCAAACAGAATTTTCACAGCTATGCTTAAGTAAGCCAGCTTGCCTAAGCCGATTTTGTTCAGTGTACGCTTGAAAGCAGAACGGTTTACTTCTTCGCAGACTGCCGCGTCAAAGCCGATGCCGCAGCTTACAGCAAAGCGTCTTACGGTTCCGTCCCCTAAAGTTGCCGCACCCAAGTCCATGGTATGTAAGCGGCCGTTTGTAAAAATCTGCCGGAATGCTTGTGCCGGATCCTTGGGAATGCCAAGATCCCTTGCTAAATCATTGCTGGAACCGGTGGGTACATAACCGATGGTAACATACCGGAAATCGGAGATTCCCTGCAGTGCTTCGTTAAAGGTTCCGTCTCCGCCAAAGAAAATTAGGTTTATCGGATTGTCCGGACCGGCATCTTTGGTGATTTCTGCAGTCAGCTTTGCTACGTCACCTATCTTCTTGGAAAAATGAGCGGTATATTTTATGTTCTGCTCTGCAAGGCAGGGCACAATCAAATCTTCCCACAGTCGGATTCCTTTGCCGGAACGGGATGCGGGATTTACGATGATATGGTACATTGTAAATGCTCCTTGGTTCAAAAGTCCTATTTTATTTGCTCTAATTATAAAACAATCAACTTCTTCTTGCAATCTCCAAATCTTGTGTTATAATGATGATAATTTAATGTGGTACAGTGCCAAAATATTTGCTTTCGGAAGCCGGCAATTTTGCGAATGGTTCTAAAGCGTTACATAATTTCAAAATACGGGAGGAATAGAAATGTATTCATTAGAAGACGTAAAGTTAGTGGATCCTGAAATCGCACAGGCGATTGTGGACGAGCAGAACAGACAGAACAGTCACATCGAGCTGATTGCTTCTGAGAACTGGGTTAGTAAGGCAGTTATGGCTGCTATGGGTAGCCCGCTTACCAATAAGTATGCAGAGGGTTATCCGGGTAAGAGATACTACGGTGGATGCCAGTGTGTAGATGTTGTAGAGAATCTTGCAATTGAGAGAGCAAAAGAGTTATTCGGATGTGATTATGCAAATGTACAGCCACATTCCGGTGCGCAGGCTAACCTTGCAGTTCAGTTTGCAGTATGTCAGCCGGGCGATACCATCATGGGTATGAACCTTGATCACGGCGGACATTTAACTCATGGTTCACCGGTTAATATTTCTGGTAAGTACTTCAAAATCGTTCCTTACGGTGTAAATGATGACGGTTTCATCGATTATGATGAGATGGAGAGAATCGCAGTAGAATGCAATCCTAAGATGATTATCGCAGGTGCTTCTGCTTACGCTCGTACCATTGATTTCAAGAGATGTCGTGAAATCGCAGATAAGGTTGGAGCAGTGCTTATGGTAGATATGGCTCACATCGCAGGTCTTGTAGCTGCCGGTGTTCATCCAAGCCCGATTCCTTACGCAGATGTAGTTACCACTACTACTCACAAGACTCTTCGTGGACCTAGAGGAGGTCTTATTCTTTGCAATAAGGAAGCTGCTGATAAGTTCAACTTCAATAAGGCAATCTTCCCAGGTATTCAGGGTGGTCCTTTAATGCATGTAATCGCAGCAAAGGCAGTTTGCTTCAAGGAAGCATTATCTGATGACTTCAAGACCTATCAGCAGAATGTTGCAGCAAATGCACAGGCTCTTGCTAAGGGACTTCTTGACAGAGGCATTAAGATTGTATCCGGTGGTACTGATAATCACTTAATGTTAGTAGATTTAACCAATTTTGGTTTGACAGGTAAGGCAGTAGAGAAGCTTTTAGATGAGGCACACATCACTGCAAATAAGAATACCATTCCGAACGATCCTCAGAGCCCATTCGTAACTAGTGGTGTTCGTCTCGGAACTCCTGCAGTTACCTCACGTGGTATGAATACCGAGGATATGGATCAGATTGCAGAGGCTATTGCGCTTGTAATTAAGGGTGGAGAAGAGAAGGTTGCAGAAGCTAGAGCAATCGTTCAGAAGTTAACAGATAAGTATCCTTTAATTTAAGATCGAAGCAAAAGGAAAGCTGCGTAGCAGCGAGTTTGCGAATAGGTTCAGAGTCAATTAAATAGTTGTAACATAACAGACAGATGTCTTTCTGACGAAAACATCTGTCTTTCTTTTGGAGAATTTTGTGTATTTTGCCCTTGCATTCGACAATTTAGTGTGCTAAACTATCTTTCAGTGACATACAAGTGTCCGTTTCAGAAAAACAAACGAGCGAAAAGAGTAAATATGGAAAAGTCAAAATACTATGTAGTGACCAAGAAAGCCATTCCGGAAGTTCTTTTGAAGGTTGTGGAAGCCAAGGAGCTTTTAGAGTCAGAAAAGGTGGAGACCATACAAGATGCAGTTGACGCTGTGGGAATCAGTCGGTCTTCTTTTTACAAATATAAGGATGATATTTTCCAGTTCCGGGATAATTCCCAGGGAACAACCATTACCCTGACATTCCGGATGGATGATGAGCCGGGGCTTTTATCGGATGTACTAAAAACCATTGCTGATGCCCACGCAAATATTCTGACCATCCATCAGAGTATCCCGATTAACGGAATTGCATCTTTAAGCATCAGTATTCAAATATTACAGAATACCACGGATGTATCGAAGATGATTGAGGAAATGGAAAATAAAAAAGGTGTTCATCACGTCAAGATATTGGCGAAAGAATAGAATAAAGGAGAAAATAGACCAAGAGGTTTAAAAGGAGAATATATTATGGTAGGAGTAGCAGTTTTAGGATACGGTACAGTAGGTTCTGGAGTGGTAGAAGTAATTCGTACCAATCAAGAGATTATTAATAAGAAGGCAGGACAAGAGATTAACATCAAGTATGTACTTGACCTGCGTGATTTCCCAGGTGATCCGGTTGAGAAGATTTTGGTGCATGATTATGATGTGATTGTTACCGATCCGACGGTTGACATTGTTGTAGAGGTGATGGGTGGTGTAGACCCGGCGTACAAATTCGTAAAGCGTGCATTGCTTCTTGGAAAGAGTGTGTGTACC
>JAZQIQ010000044.1:0-42506 GCA_045541195.1 Acetatifactor sp. | reverse complement strand
ACAGTACTCTTTTCCGCGGAAGAATTCTACTGCTCCCGCCTTCTCAAAGTCCTTCTCCGAAGCAGAACCTTCCTTTTTGTAGCCTATGGTAAATGCCGGCTTGTCAGCGGTTTCATCTACAATAACCGGAAGTCTCTTTCTAGATGCAATTCTCTTAATGAATTCCCAGTTAGTCTCCTTGTACTGGATGATAGGCTTCTCCAATTTTAAAGAGGATAATTCGCTGTCACAATGGCTGTTGTTTCCCTTGGACTTGGTCGCAGTATCCTTTAAGATACTTCCGAAGGTATCTCCCTCCTTCTGGTAGGATTCATATTCATATTTCTCATCCAGCTTTACGGATGTAGATATCAGTTTCAAATTTACCACACCGGAACTCTTCACGGTGTTGATGGTACACTCAGATACATAGCCCTTGAATAAGATACCGCTGTTATCTGCTTCGGTACTCTTAATCGTTATCAGCTTATCCTTCACGGACTTAATAATGTCTGCCGGCTTTCCCTCATCCTTTACTCGAATGGAAAGCTCTGCTGTGGCATGTTCATTAGGCACCACCTTTATATATAAATCACGAAGGTCGAACTTCTCACTAATCCCTTCAATCTTAATGCTGTCGTTCGAAATTATTTCCATATTTTTCCTCTCCCCGATTCCTGCTACTGTCCGGAACTCTCAATGGATATCAGGCCTGCTCCACAGGTGCATATCATGTTGGAATCCGTAGTAAGCGCAGGCATACCCATAACAGAGACACTTGTGCTTGTATTCACCCACATGCCTGCCGGTGTACATGGCTTAGGTGCTGCCGGAACCACGTTACACTTTCCAAAGCATCCGATATTCACATAAGGTATACAATCTGTAGACGTTGCCACATTTTTCCCCCCGATTGTCAGTGGCTTCGGGATTGGTACATTCAATGTCGCCGGGACGGTTCCAAAAGAACACTTCAGTCTAGCTCCACCCACTACATAATCTGCCATATTTCTGCCTCCTTAAACCCTTATCTCAATATTTTCCATATGTACTCCTTTAGCTCCCCGCCTAAGAATACTCTCTAAAAACTCCGCTCTTGCAATAATCTGCTTGTTTCCATCCCCTGCTGTCCGGAACAGAAATCTATCTAATGGAACCTTTCCAATATCAAGTACCGCCTTATTAGAAAACAGCAAGTTTCTGGAATTTCCGCCCTGATTGCTTACACAGTTTTCTTCTACCAGATGCGGAATAAAATACTCCAGTACCTTTTCCTCCTTACACTGCACCAAATATAGCCTGGTATAAGTCAGATTGGGCTCATATGCTTCCAGACAATGCTTCACCATTGCAGACACCGCAAATATAGGGTCCATAATGATGTCTGTGGGATATAAATCACATCCACCTTTGATCTCCAGGGCATATGCCGATTCAAGCTTCTCATATCTGCAATTCATAAGACTCTCTATATCGATTCTGCCATACCAGTTAATAGTTCTGGGGGCATCCGTATAGTCCTTATCCATACTTAAGGAATAGTATCTCACTGCCTCTTCCTCACTTACATCTTGGTCTTGGTACTCTTAAATTTAATGCCATTCTTTAATTCCACATACGAAGAGCTTCCCTGCTTCATGGACACTTGCTTGCTTCCACTTACACTCACTTCTCCGCTTTTACTTAACACAGTGACATCCTTTTTACCCGATAATGTAATATCCTTATTTGATATAATGGACACACCTTTTGCATCATCCAGTACAATCTGCATACCTTCATTGTTTGTAATAGTGATTACTTTCTCTTCAAACTTTACCTGTTTTTTATGTTTATTCATAATGAATTTAACATCCGGATTATTACGTGCCTCCGCTCCTTCTAAATGCACTGCACTGATTACATAGGCATCCTTTTCATCCTCTGTAGGCAAGTACAGTCTCACTTCATCCTTTTCTTCCGGCATACAATACCAACCGGTACCATCCTTGGAAGAATATACGGTTGCATATGGGAATTCCTTCGGATCCTTTGGCTTTTCACCATCACACTCGCATTCAATCTCCAGCATCTCTTTATTAACCTTGCTTACCTTGGCATCCAAAGACACACCTATCATCTTCTCATTGTATACTCTTGGTACCTTAAAACGCTTCTCTTCTGCCAATTTATACACATGGTAGAATACACTGGAGGTATGCTCATCCACATCCTCAGATCCGACCCACGCTGCTTTATCCTCATTGGTCTTTACACCGAACATGGACTCTGCACTATATACATATAACGACTTCCCGTCAATATTGACCTTACTTCCAAGATCGAAATATTCTCTCGTTCTTACCTCTATCATCTGGTAGTCCTTATCGCTGATGCTCTCCACACCCTGCTTCTTGGCAAGAAGCTGCGCTCCCAGACTTTTCACTTCTTTGTAAAGTTTGGTATCAATAGAACCGGTTTTTCCACCCGACATCAAACCAAGGTTAAGATTTATGTTGGTTCCATTACTACTGTCCACAGTGGTAATTAATGGCTGGTTCTCCATAGAAGCACATCTCTTAAGAAATTCGTAGTCCGTCTCCATGTACTGAACAAGCATCTTGCACTCGGGCTGGTCGCTGTCCTTGATATCCTTACCATTATTAATCTTAATACCAACACCTGAGAAGTTCTTCTTCAGATTCTTTTCCACCTTCTGCTTCACTTCTGACATCTTGGAGTCATTGTTCTGATAGGTACAAGTCTCTTTCTTTACATCCAAAAGATAGCTGCTTCCGATCAGCTCCACTGTGATTTTCTTAATCTTCTCCAGACTATCACAGCTTTCCAAAGAAATGGTATCTACGATTCCGGCAAATATAACATCCGTAGCCTTCCCCTTCTCATCTTCTCCAATCATGATGGACACCCAGGCCATGCCATCTGAGCCTGAAATAACCTCTTTCAGAGATGTCTTATCCGTGGTACATTTGATGGTCGCCCGACCATGCTCGTTAACTCCTTTATGGATTACGATTTCATCAATTGTCTGATAATCCATCCCCTTAATTTCTACAACATTATCTCTCATTTCCACTCTCCTCTAAGAATATTTAACCTTATTTCCCCCTCTGGTACTTCATATTCTTCACAATATTTTTTCCAAGAACATCTAATAATTCAACATCCCTTTTGCAGGAAGTAATATATACTCTATAACTGGCATAGTCATCGGATATACAATATATCAATCCTTCATAGGACTCATCCTGTATCTCCGCCATTGCCCGTATTACATAAACTCGCAAGTCATATTCACTAATAAAAAAACTGTCATGCTGACAAAGAAGTGTATCAAAATACTTCTCGCCTAACAAATCCATTTGTTGCTTATATATATCTTCTCCATCCTCTGTTTCCACATGAAAATGGCTGTCTCTGCACTTTTCCAAAGTAAAGAAAATGGTATTATCCTCAGATACATACTCTTCATACGCACCCATATCATCAAAGTAACAAAATGTTTCCGCACAATGCTTTCCCGGAGCCCCCTCCGGCAGATACAGGCTGATTTCCTGATTAAAAAATGGCATTAATTCAAAAGAAACCTTTTTTTCTGCAATATAGGTGTCATTTACCAAATCACCCTTTACAGTTCTTTTCCACTTCATTAATCCCCGGATACACTCTAAGTCCTTATACTTCTCCTCATCCTCTTCCGTCCACATACCTTTTCCTCTCTAATCCACAAGCATTCTTCTGGCAGGCATTCTGCCCTGCATTCCGCCTGTGCCCTCTCCGCGCTTTGCAATATCACATATTTCCATAAGCTTCCGGTAGATTTCCTGATTGGTGTAGGACTTTCCGGGCTCTCCAAGGCGTCTGGAGATATAGCCTTCGATAATCTCACGCTTGATAGGCTCTTCCTTTATGCATTCTGCCACAAATACCACATCCTCTACGTTGGTCAGCTTATATCCTTGCATTCTTCTTCCGAAATCCAGAAGGAATGCCGGGCTGAAGGTTGCCGCATGACGTGCTGCGTACTTGGTTTCCAGAATATTTATGGTATTATGTACCGTAGCGTAGTCTCTAAGGTCAGTATATTCCGTTCTTAGGATTGCCCCCGGATTCAGCACAAAGCGGCACAATTCCAGCTCACAATCCTCATTGACAGCCTCTGTGTCCAGTACAAACTCCGCTTCTCTCTTCTCTTCATCCAGCAGTGCCTTCTTCTCCAGAAAGCGCAGGCGCAGATATTGCAGCTCTGTTGCCGGAGTTGCCTTCAGGTAATAGTCTTCTCCCATATGATATAGGCGTCCCCGGAACTTGATAATTCCCTTAGATACACATATGGTCGTTCCATCCACAATGGATATCTTTGCTCCCGCAATGATTCCGTCGGAATAATCCCCATAGAGAATATCGAACATTTCTCTTGGATATGCAGAAACAGCATCCAGCATTCTTGCCTTCAGCACTACTCCGCTGGCAAACACCGGTTTATTACTATGAAACATTCTCATCCCTCCGTTTATTTGGTTCCATCAAAGAAGTCCACTTCCCAGATATCATTTTCAAAAGCAAAGAACTCTTCCTTACCGATATAGAGCTGTGTGCCCTCTCTGGTAACAGGCACTACGAAGAATCCCCATCTCTCCGCTGTAGCAAATACAAAGAACTTCACCTCACGGTCGGAAATATTGTCCGTATCCTCCTGGTAGATATATCCCTGATACATCCGCTCGATTTCCAGATAGGTAATCGGACGATACTCACTCAGTTCATTTCTATAGTTATAGCGGAACTTCTCTCTACCGTAGCCATCCTTAAGTATCAGCTCTAACTGACGGATATCCTTATTTCTGGAGATGAATCCGGCCGTCACTACCTTGTCTAAGGAGCAGATTAACTGTACCTCTTCGTTTTCGTGTGTGAATGCGGTTACGGAGTAAGGAATCATCGGCATACTGTAATTCAGATTTACATCCGTAAAGCCTATCTTTCTGGCATTTACATACTGTATGGCACCCTTTACGCAGGCAAGCTTCAGCTCCATGATACTTGCGCTGTCATTGCTGTGCTGCTTAAACTCAATACATTTCCCCGGGACAAATTCCTTAAGCGCCTCTTTGAAGATGTCGATTCGGCAGGACTGTCCGGTAAGCTTGATGATGGAATAGTTATTTAAGGTACCATCCTGGAAGAAGCGGTTGAGGAACTTATTTACCACCTCGTAGATATCCGCCATGAGAAGATGCTCTACTTCCTTAATGTTAAAGATCACGTCCGGAAAGTCGTGATGATAAATCAGTCTGCCCTTTTCCTTCACCACAAGATTCCAGCGGTCGATTCTGGTAATCTTCAAATCCTCATTCTCGTCATCATAGTTAGACTGGAAACGGTTTCTGATGATTCCCTCGTTCATATAAAACTGCTTCTTCATCTTGTCGGCAATATCAAAGAGGAAATAGAAGTTATTCTTTACCATGAAATACTCATCTCGGGTATGGTTCTCATAGTTCTTGAACTTTGTGGGAATGATTTCCTCCGCCTCTTCATAGGCCTCCTCAAGCAGCTCGTATACCTTTTCCTTGCCATACTCATCTACGTATCGGAAGATATCTCCCGCCGGTATCTGAATGAGCTCATCCAAACGGATACTTCTGTGATGGGTGTAATAATTGGCAAACATAATCTTGATGTACTGCATGATTCGATAGGTGATGTTGTTACCGCCAAAGTTAGTATCACCATTCTCATAGGTGGTCTCAATATTCACATCATAGGCAATAGAGTTATTGCGTATCATAAATGAGCACGACGAAAAGTCCGTTGTTCCGCCACCACAGTCAATAATAAGTGCCTGCATATACTCGTTATCAAAGTATCTCTTCTTTTCGATGAGATTGGCTATGGTGTTATATACCACGGCAGTACCTTCATCAAGCATATGCTCCGTTTCAATCACATAATCCGTGAGGATTTCCTGAAACATCTTATTATATTGCTGCTTTAGCTTCACCGGACTGGTGATATGCAGGGTCTTAAACTTGCACTTAAATCTCTGCTCTGCTGTACTAATGACATACTCCAGATATTTTCTGATAATCGTATGTCTGGGAACCATAGCTACATTGCCTTCTTTATCTATGATTTCCTGCATGGAATTGTAGCTGTTGGCCCATCTCTTTATCTCATAGAATACGCTGAAGGTTTCATCATAGTATTTGATTTTGGTCTCCTTCTGCGCATCGTAACCAAATTTATACTTAATCTTCTCCGGATTGCTGCAATCTGCAACACTCACTATGGTAGGCAAAAGGGGGACCCATGGTCTGTCTTCCTTGGTAATATCATTGAAAGACACCAGATTAATGCTGTCCAGCTTAATCCCACCATTTAAAATATCGTGCTCATTTGGTCTGGAGATATAACCATAATCCAAGTAAGCACCTGCAGTAGTATTGGATGTACCAAAGTCAATAGATAATATGGCATCCGTCTCCTCTGCCTCACGAATCTCAATCTCAACCAGCGGAACCTTATAATAGTTTAGCACTGCTGCCGGAGATCTCTGCAAATTGTAATATGCAGAATATAAATAATCCGACTCCTTCTTCTCAAAGAACATAAGGTAATAATGTCTGTGAGAAGCCATAGTTACCGGAATCTCATCGCTCTTCGCAAGGTAATATTTGGGCTCTTCGCCACCATCTGACACCAGATTGAAGATACCGCACAGTTCATTTTCCTCGCTTACCAGAAGTACATTGGACTCTCCCAGATGATTTACGATAGCCTTACTCACACCATCACGCTTCTGATGGTCGATTTCCACCTGATATTTATCATGAGGAGACATGGCAAGATTGGAGTATACTATCAGCTTCGCCGGATTACGGATGGTCTTTTCATCCTTAAGCTGTGTTCCCAGCTTTCGCTTGATAATCTCCTCAATACGCTCATATCCACCCTCTTCTTTTTCGTAGATGAATAAGGTCTCTTTCTCGCCACGGAATCTAAGAATTGTCTCAATAAGCTCATGTCTGTTAAGAGTATTGGTGATTCCCTTAATAATCTTCTCTCTGGTACAAATATCACGAAGCTGTACCGTGGTCATCTCCTCCAGCTCTTTTTTCTGATATACTTTTGAATAACCGTCTCTGGTTTTCTTGTTATCATTCACATTAATATTAAGTGTATATCCAGCCATGTTATCCTTCCTTTACTTCTCCGGTAATTAATATAGCACTATGGAATCTTCCTTCATCAGTTCATCTGTTCCGATAATACCAAAATGCTTTGACCAAAATATCTCATATTCAAAATCTATGGGCATAAACAGCTCAATCAATACCTGCATCTTAGCCTTATAAATTTCCCGCTCCTGGATGCCTGCAAAAATAAGAACTTCATTTTTCAGCACCTTATTAAAATATATGTAACCGTCATGAAATACACCTAAAATTGCTTTTCTGGCAATCTCCACGCTGGAACCCGTCTGATACATATTAATCATCTGTGTAATCACTGTTTCCTGTTCATCCAGCTCAAACAGATTCCATTTCTCCCGGATACTTTCTCCGAAATATCCGTTCTCAATATCCCGTCTGATAAACATTCTCATGAACTCATGTCGGTTCATTCCGTTGTAAATATCAATATTGTTCAGATAGTGCAGCATACAATTCAGCAGTTCTTTCCGCAACTCATCCTTTTCTGACTCCGGGTCCAGCAATTGATTAAACATATATCCGAAACGGTAAAACGGATTCACTTCAATCTCCTCGCTGTCCTTTGTTATTTCATAATTGATATAACTCATCGCCAGCTCCATATACGGAGAGTATATTTCTGCCAAAGTGAATGTCAGCTTTCCGATATCAATATTTTTTCTTTTTGCTTTAATACTTGCATCCCAAATGTAGTTCACTCTTTCTCTTCCCTTCTGACTACACCCACACACTTCATATCCGGTATATATTGTTGCAGCTCAGATATCAAAAAGCTCAGTACATCTGCTGTCAGATAATTCTCCTCGTACCGGTTACTAAAATGTACTATCAACGTCCTCTCCAAGCTATGTGAAGTACGTATTTCATCAAAGATGCCATCGTTTACAGGGTATGTAGTATTCCCATATCTTCCCGCATCCTCTATGATTTCACAGTCATGTATCTTAAACATCTCGGAATTCTTAAACGATGACAGTATACGTATCATTTCTCCCTTGGTTCTCACCGCACGCTGCTTAGTATTGGCGTAACCATTACTGAAATTCTCTGCAGGACCATTAGAATATATTACGTTCTCATATGTATAATGCTTTCCGACTACTTCCGGATGCAATTTGTACATGGGCCATTCTGAAATTTCGCTCTCCGGAATAATTATGGACACCTGTTCTTTCTGCCTTTTCACATAACCATTATATTCATCGATGAAATCAGGAAGATAACAATAGGATGGTAAGTCAAATACATCAAATCGGTGCTCTTTCAACACGTTATCATAGGTTGCTATCGGGAAATTAATACTCTGTACCATTGTATATTCCAGATTCCATACAGGAAAAACATTATCCACCCGAAGTGCTTCATACTCCTCCAGATTCACTTCAATTCTTTCGATAAAGGCATCTTCTGCAATATTAACCGGATTGTCCAGCATGAAGGCAACAAATTTATGAATATACGGAAGATTTGGTGTGGTCCATTCCATACCGTTTTTAATAAATACACTGTACAGATGGGCAACCGTGTCCTTATATGTGCGATATTCCGCCAGTCTGACCTTTATATTTACAACACCCTTGTCCGTATAAATCTTACCTGCAAATCTCCTGCCGGAAGCATACAATCTCTCCAGTGTGGTAAAATCACATTTCAAGAAGGTTCTACCCACCATAAATGGTTTATTCTCTTGAAAGGATTTGCACATATCTTCCGCAGAAATCATCTGCTCATTTATGTCCTCCTTACACATAGGAAACATAAAATTATCTGTAACATCATACTCGTATTGCTTTATTATGGTTCCACAAATAACAGGTCTTGTATGATCCAATGTTAATTCATCATGGATATTGCTTCTTAAAGTCTCAAGCTGCCTATCCTGATAATCAATCATCTCTACAAATACCTGACTGACAATATCCCTAAAGATTTTTCTATCTTCAAGACTCTGTATGGTATTTATTCTCCTGTTAATTAAGTCCTTCATCTCCACACCTTTGATAATTACTATTGTCCGGCAGCTGCATCCGCCTGCTTTAATACATTATTCACGGCATTCAGTCTCTGACGCATTTCTCTTTCCTTATCTGTTACTCCTGCATCTTCATATGCCTTCTGTGCATATTGGTATGTGATATACGCCATATCATAATTTCCCTGCTTTTCGTAGGTCTTTGCTTCCTTTTCGTAGCTCTCACCGTTTTTAGCAGATTTCACACACTGCTGCAGATTTATAAGCTCGTCATACATAATTCCGGACGCAATTCCTGCCTCAGAAAGCAATAACGCTGCCTGATCACAAAGCTCCTGTGCACTGTCATACTTCTTGTTTTCAAACTTCTTCAATGCCTGTGCAATCAAGCTTCTAATCTCTTCATTTAAAGCATCTGCCGCCTGATCAGAAATTTTCTGCTCTACACTTGCTATTTTACCTTCCAAATCATTAATATCTCCGCCATAGGTATCTGCTCCGGCATTCTTCATAGCATCCTTAGCATTGTTATATGCAGATTTGGCATCCTCAAACTTGCCGTCCTTCACCAGACTTTCTGCAAGGCTTTCGTAGGCTTTTGCCTTGATATATGCCCTCTTGCTGCTTACTGTAGCAAGAAACTCATCATACGCCTCCAGTGTGGTGTTTAAATCAATATTACTATTGACTGCTGTTGCAATCGCAACTTTCAAATCTTCATATGCAGATTCAAAATCTGTTCCATCAAAATTATATAAAATAATTCCACATGTTTTTGCATCTGAAATCAAATCTCTTTCATTAACACTATCACTGATTTCATCCTCGAACAGCTTCTTCGCTTCTTCCAAAAGCTTATATACTTCGTACTCGGTCTTAATATTCTCGTACTCTGCCTCAAACGCTTCCTGAAAATTATCCAAATCTTCTTTAGCGGCTCTATCCAGATATTCTGCATCAATCTTCTGCAAAGATGACAAAGATAATGTCTTATCATCTAAGCCATCATTTTCTACTCTTTCATATCCGTTTTTACCAACCAGACATGTGAGCACTTTACATGCCGCAACATATCTGTCATAGCATGTACCTCCGCTTATATACGCCTCACGGTAATTTAACAGGTTCAGATAATATTTTGCCTGAATAACTCTTTCTTGCGACAACTCGCTTTCAGAATCAAACTCTTCATAAATATCTCTGGCTTTTTCATAATTATTATTGCCTTCTTCATCCAGCCCTGCTGCCATATCCTGCACAGCCAGTTCTATATTATTCCACATAGAATTAATTTTCTGGTGTAACAGAAATCTGCTGACTCCCCAGGCAATCAAGGCTGTCAACAATAACAAGATTATAGGAATCAAAATCTTCTTTATCAGCTTCTGATTTCTCTGTTTATTGGGATTAAGATACACTTTGTCTATGTAAATACAAGCGAACGTATAATTCTCAATATTACGCAGTCTTTGGCTCAGAATAATCTCTTCCATGCTGACACATACATCCTCCGGACCCTTTGCGTCTTCTATGGAATCCAGCAGCTCCGCAGTTCCTGTATTCTCCCAAATACCGCAGGTCATGAGGGAAACGATATCTCCATCCATGAATTTGCTCTTCTTGGACACATAAGGTTTAAAACGTCCTCTCTGGCCGGCATAGCAATACAGGTTATGTCTCTCCTCATGTTCTTCAATCTTATCAAGGGCAAGATCTCCACGCTCCGCCATATTCTGGCTCAAAGACTGATCCTTGCTTTGATTGATGATTTTGCCGTTTCTCCAATGATACATTCTTGTATTTCCGGAATTGGCATACCGAACTTTTTTATAATCCGTAACAATAACAAGAACACTGGATTCCAGTCTTACCGTTCCGGACTCACGCAGTAACGTCTGATGCGCCTTTTCCAGATAATGTTTTAAAGACCCTTTACTAATACCCGGTTTTTGCAAAAATTCATCGATTACTGTAGTTACTGCCAGCTTGGCACTTTCTTTCATCTTGTCATTGTCAATCCCATCAGCAACGCAATAACATGCATAATTATCAAGCTCCACAAATGCAAAATAATCTGCATTGATTAACTGACTTCCCGCTTCTGATATAAATTTAGTTCTAATCGCTGAATTCTCTTTTCTCATTCTCACTCCACCCGGTACTACAGCGTATTTTACAGAAAGCTGAAGTATTCCTTCAGCTTATCTCTGCTCTATCGTATATCCAATATTACTACTGTAGAGTTATCTTTATTTTTCGCATTCTTATTTATGATGGCCTTCATAATCATTTCAGACTTTTGCTGTGCACTGCGCTTCTTGGACATAATATTTTCCATCTCTATCTGAGATAACAATTCTACACCATCGGAATAAAGCAATACTTTATCTCCTGAACGCAAATTAATTGGTTTATCTATTTCCTCAGAACCGGTAAACCCATCATGGCCAACATAATTCATTAATCTTCTGTTTTTGGTACTGTTTAACGCCTGCTCTCTTGTAATCTTTCCTGACATATACAACTCTTCCAGATGACTTTCTACATTCTGCTTCGTATTCACAGGAATTAATCGTCCATTACGAAATACAGAAATAATGCTGTCTCCGATAGATGTATAATACAACTGCTTATCCATTACAAGTGCTGCCACAATGGTGGTACCACACATTTTATCACCAAATTGCTTCTTAATCTTTTCATTCGCTTTAACAGCAGATGAATTAAAGAAATAATTGATATTATTCGCTACGTCTGTACAGCGGAAATTCTCCATAAACGTATCAACAGCAATTCTACTGGCAACATCACCATCCATAAAGCCACCGATTCCATCCGCAACAATAGCAAAGGTTCCTATATCATTTGTAAACGCATCAAAGGAATCATCCTGTTTCTCTCTTGTACCAATATACTGGGCAGAGCCAATATCCACATTTCTCTTCTGTCCTCTTCTTTTGGGACTTGTACCATATCGTTCTCTGCCTATTACAAGGCTCAAAATGACAAATACAATAATGACAACACTCAATACGATAATCCATGTATATGGATTCAGCATTATAGCTTCCATTTCGTCTTCTTACTCCTTTTATCCATATGTCTTAAAACATATCTGCGCTGTTGTCCTGATTATCATTGTCTTCCCATTCAAAATGCTCGCCGCAAAGGGGAATAAAGATAAATTTACTTCTTCCCAGCTCAATCAATGAATACTGATGAATTTCTGTAGGTGCATAAACAGCCTCATTATTCAAATATACTAATCCCTGAGAATCTCCCGGAAGAAGAAATGTAGAACGATTCTTACGATCATAAATAATTGCCGCATGATTTACACGGGAGATTGCATTATCTCCAAGAATCTGTATCTGCATATTATCAGCTCTACCCATGAAATTTTTACCGGCTTTAATCTTGAAATCCTTACCGTACTGTGGTCCTTCAATACATACCAACCATCCGGTAACCGGATCTACACCACCGGAAACATCCATAAGCGGCATTGTCTTATCCGGATCATCCACGAAAAATCTTGCAGAGGTATTAGTCATCGCACCTCTGTCTAATTCCGTATTACAATACGGACAGGTATCTCCATATTTTCTTGCACTATACATATGTCCATTTTTGCATCGATTAAGTCCCATCTTGTTCCTCCTGATATCCTCATCCAAATTATATTTTACTTTTCTATATTATCTGTAACATTGCTTTTCCAATGTATATATAATCCTGCGACTCTAAACGAATCTGCTCTGACTTACCAATATAGTGAATATTCTCCTCATAGGCCTTCTTAACGCCGGTTCCCCAAGCAGAATCCGAGTCTTCAATGTACCAGCTTCCGTTTGAATAATTCAATACAGCATGTTCCTCTGAGATGGTTTCACATACTGCTAAATCAGACAAATCTATATCAACTTGATCCTCATCAATATTTTTTCCGATAACTAATCCGGCTTTGCCGATTATATTCCAGCTCTTAATAATTCTCTTATCCTCATTCAACAAAACTATTTGTTCAACGGTTCTACGATTCACCTGAATCTGGTTATTTGTAGTCCTGATTTTCAATCGATTTACGGTTCTGCGATACTGAACAATTAAAAATATAATCGCCAGAACCACAATACAACTGATTGCTAATATCTTTATCCAAAATTCAATCTTTAGATTAATTATGCATGTTACTAAAGCTCCAAAGCATGCCCATGCGAGCTTTTCAAAAATATCTGCAATACCTCTTCTAACATGATTACTCATAGCCATACCTCTTACTTTTGTATTAGGATATGGCGGTAAACACCATACCCTAATACCTTACTATCAAACTAACTTATACTATTTCCAAATAGAAGCCTTCTCCGCATTGGATCTCTTCTGCTTAACATATAAGTAGTAAGTTGGCTCGCCGTTCTCGTTATGCTCTTCTGCATAATCTACAACGAAAGCCTTTGGAAGCTTGTAGTTTCTGTAAGCCTTATCCTGATGCTTGCAAGAAACCTCTACAGACTTATAAGCCTGAGGATCATCAGATGCGATTAATGACCAAGAAAATAAATTTCCTGAAAGGCTTCCCTCTGATACAATATTTCCTCTGATTTTAAGGCCTACATGATATGTTTGTGTATAACCTTCATCATCTTCTGCCATCTCAGTTACTAACTCAACAGATGTTACAGATGTTTCGGTTAACTCACTGCCATCAACTTTTACTGAATAGATCATTCTTATACTCCTCCCTTTCTTATTCTACGGTAAATGCAGCATTTTTGGTTTTTACCTGCTTAAATACTGCTTTGAATCTACCAATGGAGCTGTTTCCATTGAAGGACTCATTGTACACTGCTAAGAATGCGCTTGTTAATGTTACCTTTCTGGCAACTGACGCATTAGCACCGATACAGGTAATTTCCACAGTCGCATAGTCAGACTCACTTTCGTGGTCCTTCACTGACCATGCTGCTAACTTATCAGACTGAGTTTCTGATAATGCATCATAAAGGATTTTTCCTTCGATGGTAGCAGACAGTGTCAGTTCGCTTGAACGAGCATTTGCATCATCCGGAGAATCACTGGCAAACTTAACGCCTGTTACCTCATCAGCTGAAAGCTCAACACTAACCGGTCCTGAAATCTTTACTTCGTACTTCATTATTTATACCTCCTTTTTTTTATATTGAATTCACGAAAATTCGCGAAGACAACACCACACATAAAACATATTACTACTAAATTGCAGATGTAGACTTGGTAATCTCGATTTCCAGATTCTTAACATTACCATTGAAGCTGAGATTGATAGAGCATACATTTGTCTCATCATCAATTACATAACCAATATCGTCTCCATCCTGCACAATAGAGTTAACGTAATTCTTATCTGCAAGCCATACAGACTTCTGGCTGGATGGATTATTGCTAAAGAACTTAACCACATTGTCCTGCTTAAAGTCATTAGACATATATCTTAAGATTCTCTCGATATATGTAGCTGCCATGGTCTTATAAATAGACTCAAAGTTATTATTGTCACCCATTGCCAAGGATCTTGCCTTGTAAACGGTAATATTCTTAATAAACTTACCCTGATACTGTGCATTCTCAGATGCAAATACAAATCCGAATCCCTTAGCATTAATCGTATTCTTAATGGTATTGGTAAATCCGGTAATCTCGTGTGCCATTGTAGTATACAAACGAAGAGCATTATCACCTGACTCGATATCAAATCTAACGCCCGGATATTTTACGGTAGTATTCTTGAAGATAGTTCTTAAGTATTCCGGAGACTGCCAAGCTGCCACAATACCGGCTGCCACATAAGAAGCTCCTACGAACACACCTTCCAGCCACAATTTCATAATATCTTCTCTGGCTCTGGAAAGCTCTGCCCCGCCATCTTCGTTTACAGTAATCTTGTTATCAATAAGTACTCCGGACTTCTCCTTAGGAATAATTGTAAAGTTCGGTAAACAGCATGATAAGTATTCACTATATTCCTTATTCTTTAACATCTCACACTTGTCAATGAACTTATCAACACCCTGTGTTGCAACATAGTTAAAGTTGGTCTCTTCATCTGACTTGAAGTTAAAGAAGGTCTGTACCTTATTCTTCATAAGTACCTGCATAACGGTTGTGAGACTTTCCATAGTATTTCCTGTAGAAACAGCAGTCTTTGCAGTACCCTGGAAACGCTGTCTCTTAACTACAACTTTGCCGGAAGCGTCTAAATCGATTTCCGGAACAATTGCAAGCCATACGGTATTGCTGTAATCTGTCTTTGAATTCACAGTGTCCAAATAAGTCTCTAAACGTGGAAGATTGATACTCTTTGCGGTCATCTCTAATGTATTGTTAGTAACTAACAATGTGGGGTTCATTCCCTTTTCTTTTGTATTATACTGTTCAAAGAACATCTTAACGCCGAGAATCTTCTCCACTAAAGGCTTAACGGTCTTGATAAAATCATCCTTTGCCTCTTTATAAAACTCAAGATATGTATTATACTTTTCAGCCTCAACAGCCACATCTATCTGATTATCTACTACTGCTGTCAATGGACAGAAGGTTCTAACCACAAGATTTCTAACATAATCAGATGGCTCATCCTGCACTACAGCATCATAATCTTCCTTAAATGTTTCGATAAGGCCGGCACTGGTATTTTCTGCAATCTGCGCAAGCTCTGTTCTCTTCTCGGTGGACGCTTCCAACACTTTCAATTCACCGGTTTCACTCATGCTGAGCACACCAATTCTCAACGGTGCTGCATCCTTAGTTTCATTTGCCTTGGTGAACAATAATCTTGTCTTAATGTCCTCCATCGCTAATGGTAACATAGCCATAACGTTATTATAGTTCTGACTTGCCTCTTCAAACTTGTAATTCAATTTGTCAGCAATTTCAAGCTTTGCAGGATCTCCATTCTCCATAGATTCATGCTTATCATAAAGGTAGTTGATTTCCTTTCTGATCTGCTTGATGTCATCCATGATTTTTTTTGGAGAAATCATATCAAGAATAGATTCAAACTTAAAATCAACATTGATAACGCCCTGAGCTCTCTTTGCATCAATTAATGTAAATAACATATTTAAGAAATCATTTCTCTTATTAAGTGGAATCTCTGAAATAAACTCAGGCGGAACATGCTCCGGTCTGTCAAGAGTATACACAACTTTCTGGTTTGCTGCATTAAAGTATGAATACACCACCGGCTCAAATTTGGTTAAGAAATCATCAAAATCCTTAACCAATAAATTGTCATTAATCTCCTTAATCTGCGCATCTGTCAAGCTTTCGATATTGTTTACATCTCCAACCATTGTAAGAAGATCAAGCTTCTGGGGATTGAACTCTTCGAATAGAATTGTTCTGTTTGTTTGTTTGATATTTTCCATTTCTTTTCCCTTTCTCTATTTTGTATATATTATGATGCGACCTAACTCATAGCAGCATCTCTACAACCCACAACTTTTTCAGTCTTTTCTCGGGATTTAACGCTAACAGCTTCATAATCACAAGGGCCAAAGGCCATGGTATATTTACATAATCTTTAATATCCGGTATGTAGACCTCGCCTTTTGCATCATATTGCATCGGTCGATTTCCTGTCAGCATTTGATAATAAACAGCTCCCAGCGTAAAGCAATCCACCCATCTGGTTGTCTGATTATCATCATACACTTCCGGTGGCGAAAAACCTTTGCTGACATACCTGCCTGCATTCATTTCGGCCTCCACCTTACACGCTGAACCAAAATCCAGCAGAGTCACATCTCCGTTATTCTTAATAAATATGTTGGACAACTTAATATCCCTGTGAATAACACCCGCTCTATGTACTTTATTTAATATTTTTACAATTTTCCTGGCAACCGGTCTGAAATATAATACTTCCTTGTTCGCTATCCGCTTTTGTAAATCCATGCCCTCGTAATATGCCATGGCAAAATACTCTGTTCCATTCTCCGAAAAGCGTCCTTTATACTCCGGTATACACCCTTGCAATCCATATTGTTCTTCTGACAGCTTGACCAATATCTCGATTTCATTCTCAAAGCTCTCACGCAATTTATCCAGATTATCGCGGCACATCCTATTTTTAGGCACAAGACTCCGTCTGTCCAAATCACGATTAACCATCGTAATGGGTGCCAGCTCCTTGACAAGCACCATCTCTCCTGTTTCACTGTCATTACACTTATAGAGGATGGTCATACTGCCAAATGACACATAGTCAACAATACGATATCGGCCAGCCAATACGGTTCCTATTTCCAGCCCAATATCATCCACCCTGCAATTTTTCAGTGCATCTCCTTGAAAATCCACATTATCACCTTCTGATTATAGGCTTGTTTTGAAGATAAACCATTTATTTCCAAAGCCAATTCTCGAGCCATCCTCAATCTTATACAATTCCATAGGCTCAATATTGGCTTTATTCAAGTATGTATAATTGCTTGAATTTAAATCGCGAACATAAAAGATACCATCTTCAAAAATAATTTCTGCATGTCGTTTTGAAACAATGGAGCTGTTGACAACTAAATCACATTCACTTGCACGGCCGATAACAAACCCATTTTTCAAAACCTGATGTGTTTTGCTTGTCTCCTCATCCACCAGGTAAACCGTAGGCACTGCATTCTTATGATACTGCTCTTGTCTCTTAAGAGGGTTAATCTCCACTTCTTCCTGCAACAATCCTGTATCATCAAAGTTTTCCATGGATTTGGCCAATCTCACAGACTCCTGTGCTGCCTTCTTATTGAATACGACCTTATCTTCCAATTCTCTGCCCTCTGTTCTTTCGATTCGGGCATTACCCATAGTGGCTTCTGCGTTATTCACAGCGCTCATCTGCACAACTTCTTTCTTGGTACAGAGTTGTAAAATCACAAATACCAGTACCGTCAGCAGAACAACACAAACGCAGGATATCAGATTTACGTATATGCTTCCTTTAAATCCCAACATATCCACTACCAGTGGAACCACAACGATACCTACAATCTCGAGAAGCGCTGCAACCAGACTGCACACCAAATAGTTTGTCTTATTAACAATAACTTTCTTCTCTACCACCCGTGTTTCAACAGGTCTGTTTACTTCTGCTGTTTCATTCCTACTGCTACGGCTATTCTCCAATTTTTCAAGTCTTTTTACAAAATCCTTTAATACAAAACCACTCTGACGGATTTCTTCCAATATATAACCAATTGCAATATACGCATTTTTAGACTTGCATTCATTACAAATACTTCCTAATGATTTGCGATAGTTATTCTTTTCCGTATATTCTGCTAACGGACACTGAATAACTTTAAGCTGCATCGTGCTGGGGCTGATAAAAACGTAGCGGATATCAGACACAATCTTCTGATTAGATAACCCTGCATTTTCTGAGCGAATATAAATATTTGCCAGATTAATTGCCAACTCTTTTACAGCATCAAAATCCATTACTTTTGTTTTTATATATTCTAAAACGGAAATATGATCTCCTATATGATAAAAAAGTACCTTTTCATCATATCTATCCTTCATACAGGGCAAACTCAGATTACTCGCATTAATCACGGTAATCTGTTCTGCTAATATATGTTCCTCGCTACCTGCGACACACTTAATATAACCATCTCCGGTAACACTTAACTGCATACTATCACCTTCTTCTCTTTCACGAGACCTTCCTTTCTACATATTTCTCATCCACTTACCTTTTAGGACTAAAACCAAAGAAATTCGCAAACTGTTCATTAACACTCTGCTTGTCTACTCCATACCCAAAACTTGTAGTGGCCCTTTCTGCAGCGGAGGTCTTTTCTCCAAACGGATTCTCTCCAAACGGGCTCTGCTGAAAAAAGCTCTGCTTGAATATATCCTCTCTGGTAAACTTCTGTTGTCTTCCAAATCCATCTGCTGCCTTACCACTACTTGTTCTCTGATTCTTTTTTCCGGCAAGCTCAGCGTCATACTCTGCTCTCTTTTTCTCGTCACCAAGAATCGTATATGCGTCATTAATCTGCTTAAACTTTTCCTCGGCACTCTTATTGTTTGGATTCGCATCCGGATGATATTTTCTCGCAAGCTTTCTATATGACTTTCTTATCTCTTCATAGGAAGCATTTCTTGATACTTCAAGAACTTTATATAAATCCATAACTCCTCCTTACAAACATCTAACCTGCTAGAATATTACCATATACAAATTCTACCTTCAACCTCTTAACCTGTTTTTGTTGGCAATTTGGTACTATAGTATCACTTAACTAATATGTATTATTTCCTGGGTATGAACAATAATAACATCCTCTATCATGCTCCATTTCATCTGCGCCGTTGTAGACAGTGCCTCTTGTTCACTTCTCTCTGATAATCCTGTGTCATCACCAACAAGTATTTCCGTGTCATCATTTTTATTCAGTAAAACAGTTTCTTCGACAACTGTATGCGAAAGAGTAGCGCCATTATCCAGATTCTCAACCAACATTACGGTTTCTCCCCGCTCTACCGGATTATTCTCCTTTGCCTGTGCCAGCTTTTCTGTAATGTCATTCTCCTGCTTCGTAACCATTTCTGCTGTTTTTTCCGTCAATCGCTTACTTCTTCCGGAAGGAACATTCATACGAAAGATCTTCTTTCCCTCTCGCAAATTATTCTCACGCATTAATTCAATAGATCGCTTTGCCGTTCTTCCTGATAAATCATTAATGATTTCAAAAATGTCAAATCTAAACCATAACGCAATTGCAACGAGAGAGAAAACAATTGCCAAAACAAAAGCTACTGTAGAAATCGTAAATAATTGTTCTGCCATTTTTATTTCCTCCCTTCTGCATTGTTGTAAGTTCTTTCAATCGCTTCCCTATATCCTGCGTAATTATCCAAAATTTCCTTTTGCAGCTTTTTGGATTGCTCTTTCTGCACCGATAAATTTGATGCCTTTTCATACACAATATCAAATAATGCAAGCAGTTGCTCCTGCGGAATATTTACCGTCACCATACTGGTGCGCTGATCATACAAAAGCATAACCACACTATTATAAAGAGAAAGCTGATCGTATGCACCTGCTGTTTCAATTCCGGCAAGAGAAGATTCTATTATGCCGAACAATTCAAGGTAATTATTCTGGGAAGCTTCCTCAATATTTGCCGAATTAAAAATGTATTTCTTATAGAAGGAACATATATGATAGTAGCAATCGGATAAGGCTCTGTATGAGAATTTATCCAGATATTCCCCATTTTCATAATTTGCGGCAAAAAACGGGTATGCTTTCTGCACCCTGTTTATAAAACTATAACTGCCATCTTCATTGGTATAGTAATTAAAATACATTTTGCCCATTTTATAATTCAGTTCCGCAGTATCATCATCCCTTACATCAAATCCTTCTTTATTCGCATTGTATAAAGCAAGTATTTCATCATTTTCTGCCTTACCAAATACACCTTCATTTTCGTATGCCTCCAATATACGCATGTACGCCCGCGTATCATATGGATAGATTTCTATTGCCTTCTTGTAGCTGGATATTTTTTCCTCATAAGAGGTTGAGTCTACCACCGATACTAACACATCATAATTACTATCATTCAAAAACGTTCCCCAAAATCGACATCCGATTCCTACCACAAACATCATTACCGCAGCAATGACAGATGCAACGAATAGTCCCAGCTTCCTTTTTTGCTTCTTTTTATGACCTTTTGTAATCAAATCCGGGTGCTGCAAATCATACATTAACTCTGCACAATTCTGATATCTGTCCTTTGGATCTATTGCAGTACACTTATCAATAATAGCCTCTATACCATCAGACAATTCCGGATTCCACTGCCTTACGGAAGCATATACATAATCCGGTTGTCTCGGATCAACACCTGTGATCAGATGATGTAAGGTCATTCCAAGCGTGTAAATATCAGAGCGCATATCTGTCTGTCTGGAACCGTAATGCTCCGGGGAAGCATAACCTTTCGTTCCCAAAACCGTAGTATCTGCCAGTCCCTGTTCTTTATACTCTCTTGCAATTCCAAAATCTATTACCTTCAAATTTCCTTCCGGCTTTAACATAACATTTGAAGGCTTCATATCTCTATATATGATTGGTGGATTCTGAGAATGCAGATAGTCAAGTACATCGCACAATTGTTTCGCCCACTCCAGGACAATCTCTTCCGTCTGAGGACCGTACTCCTCCAGAATTTTACTCAAGGGTTCTCCTTCGATATAGTCCATAACAATGTAAATGATGTGTCCATCATCTATGATATCAACAATTCTTGGCAACGCCGGATGATCCAGTCTTTTCATAAGATTTGCTTCTACCAAAAGACTATTAATGATAATTTCATCGTTTTTACCGTTACCTATCTTACTAATCTCTTTGATGGCCCACTGCTTATTCAGCCTTTTATCCATCGCCAGATATACAACGGACATTCCACCTTTTCCAATTTGCTTTAGTATTTCATATTTTCCATCAACAACATAACCAATTGATGCCATTTATTCACCTCATTCTGCCTTTATGAGAATCACAGATATATTGTCTTGTTCCTGACGGAACTTAACCAATTCAATCATCTGGACCACACTACTGTGCATCGCTTTTTTACTAATCAATTTTGCTGTACATAGTGCCTGTAGGATTTCATCTTCTGTTACTTCATGCCGAAAACCATCTGAACACAACATATATGTACCTTTTTCCGTCTTTCCGCTCATTATCTGGGGAACAATCTCTTTTGAAGCACCAACACACTGCAGAAGCATATTCTTCCTTTTATCTACTTTTGCCTCCTCGACTGTCATAGTTCCCTTCTTTATTTCCCGGGCAACAAATGTTTGGTCTTCTGTTAATTGTTCAACACGATTTCCTATGTAATATAGTCTGGTATCTCCGACATGACCAAAAACATATTCACTGCCGATAAACAGAATTCCGGTAAAGGTAGTTCCTAAATTCACACCGGATTTTTTGCCATAGTCTAAGATTTGCACATTCAATTCTTTCAGCAAAAATTCCCACTTCTCGCCAATTATGTCCATGTCCGGATTCTTCAACTCTGCCGCAAGATCATTTTCAAACCAATCAGAAAATGCACGCACAACTGTCGCACTGGCAAGTTCTCCTTTACTTAAGCCGCCCATACCATCACAAACAACTGCCAACAAAACTTCACCACTTGGCGTTTCTGCATGCTTAATCAATAAACTATCCTGATTTGTCTTTTTCTTAATTCCAATATCCGTATCTGCTATCGCCGTAAAATGCATAACACACTCTCCTCACCATACTACTCTGTATAGAAACTAAATTCTTCTTCCGCAAAACTAAGCCTGTCCCCATGCCGGATTAGAACTTCTTCTCCGACAGGTACCTTCACCCCGTTAATATATGTATGGTTTTTTGAACCATGGTCATAAACATAATATTTATCACCTCTGACAATAATGTCTGCATGCTTTCTGCTTACTGCAGCATCTTCCAAACATAAATCTACGCAACGTTTTTCTTTTCCAATACGAAATACCCTTTTTTCTATACGAACCACTTCACCGGTATTTTTATTAACAATACGTGGTACAACTACAGTCGGTACCTTTTCCAAAAACGTTTCCGGAACACTGTTCCTCACGTTCTCATTTGACAGGAGCTCTGTTTCATCATCCATATTACTACGTACATCCATTACAGGCTCAGACATTTTTGCCGGCATTCTTTCCGGTATTGGCTCCGCCTTTCTCTCCATCATTTCTGTTTCATCATTTTCATGAGATGTCACAGTCTTCTTGCTACCTGTATGTCTGCTTTCTAAATATTTATTTCTGGCTATTCTTTTACCAACAAGTTCTTCAGACATTGAAATATACTGCTCTACCGCAATTTCATCAAACGGCGTTATCGCATTAACATAGTTAATATATTCTGCAACATAATCAATATCTTCATCTTCAAACTCTGCCTGTAACGCCACCTGTTCCATAAATGTAGGAACTGTCGTTCCTGTCATGCACGGTGTTACAGGCATATATATATATAACATTTCCTTTGTTTTCTCATTTATATAAATATAATTCAAATCAAATAATATATTATCTACTGACAAGTTTAAATTTTTGACTTTTTTTATTACTTCCACAACCTGATACATCATTAAGAAAAAATCATATTTTGATAATCCTCTCTTAATAAATGTTTTTAAGGGAATTCCTTCCGGCCCCACATATTTTATTCCCCTTATATTACAACACTCGGGCCTCAATAATCCTCTAATGCTATTTTCACTAATAATCTTTACTTCTTGTTTTTGAATGTCATAAGATGAGGGAATTCTAGTCTGCAGTGTCAGCATATTATTTTTTACTTTTGCCTTTATTCTCATCCCATAACCTCCATCTTTTTTATTTTCTCAGTTAGTAGTCAAAGAAGGATTAGAGTCTGTACTCTAATCCTTCTCATCTACAGCCTACATTAGTTCAACTTTCTTTTCTTTTTGCGAGCTACAAAATATATGCTTGCTGTTCCTATCGCAAATACTCCTGCAATAGTACCCCAGAAGATAAACCTGTTTGCATACCAATGAACAAACGCATTGGTTGATACAGTTACGGCATCCTTAAAAGGATATGCGCTTACAAAATCTTTTGCGTCGGTATCTGTGATATTTCCTGCCAAATCTTCAATAACAATTCGAATCTTCTGTGCAAGTCTGCTTTCCTGTAAAGCAAAGCTTCCTGAATAGTTATTTGCATCCGCAGCAAAATCTGTAATAGGTTCCTTTACCTGCTTATCATCAACAAATACCGTAATTGATTTCAAACCAATTGCATCATATACAATGTAATTAACAATCAGCTCCTGTGCATTTACAAAGCTGTTCTCCAAACCTACAACACTTGTAAGTTCCGGCTTGGTTCCATCTACGCGGAACATAATACCCTTGTCATCATAGTTGGTGTTTTCCGGAGTATTACCTGTTGCATCTTTTGAGGAGATGTTCATTTTATAAATTCCATCTTCCGCAAAGTTATCCTTACTGATAGTGTATGTGTACTTGAACCATCCGTTATCTTCCGACATACCCTCTCCGGTCACTTCCGATGCAACATTATAAATAACTTCCTCGATAGGTTTACCATCATGAGTGATATCGATACGAACAGAATCATCTACTAATTTGTCCGCATTATACTCAACAATCACAAAATCTTCCGTTACTGCCTGAACATATGCACCACCATCTTGAATCATTTCTGCAAGATAACCGTCATATTCATATACTGAACCAAAACGATTCAAAGTAAATGTAACCTTTTTCTCCTGCACATTGCCGGCTTTATCCATTACCTTTACACTCAATCTGTAGATTCCGTCATTCTCCTGCACCAGATCAAAGGTATCACTTATACAGCTTCCGCCATATGAATCACCCTCAATCGGCAGAATGAACTTGTCCGTTACATCAACATTCTTTTCCGACAAGCATGTTCTAACCAGCTTAATTTCATAATCACTGAAGTTAATATCCGAGAAACTAATCTCAGGAATTACATCTCCTCTGTAAGCAGTACCATCTTCCACACCATTTATTACAGGTTCTGCAATTCCGGTGTCAATCGTAAATGCCTTGGCAGCCATAGAGTTTCCGTAATCAACCTCACCCGACTCATTTCCTGCCAGATCAGACATCCTTATATCAAAGGTGTAATCTCCGTCCGCAGTATATGAAATAACCGCAACGTGCCTGTCTCCACTATTACTCCACTCAACTGACGGAGCTGCAAAAGACGCGCCACTTAAACTTGCAGTCTGCATAATCTCCACTTTGTTCACATCAAAGTTCTGCTCATATACCGTAACTGTAGCAGTTCTTTCTGCATTGAAATACTTGCCGTTTCTGACATCATTATTGTCATAGTCCACGGTTATTACCGGCTGGGTTCTATCAACAATAAATTTGTTAGGATTCAATGTTCCCGAAGCATAGTTTACTCCTTCACATGCATTACCTGCCAAATCAGAATAACTTATGTCAAAGGTGTATTCACCATCAGCATCATAGACAATCTGTGCAACATGTGTAGTATCATCCTGATTACCGCTACCTGCACTTTTCGTCCAACCACTTACAACCGGTACTTCTCCACTGGCATTTGTTATGGAGATATTAACATCCGAAGGCTCAAAATTTCGTTCCGTAACCACAATTGTCGCGGTACGTTCCTCTTTATAGTACCCATCGCCGGAAGGAGCATTGTTATCATAACTAATATTAATCAATGGCTTTGTAATATCAATCGCCATTTTAGTACTCATAACATCTTCATTAGACGCATTATCCGAACCAAAGATCTCCAGAATAACGTTATTGCTATTATTCAGCTCACTCTTTATGAGGATCTGACCATTCCAATGCGCACCGGTACCATCACCGACCTCTATGGGAGCACTCTGTGTAACAACGTCTCCACAAAGAACCTTATAGGACAGTTCCTTTAATCCGGAGAAGGTACCACCACTTTCCGGATCGCTTACCGATACATTTACAACCACATCTGTGTTAGCGATTCCGTTTCCAACGGGAGCAATTTCGATTCGTGGTTCCGTTTTGTCTATAAGCATACCATTGGTGCTAACAAACTTAACATTTCCGGCCATATCCACAATCTTCAAATAAACAACATAATTACCTTCATGCTCTAATACTAACTCATCAAACGGCTGCCAATTAATGGATGTATTCGTTCTCAGTTCTTCCAAAGAAACTACGGTCTTCGAAGTGTTAATAAAGTAACTTACACTTTCGATAGGTGAGATATTATCAGATGCATCTGCAGTTACCGTAATGAAACTATTTGAATTCAAATCAAAAGTCAATTTTCGAACCAGATCATTAATCCAAATTACTTTTGCCTGATTATGCGGAGTTGCATAAACATTTGCCATTGGTAAACCGAAATCAATTGTGAATACCTGTGGCTCTACTGCTTCTGCCGGGTTTCCGATTTCATCCGTATAACTAATCTCAAATGAATAATTAGCACTCTCCGTGAACTTAATGGTTGCGGTATGCTTTGCCTCATCCGGAGTGTTTCCTTCTACAGTTGTCCATCCGGTGATTTTCGGATTCACTTTTATAGCTTCTCCACTTACATTCTTTCCGACAATAGTAATACCTGCAAACGCCTTCTCCGCATTAAAATGCTCTGTTCTCTCCGTAATAGTAATGGTTGCTGTACGCTCTTTATTAAAGTAACCATTGCCATTATTATCTGCATTGTTATCATAAGAAATATCAATCACAGGAGGCGTTACATCTACATTCATTTTTACGTGATTATAAGATGCATTACCGGCATTATCAATTACTCTTACCGATACAATAACCGAACAGCTATTGTACTGTTCCGCATTCACCTGGATATCTCCTGCCCACTGATTGATTGCAATATTTTCATGAGTATACAGATTCTTCCAGGATACCTCATCATCATCACCAACTTCTACAATTCTGTAATCAACAGAATAAATACCTGCAGTAATACCTTCCTCCTGAACGTCAACGCCAATCGTCAGGTCTTCTGCTGTGGCTCTGTTGTAATGATAGATATATTGATATAAGTCATCTTCTTCCACTCTGCTCGGTGAACTTGGTGTTAATACGATTTTACTTGCCGTCTGTTCAATAATGAAACCATTGGAACTGATGTAATTATAATTACCTGCCCAATCCGTTAATTTAACATATACTACTGCTTTTTCATCCGGAGCAAGCTGCGTTATTTTTTCTGATGAGAACACCGTATTCTCCAGTTCTTCCCATGTCATCACTTCCTCACGGGCAGTTTTGTAGTACTCTACCCTTACAGGACTAATATCATCCTGTGTAGTAACATCTACTTCCACAGCTTCATTCTTCCAAATACCAAAAGTTATCGATGATAAAAGTTTATCCCAAATCTTACCATCAATACTGATTTCTCCGGTAGGCGTTGTCTTATCCACCGTAAACGTATACGGTGTTTCACCATTTACCACAACATCTTTTGACATAGCATTTTCTGCATTATTTACATAATCAACAGACCATGTATAATTGGCACTATCTCCAAAGCTCACTGTGGCTACATAAGTACCAATCTCATCATCATCTGTGTCCACACGGTTCCAGTCACCGATGCATGTTTCTTTCAAAACAATTTCATCTCCGTTTACTGTAACACCCACAATATCAATAGCGTCTGTTGCACGCTTTCCGTCAAATGCAGATACTCTGTCAGTGATCGAAACAGTAGCACATCTCGCCTCACCAAAGTACCCTCTGCCATCTACCACTTCTTTGCTTACATTCCCATCAACAAATGAGATTTCAACTGTCGGAGCCGTAGTATTGATTTGTAAAGGAAGGTAGTCTGTGGAAACCGTTCCGGCATTATCCATTACCTGAATCACAACATTGACACAATCATGATTGAAATCTTCCTTCTTAACCTGAACAACTCTGTCCCACTCTCCGCACAATTCATCAAATGCTATCTGTATATCCTTACCATTCCCGGACAAAGTAGTATCAAAATCATATAATATCTTTACCTGAGAACCAACCTCCACAGCATTATCACCGCTCACATATTCGCCACCGGTAACAACCTCTTTCAGCATCTCCTCATCAATTACACCTTCCTGAACCCAACATTTAATGGTTTTAATTCCGGAATATGCCTTTCCTTCTTGCAACTTATCCTTTACGATGACTTTGACGTCAACATACGGATCATCTGCAACATACCCATAGACATTACCTGCATTCGGTTCCTCTGGCTCAAACTCGATATCACTCTTCGTCTTATCCACAATTACGCCTTCGGTATTCAGATATACCGTATTGCCTGCCTTATCTGTAATTCTGGCATACGCAACAAATTTCTCATCGGAACTTACAACAATGTTGTCTACTCCAAATTCGCCATCCAGATATTTCTGCTCTAAATCAGCTACATTGATTATCGAATCACCGGAATCTTTATAATATAGAACTGCGTATACACCGGAAGTTTCATCAACCGGATCAACAGTTACCTTTACCTCTTCACTCTTCCATAATCCGAAGCTCAATTTTTCCAGCCATTTTTCCCATGCCTTCACATTTTCTATCATGATTTTAGAATCGACAGGTGCTTCCGTATCTACTGTGAACTTATAAACGTTTTCTCCTGTGGTGTCTACAATCTCGCCGTCTAAACCAGCCTTATTCTTGTATGAAACTGACCACTCATAATTCGCATCCACACAAAACGGAATTCTGATGGTATGAGTATTACCATCACTTGTGTATGAAATATTCTTACGAACTTCGGCAATATCTACAGCTTTACCATCCAAAGAACATGCGGTAATTTCGAAACTTACCTTACTCTTATCAAAGGTTGTTTCTCTATCCGTTATAGTAACAACCGCTGTTCTTATACCATTGTAATAGGTTTCTTCCGGTCCCTCTTTTCCTGCATCCTCCATCTTTATATCAATTTTAGGCGGAGTAGAATTAATCTTCAATAAAATCGGTTCTATAGTAGCCGTATTGTCTGCAATATCTGTTGCAGTAACCAATACCTTTACATCATCACTATTATTTATGGAAGCTGAAACCGTAATTACACCTGACGCAGTCTTTCCGTCACTTATATCCAGAGTCTTGCTCTCAGTAATTGTTTCATCACATATTATCTGATATTCTACACTCTTAAGCATAGATTCCGCTTCACTCGCCGTAATAGATATGGAAACATCACTATTATAATAGCCATACGCATTTGCTTCATTCTGAAGCGCCACATCCAATCCCGGTTCATTATTATCAATGATAATTTCTATTACTTTGCCACCAAGATCTAATCTCTGTTCATTTCCCTGATTTTGGGTCTTTATACACAAATCAGTAATCGTACAATTTTCACTTAACGAATAGCATTCCTGCCAGCCTCGTAATTTAGTATCACTATCGGCTTTATAATTAATGTGATCATAAGAACCCGCTGCTTTTAAACTGATCTTTGTTCCCTTAGAGTATATGCGCACATATCTATCTTCTTCCTCGAAAGAAGCCTTGAGTTCTCCCTCCTCGCAATGGAAGACAGCCATCTCCTCCCACTCTTCAGTGGAGGTTGGAATCTGATCAAATTCAACAAGAACATTCGTATGTTGCGTAACATCCTTTAGCTTGTATACAATAGTTCCATCCTTCTGCTCCTCATAGAACTCACTTCCTCTTTCAAAAGGAATTCCTTCCGGATGAGACTCCGTTACAAACTTCATACCTGCAACTCTATAACCATCCTCCGGTATCGCTGTAACGGTAAACTCTCCGCCATGCTCCACTTGCGCCGAAGTCAATGCTACAGTTCCCTTGCCGGTGCTTTCCTTCGTTATATCATAACGGTTCTTTGCAAATACAACCTTATACGCATAATTACCTTGAAGACCTATAATTTCCTTTGTATATATGTGGTCATTCTCAGTAAAATTCTCCGTTTCCTGATCCATGGTAACCGCTGATACACGATAACCATCTCCCGGAGATACGGTTATGTAAAGGTTCTCATTCTCCGTCAGATAAACCGGTTCACCTGACTTACCGAAACTATCTACCTCATCATGGGTATATATCAAGGAACCCTTTTCTGCATCAAATTCAACAGAAACTGCATACTCTTTTACAAAATTTACATAAACTATCTTATTTCCATCTAGAATAACAGTTCCTTCATACTCTTTGTAATCAGTGATTACAACCGATTCTTCTGTAGCTCCATCCTTGATCGTAACAGATTGAATACGGTACTTATCAGCAGCCACCACTTTAACGGTAACAGGCTGTCCCTTATCTACCGTCAGACTCTCGACTGCTTCACCATTAAAAGTTATGCTACCACCATCGTTTTTCTTAGCAGTTATGGTGCAAACCGGTACAAACTTCGCCTTTACTGTCATATCACTATTTACTTCAAGTACAAACGTGTGGGCATCGATACATTTATTCGGATTTTGGTATACCTCATCACCTGCAGTAACCTCACCAATTCGATAACCGGCTTCCGGTGTTACATTCACATTCACCTTTGTACCGGCATCTACCGTATATGGAGCCTCTGCTTTATCGTCGCCGAATGTAATGGTTCCGCTTCCCTCAGTAACAAGCGTGTTTACTGTACACTTTCTTATACAGTAAACCTTAAGCTCATTATTTCCATCAACCTTAAACGTATAATTACCATCTGCATTAGCACTTAGCAGATTTCCATTCCGTGTAACAGAAGCAACCTGATACTTTTCATTAGGTGTTACTTTCAAAGTAACCAAAGCTCCATGCTCTACCTGCTGCTGCGTAAATCCAACAGTATCATCCTCCAGGTACAGTCTTGCAATTTCCGGATTAACACCAGCACCGTCCACCGTTACGCTAACATTATAACTTTTCTTCTCAAATACAACCTTTACAGTCAGGGAATCGCTGGCCTTAACCGTATACCACGGTCCCTTAAAATGCTCCGCATTGGTCACAGATGCAATTTCATATCCATCCTTCGGTTCCACTTGTAACCATAACGTTGTAGTTCCCCATATCTCCAGGGAGGAACTTCCCTCTTCCCACCAACGGTAATGTAACGACGCACTTCCCGCATCTTCTGCTCCACCTGCATCAATCTCCAAAGAAACAATCTTCTTTGGTGTCGGCGTCGGCGTTGGCGTTGGCGTCGGCGTTGGTGTCGGTGTCGGCGTTGGTGTCGGCGTCGGTGTCGGCGTTGGAACCGGATCCGGATTCGTCACAATGTCATCACCCACAATATCATCATCACCCACTGTCGGATCCGGGCTCTCTGTCGGCTCCGGACTCGCCACGACATCATCACCCACAATATCACCATCACTCACTGTCGGTTGTGGGCTCACTACAATGTCATCACTACTAACTGTGGGTTCTCCCGCACCATTCCCACTTACCGACCAGTTCTCCATAACACTCTGAATTTCATTTCCAGCAACATATGGGACATTCGCACTGGTTGCAAATGAAGACAATGGCTGCCAATTCAACACCATAGCGATAATCAACACATATGCCCAAAAACTTCTGGTTTCTCTCCATATAAACCTACTCATTTTTCCTCCTTATTTTGCGCCTTATATGACTCCGTTTAAAGAATTTTCCATTTACTAATCTTGTTCTATTATACCAATCTCTACCACTTAGTACAAAGCATCACACCCATGAAATTAGTCACGAACACCCCAGGTAAATTAGTACCAGTGACAGAATATAGTTCTGAACTTTTTGAAACAATTTCGTAATATTCTCTAAATTCCCCAACAAATGTACAATTCTCCAAAAACAAAAATACCCTTCCTCCAAGCGTTTTTGACACTTGGAGAAGAGTATTTTTCTTCAAAACTATGTAATTCGAAATTTATGCAAAGAGCTGTAATACAATGAAAACAATCATTAATCCACAAAACAAGCCCATTCCCACATTTAAGTATACGGTTGAGAAACGCTTTCCTTTTGGCAGCTCCTCTTCCACAGGATTAAAAACAAATTTCTTTCTCTTTACAATTAACAGGATAAAACCAATAATAACCAGAACAAATAAAAACATCATATAACCAAAGTAAAGTGCTACTCCACCGATGTTGCTCATGATTAAAGCAGTAAGCTCTTCCGGTGCTGCAGTCTCAATAGCTGCTGCCAGCTCCAAAAAACCACTCTTCTCTATCACAAGCACTGCTAAGATGGATGCCATAAAGTTATTTAACATATGTAACAAAATAGAATATACCACGTTTCTGGTTCTGATATAAATAAATCCATAGAAGCAACCCATGATAAAAGTAAATGCAAACTGATTCAAGTTACCATGGAACAAGCCAAACATCGCACCGGAAAGAACCACTGCAAGTCCCTCACCGTACTTGGACGCTCTGTCAATCAGCAGCTTACGGAATAGAATCTCCTCTACAATCGGTGCGCAAATAACCATGATGAAAAATATTGTAGGGATATCCAGTGCCATGGTCAGGTTCGCAATATTGTTCTGCACCGGACTCTGCTTGAAAATACCAATAACAAAAGTAACTACGGTTCCCAAAATATTAGAACTAAAAACCAACGCATAACTCATAATAAAAGCAATAATCCACTGCCCTGCAGACATTTTCTTCTTCTCGATGGTCACCTCTGAAACCGGAACTCTCTTTATCAACAGAATCATAATTGGAACTGCAATCAGATACGTGGAAAGCATTGACACAAGCGTTGCAATGTTACCGTCTGCCATATACGCGGGCGCCACTGCACTTCCGACAAAAACTCCAACATACTGCATTCCATAATATAAAATTGCTCCAATAAAATACATTAACCCTAATTTTGAAAAAAACTTCTTTTCCATATACTCACCCTCATTTCTTTTTCTTAAAAGTTACTTTAACTCTTTTTTCTTCGTATCTTCTTCCACTTTATTGTCCTCTTTCGGCTTAATAAAGAAGATAGACATTGCACTCATAAATGCTGCAAATAATGCAATACAAGTTGATGTAGACATATTTACCCCTCCTTTTTATAAAACTACTGCTGCCAGAACTCTACCCATCACATAACCTGCTATATAAGCAATTACCATAAACAAAAGCAATACTCCAAGTATTTGGAGAAGCTTATGCTTCCGGCCCAAGGATTCATCATATCCCGGATTCAGACATACACTCTTTTCTTCCCCCTGACATACCCTTCTATATACCAAGGTATTAGAATCAATTACTGTTACAAACTCCAGCCCCTTCTTCTGTGCTTCTGCAATACTCATTTCGTACCACTTCAGTCCAATCATTATCCAGTCCTTTTTCTCATCATGATATTTTTCACCCTGAGCCTTCATTCTCTTCTTCAGCGCGCGTTTGGTATCAATCTCATACTGATAGGTCACATCCGTTTCTGCAAAAAGATATGTCCCCTTATCATAATCGGTAAGCATCTTTCCCTGCGCCGCCTTACCTCCCAGATATTCCAGAAGATTACTAATCTTCTTAAACTTCTTCTTCTCTCCGAGACGCTTTCTATGCTCCCATTCCTCTCTGCTCAAGCAAAGCTCGTCATACCATTGCTGTGCCAGACACATTATCCATATACAGTAGGAGATATCCACAATGGTAAAGATAATATACATCCACGATAACCATGCAAAACTATCGCCATGCAGACTTTCGATAATATAATTGAAGATAAAGACCATCGCCAAAAACAACATAGCCCCAAGTTGCACTATAATCATATCATAGCCGTATTCTTTTCTGAATTTCTCGGCCCTCTCTCTTCGCAGCCCGGCATCATCATAAAATTCATCACTTTCATCGCCGGCCTTATCTTTTACAAAGTAGTAATTCATTGATTCATCATGGGTCACTACATCCCAGCCTGCCTGCTCCGCAATATCCAAGGCAGTCTTTCTGGCGGTGAGCTTTTCCCTCGTAGGCTTTCCCTGCATGGTAAAACGTTCAATCTCATATACCTTTTCCGCAGGCTCTATCTTCTCAAAATGATACAGTATACCAAAGGTCATGTCCTTGAGTAACCACCCCTGCCTTGCCATGTCTTCCAGCCAGTCACGTTCCTTCAACAAGCTTGAAAAAAACTTCCATTTTTTCATCCTCATTCTCCCCTCAATATCCTGTTACCATTTTCACATTGCTGCTCTAATCTTTCCTGCTCCATGAAAAGCAACACCTTTCCGTCCTCCGTGATTTGGTAGGTCTTCTTACCATCCACTTCACTGACCACGGTAATCATCTTATCATCCACCAGGCGCCCCAGCATTGTGTACAGCGTACCGGTTCCCATCTTCACCCGTTCCTCTGTCAGCTCCCGGACAAATTTCATGATTCCATAGCCATGATTGGGTTCCAACAGAGCCAGTAGAGTATAAAATATGGTCTCTGTCATGGGACAATACTTTTTTTGCAGCTTATCTTCCATTACTTTCCTCCTCTTTCCACCTCATATACTCCCCTCTGTATTCTTGTCTTCATTTAATATACTATCTACCCTTGACATGTCGCAGCTAAACATGTTCACTTGCGACATGTCGAGCCTCGACATAACTTATATTGACATATTATACCCGTTCGTCTGAATTGTCAACACTTTTTTCAAAAAAATGGACTGTTGCAAAATACAACAGTCCATAGCTATCATTACTGATTTGTTTCACTATTCATATAAAGAGGCCATCCGGTGGTCTGTCCCATAGCGGTCACAGTAGTTCCCACACGACCTTTGTTCTCTAACCAGGAGATTGCCACCACACCAAGGTAAGTATCATATCCATCCACAACTACCTTAATGTAGCTGTCTCCATACATCATCCATGTTCCTGTTGCATCTCCGCTGATGGTGCCGTCTTCATTCAAGGTTACATAAATACCCTCGGTAGTAACATAGGGATCACCTGCAAGTACCATCTGGAACTGTCCATTCTCAGCAAAGGATAAGAATTCCTCCTGTGAAACGGTACGGTCTACTTCTCCCGCATAACGGTTGGCATTGATAACAATATCACCAACAGAGTTGATATAATACTGATGTGCCTGCATCATAAACTTGGTACTGGATGCAGCAAGAGGATGTCCGTTGTCACATGCCCCCACCTTATCACCCTGATATGCCAATGTTCTGGTCATGAGCTGAGCAATATTTACACCGTCGCTGGTGGTATATAAGTCACCATGTCCCGGCGCGTGGATATCAAAGTCATAATCTGCCCACTTAAAAGAGGACATTGCGATATACTCGGTACTACCTTCAATACGGTCTGCAGTAGTAATATAACCTTCTCTGTCAAGGTCACTTCTATAGCCTGACAATGGTGGATATAAACCGGTTACCAGCTCTTTACCAATCCAGCCAGCCGCCATCGGGTCACCACTTAAGTTGGTAAAAGCAGTAATATCATCACTCTTTGCAGTAAAGAGTACATAGTTTCTGGAAAGTACACCAAGACAAGTCATCAGATAATAATAATCATCCTTTACCTCGGTCACAGTACCGTCCTCTGCTACAATAGGAATATCATACTGATGGGTAATCAGGCTACCCTCTGCACAGTAGGTCATATGTCTTCCATAGTATGGATGTACCTCACCGATATCCGTTGCCCGAGCCTCTTCCATGTAGGTGTTAATCGTATCTACATCCAGCCAGCCGGTCTGTCCATCCTTACGAAGTCCGGTCTCCGGGTCAAGCTCAATCATATAAGTACCTGCACCAAAGGAACCAAAGGTTAAGTACATATTGCCGTCTGCGTCGTATACCACCTGAGGGTCAAGTGCAACAACGTTATAATAAAGAGCATCCTGTGCATAGTCGCTGATGGACTGTACAATCACATCCACATATCGGAACGAACCTGCCTCTAAGGTCGGAGACCATGCAAGTACAGTACATACTCTGTCATGCTTCTGCTCATCTACATTCGCATTTATTACACAAGTGTACAACCAATATCCGCCATATGCTGCCGGTACAATATCTGCAGCCCAATATTCACACTGCTTTGCTCCCTTCAGCATCCACTCATCCATCTCGGTCCAGCCGTATTCCTCCATCAGTTCAGCTGCCGGTGTGGTCTGTCCCAAAACCTCCCAGTGCATCAAATCCGTAGAACGTCGAATGGTATTTCCACCCTGCCAGCCGGTCTGTACCATATAATAATAACGCTGACCGTCAATTTCCACTTCCGTTAAGGATGGGTCATGTACACCGCCGTTACCATCCGCATCGTTCCAAAGGAATTCGTACTCGCCATCATCCATTGAGCCACGGTCAATATCATAATTGGGGTCTGACGGGTAGGCAGCAGCCACATTTACTGCTACGGTGTATACCACATCACTGCCACTCTTTAAATCTAAGAATACCTTTCCGCTCTCTGTTGCTGCCTGATTCGCGGTAAGCGTATTTGTTGCAGCATCCCAGGTTGCCAAGGTATCTACTGCAACCTCTGCATAATCTGCATTTATTGCGGATACTTCCACGCTGTCAACACCACTGCCATCTACCAGATTTAACGTGTAGCTCTTGTCACCCTCTGCCAGATAACCTAAAGATAAGTTGTCATAACAAATAGTCGGCGCAATATCACCCATAACATACTTCTTGCTGCCGTCCTCATTGCGGTTCTCGGCCATCTTTACATCATAATCCATAGGAACCAGACCAGACTCAGACGGAGTAAATACATATCCTTCCGGAACAGGCTCCTCTGTAGGTGTCGGCGCCTCTGTTGCTACCGGCTCAGAAGATCCTACCTCTGATGAAGGTGGGTTCTGCTGTTCCAGCTCACTCAATGTCTGCCCACCGCCACAGGCTGTAAGCTGCATCATCATGCACCCTGCCAAGGCGAGGCTTAATAATTTGTTCTTTCGTTTGTGCATATATAATCCTCCCAATATTTCTGCGTTAAATATAGTCTACCAAAAAACAACTTACTTTTATAGTCATATTTCAACCTTTTTAGGTTATATTTAACCAAAAAACAACCTCTGGATCATTATATAATCCAGAGGTTATAATTCTTACAAAAATGGACGCTTATCCAATACCAATTTCAATGGTTTGGATGTCCTGATATATCCCGGTAATGCATCCTGCAATACCGCCAGTGCACATACAATAGCAAAGAGAGTATTTAAATCATTTAATGTTTCTGATGTTTCCGGATTCATGGTAAGCAACTGAGAAATAAGTCCGTCCGCAATTTCTTTCAATATTTTCTGCGTCTCCTCATACTTAACACCTGCACGGCGCTGTACTCTGGAAAGCAGATAAGTAAAATCAATATCCGGCCATCCTACGGACTTGGAAAAATCCATACATGCCCCTTCATAGTATGCCTTAATACAGGTATCTAAAAGCTCCTTTGGATACGGAAGAGCCCGCTTGGCATATTCATAATTAAACACGTAATGAAAAGTACTCGCAAGATAATGGAAAGCTTCCGCCCCTTCCAGCGCATCCTTTTTCCAAAGGCCGGTAACAGCATCTGCATTTTTATCCAGCCACTCAAAATAGTAATCTTCCCACTCATCCGATACCGTGGAAGTCAGCAACATAGATGCATAGATTCCTGCGCCCAGATGTGCTCCCAGCCAGGGATTCTTGGCCCAATCAATACTATCCATAAATGCAAACAGACCTTCTTTGGTCTTATACTGCTCAAATCCCTTTGCAGGATATAGTGGTTCTGCATCCAGAAGATTCAATGCACCACTGACAAAAGCAGTTGTATGAGTCTCGTAATTCCCCGGATTTACAAAAAGTCCGTTTTCCGGATTCTGGAAATCCTGCAAAACCTTCATAAATGCAGCTCTCGCTTCCATATCGGATGGCAATGCACCGATGGTATACAGAATATTTACCGCATTGGCACAGCCATATGGCGTGGAGCCCAAGTCCCTGCTTCTCTCCCGGTCTTGTGTAACCCAGCGCGCATATTTTCCGGGTTCTCCCAGGTAATGTCGCTCTACTATCTTTTCTACTTCCGCAATAAACGGTCTTAAATCATACATTTTCCGACCTCACATTACTTTAAAATGTCTTCTATACGCTTCATTTCATCTTCGGTAAAGTCCATATTGTTCAGTGCAGCAATATTCTCCACCACCTGTGAAGCTCGGCTTGCGCCAAGGATTACAGAGGTCAGTTTGCCCTGCTTCAGCGCCCAGACAAGTGCCATCTGCGCCAAAGACTGTTCTCTATTCTTTGCTAATTCATTTAACTTAGACACCTTCGCAACTACCTCTTCGGTGATAGCATTTTCACTTAAGAACACGCTCTTTCCTGCTGCTCTGGAATCTGCCGGGATACCATGCAAATATTTATCCGTAAGTAATCCCTGTGCCAAAGGGCAGAACGCAATAGCGCCTACTCCTGTCTCTTCAAGCACCGGATTCAACGCTTCGTTCTTTCTATCAAGCATAGAATATCTATGCTGATGAATGAGACATGGCACACCCATCTCCTTTAACATGGCAGTTGCCTCAGCCAGCTTCTCCGGGCTGTAATTAGATAAGCCCACATAAAGAGCCTTTCCGGAACGTACGATTCCTGCAAGAGCATCCATGGTCTCCCACAAAGGTGTCTCCGGATCCATTCTGTGATGATAGAAAATATCTACATAATCCAGTCCCATACGTTTTAAACTCTGATCCAAAGATGATACCAGGTACTTCTTAGAGCCCCAGTCTCCATAAGGTCCCGGCCACATGGTATATCCCGCTTTCGTAGAGATAATCAACTCATCACGATAGGGCTTCAAATCCGTTGCCAACATTTTGCCGAAGTTTTCCTCTGCACTGCCCGGTACAGGACCGTAGTTATTGGCAAGGTCAAAATGGGTGATACCCAAGTCAAAGCTGGTAAAGACAATATCCTTCATATTTTCATAACTGCTGCCACTACCAAAATTGTGCCACATACCGAGAGACATTGCCGGAAGCTTTAATCCGGTTCTGCCGCTTCTATTATAAACCATCTTTTCATATCTGTTCTCATTTGCAATATACATTGTCATTCCTCCTATACCCTTTTTACAATCATATCAAATTCTAGTCCAAAAGTCTTGCTTTATTCCACCAAAAACTGTGTAAAAATCACTATCCAACATGTCTTTCAAAGCGCTCAAAGCAAAGTATCTTCTCAATTTCCTTCAGCGCATCCTCAGGAATCACAAAGCCGCTTGCAGCAATATTATTTTTCAACTGCTCCGGTCTGCTGGCTCCGGTAATAACACTGCTGATGATATCCTTTCTTAAAATCCACGCCAGAGCAAGTACGGACAGATTTGTATCCAGCTCTGCCGCAATCTTTGAAAGCTTCTCCACCTTGTCCAAATTCTCATCGGTGAGTAGATTATTCACCTGTTTATCCGCCTGATGAGTGGCTCTGGAGCCTTCCGGATAAGGCTGCCCCTTCTTGTACTTACCGGTAAGAAGCCCCTGCGCCAAAGGAGAGAACGGCGTAATTCCGATACCATATCTCTCGCATACATCCACAATCTCATGCTCAATATATCTGTCCATCATATGATACTGGGGCTGAATCACCGTCATGGGATACAGACGATACTGCTCAATAATCTTCTGAGCCTCCATCAGACGTGCTGCCCCCCATTCTTCACTGACACCATAGTATAAAATCTTGCCCTGTGATACCAAATCGCTGAGTGCACGCAACGTCTCCTCCATCGGCGTGGTCGGATCAAAACGGTGGCAATAATATAAGTCAATGTAATCCATATTCAAATTCTTCAGACTGCGATCAATATTGTTAAAAATGTGCTTTCTTGACAACCCGCCACCATTTACGCCTGCTCCCGTCTTAAAGAATACTTTACTGGAAACCACGATACTTTCTCTGTCATATCCGCCCAAAGCATCCCCCAAAAAACGCTCTGCTGCGCCGTTGCCATACGCATCTGCACAATCAAAGAAATTTACACCTTCCTCGTAAGCAAGCTGCACAGTCTGCTTTGCAAGCTCATACTTTTCACTCCCCCTCAAATCCGTCATCCAGCTTCCCAAAGAAACTTCGCTGACTTTTAATCCTGATTTTCCTACATTACGATATCTCATTCACCCTCCTTTTCTGCACCTAATGCATGAATACTTTTCTTTTCTTTTTAGATGCTAACACTTCAAGTATACTTGAAGACAAGAACATTTTTGCATTTAATATAATTTGACATTCATCAAAACAGATTGTTGACAAATTAATTCGATAATTATATAATCAGATTATCTAATTAGATGATTATCAAATCAAGTGGGGTGAATTAGCATGAATGATTATATGGAATATTTAGATAAGACAATCAAGGAATTACAGAATGAGGAAGAGGCACTTATTGTGGCAAATCGGAAAGATGAGGCTAACTTTACTAAAATTAAAATCAATATTTGTCATATCTGTAAAACCATTTACAATGTTTCTGCAAAAACAAACAAAGGTGAATCATTGAGAGAGGAATATATAAGACAGTTGACAAGGCTACCGGAAAATTGGAGAATATCCTTAGATAAAGCCAAGGAGCATTGTGACGTAGAGAAAATTGTAATTGAAGAGACAAAGCTTGAAATGCTACAAATGATTAAGGCTAAATTTGAAGAGTTGGGAGCGTGTAAATAGCATGGTAGAAGCAGATGCAATTAAATTATTTAAATGCTTAGCAGATAAATCAAGATTACAGATTCTAAAATCATTGGCCAAAGAGGATATGTATGTAGAACGATTAGCTGAGCGGTTAGGACTTACTCCTGCAACAATTTCTTTTCATCTGAAAAAGTTGGAGGACGCCAAGGCCGTAACCTCCTATAGAGAACAGTATTATACGATGTATTCGCTATGCAAGGATGTGTTTATGACCAAAATTATCGACATTATAAACGAAGAGTCCGAGGTTATTGATGAGCAAAAGCAACGAGAGGATGCATATAGAGAAAAAGTAATCAAAACATTTTTCGAATATGGAAGGTTAAAAGCAATACCTGCCCAGCGAAAAAAACAACGTATTTGCTTGGAAGAAATCGCAAAAGCCTTTGAATTCCACAAGGAATATGATGAAAAAGAGGTTAATGAGATTATTCTTCGGTTTCATGATGATTTCTGTACAATCCGCAGGGATATGATTTCAGAGCACATTATGGAAAGAGATGGCAGAAATTATAAACTAAAATGATTAAAACTCCTATTCCTTTGCCACAGCAAAAGAACAGGAGTTTTTTTAATAACTTTTTATGGATTCATGTATTGTCTTCTTATTCCAAGGAAGCACCTACACCGTAGCTGCTTACGGTGCTGCCACTCTTTACCTGGAATAAACCATTCATGTCTATACTTCCGTCTGAAGCTCTGAATACTTCATGATAATTGGTTGCATACTTGCCACCTGAGTATCCCGGAATGGTTGAACTCTCAAAAATAGATGAGCTCAAAGAAAGCTTTGTACCTTCCTTTACAGAACCACCGGAGAAAGAGCCTGAGCTGATATAATAGAATCCGCTGTTAGCATATACTGTATTGCTCATCTTTCCAAGGAACTTATCTGCTGCCTTCACGGAATCAGAATAAGAAAGAAGGTTTGAATACTGTGCTGAAGAAGATGTTCTATAGCACATGAAATTTGCCTTAGCTGCATATACACCGTTATTAACAGATGTACAGTTCTTCATTACAAGCGCACCACCGTTACCATTGTCAGTAAAACCGGTCGCACCGTTATTGAAAGCGAGACAGTTTGTTACCACATGAGGAGTAGGACACTGTCCGTTACTTCCGCCAAGCTTAAATCCATTCATATCGCCGTTTGCAGAACCGGTACCATCAGTTAACTTACCGTTACCGAAAGCCACACAGTTCTTAATGGTTACAACGCCGATAGATCCTGTTGCAGGCTTAGCATATAAATCCCAGCCGTCATCACTGTTACAGTATGCGATACATCCGTCGAATACGTTTCCTTCACCACAGGTGAGCTTTGCCGCAAAACCGTCTGCGTTTTCAGCGGTAGCTTCGTCCTTATTGTTGTAAGAAGTACAGTTAATAATCTGATTGTATGCAGGCCACTGCGATACCTTGTCATAGCTGGTATTGTAACGGCTCAGCTGCAGACCGGAATCGTGGTTGTTATAGAACTGGCATAATTCAATAATATTATTATTTCCGGATAAAAGCATACCATTATCACCGGCACCGGTAATATCAACATCATAGAAGTGCCAGTAATCGCCGTCCAATACAAATCCTCTGTTAGATCCGGCCTCTGACATTGCGCTAAAGTCAATTACTACATCTGCGCCGTTATAGCTGCTGATTGTCTTATATGCTCCTGACTTACCACTGTTGCTTTCCCCAATCATAATGGTGCTTGAGAATTTGTAAGTACCTCCTAACATCCAGATAGTCTTGCCTGCTGAAACAGACTTGATTGCTGTTGCTAAGTCCATCGGGCTGTTCTGAGTACCACCGTTAGAAGACTTACCACTTGGAGAAACAAAGATATCTCCACTTACGACAGAAGGTGCTGCGGTAGCAGAAGGCTTCTGAGTTGGTGCTGCTGTAGGAGCTGCGGTTGGTGCAGGAGTAGTAGTAGATCCGCTATCGGAGCTTCCACCCTCTGCATTTACTGCAATGTAGAATAAGTTAGCAGAATCAGCCTTGGTAATCGTGTGGCTTCCTGCTGCGATATCCATGGTGAGAATACCATCA
>JAZQIQ010000043.1:0-2561 GCA_045541195.1 Acetatifactor sp. | reverse complement strand
TTTGAATGAAGACGGAACTACCGTAAATTCCGGTATTTACCGTTTTGCTGAAAGATTGTACTCTACAATCTTAGAGCGTCAGGGTGATGAAGATGGTATTGAGTCCTGGTCCTTGGCAATTGCCGACGGCGGATGCTCACCAGAAGCTGCAGCAGAGAGCTTCTTCTGGTCAGGAGAGTATCTTGCAAAGAGTACTTCTGACGAGGCATTTGTAAAGGCCCTGTACAGAACCTTTATGGATCGTGAAGCAGATCAGGCCGGAATCGATGCATGGAAAGCTGCTTTGGATGGTGGCGTGGACCGTAAGACTGTAATGAACAGTTTTGCAGCATGTGATGAATTCCAGCAGATTAAAGCTCAGTACGGCTTGTAGGATTATTATAAAAAGCGCAGCAGCGATTGATTCCGCTGCTGCGCTTTTTGGTTTGAGCGTCATGGGCGCGCTCTAACGGGTGCAAGTCCGAATCTGCCCTGATAGTGTAAATGCGAATTATGTGACATTTTGTCGAAAAATAAAAAGTAATAAAATAATTTAAAAATATTTAGAAAAATGTGTTGACAAATGAAGGGGACATGTTATAATAAAGCTATAAACAAGAGAGAAAACAATAAACCAAATAACAAAAGATGAACTAAAAGGAGAGTTCAAATACGAAAGAAAGAGAGGTACGGACCGCCAAACACATAATTTTTAACCCAAACAGCTTCCATTTATATACATAAGAAAAGAGTAACAAAAGATAAAGGTTACGGTGCTCGGTAGTACAAAAGATGTAAGATACAAAAGATAAAATGGAAGTCATATTAAAAACTTCATATAGATTGCAACTAGGAAAAAAGATTTAAGAAAAGAGGATTGGACCATTGGAAATCATAGTTAGATAGGACGCGTCAGGGTAGAATAAAACTGACGCGTCCTTTGTTTTGCGACTCTATGCGATGGTTTTTGTAAAAAAGGACAATATTTTTCAATATTTTTTGTGGTAAAAGTATAGGCTGCTGTGGTATGATAGGTACGAAAATTTTAATGGCGTATTACACAGGAGATTGATATAGATGGGAAATAATGATTTTGAGAGAAGAGAGTTTCGTAGAAAGCGGCGTATCAGAAACCAGATTTTGGTATATTTGACTATGATCGTGGTGGTAGCGTTGATTTCTGTGGGAATTATATTTGCAGTAAAGTTTGCTTCGGAGAAGGAGCAGGTGGAAAGCTCTGTACAGAGCAGCCAGCAGGAGGTAATTGAGGAAATTGTTTCTTCAGAGGCAGAGATTGTGAAGCCTACCGCTACACCGGAGCCTACCAAATCGCCGGATGAGCTGTTGGATGAGTTTATTGATGAGATTGTGGCGCAGATGCCTATAGAGGATAGGGTTGCCGGACTGTTCTTTGTGACACCTGAGTCTATTACCGGAGTAGGTACGGCTGTGAAGGCCGGAGAAGGTACCAGGGATGCGCTGTCTCAGTATGCAGTAGGCGGAATTATCTATTTTGCAAAGAATATTAAGGATGCGGAGCAGTTTACGGAGATGGTAAGCAATACTACTCTGTACAGCAAGTACCCCTTATTCATCGGTATGGACGAGGAGGGCGGAAGCGTCAGCCGCCTGGCGGAGGCAGGCCTTATGGAGAGTCAGGCGGGAGCAGGAGCTATCGCACAGGCCGGGGATACCAATGCAGCCTATAATGTAGGTATGACTGTGGGTAGCGCCATGAAGACCTATGGTGTGAATGTGGACTTTGCACCGGTTGCAGATATTGCCAATGTGGAGAATAGTGTCATGGCGGGACGAACATATGGCAGTGAGGCTAATGTGACAATTCCTTATATGTTAGAGATGATGCGTGGGCTGGATGAGCAGGGTGTTTCTGCATGCTTGAAGCACTTCCCGGGAATCGGTGCAACCACGGAAGATACTCATAAGGGACTGGCTACCGTAAACCGTACGGCGGAGGAGTTCTACACAAATGAATTTACTGTATTTAAGGCAGGTATTGATGCCGGAGCGGAATTTGTTATGGTAGGACATGTGGATACACCACAGCTTACCGGAGATAATACGCCTGCATCTATGTCCAAGGTAGTAGTTACGGATATCTTGCGTAATGAGCTTGGATTTAATGGAGTAATTATTACTGATGCTATGAATATGAAGGCTATTTCGGAATACTATGATTCTGGTGAAGCTGCTGTTATGGCATTGAAGGCCGGTTGTGATATGATTCTTATGCCGGAGGATTTTGATGATGCTTATGTGGGTGTCCTTCAGGCATTGGCAGATGGTGTTATTGCAGAGGAGAGAATTAACGATTCCATTAAGCGTATTTACAGAGTGAAGTATGCAGGAAAGTTTGAAGAATAAGCGATAAAAGAGAAACTGTCAGAACAGGTTTTGAAGCCTGCTCTGACGGTTTTTTATAGGTTCTTTGTCAATAGCTGGGGTGGTATCCGTTTGGATACCGCCCCATTACTACATTTAGGGGACTTTAGATGTGTTGATTGAAAAAACGTATTTTTAGGCATGCAAAGAAAACCTTCAGTGCCAGTCGATGTTTAACT
>JAZQIQ010000042.1:0-174004 GCA_045541195.1 Acetatifactor sp. | reverse complement strand
TTCTTGAAAATAAAATTTATCAAAGAATTTTCAAGGTTGCATTGTTGTTTATTTGTCAAAGTTCATTTTCTTGTTGTTCGCTGTTCTCAGCGGCAACTTTGATAGATTATCACATCTTCAAGTGCTTGTCAACAAGTTTTTTATTTTATTTTTGTCGCTTTTCAGAAGTTCTTGTCTTCCGCAGCAACGAAATTGAGTATATCATTGGTGTTTTGATTTGTCAACACTTATTTTTTGTTTTTTTGAACAATTTAAAAGAAGCCGCAAAACACTGATAAACACAGCATTTTGCAGCTTTTCTTCTTCATTTCACCGTCACTTGATAACTGTCAACTCCCTTAAAGCAACGAAATTGTAGCTATTTTTTCTTCATTTTCTACATTTAATTCTAAGGATGCCACATCTTTCAATAACTCTTCCGCCATCTCAATAAGCAACACCACTTCTACACTACTATTTGCTGGTATGTCACCAAAATATGTGCTCAAATCATTCTCCAACAATGTAAGCTGACATTTTTTCAACGAACCATTTCCAACATTCAGACTGAAATTGGCGTCGTTAGCAATCATATTAATGTGTTGTTCTTCCGCAGTTGAATTATTTAAAGAAAACTTTGCTACCAATAACTGATTACCCTCAGATGCTTCTACAGAAACATATCCCTGCTGTGAAGAACTGGTCTCTACCGAATCCGTAACCTGGAATTCAATAAATTTAAGTTCACATACACCGGTCCATCCCAAAACTTCTTCTACCGTCATGTTACTGACAACATTCTCTCCAATCTGTACTTCCGGAACATCCTCTACCGGATCCTTTTCCGGACTTGCCTGGGGTGCCGGTGTTGGTGTTTCTTCCGAAACTTCCTCCATCTCTGCCAGATCGTCTTCGGTAAGCTCAACCAACCTGCTCTGGTAATTTACATCATACTTCAAAACTAAATCCACCGCATAATCTGTAATCGCCTGTTCCTCTGACTCTGTCAGTTCCGGAATAGCATCTCCACAACCGGTAAATCCAACTGCCAATACACACACTAAACTTGCAAGTAACGTTTTTCTTCTTTTCATAGAATCTCCCACACATTTAATCTTTAATGTATTTCTTTTCTAAAATAATATAGATACCGGATATCAGTAAGGCAACAACGCCGGCTGCAAAGAATAATATCATCCTCTGCAACTCTTCTCCTCCGGATAAATCTGACAAAGTAATCTTAAAACATACGAACAACGCCAGCACCAATCCATAAATACGTATCTTCTTATCTGCAAATGCAAATCCCAATCCAATGCTGATACAGCCAATCACCATAAGTAAAATGCTTCCGCTAATCGGATAATTGAAATCCGCAACCAATACTATATAAGATAAGAATATAGATAGCATCAGTCCTCTTGCCTTCTCCGACAGATAATATCGTTCCTGACACATAAAATAGATGAAACCACCACCAAGAAACGCCAATATGAAATACAAAATCTTATAATCACTATAATCTGCCACGATCAGCCATAAATAGAAAAGCGCCTGTAGTATGAATACAAAATAGTTATATGCCGAAAGTGAATTCCCTTGTAACACCTTTACATGATTAAATAATAGCATAAATAACCACAATATCGCAACGATTAGAGGCAAAACAATTTCACTTCCTACTGAAATTGTTAAAAATAACACAGTTACAATAGTTATCAGACATTGATAATAGAGATGCCAGAATCTGACAAGCAGCGTAGAAACAAGCAATATTCCCAACATCGCATAACCATATCCGGTTCCACATTCACCCAGCGAAAAAATAGTAGCAAACGCAACTGTCAAACAATCCAACGGATACATAACCTTATTACAGGCCAAAATCTTGGTAAGTAGCACCAAAACGCCCATGGCAATCAACTTTGATAGTGTATTTTCTCCGTTGCATACGTAGAAAATCAAAACTGCTACAGAAAATGCATAATAAGCACCGGCAGTAAGTCCATTCAAAGTCCAGTTTTTCTTCCGAATAAACTTATCATATCCAATCACCAAAAGAGTTGTTACTGCAATCACCACTCCGGCAACAATCGAATTCATATTTCCCATAGAATAGGTATTCACATATGTAGAAACATGCACACCCGCAATTCCCAGTATGGTCAACACCAAACTCAGTTTATTGCTTCTTCTGCGGACAAGTGCTTCTGAAAAAACACATACAATCAATGCTATTACATATAAACACATTCCTTTGGCAAAGCTATTCATAAAATATTGTCCCAGCATAGCAAATGCCGCAAGCAGGAAAAATACACCCACTATACTAAAGGCAACAATACCAATTGTAAATTCGCTGTCTTTTTTCTTTTTTACAACTGCAGAAGCCGTGGTATACGTATATGGCGCTTCCTCCTGCGGCGGAACATTAATCTGTTCCAACACAGGCCCTGCATCATCCGCCACTATCCGGGAAACAATCTCTTCCTCCGGCTGATTTGCCTTCTCCATTCTTTCTATATAGAACTTATATTTTCTCTCCAGTTCAACATTAAGCAAATCCACCGTATGTTTTTCTGCAATCACGCGTTCCTGTAAACTTGCCAAATACTCTGTAAAATAAGGATCCAACGATTCCTTTTTCAATTCATAAATGCGGTCACGCAATGTCTCCAGACACCCCGTACCCTTATTATCCTTTTCAAACCCTTCCACTTTACTCCTCCATCTGCTCTACATACTTTGCATATTTTTCTGCGTCCTGCTTATAGCAATTCACTGAAAGCCACACTCCATCTTCCTTATATTCCTGTTGCAAAACAGTGGCATTCTCCATAAAATAAGATGCCACACCACCATCAGAGTAAGGAATAAGCAGATTACAATTTATATTATCGGCATAAACCTGCGTTTTAATTAGCTCTATCAGCTCATCTAATCCAATTCCTTCCACAGCAGAAATATATACATGGTTATCTACCACCTTGGGATAGACTATGCCCACGCGGTCTGACTTATTATAAACATAAATCATGGGAATATCTCCCGCTCCCAACTGATTCAGTGTATCCCTGGTCACTTCCATATGCTGCTTATACTGCGGATCGGAAAAATCTATAATCTGCAATAACAAATCGGCATATTTCACTTCCTCCAACGTAGAATGAAACGCCTTCACCAGTCCATGAGGCAATTTATGAATAAAACCTACCGTATCTACCAAAAAGAATGGCTTATGATCTCCGGTCTCAATATTACGGACAGAAGTTTCCAAGGTTGCAAAAAGCATATCTTTTTCCAATACCTTTTTCTCTTCATTATCACAAAAACGTTCCACCATGCGGTTCATAATGGTAGATTTTCCTGCGTTGGTATATCCGACCAACGATACCTGTGGAGTTCTGGAATTCAACCTTCGCTTTCGCTGTACCTGCCTCTCCCGGGACACTTCTTCCAATTCTTTGCGCAATTCACTGATTCGATGTTCTATCTTTCTACGATCCAGCTCCAGTTTCTTCTCTCCGCTACCTTTATTACTTAGACTTCCACTACCTCCACCTTGCCTGCTCAATGCATCATGCATACCCACAAGCCTTGGCAAAAGATACTGTAATCTTGCAGTTTCTACCTGCAGTTTTGCTTCCTTTGTCTGGGCACGCAGAGCAAAAATATCCAAAATCAAGGACGTTCTGTCCAATACAGGAAGCTGTAATGCATCCTGCAGATTTCGTAGTTGGGAAGGTGACAATGCATCATCAAAAATTACCAGCTGCGCATCATTTTCTTCTGCGCACTCTATAATCTCTCTCACCTTTCCACTGCCTACATAAAGAGCCTTGTTCACCTGTTCCAGTTTCTGTGTAATCACTCCAACCACCTGCATATAGCATGCTTTGGCAAGTTCTCCAAGCTCCTCCATATTACGTTCAAAATCCGCTTCCTCTCCGGTATCCACACCTACAAGAAGCACTCTTTCCCTATCTTCCAATCAAAAAACTCTCCTAACCTGATTATTCCTGCACCTGCTCCAATGTAAACCAAAATTTCACACCATTGGTATAATTGTCAGCACCATAGGTCTGATTCATAGACTCCATAATCGCTTTAACAATGGATAAGCCCACACCACTCCCCCCATATTCTCTGGTTCTGGCCTTATCTACCTTATAAAACTTCTCCCATATATGTGGCAATGCGTCTTCCGGTATAGGTGCTCCGGTATTAAATATACTAACTTTTATTTTACCATCCAATACCTCAAATTGTATATCGATAATTCTTTTTCCTTCACAATGATTCACTGCATTGGTAAAGAAATTCATCACCACTTCCTCTACTTTGAATTCATCTCCCCATACATATAGCGGCTGAGACTGTGGAATACGCACTTCAATGTCACTGGCTTTGTACAAAATCTCCGCAGACTGGACATACCCTCTCACAAGTTCCACAATATCAAATCGTTCCATGTTAATCATATCATTTCCGAATTCCAATTGATTGAGAGTTAGCAGCTTCTTTACCATAATATCCATCTTTGCTGCCTCATCCATGATAACATCCACGTAAAATTCCCTGCTTTCCGCATCATCATTAATCCCTTCCTTGAGACCTTCGGCATAGCCTTGTATCAGGGCTATGGGCGTCTTCAGCTCGTGGGATACATTCGCAAGGAATTCCTTACGCATCGCATCAATCTCTTCCTTCTTCTCAATATCTTTTTTCAGCTCATTGTTCGCAGTCTTCAGTTCTGATATGGTATTCTCCAAAGAAGCGGACAGTTTATTAATATTATTACCCAGCAGCGCAATTTCATTATGTTGGTCACCGGAATATTTCGCTTCAAAATCAAGACGGGTCATCCTCTCTGAAATATCCGCAAGCTCAAGAATCGGTTTGGTAAAACGTCCTGATACCACCCATGTAATCACGGCTCCCACAGCAATACCGGCCAATGCAATATAGATTAGAAATCGACTGGCTATTTTCACACTGTCCCGAATACTTTCCAAAGGAGATGAAATAATATACCAGTCTCCGTTGTCCAGCTGTCCGTATAACTCTATCTGTTCCTCTTTTCCAATATTTTTCTTCCCGTGGAACAAAGTATCCGGTGCCGGCAAAACGGCGCCCTCACCACCTCCCACAGGTACTCTGAAAATATAGCCCAGCAGCCTTCTGTTCAGTTCCTCCCCATCAAAGGAAGCAACCAATACAACTTCTGAATTAGAATTGATTACAATGGCATTAGTATCATATCGGAAAGCGTAGTCCCGCATCTCTTCTTGGAATTCCACAGTCTCCAACGTCCCATTTACGGCAGCCTCATTTATCTTCTCATATGCCTGCTGCACTACCCTATTTTTTTGTAAAATATAATAATCTTCCAAAAAAATATTGTTTACAAGAAAACTCAGAACTATGGTTCCTGCCAATAAAGCTATCGTAACCATTACAAATTGAATTCGTATAGACTTTTTCATTTGCAAAGCCCTCTCTATATCTTATCTGTTTTGATTTTATCAGCTTGCCCCCATATTTGCAAACAATACACCAAATGTTCACATTTAACCCACTGCACAAAAAAAACGCAGTAGCAATTGCTACTGCGCTTTTCTTAATTATTATAAACCGTACTGAGCTTTAATCTGCTGGAATTCATCACATGCTGCAAAACTGTTCATTACAGTCTTACGGTCTACGCCGCCATCTAAAGCCGCTTTCCATGCTTCGATTCCGAACGGATCTGCTTCACGATCCATAAAGGTTCTGTACAGGGCCTTTACAAATGCCTCGTCAGAAGTACCCTTTGCAAGATACTCTCCTGACCAGAAGAAGCTCTCTGCTGCTGCTTCCGGTGTGCATCCGCCGCCGGCAATTGCTACAGTCCAAGACTCAATACCATCTTCATCACCCTGACGCTCTAAGATTGTTGAGTACAGTCTCTCTGCGAAGCGGTAAATACCTGGATTTACAGCTGTTCCGTTCTCATTCAGGTATCCACGGGAAATTCCGTAGCCTCTACATAAGCTGAAGAACTCAGGAGAGTTGACAAATCCTGCAAGTACCTGCTCTCTGGTTGCACCGTTTTCTAATGCGCTACTCCAGAATGCCTCTCCGGCTTCGTCAAGTTCTCTGTTGAAGTAAGTATGATATAAAATCTCAATAAACTCACTGTTGCTGTAGTTATATCCGATAAACTCAGGTCCTAAAATAAATCCCTTGGAGATACTAGCACCATCATCTACATAACTGTAAAGATTATCTACCCAGAACTGAACACCACTCGGATCCGCATCACGTCCAAGTGCTACTGTGTACATACGCTCTACGAACGCAGTTACATTCTCTCTTGCAATATCATCAGGACTCTTGGTCGGTGCAGGAGTTGCTGTAGGCGCTTCGGTAGGTGCTGCTGTAGGTGCCTCAGTAGGTGCTGCTGTAGGTGCACTGGTTGGTGCCTCAGTAGGGGTTGGGTTCTCTCCTCCGCCGATTACAGGATCCTTCCACTCAGCATTATAGGAAGTCTTTTCCCACTGAAGGTTCGTCAGCTGAAGCTTACCTGCACCTGCATAGTACTTCACAATACCATCTAAGTCTTCTGCATCATAAAGAACATAACCAGAATAAGGCAATCCATTTACGAAGCTATCTGCATCTGTAATAAGTACAACATCATCTGCAGTTCCGTTATTTTCCGGTTTCAGCTCAGTCTCTACACCATTCATGTAGTATAAGCTGTTTACTGCATTGATATATCCTGCAGGGCTGTTACCGTTACCGGAATTCAGAGCCTTCATGATACCGTTAATATAACAGTTCTCCAAAAGCATCTGACCACCACAGGTGGAAGCTGCACCATTACTTACTATCTTCTCTGCCAATAATTCATCTTTGATAGAAAGTCTTACATTCAATAAATCCTGTGCATCCATGATACAGTTGTAAACATGAGCATAACCATAACGTAATCTAGGCATTCTGTCCATAGAGTTCTTGTAATAGTTATTTGCCAATGTCATACGAATACCGGCTGCATTAGTAGCTTCATCACCCTGACCAAGAAGATGTGTCTTCTTCTGAGCATATGCATACATATAAATCTGGTCTGCGCTCATACCTGCTTCCAGCAAGTGCTGATAAGTAGGATATGTATCCGGATTTGCAACAATTTCATCCATCATTGCATTGAAGAATACATTATCTTCACTTCCCGGAAGGAATTCACACCAGGAAACAGTCACATTACTAATCGGATTCGGATTCTTTACATCCACGATACCGTCATAAGCCTTGTAGAAGGTACAGTGGTCAACCCAGATACCATTACATCCGCTATCGATAGTCATGTAATCCCAGTCATTTCTGTCATAGTCACCTTCGGTAGCCTCGTCCCACTCCCAAAGCTCATCAAACTTGATGTTACGGATAATAATATTTCCTGAATTCTTCAGTGTAATAACCACATGCTTGATAGAAGAACCATTGGATGAGAAGATTGTCAGGTTATAGAAACCATCCATATTCAGCTGTGACATGCCACTTTCAATTAACGTAGGATGTGTCAGCGGCTGATACTTATGAGCAGCGATAATACTGCTATAACTATCGTAATCGTCAATCTCATTACATCCAAGATTAATATCTGCTGTAAGTTCAATTACGGAGTTCTTGCCACTGCCCTTAACAGCAACCAGTGCATCTAAGAACTCTTCCGCAGCATCAACTACATAATAGTTCTCACTGGTTTCCTTAAGAAGACCACCACCGGTTACTCCATAAGCTTCCGTGTAGCCTTCCATGTCATACATCTTCAGACCGGTATCATTACCATCGATCCAAAGATAAGTATCATCTACTCTCTCGTTCTCATCTACCTGATCACCACCGGTGGTTGTAACATCACCTACATAATGGTCTACAGACATTGCGGTAACTACTGCTTCCGGATCCCATCCAAGATAGCTTGCAGAAATCATTTCTGCTGCCTTGGTCGGAGAAATCTGTCTTCTGTCCACATTGATTGCAAAGCCCGGACCATAGGTTCCAAACTCATAGAATCTTGCTTCTGCATGAGGACCGCCCATATCGCTATATGGAGCCAGTGCATTGATTACCTTGCCCATATAACAATCAATCCAAGTAATATAAGCATCCGCACCCCAAGGTCTAGCAAGAAGGTATCCGTTGCCTGCACAACCCTCTTCACTGAGGATTCGGCAGTTATAGAATGTCAAACCATAGGTTGCGCTTTCTGCCGTCTTCGGTGCAGCTACATAACCGGATTTCTTAGTTGATTCGTAAACAAATACGATATCACAATCATTAAAGAATGCTCTCGCATCGTCACCGGAATAGATAAAGTCTACCAAACCTTCAATGACGCACTTATAGTAGTACTGCTTACCGGCGTGCATATATAAGGTATCCTGTACACCTACAAACTTCACATTCACGAAGCTTGACTTATCTGCTTCTACACGGATTGCATCTGCAGATTTATTGGACTTACCATCTGCAGTGCCATATACATAATCGTTTGCAAATGTAATGTTCTCTGCGGTAAATCCTACTGCAGTGTTACGGATAATTGTTGCACATCTCTTATCCATATCACCACCGGCTTCCGCTTTACTATCACCTAAAATATCTGCAGGATAGCAGTGGATTAAGGTATTCTCTCTATCCTGACCAACTAAAGTGATATATGGATTGGAAACATCCAATCTTTCCTCATATTCACCCGCCATTACAAGAATCACCTTGCTGTCGGTATTATCTGCAGGCACTGCATCTACCGCTGCCTGCACGGTCTTATAAGTAGGGATGCCGTCTGCATTAGCATCTCCGTCAGTACCTTCAAAGCTACTGTCAACTACCATATCGTAGTTCGTAAGATATACGAAGTTAAAGGTCTTTCTGGTTACCTTACCATCTTTGTCAGTAAATAAGAGATTTACATCATTTCTGCCTTCATTCAGTGGCGCAGAAATTCTAAATCTATCTCTAGCCACCATGTCAGCCTGTGTAACAAGGATTTGCCCATTTACTTCAAGTTCTAATGTACCATTACCATATACATTACCTGCCAGAACTGCATCACTTGTAAACACAGTATCATAGGACTTTTCGGTAATGAAAATTTCGGTAGCTTCCTCCTCATATACATACTCACCGGTATGTCCCGAAGTAGCAACTGCCCATACGGTATCGGAAAGAGGACTTTCATTACTATCTGCAACGGCCTTAACCTGATAATAGTAAGGAACTTCCGGTTCCACATCATTATCCGTATAGCTTGTAGTTGTTACTGTAGCAACAAGCTTAATTCCGGCTTCCGTCTCATCATAAGAATAACGATATACTTCATATTCTTCTGCATTGTCAATGCTTTCCCAGCTAAGATTAATCTGTGCACTTTCCGCAGTAATTGCCACCTCCGGCTTTCCTAATGCAGCAAGCACAGATACCGGCTCAGTCATGGTCACATAATCATTTCTGCTTCCACCCAAATCCGGATTACCAAGCTGTCCACATACACGGAATAAGTAGTGTCCGCCACCACCTTCCGGTAAAGTATAGCGATAAGAAAGAGTTGTAATGTCGGTAGCAAGAGTGATCCATTCACCACCATCTAACTGCATTTCTACTACATAGGTTCCATCATCTTCTGTTACAGAACCTTCCCAGCTGATATCAATGTATTCTCTGGTTTCTGCTGCCACTGCACTTACACTGGTTGCCACCGGTGCAGTTCCCTTCGGATAGTAGCAGGAATTCTGATTGTAAAGTACGGTTCCATCCGCTGCTGTATAGAGCATATTGGAGATGACTACTGTAGCATCGGATACAATTAAACCATAGTAATATCCTGTTTCTTCACATGCAAGGGTAGAAGTGGATACCTTATACTCTTCTCCGGTATTTATCATTTCATAGGTAATTGTCGGCTTACCATCCGCTGCCTTGGTTATTGTAACATGAAGCGGCTCACCAATTGCTAAGGTGTTGTTAATACCACCGGCTCCGGCGAAGTCACTACCACTGGTCTCATTACCCTTGGAATAAATAGCTCTTGGGTTTATCCCCTTTCTGATACCCAGTGTGTACATGTAGCTGTTATTAAAGAGCCCCATAAACGCTCCGTCACCATTACTGGTTCCGGCTGCGGTAATGGTAATATCAAATTCCAGCTTATTATTATCCTCTGTCATCGGGAATACATAGTATCCCAGTTTACTAATACTATTATACTTTCCGGACGCATTACCACCGGACTGACTTAAGATAAGCTTCTGACCATCCGGCTGAACTGTCAGAGTGTCCTTCACACTTGCTCTTGGGATATCATCCGTATCATGATCTGTATTTGCATCGGTATCATCTTCCGGTACAAAAGGCATAACCGGCTGTGCTACAAATCCTTCTTCGGTAGCAGGATATGTAACTGCGATTCCGGTAAGATAAGCTGTACCTGTTGCAACAATCTGAACATAGCCGGCTTCCCCGGTGTAATCCACAACTGTGGTCATATCCTCAACAGATGCCTGTACGCCGTTAATTGTGTATAACGCATACTGTGGTCCGCTACTTGCGGTAACGGCAATTGTACACTTTCCTTTTACAGGTACATTGATGATTGCGCCGGTATTGAACTGAGCGTCACTTCCTCTTCCCTGTAATTTACCGGTTGTTGCATCAATATATAAGCCCTGATAATATCCGGTACCACTCTGAATCGCCTTAGAATATCCGGTACCACCAAATACCCATGCAGTTACTTCCTCAAATTTTACAAGATGAGTTACTGCACTTCCGGCAACAGTTAATGTGCTACCTTCATTAATCTTATATGCAACCTTGTCAATATCACCGGTAACTGCAAAAGTATAGTTACCATCTCTTAAAGAAATTGCATTCATATCGGTAAAGGTATATACATTACCATCTTCATGTGTATATACAAACTGGCAACTTAAATCAGACAAATCAGGATCTGCTGATTTATTCATTGTTACTTTGTAAACTGCCGCTTCTTCAAACACAAGATTCAAAGTTGTGTCAACACTATAAGCCGGTACGGTGGTGGTAATCACCTTATTACCTGTGCCGATTGCAGTTGCTGTATAGGGAATACCATTTGCAAGCTCAATGGAATAAGTTCCGTTTGTTGTATCAATAGTAGCTGCCGGTACTTCATAGTCAGAAACTGCTGTAGCCGTAAATTTGATTGCAGTCAATGCTGCAAGTTCCTCTGCACTGAGTCCCTCTAAAGAACCGGATAATACATATGTAGCAGGTGGTGTCTCTGATTTTGCATTAATATAATGGAGAAATCCGCCGCCGCTGATTACCAGACTTAAAGTAACCGCTTTATCAGAAGTATACTTAAACTCAAACTCAGTATTATCCTCTGTACCATGAGCGATGGATACCGTCTTGCTTACCGCTTCTCCATCTGCATAAAGGGTAGCAGATGCACTTCCATACTCACACACTCCAAGTGTAATCACCGCTCTTCCTGCCGGTGCATTAATATTAAAGGTAGTTCCGGTAGAAACTGTGGCACCATGCTGTCCACCATTGTAACTAATCTCGCCATCCACACTGAGAATTCCGTCCGCATGGGTCCAGGTCGCTGCTGCACCCTTACCGTATGCACCAAAAGTGGAAAGACGGAAATCATAGTTTACTTCTTCTCCATCTAATACCAAGTAATTCTTCTCAACAGGTGCTTCTGTCGGAGCCTCTGTCGCAGGTGCCTCTGTTGCAGGAGCTTCCGTTGCAGGTGCCTCTGTCGCAGGTGCCTCTGTTGCAGGTGCCTCTGTCGCAGGTGCCTCTGTCGCAGGTGCCTCTGTTGCAGGTGCCTCTGTTGCAGGTGCCTCTGTTGCAGGTGCCTCTGTCGCAGAAGTATCATCTGCTAAATAAGTAACGGTTATCGTCTTAACATAAGAGTTAGAGTCATTTACACCTTCCACCGTTACATACTCTACTGCACCATCTGTGCCGGTATAAGTATGTGCCACAGTAGTAGTCACTGTAGTTGCCTCTACCCCGTTAATCTTATACTTTCCATACGCCTCACTATGACCAACCACTGTGATGTCACAGTTGCCGGTTACAGGTACGGAAATTACTGTCGTTGTGAAAAGCTGTGCCGAATCCCCATTCGGACGGAGCTTTCCGGTTACTTTCAGGCCATTGTAATCTATATCTGTTCCATCAATAGTCTCTGCCAATTGCGCAAAGTCCCAAGTTGTTGATGTCCCAGACTCAGCCTGTACCTGCATGGTCATTCCAAGCATGTCCGTAGAAATCATGCTGATCATCATGCAGAGCGCCATTACAAGTGCAATGGCTCTTCGTCTTAATACCTTTCTCATGTTGTTCCTCCTTTTATTCTCTTTTGTAAGCACTTACACTTACATATAGTACCAATTTACCACCTTTTAATCTACTTAGTAAAGACTTATTTCCTATTTCAGATGTTTTCTCCATTTTTGACAAATTTATATATAAAAATTTATTAAAAAAGACGCCCAAGTTTTTCTTGAACGTCTCTAAACACTTATAAGGCATCCTTATTAATAAGCTCCGGCGAAGTCTTAGAATATACAAACTTCTGTGCATGATACAAGCTAAAATACCCGGAAAATACATTACAAAAAGCAATAACAATTGCAAAAGGAAGCAGATTGGCACTACCAAAAATCTCCACCGCAAGTATCAGGCTGGTAATGGGCGAATTCACCACGCAGCAAAACATTCCCACCATCCCCAGCGCAGCTCCCAAATGCGGGTCTATGCACAAAAATCCACTGGCAGTATATCCCAGTGTCGCACCGATAAAGAAGGTTGGAACAATTTCTCCTCCCTTAAAACCGCATCCAATGGTGATTGCAGTAAATACTGCCTTCAAAATAAAATCATAGGGCCTCACCTGCTCATAAATAGCCTGGTCCACAATATTCATACCGGCACCGAGATAATCCTTACCAAAGATAAAAACAAGCACCATCAAAAGTACAGAACCAATCACCACACGAATATAAGGATTTGCAAAATGCTTTTTGAAAAAACTGCCGGTTCGATGCATCATCACTATAAATACTATAGAAAACAGCGCAATACAAATGGACAAGCCCAGCAGATACACAAAATTATGGGCATCCATAATCATAATTTCTTCTACAACATAGGTCACACTGTGGCATCCAAGTACCTGCGCAGTAAAATAGGCCACCAACGCGGAGCAAAGACATGGAACGAAAGCCGCATAATAAAAGGTTCCTACACTGACAACCTCCATGGAAAATATAGTAGCCGTAAGAGGAGTCCCAAAAAGTGCCGCAAATACCGCACTCATACCACACATCACCAGAATTGACATTTCCTTTTTATCCGCCTTCACAAGCCTTCCGAATGCGGTAGCCAAAGAACCTCCAATTTGTAATGCTGCACCTTCTCTGCCGCTGGAACCACCTACCAGATGGGTGATAATAGTCGTCAGAAAAATTGTAGGAGCCAACTTTACCGGAACTCTTTCCTGCTGCCGCACAGACTGAAGAATGGTATTGGTTCCCGGCTCATAGCCTAACCCCGCAATACGATACAGAAATACAATTACTATTCCACCCAAAGGCATCAGATACACCATGATATCATGCTGCCCTCGAAACTCTGTCACATAATCAATGGCATGATGAAAGGCTGCACCTACCATACCGCAGACACTCCCCAGCACCAACGCAATCGCAATCCATGTCAGACTGAACCATAAATTATTCTTTAAATCCTTCAAGACGTCCTTTTGTGTAGACATTTCTTCACCTCTGCACAACTATTCATTAATTCATGACTATATACTTATAATTTATTGTAAAAATACATTTTTTACAACAGCTTTTCAAAAGAAAGTTAAGATTGGGCAAAGAAAAGAGCCATTGCCCCAAAGCAACAGCCCTACAATCTTATTCTTGTATCCGTGTAATACGTGCCTTCGCCACACGCATTCCTTCCATCTCCAGCACTTCCACATGATAGCCCTCATAATCAAAACAGTCCCCGGTCTCCGGGACCTTACCCAATTGATTCATAATCCAGCCGTTTACAACTACAACATGGCTATCTTCTTCTGCCAGTTCCACATCCATGGATTCAAACAACTTCTCCAGATTAGCATTTCCGGAAACAATGTACTCACTCTCCGACTTTCTCTCGATTTCCTGGCTTACTTCATCATGTTCGTCCCAAATCTCGCCAACCAACTCTTCCAGTATATCCTCTAAGGTGATAATACCCACTGTACCGCCAAACTCGTCCACTACTACTGCGATGTGGAGCTTCTTCTGTTGCAGTTCCTTCAATAGTGCACCGATTTTCTTTGTTTTCGGTACAAATACTACCGGACGCACAATCTCTGAAATGGGCTTATCCGTATGGTACACATAATTGTGGAAATCTTTCTGATAAATAATACCTACAATATGATCAATATTCTCTTCAAAAAGAGGCAATCTTGAAAACGCAGTCTCCGCAAATACTTCTGCAATCTCATCCTTGGTGGCCTCTGTGGAAACCGCTGTAATATCAACTCGCGGCGTCAGAATATCCACTGCCTGCTGCTCAGTAAACTCCAGCGCACTGCGGATCAGCACGCTCTCCTGCTCATCAATACCGCCGTCATGCTCTGCTTCTTCCACGATAGATAGCAGCTCTTCTTCTGTAATGCCCCCATCATCTGATGATTTAAAAATCAAAGATAGGAGCTTCTTCCACTGTCTGAAAAAGAAATTGAAGGGAGTCAGTACAACCATCAATATCTTTAATAATGGTGCAGAGAACATTGCAAAGCTCTCCGGAGATTCCTTCGCAATACTTTTGGGAGAAACTTCGCCAAAGATAAGTACTACCACAGTAGTAACAATGGTTGCCACCGTAGCACCATTATCCTCTCCGATAAGATTTACAAACAAAATGGTTACCAAAGAGGTTCCCAAAATATTTACAATATTATTCCCAATCAAAATTGTTGACAACAGACTATCGTAACTTTCAGACAGCTTTAAAACTAACTCTGCCTTTTTATTACCTTTCTCCGCCATATTCTTCATACGAATCCTGTTTAACGAAGAAAAAGCCGTCTCCGTTGCGGAAAAATATGCAGACATTACCAAACAAAAAATTACTATTATCAGTGATACAGTATCACTCCCCATTTTACACTACCTCGTTTATCTTTTCCTGTATTCTCTCACGCACAAGCATTGCAATCTGATTTGTCTTCATATCCTTATACTCCTCATAAGGAATGGGTTTCAGAAAATACACTTGCGTAGTAACGGTTCCAAAGCAAGAGCTATTCCACGCTTTGTACGAATCAATAAGCACTACCGGTACCACCGGTGTCTTGGATTTTAAGGATGCCTTAAAGCACCCCGCCTTGAAATCTCGTAAGGAATTCTTCTTATCCTTATCATATTCTCCCTCAGGAAATAGGATGTAACGTCTGCCCTGCTGCACTTCCTTGGTAACTTCCAAGATAATCCCCAGAGACTGCCTTACATCTTCTTTATCCAGTCGCTTTCCCTTTACTAAATCAATGACCTGATTAATAAAAAGATCGTAGGACTTTGCCTTGTCCATGACTACCGTACAAGGCTTCTCATGCACTGTCACAATACTGTACGCATCATACTTTCCCTGATGGTTGGGATACATTACATATCCCCCTTCCTTGGGAAGATTCTCCAGCCCGTGCACCTCCGTCCTCACGTGACTTGCCTTCTTCATTACACTCACTACATTTTGCAAGTATTCATATGCACTCTCTTCTGTCTGACTCTCATCCAACGCCATCTTTCGCATCTTCCAAATGGCTTTGGCAAACCAGAACAGCTTTCTTACAATCAAATAGTAATATCTGCCCATGTGATTCTCTTCTCTTTCTGCTTATGCCTTACAATTCCGTCAAAAAAACTCATAAAGGGTATTATACATGACTCGCAGATATTATACAAATTAAATAAGTGTAAACTCTGCATTTTCTTATGGTTCACAGCTTTTTCTCCACCTTCCATGCAAGTATCTGGCAATGAAACAGATGGTTCGGAATAACCAATCACTAATCATGGCCAGCCAAACACCTATGGCACCCATGCCACATTTTACTCCAAGCACATAGCCCAGTCCCACACGTAAGGCAAACATGGAAAGCATGGATGTCCACATGGTAAAACGCACATCATTGCATGCCCGAAGCATATTGGGTAGTGTAAAAGACGCCGGCCACAATAGCATGGCCATGCCATTATGAATGAGTACCAATATGAATGAAAGCCTTGTGGTTTCCGCACCAAGACCATATAGTCTGAGAGTCCATGGCAAACTACCAAGAATTACAATATTTAATACTGCTGTACATACATATGTAATCTTTAAAAGCTTTTTCGTATAATAACGAACCTGCTTTTCATCCTTAGCCCCCACGCATTGTCCAATCACCGTAATCATGGCAAGATTCATCGCCTGTCCTGCAATACATCCCAGGCCATCCAGACTATTTGCTACCCCATTGGCTGCAATCTGCACTGTTCCGAAGCCGGAAATAATGCTTACCACCACCACTCTTCCCAACTGAAAGATACCATTCTCGACTCCGCTGGGAATACCGATTGCAAGAATACTTCGTACCACTCCCCACTGTGGTTTGAATGGTTCTCTTGACAACACAATAACTTTGTCAGACCTTCGAAGCTTGGAATACAACACAAAGGTTGCAACTGCTCTGGCTATCAGAGAAGGAATAGCAACTCCCAGAATTCCCCACTTTAACACAAATACACCGATGGCATTTCCTACCACGTTGATGATATTCATAGCCATCGATACCTGAAAGGTAATCTTGGAATTGCCCATGGAACGGAACAGCGCTGCACAGGAATTAAATACCGATAAAAATGGAAAATAGAAACAGGATACAATCAGATATATAATTGCATTCTTTAGCACATCTGTCTCAATTTTCCCAAAAAACAGCAAAATAATCTGCCTGTGAAACAGTATAACAACCAAGGATACCATTACCGTAATCACCGCACTGCTGTAAATCAGCTGCCTTGCGGACGCACTGGCTTCCTTGTGATTACCGGCACCAATATGCTGGGAAACCACCACCGCCCCACCGGTTGCCAGTGCCGCAAGCACACTGTTAATTAAGGTATTTATCATATCTATTAAGGATACTGCCGAAATCGCAGCCTCCCCGGTACTGGAAATCATCATGGTATCTGCCATACCAATCGTCAGCCCCAGCGCCTGCTCCAATAATAGCGGAATAATTAATTTCTTTAAATCCTTGTTTGTAAATAACATGTTGTCCTCTCCTTGTTGCCGCCATATCAGAAAACCTCATCAGATGATTTATTACATCCGATGAGGTCTCTTTCTTCCCACTATAATTTTGAAAAGCCCTCTCTATTCACATAAGACTCATACTGTTGCTTTACGAACGAATCATTCTTCACCTCATTGTAAATGACCAATTCACAAAGATTACCATTAAATGATGGCTGGAAAGCATCTCCGCCTAACACAAACTGCTCTGCATGTCTGTTGGCCGGGACATTCTCAAGACTACCAATCAGTTCTCCGTTCATATATGCTTTCATCACCTCAGTCTTGGCATTATACACAATCGAATAATGTGTCCATACACCTTCTTTAAATATAGGGGTAGGCACATCATACCATCCTCCGATACCAATGGAATTCCAAATACGGAAATTAGAAGACGCCTCCCATGCAAGTGGTGAAATGGTTGCAAATCCTATGTCATGCCTGATATATAAAGCACAGGCCCAAGGATATAATATCTTAGGCTTAATCCACATAGATATAGTATAACTCTGCCCAACCACAACCTTCTCCGGGATAGTAACCACATTGGTTCCCTGGGCTCCCCCCGGAAAATAGAGGGATTTGCTGCCGGGATAAAGTCCATCCTGAAACTCCAATCCTTCGCCGACAATTTCTCCCTCCAGGCTGCCATCCCTTGACTTTAAATCTCCACTCAATGGGAATTCATAACAGCTGAGCACTGCATTCATATACTTCTTCGCAAACGCTTCAAAGTCAGTTAGTGGTAACGGTCTGGAATAATAAAATCCCTGTGCAATCTGACAACCGCACTGCATAATAAATTCCGCCTGCTCTTTTGTCTCAATACCTTCCGTAACCACATCCACCTTCAAATCCAGACACAATGCAATAACATTACGGATAATACCTTTCCCTCGCGCCGTCTCCCCGGAGCCATGGATAAATCCACGGTCAATCTTAATAGTGTCCACATACAGATCCTTCAACAAATTCAACGCCGAAAAACCCGAACCAAAATCATCAATGGAAACCAAAAAGCCCTGTGCCTTCATCCGATTGACATTATCAATTAAAACATTGCTGTCCTCCTCAAATACACTCTCTGTAATCTCAATTTCCAGCTCATTATGTGCAACACCGTACCTGTCCGCAATGGCAGAAATTGTTTCACAGAAGTCTTGTTCATGCAAATGCATACGAGACATATTTACCGATATCTCAATGTGAGCATAAGATTCACCTCGTTTCGCCCAATCCGCCTTTATACGACAAACCTCTTCAAACATGTACATATCCAGTTTTGACACAAAGCCATTCTGCTCAAACACAGGAATAAACAATGCCGGAGAACGCATCCCATCCACAGGATGAATCCATCTTACTAATGCTTCAGCTCCACAAAGCTTAGTAGTTACCATATTCACCTTCGGTTGTAGAAATACATGAAATTCCCTATTTTCTAACGCGGAATACATTTCTTCCTCTATCTGACTCTTCGTAAGCAAATTCTGACTCATAACCACCTCCAAAGAACTAGGACTATGTTACCATATTATCATCAAAACTCCATATTTGCCACAATTAATAAAAAATTCTTCTATGCAAACAAATAATTCATACAATTCTGTATCAGTTTTGTAAAATCATCCTTACAAAACTTGTCCACAGTATGTCCCGGCATCAAATAAATCAACTCTCCTGTCCCAAACTTCTTCTGCCATCCCGCAGGATATTCTTCTCCGCGATAAAGATATGTCATAAATATGTCCTTATCATCCTCTTCCAAACTAAATTGATAGGGCTCCTCCACAAGTGAAAATTCCTTACAGCCCTGCGTTAAATTATTCTCTTTTAGTACAAACGTAATCTCCTCCTGAGCCGGGTGCGAAAGGAAAAATCCACCCACCATCCTTTTTAATTCTTCCTGCAACTGAATACTGATTCCATTATGCAGAAGTAACATTCTGCCCCCCTGTTCCATATAACGATACAGCTCCGCAGACGCCTGCTTGGGAATAGGTGTCTCCCAGTCATCCCAATAAGATATTACACCATCATAGTTCCGCACCTCACACAGTTCCAAAATCCGGTCCGTAAAAATAAATTCCATATCCGGCATAATCTTTCGCAGATACTCATCCACCCCTGTCAACGGATGATACATTGCATTCTCATACATGCCAAAAACAAGTATTTTCTTCATCTTCTGCCTCTCTCCTTACCACGGAAGCCTGTCACCGCGATAATTAATATATAACGGTCTCTCTTCTACCGGAAGCTCCGTATCTAAAACAATATGCAAAACACCTTCTGCCGACTGCTGCGGTGTTAAGCCAGCAGTAGTATCCAGGTGTCCTCTCATATACGTTGCCACATGTCCGGGATGCATTACTATAAGCCTTCCGCCCCTTTTCTTAATATTATTATACACAAGAGCAGATTGCATATTATTGGCAGCCTTGGACATACAATATCCAAACCACCCCTTCCGGAAACAGTCTCCGACACTTCCGGCTTCAGAGGAGATATTCACAATCGTTTTCCTATCACTTTTCATAACCAATTCTGAGAGTGCATTACTAACCCGAAGAGTTCCCACAGCATTTACATTCATAACCTGTAGTATTTCCTCATAGTCCAGTTCATCTCCCAGGACCTTATCCATATTACCCAGAATACCCACGTTATTTATCAATAAATCAATATGGGGTACCAGTGTAGCAACCTTATCTTTCATCAATGTCACACTTCGGTCATCCCCAATATCCAGTTCCACAATCCTTAGCCTCTCCCCATAATCTTTCAGCAGCTCATCCACCTGATTTTCTTCCGGGTTAAGCCTGCATGCTACTACAAAAAAACCTCTTTTCAATAAATTCTTCACCAGAGCCAGACCTAAACCATGATCCGTTCCCGTCACAAGAGCATACATCATATTTTTCCCTCCCATTATATTTCCCTTTACAAAGCGTAATACTTTAAGTATGCTTTAAGTCAAGTACTTTTTTTAAACCGGAGGAACATTGGCATGAATACTTATTCCATTAAAGAGGTATCAGAAAGAACAGGACTTACTCATCCTACACTGAGATATTATGAAGATATCGGACTACTTACTAATGTAGAGCATCGGGGCAACAAGCGAATTTATACCGATGAACATCTTCGTAGAATCGATGGTATTTTATGTTTTAAGAATACCGATTTGCCCATTAATAAAATGTTGGAATTCTACAAGTATGAAGAAAACTTAGAAGATAATATTGCAGATATTATCACCTTGATGGAAACACACGAACGAAACATTCAGGAACAGATTGATACCCTTCAGCATCACTTGACACATATCCGCCAAAAGGTGTTTTACTACAATACGGTGAAGAAAGCATTGGACGACCACCAACCCATTCCAAAATGGAGTGATGTTTTTTGAAAGCATCATACAAAAGGCCCCGTCTGTATGCCATGTTGACAAACAAACGGGGCAACCGGATTGTTTCTATTACACTCGCCCTTTATTTCAGCATCTCTCTAATCTTTCATCAGTTTAATTGAATACATTAATTTTATTTTAAATACATCATCTATTTATACAGTTTTTACCAACCCTTTTTGTTTCTTTTTACCGAAAATTTTAAATATGATTGAAATATTTTAGTATTTATTATATTGTAAAATTACATATTGAAAATTTAAGTAATGCCATTGCACAAAATTCAGTCAAAACACAGGCGTTACCTGTACATTTTTCACACTATTTAACAACTCACATTTATAGAAAGGGTTACAACTATGAAAAAAGGACACACCAAACATCGTTTTTGGTCAAAACTCTCTGCAGCCTTCATGGCATTGGCACTTCTCATCTCTTCTTTATCGGTGTCAGACATCACTGCTTACGCTGCAGCCAGTTCCTCATCCACAGCAAGCACCACAAGAGTTTCTGTTCACGATCCATCCATTTTCTATGATTCCTCTTCAAAATCATACTACATCTATGGTTCGCATATGGCTCAGGCAAAGTCCTCCGACTTAAGAAACTGGTCATATTTAGGAACTCAGGGCTACAACAACAAATCCATCTATGTAAGTGAAAACGTAGAAGGTATCTATTACATCCAGAACAAATTCAGCGGATTATACCTGGATATTGCTGACGGTTCCTCCGAAAACGGTGCCAATATCCGTCAGTGGGATTATAATGGCAGTGACGCACAGAAATTTAAATTTGTCTCTACCGGTGACGGCTACTATTACATTTTAACCGGTGCTTCCGGCTATTCCAAATGCATGGATGTTGCTGATGGTTCATCTGCAGATGGTGCAAATATCATGCAGTGGGAATACTGGGGCGGAGCAATGCAGAAATACCGCATTGTAAAGCAGGCTGACGGTACTTATGCAATTCTTACCAATGCTTCCGGCTGCAAATCAGGTCTTGACGTATATGAATGGTCTACCTCCGCAGGTGGCAATATCAATCAGTGGAATTTCTGGGGTGGCGATTGTCAGAAATGGAATCTAATCGAAGCTGCCTCTAACAGTGGAAGCACACAGGCTTCCAAAGGAGAGGCATTAGAAACAGCCCTTGCATCTTCTTTCCTTTGGGCAGGTTACAATGACCAGGATTGCTCCGGCGGATATGCAGTATGGGCTCCTGATATCATTTACAATTCCGATTATGTATGGAATGACGGCAGTAAGGGCGCATATATGATGTATTACTCTACATCCTCAACCTACATCCGTTCCTGCATCGGCTTTGCTGTTTCCAAGTCAGCAAATGGCCCGTTCTCCTATGTAGATACCATTATCTACTCAGGATTTACCAAAGGCGACAATAATGTAACAACAACTTCTTCCCTTGGAACGAAGACGGTTAATACAAACTATACCAACACTAATATTCCGGCACTTATTTCCTCCGGAAAGTTAAGCTCTGTCAGAAGCGGCTGGTTTAACTCCAACGGAAGTTATAACAATACATTATTCCCCAATGCCATCGATCCCACACTGGTATACGATGCAAGCGGAAAACTTTGGATGACCTACGGATCATGGTCCGGCGGCATCTATATCCTTCAGATTGACAAGACCACAGGTCTTCCTATTTATCCGAATACCAACAGCGGTCAGACAGACGCATACTTTGGTAAGCGAATTGCCGGCGGATACGGACTTTCCGGTGAAGCTCCATACATTGTGTATGATTCTTCCAGCGGATATTATTACTTATATGTAACCTATGGTTGGCTTGGTGTAGACGGTGGTTATCATATCCGTTTATATCGTTCTAAGACAATTAATGGTACATACAATGATGCTGCAGGCAATAGCGCTATCTATTCCTCTGCATCCGTAAGTCAGGGCTCCTACGGTGTGAAATTATTCGGTAACTATGATTTCTCATCCTTTGATGGTGACGGATACAAGTCCGGCGGACACAACTCTGCATTTATCGATACTGATGGTCAGAGATATCTGGTATACCACACAAGATTTAACGGCGGAACCGAATACCATGAAGTACGCGTTCACCAGCAGTTCTTAAATGAAGACAAATGGCCTGTTACGGCTGTATATGAGTACCTGGGAAGCTCTATCTCAAGCTCCGGTTACAGCTCCGGCGATATGTGCGGTACTTATGAGTTTGTAAATCACGGAAAAGATGCATCTACCGCTAATGTAGGTATGCTGAAAACCCAGAGCGTAACATTAAACTCTGACGGAAGTATTACCGGTGACGTTTCCGGTACATGGTCTTACACAAGCGGTACTTACTACTGCAAGATGACCATTGGTGGTGTAACTTATAAGGGTGTATTCTTCAAGCAGAAGGATGAATCCTCCAATCACAAAGAGGTTATGACCTTCTCCTTAATCGGTTCCAACAATCAGTCTATCTACGGAAGCAAGACTTCAAATGCAAGCAGCTCTTCAGGCTCTTCAAACTCTTCTTCCTTGGCAGGAACCTATTATATTAAGAATGTACATTCCGGTTTATATCTGGATGTAGCAGACGGTAGCAGCTCTAACAATGCCAACATTCAGCAGTGGGCTTATAATGGATATGATGCTCAGAAGTTCCAGTTAGTAGCAGACAGTGATGGTTACTATCATATCCTCACCGGTGCATCCGGCTACAGTAAGTGTGTAGATGTGGCCGGCGCAAGCTCTTCCGATGGTGCCAACATCCTGCAGTACACCTACAAAGGCTCTACCAATCAGCAGTTCAAATTAGAGAAACAGTCAGATGGCTCTTACGCTATTCTGACCCGTGCAAGCAAGTGTGCATCAGGACTTGATGTATATGATTGGAGCACAGAATCCGGCGGCAATGTCAACCAGTGGAATTACTGGGGCGGCGACTGCCAGAGATGGTATCTTGAAGCTGCAAATTAAATACTTGTAATATAAAATCCCAAGCCGTTTCAGCTTGGGATTTTATTATTAATTATTCTATTCCGTTACTTATCTGCGCGGTATCTGTTCGCCTTCCACCAGTCCATTCATCTGACCATCCTGATTCTGAGGTTTCTCATTTTCAGGATTTGGGTTCGGAACATTTTCCCACTGTCTGTTTGGATTTTCATTCGGTAATCTTCCCATATCTCCGTCCGGATTCTCCATCGGCGGCGCTCCCGGTACTTCCGGTTTTTCTGCCTCCGGTGTCTCCTCATTTGTGGTTCCGTCATCTGCGGTTCCATCATCTGTATTTCCGCCTTCTTCGCCTTCCATTTCAGGCTTCTTCTCGGGCTCTATTCCCGGATTATCATTCGGCTGATTTTCCGGTCTGTTTCCAGGCTGTCCTTCCGGTACATTCTCCGGTTTGTTTTCAGGCTGTCCTTCCGGTACATTCTCCGGTTTGTTTTCAGGCTGTCCTTCCGGTACATTTTCCGGCTTGTTTTCAGGCTGTCCTTCCGGTACATTCTCCGGCTTGTTTTCCGGTTTTTCCCCCGGTCCTACTTCAGGTTTGCCATCTGTATTTTCCTGTCCACCCTTAACAATCTCACCTGTAACAGCATCCACATAGTACTCATACTTTACTTCTCCAACAAAGAATTGAATTCTGTACTCTGCAATCACTTTATTATTCTTAAACTTAATACTTAACTTAGAGATATCCTCCCGGCTTACTCCTGCTGCATCTAACACAATCTGTAACGCGTCCTGCTCTGTAATAATCGTTTCCGGATCAATCTCTTCCGGTGTTCCTCCATCTCCGCCCGAGACAGTACATGGAATTTCTTCCACTTCTTTGCTGACGACGGTTCCTTCTACTGCATCCACACGGTACAGATATTCACATCTTCCTATGGAAAACTCTACAACATAAACTACTACATCCGCTTTTTCCAGCTTAATTTTATGTAATCTTGCATCTTCTCCGGTCACACCGGCATCTGCATACACTATTTGAAGGATTTCTTTTCTGCTAAGCAGCTCCTGTTCCGGATCCTCAGGAAGCTCAACATCTTCTTCCCGACATTCATAGATACGCTCCAAAATCGTACCATCTACAGCATCTACCTTATACTTATAAAGGCCATTCTCGCCTACCAAAAATTCAATTCTGTAAATAAAACTGTCTTCTACCTTCTGAATCACATTCTTAATTACTTTCGCACTCTCTGCATCAATACCGGCATCTGTATATGCAATCTCAAGAGCAGCATCCTTGGTAATCAGTTCCGCACATTCTGCATCTGCTAAATCCCACAACTCGGAGATTGAAAGCCCAACAGCATCTTTCAGCTGTGTTCCCATACTCTCAGAAACCTTTTTTGCAAGTGCATATTTTCCTACGGATACACCATAGGCTTCTGCATCCTTTTCCGCTTTTTCATCAGCAGCAGAAATCTGCATCTGCACCTTGCCGATTAATTCATTTTCATCCAGCAAAAGCATAATTCCATCTTTCAACTTTTGTCCCAGAACTTCCCCGGCTTCTTCATCCGCATTCTCAACACATACATTAATTGCATTATATGTCTCGTTCAAATAGCCATTTTCCAAAAGCGAATCTACAATAGCATCCATGGCGATATCTAACTCTGCATTTTTAAGCTGCATTCCTTCTAATACAACTTTGCCATCTTCGTTAAGCGCATTTACGGATAATACGCGCTCAGACTTGCTCACTTTAAGCTCAATACTGGGATTAATGTCAATATCAACCACGGAATCCACACTGTAGTGGTAATCATACTGCCGAACACCGGCTCCGACAAAAAGACAGAAACAAGCTGCTGCCACTGTCAACATCGTCCATCCTTTAAACTTCACTCTCTTCTTTCCCTGGTACCCGATTGCTTCCTCTAAGTACTTGTCATTAATATTATGGACTGCGTCCATAACTTTGTAATTACTCATAAAACAATGCCCCTTTCTGACAGATGTTCCCTCAATTGATTTCTCATACGGGTCAATCTGACGGATACGTTTTTCTCTGTAATTCCTACTCTCTTTGCAATCTGCTCATATGTATCAAAGAACCAATATCGTCGAATGAAAACTACCCTGTTCTCCGGCTTTAAGGAATCCAAAAATGCCTCAATTTCGTGGGTAAGCTCATTGGCTTCCAGCACACTTTCGATGGTATCTCCCGAAGGAATCACTTCCGCCAGCTCGTCCACAGCCACATCAAAAGCACTGTTTCTCTTCTTTGCATGATTCTTATGATAGCGATTCAAAGAAATATTCTTTACAATTTTCAAAAGGTAAGTCAGAAGATTGTCCGGACGCGCAGGTGGTATCGCATTCCACACTCCCAGATAACTGTCATTCACACACTCTTCAGCATCTAAGTCATCTCCTAAAATGTTATATGAAGTTTGTCTGCACAACCTGCCATATTTCTCTGCCAATTCTGCGATCGCATTCTCTGAACGGTCAAAGAATAACTCCAGGATTTCTTCATCTAACATCCCTTTCACCACCTTTCACTTATATACTACGGTTTTATATCGGAAAACTACAAAAATTTCCAAAAAAATTCACATCCTTAAAAGCCTTAAAATCCTTAATATTATACAAGTTGGAGCATATTTGTCGTCAATAGTTGTTCTCCAAAAAATACGCAATATAAAAGACGCGTCAGCTTTTCTACCCTGACGCGTCTTATCTAACTATAATATCCAATGGTTTAATCCTCCCTTTCCTCTAATAATATCACCAATCCTCTTCAGTGCCCTACCGGGTACCCTTATCCTGCATGCAGGACACATTCCACAATCCATATAATCCCCTGGAGTAGCCACAATGCCTCCGCTTTCCCACAGATATGTTCTTCCACACTTTTTACATGTTTTAACTTCCATTCTTCGCATATGAAAACTCCTTTCTTCTTACCTGTCATTCTCAAGAGAATCTAAAAACACTCTCGCAAATCCACAAACGCAACATCGAATTATGAACTTCCGACATCGCTTTTATATTTTCAAAATATCTATATTTCCTCTGTGAACCTGCTTATGGCACTGGCGACATAGAGTCACAATATTGTCAAGGCTTGCTGCTCCTCCATATTGGTAGTCCACTATATGATGCCCTTCAGCCTCTTCCGTCGAACCACAAACCTGACATGTGTACAAATCTCTTTCTTTTCCCTTCTTTTGAACGATACAATGTTCTCTTTCTCTTTTAGCCATATCATACCTTCCTTTCCAACTGTTTTCGTTTTCCTGTCTGAAGCAATCCGCCAACATCGCTCTTCTTACCGCAAGCTATGGTCCCCCTACCATTTGGCGCATATTTCCTCTTGGCCTTCATAATCTCCTTTGTCATCTGCGCAGCCTGCTCACTCGTCAAATCTCCAATTACTGCAACAACAGCATTATCCTTTGTGCCTGCCATAAAACCACCTCCTAAAAATTGATTATCTGCACTCCGTCTTCATTCTCAAAAGCTACTGTGTTATCTCCATATCCAATGGTAACAATATTGTCAAAATCCACACGCCAACTACCACCATCTTTCAAAATTGGAATTATATCAACCTCTCCCTTCTTCCTTTTAATTGCCACAAACTCGCTTGTAACATTTAATACTTCATCACCTTTCTTTAATAAACCTAATACCATACAACTCCCTCCTTTCTTATGCATAAACTCTCTGACTTTCAAACTCTTTCGCCATGATCCACCCTATGGCTTCTGTAACAGTTACTGCAGTAGTTGCATTGATTATATTTCCCATGCCCGGGATCCATCCGATAAGTACTTGCGAAGCCGTTCGTCCCACCGTCGCCGCTGCAGCACTTGCAACCGCTGCCTTCGCTGCGCTCTGATCCAACGTGATTCCAAATACCTTCCCCAATGCCACTGCCATGGACAGCTGAATGGGTGTAATAATAACATTGTCACTTGTCGGCACCTGAGCCAAACCGCCTCCCACTGCTGCTGCAGCAGCACTTGCAGTATGAATTATTCCGTTGCATAACATCGTTTCTCTACTTGTCATAGTAGTTTCCTCCTTAATTTAACAAACATCATCAACTGTAACCTATGCCACCAGTCTCCTCCTTTCTCTCGGCATATTATCAATAAACATATCTAACAATTTTTCAATATTGTATCCTCGTTCCGCATAGTAACAAACAGGCTTTGAAGCCCAAACACCGGTTGCTTCCGCAAGTCTGCTTCGAACAGAATCTGCCTTTTCCTCTAAAACTATGACAAAACACGGTCCGGACAGGCCATCTGTTCATATGAATCCTCCTAACCGAATAAGCTACCTAAAAAGCCAAATACACCACCTACAACAGCACCGATACCACGGCCAATCTTCTCACCTGCACTACCAAAAATACTACCAATCGCACCACCAATATCTGCTCCCGTGGAAGCCCCCTCAGTGATGGACTCAAAAATACTCTTTCTGGTTTCCTCACCATAATCAAGCAATTCATCATCATCTTCCCACATTTCTGCGTCCTTATTAATGTTATTTGCGTATACAACTCGCTTCTCCGAAGGCGTAGCCTTTACGATGTAATATAAAAGTTTTGATAAATTGTACGGTTTTCCCTGTTCTCCTCCTTCTTCCTTGTATCCCGCACTATAATAAATAGGGTCAATTCTGACACCGGTTGCTTCATACACTCTGTTTCTTACCGAACGAACCTTATCCTCCAAAAAGGCCACCAACTGCTGGTTTGGCTCATTCTTATCATAATCCCAATTGCGTCCTTTCATCGCCATATCTGCCTGATTTATTGCTACCAAAATTCTGTTTTCCTTCTCCTTGCCAAGGTTCGGGATAATAACACTGTTAATCAGCTCATACGAAGTACCCAAATCTCTGCTGCCACCATCAAGTATGACCAAAACCAAATCGATAAGAGCGTTTCCGTCAGCGTCTACCTCTGACAATTTCTTAATAATATTCTTTGCGTGTCTGTTATCTGCCTCCTTACCATCACCAAGTCCGGGGGTATCCCACAATACCAGGTTGTCAAGTTCGTACTTCGTGATTTCCATGGTTTCCGGGTCAACACCAACTCCAACTTTAGCCACTTCCGTATCGAACATCGCATTGATCGTAGAGCTTTTGCCACAGCCGGTGGCTCCTGTGATCATGATATTCACCTTCTGATTCTTAAGTCTCATTACATTCTTTAACATCTTATTCTTGTCTGTATCACTAATGTTTGCGTTCATAATATCATTTTCCATTGCTTCATAAATGTTTTCTTTTCTCATAACAAAATCCTCCATAAAATGAATTAAACTGTTAACTGTTCGAAAATCACTCGCTCATCTGAGCTTGTCTTTACTATACACCATAAAATTGGTAATGTCATCGGAATTGTTTTTCTCGTTTTCAGTTACTAATTTGTCTCTTTTTTTGCTTTTTACAATAAAATATGTTACCATATTAGTAACATATCTATTGTTAGGAGGATTGTATATGCATTTTGTAGATGAAAATGGAGACAGTTTAATTAATGGCGAACATAAGCTTCGTATCCCCTTAAGCGAAAAGGCTTTGATCATCATTACAGAAGACATGGACGTATTCGGAGTCCCCAAACGTACAACCTTTATTAATATTATCTTCTGCAATTTTTGGGAAGAAGCAAAGGCTTCCCTTACCACTTATCTTCAGGAAAAGGAGCTGGAACTAGTCAACGCCCTAAAAGATACCGCAGTAACCGAAAGCGCCAAACGAATTGTCATAGAACAACTGTTAGAAAAAGAAAAAAAGATCATAGAAAAGCGAAACGAACAATATAACCATTTAAAAACAGAGAATAAACTCTATCATCTCAGCAAGGAAACGATCAATATTTTAGAAAACATCTGCAACGAAGGAGAGAACTACTCCCGCCCCAGTCAATATATCCGCTATGTCATCGAAGAATACTGCGCCCTTCCGTTCATAGAAAGAGAACGCATCTTCCGAAAACCAATATATGACTTAGTGGAAGAAGCTTGCATGCATAAAAGAGTTCTACAAATCACGCAGAATTATAACGGGAAAGACGTAGCATTTGACGTTTACCCCTATAAAATAGCTCCGGATACCTTTCACACACAGTCCTATCTGGTATGCTACTCCCGATTAGAGACAGAAGATGAGAGTTCCAGAATCGTTGCATCTTTTTCTATGGCCAGACTCAGCAAAGTCTCCAAGCGCAAACGAACCTTTCATTTAAATGCACGGGAAATCGCACTCATCGAAGATTCTATTGCAAACAACTCCCCTGCATATTTGGTGGGAAAAGTAGAACAGATACAAGTCCGATTAACAGAAAAAGGAAAGCAATCCTTCCGTTCCAGACTGTATTCCAGACCGGAAAAGGTAGAAGCGCTTTCCTCAGATGATATCTACGTATTTAATTGTACACAACAGCAAGCATTCAATTATTTTTTTCCCTTTGGTGCTGATGCAGAGATAATCAGTCCCAGACATCTAAGAAACAGATTCAAGAATGTACATTTAAATGCATTATCGTCTTATAGTAATGATACTGTACAAGCATAGAACTCTTAATCGCACACACATACAATCCCCTTTCGCAGTTTGCCAAACCAGCGTTCATCCACTCACAGTTATATCTCCACTCCAATATCGTTAATGTTTCCACTAATTGGCATTGGAGTGGAATAACCAAACTACGATCACATAGTTTTCATTTTATTAATGCTTCATCTTTTCTTTAATCTCTTGTAAAGCATCTAAAAATTGCTCTGCACTATGAAATCTTTTTTCCGGCTCTTCATGAAATGCTTTCTTAAGTATTCTGTGCAAAGACTCCTCATCCAAAACATCATCTTGCGAAAACCGTCCGGTGTATAGATAAAACAGAGACTTTCCCAAAGAATAAATATCACTTTTGAATGTATGTTTTCCTAGCATTGCCTCTGGTGACATATAATCAATAGTTCCCACATATTGTGTTTTCGCACTTCCATAATTTATTGCACTTCCGAAATCCCCTAATAAATACTCATTATCGCTTGCAATAAAAATATTCGCAGGTTTTACGTCTCTGTGAATAATTCCCCTATTATGACATGCTATCAATGCATCACACATCTGAATGCCTAACTCCACAATTTTCTCTGTATTATCCTCAAATTCTTTACGATGGGTTTGTACATCCCCTTTCTCATAATATTCCATAGTAATAAAAATACTTGCTTTCAAATCATTACCATCTTTATCCAAGCCTTTTAAATCTTTGTGGTTGTAATTTGAGAAAAATATATCCGGATTAAATACCCTGGCAATATGTCGCCCTTCCACACTACTGATTATTCTGGCTTCATTTATCCGCTTCATTCCCTCAAGATTAAAAACCAGCGATTGAATGAATACCTTTTTCCCGTTACTCCTATCTACTAATTGGATTACTCTTTTCTTCGCATTATCAACCACAATTCTCTGCAGCTCTTCGTTCAAAAAAACACATTCGAATTTCTGAATAACTTCCTTTGCAATGATATCCAGCGTCTCGAAGCTTTCTAGTTCCTTGTAATATCCTTCGGCTACGGAATTAAGTTTCTCAAATTCTTCTTTGCATCTAGGAACAGTTATTTCCTTGACTATATAATCTTGCCCTAATAACACAGATTCCACTCGATGTATACTTGCATTTCCGTGTTCTGTATCAATCCTTTCTTTATCTTTGTATTTGTATCTTTGAACATACTGCTCATATGGTGTTCCTTCATCCAAATTGACAACATATGTATTTCTAAGTGCATCATTAATACTATTTTGCAACACTGTTGTCCCTTTATCATATATAGTTCCCTCTTGATTAAAAAGATACTTGCAAATGGCTTTTCCATCGCAGCCACCACTTAGAGCAATAAACTCCAAAAGTGTTTTGCAGAAATACTCGGCAGAAATAAAAATATTCTCTGATTTGTCACTGCATACTTCATATTCTTTTGCAAAAACAAAGATTATTTTATTACAATCTTTTAGCTCCTCCTTGGATCTAAACTCTGATATATCAGCATCAGTTAGCACCGTCTTCTCACTTATCAAAATAATGGCATCTTTTTTTTCCAGATTATCCCATTTTAACCTTAATGCATTCGTAGACATACACTTGACGGGAGCCACTCCTAATGACGCCAAAACCACCAGCATACTTTCCATCCATATATTAGTACTTACAGGTCTGGCGATCATTTTAAAGTGATCTTTTAACATGAAATCTACAATTCCATCTTCTACCACTTTTAAAATCAGATTATCAGTATTTTTGTCATCATATCTTTCAGTCATTTGATGAAGCAAATCACTTCTCTGCTGTTTGGTCAAATATTTATAAATATTTTTATCATTACTGCGTATAAATAAATTAATATTATCAAAGCCCAGCCTTTCAGCTTCTTCATTCATATTTATAATTGTACCTCTCGATAAACCATATATATGTCGATTTGCAACTTGTATCAAATTAAAGTTAGTCAAACCATACTTAAGCTTAATAGACAATGCGTAAAATGCATGTTCTAAGGCTGTTCTATCGAAACGTCCTGTAGCAAACATACATTTAGAAACTGCTTCTACAATATAACTGCAACTCTCTCCAATCCTCGCCATATCCCCCGTATAAAAAGTAAAATCTTGTTTCGTGAATCCAATACTATCTTTCATTTGAGAGGGTAGCTCACCTTTAATCCAATGCAATAAACTAATTGCCCTAAAAATTAAATTTAATTGTTCCGGTTCCACCTCCTTATCTTCGCAAAAAAATTTCTTCTCGATTTGAGATCCTGGCCAAAAAGCACTTTCCCCTTTATCGTTCTTGTACTTATCAACATATTCTTTAATTGTTTTTTCTATTGGTTCATATATCATCCTACTTCTATGGTTACTGGTTGGGTCAGGTAATCTTGGATAGTTCAATCTTTTAACTTCATCCATTTCACATATTTTGTACAAAATATCTAATAAATACTTTTCATTTTTCAAATCATCGGCAGTATAATCAAATGGCAAGAAATCACCTTCTGAAGAATGAACATCTCTAAAACACTTCTTAATTCTAAAACAGGTCCGTATAGAAAGCGCATATGGTGAAAGCAATTCCCCAAAATTAGTTAGTTTATATCTAATTTCACTTTTTTCATCATCCAATTCAAAATCTATATCTGTTCCATCTTCCCGAATCAAATCTACCTTTTTTAGGTCATTGATAATTTTGCTATAATCAACTTTACTTTTATTTCCACTCACAGTATCTTCTGCTGAATTTAATGTAATTTCACCAAGTCTCACTAAGGTTGTTTCCGAAAAATTAAGCTCCTTACCTTTACATAGTAAATTGAGATAATATGGCGCACATTCCCTTTCTGACTTACCCTTTAAAGCCGAACTTACCTCCTGAATCTTACAATTCACATAATTATTCCAATAGAAACGTATATCCAAATCACTGTCTACTAATAAATAACTTTCCCCCTTTTTATCTGTAATTCCCAGTCTTCCTGCCCTTCCAATGTAATTCTTGTATTCCTGTGTTCCAATATCAACATCTCCATCTTCTCTTCGTACTTTATTATCATATAGAATCATTACATCTGCCGGAAGATTAAGTCCAATTGTTAACGTTTCTGTCGCTATAATTATCTTTATATCACCGTCATTCTTTCTATATTCTCTCTCTATAAGTTCGCGAAGACTCATAGGTAATGCCGCACTATGATATGCCAGACCATGTGGAAGCAAAACCTCTTGCAATAAAACTTTTTCACTTTCATCATCTGACTTATTTAACTCCTCCATCAATTCCGAGCTTACATTTTTTCTTTCAAGCAAACCACTTTCTGCGATATTTCGAGCAATTTTTTTACACCGCGAACGTCCATTAGCAAATATTATTACTTTTTTGTTCGGATCCTTTGTAAAAATATCTTTCAAGAGTTCTATCAATATCGCATTTTTTTTGATGTCCTTTTTTTGATTTCTTAGTTTTTCAGCTCCCTCAATTACTAAATTCCCTTCTTGATGTTCAAGTCCGACTTTCTCATCAATAAAATTTTCATTTTCGTCAATTGTTCTTTCCCAAAACATTCCATTTAATGAAATAATTTTTTCAATTAATCCAATCGGTCTTTGACTATTATAAATCACCTTAGCATCTAACCAACGTTTAACGTAATTCATATTGCAATCTACTGTAGTTAAACCTAAAATTTTAATATTATTATTATTGTTTCTTACTTTTGTTAATGCGTATTCCAGCTTCGCACCACGTTCAGGAGCTCCAATAAGCTGCATTTCATCAACTACAATTAAACCACATTTTCCTAAAAATTTATTATCACGTTGCTCTGCCAACATCGCAAAAAACTTTTCATAAACCACTACTGCTATATCATATTGTCCATCTGCCAACTCAGTATCATGATCCTGATAATCTGATGATGAAGCAAAAATATTAATTTTCATCTCAGCATCAAAATTATAAATATCTTCCTTAAACTGTTGAACTTTTTCTGAGACCAAAGCTTTCAAAGGTACCAAATATATTACATGTTTGTTCATTGAAAAAATACTTTGCAAAGCTAACAATTCCGCAACCAGAGTTTTTCCTGACGATGTAGCACCTTGCACGATTACATTCTTGTTACTATTTCCCGAAAACCAAAAATCTTCGTCAGCAATCACATCTTTTTGCAATGCAGTTAAAGAAGCATTCCCTGTTTTACTAATTCTCTCTTCAATTCTTTCTAATATTCTCTTAGGAACATTGTACTTTTCAGATATCTTCTCAAATTCTTGTATCATACCCTCACCTCATTTACCAATACTTGATATTCCGCCGGAAACGTCTTTATTTGACTCATCATTTTTTTCAATTTATTTTTATATCTTAACGCATTATTCTCTTGTATATTTAAAATTCGACTAATCGTCCTTAACTGTCTTCCACTAATTGGTTCTAATTCTGTAATACCTAATGTCTCAATTATTTCTATACGTATCCCATAATACAATGCTAATCCTATCATTTTTAGTTTCAGCTCCATATTCATTACGTGGGAATGCATAGATATATCCGCACTAATAATATCAGTTATATATTTAGCCTTTTCTCCAAATTTCTTCATCTGTGCATAATCAAAGCCACATTTCGATTTAATAATCTGCATACTATAGCACTCTATCCACATATATAATGCTTCTGCAATTCTAACTTTACGCAATTCACTCCAATCATTAGCATTACATTTTGTAGAAATATTTCTAAACTTTGCAATCGATTTGTTCATACCTATCTCTTTTTTTAACTTCTTCGAAACAAGCCCTTTTTCCTCCATCTTATTCAAAAAAGTACTTAGTTCCAAAACATAATCTCTAGCATTATTACGATCAAAATAATCACCAATCTCCATCTCTTTACAGCGAGAAATTGTCATTAAATAATCAAACATAAAAAAATTATCCTTATACGCTTGTGAAGATGAAATGCTAACCAAATGATCATAGGTATCTACCGATATAATAAATCCCAACGTTCTTCTTCCTAATGCCGTAATCTTATAATATTCACATTCATCTAACTCACAATACTCCTTGCTAATTAAGTTTCTCTCCAATAAGTCATCAATTTTTTGCCGAAGCACATTTTGATGCTGTACGCTTTCACAAGGAAATGAGCAAATCGTATTGTTAATTTCTTCAATAGTCACCCCTCCATTAACATCTATAAAATTCAACATATGAAAGATACATTCATCTTGCAAATAAATGAAACTGTACTGACTTTCTATCAAATCTGGATTATGTATTTTTTCCCTCAATTCTTCCCATAATTTCTCTTGTCTGTCATTGATTAAGGTATACGAGTAACCAATTTGGGATTGCCCTAATCTTCCCGCTCTTCCAATAAAATTCTGATATTCATTCACTGTCAAAAATCTTCTCTGCCTGTTTCCAACAGGTTTTTCCATCTCCGCTACTACGACTACATCTACATTACTATTTAGTCCATATGCTAATGTTTCCGTTGAAACCAATATATTTAATTTTCCATCGTCACTCAAAAATTCTCTTTCTATAAGTTCTCTTACTTCCTCCGGCAATGATGAATTGTGAAATGCTATTCCATATTTGAATGACACATAATCTATGTCACTCATAATATCAAACAAATCATCCTCCGACATAACTAACTGTGACAAATAATCAATTTTTGCTTGCTTAATTTCATTTGTCTTATAATCTCCATAAAAGGAAAGAAATAGTTTGTTGGAAAGATCCTTTACCCTCTTTCTACTATTTGCGAAGACCAGTATTTTTTGTCCTTGTTTCCTATGTTTTTGACAAATGTCAAAAATTTCATCATCACTATCTTGTATACATATACCATCATTATCTGCAACATTATACTTATATAGTGTATTGACAATCTCAACTGGTCTCTTTGATTCTTGATGTACCGAAAAACCATATACTTCTATATACTTATCCCAACCAAAATATGGCGTAGCAAGAACATAAATATTGTTATGTGTAAATTTACAAGCCATATACAACAAATAGTCCGTTTTTAAACCTCTTTCAAGATCCTCTACAATACCAAGTTCATCAAAAACAATATATGTATACTGTTCCAGAAATTTTTTATTATTGGATAAGAACATATATACCTTCTCATAGATTACAATAGCTATATCACAATTTCCTGACATAACATTAATATCATCAAAACAATATTCGCTTGTAGATACAACCATTTTTTCCTCTGGAAATTTCTTCGCAATTTCCTTTGCCTTTTGAGTAGCTAACGCTCTATATGGAACAATATAAAGAAGTTTCTCCTTCTTTTCATACATCTCTTTCCCTAATTTAAAACAAATTAATGGTATTAGCGTTTTTCCTGATGAAGTCGCACCTATTATAAACTCTCTAGAACTATTCATATAGCCGCAATTTTCAAAAACTTCATCTTGAAGTGCGGTAAAAGAAGCAAATCCCCATGCATTAACCTGCTTAAGCGCTTGCCATTTATCTACTTTGTTTATCCCCATGTAATACTCCTTCTAATGCAGAATATACATTCTTCAATGAAGAATCTTCTCCCGTTATAAGTTTTTGTATTATATCGTATATAAGTTCTACTTTCTCCTTACTTATATTGCCACTATGATATAATGAATTATTATCTGATAAGATTTCGTTTCTTTGTGCCACTTCTTCAAAATCATATCTGTCATCAAAGTGTCTTGGACACAAAAAGTTTGAGATAATCATGCCTGTTCGCATACTTATATGCTTCTGATACTCAAGTTCCGAAGTATCATCACGCCACACTTTTCGACCATATTGCTTTTCGTTCTCAACTAATTCTGTTTCATTACTCTCTTTTTTCGTAACTTTTAAAGCTTCATTAGCATATAAAAATACGGTTTCTTCTTTTCCACCAACATCTTTGTCATCAAACAATTTTACAAATTCAAAATCCATCAACTTAATATTATATTTTTCATCTTCCTTACATAACTTAATACTCCTATGAGTCATGTTTCTATGATAGACTCTACTTTTACATAGCTCGATTACAATGCTAATGTATTGCATAATAAACTGTACCATTCGATCTTCGTCAAGAAAAATCTCCCCTAAGAGAACGTCCTCTCCAACATTCAATGGTCTACTATCAAATTGGTAAGATGCCACATAATAGTGGGAACTATTACGCAAATCTACAATTACCGAATATGATGCAACCCCACTTAACCTCCCCAACTCTTGCAACTTCAAATACGCTTTTTGACTTTGAAGAAAGAAATTCCTCGTATTACCATCACTATTATCATCAATTTTGTACCTTCTGATAATTGAATACTTATTTACATAATTATCCCAAATTTCACCCTTGATATCCTTCTTCACTTTTGGCATAACGGTATAGTATTCGCTTTCCACATACCCTGGTAAAATTCCATGAGCCTCTTTTTCGACTACTCTTTGAGCACTATTTTCTACAGGATAATACATTTCTCTACTTGTCAATACTGCTTTTCTAACATCATATGCTGGAATGAAACTAGGATCTTCATTGTTCTCCTCCACAAAGTACCATCTCATTCTCATATACAACTGTTCTAAAGCGGGAACTATATATTTCTCATCTAACCATTTAGAATTTTCACTTCCCGGGCTACCATGTGAACCGGCATTACCTAATTTCCGCAAATAGTTCCATACATATAATGTTGACTTATCCGGATCAACCAATTTATGATCACTCTTATATCTGTCATCCCCTTCTCCTTCAGGACATTGTAACCTATTTAACTCCGCCTCCTGAGTCCCAGGCATCATTGGAAATACTTTTCTTTTATACTTCGGACGGTATTCTTGTGTATTATTAAAATATTTAACCAACTCCAGCTGAATATCAAAAAGACGAGGCATATATTCAGATTCCTTCTTTTCTGGCATAGCAATACCTTCAATCTCCATGACAGTATAAAAAAAATGTTCTATTAATTGCCGAATATACGTAGCGCATAATCTTTGATTTATATACATATTACTCTCTGCTAATTGGGCAAGCTCAAACAAATGATCTTCCTTGTAATCTAACAAAAATCCAAAATTTCCTAATTTATCATTTTTTACGTTTTCCATACTAATGTCTCCTTTACTAAAATTATTTTATATTATTTCAACTATCTGGATTTAACATATCTCCCACTCTTAACCCTCTCATCCTTCGGTTTCTCCGCATCCTCCGGTATCGCCCACGTATTTCCAAACTTAACCGCACCTTCAATACGCCCTTCCAGGCACAATGTATTAATTCTTCTCTCTCCTATCCCCCATTTTTTCGATACTTCCGAAATTTTAATATACCCGTTCATCTTTTACCTCATAACTAAAAACAGCAGCGTAGGTTTGCTACGCGTTGTTAGCAAACTACACTGCCTTGTTTACAGTACAACTGGCTGACATTTTACAGTCCCTATAGCTTTGCGTCATAGATTTTCATCTACTTTGCCTTGTATGAATCTTACCATACATTATAATCGTTTATTCGAACAAAATCAACGTAAAGCATCCGAAAATCTCATTATTTTGCATAATCATTTTTGTTTTTTGTTTTTTCTCTTGTGCACTTTGCACATTTTTTGTCTTTTCAGTTTGTTCCAAATCATTATTCTATTTCCACAGCAAAAAGAGCCACTCTCTAAAGTGACTCTCTAAATCCAAATTATTAATTTCCGTATACCTAACCCTCCGGCTTATTTATTACCAACTGGGTTTATCAAGATATAATAGGTATAACACTTTTATAATAGCATAATAACTTACGCACTATGATTGATGTTTATTTAAAAAACACCTACGTAAGTATTTCTACAAACGTAGGTGTTAAAATATCTTTATCCGACTATTTATCTAGACTTTTCATTGTCGGGAACAATAACACGTCACGGATCGCCTGTGAATCGGTAAGCAACATAACAAGTCTGTCGATACCGTAACCAATACCACCTGTAGGAGGCATACCGATGCTAAGTGCGTTTAAGAAGTCTTCATCAGTATGATTTGCTTCTTCATCGCCGGCTGCAAATGCTGCATCCTGAGCCGCAAAACGCTCTCTCTGGTCAATCGGATCATTCAACTCGGAGTATGCGTTACACATCTCCCATGTATTGATGAATAACTCAAAACGCTCTACCTTGGTAGGATCGCTTGGTTTCTTCTTAGTAAGTGGAGAAATTGCAAGAGGATGATCCATAACGAAAGTAGGCTGAATCAAGTTCTTCTCACAGAATTCTTCGAAGAAGAGATTTACAATATCGCCCTTGGTATGACGAGCCTCAAACTCAACATGATGCTCCTTCGCAAGAGCCTTTGCCTCTTCGTCTGTCTGAACCTGATCAAAGTCAATACCTGCATACTTCTTGATACAATCAATCATGGTAATACGCTCAAATGGCTTACCAAAGTCGATTTCGATACCGTTGTACACAATCTTGGAAGTACCGCAAACCTTCTCTGCAAGATACTTAAACATAGACTCTGTTAATTCCATCATACCTTCGTAGTCAGTATATGCCTGATACAGCTCCATCAAGGTAAACTCAGGGTTGTGTCTGGTGTCTACACCTTCGTTACGGAATACACGGCCGATTTCGTATACACGCTCTAAGCCACCAACGATTAATCTCTTCAAGTAAAGCTCTAAGGAAATACGAAGCTTTACATCCTCATCAAGTGCATTGTAATGAGTATCAAACGGTCTTGCCGCAGCTCCACCTGCATTAGATACAAGCATCGGAGTCTCTACTTCCATGAAATCACGCTGCGCGAGGAAGTTACGAATCTCCTGAATAATCTGTGAACGCTTGATAAATACATTCTTGCTGTCCTCATTCATGATAAGGTCTACATATCTCTGACGATAACGGGTATCTGTATCTGTCAATCCATGGAACTTCTCCGGAAGAATCTGTAAGCTCTTGGTTAACATGGTCATCTCTACAGCATGAACAGAAATCTCTCCGGTCTTAGTCCTGAACACATAACCCTTAATACCGTAAATATCACCGATATCAGACTTCTTGAAGTCAGCATATGCTTCTTCACCGATAGCATCCTTCGCTACATAAACCTGGATTCTACCCTTTAAATCCTGAATATTACAGAAAGAAGCCTTACCCATGACACGCTTAAACATCATACGACCGGCAATGGATACCTCAATAGGGCTGGCATCCATGATTGCTCTTCTCTCATTGTAATCGGCATTCAGTACTTCTCTTGCCTGCGCCTCGTCCATACCATCCACATTCGGAGTCTGTCTGCCTGCCAAAAGCTTTTCCTCATGAGCAAAGTATAATTCCTTTGCCTCGTCAGTGTGGTGTGTCTGGTCATATTTTGTAATCTGAAAAGGATCCTTGCCTGCTTCCTGAAGTGCTGCAAGCTTCTCTCTTCTAACCTTCAAAAGCTGGTTAATGTCCTGTTCTTGAACCTGTGCATTTTTATTTTCTGCCATAATTTTCTCCTCATTTCTGTCTTAAGGAACTTTGAGACGCAGTCTCAAATTCCCAACGAAAACGTAGTTTTCGTTTAGGCTCTCTGAATCTCAAGTACCTTATAAGTGAAAGTTCCCGCCTGTGTTTCTACTGCTACACTTTCGCCTACCTTAGCACCGATTAAAGCCTTACCTACAGGGCTTTCGTTAGAAATCTTACCCTTTAAGCTGTTTGCCTCGGTAGAACCTACGATTTTGTATTCTAATTCTTCATTGAATTCTACATCTAATAACTTTACCTTACATCCGATGTTGATTTTGTTAAGGTCCACTTCTTCCTCATCAACTACTTCTGCATTCTTTAAAATTTTCTCTAATTCTTCGATACGTGCCTCGATATCACGCTGCTCATCTTTTGCTGCATCATACTCAGCGTTCTCTGATAAGTCTCCCTGCTCACGAGCTTCCTTAATCTTCTGAGCAACTTCCTGACGTCTTACTACCTTAAGCTCCTGTAATTCGTCCTCGTATTTCTTTAATCCTTCATAGGTTAAAATGTTTTTCTTTTCCTGCATTTTCTTCCCTTTCTTTCATATTGTCACTCTGCAACAATACTACAAATTATTCTTGTAACCCTTTGTTTTTCATAAAATATCTGGATTATTTGATGCTCTCCTCTATATAGGTCGCCCAGATTAACGCACACTATTGTACAAGAAAACAGCGACCATGTCAAGTCGCTGTTTCACTGTATTTTAAGGATTTTCTAGTCTTCTGAAATATACTTATTCATCTCCTGAGAAACACTGATGACGCCCTCTAATAATCCATGTGCCTCTTCTGCATGAGCATGATTCTTCTCGGTAATCTGGGCTGCCTGTTCTGCAGATGCGGTAACCTCCTGGGTAATCGCAGAAAGCTGCATAATATTATCAACAATCTGGGTATTCGCCTTCTGAAGCTGCTCCAGCATATTATCAATTTCAGAAATATCACTTACCAGTTCATTTACATTCTGATCCATCTCTCCAAGCTTGCCGGCCATATTCGCAATCATCTCATCCTGCTCATTACTGATTGCAACGGACTTCTCTACCGCTACAGCCGTTTCATCTGCATTATTGGCAAGTGCCTCTAAGATTCTAGAGATATTCTCCGTCTCTCCTCTGGTCTTCTCGGACAGCTCACGAATCTGGTCGGCAACCACTGCAAAGCCCCTACCCGCTTCACCGGCTCTGGCACTCTCAATCGAAGCATTTAATGCAAGCAGATTTGTCTGGGAGGAAATCTGTAAAATCGTCTGGGTAATACTCTTTACATCTGCGGCATTCTCCTGTAAATGCCTCATAGACTGTGCTACCTGACCATTGTTGGTACGAAGTACTTCTGCATGCGCCTTTAACTGATTCATCAGCTCCATATTATTATTATTCAGCTCAGAAGATTTCTTTGCTACCTGAACCATATTTTCGGAACGATCCACTGTCTTTTCAATATTATCCTGAATGTTCTTGGTCATTTCCGACTGTACCTGTATACTCTCTGCCGTTACTGCCGTACTGTCGCTGATATCGCTGACAGCCTCCTTAGCCACTCCTGCAGTCTCAGAGAGATCCTGAACCAAATCCATGGCATTCTCCGTACTGGTCTTAACCTCTGCTGCCACACGGACAATATCATCCATCATATGTTTCTGCACTTCGGTCTGATACTCCACCTTGCCTAGGGAATCGTCCATAAAACGCTTTACCGTCTTAGTCATATACACAACAAAGAACATAGTCACAATAATTACCAGCGTTGCAGTGAGATTATCCAAGAATTGCGCATCCACATAAAGTCCCATACTGTTTCGTATAATAACAGGAACCAAATTAACCACAGAAAGAACGATTGCAGTAATCAAAGAGAACTTCACATCGAAAAACAGCAATGCTGCAATAAATGGAACAATGAACATAAATCTCAGATAGTAGTTATTAAAAGTCAAACCGATAATCACCGTTAAAACCGTAGTTACTATCAGATTCAAATAACGAATGGTTTTCGCATGATTGTTTCTGCGGTACATAATAAAACTTGCTACGATAGATCCCAACATAAGTGCAACTACACCAATCACATATACAGCGCTCCGGTAGCCCTGCAATGCCGAAATTGCAATAATCAAAAGCGTAACCAAATCACATGCAGCCAGACTGATTAATAATGCCCGGTTAATCTTCGCATCCTGATTCTTTCGTTTCGAGTAAAAAAACTGTTCTTCGTTCATGATGTCTTCTCCCTTTAGTACATTCTATAGTTTTTCTCCTTACTCGTGAAATATTTCATCCACGCTGGCAAGCAAATCCTCCATCCGTTCCATACTGTTAATCATATTACGGAACTTTGCAGAATTCGGATACCCGAAGGTATACCATGACAGATGCTTACGCATCTCCCTCACCCCGGTATATTCCCCTTTATACTGAAGCTGCAGCTGTGCATGGCGTATTACGGTCTCCCGCACTTCTTCTACACTTGGTCTCTCCGGTATTACTCCGGTATCCAGATAGTGGGTAACCTCATTGAAAATCCATGGATTGCCCTGGCAGGCCCGTCCAATCATGATACCGTCACAGCCGGTCTCTTCTACCAGTTTCTTCGCAGCAAGAGCACTGTCTACATCACCGTTTCCGATAACAGGAATGCTGACTGCCTCTTTTACCTGGCGGATAATATCCCAGTCTGCCTTACCGCTGTAGTACTGCTCTCTGGTCCTGCCGTGCACTGCAACCGCAGCTACACCACAGCTTTCCGCAATCTTTGCAATCTCTACGGCATTAATATGTTCATCGTCAAATCCTCTGCGAAACTTTACCGTTACGGGCTTATTTACCGCTTTTACCAGCTTGGTCAAGATTTCTTCCACAAGCTTGGGATTCTTCATCAGCGCAGAGCCTTCTCCGTTATTTACTACCTTCGGCACCGGACACCCCATATTAAAATCCAGTATTGCAAAAGGTCTCTCTTCAATACGCTTTGCCATCTCTGCAATGATATCCGCATCGGAACCAAAAAGCTGCAAGGACACCGGCTTCTCATCCGGATGAATCTCCAAGAGCTGCTCTGTATTCTTATTGTTATAATAAATCGCCTTGGCACTGACCATCTCCATACAGATAAGTCCCGCTCCCTGTTCCCTGCAAAGGAGTCGGAACGGTAAATCCGTCACACCCGCCATGGGTGCCAGCACCACGTTATTATCCAAGGTCACATTTCCAATTGTTAACTTTGCCATTATTACCTCTAGGACAGCTTCCTGTTCTTTTCATACACGATTCTGAGACCATCCAGCGTCAGAGAACTATCATAAATATCAATACAATCTGTTTCCTCAGCAATGGTTCTTCCCAGGCCGCCCGTAGCAACTACCTTCATATCGGTAATGCCCGTTTCCTCTTTTACTTTTCTTACAATATATTCGGTCTGACCAATCTGACCATACATAAGTCCCGCCTGCATACTGCTGATAGTCTCCTTCGCCAGTATGGTAGGTGGCATCTTAATCTCTACATTGGGCAACTTGGCAGTCGCCTTCCAAAGCGCCTCGGAACTGATACGGATACCCGGCGCCGTAATTCCCGCCGCAAAACTTCCGTTTGCAGTTACATAATCATAAGTGGTAGCTGTACCGAAATCAATTACAAGCACAGGACCTCCATACTTTTCAAAAGCAGCCACACAATCCACAATACGGTCTGCGCCGATATCTCTGGGATTATCCGTAGCCACCTTAATGCCACTCTTGACACCCGGCCCCACAATTAAAGGCTTTGTATGAAAGTACCTGCTGATTCCTCCGGTCAGGGAATGCATCACATCCGGCACTACACTTGCCACACTTACACCCTTGATATCGCCGGCCATCACGCCCTTAGTTTCCACAAGCTGCGTCAACATCAGTCCATATTCATCTGAAGTGCGGGGTGTCTTGGTCATCATACGGAAGGTTCCTTTTAATTCCTGACCATCATACACACCACAGGTTATATTGGTATTACCCACATCTATGGTTAAAATCTTATCCATCCTACTCTTCTCCAATGAGATCCGAAACGTCTTCCTTCAGCACAAAAACACGATAATAGAGACTCAGGGACTCTAAGAGTTCTTCACGCTTTCTGCGAATCTCGCCAATCAAAAGACCGCTGGATATCTCGTCATAATAAATATCATCCTCTTCCGCCTGGGTTTCTAAAGACACGGAACCGTCAGGCTCATATACGATTGTAAAGATTCCTCCTACTTCTTCGGTAAACAGCACACAGATGATGTGCAACTCCTCCTGAATGGACTCCGGAATGGATTTAAAACGCTCGTTAAAATAATATTTCTGCTCGTAGGCATTAGCGCCGCAAAGCACAATTCTTTCTTCGCTCAAAATACTTCTCTCTTTCTGTTTCACTTAGGTGTAGCCGTACAAACCTCGGACAGATACCTCTCCGGCATAGACGGTTACAATTTCACCATCTTCCTTCTCTACCAGAAGCTCTCCCTGCTCATTAATTCCTCTGGCAATACCGGTAAATTCTCCTTTTGGATCTAATACTTTTACGTATTTTCCCCTATTTATCAGAATATCATTATACCTTGCTTGTAGCAAGCTTAAATCTCCACGTAAAGTAAACTCTTGGTAAAATTTCTCAAAGCTTTGCAAAATTTTGTCCAAGAGTTCTTCTCTGTCTATTTCCATGTTCAGTTCCTTGCAAAGACCGGTTGCTGTCTCCACAATTTCCGGTGCAAAACATTTCTGCTTCACATTTACCCCTACGCCAATGATTACAGAATATGCCCCATATGTTGCCAAATGCATTTCGGTGAGAATACCACTCAGCTTCTTACCATTCAGCACAATATCATTGGGCCATTTAATATAAGCCCCGGCACCGTAATCTCTTACCGCTTCCGCAACTGCCATAGCCATCACCAGCGTGAGCATAGATGCTTTGTCCGGATTAAAATCAGGACGTAGAAGAAGAGAAAAGTACAGATTCTCTCCGGCCGGAGACTCCCAGGCTCTGCCTCTTCGTCCCCTTCCGGCGGTCTGCTGATCTGCTACGTAAACACTACCGTGCGCCGCACCGTTTTCTCCTTCTTCTTTTGCCCATAGATTGGTGGAATCAACCACCTGTTTATAAAATATCCGATTCATAATTGACTATAATTTTTCCCAGCCTAAGGTTGCTGCCATCACTGCCTTGATGGTGTGCATACGATTCTCAGCCTCTTCAAATACTACGGACTGCTCTGACTCAAATACCTCATGGGTTACTTCCATCTCGTTGATGCCGAATTTCTCAGAAATCTCTTCACCAATCTTGGTCTTTAAATCATGGAAGGCCGGTAAGCAGTGCATGAAGATACAGTCCGCTGCGGCATTGTCCATAGCCTTCTTATTTACCTGATACGGAGACAAGTCCTCGATACGCTCTGCCCATACTTCATCCGGCTCACCCATAGATACCCAGACATCGGTATAGATAATATTCGCATCCTTGGTTCCTTCCATCACATCACTGGTTAAGGTAATGGTAGCACCGGTGGTCTTTGCAATTTCCTGACACTCCTCAACAAGTGCAGGATCCGGGAAATACTTAGGATTAGAGCATGCCACAAAGTGCATACCCATCTTGGCACAGGTAACCATCCAGGAATTTGCCATATTGTAGCGGGCATCTCCCATATATGTTAATTTAAGACCTTCTACCTTGCCGAATTTCTCCTTGATTGTGAGAAGATCTGCCAGCATCTGCGTAGGATGGAACTCATTGGTAAGTCCGTTCCACACAGGCACCTTAGAATACTCCGCAAGCTCCTCTACGATTTCCTGACCATATCCACGATATTCAATACCATCATACATACCGGCAAGTACACGGGCTGTATCCGCAATACTTTCCTTCTTGCCAATCTGCGAGCTGGATGGGTCCAGATATGTAACTCCCATACCTAAATCATATGCTGCCACCTCGAAGGAGCAACGTGTTCTGGTGCTGGTTTTTTCAAAAATCAGAGCAATATTTCTGCCCTTTAATCTATCTACAGGAATCCCTTTTTTCTTTCTTGCCTTTAAATCGGCAGCCAAATCTACCAAATATGCAATTTCCTCTGATGTAAAATCCAATAACTTTAAAAAGTCACGTCCTTGTAAATCCATTTTCAATACCTCCTAGAAATGAGACTAGATGGTATAAATATACCTTATTTTTCTTCTCTTTTCAAGGGGAATCCCCCTGAAAAAAGGTCGCTGATAAAACTCAACGACCTTTAAACTGCATATTTATGAAATTTACTTACCAGTTTCTTTCCAAGTAGTTGCTAAAGTCGCAATTCCCTGAAGTTCTGCAGGAAGTAAAATGGTATTTGCCTTACCGTCGGCAACCTTCTCAAACGCCTCTAAGCTCTTCATCTTAAGAACTGCTTCGTCTGCACCTGCTTCCTTCAGCATTCTGATACCATCCGCATTCGCCTGCTGTACCTTTAAGATTGCTTCTGCCTGACCTTCTGCCTCACGAATCATCTTTTCCTTCTGTGCTTCTGCCTTAAGGATTGCAGACTCCTTCTCTGCCTGTGCACGAAGAATTGCAGATTCTTTCTCACCTTCTGCAACAAGGATGTTCGCCTTCTTCTCACCTTCTGCCCTGGTTACAGCTTCACGTCTCTCACGCTCTGCCTTCATCTGCTTCTCCATTGCGTTCTGGATTTCAGCAGGAGGAATAATATTCTTAAGCTCCACGCGGTTAACCTTGATACCCCATGGGTCGGTAGCAATATCAAGAGCTGCTCTCATCTGGGTATTGATAGTCTCTCTGGAAGTTAAGGTCTGATCTAATTCCAAGTCACCGATAATGTTACGAAGAGTCGTAGCAGTCAAATTTTCAATCGCCATCATAGGTTTCTCCACACCATAAGTGTAAAGCTTCGGATCGGTAATCTGATAGAATACTACGGTATCAATTCTCATAGTTACGTTATCCTTGGTAATAACCGGCTGCGGTGGGAAATCTGCAACCTGTTCCTTTAAATTAATTCTACGGGCAACTCTGTCAATAATGGGCAACTTAATGTGCAAACCGGTTCCCCAAGTCTCCTGATATGCTCCCAATCTTTCTATTACATACGCCTGTGCCTGAGGTACAACCTTTACACAAGATGCAATCAAACAAATAACAATAATAACTAATGCTCCAATAATAGCTGGCATAATATACTCCTCCTAAATTTATTTTTGAATATTTTCTTCTCGAACCATCAGCTTCACACCACTGACAGCTTCTACCTCCACAACGGCTCCCATCGGGATTTTTCCGTTTTCCTCTACACTTCTGGCTGTCCATTCCTGCCCTGCCAAAGTCACACGACCTTTTCCATGCAAATTATCAATCTCTTCCACAACAATTGCGTCCTTTCCAATGACGCTATCCACATTAGTTTTGGTCACATTGCGGTTGAAAAATCTCTTCGCAATAGGTCTGGTATAGAACAAAAGAAGCAATGATACCGCCAGAAACAGTACAACCTGCAACCAGATCGGTGCATGAATTGCGGCTGCAAAAAGTGCAATCAGGGCACCACCTGCAAACCAAATTGTGGTCAGCCCCAATGTCAACGCTTCCACTACAAGACAAACAATCAACAATACCAACCAAACAATTGTCATATCCGGCATATTTTCTCCCCCTTTCTCATGAAAATCCTTTACTTTATGGCTTTATCATACTACATCAGTAAAAAACCTTCAATCCTTTTCTTGTCACAAAAAAAGTCCTAACGTAGCCAAAAATGCACGTTAGGACTATGCCTGATTCCTTATGATTTAGTAGAATACATGGTTACCGATAACAAGACCGTCTCTACCATCATTTCTTCTAAAGTGTGTCATATCACCGACATTGGATACACCGGAAAGTGCTTCTTCCGCAGCACGGATACAACTTTCCTGAATCTTGCCGGATTCATATACACGGTTTACTTTGCCATTCATAGCCGGTGTAAACTGACCGGATGCATAAATAACACCATGAATCGTATCCGGATATGCCGAACTACGCACACGGTTCATAACAACCGCACCTACTGCAAGCTGTCCTTCATAAGACTCACCTCTCGCTTCACAGTGAATCAACGCTGCAAGCAAGAGCAGGGTGTCTGCATCAGTAGTATATTCTCCATAATTCTTATGACGCTTAGCTTCTCTCTCAGCTTCTTCACGAGCCTCGATTTCTTCTACGGTTTCTCCCACATCAATTTGGAATGATAAATCTACATATTCCGCAGATACAAAGGCATCCTCACCTTCGTAATCCACACATACCCATCCTTCATTCTCGGTGGAAACAACCTCCAAAATCTCATCCTTCACCAAAAGGACAAGCTCTTCGCCCTCCATACTGGGCTCCTGACGGACACGAAGTGCATCCGCAGTAATAGTGGCAATCATCTTTCCAACCGAATTAGCAAGCTCTTCTGCCTCTTCATCAAAAAGCAGGTACTCATCCTTTGCCCATCCGATAATATTGCCTGACTGTAACTTGGTCCAACCGTTTGCACGCTCTAAAATGGTACCGCCACAGTCCTTATACAACTTGCCAACTTTCTCTGCATCTTCGCTGGCCTCTGCTCTAACATTCAAAGCATTCTTTACGTTGGCCATAACCAGCTTCTTTTCGTCCTCCACCTCCGGTGGAGTTAAATTTAATTCTTTCTCTGTAGCATTTAAGTACTCAACTGCAGTATTGGAATCTACGTTGAATATGGCTGCTACACCGCCATTAAAGGAATCCAGGTAATTTGCCCAGCTACCAGCTTCTACGCTAACACTTGCATCCATAGCCACGGTAAATACTAATACCAAACCGGCTAATCGTGCAAGCAGCCTTCTGCTTCCTGCCATCTTTTTTACCTCCGTTTAACATCAAAAAATGTTACATTTTTGTTAACAACGTTACGCCGAACATAATAACAGAACATTTTTTCTTTGTCAACCCTTAAAGATTCCGTGACTTTTCCACACAAGCTTCTACCGCATCAATGACAGCAGCTCTCATGCCCTTTTCTTCCAGCACCTTTACTGCTGCAATAGTAGTACCTCCCGGAGAACAAACCATGTCCTTTAACTCGCCCGGATGTTTACCTGTTTCCAGCACCATTTTCGCACTTCCAAGCACTGCCTGGGAAGCAAAGGTATATGCCAGATTTCTTGGCATTCCGGCATTTACCGCCGCATCCGCCATGGCCTCAATAAACATAAACACATAGGCCGGTGAACTACCGCTGATACCGATAAATGCATCAAAAAGTCTCTCCGGAATTTCCTCTGCTTTTCCAAAAGTCTGCAGAAGCTTTTTAACGGTTTCCAGTTCCTCTTTAGTTACATTTGCGTTGTTACAAATTGCTGTACAACCTTCTCCCACAAGTGCAGGGGTATTCGGCATAAGGCGGATAATTTTTGCATCTTTATTTTTTAATCCGTCCTCTATATTCTGCACCGTCTGGCCTGCTGCTATACTTACAACAACTGTGGTTTCCTTAATTTTTCCACGAATATCACTCATTACATCAGGGAAGAAAATAGGCTTTACTGCTAAAAATAAAATATCTGCCTGCTCTGCAACGGTTCCATTGTCTTCCATCACCTGCATTCCAAACGTTTTTTCTGCATTTTCTCTCATCTGAAGTGACTTGTCACTTCCAAGTAAATTTTCCGGCTTTACTTCGCCTGCATTTAACATGCCTCCAATCATGGCAGATGCCATATTTCCTAATCCGATAAATCCAATTTTCATAATTATCTTATACACTCCTTTGTCTATGTGTTTCATACATCAGTAAAGCTGTTGCTATTCCCGCGTTTAACGATTCTACCTGTCCCTCCATAGGAATTTTCAAATAGAAATCCGCTTTATCTGCCGTATCCTTCTTTAATCCGCTACCCTCATTTCCAATAAGAAAAGCGGTTCCTTCCCGAAAGGAAAAGCTACTATAATAATTCTCTCCCTTTAAATGGGCAGCATAAGTTTTTACTGCTGCCTTATGTAGCTTTTCAAGCAATTCTCCTATATCTTCTATATATATATGAGGTACACGGTAAATGGACCCCATGGTAGCACGAATGGTCTTGGGATTGTAGATGTCCACTGTATTCTTGGACATAAAAACTGCCGTCACTCCCGCACCTTCTCCGGTTCTTACGATTGTTCCTAAATTCCCCGGATCTTGTAAATCCTCCAACACCACAAACAGTGGATTTTCTGTCTGAAGAAGCTTCTCCAAATCAAACTGCGGTCTCTTCACCACACACAATATCCCTTGTGGAGTCTGGGTGTCCGACATCTTTAAAAATACATCCTTAGACACAACCTCATATCCCGTTTTGGCAAGCTTATCTGCCACCGAAGTGCCTTTCACCCTTTCCAGCGTTTCTTCCAATATATACGTCTCTTTTATAGCACTTTCCGGAGCTTCCTCGTACATCTTAATGCCTTCCACCAGAAAGATTCCGTCCTTTTTCCGTTCCTTGGCCTTGCTCTGCCATTGCACTACCTGTTTTACCCTGGGATTTGATAAACTGGTTATCATATTTCTTCCTCTCTCACTTATATACACAATGCCTATCCAAAGTCATGTATTCGCAAAATCGCCTCTGCGAGGCTTTTCTTTTGCTCATTGATGGCTTCTCGCCATATAAATTCATAAAAACAGCCCTCTGTAAGCAAGCTTACAAGGTTTCCTTTCATAAATTTGCATGACTCTGAATAGTCAAAATAAAGCTGCTATACCAATACAGTATAACAGCTTTGTTCTTCTTACACTAGTTTATTTTACAGTAATCCTGCAATTTCGTACTGATATGGATCAATAGACTTCTTCATATTCAGTGCTTCTTCAATATCATAATCAATGAACTCACCATGCTTATAAGCAATAACACGATTGCTCTTGCCTGCGATTAATGCATCCACCGCACAAGCTCCCATCATAGAAGCATAGTAACGGTCCTTACAGGTTGGATTACCACCACGCTGCATGTGACCAAGGATAGTCGCACGAGTCTCAATACCGGTAGCTGCTTCGATTCTACGAGCCATGGATGTAGAATGTCCGATACCCTCCGCATTGATGATTAAATGATGCTTTTTACCCTTCTTACGATTACGGATGATGTTATTGATAATCTTCTGCTCATCATAATCGTAATTTTCCGGAAGAAGAATATCCTCTGCACCATTTGCCACACCACACCACAGTGCAATGTAACCTGCATTTCTACCCATTACCTCAATAATACTACATCTCTCATGAGAAGATGATGTATCCTTAACCTTATCAATTGCTTCCATCGCAGTATTGATAGCAGTATCAAAGCCGATAGTATAATCGGTACAGGAAATATCAAGGTCGATGGTTCCCGGTACACCGATGGTGTTGATACCAAGTCTTGCAAGCTTCTGTGCACCACGGTAAGAACCGTCACCACCGATAACTACGATGCCGTCAATGCCATGCTTCTTACAGATTTCAGCGCCCTTCTCCTGTCCTTCTGCAGTCGTAAACTCCATACATCTTGCAGTACCTAAAATAGTACCACCCTTCTGGATAATATCTGAAACATCTCTTGCTACCATGTCCTTGATCTCTTCATTCAAAAGACCATGATAGCCTCTCATGATCCCCTTAACCTTTAATCCTCTCGCAAGTGCGGTACGTACTACAGCTCTAACTGCTGCATTCATTCCGGGTGCATCACCGCCACTTGTTAACACTCCGATTGTTTTAATTTCCTTTGCCATGAGGTTACCTCCTCTTGTCCTACATACATACTTATCATTACATTTTTATGATATTTTAATCCATTTTCTAATGGTTTTCAATAGGTTTGGTTAAAAATTTAACATTTTCTTGGCCAAAGGCAACATTTAAACGGTTTCGAAGCGTCTCGTCCGCCTTTACATTCCGGTTATCCGGCAGTACTTTGTAGGTCTTTGAAGGATTCTTGATAAAGATTACCAGATTCTCATCACCCTCCAGGTCCGCAGTTACTTCATATAGAAGCTTCTCTTTTGCTTGGAAATCTTCCAACGTATCAAACTGTACCCATACACCTTTCGGAAGCCCCTGAGGTTTTGGTGGCTGCGCCTGTTGCTGAGGCGTTCTGTATGAATTTCCGGCTCCGGCATAATTCTGGTTACGGTTATAACCGCCTTGGAATCTTCCATTTCTGCCGACAAACATATTTCCGCTTACAGCATCATCAAAACTTGCAATCTGCTCGCAAATCAGCTTTGCATCTTTATCCTCTTCCGCAGATACTCTTCCTTTAATAAATACTTTAGCATCCTCCAAAAGAAGCGCAGAGTACTTCTCATAATCCTTAGGGAATACTACAACCTCCACATTCCCCACCAAATCTTCTATATTTAAGAAGCACATAATCTTGTCATTCTTGGTATACTTAATAGTCTTCTCCGCAATCATACCGCCGATAACTACATTTGCATGGTCTTCCACTGATACCGCCCCGGTCTCCTCATCCAGTGCAAAATCCACTGCCGTGTTGGTCACATGCTTTTGCAAAAGCTCCTGATACTCCTCCAGGGGATGGCCACTAACATAAATCCCCAGCACCTCTTTTTCAAAGGCAAGACGCATCTCCTTGGGATACTCTCCTACATTAGGCATCTTAATATCAAAATCATCTTTATCCTCTTCGGAAGCAATATCAAACAGGGAAATCTGTCCTGCCAGATTGTTCTTCTTATCCTTGGTAATATGGTCCAAAATCTGCACATACACGCTCATGCACTGCTTTCTGGTTCCGCCCAGACTATCCAACGCTCCCGCCTTGATAAAGTTCTCAATGGCACGCTTATTTACATCCTTATCTGCCACACGAGTGATGAAATCTTTCAGATTGGTATATCTGCCACGGGCCTTACGTTCCTCGACAATAGCTTCAATCACCGGTCTTCCCACTCCCTTAATGGCAGTCAGTGCATATCGGATACTGTTACCGGATACGGAGAATCCGGATTCACCCTCGTTAATATCCGGTGGAAGAATATTAATACCCATATTACGGCACACCAAGATATACTCGGACACCTTCTTGGAATTATCAATCACCGAAGTCATCAGTGCTGCCATGAACTCTACCGGATAATAATACTTCAAATATGCCGTCTCATAAGAAACTACCGCATAACATGCCGCATGGGATTTGTTGAACGCATACTTAGCAAAATCCATCATTTCATCATAGATGCCGCCTGCCACAGACTCACTGATTCCCTTAGATATACAACCGGGAACCCCCTCATCCTCATTACCGTATACGAAATTGGCACGCTCTTTCTCCATCACGGCCTGCTTCTTCTTACTCATGGCTCGTCTAACCAGATCGCTTCGTCCCAAGGTATAACCACCCAGGTCACGCACAATCTGCATAACCTGCTCCTGATATACGATACAGCCGTAAGTGGGAGATAAAATCGGCTCCAACTGTGGGCAGGAATATGTGATATCTCCATCCGTATTCTTTCCCTTGATGTACTTGGGAATGAAATCCATAGGTCCCGGACGATATAAGGAAATACCCGCAATCATATCCTCCAGATTCTCCGGCCGAAGCTCCTTCATGAAGTTCTTCATTCCCGCAGATTCCAGCTGGAAGATACCATCTGTTTTACCCGTATGAAGGGAAGCTAACACCTTCTTATCATCAAAATCTATATTATCAATATCAATACGCTTTCCGGTACTTTTCTCTACATAATCAACCGCATTCTTGATAACGGTAAGGGTTCTAAGCCCCAAGAAGTCCATCTTGAGAAGTCCCAGTTCTTCCAGTGTGGTCATGGTAAACTGGGTGGTAATGGAACCGTCACTTCCTCTGGAAAGAGGCACAAACTCATCTGCTGCCTGAGGACAGATTACCACGCCTGCGGCATGCATGGAGGTGTGTCTTGGAAGTCCCTCCAGCCTCTTACACATATCAATCAGATACTTTACCTTATCATCCGTACTATAAAGGGTACGAAACTCCGGATTCATCTCCAGTGCTCTTTCCAGTGTAATATTAAGCTCATTGGGCACCATCTTGGCAATGGAATCCACATACGCATAAGGTAAATCCATAACACGCCCTACATCACGGATAACACCCTTTGCCGCCAAAGTACCAAAGGTGACAATCTGCACCACCTTGTCCGCGCCGTATTTACGCCCTACATAATCAATAACCTCCTGGCGTCTTTCAAAGCAGAAGTCAATATCGATATCAGGCATGGATACACGCTCCGGATTTAAGAAACGCTCAAAGAGCAGACTGTAGCGGATGGGGTCAATATTGGTAATCTTCAAACAGTAGGAAACGATACTACCAGCCGCAGATCCTCGTCCCGGACCTACCGGAATCCCATTCTGCCTTGCGTAATTAATAAAATCCCATACAATCAGGAAATAGTCCACGTAGCCCATGGTCCTGATAACCCCAAGCTCGTAGTCCAGCCTCTCCCGAAAGGTCATACCGGTATCTCCTGCTGGGAGATTTTCATCTCCATAACGCTCCATAAGGCCATCGGTACAAAGTTTATTCAAATACGTCCAGGAATCATACCCTTCCGGCACCTCATAATGTGGTAACTTGGTATTCCCAAATTCAATATCTACATTACAACGATCCGCAATCCACTGGGTATTCTCCACTGCCTCCCAAGCATAGGGAAACAGCCCCTTCATCTCCTCTTCGCTCTTTACAAAGTACTGACCGCCATCATAGCGCATACGGTCTTCATCGCTGAGCTTCTTACCTGTCTGCAGGCAAAGAAGAATGTCATGAGATTCCGCATCAGAAGCATAGGTGTAATGCACGTCATTGGTTACTACCAGCGGAATATCCAACTCCTTGCTCATACGCATCAGCTCCATATTTACCGTACGTTGCTCCGGAATGCCATGATCCTGCATCTCTAAGAAATAATTGCCCTTACCAAAGCACTCCTCATATTTTAGAGCACTTTTTCTGGCTTCGTCCAAAAGTCCTTTGGTGATATATCTCTGTACCTCTCCTGCCAGACAGGCTGACAGGGCAATGATACCCTCGTGATACTGACGCAGTACCTCCATATCCACTCGCGGTTTATAATAGTAGCCTTCCGTAAACCCCTTACTCACAATCTTCATAAGATTTGCATAGCCCTGATTATTTTCTGCAAGCAAAACGAGGTGGTAATACCTGTCCTCACCACCGGTCAGCTCCTTATCAAATCTGGAATTCGGTGCCACATATACCTCGCAGCCTAAAATGGGCTTGATTCCCTCCGCCTTGGCCGCCCGGTAAAAGTCAATCACACCATACATCACACCGTGGTCCGTGATTGCCGCACTGTCCATTCCCAGTTCCTTTACACGCTTTACAAATTCTTTTATTTTATTGGAACCATCCAACAGAGAGTACTCTGTGTGGACGTGCAAATGTGCAAATGCCATGCCAAATCCTCCTAAAGTTCCTATCTCAACTCATATAAAATTATTATACATTGCCTCTATAAAAAAACCAATTGGAGATTTTTCACAGAAAAAAAGGCGCACCTTTCGGCACGCCTCTACAGAATGTTCTCTCGACCTTTCCTACTTCAAATTGTGGGCTTATACCTCCACCACAATCTCTCCCCTTACAGAAGGTACACGGCATTTCACATATTTCAAATGTCCCAGATGTGGTTTGACAATAAGTTTTTCGTACCCCACTGCCGCCGGCCGTATTCCTGCAATATATTTTGCCATGGTAATCAGCGGTCCACCTGACCATGCATGATTCATGGTACCATCCTTGCTCCAATACTCCCAAAGCGTAGAATAATCCTCTTCCACCATCTCTTTGTATCGTCTTTTCATGCGAAGGATTGCTTCATCAATATAACCCATTTCACACATGGCATCCAGCACATACTTTTCCATATAAGGACTGGAGTTCTCCACAGTTTCTAAGATGCGCAGAATCTTCGGATAGTACTCCTTCTTTGCAAGACCTGACAGTACCGCAAGAGCATTGGCTCTGTCATCCGGCAGGCCATTGTCCGTAAAGTGATAATAATGATCTCCCTTCCAATACATCCTATTAAAACTCTCCGCAATGGAGTCCAATCGTTCCTCATAAAAAGTGATATCCTCTGTTTTCCCCAGAATTTCTGCCATGCTCTTGCAACTCTTCAGAGCCATGTAATACCATGCATTTTCCATAACAGCGATATCCGCATGCTCACCCCAGTCCGGCCAGTCCCAGCTTCCGGCTCGATGAATCACAAGTCCGTCCTCTCCCATAGAAAATAATTGCAGATACTCCCTGGACATCTCATAAGCTCTCTCCGGCACACTAATATCTCCCGTGTACTCATAATAATACCAAAAGCCCCAGATACCTGCCAGATTCTGCATAGGAAGTTCAAACTGCTCCGTACCGGATGGAACCACTGTCATCATATGATTCCCATTCTCTGACCACCCTACCAAAGAATCCACACCCTTTTTGTACAAAAGAAGTGCCTTTTCATCCAAACAGTATAGCGCCATCTGCATTTCAATATTAACGTCTCCCCACCACTGGACACGCTCTCTATCCGGACAGTCCATAAAAGTATCTCTCATGGTGACATATAAGGTACGCAAGGATTTCTCCCACAACTTGTTCAAAAACTCATCATCACACCGAAAGCTTCCCACAACTTCTGTATTGTACCCGGTCTCCCGATATCCTAATGAATGTATGGTCACGCCTGCCGGAATGTGGTAGTATGCCCACTCTCCGTTCAGCCATCCAAGAGCCTCGTAAGACTGCGTACCTTCCTTGGTATAGTATACTGTCATTGCACATTTCTCGCCCATCATGCCCACTTCGTAGTTATCCGTCCGGATTTCGACTTTTAGCCCCTTGGGAGCTGTAATATGAAGTGTTGGCGTAAACTGAGCATTATATGGCAGCCGCATTGCTACCACCGTATCTTCTGCAAATGTGATATCTTCAACCTCTTCGGAATTCAGATACTCTTTCACGCCAAAATCCTTCAGCTGAGGAATAATTCTTTTCTCCAGTCTTCCCCATGCTTTCCGGGCTTCTTCCTCAGGGATCACATCTGCATCCTGCCATGCATCGCTGTCATAATCCGCTTCATACCATCCTTCCAAATCCTGAGCTGCATCAAAATAAATATTAGCTTCCGCAAGACGGAAATTGGTTGGCTCGTCCCCCGGATCTGCTGAAACATATGCAGGATGCTTTTTCACCTGCCACGATGCATCGGAATAAAGTACACCACCCGGTAATGCAATGGCGCACCGTAATCCTCCCAGCCCGCTGGACAAATGGGAAAAGCCATTTTTACCAAAATGCCATACCAATATGGCAATCACATTTTTTCCTTGCGTCAGATACTCTCCCAAATCAATTTCCTCATAATAGGTACCGTTTCTGGAGGGGCCACGCTTCAGTCCTCCTTCACGTACCACAAGCTTCCCATTGAGATAGAGCCAGTACTTGGAATCTACTGCAATTTCGGCCATTACCTGTAACGCTTCCCCGGAACTGTAATCAAACTCTTTTCGAAAACACATCCATGTATTTACCCCATTTTCTCCCACAATCCAAATCTGTTTCGCATTGTTTATCATAGCTTAATTACTCCTCCCGCCAAATGAGTCATTTCTCAAATATTATTATTCACTACGAGTTTCCAAAAATGGTTCATACATCATCATTGCATCATTTTTCACAATCAGCACATCACTGAGCAGTTTCCCCTCTTTATTATACTTTAACTGATACAATTCATTGTGGCGGCTGTAGCCGCCCCAATACTCACTCTGCATCACATGATTACGCTCCACGATTTCATAGCTATACTCCGGCTCTTCCATACAGCGCCACTGCCCGAAGAGCTCTTTTTCTCCAACCCACACCCGCAGCTGAAAGGACTGATTCGTATCATTTCTAATCATCAAATCTCCGTGAGGATAAAAGCAGGTTGCACCGCTTCCGAAAGGCTGGGTCCGGTTAGAATCCGGAAACACATCATATCCATGCCGATGTCGCTCTATGATTGTTAACGGTGTATGTACCGTCATCCAAAATATCAGATTGGACATCTGACATAGCCCTCCTCCTGCCCCCGGATGAAAGCCACCATTCTTCAACACCATACCATCCTTATAGCCCTTATGGTATGTAGGTTTTCCGATAAGCCTCCAATAACTAAGTACCTCCCCCGGTCGCAGAATAATCCCATCCAGTCTGGGTGCCGCAAGTTTCAGGTTCACCACCTTATTCTCCTGAAGCCACATATCTACATCCTTTAATTTCCTCATAAGTGGTGTACTGTGTTCAAAATATACGTACGGATAATTCTCCTTTACTTTCTGACGTGCAAATATTCTTCTCTTCTTTATCCAAAGCAGATAACGAAGCATGGCATAATACCACATACCACACTTTGCCCGCAATGCGGAACGTTTCCTCGGTTTTTCCATGATGCTTCCCCCAATACCTTGACATTATTTTCCATAACGTCAGCATATCCCTTGGGTGCATCATTTTTGCATCCTGCTCCATTATCTTTTTCCTGCATTCTTACTAGCTTCTAAATTCTTCTTCACAATTTCTTCTGCATTTGGAATATTCACCTTTGGATTCAGAGTGTTTTCCATTCTTTCTGCCTGTTCTTCAGCAAGACGCTTCTTCGCCTCTTCCACGGTTTCTCCTTCTTTGGTCAGATGCTTTTCCACAAAACCATCAGTCATCTTGTTAAATCCACCAACCACGGTATCCTCCACCTTCTTGTAACCGCTGGTCACTGCATCGGCAATTTTCTCAATCTTGCCATTATCCACCTTTTCAAAACCTTCTACAGCACCCTTTTCAATTTTCTTGTAGCCTTCCACAGCGCCTCTCTCAATCTTCTTGTAGCCGCTTACTACGCCATCCTCAATCTTCTTGTAACCCTCTACTACTGCTTTTTCGATTTTCTCTAAACCTGACATCTTTTACCTCTCCTTTATTTTGAAATATTTGTTTACTGCTTATGATGTCATATTAACTGGTGGATAATTACAAAATGTTTGGGAGATGTTAATGTTTTGTTAAATTCCTACGGTGTCAATCTATGAATATCCCTTGGGAACAATGTAGCATATCTCACATTTTCATATCCCAGAAGCTTTGCCGTAAATCGTTCCAACCCAAGCCCCATACCGCCGTGGGGAGGCATGCCATACTTGTGCATCATCAGGTAGCTTTCGAAAAGTTCTACATTCATTTCTCTGCGCTTCATCTTCTCCACTTGCTCTGCGTAGCCATGGATTCTCTGTCCGCCGGTGGTGATTTCCAGACCACGGAACAGTAAGTCGAAGCTCTCTGTCACTGCCGGATTTCCCGGTGTTTCCATGGCATAGAAGGGTCTTTTACTACTGGGATAATGGGTTACAAAGACAAACTCGCTTCCGGTCTTCTTACGAATACACTCATACAACAGCTTCTCCTCCTCAGGCTCAAAGTCCTCCATATCAGTGATAGGTCTGTTGTATTCTTTGGAGACCAGCTCCTTCGCCTCATGAAATGTTATCACTGGAATTTCTTCAATTGCAGGGAGCTGTACCTCCAAAAGCTCCAGCTCTGCCCCATAGCTTGCTCTCAAATAATTCATGGTATATTTCAGCATCCCGATTTCCATTTCCATGATTTCTTCAAAGCTATGGATATATCCCAGCTCAAAGTCCACACTGGTATACTCATTCAGATGTCTGGAGGTATCGTGCTTTTCCGCGCGGAATACCGGACCGATTTCAAAGACCCTCTCATACACGCCCACCATCATCTGTTTATAAAACTGAGGACTCTGGGCAAGATACGCCTCCTGTCCAAAATAATTCAGAGCAAAAATATTGGCTCCGCCTTCTGCACCTGTCTGTACCAGCTTGGGTGTATGAATCTCCGTGAAATTCTGTCCCTGCAAAAAGCCGCGAAATCCCTGACAGATTCCCTCCTGCAATTTAAAAAGTGCACGCTGTTTTTCATTTCGCAGTGTTACCACCCGGTAGTCCAGCATATTTTCGATAGAAGTGTCCACCAGTTTCTGATTGATGACGATAGGAGATGCCTCATGTGGCACACTTAGCACCTCTATCCCCTTTATATGAAGCTCATATCCCTTTTTGCTGCGAGACTCTTCCACTACCTGCGCAGTAAGAATCACACAACTTTCTTCTGCCGGAAGCTCTATCCCCTCTTCTGCGATACACTGCATCACTTCTCTCTTGGTACGCAGCAGTACAAAGGAGAATCCCTTCATTTTACGCACTTTGTAAATGCTACCGTGGACTTTCACCACTTCTCCTATATGTTTTTTTAGTTCCTCAATTTCAAATTCTCTATTTGTAATACTTCCATTCATTGTCTTCATAATATGTCATCCTTTCTTTTCTGTTATCCGTTTCCCCCAAAGTCCGACTATCCATAAGGACATCATCTCTATGTCCCATACGATCACCACCCTTCAAAAAATGGTACAAAAAAACCACACCAGCAAAGACTATATAATAATCCTTTACCAATGTGGTTCTCTCTTCTATTCCCACATAGGTACAACACTAAGAGCGCTTGTACCTATGATTTGTCACAGATACAAACGCTACCTATCGTCGTCCCTATTCAGCTTTTCAAACTGAAAATAAAACATGTGGCGTCCTCCCAGCAATTTTTACTCATAATAACGCCACATGAAATATTTGTCAATATACTATTTTTTTGACGGAAACTCATTCCACAGAGTGAATCCCAAAATCAGGACACCTCCTATCAGCTGCCATACCCCCATACTCTCTCCCAGCACAGTCACAGAAATCACTACCGCTACCAAAGGGTCGATATAGCTTAAAATTGCAGCCTTTTGCCCCGGAAGTTCCTTTAAGGAAGAAAAATACAGACAGTACGTAATACCTGTATGTACCAATCCTACAATCAGTAGGTTCATCCAGCCGATTCCATTCAGGCTCCCCAATGTAACACCACTGGTAACAGCCACATATGGAATCAGTACAATAATCGCCGCAATAAACTGCAAAAATGTACGATGAATTCCCTCCACATTTTTTATAAATTTATTTAACAGAATTACTGTTGCATAAAATACCGCTGCACCAAGGCCAAAAAGAATGCCGATATGGTCCTTACCGCCGCCTACATCACCGATTCCGGTAATCAATACAATACCCAGGGTGGACATAACAAAACATATAATCTGCTTCTTAGTCAACTTTTCCTTAAATAGGAACGGGCAAACAACCGTTACAATCACCGGGGCAAAATAGTAGCTTAATGTCGCCACCGACACCGTAGTATACTTATATGCTTCAAATAATAAAATCCAGTTAAATCCCATAGCTGCTCCTGAGAAGAGTAACAAAGGAATCTCTTTTTTAATATTTCCAAAAGGTATCTTTTGCCTTGTCACCAGAAGATACCCCAGAATTAGCACCGCCGCAAGTACCGCTCTGTAGAGAGCCAGTTCTCCGGATGATACCGGAATATTACGTACAAATGGTCCCAGCGTACCAAAGACAATCATGGAAATAATAAGCATCAGCCGGGCTTTTTTCATATTATACTCCCTCTTTCTATTATCTTAAGAGTCCATTCGCAAAATCGTCTCTTCGAGACTTTCCTTTTGCTCATGACGGCTTATCGCCGTATAAATCCACAAAAACAGCCCAGCGCAAGCAAGCTTGCATGGACTGTCTTTTGTGAATTTACATGCCTCTTAAGAAAATTACAAATATTTTTTCAAAACATCAACCTTATCCAGCTGCTCCCAAGGAAGGTTAAGGTCATTACGTCCGAAATGACCATAGCTGGAAGTCTGCTTGTAAATCGGTCTGCGGAGATCAAGCATCTTGATGATTCCTGCAGGACGAAGATCAAAGTTCTCACGAATCATTGCAACCAGCTTCTCCTCAGAAACCTTACCGGTTCCAAAAGTATCTACCATGACAGAGGTAGGCTGTGCTACACCGATTGCATAAGAAAGCTGGATTTCGCACTTATCAGCAAGACCAGCTGCAACAATATTCTTTGCTACATAACGAGCTGCATAAGCTGCACTACGGTCTACCTTTGTGCAGTCCTTTCCGGAGAATGCACCGCCGCCGTGACGAGCATATCCACCGTAGGTATCTACAATAATCTTACGTCCGGTTAAGCCGGAGTCACCGTTTGGTCCACCGATTACGAATCTTCCGGTAGGGTTGATAAAGAACTTGGTGTTCTCATCGATCATATCCTGAGGAAGAACCTCATCGAATACATATTTCTTGATATCAGCATGAATCTGCTCCTGAGAAACCTTCTCGTCATGCTGGGTAGATAATACAACTGCCTCCAGGCGGAGTGGCTTACCGTTCTCATCATACTCTACAGAAACCTGGCTCTTACCGTCCGGTCTTAAGTAGGACAAGGTACCGTTCTTACGAACCTTGGTAAGCTGAAGGGTTAACTTGTGCGCCAAAGAAATCGGATATGGCATATATTCCTCGGTCTCGTTGGTTGCAAAACCAAACATCATACCCTGGTCGCCTGCACCGATTGCTTCAATCTGCTCATCGCTCATCTGATTCTCTTTTGCTTCTAATGCCTTATCAACGCCCATTGCAATATCTGCGGACTGCTTGTCCAGTGCTACCATAACTGCACAAGTGTTACCATCAAATCCCTTTTCAGAGCTGTCATAACCGATTTCGGTTACGGTCTCACGAACGATGCTGGTAATATCGATATTTGCCTTTGTAGTAATCTCACCCATAACAAGCACGAAACCAGTGTTGGTACAAGTCTCACACGCTACACGAGCGTTAGGATCCTGTGCCATAATAGCATCTAACACTGCATCGGATACCGCATCACAGATTTTATCCGGATGTCCTTCAGTTACAGATTCTGAAGTAAATAAATATTTTTCTCTTTCCATTTTTGCCTCCTTAGGAAATTGGTGTGGTCTTTATCTTTGAACATAAAGAAGTCCGCTCAAAAAGCGGACTTGTATCTTCAGAGAATCAAATCCACTTATTGTTCAAGTTACTAGCCTTGCTCAGGTTGGCACCTTCCATCGCTGGGGTTGCCGTGGCTTCACAGGTCCTATGCACCTCCACCACTCTGAATAAGTAGGAATTATAGATATAAAATTATATTACGAGAGTAACTATACAATACTTTCGTACTACTGTCAACTAATTTTCAATTTGAATTTCTGTAAATCCCTTTCAGAATTTATCAATTCAATCTGAGCCCCAAGAGACTGAAGCTTCAAATGGAAGTCCTCATATCCTCTGGCAATATAGTGAATATCCTCCACTATGGTGAAATCCTCTGCACTTAACCCCGCCAAAACAAGCGCTGCCCCGGCACGTAAATCAGGTGCAGAAAGATTAGCTCCGGAGAATTTCTTAATACCTTCGATAATCGCAGTGGTACCCTCTACCTTGATATTGGCTCCCATACGTATTAATTCATCCACATACTTGAAACGGTTCTCAAAGATAGTATCTGTTACGATACTGGTTCCTCCTGCAATGGCAAGGGCCACTGTAATCTGAGGCTGCATATCTGTTGGGAAGCCCGGATAAGGAAGGGTCTTCACATGTGAATGCTTAAGTGGCTTGGATGCCACTACACGCATACAATCATCAGACTCTTCGATTTCACATCCAATTTCCAAAAGCTTTGCACTGATAGACTCTAAATGCTTGGGAATTACGTTCTTTACAGTCACATCACCCTTGGTAACCGCTGCCGCAAACATAAATGTTCCTGCTTCAATCTGATCCGGAATCACCGTGTACTCAGTTCCGTGAAGCTTTGCAACACCCTTAATGCGAATCACATCCGTACCTGCGCCCTTGACATTGGCACCCATACTGTTTAAGAAATTGGCCGCATCTACTACATGAGGCTCCTTTGCTGCATTTTCAATAATAGTCTTACCTTCCGCAAGTGCTGCCGCCATCATCACATTGATAGTTGCGCCCACACTTACACAGTCCATATAAATATGAGTTCCTGTCAGTTTCTCAGCACGGGTCTTAATCAATCCGTTTTCAATAACCACCTCTGCACCAAGAGCCTTAAAGCCCTTGATGTGCTGATCAATCGCTCTGCAGCCGATATCACATCCGCCCGGAAGAGCTACTTCGGCATGCTTATATTTACCAAGCATGGCCCCCAACAAGTAGTAACCGGCACGAATCTTCTTAATACTCTCATTCTCAACTACTAAACTGTTAATCTGCCCTGCGTTAATCGTAACGCTATGTCTACCGGTACGTTCAATATTTACACCGATTTCCTGCATTGCTTTAATAAGTACATTAGTATCCCGGACATCCGGCATATTATCTATATAAACTGTGTCATCCGTCATAACAGAAGCAGCAAGAATAGGAAGTGCAGCATTTTTTGCACCCCCTATTTCTACCTCTCCTACTAATGGATTACCGCCTTTGATTGCGTATTGTTCCATAGCATATCCCTCTAATCTTTTAAATCTATCAAAATAACATAACGAAAAATTCTAAATAAAGTATTTTATACTATATAAGAATACCACATCTTGCTTTTTTTGTAAACGGAACAAGCGTTTGCGCATTATTGGATATACTTCAGCGGGTCCACACGGTTTCCATTCATGATAAGCTCAAAGTGTAAATGTGGTCCGGTACTAACACCCGTATTTCCACTCTTTGCTATCCTTTCTCCCTGCTTTACCCTCTGTCCTTTCGATACAAGCACCTTGCTTAAATGAGCATATCGAGTCTCTGTTCCATTGCCATGATCGATATAAACTACATAACCATATCCGCTACCCCAGCCGGCCTTTGTTACCACACCGCCACTGGATGCATATACAGAAGAACCACTAGCAATTGCCCAGTCTACACCCTTATGGTAACTACTAGCACCCTTAGTAGGAGCTTTTCTTGGTCCAAACTTGGATGTTAATCTACCACCATTGATAGGCTTAATATATGTGGGCGGAATCTTAGTACCCCTTTCTACAATCTTAGGTACTGCGTCCATTACTACTTCTTCTAATAAAATCGTTCTCTCAATCTGATTATCTCCCACATAGAGCTCTTCCGCAATTACCTTACGGAAACCGGCAGATGGCTCCTGCAGAACAACACTCGTAGTAGTATACCAGCTATCATTATCTACATATATAATTTCCGCATTATAAACTTCTTCATAATAGTTTACTTCCTTACGTGTTACGGAAAGTTCCGGCTCAGGCACTGTAATAATCAGCTCCTGGTCAATATGAAGAGTCGAATTCTCATCCTCCAGAGAATCATTCATTGCAATGATATCATCCATGGAAATATTTACTTCAATGGAAATCTCAGATAAAGTATCTCCGCTCTTAACCTTATAAATCTGCTGTACTTCCTGTTCCTCAATCAATGCAGTAACGGCCTCATCCACTGTAGAAATCTGGTCTGATGGTAAATACGACTCTACAATTTCAATTTCTTTGTCAAAGCCCATGTTCTCAATTCCCAGCTTAAAATCTTCAAACGATAAGGCTTCCTGCTTCTCCAGCTCCGCAAACATCTGACTCATCTGAGCGGTTACTCCGGCCTCTAAAAACGTGGACTGCTCCACGTTTTTCTCCACTGCCGCCTGCTCCTCCTGCTTAGATACTACGTTAGCCTGTAATACATTAAACTCCCGTTTTGTATCCTGTACCAGTGAAATGTCAAACTCATCAGCGGTATCATATTTACTGATTGCAGCCTCTAATAAGGCCACCACCTGCGTAGCGTCCGCTAAATTTACCGTATATTCATCTACTTTTACAGTATATGCATGATGCTTTGTTTCCAGAACACTGTCCTCCAAAACCGCAATCATGTTCTGATAAACCACATCTCTGCCATCTGCAGAACCTTGAAGAATCTCCTCACCCTGCACACTCATCTCCACATTCATGAAAAGCAGCTCATCACTCTTAAATGCAACGGCTCTTCTGGCATCCAAAAGAAGCTCTCCTGCCTCTTCTTCACTTGATAAACTTCCTACATCCACTCCATTCACGGTAACGTGAAAAAGGTTGTTCCCTGCATATTCAAAGGGAATATATCCCTCCATAAAGAACAACCAGATAAAAGCAACGGCTAAAACCGCCTGAATATATGCAACTCTTATACTTTTTTTATACTTTGTAATTCTCATAATCTCTATCTATCTTTAAATAATGCTTTGTCTACAGTTCAAATCTTTCAGAGACGCATTCGCAAAATCGCCGCTACGCGGCTTTCCTTTTGCTCATGAGCGGCTTCTCGCCGCATAGCTATGTGAATACTCAGCCTTCTGTAAGCAAGCTTACTCAGTCTGAGTATTCACATAGCTGCCCGTCTCTGAAATGTAACAATATCTTAACAATTTTTCTTTGTCTTGTAAAGGTAATATTGTTATTATAGAATGAATGTAAGAAATTACCGGAGGTAAGGCGCATGAGTATAATATTCCATATTGATGTAAATTCCGCTTTTTTAAGCTGGTCTGCCTTAGAGCAGCTCTCCAAAGGTAATCCTGTGGACTTGCGCACAGTGCCATCCATTGTTGGAGGCGATACTCAGACCAGACACGGTATTGTCACTGCCAAATCCATTCCGGCAAAGGCCTTCGGCATCGAAACTGCAGAGCCGGTAGTCAGTGCATTCAAAAAGTGCCCTCACCTGATTATGGTTCCACCCAATCATCAGCTTTACAGTGCATACAGTCATGCACTTATGGAACATCTCTCCACCTTCTGCCCCTATATTGAACAGGCAAGTATCGATGAATGCTATATGGATTTTACGCCTATCATGGATAATTACGCCACTCCGGAAGAAGGTGCCCGTATCATCAAAGATTCTGTCTATGAGAAATTCGGTTTCACTGTAAATGTAGGAATCTCCGACAAGAAAGTACTGGCAAAAATGGCATCCGACTTCAAAAAGCCCAATCTGGTACATACGCTTTACTCCCACGAAATCCGGGAAAAAATGTGGCATCTGCCGGTTTCCAGCCTGTTTCTCTGCGGCAAATCCGCAACAGAGACACTTCATAAGCTTGGAATCCGTACCATTGGCGAGCTTGCCCAGTCCGATCTGACCGTACTGGAATCCCACATGAAAAGCATGGGAACCACCCTGTGGCAATTTGCTAATGGCATCGATGACTCCGAACTTATTTTAGAGCAGGTCAAAGCCAAAGGTGTGGGGAATTCTACCACCCTTTCCACCGATGTCATCAATTCCGAAGATGCCTACAAGGTACTCTTACAACTTTCAGAATCCGTAGGAGGCAGACTTCGGAAGCACAAGACACTGGCAGGAATGGTCACTACTGAAATAAAGTATGCCTCCTTTAAATCCGTTTCCCATCAGTGTTCCCTTTTTTCACCCACTGCTGCTAATGATATCATCTATCAGACTGCTTGCAGACTCTTCGATGAATTATGGGACGGTTCGCCCATCCGCTTGCTTGGTTTACGGTGTACCAAGCTGACAGAAGAAGGTGAGCCACTACAAATGAATTTGTTCGACTATGTTGCCCGACAGCCTATGAAATCCACTAAAGCAGCCAACAGCACTCTCCCCAACCGCGAGAAGCTGGAAAAACTGGATGCGGCATTAGATTCTATTCGTGGAAAATACGGAAAGGACATCATAAAAAGGGGAAGCCTCACAGACTCCCCCAACAAGATCTAAGTATTTAATTCTTTTTAACACTGTACCCAAAGGTTCCTATTGTTTCTCCTGTAGCAAGATAGCTTCCGTGGGAATACACAATGGGCTCCGCATATTCCAAATGGAATTTGCCTTTTTCATCCATATACTGCTTGTCCGCGTGCACCGCTACCACCTCCGCAAGAAACATGTCATGACTTCCTAACGGAAGTACCTGTGTAACGCGACACTCCAAGTTCACCGGGCTCTCTTTAATCAAGGGAGCCTTTACCTTTTCCCCGGAAAGTGCCGTCAAATTCATTTCCTTGAATTTATCCACGTCTCTTCCACTCTTCACACCACAATAATCTGTGGCATATGCCAAATCTTTCGTGGTAAGATTTATTACAAATTCACCGGTTTCTTTTAAAATATCATAGGAATACCTCTCCGGTCTCACTGAAATGGATACCATGGGCGGATTAGTGCACACTGTACCGGCCCATGCCACGGTAATAATATTAGGCTTACCCTCTTTATCCGCAACACTAATCATCACAACCGGCAAAGGATATAACATATTCCCCGGTTTCCAAAGCTCTTTGCTCATCTTACTGCTGCCTCTCTTACTTAAAATCTAATCACACCCAGGGTTACCAACAACTGAAAAACAGCACCTGCGGTGGTCAAAACAGAAAATACCAGCGTTGCAACTGCAACACCCCATGCAGCCTTAGCCTTATCTGTTGCCTTTGCAATCTCTTCGGTAAGACTCTCTGTCTGCTTATTATTCTCCTCAATCTGTACAGCCTGCATATTACGATATACCTTTACACACTCTTTATGTACAAAATCTGTAATCTCGCTGTTACCACCACCACATTTCTCTTCTAAAACAGACTGTAATGCCTCTGCCTGCTTTGCAAATTTCTCATCCAAAATGCTCTGCAGGTCTACAGATTCGTTCTGCAGTGCCTTAATCTGAGCAAGACTCTCCTCCACCAGCTTTGTAATACTCTCAGTAGGAATCTCCGCATTCTTAAACTTCTCCAGACCGGTCTGCAAAGTTTTCTCCACATCAGAAAGGGTCTGCTGGGTCTGACCGTTTACCTTCTTCATCTCTTCCAGACAATTGTTATACTGCTGCACCTGCTCCTGAACTCTCTCTAAAGCTTTGGTATCAGCTTCTGTATTAGCCTTGATGATCTCCTGCGCCGTAAACTTCTGTGACAGCTTATCTAAAATTGTATCCATAAATTTTCCTCCAACCATGTACACCTACCACTTTCTGCGAACAAAACTTGTCGCTTGTAGTTACATTTTAAAACATATCTAGAGTAATGATACCATTTTTACTTTAAAGAATCTATACTTTTTCCAATTTCTAAAATTGTTTTTTCTCTTTTCCTTTTGTGCATTTTGTATATTTTTAGAAAATACACAAAACATTTTTGTGTATTTTTCTTTATATTCACATTTTGTTCATATTTTGTTCATATTTATATAGTATATTATTACTATACAAATGACGTGAACACGTTAGATAAATTTTTTCATAATAGCCCGGGCGCCGTAAGGTGTCTGGGCACTCCTCATTTATGGAGAAATTATTCTGTATCACAATAACAAACACAAGAAAAGGAGAACCTATCTATGGCAATCGGTGATAAGCTTCAGAACTATTTTGAAAAAGAAACAGACCCACATACCGGTATATCCGTAACCCGGCTGACTTCGCCGGATTATACAAGCCACCATATGTACTTTTATAATCGCATGACCAGCAGGGATGGCAAGAAGCTTTTAATGTGCCAAGAGCGTGAAGGCACACGCCGGCTTTATCTTTTAGATTTGGAAAGCGGAGAAATGGAGCAGTTAACCGAGGGGGACTACCTTGCTGATTATGATGGTTATCTATCCCCCGATGATAAAGAGCTCTTCTACTCCCAAGGTGGTAACTACTACCGCATGAACTTGGAAACCAAGGAAATCTCCGAAGTCTATCATTCACCGGAAGGCTGGAAAGTAGGCGCTGCCGGTATGAGTGACGATTTCCGATACATGGCTGTTATTGCCACAAAACAGGATACCCTCCCTTGCGCAGACGAGAGAAGCGGCTGGGATTCCTTTGCCGCTACCTGCCTTGCCAAGCCATTATGCCGACTTATCTACATTGATGTGGAACAGAAGACCAATCATATTGTTTTAGAAACCAACTGCTGGCTGGGGCATGCACAGATTCGTCCCGGTGATCCGGATACCATCATGTTCTGTCATGAAGGTCCCTATGACCTGATTGATGCCAGACTATGGCTGGTGCAGAAGGATGGCAGTAATCTACGTTGCTGCCGAGAACAACCCAACGATTTAATTTTAACCCATGAGTTTTGGTTACCCGATGGTTCCAAGCTGGCATTTGTATACCGCGAAACTACCGGGGACTTGCTTGAGAATATCCGAATGATTGATCCGGTTACCTTAGAAGAAGAAATTCTTATGACTTGTTCTCCTTACGCACATTTCATTTGTGACAAGAAATACAAATATATGGTAGGCGACTCACAAGGAAGTGATTTACCTATTCACTTATTGACGGAGGAAGACCGCAAGAAATCCAAGGAAACACTTTCCAACGATTTCCTATACCTGGTGGATGTGGCAAAGAAGGAAGAATACAAGCTATGCTATCACGGAACCTCCTGGTCACCGGAATTCGGTAACTCTCAGGATACCCATCCTCACCCCTGCTTTACAGAGGACAATCAGAAGATTATTTTTACCTCCGATAAGTCCGGCAAACCTTGCATCTATATGATTGATTTAAAGGATGTTCCTTTCATCAAATAAAACAACGGGCTGTTGCAGAATGTAACAGCCCGTTTACACTATAATCTTATGCCTCTTCAGACATTTCCTTTTCTTTTCTCTTTTCTTCTTTTTCCCGTAATTTTGCCATTTCACGTTCAAAACTTATCATGGTTATTTCATCATTGAGCATCAACATACGAGCATCAAGATCAGCTACCATGCGGGCACATTCTATCAGCTCTGTTTTGATATGATCCGGTGCATCTCCTTCGAATTTGTAGTGAATCTTGTGCTCTAAGCTTGCCCAAAAATCCATGGCTACCGTACGAATCTGAATCTCCACCTTGGTATCCACGATTCGATCTGACAAGTATACCGGTACAGTTACTATCATATGATAACTACGATATCCGCTAGTCTTAGGATATGTAATATAATCCTTTACCGCCACTACCTTAATATCCTTCTGATTCCGAATCATATCTGCCACTCGATAAATATCCGATGTAAACGAACAGATAATACGTACACCGGCAATATCATTAATCTCATTCACCATGTTCTCAATGGTGGACTCCAAGCCATGACGGCGGAGCTTTTTCACGATACTTTCCGGCGATTTAATACGTGCTTTGATATGTTCAATAGGATTGTACTGATGTACATGCTGAAATTCTTCGTTGAGAATCTCCATCTTTGTCTGCACCTGTCTGAGTGCTGCATTATATATTAAAGTGACCTCTTTCCAACTGTCAATGCTGTCATTCTGACCTTTTAATTCCATTTCTTCCCCTCTTCCTGGAAAATTATTGCATAATAAGTATAGCACATCTCTCTCCCCAATTGTAGGTTTGCCGCCAAATCTTCATTGAATTTTAATTTTTGGTTTCACACATCAACCAAAACATTCTATTCTACAATCGGAAAAAGTATGCTAAAATAAACCAAATATATATCGGAGGAATAAAGCGTCATGTTTAGACTTTGGGCAAAGGAATTTAAAGATAATCGAATGATTAAGGACGTAACCATATGTGATGATTCTGAGGATACCAGAACCCATAAGATTTTTAATGCGATCAGCAAGGTCTGCTATATGTTCGACTTAAGTGAGCCTATATGGTTAGAAGCGAACATCACCCAGTTCAAAAGAATGGGCAAGGTCCGCTTCCGGTCTGAAAACTTTATTGATCACATTGACTTTGATTACTTAGAAATCCATGTGATTGAAGAGGATTAATCCTCATATCCGTTAGGATTATTGCTCTGCCATCTCCAGGAATCTGCGCACATCTCCTTGATGCCGTACTGTGCTTCCCAGCCAAGCTCTTCCTTAGCCTTGGTAGCATCTGAGTAGCAGGTAGCGATGTCACCGGGACGACGATCCTTAATAACATAAGGAATCTTCACGCCAGTAGCTTCCTCAAAATTCTTTACAATATCAAGTACGCTGTACCCAACGCCGGTTCCTAAGTTATATACCTTAAGACCTGCGTTCTCTTCTACTTTCTTAACTGCCTTTACGTGACCGATGGCAAGGTCTACCACGTGAATGTAGTCACGCACTCCGGTTCCGTCCGGTGTATCATAATCATCACCGAATACGCCAAGCTCTTTCAACTTACCTACTGCAACCTGTGTGATGTAAGGCATCAAATTGTTAGGAATACCGTTTGGATTCTCACCCATGGTTCCACTCTTATGGGCACCTATTGGATTGAAGTATCTGAGCAGGATTACATTCCATTCCGGATCAGCTTTCTGGATATCAGACAGAATCTGCTCCAGCATAGATTTAGTCCAACCGTAAGGATTGGTACACTGTCCCTTAGGACACTCTTCGGTAATGGGGATAAATGCCGGATTACCGTATACAGTTGCACTGGATGAGAAGATGATATTCTTACAGCCATGCTTTCTCATTACATCCACTAAGGTAAGAGTACCTGCAATATTGTTCTCATAATATTCCCATGGCTTCTGCACAGACTCACCCACTGCCTTAAGACCTGCAAAGTGAATGACTGCATCAATCTTTTCTTTTGTAAAAATATCTTCTAATACTGCGCGGTCTAAGATATCCGCCTTGTAAAAGGGAACCTTCTTCCCTGTAATTTTCTCTACACGCTCTAATGATTTTTCGCTGGAATTGCAAAGATTATCAAGTACTACTACATCATATCCAGCACTTAGAAGCTCTACTACGGTGTGACTACCGATGTAACCTGCACCACCTGTTACTAAAATATTCATGGCGACCTCCTTTAAAAGTAACTTGTCTTGTTGTTAATAGAATATCGCCCTTGTGCCATAATCACAAGGGCGATTTGTTATTATTATCAGTCAAAATGTTAACTACAAAACAACACCGTTTTCCTGCAAAAGTGCTCTTGCACTCTCTACGGAATCCACACCGGTCTTATTCTTAATCGGTGCAAATTCCTTATTTCGCACCACTTCAAAAGGTAAACAGGTATCCAACTGATGAATCATATCAAGCACCAGACTCTCAAACTTGTAACCGTTTGGTTCCTCCGGCTTCACCAGTTCCCCTGCCTCATTCAGATAAGGAATCTTCTTTTCTACAATGTGCAGTGGAAGACTTCCATCCAAAAGTTTCTCTAACTCTTCTTCTTTGAATAAATAATTCAATATTACACCAAAGTTATACGCAGGTTCTCCCTTTGCATCCTTGGCATTCATCAGTTCATCGGTAAGCTCATAATACTCTACGATAGATGGCTTGCCATCCTCTAAGCACATTACACCAACCTTTTCATCCGGGGCATTCTTACGAACTACCTTTGCGCCTACCACGCAATTTCTCTCGATGGTAGCACCTACAAATACCGGATCCGCAATTCTCTGACACACATTATCTACTGCAAACACATTCAGCCATTCGATGCCTGCGCCCTTCACCACATCCAAAAGTCCTGCATTCTTTAGAGAGCTGAACCAGCCACCGTTTCCGTTGGGAGAGGTAGAAAGCTTTCCCTTTTCCTCCAGATAAATCTTACCCTCATAATCGGTAGCAGCAGCCATTTCCTGCTTGAAGAAATGTACATATTCCTTGTTGTATCCGAAGAACTCCTTCTCTGTTAAGAACCCGATGGTAGCATCATTATTCTTATCAGAAGTCATGATAAATAAGTGAATCCATGCATCCGCCTGCTTCACCACGTCCATCATGTTATTAATCAGACATTCAAATATGTAAAGTTCTCTGGTAATGCCCACATTGTACATACCCTTCGGGTCATCACTTCCAAGTCTGGTACCCATACCGCCGGCCAAAAGGAGTGCCCCCACTTTTCCTTCCTTAATCGCCTGAAGTCCGGTATTATAAAAGAGTTCTTTGTTCTCTTCAATCTCATCCAGCTCCATAGCTGCAAGAGGAGTAATCACACCCTTTTTTGCAAGCTCTTCCCTATTCTTACAGCTGGCAAGAATGCTCATATCGGTCTCCTCAATCTGGGTAAGAAGTGCTTCCTTCTCTGCATCGGACAGCTCATCATAGTATTTCAACACATGCTCCTGTCCATACTTCTCCAGTTTCTTTTTTGCTGCTTCTAATGTCATTTCCCTTATCCTTTCCTCCCCTTGCATCCTATGCAAGATTTGTTAATATTTTTTCCACATCTTCCTTATCATAAGGCTTTGTGATAAATTCTGCTGCTCCATGCTTAATCGCCTGAATCATCTTCTCCTTCTGACCGGCTGCGGTAATCATGATAACCACTGCATCTGCATTTTCCTTCTTAATGAGCTGCAATGTCTGGATACCGTCCATCTTCGGCATGGTAATATCCAGTGTTACTAAGTCAGGTCTCAGCTCTTTGTATTTTAAATAGCCTTCTTCTCCATTGACAGCTTCTGCCACAATTTCATATCCAAGCTCCTCCAAAAGCTCACGAAGCATCTTACGTGAAGTTCTGGAATCATCTACTATTAAAACCTTTTTCATATGTGCATCCTCCTAATTAATCGTAACTTCTTTGCTCTTTGATAATACAAGTGAAATCTCCTGTCCCTTAACTACGACAGGAAGTACCAGCATATTCTGCCCCTTTACACTCTGTGCATCTGCAAAATATTCCGGTGGGCAAAGCTCCAGATTAATCTTCTGGAAGCTGAGTGCAGAAGCATATAAACCGTTAATACAGTTCATAAGCTCACCGACTGCATCCAACGCATCCTCATTTACTTCACCAAACTCTTCCTTTGCAAAGGCACTTGCCATTGGCTCTAATGCCTGACCCTGACCTGCAAAAACGGTATACATAGGTGCATTGCCGTCCATACGCTGCATGGTTGCGCTATTCACCTTTACCTCATCTGCAAAGTATGCCTTCTTAGGATATGCATCATTATCAATGAGACGTACAATGGTTCTCACTGCGATACATGCAAGCTCTTCATAATCTCTTGCTTCCATTGGAAGATACATAGGAACAATTCTGTCTACATCATCACTCTTTAAATCTTCAATATCTGTATTAGAGAAATTATTATCTTCCTGAAAATCCTTAATAATCATCTCAAGCTGAGATACGGTTAATAACTGCTGATTCTCCAGACACTGTGCAAACGCAAGATAAGAGTTCTGCTGTTTCTTTAAAAGACCTTCTACCTGTTCTGAAGTCAGATAGCCTCTTTCAATAGCGATGTCTCCAAAACGCTTATCCATAACTGCCTGCAAGTTGTTTACTCTCTCTGCATCACGCTCTGTCATGAGACCTTCTGCAATAGCAATCAACCCAAGCTTAACACGGACCTTACTCATTTCCTGCTTAATATCCACAAACTGCGCCGGTGAAATAAGTTCTTTACTTACTAAATACTTTCCTACGATACTTGCAAACATATTCTTCCTCCTTGGTAAAATTCGGTACTTTTAGCATAATATAAATTTTGCTTTTCGTCAATGACTAGTACTATTGAACCAGTTCTGAAAGTTCACCAAAAGTGTAACCCATCTCTTCCCATTTGGTCAAAAGTTCATCCATAATCTCCCCATTGGTCTGAGACGTGTTATGTAACAGTACAATTGCTCCGGGATGAATCCGGCTAAGCAGTTTATCAAAGGCTTCGTCATGGGTGGGCTGCTTCTTTGTATCCCAGTCCATATAGGCCAGGCTCCAGAAGAAAGACTGATAACCCAGTTCATTAATTTTCTTCAGATTATCCAATGTATATTTCCCCTGGGGCGGCCTGTAGAAATGCACCATATCCATTCCGGTGATTTCCTTGAATTTATCCGCATTGTCCTGCAGTTCCTTAATAAGCTCAGCATCGGATAGGGTAGTCATATCCGGATGATTGTAAGAATGGTTCGCTACAATGTGACCTTCCTCCACCATACGGCATACCAGCTCCGGTGATTCCTCCAAATAATGACCTACCACAAAGAAGGTTGCTTTTACATTGTGTTTTTTCAAAGCATCCAGAATGGCTTCCGTGTACCCAAGCTCATACCCACAGTCAAAGGTTAAATAAATCTTCTTCTCCTCTGTATCAGCCACATAATAGGCACCATACTCTGCCAGTTCCTCAGCAGTATTCATCCCGGTAGGCACACTGCCCTCGTCTCCAAAGCCAAGTCCCCAGTTCTCTGCCTTTGCCAGTACACTCTCCTGCACAACCTCTTCTCCTGCAACCTCAATAGGCTTTCCTTCTGTAACCATTGCGCCCACCATCCCCAGGCAGAACATGGACAATAAAAAGAGCCCCAACAGTCCCAGCTGCCAGAGCTCCTTATGTGTGCTTTTGTCGTATTTCTGTAATAAATTTCTCATAGCTGTCCTCAGCGTTTTTTTACAACATATGCACGTCTTTGCAGATTAATGAATATATTTCAAGGCTCTTTCCCAAACCTTCTTCGGCTCCTTTTTCACCAGATTGCTCACCTCGATAAGACCTACATTCATCTTATTCAGACGTCCGTAAATGCCGGTTCCCCAAGGGTCCTCTCTGCCGATTTCATAGGTGGTTGCCATAATGCTTCTTGCATTCTCACCACCCAGTCTGGAAGCCAGATAACCCACTTCATAAACATCATAATTCCCGGGCTTTTTCATCTTACAGGAAATAAAGATGGGCATGGACTTTCTCATAACCAGAACATCGATTTCATTATCCTGAGTATCAATAGACTTATCGCTCTTCCAGTCAATCACCACTCCCAGATATGCTTCATCGAAGAAATCCAGCGCTTTGATATAAATATACATCTCCAGCCAGATGCCATAATTCACCATATACTGCTGATATCTGGCATCCAGAAAACGATACACACCGTGTTCCATTTCTTCCACAAAGCCATAATCCCTAAACTTACTCATCAAAAATGTAGAATTAATCCTCTTCCCATTATAAGTAAGGCTCTCCGGCACCTTAAAGGAATTGTACCAGCCTTCGTTGGAAAGATGCTTTGACAAATAATCCTGAAGAGCATGCCAATCCGTTATTCTGGTAAAAATTGCTTCTGCCATTTTACAGATTCTCTCGTACTCCATGGGACGTGGAAGGGAACGGGAATCATCCAGTCGCTTCGCTCCAATAGCCCGAAAATAATCCTCCAACGAAATATGTGTAGCCTTCATCAGCTCCTCACCGGTCAGCATGTTAATCATCCGCTCTCCCGGAATATCCACATAAGTTGCTACAGCCCCATATCTCCTACACGCATCAAAGCCTGCTGCAATCATCAGCTCACTCCCCCCGGAAAACTCCATGTAAATCTGCTCTTCTCCTGCAGCCTCTTTGATTTCCCCCAGGCGTTCCTGAATATCACACATATCATATACATTTACAGGATAATAGTACACCTCTTTCACATGTCCCCACGCATAGATTGCTTCTGCTACCGCTTTAATTTCTCTATCGTTCTCTTTTCTGTTATCTAATAGAAAATACACCTTATCCGGCTGCAATGTCTTCACCGGTACTAATGTGTTAATCAAATCTGTATCAAAAAAGTCAATTAGAACCATATTACACTCTCCTGACTGTAAAGAATTACTATTTTCATAATAACTCATTGGACAAAATATTTCTACATGTTATAATCCCTTTGAACTAATTTTGAAAGGAAATACAAATGAACGAAAAAAAATCTTTTATTACCAAACCTTTAGGTATCGGCCTCTTAGCCTGCCTTTGCTGTCTTCTCTGGGGAAGTGCCACCCCCGCCATCAAAATCGGTTATGAATGGTTCGGTATTGCCGCCGACGACATCGCCTCCCGCATCCTTTTTGCCGGAGTACGCTTTGTCCTTGCAGGAGTACTCACTGCCATCTTCGGAAGCCTTATTGCAAGAAAGCCTCTGTTTCCACAAAAGAGCTCTTGGGGCATGATTTGCAAGCTTGGACTGGTACAGACCGTGTTCCAGTATATTTTCTTCTATATGGGACTAGCCTATACCACCGGTGTAAAATCCGCCATCATCAACGGCTCACAGACCTTCATTGCCATTATTATGGCTTGCCTGATTTTCCGTTATGAAAAGCTGACTATGCAGAAATTCCTTGGATGTCTCCTTGGATTTGCCGGCGTTATTGTAATCAACTTTGATCCTTCCGGATTAACCGGAGGCTTTACCTTTAAGGGGGAAGGTGCTATCTTAATCGCTGCTATTGCTTATGCCTTGTCTTCCGCACTGGTGAAGAGCTATTCCCAGAAGGAAAATCCGGTAGTTTTAAGCGGTTACCAGTTTGTCTTTGGCGGTATCATCATGGTAGTTGTGGGTCTTATGATGGGCGGTCACCTATCCGGCTGGACTCCTACCTCTACCCTTTTGATGATTTATATGGCACTGATTTCTTCCGTAGCCTACTCCGTATGGGGCATTCTCTTAAAACATAACCCGGTAGGAAAGGTTGCGGTATACTCCTTTACCAATCCGATTTTCAGCGTACTTTTATCCTTTGCCTTCTTAGGAGAAAGCTCTTCCTTCGGCTTAGAATTGCTCCTTTCTCTTGGACTCGTGTGCGCCGGAATTTATCTGGTAAACCGTGTAAATCAATAAAAGCTATACATATAGGGCTGTTGAAAATGCCTTCCTGGGAACCGACTCCCGGGAGGGCATTTTCGTATTTCTCAACAGCTCTTTCCATTATTTTTTACGCAACAAATACGGCAGTTCATATATCATCATCGCCCCCCAGCCGATCAGATAGGCCCAGGGAAGCGCCATGATTCCCATATCAAAGTAAAATACCAGTGGGATACAAGCTAAGAGTCTGGCTCCAAAATTAATGGTACTGCTCCACAGGGTAATCTTCAAATCTCCCATACCACGGAAATACCCCTGCACACCATTGGTAATTGCAGGTACTACATACATAAAGGCAATTACCTGTAAATAAGACACTCCCATGGATATGGTCTCTGCATCCTCCGTAAAAAGCCTCATAATCGGTTCCTTAAATAGCAATAATATCACTCCCGCAAGTACACCGTAACCAAGTTCTACCAGCATACCGCAGTGGAAGGCTTTCTTCACACGCTCCTTCTCTCCGGCACCCCGATTCTGCGCCATCACACTGGTCATGGCATGACCGATATTCTGCTCTGGTATGTAAGCAAAGTCATCCACCCTGTTAATGGCGGTAAAAGCAGCGGTTGCAGTAACACCCATGGTGTTCACAATTCCCTGTACCCCCAGCTTTCCAATCTGTACAGTAGACTGCTGCATGGCACTGACAAAGCCGTAGCTTACGGTCTCCTTCAAAAGAGCCTTATCAAATACGAGCCACTTCCTTCCCAAATTCAGTACCGGAATACGTTTCTTAATATAAAGCCAACAGAGAACACAGCTCAAAAGTTCACTGAGCACAGTACTTACCGCACATCCATATGTCCCCCAGGAAAACCACATTACAAAAATCAAATCACCCACAATATTAATTACCGCACTGATTCCCAAGAACAATAGTGGTGACTTACTGTCTCCAAGTGCACGCATGGTACTGGCAAAATAATTGTAAACAAAGCTGAATATTAACCCACACATAATAATCCGCAGATATCCTGTAGCAAGCTTTAAAATCCCTTCATCCACCTGCATCAGCCGCAGAATCCAAGGTGCCAGCGGAACCGTTACCACCGTAATGGCAAGGGCAAACACACATCCTGCCACGAAAGCAGTACTGACCTGTCTTTCCAGATGTGCATATTGCTTTGCCCCATAGGCCGTTCCAATCAGCACTCCGGAACCCAGACAGATTCCCTGCGTAAAGAGGATAATCAGTGTCATAATGGGGTTACTTGTTCCCACCGCTGCCAGTGCATCATTGCTGACAAAACGCCCCACAATAATACTGTCCACCGCATTATAGGTTAACTGCAAAAGATTCCCCATAATCAGAGGAATCGTAAATTTAATAATCAAGGGGAGTATGGCTCCCCTTGTCATGTCCTTTGTCGTACTCATCCGATAATACCACTTAACTCCTGATAAAGTCTCTTAGCATAGCTGTCCGTCATACCACAAATCGAATCTGTCACCAGCAGGAGACGAAGATACAACTGCTCCCGCTCCGACTTATCCTTACTGTAGATACGGTAGATTGCCTTATAATTATCAGAAATCAGACTCATAAGACGCTCCTGCACAGAGGTCATCTTCTGATCCGTGTCATAAATAATGGCTGCACCTACAAACCTTTCTAAAAGGAAGTACATATTGGTCTGAGCTGCAATCTCCAGCTTATAAATCGTATTGGTTGTAAAGGCATAGCGATACGCAATATCTCCCAGAATTCCGGCCAGATATCCCACGCTTCCTCCGGCAAGCAGCTCTCCTTTAAACTCTCCCGCCATAATCTGCTCATAGTTATCAACAAAACGGTTGGTAGCATAGTTTATCATCATCCCCTGCACCGATACCATCCAGTTCTGCACAGCATTCATCTCCGGATTACTCATTCCCCGGCTTAATGACTGCTCATAGCGCTTCTCCAGAAGACTCACCATACCTTTATAATCCTCCGCAGCCTCTAAAAGCCCTTCTGCTGCCCGATACAGCTCTGCCACCAGCTTTTCATAAGTGATGCAGCCCTTCTTCACTGCATCCTCAATATCTGCTGTCTTATAGGCAATATCGTCTGCCGCCTCCAGTACAAAGGCTAAGGGATGACGCTTCCCATAAGTTCCCAGACTCTCCTGAATGGAGTCAAACACATCCTTCTCCGCATAGTAATAGCCCATTTTCTTGGTACGGATATCTCCACTGTGTTTATCAATCTCTACAGATGATACCGGATACTTAATGATAGTTCCCAGAAGTGCCTTGGTTAGATTCATACCATTTTCATCAATCAGATAATGAAGCTTACTTACCACCCTGAGTGCCTGGGTGTTACCTTCAAAATTCACAAAATCTGCCTGCATCTGCGGCGTCAAAATCTCAGAAAGGGCTACGCCCTGAAAGGTCAGCTTATCCAGATTCTCCGCAAACCACTCCCGTATTACCGTCTCTCCGAAATGCCCGAAGGGCGGATTCCCGATATCATGTAACAGTCCCGCACACTGCAGAATATCACACACATCCGCCTGATACTCCGGCAAAAAGGAAGGATCCTTCACCTCCTTTAAAATCCGTTGGGAAATATTCTGTCCCAGCGACTTTGCAAAAGATGACACCTCCAAAGAATGGGTCAGTCTGGTGCGGATAAAATCACTCTTATCCAGAGGAAAAACCTGTGTCTTATCCTGCAAACGCCGGAAAGATGCACTACCGATAATCCGATGATAATCTTTCTCAAATTCACTACGAAGGTCCGAAGAACCTGCTTTTTTCTTTACCCCTCGCATACGCTCCGGGGTCAATAATCTACTCCACTCCATATTACTCCTTTGTACTTACGCAAACCAGCTCTTAAATAATGCAATCTCCTGTGCGTATCCTTCATCCTCATTGGGTGTTTCTAAAATGAATGGCTTGCCCACCAACAGCGGATGAGTTGCAATACGCTCCATTGCTTCCAGTCCAATCTTGCCCTCACCAATTTTCGCATGTCGATCCTTGTGTGAGCCAAGGTCATTCATACTGTCATTAAAATGCACTGCCTTTAATCTGTCCAGTCCAATAACTCTATCAAACTCCTCCAGTACCTCATCCAGGTGGTTCACGATATCATAGCCGCCATCCCACACATGACAGGTATCCAGACAGACTCCCAGTTTATCCGAAAGCTCTACCTTATCTATGATAGCCCGAAGCTCCTGAAAGCTTCTTCCCATTTCACTTCCTTTACCTGCCATGGTCTCTAACAGAACCGTAGTTGCCATTTCAGGAAAAAGCGTCTGGTTTAATGCGTCTGCAATCAACTCCACTCCCTTTTCCTCACCCTGTCCCACATGAGAACCGGGATGAAAGTTATAGTAATTCCCCGGGGTATACTCCATCCGCTGTAAATCATCTGCCAGCATCTCTATCCCAAACCGGCGGATATCTTCCTTTGCCGCACATAAATTCATAGTATAAGGTGCATGCGCCACTACAAGACCAAATTCATGCTCCTTTGCATATTCCAGATATTTATCCACATCTGACTGCACAATCTCCTTTGCTTTTCCACCACGGGGATTACGGGTAAAAAAAGCAAAGGTGTTGCCACTAAGCTCTACTGCCTTCTTTCCCATAGCCAGATAACCACCGGAAGAAGATATGTGACTGCCAATATAAAAACAATTACTCATTTTGTTCTCCTAATAAAAATGCCTGTGTGAGCATTTCACTCACACAGACATTATATCATACTCAAATGTTTTTTCTAGAAAAATAAACTTCCAAAGAACTTTCCTAATTCCTTAACAACAAACTTTATCGCCTTATCCAGCTCCTTTAATGACTCACACCAATTCTTATCCCAAGAGCCACCGTTTCCCGGTCTGTCCCCCTGTCCCGGTTTATCACCATGATCCGGCTTATCCTGTCCCGGTCTTCCCGGCCTTCCGGGCTTCTGTGTCTCTTCCGGCTCAGGTGTTTCTTCCGGCTCCGGCGTTGGTGTTACCTCCGGCTCTGGTGTTGGTGTTACCTCCGGCTCAGGTGTTGGCTCAGGAGTCGGTTCCGGTTTTGCACTTACCGTTACTTCCGCTTCAAAGCTATCGGTTCTACCATACTGAGTTACAGCTACAATTACAGTAGTAGTCCCCTCACTCACACCAGTCAGACTACCATCTTCTGATACTGTTGCAACACCGGTGTCTGCAACTGCATATGTAACTACGGCATCTTCTGCAAGATTATTTACTACTACGGACGCTACAGCTTCCTCTTCCACACAGATAGCCTCTACAATAGGTGCATCCTTTAACCAGAAAGTAATATCTCCCGGATACTCTACTCTGTCCATATAAGTCAGCATCAGACCTATCTTAATACTCTCTTCCTGCGCTACCGTACCAAAAGTCATGGTTGCCGGCCAGCCGTTTAAAGTAATGTACCCGGTTGCATCCGCAGGATCTGTATATGTTCCATACACACTGGTTCCCTTAGGAACATTGAAATAAGTGTCTTTAATTTCAGTTTCACCTACATAAACACAGATTTCGTTTGCACACTCCATAGTCACTGTAGCCGCATCTATCGCCGGATATCCGCTTACACTTTCCCCATCCTTTTCCAAGGTGTACTTCATAAATGAACCGTCGTACATCTCAAAATGGAAGGTAATTGCACCGTCTACTACGGTAGGGTCATTCCAGAATCCGGAGAGGATTGCAATGGTTCCGGTCTCATAATCAGGAAGGAATGCGCCGCCATACTGTAAGTAATCCCACCAGCTGGAGTTAGGACCCACTTTACCGGATGCCATATATGCAGTTGCTCTTCTTACTTCACTGCCCTTAAAATCTACAGGAATCTTGATATCTGAAACTGTGCCACTTGTCTCACTTGCCACTGCTTCTGCATACTTGATTAAATATTCGTGCCAGTCTGCACCGCCGGAGAATTTAAATACCAGTTCTGCGAAAGTGCCATACTTCTCGCCCATGGCAGCAAACTTTGTATTCACATAATTCTTAGATAAAGTTACTGTTGCAGAAGCCTCATCATAGGTATAGTCTGTACCTTCGGCAAGTCCATCAATACCCACAAAGGTAAGTCCATTTAAAGTCAGAGGAAATCTTAAATCTGCATCAGTTTCCTCTGCCAGGAATACTCTGTCTAAATCAGTAACATATGCACTTCTTTCCTCCATACTGGTTTCTAACATTTCACCAACAAGAGGCTTCTTCCAGCTGTAATCGCCGCTGGTACGGTTAATTCCGGAACCATTGTCCCAGAACATCAGACATACATCTGTCTGGTTTGCATAGTAGTTCATGTACTCATAGTACTTTAACTCTTCACCTGCCTGATTTACCTGTGAAGCACTGTCATATCCCAGAAGTCCCCACTCACCAACGATAACGCCAATGCCCTTATTCAGGAACTGCTTCTGCAAAGTCTCATAGAATAAATCTACAGAATCTCTCGGTGTATAGTCATCCCAGAGAACCTCATCAAATCCGGTCTTACCGATACCTGCACTGTGTACCCACTCAGAGTAGTAGTGTACGGTTGCAATCAGATTTTCATCATTCTGTGCTTCGATAAATGCTACCGTTGCCTCACAATGCTCATCACCATGATTGGTGGTATATGTAGGAATTACAATCATTCTGGTTGCGTTATTTCCGCCACTGTTACGAATGGCATCATAAGCTGCCTGATTTACCATATCCAGCTTATCCTGAGCGGTGATATCTCCGGTTGCCTCAAAGACAGGCTCATTGATTGTCTCAAACATTACCTGCTCCGGCATATCCTTAAAGTACTCTGCATACTGCTCCCAGATTGCAGTGAACTTCTTATATTCTTCGCTTTCCTTATCACCATCCCAGTACTCTAACCAGAGCCAAGAATCGTGATGCACATTAATCATAACATACAGATTCTCATCCAATGCCCACTGAATAACTTCCTTGCATCTTGCAAGCCATTCTTCATCAAGCTGATAAGTCTCTTCATCAAATCTGCGATAGAAGGTAATCGGAATACGAATACTGTCATATCCCTTGTCTGCCGCTGCCTGAATTAACTCCTTCACAACAACCGGGTTACCCCATGCTTCTTCCCCTAAGTCTTCCTCATCCAAGTTGGTATTTACACCATCAAAGGAGTTACCAAGGTTCCAACCATCGCCCATTGCCTTCACATAGTTTAAGGATGCGGTGTCAGTCACTGCCGGTGCCTCTGTAGGTACCGGTGTCGGCTCTGCTGCTTCCGGTAAGGTTACCGCATAGATTCCGGTAAGAGTCACTGCGGTAACGTTTGCTGCTGCCGCATACTCTACATTAACACCATATCTGTCTCCCTCTGATGGCTGTAAGTTCTCCAGCGGAAGGGAAATATAGTAAGAACCGTCTTCTGCAGTCTTCAAAGCCTGAAATTTTACAGCAGTTGTATTCCAACCACCCCAGCTTGAGTTATATGCCGATACATAATATAAATCTGTTACATCCGCAAACACAGACGGATCCTCAATAGTCATGGTAAGCTTTAATTCATCAAATCCATCAAAACTAAAGCAAGAATATAAGTAACCGTTGTAGCTGCCATCTTCCTTATACAAGGATGTATCATTACTTGCTGCATAAGGTCCTGCAAGTAAAGTCTCCACTGCTCCGGTGTCTGAAGAATCATCTTCCTTCTCCCAGCACAAAGCAATATCGGTCAATTCCACCCCATAGCTCACGTCCTGGGTATAACTCAGATTAATACCACCAAGTTCACCATCGGAAAGAGAAGCTACAATATCTGCGATAGAAACGTAACATACATAGCTTCCTGAAGTATCCTGCTCACTATCACCAACCTTTACGAAGTTGCTCTGCCAGCCACCCCACGAAGTGTTATATGGCTGGAAATTCATCACCTGATCGGCCGCTGCAGTCTGTGCACCTTCTGCCACCTTATAAACTACCTTGAAATAATCTGCCTCTTTATAATCACTGCATGTAAGAATGTAGCCATTCCAGCTTCCATCCTCCCCTGTTCTGCTTGCATCCTGAGAGCTTGCAGAATTGGATACCGATGTCCAGATGCTTTCTTCCGTGTACTTTGATACGGAAGTATCCTCTTCCTTCGCAGTACATACCAAAAGGTCTTTCAGCTGTACACCATAGCTTACATCTGCAGTATAGCTTAAATTAATACCAAGTAACTCCCCATCAGAAAGAGACGAAACCACTGTGTCTACAGCAACATAACATACATAGTTGCCGGAAGCATCCTGCTCACTATCTCCGATTTTTACAAAGTTACTTTGCCAACCACCCCACGAAGTGTTATATGGCTGGAAATTAAATACCTGATCTGTGGCACTTACTGTTGCACCTTCCTCAACAGTGTAAACCACCTTGAAATAGTCTGCACCATCATAATTGCTACAACCCATAATGTAGCCATCCCAGCTTCCATCCGCCCCTGTTCTGCTTACATCATTGGATGCAGTTACTTCCGAAGTCAAAATACTGGCTTCTTCGAAGTCACCTGCCGGTGCCGCCTCTGCCTGCATCCCCCGGAAGCCTAATGAAGTAACTACCATCAGACATGCCATGGCCCCCGCAAGCATACGCTTAATTCGTTTCATACGTTCTTCCTCCCTATACATTATTTCCATGTAAAATTTGTGCAATAAAATTGTAACAAAATAACGTTAATTTATATATCGTTCTTTTTAAACATAAAGTATGACATTATTTTACTTTTTTCGATATAAACGGCACCAAAAGGGACTTTAGTACCATTTGATATCCATCAAAAAAACGCATTGAAAATTACTCTCAATGCGTTTCTGTATTCTTACATTGTAGCCTCTAACAAAGTCAGCTTTCCGGCCTTTATCTGTGCCAAATAATCCGACGGCATCAAAATCTTTTCCGCCGTCTCCACACCGCTCCCATACATACAATGAATGCTGTGGGTATCTGAACCGGCGGTAACAGGCAAGTCATACATCATAGCGTACACCTTTGCTCTGTCGTTGAATTCCAAATGATCAAAGTGTGCACCGTTAATCGCCTCCACTCCATCCACATGACGGGGATACAACTTAATATGATCGATATAATCCCTCTCCCGGAAAGGATGAGCATGAATGATAAATCCTCCTGCCTCATGCACCGCATCAAAGGCCTTCTTCGGATGCCATTTATCAAAATCTTCTGCGTCCAAAAGGAACTGCTTATCTATGTTATACATGAGGAATTCTGCTGCCTTCACACCATACTCCAGACCAAAGAATACATCCAGGCCGATTTTGTCTCCTTCTGCCTTGGCATCCTCATATCCCTTGCAGAAAAGCTCTACTTTCTCCCTCCATGGCAGACTTCTATCCACCGCAGAATTCCCATTAAAAAAATGGTCTGTAATGAAAATACCGGTATACCCCTGCTCCTTATGAGCGCGAGCCATCTCCGCTCCGGTACTGTGTCCGCAGGCACTACCCTGACTGGTATGAAGATGTGTTTCGTATCTATACATTATGCCGCTCTCCTATTGTCTATTGAAATATTCAATGCCGTCATCCGGAATAAAATAAGTTCTGATGTAACCGTCCGTGGACACTACCACAAACTCTCCGGTCTCCTCCAAAAAGTATACATCATCCCCATCCTCTGCCTCAGTCTTATGCAAGGTATCTTCATCATACAGTACCAGATTAGCAGCCTCTAAATATTCATCCATGGAAGAAAACCCCATCTCTATCCCATGTTTTTCATAATGACTCTCCCAAAGACTTTCATTGCGGAAAGATAAATATTCGCTGACAGATGGTATAGAACCTTCTGTCTCTCCGACAGAATCCGGTACAGGATTATCTTCTGAATAAAGAATATCTGCATCCTCATGAATTTCTGACGTAACTGCTTCGGAGCTCTGCATAACGCTTCCAGACGAAACATCATCCCTACTCTTGTTCTCTCCAAAGAATAGCTCAGAACAGATAACCATCACTACCATAACCAGCAACCATATCTGTTTTGTATTAAACTTTTTGTTCTTTTTCATAATCCATCATCTACTTTCTGGTATAGGTCACATAAGTATAAGGAATCTCGCCATCCACTTCCTTCTCCACCTCACGTACCCATTCCTCTTTATTAAAATCTGGGAAATACGTATCTCCCTCAACAACCTTGTGAATCTCTGTAATATACATTTTGTCCACATAAGGAAGTGCTTCCTTATATACGCCTGCACCGCCGGAGATATACGCATCCCTGTCACCGGCAAGCGCAATTGCTTCCTTCACAGACTTTACTGTATAACAGTTCTCCTGATCAAAATTCTTGGTACTTGAAATCACGATCGTTGTACGATTTGGAAGGGGTCTGCCAATCTCCTCATACGACTTTCTGCCCATTATTACCACATTTCCGGTAGTCAGCTCTTTAAAGCGAAGCTGCTCCCCCTTTATCCTCCATGGAATCATTCCATCTTTCCCAATCACTCTATTCTCCGCATAAGCGACAATCAATCCTAACATACGACTCCTCCAATCTTTAAGATTTCCTAAAATCTACGCCTAATTGTAGCATAAAAATAAGAGGTAGTGTAAAATAAAACACATGTTTAAAAAACTTTTTTTATTTTTAAAAAAAATGTGACCAAACCGTTTTTTAATTCGTTTTGTTATCAGAAGGGAAGAAAATTGACCACTATCACTTCAAAGGAAACGCAACTGAATGACGTATATGCGAAATATGCGGACATGCTTTATCATGTATCCTTGTCTCATTTACAAAGCAGGGAAGACGCTGAGGATGTATTACAGGAAGTTTTTTGTAAATACTATCAAAAAATGCCCACCTTTACAGACTCCGCTCATGAAAAAGCATGGTTTCTCCGCGTAACCGTAAACCAGTGCCGTGACCATCTGCGTTACCGGAAGCTGCGTACTCACACTCCGCTTCACGAAATCGGAGAAATTGCCGGGCAGACCGGTATCACCGACGAAACAGCTCTGGATGTAATGCAGCTGTTATCCTACCTACCGGAGAAATACCGCAGTGTGGTAATCCTCCATTATCTGGAAGGATTGTCCGTAGAGGAAATCTCCATGGTGCTGAATATCGGCAAATCCGCAGTAAAAATGCGACTTTCAAGAGCAAGAGAGCAGCTACAACAGAAACTTATGAAGGAGGACAGCCTTGTTTAACCAGACGCAAATTGAAAGCTATCAAAATATAACAGCCCCGGCTGACCTCAGGGAGAGAGTTTTTCAGGCTTGCCAAAACCCAAAAGCAAAAAGAAATAAGCCACGTATGAGAGCTGTATATCAGCTTGCACCATTAGCTGCCTGCCTGATATTATGCTTTACCTTATTTTTACGAAGTGAGCCTCTGACATTTTATCTGATGTCCGGAGAAATCATGCTGGATACTCACAGCATACAGCTCCCTCAACCGGTACAAGAAACAGAAGCTTTGGTGCGCACCATCTCTTTGGAACCCACACTATACACTGTTTCTTTACAGACAAGTCCGAATGTGGAGATTCTTTCTGCGGACGGAGACGCGACTATGGATAAAGAGGGCAATCTTACCTGGACAGTTATTGTTCCGGAAGAAGATATGGTATTTACCCTTACCCTTCAGGCAGGAGATGACACTTATTATGTGCCTCTTACCTACCACTCACAAGATGGCAGCTTTTCTATCTGTTGCCTGACAAATTAATAATTGAAAAGGAGACAAATTATGAAGAAATTATTATTATCTGTATTAGCACTCACACTTGCATTTTCCATCACCGCTTGCGGAAAGGATGAAACTCCTGAAACAGCTCCTACTCCGGAACCTTCCATTCAGGAATCCGTTCCCAGCGAACCAATTTCTACCGAAGCACCCGTAGAAGCAGAACCTAATCAGGGAGAAGCTACCGGTGAAACTGTTGGTTCTACTTTACTTGGCGTATTCAACGATTTAATGGCAGACGAAGCTGCAGGTCATGACGCTGTTACTCTTGCAGACAAGCTTGTTACTCATGAAAGTATCTTATTCTCCGGCGGAGCAATGGAAGTTGAAGCAGGCTTCTTACAGGGCTTTGACAACTACGAAGTAACCGGTTTTGAGCAGGGCGCTATGTTTGCTCCTATGATTGGTTCCATCCCTTTCGTAGGCTATGTATTCACCCTTCCTGCAGATGCAGATGTAGATGCATTCGTAACCGGATTAAAGGACAATGCAAATCTTCGTTGGCAGATCTGTGTAGAAGCAGAAGAGATGATTTGTGAAGCAAACGGCAACACCGTATTCTTCTTGATGTGCCCTACTACCTTTGAACAGTAATTCTATCTTTTGAGGTAATTTAATATGTTATTTTCCAGCATTCCTTTTTTGTACTATTTTTTACCGGCGGTACTGCTCCTATACTTTGCAGTTCCCTTCAAATTAAAAAACTTAGTACTGCTTCTCTCCAGCCTTTTCTTCTACGGCTGGGGAGAGCCCAGATATGTTGCCATTATGGCAATCGCCATTACTGCTGGATATATTTTAGGACGCCTTATAGAGGCCTTTCGCGGGAAAGGCCTTTCTAAGGTGTTTTTAATTTTATCCATAGTAACCAGCGTATGTATGCTGGGTTACTTTAAATACGCTGATTTCTTTATCACAAACATCAATACCGTTACAGGGCTCTCACTACCCCTACTGAGAATCGCACTTCCTATCGGTATCAGCTTCTATCTCTTCCAGATTCTCAGCTATACCGTGGATGTGTATCGGGGTACTGTTCCTTCCCAGAAAAGTATTATTAATTTCGGTGCCTATGTCGCATCCTTTCCACAGCTGATTGCCGGTCCCATCGTTCGTTACAGTGACATTGCAATTCAGTTAGAGCACCGTACCCATTCCTTTGAAAAATGCGCTTATGGCATCCGACGTTTTATGATTGGTCTGTCCAAGAAGATTTTACTCGCCAACGCTCTCGGTGAACTTTGCGATATCTTCCGGGCTTCCGATAACAAAGCTGTACTGTTTTACTGGCTCTATGCGATAAGCTTTACTCTTCATATATACTTTGACTTCTCCGGCTACAGTGATATGGCCATCGGCCTGGGTAAAATCTTTGGCTTTGACTTTGTGGAAAATTTTAACTATCCCTATATTTCCAAAAGTATCACCGAATTCTGGCGTCGCTGGCATATTTCTTTAGGCTCCTGGTTCAGAGATTATGTATACATCCCTCTGGGCGGTAACAGAGTTCCTAGAATGAGATGGTTTCTAAATATCCTCATTGTCTGGATGCTTACCGGTTTCTGGCATGGTGCTTCCTGGAATTTCATTCTTTGGGGACTACTCTATGCAGCATTTCTGGTTATTGAAAAATTATGGCTTGCCAAATTCTTAGATAAATCCAAGGTAATTCGCCATATCTATGTAATGCTGATAGTGATACTTGGTTTTGTACTCTTTAATGCTACGGATATCACAGAGGCGCTGCAGTATATTAGTGCTATGTTCGGCATAGGAAATATTCCTTTCAGTTCTGCAGAATTTGTATACTATGCCGGAAGCTATGGCTTTATCCTACTTCTTGCCGTAATAGGCTGTACGCCTATTCCTAAGCTGGCAGTTTCCAGGCTGCTTGCCACAGGTGGTAATAAGATTGCAAAAATACTTGATATTTTAGAGCTCCTTTTTATGGTAATTCTCCTTTTTCTTGTGACTGCTTACCTGGTGGATGGTTCCTTTAACCCATTCCTGTATTTCAGATTTTAGGAGGCACCCTATGTGGAATAATATTAAGAATAAAGCATACGTCCTTTTAATAGGCGGACTTCTCTTGTTCTTTAGCCTATGGACATGGTTCAAACCTTCTCAGGAATACTCTGACAGTGAAAGACGCCGTCTTGCATCTTTTCCGGAATTAAGTACCGAAACAATTCTCTCCGGCGATTTTATGACAGATTTTGAGACCTATACTCTGGATCAGTTTCCCCTACGGAATACTTTCCGCAGTCTGAAAAGCTTTGCTGCATTGCATGTTTTCAAGCAGTCCCAGGTAAATGATTTATATATGCATGAGGGATATCTGGCCAAAGCTGAGTACCCTTTAAGCGAAAGCATGCTGGATAATGCCGGTGATAAATTCTGGTATTTATATGATACCTATATGACAGGCACGGATGTAAACCTATATTTCTCCATCGTACCGGACAAGAACTACTATCTTGCGCCTACGGCCGGACAGCTTTCCATGGATTATGAGGCTTTTGTTTCCTCCATGACAGAGAAAACCTCCTATATGGAATATATTGATCTATTTTCTCTGCTGAAACCATCCAATTACTATTGCACCGATACCCATTGGAAGCAGGAAACACTCCTTCCTGTTGCAATCACCCTTGCCGGTGAAATGGGCGCGCAGATTGAGACTACCTATGACATAAATGAATTAGAAGGTCCCTTCTATGGCGTGTACTATGGTCAGCTGGCACTCCCCGTGGAAGCTGACACCATCCGGTACCTTACCAACGATATCTTGGATTCCTGCATTGTTACCAGTTATAACACCGGTATTCCTGTAGTAAAGGAAATGTATGATTTATCCAAAGCTGACAGTAAGGACCCTTATGAAATGTATGTCTGCGGCAACGATGCCCTTGTCACCATAGAAAATCCCAGTGCGACAACGGACAAGGAACTGGTGGTCTTCCGTGATTCCTTCGGAAGTTCCATTGCTCCTCTTTTAGCAACCGGATACCGTAAGGTCACCTTGGTAGATATCCGCTATATCAACTCCGGAATGCTTGGGAATTTCATAGAATTCGACAATCAGGATGTACTGTTTTTATATAGTACACTGGTATTGAATAGCAGCACTTCTTTTAAATAAATAAGTCCCTTTCATAGTAGAACCGCTCTCTATGAAAGGGACTTTCTATATATCCGTTCCTCACATCTTCTGCACGAATCATTCCTTTAATGTGCGAAATTGTATTCTATTATTTTTAAATAAGGCATACTATGATAAATACATAAAACATGGTACTTTACACTGAAAAAATATGGGAGACAATATTATGACAAACGAACAATACAGAATGGAAATACAGGAAGCATTGGCAGCATCCGATGACGCACTTTTCTATTTGCAGAAAGCAAACGATTCTATAAAAAGCGCTAAGAACTGGGGGCTATGGGATATGTTCGGCGGTGGTCTGATTAGCACTTTCGTAAAGCACGATAAAATGGATACCGCACAAATGGATGTAGACAACGCAAAGATTGCTTTACAGAAATTAAGTCGGGAATTGGATGATTTGGATGAAGTAATGACTATTGATTTGCAGCTGGATTCTTTTGCATCCTTTGCTGATTATGTTTTCGATGATTTTTTCTCTGACTGGTATGTGCAATCCAAGATTAATGACGCCCAGGTAAGAATTGAAGAAGCGATTAATAGGGTAAGGCAGGTGCAGGAGAAGCTGAAGGGGTTATAAGATAATACCATGAGCCATGCCGGCAGACTCGCAGCAAGCTGCTCGTTGTCGCGGCATCGCCGTATCAGACAGCGTGAATAGACTCTCTCGTGTGCAAGCACCCTTCGAGTCTATCCCCACTGTCTGGCATGGCTCATAGCTAACGCGCAAAGAGTGGCGTTGAGAAATAGCGCTCCGCTGTATCCGGTAGAATGGTTACCACTGTTTTTCCTTTACCCAGCTTCTTGGCAAGGCGTAGTGCTGCTGCCACATTGGTTCCGCTGGAAATACCACACATCAATCCTTCTAATCTCGCCAAATCCTTGGCTGTCTGCAATGCTTCCTCATCAGAAATAATTGCAATATCCTCGTATATACACTGATTCAAAACCGTAGGAATAACTCCATCACCAATACCCATCTGAATATGATTCCCCACAGTACCACCGGCTAAGATTGCTGCATTTTCCGGCTCTACGGCCCATATGGTAATCTGGGGATTCAGTGCCTTCAAAGTCTCACCGATACCGGTAATGGTTCCACCGGTTCCGATACCGGAGCAAAAGCCATCAATTGGACCAGCTACCTGCTCTAGGATTTCCAGTCCTGTATGATGACGATGTACCATAGGATTCGCTTGATTCTCGAACTGTTGTGGTACATAGACTCTTGGATTTTCTTCTTTCATGCGTAGAGCTGTCTTCACACATTCATCAATACAGTCTCCGATATTTCCCGCATCATGAACCAGCACCACCTTTGCGCCATAATGTTCTACCAAAAGACGTCTTTCCTCACTAACGGAATCCGGCATGATAATCACAGTCTCATACCCCTTCACGGCACCCACAAGCGCCAGACCGATTCCCTGATTGCCGCTGGTGGGCTCTACAATAATGGAATCCGGCTTCAAGATTCCCTTTTCCTCTGCGGCAAGAATCATATTAAGTGCTGTTCTGGTCTTCACCGAACCGCCCACATTCAATCCCTCATATTTTACCAGCACTCTCGCACTGTCCTTATCTACCATTTTCTGAAGTTCAATAATCGGTGTATGACCGATTGCCTCCAACACGTTCTTATAAATCATTTTCATTCCCCTATTCTTTTTATAATCCCCAAACTGTTTCCACCAGTTTCATACAATTTTCCAAGTTAAAATCCGGTGCCTGACTGATAATCTCGTTCTCAGCAGCAAGTTCCTGTGTATAATCTTCCAAATAATATACAGTATATGCTTCTCCCTCTGCAATGTGACACACCACCGGTATGGCATCATACTCTTTTATGTATATATTTCCCTCTTCATCCTTAGCTATCGTCACATCTGCAATACCGCCCACCATGCGGTTCATAACACCTTCTCCTTTACCGGAGGTTCCGTTGATGAAGTTACCGATGGAATAATAAACCAGCATCTCATTTCCGGCATCATCCGTCAGCCATTTTATCGGCTCAATCACATGGGGATGAGTACCAATCACCAAATCCACACCATTTTCCAGAAAGAGCTGTGCCCATTTCTTTTGACTTTTTGTCTCTTCCAGCACATATTCCGTTCCCCAATGAGGACAGAGGATAGTAAAGTCTGCAAGCTCCTCTGCCCGCTGAATATCTGCTATCACTTTATCCTCTTCCAGATAATTTACAATAAATGGCATGTCATCCGGAGGACTTATACCATTGGTGCCATAGGTGTAGTTCAAAATTGCCACAGTAATTCCATCCTGCTCATACAAAAACAAATAATCATCCTGATGCTCCTTGGTAGAATTCATTCCAAGATAAGCAATCTCAGGATAATTATTCTCCCAGAATTTCATGCAATTCACAGCACCCTTTTTCTTCTTGTCCAGTGTGTGATTAGTAGCATGCAAAATCACATCAAAACCTGCCGCCACCTCAGCATCTCCCAGCTCGTAAGGCGAATTAAAGCATGGATATCCGCTGATGCCAAGCCCTGTACCTCCAAGGATGGTCTCCTGATTTACCAGTGCCAAATCCGCCCCTTGGATAGTATCCTTCACCTTCGCAAATATGTGGTCAAAATTATAACTTCCGTCCTCTTTTAAACCGGACTCCACCACACGCTCATGCATCAGCATATCTCCCACCATCACAATCCGTATCTCCGGCGGTATAGGTGTAGGTGAAGGAGTGGGCGATAGCGTAGGTATCGGTTCCTGTGTTGGACAGACCGTTACCACAGGAGACGATGTAATCTCCACCGATTCCAAAATTTCCTCACCTTTTTCCACCAAGGTCACGCTGTAATCATCTGCTCTTTTGCAACCACAAAGCAGCCACAGAAATGGCAGTATCAAAAATACTTTCTTCATTTTTCTATCCTACCCGATATCCGGCTCGTCCTTAAATGCAATCTTACCGCTTCTCTTTCCTTCGGTTTCAAAAATAATAATCTCGTTCTTTCCTTCCTTTAACAGTGGTGCCGGTATGTACAGGCGTTTCTGAGGCCCAATTTCCCAGTATCTGCCAACATTAAACCCATTGACGAACACACAGCCCTTCCCCCATCCGTCTAGCTCCAGGAAGGTATCTCCGACCGCATCTACCTCCAGCTCGAATTGGAAAAAGGCAGGAAGTCCTTCGGTGTATCCCTTGGAAAAATCTATTTTCTCCGGATTATCCAATGGAAGAGGATACATCTCCCAGCCATAGTGAATATGACCGTTTACCTGTACACACTCACCGATTCCTTTGCGCTGTCTTTCCATCAATGGTCCAAAATTTACACGCCCCATATTCTCTACCAAAATATCCAATCTTGCATGCTCCGGTAGCTGCGCGGAAACTTCTGCCTCTGATAACAATTCTCGGTCATATAAGGTTACAACCGGCTTCCCGTCTGCAAAAATATTGGCTCTGTCATTGGCGCCCCAAAGGCGAAGCTTATTCAGATGATTCTCTTTCTCCAAAGTAGTGGTATATAAAATATAACCATACTCTTGGTCACACTTCTCCATGCATAGCGGAAAAGTACTCTGAATGGGGGCTGAAATCTCTTCCAAAGCTTCCAATAAGCCCACTTTCGCCACACACTCCACTTCCCCATAAGCCTTCTTCACAATTTTAGTAGAAAGCTCCACCTTGGGTAGCTTTGTATATTTGCTGATAACCTTCTGATACTCCAGATATTTCTTTGTGATATCTCCCGCTTCGGTAAGAACACCATCATAATCATAGGAGGTTACATCCGGTGTCAGCTCATCATAATAATTGGAACCGTTCATGAAACCAAAGTTCGTTCCGCCCTCGAACATATAAATATTCACATGCCCCAGCTCCAGCATCTTATCAAGATCCTTAGTACTCTCTTCCAGATTGCCGGTCATGTGACCACCATTTCCCCAATGGTCAAACCAGCCTACCCAGAATTCCGCACACATCAGCGGACCACCATTCGTATATTTCTCCAGTACTTCAAAGCGCTCTACGGTTCTGGAACCAAAGTTTCCGGTAGGAAGCACACCCTCAATACAGCCACCATTTAAGGAGCCTTCAAAAGGACCATCTGAGGTTATCAGCGGTACCTCAACGCCAAGCTCCAGCATCATATCCCGCATGGTCTCCATGTATTTATGATCATCGCCATAGTAGCCATATTCGTTTTCCACCTGCATCATAATCACAGGTCCACCCTTGGTAATCTGAAGTGGCGTAATCAAAGGGAACAATACTTCATAGTACTCCCTAATATGCTTGAGGAATGGTTCATAACAAGCTCTTAAACGCATTCCGTCTTCCTTTAACAGCCACCCCGGTAATCCGCCAAACTCCCACTCCGCACAGATGTATGGTGATGGACGTAAGATAACATATAAGCCCAGCTCCTGAGCCATCTTTACAAAACGTACCACATCCAGTCTTCCCTCAAAGCAAAACTGTCCCTTTTTCGCCTCGTGGACATTCCATGGAATATAAGTTTCCACCGTATTACAACCCATGGCTTTTAATTTCTCTAATCTGTCCTGCCAGTACTCCGGCACGGTTCTGAAATAGTGAATGCTTCCGGAGATTACCTGAAAAGGATTCCCGTCCAAATAAAAGTTTTCTTTAATCTCAAACATTCCCTTAATACCTCCATATCACAAAACGGACAGGTTCCTATAACCTGCCCGTCCACATGCTATTTTAAAAAGCCTACGCCTTTTTCTTCGATAACAGATTTATCACATATAATGTCACAACCAATACAGCAAACGATACAAATAATACAGCAAATACATTCTGCACAAATCCGGCAAGTACATATCCCACAAAGGATACTACTGCAACCAAGATAGCATAAGGAAGCTGTGTTGATACATGGTTAATATGATCACACTGGGCTCCTGCTGACGCCATAATGGTAGTATCGGAAATAGGAGAGCAATGGTCTCCACAAACCGCTCCGGCAAGGCAAGCTGCAATGGTAATAATCAAAAATTCTTCGTTCAATCCGATTCCCACTACAATCGGAAGTAGGATACCGAAGGTTCCCCAGGATGTTCCCGTAGAGAATGCAAGGAAAATGGATACCACAAACACAATTGCCGGAAGAAACGCCGCCAGATTTGCCGCACTTCCTTCAAATAGTCCACTGACAAACTCTGGTGCACCAAGGGCTTTGGTAAGACCGGCCAATGTCCATGCAAATGCCAGAATAAGAATAGGACCAACCATTGCACTGAAACCCTCCGGGAATGCTTCCATACATTCCTTAAAGCTAAGTCGTCTGCGGAGTACATAATATATAATGATAAGTAACAATGCAGCTACTGACCCCATAGACAATCCTAAAGATGCATCACAATTTGCAAATGCATTCATAAAATCCACACCATCAAAAAATCCGCCGGTATAAATCATGCCGATAACACAACACACAATCAAAACAGCTACCGGCAAGAATAAATCCATAACCTTGGCACCCTTACTCTTCTGCGCCGCTTCATCCTTCTCCTCAATTCTCTTACCTGAAGTGAAGATATCCCCGTTCTTGGCATTGTTTTCATGCTTCTTCATCGGACCAAAATCAATATCAAAGCAAGAGATAATCACAATAGCTACAATGGTTAATAAAGAATACAAATTGTATGGAATTGCCTTTATGAAAAGCTCAAATCCGTCATATCCTTCTACAACTCCCGTTACTGCTGCCGCCCAGGAGGAAACCGGGGCAATCATACAAATGGGAGCAGCCGTTGCATCAATAATATATGCAAGCTTAGCACGAGAAATATTATGCTTATCTGTTACCGGGCGCATTACACTACCCACGGTAAGGCAGTTGAAATAATCATCTACAAAAATAAGACATCCTAATCCGAAAGTTGCAAGAAGGGAGCCTCTGCGGGTCTTAATCTTCTCCTGCGCCCACTTACCGTATGCAGCAGAACCACCGGCACGGTTCATCAGAACCACGATAGTTCCTAAAATTACCAGAAAGATAATAATACCAACATTCCAGCCATCCGCCAGAGATGCAATAAATCCTTCCTCAAACATCGTGGTATACGCTGTTACCACATTAAAATTACAATAAAACAAAGCAGCTGTAACAATTCCGACAAAAAGCGAACTATATACCTCTTTGGTAATCAACGCCAGTAAAATTGCTACAAGTGGTGGTACCAAAGACCATACTGTTGCGTACATACAACTTCCTCCTTAGTTTTTTGAATTAACACTTTACCATTATAAAGTATTAACCCCCTTCTTTACAAGAGGAAATATTATACATGCTATAACTCCGCCTATCAGCGCAGTAATGAGCTGTGTCAATGAAAAAGTCACCTTCGCCGCCGCCAAAGCTTTCTCCGGCAAGCTGCTGGCCGGACCGAATACAGGAATGATAATCAGCGAGATTAAAAGTCCCATTACAGCCGTCTTCACAACACAGGCACACACTACACGCAGAGGCAGTGGGCGCTTCTTCAAAGAACCCACAACCAATACCAATACCTCATTACCAAGCATCACTGCCGGTAACACCAATGGCATAGCTGCCATAATTGGAGAACCGGTAATCAAAAAGGATGTTAACGGAGTTACAAGCGCTATAACACTGGCGCAACCTACTCCCGTAAAGAGTACCGCCATAAACAGAATCAGATTAATAATGGAACCAGTAAAATATACCGACATCGTTTTCATAAACTGACTGGCAATGGCAAGTGCCAAAAGTACTGAAGTTAACGCAATCTTCTTGGTTGATATCTTCATAATTCTCTACTCCTCCGTAATAAATTTCAGATAGGAACTGAAATTAGTTTCCGTAGCTGTTTTTAAGTTGGAGGATTCCTTAGCCTTCTCCAGCTCTGCAGAGGATTTCTTCACATCACTGAGAACTCCGGCACCACCCACACAGCCTCCGGGACATGCCATACCTTCTAACAGATAACCATTGTATTTTCCGGCTTTTGCAAGCATCATCATCTTCTTACACTCTGCCAGACCTTCCGCACTGACTACTTTTACCTCACGCTCCGGATCCATTTGCTTAATAACATTGGTAACCGCTTTGGCAACACCGCCGCTTACTGCAAATCCCTTGGCATCTGCACTGGAGGCCTGAAGCTTACCACCGGATTCTACTTCATCAAGTTTGATTCCCTTTGCATCGAAAATTCCGGACATTTCTTCAAAGGTAAGTACAAAATCCACATCACTTCGTACCGTTCTTCTGGACGCCTCCAGCTTCTTTGCTGCACAAGGTCCGATAAATACCACCTTAGCATCCGGATGCTGCTCCTTAATCATACGTGCAGTCAAAACCATAGGTGTTAATGCCATAGAGATACAATGTGCATACTCCGGGAACTGTGTCTTCGCCATAACAGACCATGCCGGACAGCAGGAAGTACCCATAAAAGGTAATTTCTCAGGAACTTCCTTTAAGAAATCCTCTGCCTCCTGAATGGCACAGAGGTCCGCTCCGATTGCAACCTCAATCATATCTTCAAAGCCCACTGCCTTAAGCGCGCCTCTAAGATGCTCCTCATCCCCCTTTGCACCGAACTGGCTGATAAAGGAAGGTGCTACTGCAGCGTAAATAGGCACATCGCTCTTAAGAGCAAGACAAGTCTGGAAAATCTGACTTTTGTCCACAATTGCGGAGAAAGGACAGCTTACCAGACACATACCACAGGATACGCACTGATCATAGTCAATATCTGCACGACCGAATTCGTCAGATTTAATAGCATTCATTCCACATGCCTTGGCACAAGGTCTCTCCTGTCTTACAATCGCATTATAAGGACAGGCATTCACACACTTGCCACAGTTAATACACTTTTCCTCATCAATCACGGACTTTCCGTTCACCATGCTGATTGCACCTCTGGGGCACACTTCACGGCAAGGATGCTCGATACACCCCTGACAGGCATTGGTTACAAAGGTTCTTTTCTCCGGGCATGCATGACAGGCAAACTTAATAATATTGATAAGAGGAGGATTGTAATACTTTTCCTCAATAGCACTCTGATCAATACCGTCTGAAAGCATGGAGTGCTCTGTAATATTACGAATAGGAAGACCGATGGTGGCACGAAGACGCTCTCCGATAATCGCTCTCTCCAAGAAAATATTGTCATAATTCTTTCCCACTTCTCCGGGAACTAGTTTATAGGGCAGCTCATCAATTCGCGAGAAGTCTCCACCCTCAAAAGCCATACGTGCTACTTCTTTAAAAACATCATGCCTTACTTTGGTTTTATTAGAATATATTCCTCTCATGTATATTTCCTCCACTATAAGCTTGTTAAAAATATATCATTCTTTTCGCCATAATGCAATATATTTCGCCAAATTTCGTTTACAATATGCGCCTCTTTTCGCATAGATATGCATACATCAAAAAAGCTCAGAAGCATTAAATGCCTCTGAGCTTTCTCATTATCATCTTATAAGCCGTACTGCGCTTTAATCTGCTGGAATTCATCACATGCTGCAAAACTGTTCATTACAGTCTTACGGTCTACGCCGCCATCTAAAGCTGCTTTCCATGCTTCGATTCCGAACGGATCTGCTTCACGATCCATAAAGGTTCTGTACAGAGCCTTTACAAATGCCTCATCAGAAGTACTCTTTGCAAGATACTCTCCTGACCAGAAGAAGCTCTCTGCTGCAGCTTCCGGTGAGCATCCGCCGCCGGCAATTGCTACCGTCCAAGACTCAATACCATCTTCATCACCCTGACGCTCTAAGATTGTTGAGTACAGTCTCTCTGCGAAGCGGTAAATACCAGGATTTACAGCTGTTCCGTTTTCGTACATGTATCCACGGGAGATTCCGTATTCTCTACATAAGTTGAAGAACTCAGGAGAATTAACAAATCCTGCAAGTACCTGCTCTCTGGTTGCACCGTTTTCTAATGCACTGCTCCAGAATGCCTCTCCGGCTTCGTCAAGTTCTCTGTTGAAGTAGGTATGATATAAAATTTCAATAAATTCACTGTTGCTGTAGTTATATCCGATAAACTCAGTTCCTAAAATGAATCCCTTGGAAATACTTGCACCATCATCTACATAGCTGTAAAGATTATCTACCCAGAACTGAACACCGCTCGGATCCGCATCACGTCCAAGTGCTACTGTGTACATACGCTCTACGAACGCTGTTACATTCTCTCTTGCAATATCATCAGGACTCTTGGTCGGTGCAGGAGTTGCTGTGGGCGCTTCGGTAGGTGCCTCAGTAGGCACTGCTGTAGGCGCCTCGGTAGGTGCTGAAGTAGGTGCTGAAGTAGGTGTCGGTTCCTCCTCGCCTCCATTTGCAAGCTCGTTAGCCTTTTCTCCGATTTCATCAATCATATTCTGACCAACACCTTCCCAATAAGGTGCTCTATCAGCATAGTCACTGTTTATATCATATGCAGTAATCACATTACTTCCGGTTACACTGAATACGGTCTTTCCGTCTGTAGTTTCACCTAATACCTTGGAAGGCATCTGTACTGCATAAGAAATATTTAATTCCATGTTCTGAACTGCTGATGCAATAGCTGCTGCCTCAATCATACCACCCAACTTATTGTTATGGGTCTTATCTCCGGTATGCATAATCTGAGTACCATAAGTATCACTGCCACATGCAGTATACGCATCTTCAAAGATTTCTTTGGTTAATTCAAAACCATCCACCAATAAGATATCCTGCTCTTCAGCCAACTGTCTCACAGCCTCTACATATGCATTATTTGATGTCACCAAAGTACCGGGGGTTTTTTCCGTAGAATCATGGTGTGGCTTAATAGTACCGTCCGAATTGTAGTACATTCTGGACACCGGAGTTACCAATACAGGAGTTGCTCCGGCTTCTCTTGCCACTTCCACGTACTGCATCAGATACCACTTAAAGGTACCGCCACAATCGTAGGTATAACAGATATCTCCATAACCTTTATTTGCAAGCTCTGTAGGAGTAGTAACCTTAGTACCTGCGGTAGTAGGATATACACCATCTGCATCCGGTTCTCCAAGAGGAACATATCTGTCTGCCAGATAACCAGATCCATTAGAACAGTCATTGTGACCAAACTGAATGAACATGTAGTCGCCTTCACCAATTTTCTCTGCTACTAAGTCTAAGGAACCTTCGTTGATGAAGTTTCTGGTACTTCTACCGCCGTTCGCGTAATTCACAATAGTTACTTTCTCATCATCAAAGTAACTCTGGAAGAATTCACCCCACGCACCTTCATTTCTCGCATTACCACCGGACCAGATACCTGCCGCTGAGTAATCCTTTACAGTGGAATCACCAACAAGGAAAATATTCACACCATCACCCAGAATAACATCTGAACCTGATGCATCCGGATCTTCATAACCGTCTCTAACAGTCTCCTCTACAGTATATTCTGCTACTTCTCCGACTGTTCCGCTTACCGTCATCGGTGTTACAACAACCTTTATCTGATATCCAATATCCTCTGCAGTAATCTTATATGTCTTATCGATACTTGCATAAGAGGTCTTAACCAATACATCGGTCTCTCCCTCCATCACGCGATACCACTCAATGCGAGAAGCATCATTGGCATCATTTGCACTACCCAAAGAATATCCAACGGTCAACAAATGGCCAGGATATGGAGTATTGATATCTCCATTGTCGGTTACGAACGGTGCTGTTGCAAATGCAACCGTTGCTTCCTCTGCCTCATAGAATGCAGGTACCCATTCACCATAGAAGTACTCCATAGTCCATGTTGCTGCGGTATCCGCATCAGCAACGTTACCTCTACGTGAAGAAGTATTTACAACATTACCATTCATGTCTGTGGTGTTGTACTCGTAGAAATTAGCATCCTCCGGTTCACCATTCATCTTATACCATCCGTCTGCTGCAATTAAGTCAGCACTTTCCAGTCTGGTATTTGCAAACATAACCTTAGCGTCTGCGCCCCAAGGTCTTCCGAAATAGCCCGGAACAACAGTCAATTCATCATTCGCTGTTACAACACAGTTTCTGAACAGGTAACCATTTACAGAAGTAGGTTTTGCTGCTGTAATATAGCCACCCTGGCTGTTTGCACTGTAACCCTTAAAGCTAAGTTCACATGCGTCAAATATTACATTACCGTCACCATAAATGTAATCGGTCTGTCCTTCAATAAAGCAGTTTTTGAAGTATACATCATATGCCGCATTACCGGTCATTACAGTATCCTGACTACTTAAGAATGTACAGTCTTTAAACTCAACCTTGTCTGCCTTGATTACAATTGCAGATGCTCGCTCTGTAGCAGTCTTACTCTGAACATCTACACCATACTTTCTCTCTAAATTGATAGCTTCTGCTCCGGAAGGTTCTACACCGTCTGCAAGCTCCTCATCGGTAATATAACGATTGAAAGAGTTCTCAAAAGTAATACCCTCTGCACGGAATGCGGTAGCCGCCGGCTTGATATATACTGCAGTACCCCAATCAGCCGGTCTTCCCTTTGCATACTTATCGTAAGCATTTTCCGGATTATAATAACCTGTAGAATCAATACTATAATACTGGTATCCGATACCATAATACCAGGTCAGTAATACATCCTCATCCGTATCATTTACAAAGCTAATGTACGGAGTCTTTACTATAATCTGTTCTCTGTAGGTACCAGGAGCAATGTGAACAGTGATACGCTGTTCTTCACTGGTAGGATTCATAGCCGCGCAGGCAGCTACTGCCTCACTTACTGTTTCATAATTATTATCCTTGTCAGAGTATCCTACATAAATATCAGACACCCAGTCAAGTGCCGGCGCTGTAGCAGTAGATACAAACATCAAATCCTTGCTAACAGACGCACCGTCTACTACTACATGAGTGATAGTACTATATCCATCAATGGTAGCCTTCGCCTGATAAGAACCGTCTCTCAAACTGATGGAATATCCCTCTGCAGTTACACTTGCAGTATAGGTATAATCATCCTCTACATTCACAAAGCTTAATGCTGAAATAACTGCATCATCTGCAAGACCAATAAATCCACCGGTCACCTCATACATAGGCTTTAATCCTACCTGGATATCTGCACTATAGTTCTCATTCTTATTGACTACAAGGTCACTCTTTACTTCATAATCATTTACACCTGCAAGCTGGATGGTATAATCTGAATCCGGCTCCAGTATTGCTGAGAAATTCAAGTTCTCGTCAATAGTTAAATCTACACTCAACAAAGTGGAATCTGCCGGAGGAACCATAGTTACAACCAGCTTGGAAACATCATAACCTTCTGCAAAACCTGTAATCTTACCTGTATAAGTATATGTTGTCTTAGGTTCAATTACTAATGTCACATCTGCCTTACCAGTTAATGCGTCCGCATCAGTAGTGACAACAACTCTGCTGTCTGCGGTAAATCCATAACCGGTCGCATCCACAAGTACTGCGGTATAGCTATAACCCGGAGCCAATGTTACTGTAAAGCTATTGCCATCCAGAACTGCTACGGTCTCCTGCTTTGTGGTATCATTCACAAACTTTACGGAATGTGCAGTACCACTATACTGATTATCACCTTCTGCATTACTGATAGTACCACTTACTGCAACTCCCGGTATTCTTACAACACGATGATAAAGTGCCTTTCCTGTTGCACTTTCCCAAATCTTATAAGTACCGGTATATTCTGCTACAAACTCAAACTTATCATAGCTTCCGGACGCAATATTCACAGTATTCTTCTGCGAACTTGCAGTTCCCAGTCCTTCAAAGTTAAATGTAGTATCAGAACCACCATGGATACCACCATAAAGCACAATCTTATCACCGGCCTGTACATTCGCGATGGTAAGATGTCTTCTATTAGAGCCACCTGTACCATTGGTATAGTAGCAACCTGCTGATGTATATCCATCGCCATAATCCTTCGTTGCCGCACCAAAGCTGCCGTAAGTATAATTTGCTAATGCTTCCACGGTAGTATAGAGTCGGTCACCGGAATTATGAGTAATCGTCAAATCACCAAATACCGTAGTACCTGCCGGGAAAGACTTATTAATACCTGCATCAATATATCCCTGAGGAGTAATATTATTTGTATAAGTCTCGGTATCGCTTTCTAACTTACCACCTAAATCCCATACATCAATATTTCTAGGACCCACCTCAACCATATACTCTACTGTAATATTATGTATATACATATTTTTTGCAAAGGTCAGTGTTAAATCTCCGGCATTTGCATTTTTAACAGTATAGACCGGAGCAGTAGAATTTCCTTCTACAACCTCTGCTGTACTTACTTCTCCCGAAGAAGCAGTCATGGTTCCTCCGGTACCTGCGCCGAAACAACAAGTCTCAACAATAACATTTGCCTTGTCAGACAGTGTCAACACCATTGTTGCATTATCAGCACTGGTATATATACCATGAGAATTGTTGATTCCATCGATATTGGTCAATATAATGCCATCCCAAGTAGTACCCGGTGCTGCGTTTGCAAAATTAATTGTTCCTGCTGCCACCTCTGCATAGGGAACAATACTAATTGCACCCAAATAATCATCCGCAGAATAAGACAATGTTACTTTATTGTCTTTACCCTCACAAAGAAATGTCTCTGAAGCTGCCGTAGAAACCTGTCCATCTACAGAAAATGTACCTGCTGTATAAGCTGTAACCGTTACTTTACAAGAACCTTCTACAGGAATAGTAATAACGGTACCTGTATTCACCTGTGCCCAGTCGGTTCTGTTAGCAGAATCAAATTTTGCTCCCGAAGCAGTCGCATCAATCTGTAATCCAGCAAAGCTCTGACTGGTTCCCTGTATTACCACGCCGTTTTCAGCACCCATAAACGCTGAACCACTTCTGAAATTCCATGAAGTCGGATATGCTTCAAATACTGCCTTAAGCTCTACATCTCCTGCCGGCATTACAAAGCAGTTATCCTCGATGGTAACCTCTCCGCTTATTACCTGCCACTCTTTGAAATAGTAGCCGGTATTCGGTGTTGCCGTCAGTGTTACGGTAGTTCCCTCTGCTGCAGTAGAAGCATTTGCCTTAGCTGTACCGTTTTCATCACTGCTTACGGTCACAGCGTACTCTGTTTTACAATTATCTGCAATGGTCACACCATCTACGATTAATTTAATATTGCTGAAGGTAACGTCTGCGGCTCTTGCTACAAACATACCAACATATACATACTCAGAATCCACACTGGTAAGTGGGAAATCATATCCTGCACTCTGCGCCGGCTCATTACCAAAGGTACAAGTATAACCATCGGAGTTGCTTACAATGCTGAGGTTATAGCTGGAACCTGCAGTAAGTGTCTCTGTGGTCAGTGCTGCCTTTCCTCCCAGAGAACCGGACTTACGATAAAAGCAATTACATCCGGTACCCAAAGTACCTGCCGCAACGTAATCAGACGCAATTGTTGTATCATTTAAATCAATATACATATCATCACGTGCCATTAAACCAAATGCCACCTGAGAATCTGCGGTAAAGGAATTGACTGTCGCTTTCGCTGATAAACTAAAGCTGCTTCCTACCGGCACCTTATAGTAATACATATTAATGCCGTCGGCAGAACCTGCAATCTTGCCCTTGTTATTCATGGCTACCATATGCATATTGCCGTTTGCATCTGTTTCATAAACATAGTTGGATGTAGAAGGATTACCGCCCAGATAACCAAACGCAGTACCCTTAAATGCAACATCACCAATCACATAATCTGCCCACAATTCACTCTGTGCCAGATTATTATCATAATCAAGTTCTACATAATCCGGATTTGCCACCAAATCCACTGCCTTAGTAGGCTCACCTGCAGTCAAATCAATGGCTGAAGCCAAAGTTGCAGATGTTGCAGACACCGCATTAGCAAATAACCATGCCACCTTCTTTGCACCATAGATATTTAAATGTGTATTATCTACGCTTGCCGCATCATTTTTTGTCCATGCATGAAGATTAACGGTTTCTTCTGCTCCCAAGGTATCATATAAATCCTTGGTCAGAGTGGTCAAATCCACCACCGGTACCCCTACATCGATACCCAAATCTCTGATTGCCTGCGCATAGTCTCCACCATTTACCACATGAAGCTGACTCTCACTCCACGATCCTGTAGCGTTTCTTCTGACAATCGGTGTACAAAGAATTACTTCAGCCCCGGCATCCTGAGCCATTTTGATATAATTATCATACAGGCTTTTTGCAAAGGATCCTTCGGTTGTGCGATCACCTAAAGGGGAGGTGTATCTGTCAGCATCTTCTGACTTTTCATCATTGTGGCCGAAGCCAACAACCAAAGTATCCCCTGCCTTAATGCCTCCGGATAAAGTAGAATAATTAGCGTGTACCGTAAAGCTCTTAGAGCTGGTTCCTGACACTGCAAGATTCTGAACAGTGTAGGTATCGTTCAGATAGTTTCCTATCTGTGTTCCGTATCCGTACCTCGGATAATAATACGCATCCTTAAATGCGCTGACGGTGGAGTCTCCAACGACCCACAGAGTATGCTCTCCGGATGCCTGTACATTCAATGTACCCACATCGGATAATACACTGCTAAGCACTGTGAACACAGCGCAAGCCATCGCAAGAACTCTTCTAAAAAGATTTCTTCTCTTTCCTTTCATTTCAATCCTCCCATAGATTATAACAATTAATTCATCACTTCCTTAAATGTAAAGTATGACACCGTGTCACAGTCAACAACCCTCAAAAAAAATAGTAAACAAAAAAAGATTGGTGACGTTATCCAAAACATACAACCAATCTTCCTTGTCAATCCGTCTTTTTTACTATTGGCATACCTAATACAACATATTGCCATTCTTTTCCGTCTTCTTTGGAAAAGCCAATCTTCACTCCTACTGCATCACCGTTCAAAATATAGCCCTTTTCCTCCATATATTTGAAAAAGTTATCAAACAGTATTTCTTTTACAGCCTCTAGTTTCTCTCCTTCACAGTCCATAAAATCTATGGGTAATCTTACAATCCTTAACACACTGGGTGTTTCCGGGTAATGCTCAATCTCCTTTTCCTCCAAAGGAATCTCTCTCTTCAACGCCAGCTTTGTCCGGATTCCGATAGCCTCTTCGCATCGTACCCTACGATTCACAATATCATCCTTCCGGATAATATATATATATTCAATCTCCGGAAAATCATAGATAAAACGATGCAAAACCTTTTGTCTCGTGGAACTATTTTCAATAGCTTCATCGATTTTGTAAGAAATATAATCCATGGCCACACTATTTCTTTCTATGAAATCGTCACCATATTCTTCCACCGCTTTCATCATATTGATATCATCTTTCACCATATGACGCAAGGACTTTAAACGTTCAATTTCCGCGTCCAATTCTGCCATCTTTTTTTCATAGGTAACGCGGTTGGTATCTATATCCGCATTCAGCATATTTGCTATTTCTTCGTGTCCAAATCCAATCTTACGGTATTTGCTGATATAAGTAATCTTCTCTACATCCACATTACCAAAATATCGGTATTGAGTCTTATCATCTCTATCCGGGCATAGGTATCCCTTTTCTGCAAATCTGCGAATCGTATTGGCTGAAACATCCAGCATTTTTGACAAATCACTTGTTCTATACTTCATATCGCTCATCCTTCAGCACTTCCCTCATTTATATTTTAACACACTTTTTCATTTATGAAAAGAAATCCTGCCAATACAAAAAGCTGTTGCAAACGAATCCTTCCGCTTTGCAACAGCCCTTCCTATTTCGGTATAAAACTGTCAAATATAATTAGCTCAAAATGTTTCTGAGCTTCCTCATAGTCCTCTTGATTTTTTACAGTATAGCACACCGGCATTCCACCCAGAATTGTACATAGTCTGCGCGAAAGATTCTTGTGATGCTTATGATTGTAAGCCACAAAATCCGGTCTGGTTACAATATTGGAAAACAAATATGCCAACAAATAATACTGAATATGGCAATACTTTTTATCTTCTTTCCAAAACTCTTCCGATAGCTGTCCTCTCATAATATCCGGTCTATGTTTACGATACCAGAGAAGTGCCAGGGGATGAAAGCTCTCTATGCAATACTTTCCATCGTATCCTTGCAAAATCCGGTCTCCCAGCTCACACACCTTGGTTTGTACACGGTCCAACTTATATTCAATAATCAAAGGAACCTTACTCCCGACCACTTCCAGGGCTTCTTCCAACGTAGGAATCTGCTCATCGGAATCTGCCAAACGCAATTCCTTAAGCTCCGCCAATGTATATTCCCACACCCTTCCCTTAACACCACACATACGCTCTAATGTAGCATCATGGAATATCACCGGAATATCATCTTTGCTTAACTGCACATCCCATTCGATACCATACTCGGCTTCTACTGCTTTGGCAAAAGCTGCCAATGAATTCTCCGGCGCATCTGAATTATTGTCAAACAGTCCTCTGTGAGCGTAGTTCCGCCCCACAAAAGGTGTTCTCTCCGCTTCTAAAATCATACGCGGTGCAACCAGCACTGCATACACAATAAACACTATGATTATCCATAAAAATATCGTATTCATCAGGAGTACTAATCCTCCACATCAAAATTCTCTAAAACACTTCCCTTTTTCTGTGGTTTCACATCGCCATGCTTTACCATACTCATGGTACAGAAAGACGCAATACTAAAAACTACCGCATATGGAAACAGTGTTCTGTACGAAATATTTTCCAATAAAAATCCGGATAATATAGGGGTAATTACCTGCGCTGCCATAGAAAAAGTATAGTAATAACCGGTATACTTTCCCACATCACCTGCCGCACTGATTTCCACAACCATGGGAAGAGAATTAACATTAATCGCAGCCCACGCAAATCCGATTATTGCAAAGAACACTACCATCACCGGGTGATATGTGCCCAATAAACCGGCCGCCAAATAACAACTTGTAATAAGGATAATTCCCATTAAAATCGTCTTCTTGCGCCCTATCTTCCCGGAAATCGCTCCGATGGGAATATAGCTGATAATTGCCGCTACCGTTGCCATCATCAAACAGTTGGCATATCCACCATTCTCTAATCCCCAAACATGGGTTGCATATCTGGAAAAGGCAGTAGTTACCGCATTATAAGCAGTAAACCAAAGCGCTACAGAACACAAAATAAATACAAGGCTTCTCTTCACTTCCTTAGGTAGGCTGGCTGTGGACTTTGGCTCATCCTTCCGATCTTCATCCTCTAAAGGCATTGCCTCCCGAAGGGGCTTTTCCTTGATGGTAACAAAAAGTACAACAATACTGATTACCATAATCACACACACTGCAGTAAAGAGAGGTCTGTAATCCGGAGTATCCCCCGCCCCTACCAGTACCTTAATCATCACCAATGTCAGCATACCGCCAACAGCACCCATCAGGTTAATAATGGCATTTCCCTTACTTCTAAGTGCCTTAGGTGTTAAATCCGGCATCAAAGCCACCGCCGGAGAACGATATAAGCCCATAGAAAGAAGGAGAAAAAACAGAACTACAACAAATAAGGTTAAATTCTGAGCTGTATTGGCATATCCCAACACATTCAACAGAATCACGGCAAGTGCTGTACCACCAACAATAAAAGGCATACGCTTTCCGATAGGAGTATTTACCTTATCAGACAAAGTTCCGAACAATGGCAGTAAAAAAAGTGCAAGTACATTATCCATTGCCATCACAGTACCGGTAAGAGTCTCCCCCAATCCAAAAGTATTCTTTAATATGAGAGGTACTACATTATCATACATCTGCCAAAAAGAACTAATTGACAGAAACGCAAGACCGATTAATATGGTTCTCTTGTAGTTTAATTTCATGAGCGCTCTCCTTTATACATACTTAACCACGTTTTTTATCAGGAATAACAAATATAAAAATCAAAGAACACATAAGCAACATAAACGGGTAATGCAAATTGGGAATAATCTGGAATGCAGAGACTTCATATCCAAGCTCAGTTGCCGCCGAAATAGCAACCAACATCTGTGCACCATAAGGAATCACCCCTTGAAAAATGCAAGAAAAAGTATCCAGAATGGATGCTGCTTTCTTGGGCGAGATATCATACTCCTCTGCCATTTCCTTCGCAATAGGATTTGCCATAACAATTGCCACGGTATTATTGGCAGTGGAAATATCCATGGTTCCTACCAGAAGGCCCATACCAAGCTGTCCGGCTTTTCGTCCCTTGAAATTTTTCTTAATCCACTCAAGAAGCGCGGTAAATCCACCATTTTCACGAATCAGTGCACAAATTGCAGATACTAAAATTGCTACCATGGTAGTTTCAAACATACCTGCCGCACCGGTACCCATATTCCCCAGAAGCGCTGTTGCCTCTGTTGCTCCGGTTAAAAGCATAATAGCTGAACCGGATACAATACCGATTAAGAGTACCACAAACACATTGATACCCACAATACCACCAAAAAGTACAAGTACATAAGGAATAATCTGAATCAAATTGTACTCTTTCACAATACCTGTGCCCACCTCTGAACCAAGAGAGGTTACCAGAATCAAACCCAAAGTTATCAGTGCAGCAGGAAAGGCAATTCCGAAGTTCTCTTTAAACTTGTCTTTCATCTCGCAGCCCTGGCCGTTACATGCCGCAATGGTAGTATCAGAAATAAAAGAAAGGTTATCACCGAACATGGCACCACCCATAACAGAACCGATACACAGTGGCAACCCGAAACCGGAACCTGCAGAAACTGCAACTGCAATAGGTGTAATCAAGGTAATGGTTCCCACAGAAGTCCCCATTGCCACAGAAACAAAGCAGCTTACCACAAATAATACCAATACGGAAAACTGTGCCGGAATAATAGAGAGTAAAAAGTATGCTACACTCTCTGCACTACTTCTTCCTACAACACCTACGAAAATACCTGCGGCCATAAATATCAGAATCATGGTTACGATATTCTTATCCCCCACACCCTTGGCCATAATCTCCAACTTTTCATCAAAGCTTACCTGTCGATTCTGCAGACAGGCTACCAAAAGTGCTACAAGGAAAATTACAACGATAGGAATATTGTAGAATCCCATAGGGATTTTCAATACATACTCAAACAGAATTCCAAGTCCCAGATACAAAACAACAAACACTCCAATAGGAAGAAGTGCTTTAAAATTACCTTTTTTCATTTTCACCCTCCAAAAAACCATATAAAAGTATTATACTACAGATAACTGTCAAATGTAAACGGAGAGGTTCCTTATGGCAACACATACACACAAAAGATTTCCTATACTAGACACCTTCCGAGGTTTTGTACTTATCAACATGATTGCATTTCACTTTCTATATGATGTTTTTGTAGTATTCGGCGTAGACAGAAGCTGGTATTTCCACACCGAAAACCGTATCTGGCAGCAGTTTATCTGCTGGTCCTTTATCCTTCTTTCCGGATGGGTATGGCCCTACGGAGCCCCCAAAGCATTAAAGCGGGGACTCTTCTTAAATATCTGCGGTTTGCTTATTACTGCAGTCACTACCATTACAATGCCCAGCCAGATGATTATCTTCGGCGTACTGAATTTTCTGGGCTGCGCCGTACTTTTGATGATTCCCTTGGAAAAACTCCTAAAAAAAGTGCCTGCTTCCATAGGATTAATCATTACCTTTGCATTATTTATCCTTTTTTACTATTGCAACACCTGGGATATTGGTATCGAAAACGTCCTGCTTATTCCCATCGGATTTCCTACAAGAGACTTCTTCTCCAGTGATTACTTTTCTCTTCTTCCCTGGTTCTTTCTGTACGTGACCGGTTATTATCTTGGAAGACTTTTAGAAAATAAAAAGGGATTCTTACGCGTCTGTGACGTAAAAATCCCTGTTCTTGACATCATCGGCAGAAAGAGTGTATGGATTTATCTCATCCATCAACCAATCTGCTACGGTATTTGTCTACTATTATTTTAATTTTTCTTTTTATAAAAGCGGAAGTATGCTACCAAAGCAAGGAATACTAACGCTACACACATCCAGGGAATAAAGTAATTCAATCCCTTAGAATAAAACATATCGTAATATCCTTTCAGATAAATTACAACAATAATCAATGGTAATACATAAGTCATATAGCCACGCAGGATTTTCGGGAATTTCATACCATTTCCTGCGTTTGCTTCTTTCTCAAAACCATCCCAGCCCCAGCCGTTCTTACCGGTACAGAAGCTTAAATATACTAAAGAGCCCAGCGGCAGCAGGTTATTGGATACCAAAAAATCCTCCAAATCCATAATATTGGTTCCCGGTCCAAGAGGTTCAATACCGGAAAGTACATTGAATCCCAGTATACAAGGAATAGACAGAACAATAATTGCCACAATATTAACTATTACAGACTTTGTTCTGCTCCAGCCCCATAAATCCATACCAAAGGATACAATATTTTCAAATACCGCAATCACGGTAGAAAGTGCGGCAAAAGATAAGAACAGGAAAAATAAGCTTCCCCAGATTCTACCACCTGCCATCTGATTAAAAATATTAGGTAAGGTAATAAAAATAAGTGGTGGACCTGCACCCGGTTCAATATCAAATGCAAAGCATGCCGGAATAATAATCAAGCCTGCCATAATTGCCACAAAAGTATCGAGAATCGTAATATTTACTGTCTCTCCCGCAAGAGAACGCTTCTTGTCCAAATAGCTTCCGAAGATTGCCATGGAACCGATACCGATACTTAAAGTAAAGAAGGATTGGGACATGGCTCCAAATACTACATTACCGATTCCCTTATCAAACATTGCCTGAAAATCAGGAATTAGATAGAATTTCACACCCTCTGATGCTCCCGGCAAAGTAAGAGAATTCACCGCCAAAACTACAATTAATGCCAAAAGACAAATCATCATCACCTTGGTAATCTTCTCTACGCCCTTCTGCATTCCCAAAGAACAAATCCCGAAAGATAAGAGCACTGCCAAAATCATCCACAAAAACAATGTCTGTGGAGATGCCGTCATCTGTGAATACTTTGCCTCTACCTCTGCTGCGGTAAGTACCTGATTCGTGAACTCTCCGGTTACGGCACGATAACAATAATACATCATCCATCCTGCAACCGTGGTATAGAACATCATCAACAGGTAATTTCCTGCCATACCGAAATAACTGAACTTATGCCAATTCGTTCCTTTGGGCTCTAACACCTGAAATGACTTCGCACAGCTCTTCTGACTGGCACGTCCTACAGCAAACTCACATACCATGATGGGAAAACCCATAATTGCCAGAAACACTAAATAAATCAAAATAAATGCGGCTCCGCCGTACTGCCCGCACATGTAAGGAAATTTCCATACATTACCAAGACCTATGGCACAACCTGCGGACACAAGAATGAACCCCAGTCTGGATCCGAATTTTTCTCTTTCTTTCATACTTTAACTCCTAAAAAATAATACCTTGCCATCATATCATGAAACCCTACATTATGCCAATGCTTTTTCGCTTAAAAAACAAAAATAAATGAAGCAATACTGCCTTATATGTGATATAGTAATTTTAATGATATTTCATTGACATAATAGGGAGGTTACCATGACATCACATATTATTTATCCAAACGAACCACCAAAACGAGACCCTATGCCGGAGAAGGGAAAGCCCTGGAATCCCCCCACCACCAGTCTCTGGTTTGCTCATGATCCGGCGCTCTACCGTGACCCGGTAAGCGGAGATTATTTTGTATATTGTACGGAGGGGAAAGCCCGCCGTTCCAAAGATATGATTACCTGGGAAAAGCTTGGAAAGGTAGTGGAATGTCCACCGGAGGCAAAAGAATGGACAAACAGCGAAGCCATCTGGGCACCGGATATTGTAAAGGTAGGAGACGAATACCGCCTTTACTGCTCCAATTCCTCCTGGGGTGTTCGTCAATCCTGCATTTTCCTTGCAGTAGCAGACAAGCCTGAGGGGCCCTTTACCTCTCGCGGCATTGTATTCCGTTCTTCTGACAGTATCCCTGTAAACGGCATCGATGCAGGACTAATTACAGACCACGTCACCGGACAGATGTATATGGTATACGGCTCTTTCTGGGGTGGTTGCCATATCATCGAACTGGACCCGGCTACCGGTCTTGCCTTGAACGGTCCCGACGACTATGGCAAATGCCTCGCCCGCAGACCGCTCTGGGCAGATGGCGCAATCGAAGGTCCCTATATCGTTTACAACAAAGAAACGGATTATTACTATCTCTTTGTATCCTACGCCTCCTTAAAGAGCGATTACAATATTCGCGTAGGAAGAAGCAAAACCGTTACCGGACCTTACCTGGACCACAACGGACGTGATATGACCGATTTAAACGATGTGGATAATACCCTCGGCTATATGATTTGTTGTGGTTATAAATTTGATGACGACGCAATTGGCTGGATGGGACCGGGACACAACTCCGTGATGCAGGATTTTGACGGTCAGTGGTATCTGTGCAGTCACATCCGCCCGAAGAACTTTAAAGAGGGGGCTCCTTCCACCATGCATATCCGCAAGATGCTCTGGACAGCGGACGGCTGGCCGGTAGCTTCTCCTGAAGAATATGCAGGCGAATATACTCAGCCCATTACCCCTGAAGATTTGGTAGGCAAATATGAACGCATTAAATTACAGCCTCTGGTACCTCAGGGAACTCTCACCTCTGTAAGAATGACTCTCCATGACAACGGTACCGGCATGCTGGCAGATTCCATCCGCTTTAAGTGGGAGCAGATTGATGACACCACCATTCGAATCACCTATGCCGCCACTACCGAAGAGTTAAAAATAATGCCGGCATGGGACCACGAGGCATGGACGCCCACTATAATCCTTACCGGCACTGACGAAAAGCATATTTGTATCTGGGGTAAAAAGTATAGTTAATTTAATAAGTATACTGCAAAATTCAGGTATGCCGCGAAGGTTAACCACAGCAAATATGGAATCAATATTTTTCCGGCTTTAGACTCAATTGCGTAAAATGCTCTAATTGTGGCAAGAACAAGAAACCACAGGATAAGCAACCATGCGAAAGCAAATAAGTACCACCGGAAATTAAAGAACACAAATGGCCAACAAAAATTAAAGAAAAGCTGCGCGAAATATAATGTTCGCGCTGTTTTTTGGTCTCCGGTTCCATCCTCCTCCACCAAAAAGCTGGCATATCCCATTAGCGCATATAAGATGGTCCACACCACGGAAAACACCCAGGGCGGCGGAGTCAGTGCTGGCTTAGTAACCTCCTCTTTATAATACTCCATTCCCTCCATAGTAAAAAAAGCTGCCACACCACCTACAATCAATGGTATGGCAACGTTCTTAATAAGTCGCTTTGTATCCTCTCGCATACTCCATACTCCTTACATTACAAATTACCAATAAAAGAGTATGCTTCTATTTTGCTCAATATGCCTATAATTAATCCTCAATCAAACGAAGACCGGCCGTGTCCGTTACCGGAAGAGAAAATACTACTGACTTTGCTTTCGTATCCAATCCGGCATTTTCCATAATGGCCTTCATAATATTATTCTTCTGTGCCTTCTGGGTAACAATAAATATCATCTCTTTCTCTGCCGCAATGGAAACTCCCATAAATTTGCTGGCTTCCTGTGTTCCGGTTCCCTTGGCATGAATTACCGTACCTCCGTATGCACCGGCCGCTCTGGCAGAGTCCATAACCAAGTCAATATTTCCCTGTTCTGCAATAACTACAATAAGCTCATGTGATGTATCCTTCAATGTGGATTCCTCCTCTTTCTGAAATGGACGATTCTCTGTTAAAAACTGAAGTGCCTTGTTACCGCCGATACTGCTTAACGGCACCGTAAATGCTATTCCGTTCCCGGGTGCATCAATCTTTAATTTCTTCTCCAGCTGTTTCTTCAGATTCGCCCAGGAATCTTCCTCCTGCACAGAAAAAATAATCACCTTTTCTGTATGATCCAGCCCCAGATAGTCCAACACCTCGCTGGTTGCAGTTCCCACGCCATACGCCATAAACATAACATGATTATCATTTTCCTGATATAACTCAACATAACGCTTGGCAATCTTTCGATCCACAATCGTCGTCATCATATATAAATGTCCCATATAACACCTCGCTCATACTAAAGCTCGATAATTTCCATGTCCCCGAAGGTATGTGATACATCCACCGGAACTGCCTTCTTCTGAAGACCTCTCTCTTTTACCCTGAATACCACGCCCATAATCTGGATGGCAATTAATGGAGTCATAGCTACCATAGCTACAATACCGAAGGCATCCGTAATAATATTACCTCCCACAGCCTGGCAAGCCCCCATTGCAAAAGGAAGTAAGAAGGTTGCCGTCATCGGACCGGAAGCCACTCCACCGGAGTCAAAGGCAATCGCCGTGAAAATCTTCGGCACAAAAAAGGTGAGAACCAAAGCTATCAGATAGCCCGGTACCAGGAACCACATAATAGAAATTCCTGTCAATACTCGAATCATTGCAAGTCCTACAGAGGAAGCCACACCAAAGGAGAGTGCAGTTCCCATAGCTTTCGCACTAATGGCACCCGCCGTCAAATCCTCTACCTGCTTGGTCAGTACAAATACCGCCGGCTCTGCCTGAACAATAAAGTAACCGATAATCATTCCGATAGGAACAATAATCCAGGAATATGGAAGTCCGGCAATTGTCTGGCCCAGATAATTACCTGCGGGCATAAAACCTACGTTTACACCTGTCAAAAAGAGTACCAGACCTATATAGGTATAAACCAGACCAATTCCAATACGAATTAACGCCTTCTTGTTAATATCTCTGGAAACAATCTGAAATAATCCAAAGAAGAATACAATTGGCAGGAGAGCTACGGCCATTTCTTCAATGTATGTAGGAAATCCCTTTGCAAAAAGCCCCCAAAGCTCTACAGTATCTGCAATATCTGGAATTGCCTCTGACACTGCCTCAGCCTGCCCCGGCTTAAAGATCATTCCCAGAATAAGCACTGCCAGAATCGGACCGATGGAGCAAAGCGCTACCAAACCGAAGGAATCGTCCGCTGCATGCTTATCGCTTCGGATTGCAGCAATACCAATACCAAACGCCATAATAAAAGGTACTGTCATGGGACCGGTAGTTACACCACCGGAATCAAAAGCAATTGCTAAAAAGTCCTGTGGCACAAAAATAGTCAAAATAAAGATAATCGTATAGAAAACAACCAGCAATCTTGCCAGTGAAATTCCGATTAACATACGAAGCAACGCAATCACAAGAAATACACCAACTCCAAGTGCCACCGCCAAAATAAGTACCAAATTAGGTACCGACGGAACCTGCTGGGCAAGCACCTGCAAATCCGGTTCAGACACCGTAATTACAAAGCCCATAATAAAACTGATCAGCACCATTACCAGAATTTTTTTAGACTTAGTAGTAATGGTACCCACACGTTCTCCCATGGGGGTCATTGATATTTCCACACCCACGTTAAAGAACAGCATTCCTACAATTAAAAGTACTGCGCCTACCAAAAAGGTCATCAAAATACTTGGCGGAATGGGAGCAATGGTAAAACACAACAATAAGACGATCCCCAAAATCGGAAAGACCGCCTTTAATGTTTCTGCAAATTTCTCTATAAATTTTTCTTTTAGCTTTGTAGGTATTAACTGCAAATCTATCAAACGCCTTTCTGTCCAAAACTTCTTCTATTTTATAATATCATACTATACATTTTCTAAAAATAGAATACCGGTAAAGATTTGGTTAAAATTTCGGACGTAACACAGCTTTCACAATTACTCTTTCCTGCTGATATACGATGTGATACAAAATTCCTGCCATCAAAAAGGCTGTTACAACATCAAATACAGAATGCTGCTTAATAAACATAGTAGATAAAATAATTAATACACAGAGAATAAAAGACCCTCTGCGGATAAATGCATTGCCACGAAGCTTCTCCGACTTTGTCACCGCAATGTGACAACCAATGGAATTAAAACAATGAATACTGGGCCATAAATTTGTGGGTGTATCGGTAAGATACAGATTCTGTACCAACTCCGTAAAAATATTATTACGTTCCATAATCATGGGACGTAGAAGCTGACCATTGGGCGACATGGTGGAAATCACAAGGAATACCGTCATCCCGATAAATAGGAAGGAGCAACATTTAAAATACTCTTCCTTATCTTTTAAGAATAAATATCCTACCACCACCGCCATATAGCCGAACCACAGCAAATACGGAACAATGAACACCTCACAAAATGGAATCATATCATCAATGGGCGTATGAATAATGGTGTAGGGTCCTTTCAAATAATTTTCAATCAAATAAAACCATGTCAGATAAACAATTGCATATACCACTAAAGGAATACCATGCTTATACTTTTCATAGAAAGATTCTTTTTTCATAATTATACAATCCTCTCCACAGATATCTTACCACTTTAGTATAGTCATCCGTTAACGCATTGCAAGTACTTTTTGAAAACCTTAAAGAGTCTTTAGAATTTTTTAATAATTCTATTTTCCTATATTTTGTATCGAAAAATGTACAATATCACCCCCGATTACCACATTGCAAACACAAAATGTTTGTGCTAATATATTTACGGTTATGCGTAATTTATAAAAAATTAATAAACTAAAGATTTTTTCACAAAGAAAGGACGCAAAAGTTATGAGTAACGAACAGAAAAAAGGCGGCTGGCGCACAAATAAGTGGATCAGAGCCGCAATCCCCGCATTATTGTTACACTGCAGTATCGGTACTGTATACTGCTGGTCAATCTTCAGTCAGGAAATCGCTGATTACATCGGATTCTCCAAGAGTGCTACTGAATGGGCATTCAGTTTTGCAATCTTCTTCCTTGGAATGTCAGCAGCATTCTTAGGTAATGTAGTTGAGAAGGACATTCACAAGTCTTCCTTAATCGCAGCTATTTGTTTTGCAGTCGGTATGGCAGGTACCGGTTTCTTCATCTTCTACGGTGGACAGAATAAGGGTAGCTTAGTAGCACTTATCGGTATCTATATCTGCTACGGTTTTATCATGGGTATCGGTCTTGGTACCGGATATCTCTCTCCTGTTAAGACCTTAATGCTTTGGTTCGCAGACAGAAAAGGTCTTGCAACCGGTCTTGCAGTAGCAGGCTTCGGTGCTGCAAAGGCAATCGCAAGCCCTATCATGCAGGCTATGCTTTCCGGTCTCGGCGAAGGCGGTATCTACAAGATGTTCTGGATTCTTGCAGTAGTTTACTTTGTAATGATGTTTGTTGGCCACTTATTATTAAAGAAACCTGAAGGATGGCATGAGCCTTCCGGCAACGAAGAGAAGCCAAACATCATTCAGGTTATTAAGACCAGACCCATTATGAACTACCTCGGTATCTGGTTTATGTTCTACATCAATATCACTTGTGGATTGGCATTAATTTCCCAGGAAAAGGCAATTGTAAAGTGTCTGGGTCTTGCAGCTTCCGTAGGTGTTATTTCTACCGTATCTGCGATTTTTAATGCCGGAGGACGTCTTGGTTTATCCGCATGGGCAGATACAATGAAGGACAGAAATACTGTGTATAAGATTATTTTCATCGCTTCCATCGTACTTACCGGTCTTGTAATTGTAACCGGTGGTATTTCCAATGGTTTAGGTAATGTAGGATTAATCGCTCTTGTATTAGTATTAATCATGGTAGTGAATGCAGGCTACGGCGGTGGATTCTCTAATGTACCTACCTTACTTTCCGATAACTATGGTATGGGAAGCATCTCTGCGCTACACGGTATCACCTTATCCGCTTGGGCAATTGCAGGTCTTACCGGCAACCAGCTTGCAACCTTCATCGTAAATCACTCCGGTGAATTGGTAGAGATCGATGGCAATATGGTAAATCCTACCGGTTATCAGAATGTGCTTTACGTAACCCTCGGACTTTACATTGTTGCACTTGTACTGAGCATGGTATTCGTAAAGGGAAACAAAGGTAATAAATAAGATTCTACATAACAAAAAAGAAGTTCTTCTTTTGGGAAGAACTTCTTTTTATTTACATCATACTCATTAGATCTGTCCACTGCTTAATTGTCAGCACATCTTCCTTTTCCTCGTAAGGCGTCTCCTTAGCTCCCACATACCACACAGGGAAGATTCCCACATCCCTCGCGCCAACCACGTCACAATCATAATTATCACCAATATACCATACATCCTCTGCTGATAAATCTGCTTTCTCTAAGGCAAGCTCAAAAATTCTCTTATGGGGCTTGCGAAACATATATCCACTGGTGGCAATGATAAACTCAAACTCGTTATCTGGAAGTTCTCTATTGATACGTTCCGCCACCACTTCCGGCGCGTAGGTAATATTACTAATAACTCCGGTGCGGATTCCTTTTGCTTTCAGAAATGCCAAGAAATCTTCTATTCCCTTGGTAGGTTTCCCCGGTGATGAAGCATCCCAGAAAACCCGGTCAATCTCCGATTGTTTCAGCGATAACTCAATCCCCTGTGACTCATATAAATAAGGACAGAATATGGAATTAGGTACTTCCACCTGATACAAGTGACGTGTCTCCGGATTATAACGTCCCAGCTCGTTGTTGATTTCATTGGCGGCTTCCTGTACTTGCTGTGCGGTCAAATTATATTTATTCTTTGTGGCATACTTTAGCACCGCTTCCGTACCCTTTACACCATCAAACCTCTCTTCATCCAGCAGTGTCTGACCGTAATCAAACAGAATCATCTTTGGTAATTTCATTCTTTGTTCCCTTTCTTCCAAAATGTATGCAATCATGAGGACACGCATCCACACATTTTCCACAGCGTATACACTCCGGAGATACCGATATCTCTTCCGGGGATAAATCTACCGGACAGGCTCTCTTACATGCCATACAGGAGGTACACTTGTCCTGCTCCCATTTCACCTGTACCAGACTGAAGCGGTTAAACCAGCCGTAAATCGCTCCTAAAGGGCATAGATACTGACAAAATGGTCTATATACTTTGACAGATACCAGTACAATAACAATCAGTACTCCCAGCTTCCAGAAGAATAAACCGCCAATCTGTGATTGTAAATCTCTATTCATGCTAACCAAAGGAATAGCTCCAAGCAGTGTTCCCGACGGACATAAATACTTACAAAAAGCCGGCACTTTAGCAAAACCGGAAAATAAAAATGCAGAACCAACGATAACAAGGCCCACCAGCACCACATATTTTAAATATTTCAGTATTCCATGAAAAGGAAGCCGCTTTTTCTTCCGAAACAGCGGAATCTTATGAAGCAAATCCTGTACCAGTCCAAAGGGACAAAGCCAGCCACACACAAATCTGCCAAACAAACTTCCGAATATAAAGAAAACCCCCAGCACACCAAAAGGTACTTTGATATTCCTCTGATTTAATGCTGCCTGTAATGCTCCCAAAGGACAGGAACCAAGTGCCCCCGGACAGGAGTAACAGTTCAGTCCCGGCACGCAAGCATATTTCAGCGTTCCTTTATATATTTTTCCCTGCAAAAATCCATACGCATATCCATTGGTAACGATGGTATACAGAATCTGAAAAGGCAATCGGATTTTAGACATGGATAAGCGTAACAAACTCTTCATCTTATGCTCTCCTCCATCAACCGATTCCTATACATTCCAGACATATCATAATCGCCTTACGGTAAATATCCTCAAGTTGACCGGCATAGGCACCTATCCCAAGAAATACGGCACCTAACACCAATCCTACCAGCCACAACTTACTTTTCCACTTCTGCAAGAAGCTCATCGATTAACTCCTTCCATGTTTCCTTATCCGCCGCTCCTACAAAATACCCCAGTACTTCTCCATCCTGCTTTACGAAGAAAGTAGTTGGTACTGCGTTCACACCACCCACCAGGGTACTGTACAAATCCTGTCCCAAAAGTAAATGAGGATAGTTCGCCTGCGTCTGCTCAATCAACTCCTTGGCGTAATCCATATCTGCCTGAGAAGACGTTTCTGACACGTCACTTAAGATACCTACAAGCTGAAAGTCAGCCGAATCATACTCTGCTGCAATCTCTCCCAAATACGGCATCTCCTCCAGACAAGGATTACAGTAAGTAGCCCAAATATTCAGCATAGTAAGCTTAGACTCTGCCAAAATCTCACTGGTCATCTCCTCCCCATCTACCGTTGTTGCAGTAAATGTCAGATAATACTTCTCCTCTGTCTCTGCAGGAGCCTCAGTTGCCACCGCTCCACCATATAACTCTGCTGCCAAATCCTCTCCCACCGTAGGCTGTGGCACACTCTGACCACCGCAACCGGTAAGCATTAAACATCCTAATAATACAAGTACAAGTCTTTTCATAAGCAGTCTCTCTTTCCTAATATCTTTCTCCTATGATACTGAGTTCCCCGGCAAATAGCAAGTGGTATGCTTTACCAACCACTCGTTCACTGCGCTTCTAATTTCTCTCCAAAGCATTCGGATAAATCCTTTCCATCCTCTCATCATCGAATCGCTCATCCATGGTCTTCTGCCAACCGGCAGTTGCCGGAATTCCTTCCGCGCGCTGGGTACTTCTCACCAGTGCCATGCAGGATACCACCATATTACAACACATAAACACCACCATCAACCAGGTAAGTACCTTTCCCTGCCTCATAGGCAACTTCTCAATCCATCCCGAAATTCTCGGATAAAGAAACTTAATCCACACTACTGCAGCAATGCCCCAAAAGAAACAATACAGCAGATTGATACGCCCCCCCAGATTGAATCTTATATGGCTGTAGTCCCAAAATACCTTACCAAACACAATCTCCGTAAACACACTACACACATACTCATAAGCGCCGCCAAGCACTGTTCCCGCAAAGAAAATGGTTCGGTCAGGCTTTTCCTTGTATCGATACAAAAGTGCTGTAAACATGGCAATGGCAAGGCCCCAGACAATACTAAAAGGCCCCCAGACAACACTGCTGCGGCTCATCCAGATACCTGCTGTAATCCTGCAATAAATAGTCTCCGTAATATCCCCCAAAAAGCAGCCAATCATAAAAAGCCATACCAGCTTGTGGAAGCCACATCCATAGGCAAAGACCTTCCCCTCTTCTTCCCCCCTCCTTAACTTCTTAATCTGCGGGTAGGCCCTCTGAATACGCTTTTGAATACGCCCATATATCCTTTGTCCAAAAGAATCTGTAATCTCTGTAAAAGACAAATCAATCTCTGCCCAGCGAGCTACATTCTTTGTATTTCCATATGTAACAATCAAGGTTGCCGCAATATCCGTTACAAGAAGAATTCCCAACACCCAAATGATAATAACGCCCAACAGATGTGGCATCAGGTCATATACCTTTACAAGTAAACTATTACCCCATTTTATGGAACCGACCGCCACAATACCCCAGAGAGCAGAATCTATCGCGGATACATGCCCTTCGATATTAAACCGCCTACCGGAACAATCCCACCATCTTTCATGGAAAATTCTCTCAATAAAACGTCCTGCACCCCACTTGAACACCGTAATCATAATGACGAAACCAATGTAGAGCCAGATGCCCTCAAGGTCTCTACCAAAAATGGTGATAAATACTGCCGCCAGACCATAGAGTATACAAAGTGGCAGATTTACAAAACCTTTATTTACAAATCGCTTCTGCTTTATAGCCCCGTATACCGTTTCAAATATCCAGCCACCAAAAGAGTATATAAAAAACAACCACAAAAACTGCTCGCCTGAAAACATTCCTTACATTCCTCCTGCTGTTATCTGCCTCTATTTCAACGCTTTGCGGATATTCTCATCTCTCTTAGCCTTCAAGCGTTCATACAATTCAATCTCCTCTTCAGAAAATCCCTCATATTGAACTTGCTCAAAATCACTAAGTACAAACAGCAATTCCTCCAAAATAGACTTTGCCTCAGATGTCACCACATACCTCTCTGAGCTGTTTCTACCCTTCTCCTTCTCTGTTGCTTCAATCAGTTCTTTGGAAAGAAGTCTCTGTATCGCCAAGGACAATCCTCCTCTGGTGATATTGAGGATATTGGCCATTTCCTTAAAGGTACACTTCTCATGAGTTTGACTCAAATAATACAATAGTTTTACCTCATTGGTAGACAAATCATGCCTCAGCACTACCGTATCAAACATCTTTTCCTGAAGCTTCCTCTCTCTGTAAAGCTCGTACAAAGGACCTTCTCCTTCTTGTACCCCCTCACTGACATTGGTGCGCTCCTCTCCCAGCTTATAGCTACCGGACAAAATGGGCAGAATCTCTCCATCTCCCGCAATATCAAACAAAAAACGATACACCTGCATCCGCCTCTTCTCATAATCAACTTCACCAAATACATCCTTGTAAAAATTGTTATAGTAAGCAAATACGCTACGCTTCATCTGGATAACATTCTTCATACTGCTGCTTTGGGAAACCAGCGAGCCTTTAGTCTTCACATAATAATATACCGGTACATTCAAGACATACACGGTGTCAATGTGACGAATATATTCCAAGTTGAACATAAAGTCCTCACACCAGCTCACTGTACTATCCATTTTCAGCTGATATTTATCAATGATGGAGCGTTTATAAAATTTATTCCACAGAACCCCATAATAGAAGTCTGCCGGATTCTGCATCATATTCTCCGCATAAGTTCTACGATCCATCACGCCATCATCATCAATGGCCCCTTTGGAAGATACTCTCTCGCCAATCACCCGGTAAAAATCTGCAATCACCATATCACACTTACTCTCTACCGCAGCCCTCACAAAAAGACTTGTAGCATCCGGAGTAATCCAGTCATCGCTGTCCAAAAACTGCAAATACTCTCCCCTTGCAATGGCAATCCCCTGATTGCGGGTATCTGAGACTCCGGAATTCTCCTTATGGATGACACGTATACGTTGATCAAGTGCTGCATACTTGTCACAGATTTCCCCGGAAGAATCCCTACTCCCATCATCCAATAACAATAATTCAAACTCTCTATAGGTCTGATTTAAAATACTTTCAATGCATCTGTCCAGATTCTTTTCTGCATTATATATGGGTACAATAATACTTACTAATGGTGTCATGACAAACCTCCGCTCTCATTGTGGTAAATAGCATACAGCAAACACTTTCTTAATGCAAATTAATTTCTTATAAACTTTTTTCTGATATTTTGTAATTTTTTTTACATTTCTCACTAAATTTTCTTCAAAAAGCATTCATCTTATGGTACTATATACCTATATTTAGCCAATGCAAAGGAGTTTTGATATGTTTGGAAAGAAAAAAGTCAACGAAACAACACAGCAACAAGATATCACTCTATTATTAGAGGCCATGGACAAGATGATTGCAGGCGATTTTACAGCCATAGATACTACTGTATACTCCAATCCAGAATTGGCAGAAAAACTAAATCAGGTGATTCAGACTTACAAAATATCCAACAATCCTATTGTCATGCGTATGAACGAAGCAATGGCTGCCATTGGTGACAATACCTTAATCAAAAAATCCATTGAACAGGTACAGACACAGACAGAGTCCATTGAAGATATGGAAACTGCAAGTATGAATCTGGAAAAATCCATTAATCACATCTCTGAGGCCATGGGACAGATTCAAAACAGTACACATGATATCCTACGTACCTCCGAAGAAGTTACCTTTAATATGAACGAGGGAATCTCTGCCGTTAATCAGTCCTCTCAGAAAATTCACACCATCAATGAGCAAGTACAGAACTTTAAAGAAAAGGTGGAAAAAATCAGTGAGATTGTCAGTCTGGTAACTAACATCGCAAGCCAAAGTAATCTCCTTGCCCTAAATGCTTCTATTGAGGCCGCAAGAGCCGGTGAGGCAGGCCGGGGCTTTGCCGTTGTCGCCGATCAGGTACGCCAGCTTGCAACCAATACCACAGAAGCAACCCAGGACATCGTCAGCTATGTAGAACAGCTGAAAGCAAATATCAATGACCTTGCCACCTCTATGAATGAGACCACCGGTAATCTGGACGAGAGTAACAAGAAAGTGGAAGCATCTTCTCAGGCACTTCAGCAAATGAATGCCCAGATAGATGATATCCGCAGTCAAGTGGACAGTGTCTTTGCAGAAATCGACACACAGACCGCCGTTACAAAGGATTTCCTTGACCAAATTGATGCCATCTCGGCAAGCTATAATAGCCTCTCCTCTGATACCATTCAACTTGGAAAGCGTATCTTCCAAATCGGACGATATCTGGACAAGGCAAGAAGCGACTTAGTCAGAGGCTGTTCTTCCATTACTACACTGGACTGGCTCCGTGTCTTTGAAGTAGACCACTATATCTTTATGTGGAGAATTTATAACAATATCATGGGCTTTGAACGTTTACGTCAGGATCAGGTAGACAATGCCGATTCCTGCAAGCTGGGCAAATGGTTCACCGAGCAGACTGACTCTGTTCTGAGACAAAGCTCAGAATTTAAACAACTGGAGCAAGCTCATCAAGCTCTACATAGGGCTGCTACCGACTCCTGGTCAGCCAACGAAAAAGGTAACATGAATCAGGCCCTTGCCTCTTTCCAACAGACCTACGATACCTATGATACTTATGTAAAGGCCCTGCATGCACTCCAAAACAAAATGCGTGCGCTGGGCCATAAAGACCAGACTGAGGTCGTACCATTTGAAATAAAGTAAATCAAAAAGGGGCTTGCAAGCCCCTTTTATCGTTATGCATTTTCTACAGTTACATTTTTTACTATCACATTCTCGATAGCATCGGGATTAAACCCGTCTCGTCTTGCCTTAATCTCCAGATTCTCGAAAGTAAAATCAGACAAGTGATACTGCGTCTCATCTGCCTTAACATTAAAATAATTCAGACATTCACACTTACAATTCTTAACCACAATATGGTCTGCATATGACAGCGGTATATCCTCCCTGTCCTTCAAATCAAAGAACTGCGTCCATGGATTGATGTTGATAAAGTTGGTAATCTTTCCTTCCACCTCTTCAACGGTAATATATTCATAATGCTGTGGCGTATCCGGTCGCATCTTAAGCCACACTAAATTATGCCCGGAACCCACTTTAATCCTACGGATGATAATATTCCGATTATGCACGGACTCAGAGCCACAGGTAAGACATCCATGACAGAATCCATAGGTACAATCCTCTACAATAATCCTCTCATTGGAACCATTCTCCGGTTGTGTATCTGCCCAAGGTCCCTTGCCACCTTTCAATACCACAGAGTCATCATTTACTTCCATATAACAGTTCTTCACCAGCACATCCCTGCACACATCAATATCGATGGCATCGGTACTGGGCGCTCTTACCGGTCCTGCCGGCGAATAAATATAACAATTCAAATACTTCACATGGTCACATTTATAGATATGAGTTGTCCAAAAATGTGAATTAATCAAATGCAAATCAGCAATTATTACATTCTTACTGTTGGAAATAAAAACCATCCTTGGTCTCTGCTCATCCTTGTTGGTACATTTGGGATTCCAGTTTCTTCTAAGCCAGAAGGATTTCCAGGATTTCAGACCGTTTCCGTCAATAGTACCGGGGCCAAACATGGTAAATCCATCCACCCCATCTGCATTAATCAGTGCGGTAAAATACTTGCAGTTTTCCCCTTCAATACGTGTCTCTTTCACATCATAATCATAAATATCACTACTGCCCTTCAGCACACCGCCCTCAGCAACATAGAGATGAACTCCCTGTTTAAAATACACAGAACCTGTCATGTAAGTTCCTGCAGGCACTACAATGACCCCGCCACCATTTTCATGCGCGGCATCAATCAGCTCCTGTATCTCTTTGGTATAAATCTTACCATCTGCATAAATATTGTAATCTGTCAGCACATACTGTTTTCCCATTTCTTCCAATGTAGGAATACGAGTATCATAAAACCACTCATCAATGGGGGTATTGTCCGGAAAGAATTCTTTGGTTGTGTTCATAGGTAGCCTCCCTGCTTGCTTTTTGTCATATCTCTTATAGTATATCACACTTCCCTTTTAAAACGTAGAGAAATACATAGTATCCCTCCTTCAACCTCAGCCGTAATCCTTCCACCCATCTGCTCTACAAATTCCTTGGCAATGGTAAGACCGAGTCCCGTAGAACCACTGTTTCTGGACTTATCCTGGGTATAAAACCGTTCAAACAACCGCTCTGCATCCCGCAAGCTTAAGTCCCTGACATCATTTCGAAAGCAAATGATTATATCTTTGCCATCCTCAATTAAGGACACCACTAAAGTACTTACCGCATATCTTCCCGAATTTTGCAGAAGATTCTGAAATACCCTCTGCAAAGCACTATCGTCCCCCCTGATATACTGCGGCACTTCCGGGATTTCTGTTGTAACGGTAATATCTCTCCGGGATAAATCATCATACTCATCTGCCAGTGCACAGCGAAGACACTTCGCTATATCCAAACGCTCCACGGTAAGTCCGTACTCTCCTGCACTTAGCCTGGAAAAATCATAAAATTCAGTAATCAGCTCCTGCAACCGCTCCGCCTTTTTCAGAACCGTCTGTAAATCTTCCCGCTCCTCTTTAGGAAGAGCACTGATATCCATAATCCGTAGATAACCAAGCATGGAGGTTAGTGGTGTCCGCAGATCATGACTGATATTCTCTATCTGTTGCTTGAATTCCTTTTCCCGTTTCAGAAAGGCTACCTTCTCGTCCCTAATCCCATGTAATGACTGATTGATTGCTTCCAACAGACTCTCCAGCTCCTTATCTGGAACAGATAGCTTCACCATACGGTTCTCCTGCAAACTATTCGTAATCTCCCGTAGTTGAACCGAAGCCTCTTTCACAGACTTTTTCAGCAGAAACAGGCGCATTCCCAGACAACCTACTGCCACTGCTAATAGTGCCGTTACTATATATATCATGCTTTTATACACCCCTTTCTGCCGCTATTTTCCTCCTTGCTAATGCTCCTGCTTTCTACACATATCCCAACCCAAAATCACGAACACCACCAAGCCGATAATACCGGAAATCAGACTCTTTGCTGCTCCGGCAAAAGTTTCCCACATACAGTTCCAGCCACTCATATTTACCATTACCTCATCGGTAAGATAATTCCAGGGCATCCATGCCGCAACCTTTGCAAACATAGTAAACTTCAGCCCCAAAAGTGCACACACCTTGGGAAGCAGTGCCATAATGATATACCAAAACAGATACGCTATGAGTTCCTTATCAAAATAATCATAACTGGCGATTACCAGAACCTCCGAAGCAATTGCCATCGGCAAAGTATACAGTACTCCACGAAGCAATATTCCCACTGCATCCGGCTCAATACCCGGTTCAAACAACAACACCGCACTGCCAATATACACTATAAGAATCACTATCAGGCTACACACAGAAACCAGACAACTTACAATACATCTCCCCAGAAACATCTTCTCTCTTGAGATTCCGAACGCAATGGCATTCTTCATAAGCCCATTCTTCTTATCTCCGGAGTAGAGCAAACTGACTACCACAGCCCCTACCAAAAACATCATTGTCATTCCCGATGCCAGATAACTTAAGGTAAATGCTGTCGTACCATATGGAAAACTTGGTTCAACCTTATCCAGCACATAATGTACCACATTCAAAATAAGGGTCAGCCCCGCCATCACTATGTTAAATACATATATAGCCTTGGAGTGGGTAATACGATACCACTCACTTTTCACATAATTAAGCATTTTCCTGTCCCCCCTTTACAATCCCCATATAGTACTCTTCCAAGCTGTTTTGCTTCAGATTCATGCTCCGTATCCCTATACCATTTTCACCCGCAAGAGCACTGTACGCTTCCACATCCAGCTTCAGTTCATAGATACGCACTACATTATCCGCTAGCACCAGATAATTACTGTGCTGCAAATTCTTTTCCAAAAGTACCGCATATCCCGCTGCATCCGTCACTGCAATCTCCAGATAATTTCCACACTTCTCATGAAGCTCCTTTGCGGATAACTGCTCCATAATACGTCCCTTCTCCAGAAATCCATATACCGTGGCAAGCTGCTCTAACTCGCTTAAGATGTGACTGGAGATAATAATCGTTATATTCTTCTCCAAATTCAGCTTCTTTAGCAGATTACGCATTTCGATGATTCCAGCAGGATCCAATCCATTAATGGGTTCATCCAGCAACAGCAGCTCCGGCTCCCCCATAAGTGCAATGGCAAGCCCCAACCTCTGCTTCATACCAAGAGAAAGTGTCTTGCCTTCCTTCTCTCTAAACTCCCACAAGCCCACAGCCTTTAAAGTATCTTCGATTACCTTAGTCCCCGGTATTCCCTTCTGTAGCCTATAATACTCCATGTTTCGGGCTATGGTCAGATTCGGTACAAAACCTGGGGTCTCAATAATGGCACCAACACGCTTTCGCTGCCTCTCCTGTGCTCTCTGCTCATGTGCTCCAAATAACGTAAGTTCTCCCCCTGTGGGAAAAATATGTCCTGCCAGAAGCTTCAAAAATGTAGTCTTACCGGCACCATTGGCCCCCACCAGACCATAGATTTCTCCACGTTTCACTGTCAGATTCACTTCATGAAGTGCCATGCAGTTGCGATAATGCTTGGTTAGATTCTTTGCCTCTACTATGTTTTCCATTAAACTCCCCTCCTTGTTGTTCTTTACGTGACTATCTTACCCTTCTCCCTCTTAATAAGTCCTCAAGAAAGTTTAAAGAAATCATAAAGATTAAGCCATCTTAAAACCAATTCCCCAGACGGTTTTAATATACTCCTGTTCCTTATCCACAGCCCCGATTTTCTTTCGAATATTGCTGACATGTACATTTACGGTATTGTCTTCACCTATATAACCACTGTTCCATACCTGTTCATACAAGGCGTCTCTGGAAAAGACCTTTTCCGGCTGCTTTAATAAAATCAATAGAATCTCGTACTCATGAGGCGTTAAGGCAATCTCCTGCCCTGACACCGTGATTTTTCTAGACACCGGATATAACACCAGATTTTTATATGTATATTCCTGTTGTTCACAATCCTTTTGCAACACTTCCTCTGCCATCCCGGCTCTGCGCAGCGTTGCCATCACACGCACCAATACTTCCTGGGGCTCAAATGGCTTTGTAATATAATCATCCGCTCCCATGGTAAGGAGCTCCACCTTATTCTCCAGTGCTGACTTGGCAGACAATATTATAATAGGCACGGAGCTTTTCCTTTCCTCCCGGATATAACTCGTCAGCTCCTCTCCCTTCATCCCCGGAAGCATCAGATCCAAAAGAACCAAATCCGGCATCTCCTGACCAAGCAGGAGTTTTCCTTCTGTTCCGGAATACGCCTGCGTTACCTCGTGCCCTTCCTTTTTCAATATCTTATATAACAGACGATTGATGTCTTCGTCATCCTCAATAATCAATATTCTACCCATATGTTCTCTCCGATTTATACAGCTCCCAATAACCAATAAATAAGCGTTCCTACGACGCCGCTTCCCAATATAATGGTTATGGCACTTACTTTAAATTTCCTCAGAATAAACAGAGCCACCACAAATATTCCCAGCTCTACGAAACGGATATTCTCCAATACGATTTCCTGTAGCTCTGCCTGAAATAACCCCAGCATTAAAATAGACGCTCCTGCCGAAGCAATAAGTGCCACCACTGCCGGTCTCATGGCTCCAAGCACCACCTGAACCCCACTTACCGAACGATATTTATAATAAAAGCGAGCCAGAATCAGACAAATACAGAAGGAGGGAATAATACATCCGATAGAACACAACAGCACTCCCGGGATTCCAGCAATCCGCATCCCCACAAACGTGGCCGAGTTAATGGAAATCGGTCCCGGTGTCATCTCCGCCACTGTAATCAAGTCCGAAAACTCCTCCAAGGTCATCAGTCCGTGAATACTCACAATCTGCTCCTGAATAAGTGGAATTGCAGCATAGCCGCCTCCTACACTGAATAGTCCCACCTGCATAAAAGCCAAGAATAATTTCAACAATAACTGCATCTACTTCGCCCTTCCTTTCTTTCTGCCATATGTGACTGCCAGATCAATAAGTCCGATTCCCAGACAGCTCAGAATCACAAGCATGGCACTGACATCAAAAAAATATGTTGCTATAAATGCCACCACCATCATGGCGATGTACAACATTCTTTTCGTTTTCAGTACATTGCCTGCCAGATTCCATACCACATCAAATATCACTGCAGCCACGCCGGCACGCATCACCTGAAGTGCGGTAGCAATATAAGGATTGGTACGAAACTGCTCATAGAACAAAGAAATAATTGAAATAATAATCATCGGTGGCAATATCGTTCCCAAAATCGCAGACAAGGAACCGATGACACCTGCCATACGGTACCCGATAATAACTGATGCATTCACCGGAAGTGGCCCGGGAGATGACTGGGTTATGGCAGTTACATCCAGCATTTCCTCCTCATCCAGCCATTTCAGCTCCTCCACAAATTTCTTTTTCATTAAAGAAACTATAACAAAGCCCCCACCAAAGGTACAGGAGCTCAATACAAACATGGTTTTGAATAATGTCCATAGCTTGGTATAATCCTTTTTCATAATTACCTCTCTAACATACTTAATCAAAAAAACTCTACCATAAAAAATAATATATGTAAAACACAACTGTCTTTTTCAAACTTTGTTTCCAACATCTACCCTTTTAAAGTTTCTTATTTTCGAGAAAAATATTTATGTCACTATTCATTTTCTTTCAAAAAGGAGGTATCTTATGGATTCATCTCATGTTTGCACCTACAGCGAAACATTGGCCATGGCAACCGTCCCTAAGCAGGAATGGTGTGAACCTTACGACTTGCTTACTGCATTATCAGAAGGAACCTTATTTCCCTGTTTGAATCTCACCTTTCACAAGGCGCCTGAGAAAAAGTGTACTTGCCGCACGAACAGCGGTACCAATGATGCCACCCAGAAGAATCGTGAAGAAATGATGAGCGAACTGGCTGCCATCAGCTTCGCCTTAAATGACTTGACGCTCTATCTGGACACCCATCCGGACTGTCCGAAGGGGACCCCTCTTTTCTATCAGCTTCTGGAAAAACGACTGACTCTGCTTTCTGAGTTTGCCGGTAAATTCTACCCGCTTACCCAGACTTCTATGATTACCGGAAATTATGACCAGACACAGTATGGCTGGCCGGAAGGCCCTATGCCATGGGAAGGAGCGTGTATCTAATGTTTGTATATGAAAAAAGACTTCAGTTCCCTGTAAAAATCAAGAACACCAACCCGGACATCGCAAAGCTGATTATGAGTCAGTATGGCGGTCCGGACGGTGAGCTATCCGCTAGTATGCGTTACCTTGCCCAGCGATATTCCATGCCTGTAAAAAAAGTAGGTGGTCTCTTAACCGATATCGGCACAGAAGAATTAAATCACATGGAAATCATCTGTGCTATGATTTATCAACTTACCAGAGATTTATCCGAAGCAGATGTGAAAAAGGCCGGCTTTGATGCCTACTATATCGACCACACCAAAGGACTCTGGCCACAGGCTGCTGCCGGCGTCCCCTTTACCTCTCTGGAATTCCAGTCTAAAGGCGATGCTATTACTGATTTATTTGAAGATCTGGCTGCAGAGCAAAAGGCAAGAACCGTCTACGAAAACCTCCTTCGTGTCATCGATGACCCGGATGTTGTGGCACCACTGAAATTCCTTCGTGCCAGAGAAATCGTCCATTTCCAGCGCTTCGGTGAAGCCCTGGAAATGACAAAGGATAGCTTAAACAGTAAGAATTATTATTATTTTAATCCGGAATTTGATAAGAAAAAGGATGGCGGAATCTAAATAAGGAGTGGCTAATGCCACTCCTTACACAATTCCTATTTTACAACAGTTCCAAAAAATACCGTATCAAAGAATTTCTTTGTCTCCTCAACTCCCAGCGCATCCTTAAATACATCCGTGGAGATACCACCCTTTTCAATCAACCCATCAGTGTATTCCATTGTTATTGCTACCTTTTCCTGTTTTGACTGCTCATCCAACAATGGGAACTGCTTTGACTGCTCAAGATATGAACTTATACTATCCACCAGCAATCCCTGCAACTCCATGTCTGCACTTCTATCTCCCGCCTTATAGGTAGTAACGGTCAACAGATGCTCATACCACGCAGCGGAAGGTACAATATCCTCTAAATGCTCATATTTGCTCTGTGCTTCCTTAAGTGCAGTCAACAGCCCCTGATACTGATCATCCTTTTCCTTCACCACATCATAGAATTCCAAATAACACTTCCGATTGCCCATTATATACATATAATCAGCTGACAAAAGGGGCAGATTCTTGTCCCTCGGAGTAATAACTACCGTAGCCATCTGCATAAAGCCCATATTTACACGCATTACAGATAAGTTTCCTATCTCTTCAATATCATACTGTTCCACATGAAATTTCATCAATCCGTAAATCTTCATTTCCTTGTAATCGCCTACGTCGCGAGGAGTTACCGTGTAATTCTGCTTCAGCTCTTCCAGCGTTGCCTCCACACAAGCATTCATGGCCTTCACATTTTTACTCGCATTAACAGAAATAACAATAACTACAATCAATAACAGCGCGATAATGACTCCCAGAATAATAAACAACAACTTTTTTCCTCCTTTTTTATGCTCATTACGTGCAACAGTATTATTTCTCATACATTTTCTCCTTTTAAATGTATTATTCCCCTCATATTTCTCGACTGAGTGATAAGTTTTGTTTATTATATCAAATTTTCTGTTATTTTACAATTATTTCTTTTCTTTGTCAGTTTCTTCTCCAAGAATTAATTTTTTACATCTCTTCCTTTTTCTTCATTCTACTGATATACTCAACTATGCAAAATTGATGATTGGAGTTCTGCCATATGTATTACGAAAACGACACCATACACATGACACAAGATGATAAAGCAACTTTAAACTTTGAAGCATTAAATGATTCTGATTATTCATTTATCCGTGATGCGAAAATATCCATTACAAAAATCTGGAAAAAGTTATGTGGCTTTATTGTAATTGGCAATCTATTCATCCTGATGATGGGTGAAACTATTCGTGAGATCTTAGGCCCATTTCCTTGGATGATGATTGTAATCTGTGGCATTGCCTGGATTATTTTAAGTATATATTATCTAGTTTCTGCTAAATCAAATGACCGGAATACGAATTTACGCAAACTCATATTTGAAGTTATTGAAGTACAGCCTACTGTATGTGGAAGATGGAACAATTCCAGCGGTGGATACCATGACTACTTTTATCCGGTTGTAATTAAACAAGAAGATTATGAAACGACCCTATTCCTCTCTTCTAATGCATATTCCTTATGTAAACATAACAAAAATGTAATTACTTACTGGGAAAATCACTGGGACGGCAATCACAAACCACTTGCATATGCCAGAGCTGTTGAGGAATAATTTAGTATGGACTATAAATAGAATATAAAACGTCCACAACGCAATGAGGGATACCGTCTAATCGGTACCCCTCGTTATATTCTATGATCCGTTTTTATTCTATTTTTTCCTCTTATTGCCATACCAAAGAACTACGCCAACATATGCCGCGCATAGAACTGCAGCAATTACATAAGAAGCAGTCCAAGGAAGACCAAAGCCAATCTTTGCATTTAACAGATATGCTGTAGTTACAAATGCATAGAAACCGCCGGGAATCAATGGAATCCATACATATTTGCTCTTACCATTCTCAAACATCCAAATGGCTATAGCAAGGAAAGCAAATAAGGATAAGGTCTGGTTTGACCATGCGAAATAACGCCATAAAATATTAAATCCATTTGCATTTAACTTTGCAAAAACCAGAATCGCTGCTACCAAAGCAAAAATGACAATGGATAAGCCCATACGCTTCTTATTGGTGCTCTGATCGATTTTAAATGATTCCGCGATAGTCAGACGAAGTCCTCTCAGTGCAGTGTCACCGGAGGTAATAGGAAGTACAATAATTCCCAGTAATGCAATCACACCACCAACCGGTCCTAAGATATCCTTACAAACCACACCAACTGTGCCGGTTGCGCCGGAAGCGAGTGCTTCACGCAGACCAAGGTTATAAACCCCCATCGCTGCAGCAGCCCATACCATCGCAATAAAACCTTCAAGAATCATCATGTTGTAGAAGGTCATTCTACCCTGACGCTCAGTCTTCATTGTACGGGAGATAATAGCAGTCTGTGTAGAATGGAAGCCGGATAAAATACCACAAGCAACGGTGATAAAGAATGTAGGAATGAACTTCTGTGCAGTAAAATAATCACCATAACTGAAAGGCACTGCCGTTCCATCTGCAGCTAAGGTGTATGCCTGCATCGCCTGAGCCCCCCAATCGTCCCAAAGATTGATTAATGGATATCCCTTTGCAAATAATCCCACAAAAACGCCTACTGCAGAGAATAATAAAATTGCTCCGAAAATCGGATAAATACGACCGATAATCTTATCAATCGGGAATATGGTTGCAATTAAGTAATACGCAAAAATCGCACCATAAATAACCCACGTAGAAATCGATGTTGCTTTACCATCAAAGCCAAATACCTGTGTTGCCGCAATATCACCGGGCGTGTAAATAAACACAGCACCTACCAATAATAAAAGCAATCGGTCCAAAGAGAATACCCTGAATAGGTCCGAAAATAGGTCCTGTACCTGCAATATTTAACAGGTTAATCAAACCATTTTTCCCCCTCCGTTTCACTTGATTTTCATTTATTCTGCATAATAATACTACCAATTTTCGTTTTTTTATATACAATTTGCCATATCTTTACCATTTCTTTACTTCCCTGTAGCCATAACAGTTTTTATTCGTCTGACACCTACAAGGTTTCAAGTGCTTTGTCATCATACAATCTATATCCCACATCACTTTCCCCGTTGGCACAAGCAAACCGATTTCATCATAATAATGGAGCGTACGCGCGCTAACCCCTGTAAGTTTTGCTATCTCATTCACTGTCATCATACCGTCATATCCTCCCTGGATAGTTCTACTCTAACCTATGACGCTACGTTAAGGTCAAGAGTTTTTTTCTATAATTTCCCCTTCATGAAGTGCTTCATAAAAAGAATAATCAACCAAACCTCTCATTCTATCTAACGCACCCATTTCCAATTCCTTAACCATAAGACAATCCGGATGCGGCAACTTTATATTCGGTCCTGCCTCTATTCCAAATTTGTAGCTTGATTGAAATCCACGATTGTTATAATTGCGTGGATTCCCCTCAACCAGAATCGCTTTAAATCCCAACCTCTTTGCCACATCAAATCCATATTCCAAAATGTTCTTGGAAATATGTTGTCTTTGCAACCTCGTTTTTACAGCCACCGGTGTGAGTATCAATAATTCATTTTCATATTTTCCTTCAATATGAAATCGTGAAAACATGGCATAACCGATAACCTCATCTTTTTCATCAACCATAATAAGTTCCAATTCCGGCATATAATATTTTTTTGCCCGGATTTCTTCCACCAATTGTCTTACTAACTTGCCTTCTTCCGGACTATCCCATTCTAAAAAAACCTCTTGTACCAATTCCAATGATGGAAGCAGATATTTATTCTCCATTGATTTTATAATACGCTCCATGTTTCATTAACCTCCATATTCTATTCCTCTGACTCTATCACAGCATTGGTATACTTTCTTTGCATGTCATGACGCTTCTTCCGATTCTCAACCGTTTCAAATATAATTGAAAAATCATAATCCTCCGGATAAAGCTCTGTTGCTGGTACATGTAGTTTTACTCGCTTATGATTAATCCAAATTTTTTTATTGGGTAGTTGCACCCTCAACACGCCTTTTTCATTAATTGGTACACACACTATCCCTATCTTTTTCTCAGGATAAACCATTACACTGTCTCCAATCTTATACTTGGTAGTAAGATCCGTATTGCTTTTTCCGGTTTTCACTTTTGTAATTTTAGTGGAACCATTCTTGCGAATACTTCCTTCCGCATTTTGAAAAACATAGGACTGTACCGCTTCTTCCCCGTATGCAGCACGAATCGCCACCTTTAACATTTCTCCCGGCATTCCCAAACGGTCTGCAATATAAAATGCACAACTTTCACCTGCTTCTCCGATTACCATTTGATAAGTGGGACGTAACGTTTCTTTGTCAAATGCCATTCTTGCATTCACGATGTCCTCCATCTTAGCAGCGTATTCTTTCACTTCCGGATAATGGGTTGTTACCAGAAATAGAGACCCACTCTTTCTGAGTTCCTCCAATATTGCAATTGCAATCCCCATACCTTCCGTAGGATCTGTGCCGGAACCTAATTCGTCCATAATCACAAAGCTATCCTTATTTGCCTCACTCAACACTTCCAACACATTCGTTATGTGTGCAGAAAATGTAGACAAATTCTCCGACAAATTCTGTCCATCCCCAATATCACACAGATAGGAACTATTCATACAGATATCCGCCTGCTTACATGTGACATGGAGTCCGCATTGTGCCATGATACAGTTTAACATAACAGTTTTAATTGCTACGGTTTTTCCTCCTGTATTGGGACCGGTTATAATGATACCCCGTATTGTTCCACCCACCTCAAACTGTAATGGTACAGCTACAGCCTTATCCATTAATGGATGACGTGCCTCCATCAGTTTTATGCGACGTTCTGTATTTATCGTCGGTTCAACTGCCTCCATATTAAGACTCAATTTCCCCTTGGAAAATATATAATCCAGTTTTTCCATCATAGTCAAATCTGCATATAATATAGGTGATGATGCCATGACAAAAGCTGATAAGGTGTACAATATGTTATATACTTCATTTTCCTCGCTTATTTTGAGCAATTGTAACTCTTCATAATATTTCGCAACACTCGATGGTTCAATGAATAATGTGCTGCCGGTAGAAGATTTATCTATAACACTGCCGGATATCTTAAACTTATAATCCTTTTTCACCGGAAGGCACATTCGCCCATTTCTGAAGGTACAGTAATTGTCTGCCATACATTCCTTATTAGAACGTAGGATTTGCTCAGCCTTTTGCTTCATCTGTTCTTCACATTTTATGATTTGTTTTCGTAACTGCTCTAATTCTTCCGACGCATAATCATCCACGGCTCCGTTCCGGATTTTATTACCTATTTCCTGCCTCAATTCTGAAACGGCATACAGATTTTCATCATAATAAGCTAATGAATTCTGATACATTTTTCCCCTTGCCAAATAATCCTTTAGCCGTTTTATTGCAACCAAAACTTTTTCTACTCGCTCTAATTGATAGGGAGTTAAACAATCCCCTTTTTCTGCTACCAGTAGAACGTCTCTTATTTCAGTCATATTTTGTAACGGCGGCGCACCCAGCTTCTCAATCAGGAACTTGGCATCTGTTGTATCCCTTAATTGCTTTTTCAATTCAGTTTCCGAAAAGAAAAGCCCTGCTTCTCTGATTTTTTCTTTAGCCCAATCCGTAACAGCTAAATCAGCCCATATATCTTTTACTTTGTCAAATTCAATTTGTCTTTCAATGTTCATTTTCTTTTCCTTTCCCTCTAACCTGTAGCATCGCCTTAAACGCAAAAAGACCATAGATACCCTAAGTGCATTAAGATACTATGGTCATTAAATCTCTATATGATTATCCTATATACTTCAAAAAGACATAAAAATAGCATGACCATACAGCCATGCTAATATCATCTATGGAAATATATATACCACAATATTAAGCAATTGTAAGGCGAAAACGCTGACAACCAATGTGTCAACAAATGGGCAGACTCCTAGCGCAGAACTAAAAATCACCCTGCAATATTTATTTTGCAATTTTCTCCATTACAATAACACTTAACATGCAAAATCCTCCTAAAACTTTTGTTCATTGTACAGCATCTTGTATTATTGGTCAAGTACGTAATTATAAATTCTTCTTCTCCTCTCTGCTATTCTGTCCAATTCATTTCTCCATCGGTAATTCCCATTTTCCGACATTCGTTGCACACATAATCTTTTTCTGCCTGATTGCCAATCTGATACTTCAATATTTTATCTTTAAAAACAATGTACTTCACATTCCCAGCCTTAAAATCAACAAACCAATTTCCTCCATTATCTGGGTCAGTTCCCATTACTTTAGATACTTGCTCTGGAAAATCTTTTTTATCACTGGTAAAAAACAATACCGTCCAATATTTGGGCTTTCCACCAGTATTCCATAATTCAATCTTATGTACATTCAGCAAATCAATGATAGTATCGTCTGTTACACTTTCTTTAATCAATACTCCTTCATATACTTCCTGCTTCTTCTCTTGAATTGCATTATTTCCACAACTATGCACTTCCTTAACTTCACTTAATGACAATTCATCTTTTAACAACACATCCATGGAAACATGAAATAATTCTCCCAATATTAACAATTTTTCTGTTTCCGGCAATGCAATATCTGCTTCCCACTTGGATATGGATTGCCTACTTACATTACATTTTGACGCAAGCTCTTCTTGGGTCATTCCATTCGCTTTCCGCAATTCTATTATTTTTTCAGATAACTTCATGAAAGATTACCTCCTATAATTATTGATTTTATTGTACAGAATCTTTATTATTTTAACCACCAACTTCAAAGTTCTTTTTCGCAACCTTTAGTTGCCACAAAACAGTATAATAAATGCCACAGATTTCTCTGCGGCATTCTCTCTATATATTCAGTTTATCAACTGTCCAAAACCTTTACGCCTCCATAAATGCATCAATTTCTGCTAAGATTTCTCCGCTGCTTTGATACCCGAAATCAGTCGCATCAATACGAATCACCTCTCCGGGTATATCTATGCTTTCCAAATAATCTGAACACTTTTTAAAATCTTCAAATTTGTCTATGGTTGTACTCAAGTGAACCGAATGCCTATTTTCATTTGTCATTCTATTCAAGTACCTCGCATGCAACACTTCCACATCACCATAAAGAGCTATTGTAAGCACATCATAAGCATTATCCTGCGCTATTTCATGCAACCTTTCTAGCTCCGTTCTATGAAAATTAGATTCCAAAATCAACCCTTTTCCCAACTTCACAAATTCCGAAAATATAAAGAACATTAATTCCATAGAAGCATTTGACAACTTTTTATTTTCCTCTCTGTTAGAAAAACCTATTGTATCTCCTAAAATTTCTTTGATTGAATCCTTGAAAAACACATTGGTATTATATCTTTGCGAAAGAATATTTGCAAAAGTAGACTTCCCTGTCGCAAGATCCCCTGTAATAAGCAATATTTTTTTATTCTTTTTCATACACTTCTCCATTTCTCGCACCATTGGTGCGAGTTTTACAAACCTAATCTATCTATACTCATAATCCGGCTTAACATATAGATTTGAATTATCCTTAATTTCTCTTTTATAAACCTGTTCGCCCCAATCACTACGATCTACTTCTTCTATCGCAACAGAAACGTCTCCAATATCTACTTTCAATTCTTCCACCACTGCATCCGCTATCTTTTTAGCAAGATTAGCCTTTATTTCTTTGTTTCTCCCAGGCCATAACTTTACAACTATATGTGGCACAATCTTTTTCTCCTTTAACCATTCTTCTTTCTCATAAACGAATAAACAAAATTATATACCCACACTGACACAACCGCTGTTATAAACCGTGGCACAATCAATATCAGCAGACTCACACCTAACACCAAGAAATTAGCCGTTTCTTGTATTATAGAATGCATAGAGCAAATAGACACATTCAATCTACGGATTTCTTCTTTCTCCAAATCCTTGTTTTCATTTGCAGTTATCAGTATTCCTGCACCATAAATCAAACCTATGACATTAGCAATCAACCAGTAAGGTGCAGACTCCTTTCCCAATCCGAAGATAAACATAATCGGCTTCAACAAACGGCTAAGCTTATCTATAATGTGGAATTTTATCAAGCATTTAAACACTACACTAATCACAATATTTATCACAAAAATCTTAATGATTGTAGTAACATTGTCCAGCACCCATGATTTCAACACCACCGCTAAAGAAGTTGTTGCAATCGTAGTAATTTCCTGTGTTTCAGAAGATATCATTACATCTGCATTAGGTAAAATTATATTTAACACTATCCCTGTGATAATACTGGATCCCACCCTAATCAGAAACAGTAATCCCATATTTCCACCAGCCTTCTTCTGTATAGAAAGCTCCACCGGAAGTGTGTGACTCAACAAAACCATACTGGATAATATAGCAATCTCTTTCATTGGTAATTCCAATGATATCATCAATGCTATGGCAGAATATGTATTGATTAAATATCCGGAAAGCAATGGCAAAATCGCTTTACCACTAAGTCCCAAAAGGTTCGTAATTGGCTGAAAAAGTACACTTAACCAATCCACAATTCCTACATAATTTAATATTGCCATCAGCAGAGAAACCGGCAACATAATCTTAAATATACCAAGACTTGATTTTACAGCTTCTTTAAAGCCCACACAAAATATTTCATAGAATAAATCTTTTCTCTCTTCTAAATTTTGTATCTCTTTTCCCATAAATCTCCCTCAACATGTAAATCAAAAGCGCTAACATCGCTTTTAGTTCAAATCAAAACTAAGTTCAAAATATAGTTCTGCATGTTGATTATCATTGTATTTATCAGTTTCTTTGAACCCTACACTTCGGTATAAATGTTGTGCTACCGAAAACTGTTTTCTGGTATCCAAACATATTTTTTTGTAATGTTGCTCTTGCGCATAATTAACTGCGTATTCCAATAACATTCTGCCATAACCATTTCCTTGATACTCAGGCAATACAAACATTCTCTTAAGTTCGACTACTCCATTAGCATCATCAAGTATTCGAATTGCAATAGTTCCTATAATATTATCATTATCAATTAAACACCAAAAACGTCCATTTTTCATATAATGTCTGTCTATATCTGCAATATCTATATGTCTGTCTTTAGGTGAATATGGTATACCAACAGCCGCAAAACATTTTCTAAAAAAATTATCCACCTGTTGTTGCATATCTGCTTTAAAAGCGACGATTTCCATCTTTATTCCCTCTGCCCAAATCATGTTTTGTTCTTATTGAACCACACCAATTATATCATTATATATATAATTTCTCCACCGATTTTTATGCTCCGTTTGCATAAACAAATGCCGCAGATTCCTCTGCGGCATTCCTATCTACATATTCAAATCATTCCGGCAACAAACTGGCAACACATTTTTGCAACCAATCTGCAACCACGCTTCCCAAAAACTCAGTAAAAGTATTCTCATCGATGCCCGTAAGTGGATGCTAAGCATCCACTTACTACGCGCGCAAGCGCGCTATAGATAAACAAAAAGACGAATCATTACAAGTAAACTTGCATGATTCGTCTTTTCATTTATCTGCATCGCTTATTGTGTTCGCGATTATTCAAACTCAATCGTTGCTACCGGCTTTGGAGTAAGCTCATAGCAAACTCTGGATACGCTGGTAACTTCTGCGGTAATTCTTGCCACTACCTTCTCAAGGAAGTCATAGTCAAGTCTTTCAATTGATGCGGTCATAGCATCAATTGTGTTTACGGCACGGATAACTACCATGTAGCCCATGCTTCTTTCATGATCTCTTACACCTACAGCCTTAAAATCAGGTACTACGGTAAAGTACTGCCATACCTTCTTGTCAAGACCAGCCTTAGCGAACTCTTCACGAAGGATTGCATCAGACTCACGAAGTGCTTCCAGACGATCTCTGGTAATTGCACCGAGGCAACGTACACCAAGTCCCGGGCCCGGGAATGGCTGACGATATACCATTTCTGCAGGTAAGCCAAGCTCGATACCACAAGCACGTACTTCATCCTTGAAGAGCTGAGCAAGAGGCTCAACTAATTCAAACTGTAAATCCTCAGGAAGTCCGCCTACATTATGATGTGACTTAACACACTTTGCGGTCTTGGTACCGGACTCAATGATATCAGGATAGATGGTTCCCTGTCCAAGGAAGTCGATTCCTTCTAACTTTCTTGCTTCTTCTTCAAATACGCGGATGAACTCACCGCCGATAATCTTTCTCTTCTCTTCAGGATCTGCTACCCCTGCAAGCTTATCAAGGAATCTGTCGGTAGCATCAACGTATACAAGATTAGCATTGAGCTGGTTCTTGAATACTTCTACTACGTTCTCAGACTCGTTCTTACGCATTAAACCATGATTAACGTGTACACAGGTTAACTGGTCACCGATTGCCTTTAAAAGAAGTGCAGCAACTACAGAAGAGTCTACACCACCTGAAAGAGCAAGTAATACCTTCTTATCACCTACCTGCTTACGAACAATCTCCACCTGATCTTCAATGAAGTTCTTCATGTTCCAGTTAGCTTCTGCCTTACAGGTATCGAATAAAAAGCTCTTTAAAAACTCAGTATCCGGTAACTTATCTAAATTGGTATCGCACTTTGCAGTAGGATGGTCAATTGCGATTACAGGATAGCCACACTCATAGATAGCAGGATTCACATCAACTGCCACACCGTCAACTACACGGTTCTCGCCACCATTTAAAATGATACCTTTAACATTGTTGAGGGCCTTCAGCTCGTCCACGGTAATATCGTGTGGATGAATCTCGCTGTATACGCCTAAATCACGAATTTCTCTTGCGATTACGGTATTTTCAGTACTACCTAAATCCAGAATTACAATCATATCCTGTTTCATCGATTTTGTCCTCTCTTCTGCGTCATGCGCGGTTTACAATTAATACGGAAAATATTATATTCCTTTTTTTTCTCGTGGAAAAGAGAAAATTTTTCTTTTTTTAAAAAATCAGTATTATTCCACAATTTTTTTGTACGGAGCAATCATTCCTTCGTTCATTTTATTTCCTATTTTCGCCTTGATAGCAGGTGATGCAAGCATTCCGCCCACCAGATACATCTTTAGCATAGTTCCCCATTTCTTCTGTGGGAAATCGTACTGTCCATGCGCTTTATAGAATTTATGGTCCGCCTTCATCATACCCTGCATAGTCCAGATTAAATCCCGGAAAATCTTCATCCCACCGATTCCGTAGAAATTCTGCGGAACCCTGTGTTTATTTACAAGGGCATACTCCAGGCTCTTGGCAAGCTGATCTATCTTTTGATTCGGCTCTGCTTCATCTGTAGCCACACCTGCCAGGAAGTTCCCTCCAACCTGACTTCTGGCCTCCACTATCGTCTGCACATTCATTTCTGTGCTAAAACTGCCACTAATCAGATATCCCACCGGCATGCCGCTGGTAACGGTACGGTGACCGTTACAGAACTGCCTGTCATCGTACATCTTGAACACTGCTCCCATGGAATGATCCTTAATGGAAAATGCATAGATAATGGATTCTGCATTCTGGATATCCGTACGGAGGAATTCATCAAATCCATCCGTATATATGCACTTTCCATCCACAGCACAATTAAAACAACCAAGGCAACCGCCCCGCAATGGATATTCCCGAATATTCACTACCCGGCTCTTGCGATTAAGTACTGTCTGAAATCTGGCAATCATATTCTTAAGCTGCATGTCCTCCGGTTCACAATCCGTGACAATGACTACATCGCCCTCTTCTTTCCGGGGCGTAGCCACAGGTACCTCCACCGGTTGCGGTACATAATCGGAATCAGAAGCCCACATTCTCTCATAAATATCTTCCTTAGCTGCCCACATCACATATTCCCAGAATTTCAAAGCCTCCTGCTGTCCCTTTTCTTCCAAAAGATCCTCCATATCCGCAGACAATCCCTTGATAAATTTCAGCCCCATATCCTGACAGTTGTCCTGAATATACCGGTGCGCCGTTACATCATAAAAGTGCTTAGAGGTAGTAATCTGGGTTGCAAATTTCCCTGACAAATCCACTTCCGAGCTTTTCACAATTTCAATAAACCTATGAAGCTGACAGGGTGCCATAAAGGTATATACCGGATAAGCAAATATCAGCATATCCGCTCTCTTTAATGCCTCCTGCGCAGGTGTAAAATCCTTTTCCAAAGCTTTGATTCTCTGTCCTACGTGAAGAATCTCAAAATCACATTCCGGCGCATTTTTCATAATATACTTCACTGTTTGTAAAGTAATACTGTACTCCCCCTTCGGGCTCCCGTTTAATACTAAAACTTTCATATCCTTCTCATCCTACTAGTTTTCTTCAAATAACCACTTCAGTACTTCTTCTGCGCTCATATCCCGAAGCCCCTGCTCATCCGACAAAAGTTCCTCGCCCCAGCGCATACGTGCCGACTTCTCCAAATACTCATGATCCCGCACCGTTATGGGATATCTCTCATACCAATCCGGATAATAGGTCCTCATGTACTCGTTCGCCAGAAGCTCTGCCTGGCTCACTGTATTATCCGGCAGTCTGGTGCCGGACAACATCACTCCCGGCGGACTGGCATGAAGCAGTACTACACTGCCATCCTGACACATCCCAAGCACCATCCACACATGTCCTTTCATACTCATGATATCTCCGGCCTGCCAATCTGTCACTTCCTCCGCAGATGTAAACTCCCCCAAGCCTCTCTCTGCAAATTCTGCTGCCATATCCGTAGCTTTGGTTACATATCCCGCATGACCATCCTCAGTCTCCAACAGGTTATAAACAAGCCATCCCATATAACCGGAACAATCCAATCCATCATGTATCTGATATCGGGTATCATCATAATCGTATGTGGCATCCTGTTTTGCGGAGAACTCTGCCCACGACGGGCTTACTCCAATGGTACAGGCATCCGCACCGGCTCCCGTATCTTCCTCGTTCCAGCCGCCGCCCCACACATACATGGTCTGTCCAAGAGGCTGCTTTGCAAGCAATAAAAGACGGGCAATGGAGTACTGCTTTATCTCTTCTGTTTCTGTAACCTCCACCACCGCAGATGGTTCTTCCCCCATCTGCCCGCCCTTTTCCTCCGGCGGCATGGTAATCACAGCACTGACCTGTGCTTCCACGCACTCAACCCTTTCCGGCGAACCGCTTCCGCAAGCACTACAAAGAATTAATAACATACCGAAAATTCCCGGTATAAAGGCTTTCCTCATGTATATAACCTCTCTACGCATTGTCTCTTCATTATAGCATATTTCCCTCAAGGTTCCTATATGATTATCCTGCCTATTTTAGTTCGGACTGCTCATACGAGGCATTTTCTGTTTCCAATGCAAAGATTGTTCGCCCATTTTTGCGAAAGCGATAAAACACCTTACAAGCCACACTTTCGTGGATTGTTCTTATCATTCGTCCTTTGGACGGAGCCCAAAGAGGGTGATCTGCCGCTTCCAGAAGCTGTACTTCCAACTCCATCTTTCCCTGACGGATCCACACCATTCCCTTTTCGATTTCAATAATTCCGGCTCCCAAATAAGTCGCCAGTCGATACTCCACTCCCTTCCACAGCACCACCGCGATAATACCGGTAAAATGTAATGCTCCCATTGGTATGGTTGCCACAGACAGCATTAGAGCCCCCTCAGGCAAGAAGCTCTGCGTCCATAAATACGCACTTGGAAAAGACTTCCCCTTGTCTCCCTCCCAATACCCGTGTCCATTTTGGAATGAATACTTTTCTCCGTTCACAAATATGGTTCCGTCAACGGAATGATACATACTCCTTACATCATGACTACATTCCATAAAAGGAAGATGGGCAAATGGTCCCATGATATGATACTTTAGCGGCGTTGTCTCTCCGAAGCAGACTCTTCCTTTCAGATGCAGCTTTGGTGTATTTAAAGCCAAGTAAATCCCTTTCTCATCAAACCGATTACGTCCAATGTAAATAGCTCCCTTTTTCCGCCAAAACGCCTTCCCCGGATAGGCTACTGTCCAGCTCCCCTCTTCCGTAATCACTTGAATACTGCAGGTACGTTTACGTCCACTCTGGTGTACTGCGGGTATCACCGCCAGTGTCTGTGTATCTGATTGACACTTAAAGTACCAACCGAAAAATGAATCCTTCATGTGCTTGACCTCCATGGAAATAATGATTAGTTTTCCATGAATTGGTAGGAATTATACATTTGCACTAAAAAGACCCCATGTTTCCATGGGGCCATTCTCATATTCCTAGTAGCTACCGCTTGCGCTCTTCGCGTACTGCTGTTTCAACTGATCTATTTTCTGCTGCTCAGCTGCCGGCGTAGGATAATATCCCTTGCTGTGCATCATTGTAAATACGTCCTGCTGGATGTCATGCTCCTCACTTAAAATCTTAAGCAGAGTCTGTCTTACATCCTCATGAACGCACTCATTTGAAAAGGTGTTAAAATTGTTGGTAGAGCACTTCTGGCTGGCAAGTGCATCACCTAATACTTCTTTTTCTGTATATACTCCCATGACTGTCCCTCCTGATTAAGCTAACTTTTTATAAAGCATGTCAAAATGATTCTGATGCTTCTTGGAAATCTCCAGCATCTTACTCTTCACTTCGCTATTATCAGCCTGCTCTGCGAGCATCTGAAATTTCTTTACCAAAAGTTCCTCTTCCGACAATAATGCCTTAAGAGCTGACAATTCTTTTTCTGACAACTGTGCCATATCTCCTACCTCCTAATACATTTTCTTCTGCGATTTCAAAATGCAGAGTATTAGTAGTATGAGAAAAAGAAACAGGAATTATACAAGCTTCTCTTTTGCATATTCGATTCCTGCAACCACACCACGCTTTTCCACGGTGTAAGATGCAAATTCAGAAGCCTTGGAAAGTGCTTCTTCAAATGGTAAACCTTGCACATATTTAAAATAACAGTATGCGCCATGTAAAATGTCACCGGCGCCTAATGTATCCACTGCGATGGCGGAACGCACAGGAAGCTCCTGTATGTGCCCATCCTTCTCATAACGGATGGACCGTGCGCCTCTAGTCTGTGCAGTATGAGTAAAATCATGTATTTGATTTAACTTAAATACATCTTTCTGCTCCCCATCCACAAATCCTTCTGAGGATATCACAGTGGGCTTCATGGCAAAGCAAGTGGGGAAACCATCCTTGAAGCTTCCCGCATCCATCACTAATTCTTTGTGAAAAGCGGTAAGCTGCGCTACCAGCTCCTCTTCCACACCGGGAAGATTTCCGTCATAAAGTACAAAATGACAACGCTCTGCCAGCGTTGATAATATGGATAAAGCTTCTTGCATAACTCCCTTTACGGATTGCCCACTGAGAATCGTACGATCCCCATTACCAGTATTCACATGAATGCAAGAAACATTACAGTTACACTCGATATCCGTAGCTAGATCGATCACCTTCACCCCATATTCTGCCAGCATCTGTTTTACCATCTGTCCCATGGGAGAGTTTCCCACTGCACATACCAGATATGCCTCTCCACCCAACAAAGAATAAGTTAGAGCAGCGTTTGCTGCGGGACCACCAATGGCGGTGATATATTCTATGATTTTCTTCTTGCTATTATCGGAAGGCATGGGAGAATCGCTGTAGTAGACGATGTCCAGATTGCAGAGACCTACAAAAAGGCCCGGAACTCTTTCCTTATTTTGAAATTCATAACCCATATTTATCTCCAGCCTCCTATTCACCCATCTGACTTGTCATAGCTATTTTTATTCTAACAAGGTGTTTCTTGAAGTTCAATAAAAATAAACACACATTACTTTACCGCCCTCTAACGTGCACACTTCCCCCCTTTTCTCACCTCAAATCTTCCACTATAATAATCTCATCACACAAAGGAGGTATCATCTATGGGATGTTTCGGGAATCTTTTATGGTTTATATGTGGCGGCTTTCTGGGTGGTCTCAGCTGGTTGTTTGTAGGATGCCTTTGGTGCATTACGATTATAGGGGCTCCCATTGGCGTACAATGCTTTAAGCTGGCTTCCATGAGCTTTTTCCCTTTCGGAAAAGACATTGTATATGGTGGTGGCACCATGTCGTTAATTGCAAATATTTTATGGATTGTCATAAGTGGTATTCCCCTGGCCCTGGAGCATCTTGCCTTCGGAATCATTCTGTGCATCACCATTGTTGGTGTACCATTTGGTCTACAGCACTTTAAGCTGGCGAAACTGGCACTGATGCCTTTTGGTGCAAGTATTGTATAAAGAACGAAAGGAACCTTGAAACAGGCATGTTCTCCTGTTTCAAGGTTCCTTTTTTATCCAAAGGGAGACCTCTGCTCCCCCATCTGCACAATTCCCATACTTCAGAAATCCACCCTGCTCCTCCAGAAATCTTCTTGCAATGGCTAGCCCCAGGCCCTGGTGCTTTCTGTCATGCCGGCTCTTATCCCCACTGTAAAACTCTTTATCTGCGTATTCCAAATCTTTTGCTGTGAATCCAACACCAAAATCACGCACAGAAGCTACCATATATGCCTGATTCTCTATATCACCTGACCTAATCTGTACATGGATTCCATGCTCTCTATTCGTATACTCTGTCCCATTGCACAAGGCATTATTCCATGCTCTAAGCATATTAGTCTCGCTACAACATATTTCTCCGGTAGGCATCTCTATCTCAAAAGATACCGGAATCTTTTCCGCTGCTGCAAGTTGCACTGCTATATCCTGAAACAACTCACCCAACTGATAACAAGTAATTACCTTCTCATCACAGTCCGGCTGCACACCGTATAAGACCTGCTTCATACGCTCCAGATACTGCTCAATACTTTCTGCATTAGACAATATATAGTCCATGCATTCTTTATTCTCTACTGATAAATCATCCTCCGCCACCAGTTCTGCGTTTCCCCTGATAATTGTAAGAGGAGTCTTAATATCATGAGCCAAAGCCGCCAGCTGCTCCTGCTTTTCATGCTCCATATCCCATTGTACCCTTAAAGATTTCTTCAATGCATCCCGCATTCGAGATAAAGACTCCATAACGATGTTAATCTCTTGTATCGAAGACGGATTCACCATAAATTCCAAATCATTTCCTGCAATCTTATCTGTAATTTCACTAAGTACCCTCAGCTGATTTTTCAAACGTTTTGCATAATATCCGGAAAGAACTATGGCGTTAAACACAAAAAGCACTCCAGCCACTACAAAAGACATAATCTCCGGTGTAGGTAAAATATCATTTAAAATATCCTTCGAATATCTCATACGCAAATCATATTTCACAATACAAATGTCTCCGGTGCTCTGCATGATGAAACGATAATATTTCCCTGTACCTGCATAGACATTCTTATTTTCATATTGCGACCAGGCCGCTTCCTGTTCCGCTCCGGCTAAACTGCCCGACTTCCACTTTCCCTCTGCGTCATATACACCATATGTGCAGCCCTTAGGAATCCACTGTGATGCCATTTCTCCGGAATCTTGTATTTCTGACGTATTATCTGTCAATTGTTCTTCCACATAATTGGCCGGTAAAAGCCCCCCCAATAAAGTGCAACTGATTAATAGACCCCCACATCCAATCACAATCAAGATAGTATTTATACAAAACCAAACCGTAAACTCTAAAAACAGTCCTACCAAAGTTTTGCCTTTTCGCTTTATCTCCATCGATATCCAATCCCCCATACTGTCTCAATAGGATTTATCCCCAAACGCTGAAATTTCGCCCTGATATTCTTTACATGCTCCGTAATTGCAGAGCTGCTGCTTTCTCCATCAAAACCAAATACATGCTCTAAAATTCGCTCCTTTGAAAATACCTGCCCACGATTGAGTGCCAGATATTCACAGATAGAATATTCCCCTCTTGTCAGGGCGATTTCGGAATCCTGACAGTACAGCTTCTTTTCCTGCAAAGAAAATCGTACTTCTCCAATACATAGTATATGCTTCTTTTCCCGATTTTCCCTCCGCAGATGAGCCGCAATTCGTGCACGCAGTTCACCAATTCTAAAGGGCTTGGTAATATAATCATCGCCACCGATTCCCAGTCCCTCCATCAAGTCCTTCTCCTCAGACTTAGCCGTCAGGAACAAAATCGGACAATCTACCCTGTCACGTATTTTGCGGCATAAGCTAAACCCGTCCATGCCGGGCATCATCACATCCAAAAGGATCAAGCCATATCTCCCAAGCTTGTCACAGTCCAGATGCATCGGATTCTCCAGCACAGTCACCAGGTATCCTTCTCTGGAAAGTGCCTTTTTGATTACTTCCAAGATTCCCTTGTCATCATCTATCACCAATATCTCAGTCATTACATTGCCTTCCCTCATAAAAATGAATCCATACTCCGATTATGACACATATTATAACAGGCAGTAACAGATAACAAAACGCAATTTTCGTCATTTCTCCTCCATTTAACAGAAGCAACACTCCTCTTGCACTCCATGTACATGGAAAAAAATGCCATCTCCCCTCTCCAAGTCCTGTAAGAAATAGTGCGGATAATAGAACTTCAATTACTCCGATGCAGAGTGACACATTTCTCGTAAACATCAGATTTAAAAACAAATGCTCCAGATACAGGAAAATACTTCCGCCAAACAAAGTACCAATCACTTGCAGATACATTTTAGCAGAAAGTCCTTCCTTTCCCAGACCGAAATGATAACCGACTCCAAAAAGAACAACCGCAAACGATATTGCCGCTAATTCCAAACCCACCAGCACAATCCATTTTAACCACAATCCTCTCCATTTATGGGTGTGACTTCCCAAAAGAATTTGAAAATGATTCTGTTCTTCCAACGCAATATTACCGGTACAAACAATACTGATAACAAAGGGAAGGGTAATGCCAAGCACCTCCATATAGCCGGATATCTGTTCCCTTTCACTCCATCCATTAAAGCGAAAGTAAAAAAGAAACAGCAGATTTGCAAGTATGGGAAGTGCCACATGAAAAGGATATAAAAATGTACGCCGCATTTTCAGACACTCTGCAAGAATTTCACCTTTCATTTGAAACACACCTTCCTTTCAAACCATCTTCTACTCCCCCACCAGAGTACTCCGAACCAAATAAGTGCCGCCGGGATACCTAGCAAAAGATTCCCCATTTCCTCCAATTCCGGAGAGTAAGTCATCTGCCCCGGCTCTAACAAAAGACCATTTGGCAGAACCCCCAGAATCGGACACATCAGTCTGGAAGTGATTGCTCCGGGAAATAAGGCAAACCAAGGTGTCAGGGAAAAGATTACTGCCATAATCGTATAGCCCCCCATGTGGATGACAAGCATCAGAAATGTATTTATTTTCTGCACCATAAGCAAACAAACGGGAATCTGCCAAAGAGTTGTCAGCCACATCACCACTCCTGCCAAAAGCTGCATTCCCACAGTGGGCTCGGCAATATATTGGATATGAAAAACCACTTCCATCACTTCTCCGACAATAAGTGTAAATGCAACCATACATGCAGCGGAGATTCCCGACATCTCTATCCCCATCCTTACCTTAGCATCCCATATTTTTCCCATATTGCATGGCAAAGCACAGATGGTGTGATTCTTCTTTCTCTTATCCATTCCACCAATCATGCTGCACATGATTCCCAGATACCCCGGATACAGACCAATGTACCACCAATTATAGCTGTCCACTGCAAAAAATATGTTTGTCAGCCATGCAGCAAGAGCAACAGTTATCAAGGGCATCATCAGGGAGATGGTAAACATGGATGTGTGACGATACTTCAATCTTTCCGCCTCATAATAGATTCTCATCTCTCCACCCTTCCTTTCATGGCAACTTCCATAAACAATACCTCTAAATCCTCTCTCTCCTCCACTTTACCTTCAAATCCCAATCTACCATCGGAAATGATCCCGATATAATCTGCTGTCTGCTGAATCTCACTTAAAATGTGGCTGGATATAATCACCGTAATCCCTCTCTGCGGAAAACTCCGTATCAAATTACGAAGCTCCTGTATCCCCACCGGGTCAAGACCATTAATCGGCTCATCCAACACTAACAGCTTCGGATTGTTCAAAAGGGCAAGAGCTATGCCAAGCCTCTGTTTCATTCCCAGAGAAAAAGCTCCTACCCGCTTCTTTCCGGTATTTGCAATGTCCATCAATTCCAATACTTCCTGTATCCTCTCCTCGCCTATTCCTAACAGAAGCGCACGTACCTTCAGATTCTCCCAAGCCGTCAGATTTTCATAAACGGGCGGTGTTTCAATCAATGCCCCGATTTCCGCCAGATCTGATCTCGACCACTTATGCCCCTGAAAATGAATCTCTCCGGAAGTCGGTCTGAGAAGTCCTGTCATTGTTTTTAGTAAGGTGGATTTCCCTGCACCATTTGCTCCCAGAAGTCCATACACACAATTCTCCGGAATTTTCATCGTGATTCCTTGCAGGACCTTTTGTCCCTTAAATTCCTTAGACAGATTTTCCACAACCATTATGTTCTTATCCATTTATAACCTCCTGATATGCCGTTCTGTAATTAGGATAGGAGATGATTCTAAGGAATTTATAAGGATGCGGAAAATATTATAAAAAAAACACTCGTAGAGAACATAAACATTCTCTACGAGTGTCTGACATTTAATTATGGTCGTACTCACTCCAGTTCAATCGTTCCCGGCGGTTTACTTGTGATATCATAAAGCACGCGATTCACATGTCCCACCTCGTTGATAATTCTGCTAGTTACTTTATGAAGCACGGGCCAAGGTATCTCACTGGCTTCCGCAGTCATAAAGTCGATAGTATTCACTGCTCTTAAGGCTACCGCATAATCATAGGTTCTCTCGTCCCCCATAACACCTACAGAGCGCATATTGGTAAGGGCTGCAAAGTACTGATTAATACTACGGTCCAATCCTGCATTGGCGATTTCCTCACGGTAGATAGCATCTGCTTCCTGAACGATACGCACTTTCTCTTCGGTAACTTCACCTACGATACGCACGCCAAGTCCCGGTCCCGGGAATGGCTGACGGAAGACAAGCTTCTCCGGAATCCCCAGCTCTAAGCCCACCTTTCGGACCTCATCCTTGAAGAGGTTTCGAAGGGGTTCGATGATTTCCTTAAAGTCCACACAATCAGGAAGTCCGCCCACATTGTGATGAGACTTAATCACTGCAGATTCACCGCCTAATCCACTCTCTACAATATCCGGGTAAATGGTTCCCTGCACAAGGAAGTCCACTGCTCCGATTTTTTTCGCTTCTTCTTCAAATACACGAATGAATTCTTCCCCGATAATTTTTCTCTTGGTCTCCGGTTCCGTTGCTCCGGCTAATTTCACATAGAATCTCTGCTGTGCATTCACACGGATAAAGTTCAGTTCATAATTTCCCTTAGGTCCGAAAATCTCTTCTACTTCATCCCCTTCATTTTTACGGAGCAGTCCATGATCTACAAATACACAGGTCAGCTGATTTCCAATTGCTTTCGATAAAAGAACCGCGGCTACGGAAGAATCTACACCACCGGAAAGAGCACAAAGCACCTTGCCCTTACCTACCTTCTCGCGAATCGCTTTGACCTGCTCTTCCACGAAAGCATCCATTCTCCAGTCACCCTTACATCCACAAATGTTTCTTACAAAGTTGTAGAGCATCTGAGAACCATATTGGGTATGAAGCACCTCAGGATGGAACTGGATTGCGTAGAGTTTCTTCTCTATGCACTGGTCTGCCGCCACAGGACAATCCTTGGTGGTGGCCACGATTTCAAAGCCGGGAGCAATCTTGGCAATATAGTCAAAGTGACTCATCCAACAGATGGAATCTTCCGGCACATTCTGAAATAACGGGGAGGAAGTATTCACTTTTAGCTCCGCCTTGCCGTATTCCCGCACATCAGCACGCTTTACCTCCCCACCCAGAACATGGTTCATAAGCTGTGCACCATAGCAAAGGCCAAGCACCGGGATTCCCAGCTCAAAGAGGGCTGTATCACAGGTTGCTGCCCCTTCTTCATAGCAGCTGGCAGGACCTCCTGTTAAGATGATTCCCTTGGGGTCCATGGCCTTAATTTTTTCAAGGTCAACCTTGTAAGAATAGATTTCGCAATAAACGTTGCATTCTCTTACGCGTCTGGCTACCAGCTGGTTATACTGACCGCCAAAATCAATGACTACAACCAATTCCTTTTCCACGGTATCTCCTCCTAAGACTAATCCATAGTCTTTATAAAGGTCTCTCTGCGATATTTCTCATCCAGACCTTCTACAAATCGCTTTTTAATATATAAGAAATCCTCGATGTCCATAAGTACATGATAAAGGATTGCCTTACTTTGGAATTCCTCCATATCGCGAGGAAGCTTTTCTTCCTGCTGATTATGAAGTATCTCATGTAACTTATCAATCTGCATTTCCAGAGAATCCATTTTCCCCAGACAGGCATTCATAAAGTCAAGGTAATCTGCCACCACATCCGCTTCCTCCGGCATGGAGCGCATTCTTCGCATCTCATAATGGAGACTGCGAAGCATATCAATCTGTAAAAGGCGCATTTCAAAATAATCAACATAATATGAAGGATGATCAGAAAAGGAATTCTCATTGAACTCAATGGCATCCTGAATGTATTCCTTCAGCTTCGCTTCCAGATTCTTAATATCATCCCAAACACTGTGAGGGAGCTCCTCTTTGCGAAGATATGCTGACAGATGTGTCAGAATCCCCTGCAGGGTATCTTCCACATATTTCATGTCTTTTAAGATTTCTTTTTCACTGCCTTTATTATTACTAAAAAAGCTTAGAATCACCGCAATCACAATACCAATCAATACCAATGCAAATTCATTGGCTATGAATCGTAGACTAAAATCCATCTCCGTAAAGAAATGCGCTCCAATAACGGCATTAACCGACAAGGTGGCACTCCATCCCATGATTTCATTAATCACAACCATGATTAGCAGGAAAAGACCATATTCCAGCCATCCCCCTCCCAAATGATTAAACACAGCCCAGCAAACGAAAACTCCTATAAAGAAGGTCACCACGCGATAAAACGACAACCGTATGGTTTCCCACCGGGTAGTTAAAATAGTCAGAAGCGTAATCGTACCTGCGAAAATCTGATATTGCAGCCCCAAAAAGCTTGCAAGTAAGATAGCAAGGCTACTGCCAAGCCCGATTTTCACTGCCTTCACCAATATACGTTTCCTTCTTTTTTTATCTTTAATTATGTTCATCCAAGTCTCCCTTTTATCAGTAATATCCCTATTTTTACACATTTTCATTCATGTGTAAATATTTTTCTTTCGTCGCAAGACCGCCTCGGATATTCCTTTCATCTATGCCTCCTACTTGTCAAACATTATGTAATGCAACACAGAAAGCACCAATTCATGCTTTCTGTGTTACACATCTCACACGAATTGGTGCTATCGTCTTTCGCTTATTTTGTTCTTACAACCCGTAGCTTTGCATGATTGCCTTGAACTCGGCAGACTGGGCAAAACCTGTCAAGGCGCCTTCTCTGGTCATTCCACTATTCAGAGCATTTATCCAGTAAGCCTTTCCACTGGCATCACATACTCTGTTCATAAATGTTATATATAACGTCTCTATATATTTATCAGCACTTACATTTTTCGCAACATACTCATTAGACAAGAAGAAAAGCTTCGCTACATCTTCCGGTGTACTGCCCTTGGCTGCGATATTCTGTGCCCAATAACCAATACCGTCACTGTCCCCCTGACGCTCCAGTGCACAGATATACAACCGCTCTACAAAACTATAAATACCATCGGGAACTGTAGCATCCTCTACCACCAGCGTTCCTCTGGAAATACCATAACTGCTACACAATTCACTGAATTCCTGCGAATTTACAAAGCCAGCCAATACTGCTTTTCTGCTGGTTCTGTTGTTCATCAGCTGCAACCAATATGCGCTTCCGCTACTGTCTGCCTCTCTGTTAAAGAATGTCTTATATAGTACATCTATATACTGCTGGGAAGTGTAGTTCTTCTTTACAAACTCATCGCCAAAAATAAATGACTGGGCAAGACTTGCGCCATCCTGCTGGCCGGTCAATAACAGATTGGTCCAATACTCCACTCCGGACGCATCTGCGCTTCTACCCAAAGCAACCGTATACATACGCTCCACAAAAGCTTTCACCTGTGCTTCGGAACCATCCTTTACCGTAACTGTACACGACGCTGTTTTACCTGCTACCGTAGCCGTAATCGTTGCCTGACCGGCGCTTACCGCAGTCACTTTGCCGGCAGAACTTACCTTGGCTACACTAGTATTGGAGGACTTCCATGATACAGTCTTGGACTCTGTGGTATTGGTAGGATTGTAGGTTATCGATAACGTGGTGCTTGCTCCTTCATCCAACCCTATAGATGATTTTGAAAGCGAAATGCTGGTTAACGGATAAACTTCACAAGTTAAAGTCTTCAATACCTTATTTCCCACAGAATCATACACATACACATGTGTATTGTACTCTCCACTTTCATTATTGTGGTCAGATATATTTACTTTAAAAGTATAATAACCGTTACTGTCCGGCGAATAAACTGCCGTATTATCCTTCCAATTGTCAACCAAATCGTCCTGCCAATTTGCAGTTGTCCATGTAGGAAAAGAAACTCTTTGTATATGTCCGTTATCACTGGCCTTACAACGAACCGTATATCCGGAACCTGTAACACTGACAATCTCTGCGGAATTGATTACCGGGTTGGTTTGATCGAGTGTCTGGAATTCCAATAAGTCAGTTTTATGCTCCACCCCATCAATAGTTGCATATATCTGACAATAATAGGTTGTACCAGGATTTAATGTTCCAATCCATTTGTTTGCGTCGTAGGTAAGCCATTTTGCATTTGCATTTACACTTTCTACAACCTTCTGCATCTTACTAGCATTCGTACCAAAGTAAACGCCCGCTTTACTTAGGCTAAATACCTCATTCAACGTCGCCTTCATCACCGCATTTGTTTCAGAAATATTCTCTATCGACATAGCTGAATATGCACTTGTAGTTCTAAACGACTGCAAATCCGTAATATATTCTACGCCATTAACTACAACAAATAACTTATAATAGTATGTCATATTTGATTGCAAAGCTCCGACCCACTTATTTGTGCCATAGTAAATTTTTACTGCATTTGTATTTAGAGTTTCCTCTTTTTTTGTTAAATTGGAAGGATCAGTACCAAAATAGAAACCACCTTTGGTAGCATAATATGTACTCTTTAACCTTACACCTATTGTTGCACTAGACTGAGTGACATTCTCTACATATGTTTCCTTGAAAATAGTGGAATTATCGGAAGTACCACCTGCGTCACCATCGTAATCATAGTTATATACGTAATCTATTGCATTTTTACTATTATTTACCGGTGTTGCACTCCAAAACGAGTTGGCATTTCCTGTCCTTATCGCAAAGTGTAAATGTGACCCCGTAGAATAGCCAGAACTACCTATTCCGCCAAGAAATTGCCCCTGAACAACTCGTGCATTCTCATAGATGTTTGCCGGAAATGAATTCTTTTGCATGTGCGAATACATTGCCCATGTGCCATCATCATGTCGTACAGTCACATAGTTCCCTGCACCATATACACCATTATGTACACACCCACTGAGACTCCCTACTTCATAATGATTGCAAGAATTATAGAACTTTACAATCGTTCCTGACTTTGTCGCAAAAACAGCTGTCCCATCAGCAGCAGGTATATCCACTCCCAAATGTGAGCTAGATGAGTTATTCCAATACTCTCGAGATGTATGTGTCGTACTTGGAACAGGCCAATAATATCGTTCAGCCGCATGTACCGAAAACTTTATTCCACCGAACAGCATGCAAAACGCCAACAACTGTAATATACTTTTGCATTTCTTATAAATAAGTTTGCTTTTGTACCCTCTTTCCATCTCTGTACCTCCTTGTATCCTTTGTATGTTTTGACATTGCTATATTCACACTTTCTTTAGAACGCTGTAACACCTTCCTTTCTTTTCGTCACTTAGTCATATTCCCAAAAGAGACCTCGTACTACTCTACACTCTCTTTCCTCCTACAAAGCATTCGCATGTTGATGCAAATATTTCTCTTTTGTTGCCAGACCGCCCCGAATATGTCTCTCGGATTTGTTTACGTCTAAGACTTGCCTAACCCTTTTGGCAAGATCCGGATTAATGCTGTGCAGTCTTTCTGCACAATCCTTATGTACCGTGGACTTACTCACTCCGAAAGCCTTAGCTGTTTCCCGTACTGTTGCTCCACGCTCAATAATATAATTCGCAATGCTGGTAGCACGCTCTTCAATATATTCCTTCAACAAGAATCCCCTCAGAATACTTTTTTACATTGTATGAAAAAATATCCTAGGGTATGACTATTCTCTCGTGATACCTGTTTGGTACCATTGTACTATCCTTTGTTGTATTTTTCAATCCTTTTATTCGCTTTTAGCGATTTTATAGCAACTATTGTTTGTGTATATAACTATCAAAACTATGTAAAATAGAACTAATCCAAAGGAGGATAGTATGACTGATTCCGAATTAAAGAGTACCATTGGTAAGAGAGTACGAGATTTTCGCCTGCAAAATAAATATACACAAGCTCAGTTTGCCGAGATTATAGATATTTCTATCAATTTCTTATCAGAAATCGAGAATGGCAAAAAAGGAATGTCTCAAGACACGATCTGCAAACTTTGTCAACGTTTTCAGATTTCCGCTGATTATATTTTGTTCGGTATTACTCCCGATTCCGACGACTCACCGGAAACAAGCGAAACCTTTCTGGAATTGGCCAACAAACTAGACGAGAAAGACTTAGATGTAGTGATACAGTATTTAATTGCCCTGAAAAAAATGAAAGAGAAGAACTTATAAAAGGAGCTGTTGCAGATGCAACAACTCCTTTTTCATCACCAATGTATCTATGCACTTCTTTTCTACAATCCATATCTCGCCATGATTTCCTTAAACTCCGGCGATTCTGCAAAGCCTTTCAGAACAGACTCTCTGGTGGCTCCACTGTTCATGGTATTCTTCCAGAATTCAATACCACTCTCATCACACTCTCTATCCATAAATGTCCGGTAAAGAGCCTTGATGTATTCTTCATCTGTAGTATTTCTTGCCAAATATTCCGGAGATGAGAAGAAATTCTGTGCGGCAAGCTCCGGTGTACTTGTACCATCTGCAATTACGATAGTCCAGTACTCTACCCCCACTTCGTCACCGCTACGCTCAAGTACCTTCGTATATAAGCGCTCTGCAAATCTTCCGATCCCCGGATTGATAGCTTCTCCGTTTTCACGCAGAGTACCTCTGGAGATTCCATAGCCGGAGCATAAATCAAAGAACTCCGGGGAATTTACGAAACCTGCCAGAACATATTCCCTGGTGAATCCCTGCTGCAGGGTAGCTGTCCAGAAGCTTACTTCCTCTGTAGCAGGTTCTCTGTCAAAGAAAGTAGCATACAATACGTCCACATAGTCGCCGTCACTATGATTCTTATTCTTAAACTCATTTCCTAAGAGAAATTCTTCTGCAAGGCCTGCTCCATCATTATTTCCGCCAAGTAATAATCCGGTCCAAAAATCACAGCCGGATGGATCCGCATCACGTCCCAATGCAACCGTATACATACGCTCCACAAAAGCACGGACCTGATTCTCCGGAGTAGCTGTCGGAGCGGGTGTTGGTTCCGGTGTCGGACTTGGACTTGGCGTTGCCGTCGGTTCCGGTGTCGGACTCGGACTCGGGCTTGCCGTCGGTTCCGGACTTGGGCTTGGTGTCGGACTTGGACTTGGGCTCGGGCTTGGACTCGGTGTTGCCGTTGGTTCCGGGCTTGGACTCGGGCTTGCCGTTGGTTCCGGACTTGGACTTGGCGTTGGACTTGCCGTCGGCTCCGGACTTGGGCTTGCCGTTGGTTCCGGTGTAGGGCTTGGCGTTGCCGTTGGTTCCGGGGTCGGACTTGGCGTCGGACTTGGACTTGCTGCCCCTTCCTCCGGCTGTACAACCAGAATAAAGCTGTCCATAACCATTCCGTTGGTGGTTGGCACGGTCATCTGAATACCATATTCTCCCGCTGCAACATTCCCATCAGCATCTTCCATCTTATACATATACAATACATCCGCATATGCATCCAGACATAGATTCAACGCTTCAATATTGTATATATACACTTCATCATTTGTTGTAAACTCATACACCTTATCGCCATAGGTTACTTTATATGAAATTGGTATAAAGGATATATCCTCATAATAAGAATCTGCCGTAAACTCCACGTTCAGATTCAATACCGGCCATACAGCACCGGAAACAAGTAAATTAATATCTTCATATGCCACGGCCAGCTCTTCTTCTTCAATGGAAAACGAGACCAACTCCGCTAATTTCTCCTCCTCAGCGGATGTTGTCCATGAAATCACCTCATCCACACTCTTCTCCAAGTTGATTCCACTGTATACTCCATCTTCATCATAACCGCCCTGCGCGCCGTTGGGATTTACAATCACAAAGCTTCCTTCACCACTTGCCGCAGTAACATAAGTATGCTCATATTCCATCATGCCGGAATACCCCGGATACTCCTCACTACTCCACGGCATACCACCACCGGTACGCAGCTCCGTAGTTCCGGTATGCTTTCCGTTAATCAACAGACTGGCTTCCGTCCCTTTATAAGTCGGTAATACCAGAATATTGGGGGCACTATTATCTGTAAAATTCTGCACCTGTAACGCAGTGGTAAAGCCTGATAAATCCAAGGTTGCTTTATCCTCTTCGTTTCCGCTAAGAGTCACATTCATCTGATTATTCCATGTCCCGACAGGTGCAAATACACCACTGTTCACGATAAGATTGTCAATATTATCAATCGTCGGACTATACATATTCTCACTGGACACTGCCAAACTGACGTAATTACAATCCTTAACGCCACTCACTGTCCTGACCGACACATCCGACAGATTGATAGTAACGTTGCCAACGGAGTATTCGTCTGTAAGTACCGGGATACTTCCTTCGACGCTGGATTGAATCTTTTGCGTTCCGGCGGCATACACACCATCCAAATCTAGAGAGTATTCTCCTTTGGATACATTTATGGTTACCCCCTTGCCAAAATCACCATTCACACTTCCCGCATATACGGCTTCATAGCTTCCGCCCACAATATTGATTACGCTGGCCCCCCCTACATAAGCAGCTCCGAAATCGATAGTTTCTGTAATATCATAAAGGGTACCTCCGTAAATCTGCAACGGTCTGGTTGACGCATCCTGACGCACATTAATCAAAGTCAATGTATGTCCATTCGCAGCAATACCGGGCCTGATAAAGCTCCCGGGAGCATAGGTAAGATTCTGAAAAGTCACATCAGCTCCAAGGATGACACCGCCTGCTCGCACATTAATGACAGACAGAGTAGTTGTACCAGTGCCCACAATATTCACCGCCTTATTAATAATCAGCGGATTATCACCATTTCCTAAGGGTTCAATATAGACACTTCCCTCTACATAGATAGTAGCCCCCTCTTCTGCAATCTCAATCGCATGATTTATGCTTTTCACTGCAGTAGAAGCTGTTGCACCGTCATGATCGTCACTTCCCTCTCCACTGACATACACCGGGGCAGGCTGTGTACCTTCCGCATATACGCCTTCCATTGGAAGATAAGAGAGGAAAAGTATTAGCGACATAATAATTCCCCAAACTCGTTTTCTCATGGTTTTCTCTCCTTACTAAAAAATATACTTCTCATATGTGCTCATCATATCACAATTCACCCAAAAGTACCACTCCTATATAGCAAACAAAACCCCGGACATCACTGTCCGAGGCTCTCTTACTTAATAATTCTGCGTACTGACACAATCGTACGATATGTTGCTTTATTTACTTTAATTCCACCCTTAGGATAAGGCTTGCTGTTACTTGCATGTACAATATAGCCCCCACCAATATAAATACCTACATGGCCATTGTAGCAGATAAGATCACCTGGCTGTGCATCCTTGTAATCCACTTCTTTACCGTTACTTCGCTGCGCATAAGAGGTACGGTCTAGGTTATAGCCAAAATCCTTGTATACGCGATAGGTAAATCCGGAACAGTCCGCACCCTTGGTAAGACTGGTACCACCATATACATAAGGATTACCGATATACTGACAAGCGTATTTTGCTACCTTCTTCCCCAGTTCACTTCCTGAAGCATTGTCGATTATGGATGTATAACTGGTCGGAGTATAATCCTGATTTGCTGCATTCTGTGCAGCTTCCGCCTCTGCATTTGCCAGATCCTGCTGCAACTTCTTTAGCTCCTTCTGCTCCTTCTGGATGGCCTTCTTAACCGCAGCAGCTTCCGTTTGCGCCTTTGCGTACAATGCCTCATAGTTGTCGGATTTTTCTTTTAAATCTGCCAACAATTCATCGCAGTAATCCTTCTGCCCCTGCAGTTCTACCTTATCCGCCTCTAATCCGGCCTTTTCAATCTCCAGATTATTCCAAAGCTCAAGTACCAATTCCTTGGTTGCTATGTAATCCTCAAGCATCTTATTATTGTATTCCATAACAGCTTCTGCATACTCAGCACGGTTCAGCAGTTTTCCAAAGCTGAAATTATCAAATAACAGGCTGATAATAGAGTCATTCCCCTTATAGTACATTAACTGTACCTGGGCTGACATAGCCTCTTCCTGTGTCTTCTGGGTAGCTACTGCTGCATCATACTCTGCCTGGGCATCTGCGATATCCAGTATCTTCTGTTCAATATCTGCTTCCAACACACCGATACTTGCCAGAATATTAATAATCTCCGCATTCAGGTCATCCATCTGCTCTGCCAGAACATCAATCTCGCCTTCGTAGCCTTCCATCTGTTCATTAATATCCTCCAGATGGCTCTGATTACCTTCAATCTCCTCTTTCTTATCTTTAATCTTATCCTTGAGTGTCGAGATATTTGTAGCATTTACTACCAGACTGCTTCCCAAAAGAGACAATATCAATATGCAATTTACTAATCTTATACAAAATCTTCTCATACTATTATCATAGCATAATGCCGCTTCAAATAAAAGAGGCTGCCGCAAAATGCGACAGCCAAGTTTTTACAGTTCACAGTTATTAACAGTTCTTGGGAATGGAAGTACGTCTCTGATGTTACCCATACCGGTAAGATACATAACACATCTTTCAAAACCAAGTCCGAAGCCTGCATGACGAACAGAACCATACTTACGAAGGTCAAGATAGAAGTCATAGTCTTCCTTGTTAAGCCCCAGCTCTTCCATTCTCTGCTCTAATACCTCAAGCTTGTCCTCTCTCTGGCTACCGCCAATAATCTCACCAATACCCGGTACGAGACAGTCCATAGCTGCAACGGTCTTACCGTCGTCGTTCAGCTTCATGTAGAATGCCTTAATCTCCTTCGGATAGTCTGTTACGAATACAGGACGCTTGAATTCCTGTTCCGTCAAGAATCTCTCATGCTCGGTCTGTAAATCACAGCCCCAGAATACCTTGTAATCGAACTCATCATTGTGCTTCTCTAAGATTTCGATAGCTTCGGTATAAGTTACATGACCGAAATCAGAATTTACCACATGGTTCAATCTCTCAATTAATCCCTTGTCCACAAACTGATTGAAGAAGTTCATCTCCTCCGGTGCGTTCTCAAGTACATAACGGATAACGTACTTTAACATGCTTTCTGCAAGAATCATATCATCAGTAAGGTCTGCAAAAGCCATCTCCGGCTCAATCATCCAGAACTCTGCTGCATGTCTTGTGGTGTTGGAGTTCTCTGCACGGAAGGTAGGTCCGAAGGTATATACATTCTTAAATGCGAACGCATAAGTCTCAACGTTAAGCTGACCGGACACAGTAAGGTTGGTTGCCTTTCCGAAGAAATCCTGACTGAAATCTACAGTGCCATCGTCGTTCTTAGGAAGGTTGTTTAAATCAATGTTAGTTACCTGGGACATCTCACCTGCACCCTCACAGTCACTACCGGTGATGATTGGTGTATGAACATATACAAAGCCTCTCTCCATGAAGAAAGTATGAATTGCATATGCAATCAAAGAACGTACACGGAACACAGCCTGGAAGGTATTGGTTCTGGGACGTAAGTGTGAAATGGTTCTAAGGTATTCAAAAGTATGTCTCTTCTTCTGGAGAGGATAATCTGCAGTAGAAGGTCCCTCTACGATAATCTCCGCTGCCTGCATCTCGAAAGGCTGCTTTGCCTGAGGTGTCTCTACGATAGTACCTCTGATAATTAGCGCTGCACCTACATTAATCTTACAGATTTCTCCGAAGTTAGCCAACTGTTCTCCGTATACTACCTGAAGCGGCTCAAAGAAAGTACCGTCATTGATAACCAAAAAGCCGAAATTCTTAGAATCGCGGTTATTTCGAACCCAACCTCCTACAGTAATTTCTTTTCCCACATACTCTGCAGGGCTTCTGAACAGGTCTCTGATATCTGTTAAATCCAGCATTTCCTTTTCCTCCTTTTAAAATCTTTAAATTATTCTGTAATTACAGCGTTGTCTTTTAAAAACTGTAATACATTTTCATACATAAGAAACTCTCGGAAATTCTCCTTCGGCTCTCCGCTAAGGAACTCTTCCACTGTGGCATATCCTGCATCCGTTGCATAAGTTGTAAGCTGTGCATCCAACTCCTCATCGGATAAAGTCAAGCCTTCTGCATTGGCAATCGCCTGAAATACCAGTCCCTGCTTTGCAGAAATCTCTACATTCTCATCAAGATAAGTTGCAAGGTCCTTCTGGAAATAGTATGTCAGATAGGTATCTGCATCCACACCGTACTGGGTAGCAACACTCTCAATACTTCTAGTCATCTGCTCACGATATTTCTGCATAAGAGAGTCCGGAATCTCCTTGAATGAAGCGTTGTTCACCACACTCTCCACTACAGCGTTTTCGATTTCCATATCGCGATTATAATTTGCATTTTCCATTAAATAGTCATTCGCATACTGATTTAGCTCAGCCATATTGGTGAAGTCTGCAGTACCAAAGCCCGCAACTACTTCATCACTATATTCTGCCGCAGTTGGCATAATATAATTCACGGTTACGGTAAACACAACTGCTTTACCTGCCAAATCCGCTGCACCGTAATTCTCCGGGAAGGTCAAATTCAAATCCACGGTCTCTCCGGGAGTCACTCCTACAAGACCATCTTCAAAGCCGTCAATGTAACTATTGGAACCAAGGGTCAGACTCTGACCGGATGCAGTACCACCATCGAAAGCAACCCCGTCCAAAGTTCCTACATAATCAATATTTACGGTATCTCCGTCTGCTGCCGGACGGTCATACACCGCTCCGTTCCCCGCAGTAACCGAATTGTTGTAAATATAAGAAACCAAAGAAGCAACCTCTTCTTCCGATACTGTAGCCGCAGCCACATTCACCTCTACACCCTTATATTCACCAAGTGTCACATACTTTTCTACTTTTAAATCATTTAATACTGTGGTATCTGTATTACCACAGCCTGCCAGCATAAGCGTCATAACACCTATAAGCAGTGCATTTATTTTCTTTTTCATAATCTCCTCCGTTTTACAACTGCAAATATAAATGTGATGATACCACAAAACCATTAAATTCACAAGGTTTTTAGCAAATTGAGTTGCCTAAAATAAAAAAGAATGTTAGAATATTGCTAGTTTATTTTTAGGAGGTATGCACGTGACAACTGGTCAGATTGTACTTTTGGTTATTTTAGTCGTATTGATTGCCGTCGTTGTTGCTCTTTATTTCGTTGGAAAGAAAGCACAGAAGAAGCAGGCAGAGCAGCAGGAGATGCTGAATGCTAATAAGCAGACCGTATCCATGCTGATTATCGATAAAAAGCGCATGAAAATCAAGGATTCCGGACTTCCCCAGATGGTTATCGATCAGACTCCCAAGCTTATGAGAAACTCCAAGATGCCGATTATCAAAGCAAAAATCGGTCCTCAGATTATGTCTCTTGTATGTGATGAGAAGATTTTCGATTCCGTTCCTGTAAAGAAGGAAGTTAAGGCAGTTGTAAGCGGTATTTACGTATTGGACGTTAAGGGCTTACACGGCAAGAAGGAAGCTGCACCAACCAAGAAAAAGGGCAAATTCGCACAGCTCGTGGAAAAAGCTCAAGAAAAAGCAGGCGCAAAACCACTCAAATAATGTCAAAACAAAACCGGCTTACACAGCCGGTTTTATTTTTATGGTTATTTTACTTTTGCTCATTTCCTTCTCGTCCACTTCCAGAGAGTAATCCACCTCTATGCGAATCAAATCTTCCCGCTCCGTAATGCGGATATCCTTAGTATTTACCCCCATGAGAATCTCCCCATAAGGACTGTTATACTCCGTCATAATAGTCTTACCCTGCTCAAATACCATACGAGAGCGCACCAGACCACTTTTCACCAGCTCCACATAACCCGCCTTGTATTTGATACGATTATTTACCGGTTTGTCAAAGCCCTCCATCTCCTCTTCATAGAGCAGATAGCGGCTGTCTCCTTTTTCAAAATATTGCCCCTGAGAAGTAGTCCGGATGGTTCCAGTATCTCCGTCCCCATTGTCATGGTGTCCCAGTACAATGATTTTTACATCCTTTGTCATATTTAATATTCCTCAATATTCACTGTCTTTGCAGAAAGAATTCCGTATTTGATAATCGAATTGGCAAATACCTTAAACTTATCCGCCATATCGCTGACATAAAACCGATACTGATTCTCTCCCAATGTAGGTGCCTTATCATTTAAAAGCCCCTTCTCTGCCAAAAGCTCCTTCAGCTCAATAGCAGTCTCATAGGCCGGATTTACAAGGGTTACTTCCGGTCCCATAATGCGCCCCAAAGCCTTACGAATCAGTGGATAATGGGTACAGCCCAGTATCAATGTATCAATGTCCAAATCAATCAGCTCTGTCAGATATCTTCTGGCAATCTCATCCGTTACCGGATCTTCCCAGAGCCCTTCCTCAATTAAAGGAACAAACAAAGGACACGCCTTACCGTATACAATGTCGTCTTCCTGATTTTCCTTTATGTACTTGGTGTATATCTGACTGCCGATGGTTGCCGCAGTAGCAATTACACCAATTTTACCGTTCTTGGTGGCACTTAATGCCGCCTTGGTTCCCGGCTTTACCACACCAATAATTGGTATATCTATCTCCTTCTCCAATTCCTCAAGGGCATATGCACTTGCGGTATTACAGGCAACCACAATGGCCTTCACCTCATGGGTCTGTAAGAATCGCACAATCTGTCTGGAGAACTTTGTTACCGTTTCCTTAGACTTTGATCCATAGGGAGTGCGGGCTGTATCACCAAAATATATAATTTTCTCATTAGGGATCTGACGCATAATCTCCCGGACTACGGTCAATCCACCGATGCCGGAATCAAACACGCCAATGGGTGCGTATTTATCCACAACTGCCATTATTCCTTCCCAACCTTTTCCACATATTCCTGAAGCAGTTCCACCAGTTTAAAGCGGACCTGCACATTTTCCTTACTCATCATCTTCAGTAATTCATAAGGTATCTCCTCACTGTCGCATTCTAACACTTCTGCCGGATCTTGTACAGTACCGCTTTCATCAATAATCTGCACCGCTTCTCCCGGAAGCGCAATCTGGGGATACCAGATACTCCACCAGCCAATCACTACAAGCATACAACAAATACAACGTTTCATCTCATACCTCTCTTTCTATATAGAGAGTATGGTCAAGATAAACTTATTTTAATCATTCTTTATCGTTTTTCTTTTTCCAAACGAATCTGCTTGATAATTGTCTTCTCCTGATTGTCAATATGGAGCTTTGCTGCCTCACTGGCGGTCTCCTTATCCTTTTTCAAGAGACTCTCGTAAATAATCCGGTGTTCTTCCACAAGGCTGCCGTGTTGGCTCACATCCTTGATATACTCGAATCGATAACGATACATCTGCTCTGATAACGTATTTACCAGCTGCACCAGTCTCTGATTGCCGGTAGCCTTTACAATAATATCATGGAATGCCACATCTGCCTGAGCAATCTTCTTTACATCCCCGCTCTTTACCGCCTCTTCAAAACCGTCGCATGCCTCTTTCAAAGCTTCCAACGCTTCATCACTGATACGCTCACAGGCAAGCTCAACGCACAGTGCATCCACAGCACGACGCACCTCCAGTACATCCGACATACTCTTCTCGGTAATCTGAGCCACCTCTGCTCCGCGACGAGGAATCATGGTCACCAAGCCCTCTAACTCCAGCTTACGGATTGCCTCACGGATAGGTGTTCTGCTGACCCCCAGCTTATTAGCCAAATGAATCTCCATCAGTCTCTCGCCCGGCTTTAAGTCTCCTGTCAAAATCGCCTGCCGAAGGGTATTAAACACCACATCTCTCAGCGGTAAAAAATCATTCATTTGTATCTGAAAATCACTTCCCATGGATTCCTCCCTCTGCAAAGCCGGTCACAAAAAGCTGCTTTGCAAGTCCTTTTTTCTGCACTGCAAGGAGTGCTTTCTCCGCACTTTCCTTAGATGCAAATATACCAAATACCGTTGGTCCGCTACCACTCATCAGGCTGCCCATTGCACCGTTTTCATTTAACGTCTGCTTTATCTCAGTAATCACCGGATGGGCCTTTACCGTCACAGCTTCCAGTACATTTTCCAGACGGGATACAATTCCGTCTAAGTCCTTCCGATGCAGCGATTCAATCATACCATCAATATCCGGATGATGCTCCACGCCCTCATTGTCAATATGCTCATACACAAACTTGGTAGACACATTAATATCCGGCTTTGCTACTACAAGAAAAGCCTCCGGCGGCGCCGAAAGTCTGGTCAGCACTTCTCCAATGCCCTCTGCCAGTGCAGTGCCTCCCATAATACAATATGGCACATCTGCTCCAACCTTGACACCAAGCTCCCGCAAATTTTCTTCACTGTCTCCCAGTTCAAAAAGTTCATTCATGCCGATAAAGGTAGTTGCCGCATCCGTGCTTCCTCCTGCCATCCCTGCTGCAATAGGAATATGCTTCTCTAAATGAATATGCACGCCTTCCTTGATATCATGCTTCTCCATCATCAGCTTGGCTGCTTTATATATCAGATTATTCCCATCTGTAGGAAGCTCCCCATTATCGGTACTCACCGAAATCCCAGAGGGACGCTTTTCCAGCGTCAGTATATCCGCAATACCCACGGTCTGCATAATCATGCGCACCTCGTGGTAGCCGTTTTCCAATCGTCTCACTACATCCAGCCCAAGATTAATCTTTGCATAGGCCTTTCTCACACATTTATCCATAGATACCCTTTCCATCTTGGTATTTGATTGTTTTTTGTATACAAAGATTGTACTAAAATAAATACAATCTGTCAAATGAATTAGGGTGTATCTTTATTCCTAATTATCCCTTTCGCTCAGATAACGTATAATAAGTTTCGCAAATTAATTTCATAAAAATAGACATGGTCTTTAGCCGTTTGGTAGAATTAAGTTACCACACAAAAACCTACAAAGGAGGCTAAAGAAACATGTCTGATAACATTATACAACTAAACGAG
>JAZQIQ010000041.1:0-180454 GCA_045541195.1 Acetatifactor sp. | reverse complement strand
GGGGCCGGTAGTGAAAAGGTGATTTCTTTTGCAGAAAAGAAGGCTCTTGCGGAAAAGAGCAAATGGGAGACCATCGGCGGTGTACGAATCCGCAGACCAAGTATGGAACTGCAAAAGCCTCATGTAGTGCAGGGAGATGCTACTTCCATCTATGCCGGAGAGCAAACCCCGGTGGTGGAAAAGGTAATCCGCTTCCTGTGGGATGGAAATACCATTCTCCATGAGTGGGAGGATGACGCAAATACCAGTAAAAAGCCTCATCAGAAGATAGACTATCAGGCTGACTATGTGGTGAAGCTTTCTGAGAAAAAAATGCAGGAAGCAAAGGAAAAGACTGAAAAGGGAGAACCGGCACCGGAAAGTCTGGTTACATGGATTTTTCAGGATGATTTCATCCCCAGGGCCAAGATAACAAAAGATGGCTGCTATAGTATTATGGCAGATTATCTGGGAACTCCGGTAGGAGCATATGATGAGGCAGGCAATCTGGTCTGGGAGAGAGAACTTGACATTAACGGAAAGGTAATGCCTGCAGGTAAGGACAGCTATGGTCAGACCAAGAAAGAAGTAGGCGGGAAGACCTTTATACCGTTCCGTTTCCAAGGTCAGTATGAGGATGAAGAAATCGGTCTGTACTATAACCGTTTCCGTTACTACGACCCAGAAGTGGGACAGTATACTCAGCAGGATCCGATAGGATTGGCGGGGGGAAATCCTACGTTGTATGGGTATGTGGCGGATACGAATATATGGATTGATGTGTTTGGCCTAAATCCTTTTGGCTCAGTAAGAGAAGCGTTACGTTATGCAAAGGAGTTGGCTGGAATTCCTAGAAGCCAACAACCTGTTAGACAATGGATTGTAACAGGTGATGTTATGAAATATGCAAATAAGAATTATGTAGTATCTTTTAATGAAGGTGCACATGGTAGATATTATGAGTTTATTAATGCGCAAGGACAAAAAAGGGTTGTTGCTCTACATACTAATGATCCTTATAGATCAACTCATGCGCATGCGGGAATGCCAAAACCGAACAGTGATCCATATACGTATGATTTCAAGAGCCCAGAAAATAGATATGCGGCTATAGATGATATCGCGAACAAGAAAGATCATCACTTAGATATTAATTGTAAGGGGTAGGAACATGGACTTAAAAGAAAAATTAGAGGTGCTTAGATTAAATAATAAATTTAAATGTTTTGAAGGAATTAAAACTTTAAAGATCAGTTCAATAGACGAGTTGACAGAAAGAGAAAAAGAAGTGTTAGACAGTATAGACACAGATTGTGATGAATCTACAGATAAGCTTACACTTAATACAAATTATTCAGATTATTTATTATGGTCGAAAGAAAGAATTACACCTTATGTAAGGTGTAATTCTGAAATTATTATCATTAGCAACTATAAGTTGGTTTTTGTACTAGTTGAGAATATTGATGTATTTTTAGAAAACTATTTTAAAGAAGAGGAATGTTTTGGTATTTATATTTTAAGTAGGGCGCTTAGGAAATGGCTTGTGATAAGTAAAGGAGAATATTTTTTAGAATATTTTAACAGAGATATATAATGGTGTATGATAAAATAAAGCGCAGTTGTTAGTATATAACTTGTTCAATACAGATAATAAGTGGGAAAATATAGATTTGAATAAGGCACCTAAGGATAGTTAACAAATGGAAAAATTTTATGATAAAATGAGTAAAAAGTTATATAAGGCACTCAAAAAAGATACCAAAAGAGTATTAAAAGAAATAGAAGATGAGGAACTGTATTCAGTAGCGCTTGTGACAGATAGTGATTGTATTACTCTGTTTATGGCATTAAATACTTGCGAATATTTGAAAACGGCAGATGAAGAATATCTGGAAATGGTGAAAGAGGATTTGTCAGAAGAAGATATGAGACAGATAGAAGCCGGAGAGGTATGTTTGACGAAGTGGCTACCGGATGAGTGGGGATACTCAGACGGAGAGAACAGTGAATTAACTAAACTTAGTCAAGTATTATGTAAAAAGGCAGAATCTAATTCCACGGAATATGCAAAATGTAAGTCCTTATTTTTTGATACAGTAATTTCGGTATTTAAGAAATTAATTGAAGAAAAGACCTTTGGTGAGGATGCTGAAGAAGTAACCTATTTTATCTCTACATCAGACGGTGATTATATTTATGAGATAGAAAATCATTCTGCATTCCAAATTATGGATACTTGTTTTCTCTTATTGAGGTGGATGAATTTGACGGTTATAAAAATCCAAGAGAAGAACAATACAATTTTAATGTGGCTGATATTGAGTAAATAGAATGATACTGAAGAGCACTAAGTTAATAAAAAGATTCTCTTATAGATGACATACCAAATCACAAGGATCATCATTTAGATATCAATTGTAAAGGATAAAGCTATGAATTTAAAAGAAAAATTAGAGCTTTTGAGATTAAAAAATAAGTATGAAGCATTCAGAGGAGTTAGGAATGTAACGGTAACATCGTTGGATGAAATGACTGATAAAGAGAGGGAAGCGATAGAGTTAACACACAAGAGGGAGGCAGTGTCTACTGATAATATTAAGCTGACGGCGAGTTATGAAGAATATTTATTCTGGATAGAGAAAAAGATTAAGCCATTTGTTAGTGACGCTTTAGATGTTATTATTGTAGACAGAAACGGATTAGTGTTATTACTAATCGAAGATATAAAATTTTTCATAGAAGATTTTTTTAAAGATAGAGATAGTTTAAGTATATCTCTGATAAATAGGAACTTGCATAAATTTATTATAATCTATAAAACAGAATATTTTTTAGAATCTTTTGAGGTTGATATTTAAGGAACATCACAGACGCAGTCGGTGCAGATACGAGGAAGGTCGATTTACAAAATACAGATATGATGATGTAAGAAGAAATGAAATGTACATAGAAAAATATTGGTAGTATATCTGCACTTGATTTGATAGATTAAAAGAAATAATCGAATTGTGTTAAATAGAAAATATCTGAGAAAGCGGGACATAAATATGCTAGAAATAGAAGATGTAATAGAAGATTTAAATTTTTCTGATGAGACAGCGTTTACTCAAGTATCTGATAAGTTATGGGAACTGGGAAATTTGGATGATATTAAAGAAAAGGTTACTGCTGAACTATTTAATTTGCATATAGGGATTAATATGATAGGTATATGGAAATCTGAAGGTTGGGATAGCATTATAGGAGAACAGGCTGATTTTGTACCTTATATTCCAATGGTTTTGCAAGAACTCGAGTTGTGTGATGTCCGAGATGCTTTTGAAAATGTAATATCACTATTTCCTGAGGAGACAGTATTCAAGTCTGATAATGAAGAGTATTATGATATATATAATTTTTTTACCTCATTTAGTCATAAAGCCAAAAATGAAGAATTGAAAGCAATTGCCCCAGAAAAAAGACGAGAGCTGGTAAAGTTGAAGAGACAAAAGGTAAGATTCTTAGATGAATTAACGGAGCAGTATTGGAGTGATGATTCAGACATGGCTGGATGGAAGCAAGTTTTTGATTTTATACGTAAAAAAGTTTGCTTATAGAGTATTATACAAGGGGAAAATACCAACTACATGTAATAATGTATTTAGATATTATTATTGTTGTTGGAAAATGTTTAGTGTTTCTACTAATCGAAGATGTTAAAAGTTTTTTGGAAGATTATTTTGAAGTTAATGTTTAGGAAAGCATATTCCGGGGGAATAAGTGATGCCGGATTTTATGACAGAATCATCGTGTTATGATGAGTATGAGGTGGTGGATGAGAAAAGTATATTGGGGGAAATTATGTTGGCGGCTTGGATGATAGTCTTATATGTATAATTTACAAGTCACCAAATCGTTTGTAAAAAGAGATTGGCGTCAGGCATAGGTCCGGCGCTTTTTTCATAGAATGACAAAAAGCTTTGGATATAATATGAGTGAGAAATTTGACAATGCTCTGAATCTGGCGCTGCAGACAGAGGAAGAGATTCGGCTACTTAGTGATAATCTGAATGCCTCTTTTGATGAAGGGGAAGGACGATGGGAGGTAATTGTTAAGTACAATGGTTCCCTTGCAGAGCTTGAGATGCGTGGAATTGAAGTTGAATATCTGTTGGGAGGTTATGCTATATTGCAGGTACCCCAGTCAGAGATGGCGTTTCTGGGAGGTGTGGGACAGATTGAATATGCGGAACTTCCAAGGAGGTTCTTTTATCAGGCCATTGATGTGAAGGCAGAGAGCTGTATTTATCCATTGATTACTGGGAATACATCCCTCACAGGGGAAGGTGTGCTGATTGCAGTGCTGGACTCAGGGATAGACCTTAAAAATCCGGAATTTCAAAATGAGGATGGAACTACAAGGGTGGTATATCTGTGGGATCAGCAGGCGGGGGAAGAGTATTCGGAAGAGATGCTCAATGCTTTGTTGGAGATACCGGAAAATCAGGTGATGCCGGGAGCAGACATCACAGGACACGGTACGGCGGTGACAGGAATCGCAGCCGGGCGACTGACAGGTCTGGCGAAGGAAGCAGGACTTTTGATTGTGAAGCTGGGAACGCAGCAGGGGGATGGATTCCCTATGACAACTCAGATTATGAGAGGCTTGGATGGGGTGATACGTAAAGCATTGGAGTTGGAGAAGCCTTCGGTGATTAATTTGAGTTTTGGAAACACTTATGGTCCTCACGATGGAAGTGGTCTGCTGGCAAGGTATTTGGATACGGTGAGCGGTATCGGAAGAAATGCAATCTGCGTGGGAACCGGCAATGAAGGTGACACAGGCGGTCACGCAAAAGTACGGGTGAGAGACCGTAGTATTCTGCAGCTTTCTGTGGCTGAATATGAACCAAATCTGTCTGTGCAGATGTGGCAAAACTATGCAGATGAACTGGAATTTACTCTTTTTTCTCCGGCAGGAGAACGGATACCGCTTCCGTCACAGATTGGAGATGGAAAGTATGAGGTGGTGACTGGCAATACCAGACTTCTGGTATACTTTGGGCTACCAACTCCTTATTCTGTGAAGCGGGAAATATATATAGAAATGTTGCCTGTAAACAGAGGATTTATCAATGGAGGACTTTGGGAAATCGAAATCATAGGAAAGCAGATTGTGTCTGGGGATTTGGAACTCTATCTTCCTTCTCAGGAGTCCAGGGGACAGAATACCGCCTTTTTGCGCCCTACTCCCGGGGAGACGTTGACCATTCCTTCTACAGCAAAAATGGTAATCAGTGTCGCCGGTTATAATAGTGTTTATAATTCGTATGCGCCCTTTTCCGGAAGGGGCTATGTAGCACCGGATTCTGCGCTGATTACGTATTCTAAGCCGGATATTGCAGCTCCGGCAGTAAATATTCCGGCACCAAGTATCTATGGGGGGCTGGGGGAATTCACCGGAACATCCTTTGCGACACCCATTGTATCCGGAGCGGCAGCACTCCTTATGGAGCAGGGGATTGTACGGGGAGAAGATATCTATATGTACGGAGAAAAGCTTAAGGCAGTGCTGCAGAGACGGGCAAGAAGAATGCAAGGGGGAATGGAGTACCCCAATGATGAAAACGGCTGGGGCTTACTTTGTGTCAATCCTTCACCAAATTAGTGGCAGAAAAAGCAAGGTATGTTATAATTACCCGGGAGGGTGATATAAGGTGATGGAGTTTGTAAGTATTTTGGATTATAAAGGGAATCCGGTAATGGAAGATGGGATGCCGGAGTTTTTTGTGGATTTGAATCTGGACCAGGTGCTGAATCAGATACAAGGATCAATTCGGGTACCGGTGAAGAAATATTATTACTATTTTCCGGCGGATAAAGAATGCGAGGAGTATCGGAGAAGGGTATACTGCGATGTAAAAAGAGAAGAGATATATGATGGGCTTGCATCCTTTGTAAAGCACATGGAGGAGCGGAAGCAGGCAAGGGATAAAAAGCTGGCAGTAAGTCTGGGGGTGCAGTTGGGCGCATGGCATATGTTGGAGGCTGCCACATATTGTGAGGCTTGCGCACATCTGTATAAGGCCCTTTCCGGAGCAGAGCTACAATCAGAAGGACTTTTGGCATTTCTGGATTATCTGAAGGCCTACGTATCATCCGAAGGATTTGTCAGAATGCAGGAAAAAGCATTTGACTTGAGGGAAAGACTGCAAAGCTTTCGGGTAAAACTGGTGTATGAAAATGAACAGCTTTTGGTAGAAGAAGGGGCAGTATCCGGAAGCTATGAGAAATTTTTGCAGGATGCTTTGAATGTGTGTCCGGGACAGATGCAAAGTCCTTTTTCTGTTGATGTGGACTTGGATGATTTGGAGGATGAAATTATCCATAAGTTTGCGAGAAAGCAGGAGGCGTTTTTTAAGGAAACAAGAGAATTCTATCATACATATAAAGAATATGAAGAACAGCGGGTGGTTTGCTTTAGTGAGGAAATCAATTTTTATTTATCCTATGCTGCCTTTCAGCGAAGGATGGAGAGGGAGGGGCTGTGTTTTGCCACACCTTCTGCGGATGAAGATAAGGATATGAGTGCCTATGGACTATATGATTTGGCACTTGCATGCAATAATATAAAGAACGGTCGAAAAGTTGTAAGCAATGAGATATATTTGGGAAAAGAGGAGCAGTTTATTGTACTGACGGGACCTAATCAGGGGGGGAAGACTACTTTTGCAAGAAGTCTGGGACAACTGGTGTATCTTAGCAAAATGGGTCTGGATGTGCCGGCAACAGCTGCCAATGTACATTGGTTTTCTGATATACTAACCCATTTTTCCGTGGAGGAAAGCGTGGAGACAGGAAGAGGAAAGCTGATGGAAGAATTGATGCGTCTAAAACCCATGATGAGCGGAGCGTGTAAAAAGGCGTTTGTGGTGATTAATGAGCTTTTTACGACAGCCGCCAATTACGATGCCTGTATCATGGGCAAGAAGGTGCTGAACCATTTCATTAAGTTGGACTGTGTGGGGATATATGTTACTCATTTGAAGGAGCTGACGGAGGCTCATGAGAGAATTGTAAGTATGAGAGCAATGATGGATGAGCAAAAGGTACAGAATTTTAAAATCTGCCGGAAAGCAGCGGATGACAGTGTATGTGCGATAAATCAGGTGAAAAAGTATTGTCTGACTTACGAACATCTTAAGGAGAGACTGGGATGAAGGTACATTTTTTATACGAAGACAAGGATTGGGTGAATGTAAAGAAATACAGTGACGCCGGAAATATTGTTCAGGACTTAGGGTTAAAAACCATATTTTCCATATCTGCCAAGGAGATTGTTTATAAGGATGGCAAAGTGGATTATATCGAAAAAGAGGATCCGTTTCTTTCCAAGGTTATGGAAGCAGTAATGATGACTCCGCTACAGACACAGGCAGAGATCGTGTATCGTCAGGAGATGTTAAAGGATGCTTTTGCCGGCGAAGAATTTGTCTATGACTTGTATGAATGTGTGGACGAGATGTTAAAGACATGGGATACCTTGGGCAGAAGAGTAGCGGGGGGCAGCAGTAAGGATTCTGCGGCCAAACTGATTTCGGATATATATGTATTAAAGCTTTTTGTTACTACGTTAAGTAAGATAAAGAGTTTATTTAAAGAGGAACTTTCTAAATTGCATGCGGCCGGTTTTTTACGATTCTATGAGCGGTTATGTGCAGATTTTTCAGAGGAAAAGGAAACTGCGTTGCATAAGATTCTGGAGGATATATCTTTTTATACCAAGGATGTGGAAGCAGAGCAGTTAGGCAAAACGGAGATAAAGCAAAGAATTGTGCTGGGCTGTAATCTGGTGCAGGGATTAAAGTGTAATGATTTTGTGGTAGAAGAGATTTCCACCAGAGTTAAAAATGGTAAGGGACGCAGAGGGGTGGCAGAAATGGTGCAGGGATATATGATGTCCCAAAGACCGGAAGCAATATCCTTGAAAAAGGACGTTGCAATACTTAAAAAGGCTTCTGACATAGAATATGAGGTGGTTCGTTATGTGGTTTCTGCCTGCACGCCTTTTGTGCTGGAGCTGAATGATTTCTTTGATCAGTTGAGGTTCCAGCTGGGCTTTTATAAGGCGGCCATCATTCTGAGGAAGCATATAGGTAGATTCTATCTGCCCTATTGTTATCCGGAGGTGGGAAGCAGAAGAGACTTTGTGTTTGAAGACTTGAAGGAATTCGTCATGGCGGTGGAGCAGAGAGTTACGCCGGTGGGGAATACCTGCGATATTTTAGGTAGTATGCTTTTGGTGGTGACAGGAGCTAATCAGGGAGGAAAATCAACATTTCTGCGAAGCATCGGCATTGCGCAGATTATGATGCAGTGCGGACTTCCGGTAATAGCCCAAAAGTATGTGAGTGGAATCTTTCCATCATTTTTTACTCATTTTACAAGGAGGGAAGATAGTGCCATGAACAGCGGACGTCTGGATGAGGAATTAAAGAGGATGAGCCAGATTGTGGATAATTTGAGGGATTCCTCCATGGTGCTTTTGAATGAGTCCTTTGCCACGACTACGGAAAAAGAGGGCTCCATGATTGCCTATGATATTATTAAGGCATTTACGGAAGCTGGTGTAAAGGTGCTTACGGTGACACATTTACTTTCTTTTGCCCAACGAATTTATGATGAGGCAGGGGAGATGGAGAGTATTGGTGTGGAGTTTTTCAGTGCACAGCGGGAAGACGATGGGAGGCGTACTTTTAAAATGGTACAACATGAACCGGAACTCACCAGCTTTGGAATGGATTTATATCATTCCATAATTGGCTAAATTGTGTTATACTGGGAGAACGAGTGATTGGAGGACGAAAGATGGTTTTATATGTAGCAATCGGTTTTATCTGCATTATGGCAGGAATGAGAGTTTTTATGGATGAGGAGCAGACGAAGGTATTTAATAAGCGTAAGCTTTCCCTGAAGGATGTGAAGGCATACAATCATGCCTGTGGAATACTGGTATGGGGCTTTGGAGCAGTAGCAGAGGTGACCTGCTATATTTGTCTGCATTCTGAAGGTCTGTGGGCGAATTTGATGCCACTGTATATTCTGGTAGAGGCAGTTATTTTGATGCAGATTTATTTCCGGGTGGAGAAGAATAATATTAAGAATAATTAGGGTACATAAAGGAGGCAGAAGATGTTACTTGCAGCAGATTTTAGAGAGAGGGCGCGGATGGCGCTACAGAATAATTGGCTTTGGGCAGTGCTTACCGGATTGGTAGGTTCCATGCTGGGAGCTTCAACCACATTATTGGATGGAAGCAGTGGTGGTTCCTCCAGCAGTGAGTTGACAGAAGAGGATTTGGCAGTTTTAGAAGATGCGGGACTTAATATGACAGAAGTTCTGACAAATCCCATAGTGCAGGCAGTTTTGGTATTCTTGGGTGTTTTGATGATCGTTCTGGTAGTGTGGGCCATTGTGATTATGGTGCTTGGCGGTCCTATTACCTTGGGATATGCCCAGTATAATCTGAATCTGGTGGATGGTAATAATCCGCAGTTTGCAGATCTCTTTGGTAAATTTGGACAGTTTGGTCAGGGATTTTGTGTACAGTTTTTGAGAAGGTTGTTTATTATGTTGTGGACATTTCTGTTCATTATCCCCGGACTTGTGAAGTCTTACAGTTACTCCATGGCAGCGTATATTGCGGCAGAGAATCCGGAGATGTCTGCTACTGATGCCATTACCGAATCGAAACTATTAATGGATGGAAATAAGTGGAGGCTGTTTTGTCTGGATTTAAGCTTTATCGGCTGGTCTATTCTGTGTGTATTTACCCTGGGAATCGGCTATTTATTCCTCAGACCTTACAGGGAGGCGGCTTTTGCGGCATTTTACCGTGAAATCGTAAGAGAGAGAACTCCGGTGACAGTAGAGCAGATTAAAATTGAAAATAATCCCTATTTCACAGAGGTATAGGATATAAGGGGTTACATATGAAAAGTATAAAAGTATTTCAGGAAAAGACATATAAAGAGCTTGGGGATTTATATGGTCTGTTTTTTGAGGATATCAATCATGCGGCAGATGGCGGATTGTATGCAGAGCTTGTGCAGAACCGTTCTTTTGAGTTTTGCGAGATTGATAAGCCGGAGTATCATGCTTTGACGGCATGGGAGAAATCTGAGGATTGTAGCTGGCAGGTTCTTACCGACAAGCCGCTGAATGAGGAGAATATCCACTATCTGCAGGTGGAAGCAGGAGATGGCTCCTATATTGTGAATACAGGCTTTAATAGTGGTATTTTTGTGGAGAAGGACAAGGAATATATTTTTTCCGTGTATGCTAGAACAGGTGTAAAGGATGCAGTACTTAAGGTTTCGGTAGAGAATGAGGATAGAGACGTGTGTGCATCGGGTGTTGTTACTGCACGGATAACCGAAGCTTTTGTGAAGTATCAGGTGACTGTTACGGCAGTAGCTACTACGTGGAATGGAAGATTATATATCACTTTTGAAAAGGGTGGTGTATATGATTTGGATATGGTATCGCTTTTCCCGGCGGATACTTATGGGGGCAGAGAGAACGGCCTGCGTAAGGATATAGCCCAGGCACTTGCAGAGATGAAGCCTAAGTTTATGCGTTTTCCGGGCGGGTGCCTTACCCATGACGGCGCACTGGATGACCATGCAAGGAACTCTATGTACCGCTGGAAGAGAACGCTGGGACCTATTGAGAAGAGACCGAGCTGGAGAAATAACTGGCGGTATAATCAGACACTGGGACTTGGATATTATGAATATTTTTGCTTCTGTGAGGATATGGGAGCCAAGCCATTACCGGTAGTTCCGGCGGGATTTAATCCCCACAAGGGAGAAGGTGTGGCTATAGAGCAGATTGATGAATGGGTACAGGAGACATTGGATTTGATTGAATTTGCCAATGGGGATGCGAATACTGCCATGGGTAAGATTCGTAGTGAAATGGGACATCCGACACCTTTCGGACTGGAATATTTAGGCGTTGGTAATGAGGAAATCGGTGCCGGATTTTTTGAGAGATATCCTTATTTCCACAGAGCAATCAGAGAGAAATATCCGGAGATTAAGATTATTAATACCGCAGGACCTTTTGCAGTGGGAGAGGGCTACGAGGATGGCTGGAATAGTGCAAGGGAGCATGGTAGTGACCTCATTGATGAACATTACTATTCTTCTCCGGAGTGGTTCCTTGCCAATATGCATCATTACGAGGATTATGATGCAGAGGGAACAAAGGTATTTTTAGGAGAGTATGCTTCCTGGGGGAATACCTATTATAATGCTATTGTAGAAGCTGCATATATGACCCATCTGGAGCGTTCGAAAGCAGTGGCACTGGCTTGCTATGCGCCCATGCTTTGTAATGTGGACTATGTGAATTGGCAGCCGGACATGCTATGGTTTGACAATCACCGCATTATGAAGACTCCTAATTATCATGTGCAGAAGATGTTTATGGAAAATCAGGGAACAGATGCCGTAGAATTTGCAAAAGAAGGATTGGATGAAATTATTCCACTGATGGATGAGGTAAACCTGGTAGGAGGAATTACCATTGCCGGTAACGACATTACCGGACAAATCTGGGATATGCAGGTGGAAGAAGACGGAATATGCAGAGAGCTTTCTGATATTTCCATTGAGGATAATTCGCAGCATCATTGTACCGATATTACCGGAGAGAATTTTACTCTTACTTTTAAGTTTAAGAGAAGCTCCGGGCGTAAGGGATTAAAGATTAATTTCGGTAAGACAGACGATAAGAATTTCCTACAGTGGGAATTCGGCGGCTGGGATAACTGGGACTGTAATATCGTAAACATCAGTAAAGGAAGAGGTTCAACGATTTCCCACCGTATTTTCCATGTGGAGGATATGGAATATACTCTGAAGCTGGAAGTAAACGGACGCCATATCAAGACTTATGTGAATGGTGTGAATTATAATGATGTAACAGACCGTCTTCCGGAGTTGGAAGAACTGTATGTGACAGCAAGTGTGGACAAGGTACAGGGAACTACCATTCTGAAGGTGGTGAATTTGACCGGAGAAGAGAAGCCGGTATCTCTGCAGCTGAATGGACAGGAGAAAACAGTTGCTGAAATAACATCTTTGTCAGGCTATGCTTTGGACGCAGTGAACACTTTGGATGAGCCGGATAATATAACGACTGAGAAAAAATGCGTGCCGGTTACCGGTAATCAGTTGTCATATACCTTCCCTTCGCATAGTGTAACGGTAATGGTATTTTCATAAAGGAGATAAGGAAATGCAGGCATATTTATTTGTACATTTTAAAGAGACCAGAACGCCGGAAGGAGAACAGGTATATTTTGGAATCAGTACCGACGGATATCATTGGGATAGGGTAAATGATGGTAATCCGGTGCTTTGGAGTTATAAGGGAGACAAGGGAGTCCGTGACTTTACCATTACCAGAACGCAGGATGGCAGATTTGTGATTCTTGCCACAGACTTAAGCCTTTCTTATGAATTCCGTTATAAATATAAGAATTCCTGGGGAGAGGTAAAGCGTATTGGTAGTAAGGAGCTGGTAATGTGGGAATCAGGGGATTTAATCCACTGGTCAGAACAGAAGATGCTTCCTATTGGAACTCCGGATTTTGGTTGTATGTGGGCTCCGGATATCATTTTTGATAAAAAGGAAGGAGACTATATTATTCACTGGTCTTCTTCGCACAAGGATACGGATTATGACCCTATGTGCATTTACTATTCCAGAACCAAGGATTTTGAAACTTTTACATCACCGAAGGTTCTCTATCAGGGAGATAATCCCTGTATTGATTCTGCGATGTATGAGGAAGATGGTAAGTTCTATCTGTTTGTGAAGGGAGTGGGCGACCCGATTCGTGTGTTTATGTTGGAAAGTGAGAATATCACCGGACCTTGGGCACAGGTAAAAGGCTTTGATGAATGTATGGAAGGTGTGATTGATGCTGCATACGAAGCACCTACCGCATTTAAAATGCCGGACGGCAAGTGGACCCTGATGTTGGATTTCTTCGGAACCAAGGAGGCTACCGAGCAGGGATATGTACCTTTTGTGGCAGAGAAATTAGAGGGGGGAAGGTTTGTGAGAAGTGACAGTAGCTTTTCCTTCCCTTACGGATATAAGCATGGAACAATTCTGACAATTACCATGGATGAGTATGAACGCCTAAAGGCATATAAGAAGAGTCCGAATGAGCACTAAAGGGATAGAATTGTAAGAAGATTTATAGGTTTTTGTATAATTATATACAAATAGATAAATAGTACCACAATATTTGTTGAAAATCAACAAGTACTGTGGTACTATTTTTATATATGTAATGTAAAGGAAGTACGTTTATGAAGAGGATTGCACTGCTTTCGGACGGCTGGAAAAGAATGATGACTTATGCCTGGGTTGACGGGATTATGAAGAAATCCTGGGAACTTGAGGAGGAAATACGCCTTTATCATTTTGTATGTCACGGTAACTGGAGTAATGATGAATTACATAATCTGGGCGAATACAACATTTTCGAGCTTCCGGAGCTGGAGAAAATGGATGGTATTGTACTTGATTTGATTAATATTAATGACTTACGTGTACGTAACGGAATAATTGACAGGTTGAAGAAGTATGATGTACCTATTGTGAGTATTGCCCTTGGTGTGGAAGGCTTTTACTACGTGGGTATTGATAATAAGAGTGCGATTAAAGAGTTAATGTACCATTTATATGAGGAGCATAAGTGCAGAAGTTTTGTATTTGCGGGTGGTCCTAAGGATAATTACGAGAATGTACAGCGTAGGCTGGGATATACAGAATGTATTGAAGAGTTTGGACTTGCGTTAGAGGATAACCCTACATTGGATGGCGATTTTGATTTTCAGTATGGTGTTGACCATTTGCGCTATATTGTGGATAGTGGAAAGAAGATTCCGGATGCCTTTGTCTGTGCTAATGATAATATTGCGGCAGGTCTTTGTTCAGAGGCTGCCAATATGGGATTTAATATTCCGGAGGATTTCAAAGTAACAGGCTTTGATAATTTGGATAAGGCTATATTTTTTAAACCACAGATTACCACTGTCAGCAGTACCAGAGAGGTGACCGGAGGAATTTGTCTGGAAATGCTGATGAAAATATGGGCAGGTGAGGAGATTCCTAAGGAACATTTGATTCGGAGTAATTGTGTATACGGAGAGAGTTGCGGTTGCCCCAATAACAATATTGTGGATTACAGGGATTATGCAAAGAGTCAGATTGTTTATGGTGTGAAGAGAGATGTGGTTGCACAGCGCCTAATGGAGCTGGAAGTTGATCTTGCCAAGAGGCGTGAGTTTGAAGATATTTTTGCCTGTTCTTCCGAACATTACGAGAGTATGGATTGTGATGGAATTTATTTTGTGGTAGATAAGAAGCTTTATGAAGCACACCCGGATACAGTCTTTGGTTCAAAGGGGTATGATATTGAGAATTGTGTTGTGGCAAGAGCGGTAGAAGATGGAGAGATTTTGAATATTACCACGGTACCGGAGCTGGTAAATCATATGGAGGCTCAGGAAGGAAGCTGTTCATATACCTTCTGGCCCATTCATTTTCGCCAGCAGGCAGTAGGGTTCCTTGGACTTAAGAATGCGAATTTCTTATATAATAATGCGAATTTCTATGATACCCATGCAGCCTGTGTGACGGCACTGGAGAATCGGTTTAAGAAGAAACAGCTGGAATCTGCGGCGATGCAGCTTAGGGATGTGTATAATAGAGATCAGCTTACGGGGATATATAATCGTATTGCATTTGTGGAAAAAATGGTTCCGGCTTTTGAAACCTTCTGTATGGAGAATGAAAAGTGTGCGATTCTATTTTGTGATGTGAACTATTTTAAGGAAATTAATGATAATTATGGTCACGAAGCCGGAGATGCGGCGTTAAAAAATATTGCAAAAGCTCTTAAAAAGAATTGCCCTATGGGCGGTTATGTTTGCAGGTACGGTGGTGATGAGTTTCTGGTAATGTTTTCCCGGGCGAGCTGGCAACAGATAGACGAGTACTGTAATAAGGTGCGGGAGAACTTAAGTAAGCATGGATTGTCCATCAGTATGGGCGCGGTACTTACAGATCCCAGAGAAAATGTGGATTTGCATGGTTATGTGGCCAAAGCGGATCAGAAAATGTATGAGCAAAAACAGAAGACCAGAAGAAAATGATTCTCTTGAGGAGGGAAAAGATATGAAGATGAAAACCAGAAGACTTAGTATCCGTATGAAGCTGTTAATTGTAAGTAGCTTTGCAATTATCTTTACCGTTGGTTTTATGGGGTACGATCTATCCGCAACCTTTAAACAGCAGATGATTGATATGGCAGTGATTCAGGCATCTGTGGCGGCGGAAGTGGCGGCGGATAGTATTAATGCTGAGACGTTGGAACAGTTAAAAGCCGGGGATGAGAATACCCCGGAGTATGCAGGGATTGCGAAGGAATTAAGAGAAGCGAAGGAAATCTGCGGAATAAAGTATGTGTATACTCTATGGACGGACGGAAGTACGGTATATTATGGTGTGGATTCGGATGAGTCAGAGGATCGTTGTGATATCGGTGAAGAGTTTGAGGTCTCCTATGAAGAGTTAAGCGGAGTTTTCGGTGGAGAGAGTTATGTGCAGGACTATATTGACTATACGGAGGATGGCGAATTAATCAGTTCTTATGTACCTATCCGAAATACAGCAGGAGAGGTAGTGGGAATTTTAGGTAGTGATTATGATGCTTCTGTGGTGACAGAACAGTACAATGCATTCATAACACGAGTTGGTATCATTGGTGGTGTGATTTTTGTTGTGGCATCAGTGATTATTTTCTGGGTGATTCAGACTGTTGTGAAGGGAATTCGCAAGGTAAATGAAAAGCTTTATGAATTGGTGCATAATGAAGGTGATTTGACGCAGAAATTGGATGTCCGTTCCGGTGATGAAATGGAGATTATGGCGGAGCAGGTCAATGAGCTTCTGGCATATATTAAAGAGATTATGTTACAGATTTCTAAGGGCTCTGATGATATTAAGTATTCCAGTGATGTAATTGCGGAACGTCTTGCCAGTGCGGGAGAAGGAATTGTGGATGTATCTGCAACCATGCAGGAGATGAGTGCAAGTATGGAAGAGACCACAGCTTCTCTAAATCAGATTACAGAAGCTGTACAGAATATGCGTGGACGTATTGGTAATATTGCAGGCAAGGCACTGAGCGGAGATGAACTGGCCAAGGATATTCAGACCAGAGCCAAAGATACTTATGCTATGGCAGAAGTAGAACAGGCGGATGCAATGAAAAGCGCTAGAGAGATGGAAGCTGCAGTGGCTGAAAAAATTGAATTATCCAAAGCAGTCAATGAGATTAATGTGCTCACGGATAATATTATCGGTATTACGGAGCAGACTAACTTACTTGCACTGAATGCAAGTATTGAAGCCGCAAGAGCCGGAGAGGCAGGAAAGGGCTTCGCGGTTGTAGCAAGTGAAATTGGAAAGCTGGCTTCGGATTCTGCCAGTGCAGCTGGTAAGATTCAGGGTGTGAGCATGGAAGTGGTACAGGCAGTGGAGGCACTTGCCGGAGAAGCGCAGAAGATGATTGACTTTATGGAGAATACAGCCATGGAGGGGTACAACAAGCTGATTTCCACCTGTGATGAGTATCAGAAGGATGCGGACAGCTTCCATAATATCATGGAAGAATTTGCCGGTGAGTCCGAGGAACTGGATATGGCGTCTGCAGAGATTAATGAGTCTATGGGATCGATTAACATTGCGGTAGAGGAAACTGCAAAGGGAGTTACAGCAGTATCACAGACGGCAGCGGAGCTTACCGGAAATATATGTGATATCGAACAAAAGGCCGGATTTAATCAGGAAATTGCTGAGAATCTGGCGAACCAGGTTTCGAAATTTAAATTAGAATAGAACAGGAAATAGTAAATGACTTAAGCGGTCAAAGGCTCTGGTAAAAGTGCCTTTGACCGCTTTTTTGGGGCAGTTTTGCGGGAAAATGGTCAGTTTGGAAGAGGTTACAATGGGAAAAAAGTACCTTGGCAAAGTGTACAAAAACTATTACGAAAATTTTACGGGAGAATTTAGCAAAATAGTACTCAAGGCTCATGCGAAATATCGTCAATTTTGTTAAAATTTTCTAAATTGCTTGGTTTGGGGGACCGATGGGTGCTCCCAAATATTTTCGCTTAAAAATGTAAGCGTGTACATTTATGGGTGAATTGATAAACGGACTTACGGTTTGGGAAAGGACAAGCAAAATAAGCGTGTATTCTAAATAAAGAAGCATGCGGGAGGAAGAAAAAGGAGGATTTTTGAATGTTCAAGAATTCAAAAAAGCGAAAGAGTTTCCGACAGACATTGGCTTGGATGTTATCTTTGGCAATGATTCTGTCAAACCTGACCGGTTTTCAGGTTTCTGCGACAACTGTTTCATCCGGTGATGCATCAGCGGTCAAGGAATATGTTCTGAATGCTTCTGATCTTACAACCTTTGACAAAGAAGCAAAGGCTGATGGAGAGGAAGAAATTGCCGGAACAGACAATTACTTTACAATTCTTTGGGGAGCAAAATCAGCAGTAAATGATAATTCCAAGACATTTGCTGACGGATTTGCAGCAACCAAGAGAATTAACTTTGGTGCAACTTCAACTGCAAGTGCGTATGCAGTGAAGTTTACCACTTCTGACGCAGCTACCGTTAAAGTATGGTGGGCGTGCGGTGGAGACGGACGTCAGGTGTCTGTATATGACAGCAACAAGACTGTTATTGCAGCAACTGCTTTAGAATCTGTAAAAAATACAATGTATATTTCTGAGATTACTGTAGCAGAAGCAGGTACTTATCTTTTAGGTGGCCTGGAAGGTAACAATTACCTTTATAAGATTTCTGTAACAGAAGGGGCACAGGCAGCAGAGCCAACAACAGCTCCTACAGAAGAGCCCACAGAAGCACCCACTGTAGAGCCGACAGAAGAGCCAACAGCAGCTCCCACAGAAGAGCCAACAGCAGAGCCTACCGAAGAACCGGTAGCAACTCAGATTCCTGCTGTAGCATATGACCCTACTAAGATTGATGTATGGGATTTTGGTGCAGAGCAGTTAGATACAGAAAAGTATAACAATATGCTTAACGCAGATGTTATGAATGCCTGGTATGACAGCAGTGTGGCTCCGGGTACTAAAGGTGTGAACCTTGCAACCTGTTCTGTAGCAGATGCAGACGGAAAGGTATTATTTACCTTTAACGATGGTGGTTATCCTACAACCCACAGACTTCGTACCATGAATGCAGATGTAACCAGATATGATGATAAGAGCAAGAGCTTAGATGGAGTAACTTATAATGGATTTATTTATTCCAATAAGGCTGCATCCGCAGACGTATATGTAGGCTTTGATTTAAGTGCAGGTGAGACCTTCACTGCAATCGTAGCATCTAACGGAACTGCTGCAGACTATGTGGTAGAAGCTCCATCCGGTGCAAAGACTACCTATACCAATATTGTTGAAGGAAGCGATCCGGCAGTATTGACCTTCTATCCTACCGAGGATGGACTTCACAAGATTTATACCAGCAAAGAGAAACTGGTTATCTGTCGTGCATACGTAGCACCGGCAATTGAAGTTGAGGTAACCGGTAATGCAACTGCTCCGGCAAGTCTTACCGATTATGAAGTAATCTTTACCAATAATCAGAGCCAGCAGACTACTACTGCAAAGGTAGAAAACGGTAAGTATGCTACCACTCTGTATGCAGGATTTGATTACACATTATCTCTCGGTAATGCAGACGGATATGTAATATCAGAAGGTGCAAATATTTCTTTGGCAGACGGTGTGACCGCAGCACAGGCTGACATTACTATCGTAGCTGTAGAGAAATTTACAATTACCGGTTCGCTCGTGGGATTACCGGAAGAGGTAGCTGCAAATCTTACATTAGAATTTGTTTCTGATGAGATTTTTGTTCCGGAAGTAACGATTACCGGTACAAGCTATACAACTGAATTAGAGAGCGGTATTGAGTATACCGTAAAGGAATCAGGCATTAATGATTACTCTTTAGTGGCACCTAAGACTGCTAAGATTACCGAAGCCGGTGCATTAGATATCACTTTCGAGAAGAAGCCTGTATATGATGTGGCAATTGCTCCTGAGGGTGCAACTGTAGGAGATTTAGCAAATGCAACTTTTACCTTCACTAATTTAAATGAAGAAGGTTATGTATATACTTTTACCGGAGCTGAGAATATTCAGTTACGTGATGGTGTATATGATGTTAAGGTGACTAATTGTGCACCTTTTGTACAGAAGCTGACTTCTAACCTTAAGGTGGAAGGTGCTGCTGTAACCAAGACCATTGGTTTTGAAAGCAACATTACTGTATGGGAGTTCACTGCTGCAGACTTTGCAGAAGGTGGATTTACCGGTGGAGCAGGTAACTATAACGGACTTGCTTTCACTAATGCTTCTAATAATAAGAATACATATCTTTATTCCGGAGCCGGTACTGTTTCCGTACCTGTAAAGGGAGATTGTAAGATTGCTGTAAGTGCATGTTATCAGTATTCTTTCTATTTTGAGAATGAGACCGAAAGCTCTGTAGGAGTTAAGACAAATTCTACTTCTCAGATTGATACATTCACCTATGATTATAAGGGTGAAGCAGGTACTGTAGATATTACTGTTCTTGGTGGTTCTTACTTTACCAAGATTGAAATTATTGAAAGTGCGGAATTCAAGGATACTGTTACTGTTGGACCGGAAGGCGATTTCCAGACAATTAACGATGCATTGGCAGCAGTTAAGAAGATGGATCGTCCGAACAACGAGAGAGTAACCATCTCTATCACCCCAGGCAACTACGAGGAAATGTTAGTGATTGATATTCCTAACGTAACCTTAAAGAATGCAAGTGCTACCCCAAGTATCGAGCTTAAGAACAAGGGTGTAGATATTGATGAAAATGCAGTTCGTATTACCCACTACTATGGACATGGTTATACCTATTATAGTATGGGAAGCGATTGTAAGTATGATGAAGAAATTTTAGCAGTAAACAAAGAGAACGGATATGCTTCTTTTGAAAATCCGGGTTCCGGTACAACTGCAGGAAGTTACTGGAATGCAACTGTTGTTATCAACGCTAACGGTGTTGAAGCAGAAGGAATTATCTTCGAGAATTCCTTTAACCAGTATGTTTCCGAAAAGGCAGCCAACGATGTTATCGTAGCGCAGGCAAGTGCTAAGGAAGGCAGTGTTCCACGTGCTGATATGAATGCAGGTGACATTACCGTTCAGGACAAGAAGTATGTAGAGAGAGCTGCAGCTCTTGCAATCTACAACAATTGTAAGGAAGTTTCCTTCGATAATTGTAAGTTTATCGGTCGTCAGGATACTTTATACGGTGGAACCGATGTTACCGCAGCATTCTATGATTGTGCAATTTACGGTGGTACCGACTATATCTTCGGTGCAATGAACGCTGTATTTGCTAAGTGTGATTTAGTATTTAACACTAGTGAAGATAAGAACGATGTAGGTTATATCACCGCTGCACAGACTAAGTCCGGCAGAGGTATGTTAATGTACAACTGTAACGTTACCAGTACTGTTCCGGGCGTGGATACCGCTTCAGAATATACTTCTAAGGCTGGTTATTTGGGAAGACCTTGGCAGGCAGGTACCGGTGAAGCTGTATTCTACTACACCGTAATCGATGCAACCGATACAAATTGGTATGAGGCATCTCCTTCCATGATTCATGCAGCAGGTTGGTTATCAACCTTAAGTGGTGAATCTGCGATGAGTGCAGAGTATGGCACCTATGAGATGGCTAAGGGTGTAGATAACCAGGCAAGCAGAGCTGCTTGGGCAACTACATTAACAGGTGATACCGCTGTATTAGCAGATGGTACGGATATTACCAAAGCAGAAGATGCTCTTGCAGCATTCCTTGGCGATTGGGATGCATTTGCAGGAAAAGATATGGAAATCGCAGTTCCTACTGATAAGGTAGACAATGCTCCTGTTGAGGATGACGATGATGCATCAGCGACTCTGGAGTTCGTACTAGAAACCAGTGCATTAACAGCATTCGCTCAGGGTGCTAAGGCAGATGGAGATGAAGAGAAGGCCGGTACTGAAGATTACTTCACATTAATCTACAGTGCTAAGTCTAAGATTGACGGAAGCAACAAGACCTGGGATGACGGTTATGCATCCGGACAGCGTGTAAACTTTGGTGGTAAGGTTGCGTTAGAAAAGAACGCAGTGAAGTTTACTACTTCGAATCCGGCTACTGTAAAGATTTGGTGGGCATGTGGCGGAGATGGTCGTCAGATGGCAATCTTAAATGCAGCAGGCGAGCAGGTAGCAGTTACCACAGATGCAGCTGTAAAGAATGCCCCATATGTATCAACTATTGAACTTGCAGAAGCAGGCACCTATTATTTAGGTGGTGATACCAACAACAACTATATTTTCAAGGTATTGGTAACTGAAGAAAAGCCGGCAGAGCCTATCGTTAGCACTTTAGATACTGCAGCTGATTTAACAGCATTTGCAGCAGGTGCTAAGGCAGATGGAGATGAAGAGAAGGCTGGTACCGAGGACTACTTCACTATTATCTATAGTGCTAAGTCTAAGGTTGATTCAAGCTCTAAGACTTGGGAAGATGGATATACTTCCGGCCAGAGATTAAATCTTGGCGGTAAGGTAGCGTTAGAGAAGAATGCAGTGAAGTTTACCACTACAAATCCTTCAACAGTAAAGATTTGGTGGGCATGCGGCGGAGATGGCCGTCAGATGGCAATCTTAAATGCTGCAGGCGAGCAGGTGGCAGTTACCACTGATGCAGCTGTAAAGAATGCTCCATATATTTCTACCATCGAACTTGCAGAAGCAGGTACTTACTATTTAGGTGGTGACACCAATAATAACTATATCTTCAAGGTAGAAGTAACTGAGACTCCGGGTGGAGCAGTGAAGCCACCTCGTGCTGACTGGTCTACCGTAGAAGCACCTGCATTAGTAAGTGCAGAGCAGGTTACTACCGCAGATAATACTATTGAAGTAAATGTAAATGCAAACGTTGGCTATGACGGAGCGGATAAGATTACCGTTACCATGACTGACGAAGCAGGCAATGTAATTGCAACTAAGAATTCCTCTAAGGAATCAACAGAGCATACTGTAACCTTTAATCCTACCGCATCAGGAACCTACACTTTCGCAGTTGTAGCTATCCGTGAAGGCGAAGCGGATAAGGCAGGTGCAGAGACTAAGGCTGTAAACTTCGTACTTAAGTTAGAAGCACCTTCTATCACAAGTGCAACCAGTCTTGGTGCACAGGCAGACGGAACTGTAAGTGTTGAAATCTGCTGGGATGCTGTAACAGAAGCAACCGGCTATGAAGTATCTGTTAAGGATACGGAGATTAAGGCAACTACCGAGGGAACCTCTTATGTGGTAACCGGTTTGGCTGCTAATCAGGAATATACCTTTATTGTTAAGGCTCTTCGTGGAGAAGAAGCGAGTGCAGAAGCTACTATTGTGGCTAAGGCAACTGCAGAATCACAGCTGAAGTGGTCCTTCTCAGCATTCGGTAGTGGTGTTGATACCAAGAATAATGGTTATGAAGGAAATGCTAACGACGGAAGTGTACGTGTGTACTCTAACGGCGGTAAGGGTAAGATTGTTCCAAATACCACCGATGGTTTGGCATTCTATTATACCGAGATTAACCCTGAAACTACCAACTTTACCTTAACTGCAACTGCAAAGGTAAATAACTGGAAACTCTCAAACGGCCAGGAAGGCTTTGGTCTTATGGCAGCCGACAGAGTAGGTAAGAATGGTGATAGTTCAACCTTCTGGAATAACTCTTACATGGCAAGTGTAACTAAGGTTGAATATTTCTGGGATGGTGAGAAGGTAAGTGATTCCGGAAGCAAGATTTCCATGAAGCTTGGTGTTGGTTCCCAGGAAAAGAAGGGGGTAACCCTTGACAACATCAATGAGGCGCTTAGCCTGGATGATATGAGCCTGTTCTCTACCAAGATGACTACACTGGAAACCTCTTGTGCGGCACTCGGAGCAGGAACCTACAATATCGTAGGTGGATATACCGGAACCGAGCCTACCGGAACTGTAGAAAATGCGGGTACCGAGTTTAAGCTCACTATTCAGAAGAATAACACCGGTTACTTCGTAAGCTACACCAACGAAGCTGGTGAGACCGTAACTAACAAGTACTACGGTACTGATGTATTAAATTATTTAGACAGCGATTCTGTATATGTTGGATTCTATGCTTCCAGAAATGCAGATATCACTTTTGAAGACATTAACTTTACTACCATTGATCCTAAGGATGATGCACCTGCAGAAGAAAGACCGGTTACTTTAGTAACTCCTAACTTCTTCATCGAGTCAGCAACAACTGCGAACAGCGCAGATTACGAGATGGTATATTACGGTAATGCTGACGGTCAGTTAGTAATTACCGATGAAGCAGGTAATGTAATTCTTGATAAGGCAGTAACCGCAAAGACTAAGGTTCGTCAGATGGTTAAACTTGCAGAAGGCAAGAATAACTTCAATGTAACCATGACTCCGGATGCTGATTATCAGCCATCAGAGTATGAGAAGTTAAGCTCATATGAGGCTGTAAGCTTTACTCATATGGTAGAGTACAGAAATAACGTTCAGACCGTTGTATATGTTGGTCCTAACGGAGCAGCAAACGGTGCAGGTACTAAGGAAAGTCCTTTAGATATCTACACTGCGGTGAAGTGGGCTATGCCTGGTCAGCAGATCTTATTAATGGAAGGTACTTATAACTTATCCAGTACCGTAACTATGGAAAGAGGTATGGATGGTACTGCTGATAAGATGATTTACTTAATGGCAGATCCTGATGCAGCTACAAGACCTGTTCTTGACTTCGGTAAGAAGTGTGCAGGTATGGTTGTAGGTGCTGATTACTGGTACTTACAGGGATTTGATGTGACTCAGTCAGCAGATGCTCAGAAGGGTCTCCAGATTTCCGGTAGCAACAACGTTGTGGATCAGGTTAACGCGTACAGAAACGGTAATACCGGTATTCAGATTAGTAGATTTAAGTCAACTGACCTTTGGGAAGATTGGCCTTCAAACAACTTAATTCTGAACTGTACTTCTTATCTCAATGCAGATAAGGGTTATGAAGATGCAGATGGTTTCGCAGCTAAGCTTACCATCGCAGACGGAAACGTATTTGACGGATGTATCGCTGCTTACAATGCGGATGACGGTTGGGACTTATTTGCTAAGATGGAAACCGGCGCAATCGGTAAGGTTGTAATTAAGAACAGTGTTGCATTTAAGAACGGATATGTTGTTGATGATGCAGGTAATGAAGTGAATGCCGGAAACGGTAACGGTTTCAAGATGGGTGGTGACAGTATCACCGGTTACCATGAGTTAATCAATTCTTATGCATTTGGCAATAAGGCAAAGGGATTTGACTCTAACAGCTGTCCTGACATTCAGGTTAAGAACAGTATTGCATTTAACAACTTATCTTACAACGTAGCATTCTATACCAATAATGCTATTAACACAGATTATGCAGCAACCGGTATCATCTCTTACAAGACTGCATCCGGTGAAGCAGAAAATATTAAGCCTAAGGGAACTCAGGATACCTCTAAGATTTACGGAACTACGAATTTCTACTTCGATGGAAGTCAGTCCGCTAACTCGGATGGTACTAAGGTTTCTGATGATTGGTTCGTATCACTTGATATGGATTCTGCAGTAAAGGGTGGAATCACCAGAAATGCAGATGGAACTATTAACATGGGTGACTTCCTGAAATTAACCGATAAGGCTCCGGCTGGAGTTGGCGCTGACGGACAGGGAACTCCTTCTAAGGATATCGAAATCAATGAGCCTGTTCAGACACCGGCACCTACTCAGGCACCTACAGTAGCACCTACTCAGGCACCTACAGCAGCACCTACTCAGGCACCTACAGCAGAGCCTACAGTAGCACCTACTCAGGCACCTGTAGCTCCTACACCTACTCCTTCAGTTGGGGAAATTGTGGCAGGCGCAATTGAGGATCTTATTAATGCAGGTGCAGAAGCTGCAAATGATATCTTAAATGCAAAGACTCCTGAAGATTTGAAGGAAGCAATCAATTCATTTGTAAATACTGTAATTGATATCTTCAAGAATCTTCCTGTAATTAATGTAAGTACTGCAATGTCACTTGCAAATGCAGAAGCAGCAATCGCAGCAAGAGGAGCATCCATTAAGGTTGACGATGGCGATGCAAAGGTAAAGGTAAATAAGGTTTCCAACGGTTTATTCTCCGTTCCGGAAGGCGGTAAGTTCGAAGTGAAGGATACCGTTCTTTCTCAGGAGCAGAAGAATGCAGCTATGAAGAGCGGCATTTCAGACGGCCAGTTAAAGAATGCAGTTCCTATGGAAATGAATTTATTCGATAAGAATAATAATAGTGTTAAACCGGTAGTTCCGATGGTTGTATCTTTCGATCTTCCGAAGGAATTTGCAGGTAAAGATGTGAAGCTTCTTCACTATACCGAAGGTGGCGTAGAAGTAATCGATGTGGAAGAAAACGGTAATAGCGGTAGCGCTGTAGTAAGTAGCTTTAGTACATTTGCACTTGTTGCGGTTGATGTAACTAAGGCACCGAAGACTTCTGATATCGTTGTACCTCAGGTATACGTTCCTGCTATGTCAGCGGACAGCAGCTCATCAATCCTTCCATGGATTTGTATTATGGTAGCTGCTCTTGCAGGTGGCGCAGCAGTGATTACCGGAGCATCATTCTTCCGCAAAGATGAAGAAGAATAATCTCTAATTATGACACCTTTAGGGTGAAAAAATACTAGTTTTTGCAATATAAGAATTCTAGTAAAATTAAGGGTAACTACTTACGGTAGTTACCCTTATCTTTTTGTGTGGGAGGTTATATATGAGAGGGAAGAAAGTATTAAGCCTTGCCATGGCTGCAGTTCTTAGTATGGGACTTTTTGCAGGATGTGGTGGTAGTGCAGAAAATACTGCAAAGGAGAGTAGTGCAGTTGGGAATGAGGTAGTGGAGAGCAGTGTGCAGGCAACAGAAGTACCGGCACCGACAGAAGCGCCTGCAGAGACTCCGGTGGAAACGCCTACAGAGGAACCGGCAGCCACCGACAATGTTATGACAGCATTAGAGCTGGCAAAGATCATGGGGAATGGTATTAATCTTGGAAATACCATGGAAGCATATGGTCATACCAGTTTGGGAGTAGGCCAGGATACCAGTACATATGAAACGTTATGGGGAAGTCCGGTAACGACACAGGAAATGATTACCGGTATGAAGGAAGCGGGATTTGACAGCTTACGTATTCCGGTAGCGTGGACCAATGCCATGAATTTTGAAGCTGGTGATTATACTATTGGTCAGGATTATCTGGATCGTGTGGAAGAAATTATCAATTATGCTTTAAATGAAGATATGTATGTTATTGTAAATGATCACTGGGATGGTGGCTGGTGGGGAATGTTTGGCTCTGCAACCCAGGAAACCAGAGATCAGGCAATGGAACTGTACGTTTCCATGTGGAGCCAGATTGCAGAAGAATATAAGGACTATGATGAGCATTTGATTTTTGAATCAGGCAATGAAGAGCTTGGTTATCGCTTAAATGATACGGATATTGCAAAAGATTCCGGTGCATTATCGGATGACGAATGTTTTGAGATGACCAACCGGATTAATCAGGCATTTGTAGATACCATTCGTAGTGCCGGCGGTCACAATGCAGACAGATTCCTCTTGATAGCAGGATTTGGCACAGATATCAATAACACTGTGGATGACCGCTTTGTGATGCCTACAGATACGATTGATGATAAGCTTCTTATTTCCGTACATTACTATGATCCTTCCGGATATTGCATATTCACCAGTGTGGATACATGGGGAACCAAGGAAGAATACGAATATATGAATGCTCAGCTTGCCAAAATGACCAAGTTTACCGAACAGGGAATTGGTGTGGTTATCGGTGAGTATGGTGTACTTATGGAACAGGTAGAATTAAAGGAAAATGCAGAGAGTTATGTAGAGAATTTCTTGGATAACTGTGATTTATACGGTTATGTACCGATGCTTTGGGATTGTTCCAACTTATTTGATCGTAGAGAGATTAAGATTGTGGACGAAGAGATGAAGGCGATTTATCAAGAACATAAGTATGCAAACCAGGTGCAGATTCCTGAGGAAGAGCTGAAAGCAGCTGCACAGGCAGATATGGATGTTGCATTGGCAAATGCTTCGGATGGTTTTGTATTATCTGAGGATAAGGCAGTTGCCTGGATTATGTACAACAGTAGCGACTGGGGAACGTTATATAGTGTAGGTGATGTATATGACCCTGCTTCTAAGACCGGAGGCGTTGTGGCTACAGATGTGGAGATTACCGGAGAAGGTGAGTATACAGTAGCCCTTGACTTTACAGGGACTGCTGCGGGATATGCAAACAGTGTGGTATTCTCTGCATTGGCAATCGGAAACGGAGAGCTTTTATATCCGGGATACATTATTAATATTACAGAAGTATTGATTAATGGAGAGCCTTACAAATTATTAGGAAGACCCTATACTTCCAGTGATGACCAGAAATGTACCAGAGTAAATCTGTATAACGAATGGGTAAGTGCCCTTCCGGAGGAAATCAGAGTGTTGGGTGGTGGAACTACAGGATGCTCGCCATGTCTGTTAGATCCAGCAACCCTTGGTAATGTGGAAACTATTCAGGTTACCTTTAAATATATGCCGGGCAATTAAAGAAAAATAGTTACAGAAAATATTTAAATAGCGGGGACTTTAAGTAAGTCCTCGCTATTTACTTTTTATGGGTTTATTGATAGAATATTGTCAAACTTACTTTGTTGGGAGATGATTCCCATGGAAAGGAAATCATATGGATGTTGTTGTTGGAATTGACATTGGCGGAAGTACTACAAAGATAGCGGGATTTTATAAAGGAGAGCTTTTACAGTCTGTGCAGGTGAAGGCAAATTCTCCGGTGGCATCTCTGTTTGGAGCTTTTGGTCAATTTTTATTGGAAAACAAATTAAATCTGCAGGATATTGCAGAGATTCGTCTTACAGGAGTAGGAAGCAGTAGTATTCATCAGCCTATTTATGGAATTCCAACTTATCATGTGGATGAATTTGTAGCAGATGGTGTAGGCGGAAGATATTTCTCCAAAGGAGAGAAAATTGTGGTTGTCAGTATGGGAACCGGAACTACGTATGTGCTTGTGGACGGCGAAAAGCTGATTCATTTAGGAGGAATTGCCATCGGTGGGGGTACCATTATGGGGTTATCCAGGCTGATGCTGAATACGGAGGATGTGGAAACACTGCAGGAGATGTCATTAAAGGGTGATGTAGGCAATATTGACCTTCGTATCGGGGATATTTCCACGAAGCCACTTCCGGGTCTTGATTTGGATATTACGGCGGCGAATTTTGCAAATGTAGCTCCGAATGTATCAAAGGAAGATATTGCAGCGGGTATTATTCATATGGTAATAGAGAATATATGCCACACAGGTACTTTGATTGCCAGAAGCCATGGTGTTGAGGAGTTTATTTTAATCGGTTCGCTGGCATATTTTGATGAATGCCCCGAAATCAGTAAAAGCTGTGCTGCCATGGAAGGTGGGAATGTTCATTTTGTGATTCCGGAAGCCTGTGGCTTTGGAACGGCTATCGGTGCGGCCCTGGCGCAACAGAAAGACTGTACGGAAATATAATTTTGTAACTTTGGATGCATAGAAAGTACTTTACTTTTTGAAGGAAAAGATATAGAATACTTTATTAGATAAAACGTTGACGAGAACAGTACTTTTTAGAAAAGTGCCAGAGAGAGCTACCGTGGAGAACACGTGCTGAGAGTAGTTTCACCGGACTAATAAGGAAGACCATCTCTGAGTGGCTTTAATACAGCCCGTATACCTACGTTACAGGGAAATGGAGTGGCCCGTTTGCAGTGTAAAGGGGCAACAAGGGTGGAACCGCGTAATTTTACGTCCCTTGCAATAGTTATTATTGCAAGGGACGTTTTAAATTTGTTCCCTTGCAGCCAAATCGAAGGAGGTTCAAACATGAAAATCACATTAAAAGACGGCTCGGTAAAAGAGTATGCAAGTGCAATGAGCGTGTATGAAATCGCGCAAGATATTTCCGAAGGTCTTGCGAGAGTTGCTTGTTGTGGTGAGGTTGACGGACAAGTAGTTGATCTTAGAGATACTGTAGACAAGGATTGTAACTTAAATATCTTAACAGCAAATGATAAGGAAGGTTTAAAGGTGCTTCGTCATACTACTGCTCACGTTCTGGCAGAAGCTGTGAAGAGACTCTTCCCGGAAGCTAAGCTTACCATCGGTCCAAGCATTGACAATGGTTACTATTATGACTTTGACCATGCTCCTTTTTCCAGAGAGGATTTGGATAAGTTAGAAGCAGAGATGAAGAAGATTATCAAAGAAGGTGCTAAATTAGAGAGATTTACCCTTCCGAGAGAAGAAGCAATTAAGTTTATGGAAGAGAAGAACGAACCTTATAAGGTAGAGCTTATCCGCGACCTTCCGGAGGATGCTGTTATTTCCTTCTATAGTCAGGGAGACTTTGTAGACCTTTGTGCAGGTCCTCACTTAATGAGTACCAAAAACATTAAGGCTTATAAGCTGACTTCTTCTTCAGGTGCATACTGGAGAGGTAATTCTGATAATGCAACTTTACAGCGTATTTATGGTACTGCGTTCAATAAGAAAGAAGAGCTTGCTGAGTATTTAGAGTACTTAGAGAATATTAAGCTTCGTGACCACAATAAGATTGGTCGTGAGATGGAATTATTTACTACTGTGGATGTAATCGGCCAGGGACTTCCGCTTCTTATGCCGAAGGGAACCAAGATTATCCAGACTCTTCAGAGATGGATTGAGGATGAAGAAGAGAGACGCGGCTATGTTCGAACCAAGACTCCTTTAATGGCTAAGAGTGATTTATACAAGATTTCCGGACACTGGGATCATTACAAAGAGGGTATGTTTGTACTAGGTGATGAAGAAACCGATAAGGAAGTATTCGCACTTCGCCCCATGACCTGCCCATTCCAGTATTATGTATATAAGGCTTCTCAGAAGTCCTACAGAGACCTTCCGATTCGTTATGGTGAGACTTCAACCCTATTCCGTAACGAGGATTCCGGAGAGATGCATGGACTTACCCGTGTACGCCAGTTTACCATTTCCGAAGGTCACTTAATCGTAAGACCTGATCAGATGGTAGAAGAGTTCAAGGGATGTCTTGCTCTTGCAAAATACTGCTTAGAGACTCTTGGTGTTGGAGAGGATGTAACCTACAGACTTTCCAAGTGGGATCCTAATAATAAGGAAAAATATATCGGTACCGAGGAAGTTTGGGAAGAGACCCAGGGGCATATCCGTCAGATTTTAACCGAGCTTGAGGTTCCTTTCTATGAGGAAGAAGGCGAAGCTGCATTCTACGGTCCTAAGGTAGATATTCAGGCGAAGAATGTATATGGTAAAGAAGATACCATGATTACCATTCAGTGGGATGCTATCTTAGCTGAGCAGTTCGATATGTACTACATTGATCAGAATGGTGATAAGGTACGTCCTTACATCATCCACAGAACTTCTATGGGATGCTACGAGAGAACTCTTGCATGGTTAATTGAGAAGTATGCAGGAAAGTTCCCTACATGGCTTTGCCCTGAGCAGGTAAGAGTACTTCCTATTTCTGAAAAATATGAGGCTTATGCTGTTGAAGTTGAAAAGAAATTAAAAGAAAATGGTATCTTAGCAACTACTGACCATCGTAGTGAAAAGATTGGCTTTAAGATTCGTGAGACCAGAATGGCCAAGGTTCCTTATATGCTGGTTGTTGGTCAGCAGGAGGAGGAAGCAGGTCTTGTATCTGTAAGAAGCCGTTTTGCAGGTGATGAAGGTCAGAAGAGTCTTGATGAATTCATCGACCAGATTTGTAAAGAAATCCGCACCAAAGAAATCCGTAAAGAGATGGTAGTGGAAGAGAAAAAATAAATTTGCATAAGTTTTGGTTTTCTGTTCAAACTATCCTTGTAACTAAAAATAGGATAGTTTGAAAGGAGAACTTTATGAACAACGATTCAAAATGCTGTACACCGAACCAGATTGACTGTGAAGCAGAGGCTTGTGTATATAATCATTCACACAAGTGTGATGCCACTCATGTAGATATTAAGGGAAACCATGCAACATCAGTGCAGGAAACCGCATGTGGCACTTTCAGAGAAAAATAAATCTCAAAAGTTAGAAAAATGCTATTGACAGGTCGGAGGGTGTGTGGTATTCTGTATAAGCGTGTGAAGACGCGAGGGACAATAAAGCAGAGTATCCACTCTCACCTTACGGCCTTTTGTGAGCTGGTAAGTGTTAAATATCTCAAACGAATAATTGTGTCGCTTTATTAAAATGTGACTTTTTATTAGGATGGATTTTTAAGTGGATAGTTATGCTATCCACTTTCTTTATGTGGAAAACTAGATTCATTTTCTTATGGAGGGTAAGACCATTAGCGATTTATTGATTAACGAACAAATCAGAGACAAAGAAGTACGAGTAATCGGCGAGGATGGCGAGCAGTTAGGTATTATGTCTGCGAAGGAAGCTTTAGCATTGGCTGAAGAAGCCGGTGTGGATTTGATTAAGATTGCACCGACCGCAAAGCCACCGGTATGTAAAATCGCAGACTATGGTAAGTTCAAGTATGAGCAGACCAGAAGAGAAAAGGAAGCAAAGAAGAAGCAGAAGGTAATTGATGTAAAAGAGATTCGTTTATCTCCCAACATTGATACAAACGACTTAAACACGAAGTCAAATGCTGCAAGAAAGTTTTTAACCAAGGGTGACAAGGTTAAAGTAACACTTCGTTTCCGCGGCCGTGAGATGGCACATATGAACAGTAGCAAGCATATCTTAGATGATTTTGCAGAGTCACTTGCAGATGTTGCAGTTGTAGAGAAAGCACCTAAGGTAGAAGGCAGAAGTATGACAATGTTTTTAGCTGAGAAACGTTAATTCGTACAGTTAAAATAAATAATTGAAAATTTAGGAGGAACTCGTTATGCCAAAAATGAAGACAAGCAGATCTGCTGCTAAGCGTTTTAAATTAACCGGAACAGGTAAATTAAAGAGAAACAAAGCTTACAAGCGCCATATCTTAACCAAGAAGACTACTAAGAATAAGAGAAATCTTAGAAAGCCTGCACTGGTAGATTCTACTAATGTTAAGACTATGAAGAAGATTTTACCATACTTATAATTAGAAGATTAGGAGGAAATGAGACATGGCAAGAATTAAAGGCGGCTTAAACGCAAAGAAGAAGCACAATAGAGTATTAAAGCTTGCAAAGGGCTACAGAGGAGCAAGAAGCAAGCAGTATAGAATCGCTAAGCAGTCAGTTATGAGAGCATTAACTAGCTCTTACGCTGGTAGAAAAGAAAGAAAGCGTCAGTTCAGACAGTTATGGATTGCACGTATCAATGCTGCAGCTAGACTTAATGGTTTATCTTACAGCAAGTTCATGTACGGCTTAAAGTTAGCAAACGTTGACATGAACAGAAAGATGTTAGCAGAGATGGCAGTTAATGATGCTGCTGGTTTCGCTAGCCTCGCTGAGCTTGCAAAGAGCAAGTTAGCTTAATTAAGAAACATATGAAGGAACCGTAGATTTACGGTTCCTTTTTTGTTATGGCGACGAGGAAAATGGCATTGTGCTTGCACGAATGCCATTTGACGATCGCTAATCAGAGCGAGATTCGCAAAGCGTATCTCATCTCTGTTGACTTTTGTTTCATAATGTGATACTTTAATATGTAAAAGAGTTAAAGTTTAGAAGTGTAGAGAATGGCGCTTCTAATAGGGGAAAGGAACGAAAGATTATGCCAGTAATGGAATTACTTGAGAGAAATGCCCGGTTGTATCCGGATGAGGTGGCTCTTGTGGAGCTTAACCCGGAGGAGAAGGACAACCGTAGAACTACCTGGAAGGAATATGAATTGATTCAGCCTACCAGTTTTAGACCTTATAGACGTGAGATTACTTGGAGTATTTTTGATGAGAAGGCAAACCGCTTTGCCAATATGCTTTTGGATCGTGGAATCAAAAAGGGGGACAAGGTTGCAATTATTATGTACAACTGCTTAGAGTGGTTACCGATTTACTTTGGCGTGCTTAAGACCGGTGCCATTGCAGTACCCTTTAACTTCCGTTATGATGCAGATGAGATTGTGTATTGTGTAGAGCTTGCACAGGTTGACGTGATTGTATTCGGACCGGAATTTATTGGTCGTATTGAGGCCAATGCAGAGCGTCTTGGAAGAGGACGTCTGTTAATTTACGTGGGGGATAATTGTCCAAGCTTTGCAGAGAGTTATCGTGAATTGGTGGCAGACTGTTCCAGTCATGCACCGGCCATTAAGATTACCGATGAGGATGACGGTGCGATTTATTTCTCTTCCGGAACTACCGGATTCCCTAAGGCAATTTTACATAAGCATTTAAGCCTTCGTCAGGCTGCGGAAATGGAAGAGAGACATCATGAAATCGGCAGAGATGACTGCTTTTTATGTATCCCTCCTCTGTATCATACCGGTGCGAAATTCCACTGGATGGGAAGCCTTGTGGCAGCAAGTAAGGCAGTTCTCTTAAAGGGAGCAAAGCCGGAGGTTATCTTAGATGCCATCTCTAAAGAGAAATGTACTATTGTTTGGCTCTTAGTGCCATGGGCGCAGGATATTTTAGATGCTTTGGACAGAGGGGACATCAAACTGGAAGATTATAATTTGGAACAGTGGAGACTGATGCATATCGGTGCGCAGCCAGTACCGCCATCACTGATTAAACGTTGGAAGGAATACTTTCCAAATCATCAGTATGATACCAATTATGGTTTATCTGAGTCTACCGGACCGGGCTGTGTGCATCTTGGAATGGAGAATATCCACAAGGTTGGTGCCATTGGTGTTCCGGGGTATCGCTGGAAATGCAAGATTGTGGATGAACATGGTGTAGAAGTGCAGCAGGGCGATGTTGGCGAGCTTTGTGTGAAGGGGCCCGGCGTTATGACCTGTTACTATAATGATGAGAAGGCAACTGCAGAGGTTTTAAAGGATGGATGGTTATATACCGGTGATATGGCGATGCTGGATGAGGAAGGATTTATCTTCCTTGTAGACCGTAAGAAGGACGTTATTGTTAGTGGTGGAGAGAATATCTACCCTGTGCAGATTGAGGACTTCCTGCGCCGATATGACAAGATTAAGGACGTTGCAGTAATTGGTCTTTCTGATAGACGTCTGGGGGAGAAGACTGCAGCTATCATTGAAATCAAGGATGGAATGGTTTGTAGCATGGAAGAGGTAGAGAACTTCTGTATGGAACTTCCAAGATACAAGAGACCGAAGGAGATTATCTTTGCGGAGATTCCCAGAAATGCCACCGGTAAGATTGAGAAGCCGAAGCTTCGTAAGATGTATGGTGCAGACAATCTGGTTGCAAAAGAGACGATGGAGTAATTATCCAAATTCATTTAGGGGAAGGAATAACCTATGGAAAAACAGAAAAGAAAACACGTTACAGAGATGTATGAAGCAATTCTAAAGATTCAGAATCTGGAGGAATGTGAGCAGTTTTTTGAGGATTTATGTACTCCTACAGAGATGGCAGCCATGGAGCAGCGTTTTGCAGTAGCATCTCTGCTTAAGCAGGACAAGGTCTATATGGAAATCTTAGAAGCTACCAGCGCAAGTACTGCAACCATCAGCCGTGTAAAGCGTATGCTGAACTACGGCAACGGTGTTTTGGGCGAAGTAATGGATCGTCTGAACGAAGACAAATAAATACATTATCACAAGGGGTGTTGCCTTTGGGCAATGCCTCTTTTTATATCCTCATAGCGTATGTAGGGCTTACCACGATTTACTTTGCCTTTCCCCGGTCCCGAGTGGAGCGCAGTAAATCGTGGAAGGTTCGTGGAAAGCTATGAGGATATAAAAAGAGGCGCTACCCGAAGGTAACACCTCTTAAGCGTATGTATTTATTTGCCGAGAGCAGTTTTCTGGGAAACGGTGGTTTCCTTTTCGTAGCAGGCAAATGCGTTGTCTACGGATGCTTTGTCAGGCTTTGGTGTAAAGAGGCTTACTACAGGTACGATAACAAGTCCTGCAAGCATTACGATGGCACCACAGTTAATAGGAGACTGCATGATTGCCGGGAAGCTGCTCTTGAAGAAGATATTAGCAGTCATTACGGTACAGCTGAAAAGGAAGCATACCCAGCAGGAAGCTTTAGTGACTCTCTTAGAATATAAGGAGTACATAAACGGTGCTAAGAAAGCGCCTGCAAGTGCACCCCATGAAACGCCCATAAGCTGCGCAATGAAGGTTACATTACTGTTGTGTTGAATTAAAGCAAGCACAGCGGAGATGATGATGAATACGACAACAAGTACCCGAATACATAAGAGCTGTGATTTGTCACTCATTTTCTTTGCGATATTGTCTTTAATTAAGTCGATGGTTAAGGTAGAGCTGGAGGTCATAACCAAGGAGGATAATGTGGACATGGAGGCAGATAATACTAAGATTACTGCAAGTGCAATCAAGCCATCTCCTAAGCCGGATAACATGGTCGGAACTACGGAGTCATAGCCATTGGCAGCAATGTCAATCTGGTCAGAGAAGAGGCGTCCGAAACCACCAAGGAAATAACAACCACCGGCAACAATCAGTGCAAAAAGGGTAGAGATGATGGTTCCCTTTTTGATGGAGCCTTCGTTATTGATAGCATAGAACTTTGTAACCATCTGAGGAAGTCCCCAAGTACCCAGAGAGGTAAGAATGACTACGAAGAATAAATTCAGAGGATCAGGGCCGAACATGGAAGCGAATATGCCGGGGGTATTGGATACGGTTTCATCGGTAACCCTTGCCAAGCCGTCTAAAGCTGCCATAAAGCCGCCTTTACCGGCTAAAACAGAACCAATGATTGCAACGATACCGAATAACATGATGATGCCCTGAATGAAATCACTGATAGCAGTTGCCATATATCCGCCGGCAATTACATAAATTGCGGTAAGAATGGCCATAATGATAATACAAACGGAATAGTCAATATCAAAAGCCATTCCGAATAATCTTGATAAACCATTATACAAAGATGCTGTATAAGGAATCAGGAAAATGAATATAATAACAGAGGAGCCGATTTTGAGAGGTCTGCTTCCGAAACGTTCACCAAAGAACTGCGGCATGGTTGCAGAGTTTAAATGTTGGCTCATAATACGGGTTCTTCTGCCGAGGATAACCCAGGCCATGAGAGAACCGATAATGGCGTTGCCGATACCTGCCCAGGCAGCAGCAATACCGAATTTCCAGCCAAATTGTCCGGCATAGCCTACAAATACCACGGCTGAGAAATAAGAGGTTCCGTAGGCAAAAGCAGTAAGCCATGGGCCTACATTGCGCCCGCCGAGAACGAAGCCGTTTACATCTGTTGCATTTTTGCGGCAGTAAAAACCGATACCGATTAGTACTGCAAAGTAAATTACGAGTAACAATACTTTAAACATGTTGTACTCCCCCTTGTATAAATTTTGTGAGTTCAATGCTTTAACGCTTTTTAAGTTTTATGCTTTAAACAATTAAACAATAGAAGCATAACACAAAACACAGAACTTAGCAAGAGAAAACTATTGACATGCAAGGGACAAAAAACTATAATTTATCTATATTCCTCGATAGCTCAATGGTAGAGCACTCGGCTGTTAACCGAGTTGTTGTAGGTTCGAGCCCTACTCGGGGAGTTCTTTACTTTTATTCAGAACCATACAGATTTGTGAAAATAGTCCGAGCAAGTTTTCTTGCAGAGGACTTTTTTCATAAATCTGTATGGTGAGAAGCCGTGTAATGAGCAAACAACAGGTGCTACCTGTTGTTAAAAGAGCTGCGAAGCAGTAGTTTTGCTCATACAGCTCTGATTAAAAGTGACGCAAGGCATAGAGAAAGGATATTATTATGGGCGTATTATCTGCTTTAGAACCAAAGAAAGTATTTGAATATTTTGAAGAGATTTGTAATATTCCTCATGGCTCCGGCAATGTGGAACAGATTAGTGATTATCTGGTGAAGTTTGCTAAGGATAGAGAACTTGAAGTAATCCAGGATGAGCTTAAGAACGTTATTATTATTAAGGAAGCTACAGTAGGCTATGAAAATGAGCCACCGGTAATTATTCAGGGACATATGGATATGGTAGCGGTACATAAGCCGGAACTTTCCATTGATATGACAAAGGAGCCTTTGAAGGTGGGCGTTGATGGTGATAACATCTATGCGGAAGGAACCAGTCTGGGCGGAGATGATGGTATTGCAGTAGCGTATGCCATGGCACTGCTGGACAGTAAGGATTTGGCTCATCCTCGTTTGGAAGTTGTTATTACGGTGGACGAGGAAGTAGGAATGGATGGTGCCAGAGGCATTGATTTATCCATGTTAAAGGGCAATCGTTTATTAAATCTGGACTCTGAGGAAGAAGGAATCTTCTGGGTGAGCTGTGCAGGTGGCGGAAGAATCGGTAGTATACTGGAATATGAAGCATCAGAGATGACCGGAGATGTGTATCAGGTGACGATTAGTGGTCTTGCCGGTGGTCATTCCGGTGCGGAAATCCATAAGGAGAGAGGTAATTCTAATATTTTGTGCGGACGTCTTTTATGGAAGCTTACATCTGAGCTTAGCTTCGGATTGGTATCAGCGGAAGGCGGTGTGGCTGATAATGCTATTTGCCGTGAGACGATTGTTACTGTTGTTTTGGATAAGAAGGATGAGGAAGCTTTCCTGGCGGCTGTGAAGACTTTTGAGGAAGAGGTGAAGGTGGAGCTTGCTACCAAGGATTCCGGTTTTTATCTGAAAGTAGAAGGTCTTGAAGATGGCACACATAAATGCGTTGCAGAAGAAAACTTGAAGAAGGTATGTGCACTTTTATACAGCCTTCCCAATGGTGTCCAGGCAATGAGTGCAGACATGGAAGGACTGGTGGAAACTTCTTTGAATTTGGGTATTTTAAAGATTACGCCGGAGAGATTCCTTGCAGAATTTGCAGTACGAAGTAGTGTAGAAAGTGCAAAATATGCGTTAGTAGATAAGGTAAAGGCAGTGACTGCTCTTGCAGGTGGTTATACGGAGGAGACAGGAGACTATCCGGGATGGGCATATCGTGTGGACTCACCGCTGCGTGATAAGATGGCGGCACTATATGAAGAAATGTATGGAGAAAAGCCACAGATTGCGGCGATTCATGCAGGTTTGGAGTGTGGTCTGCTGGCAGGTAAGATTACAGATTTGGATTGTGTATCCTTCGGGCCGAATATGAAGAATATTCATACTACCGAAGAGACACTTAGTGTTTCTTCGACAAAGAGAATTTGGGAGTTTTTGGTACAGCTTTTAGCGAAGAGAGGTTAATATGGGGTTCGACAAGGTTAAGATAAAGCAGATTAGTCTGATGATTTTGTACATTGCACTAGTGATATTGGTTCTGATTTACAGTAAACAGGTATTTGCAGGAATTGGATTCGTATTTTCAATTATGATGCCGTTTATTGTGGGGGGAGTCATTGCATTTATTCTGAATATTCCTATGAATATGATAGAGAAGAAATGGTTTAAGAAGTGGAATGGGAAGAGTGCACAGAAGCTGAAAAGACCAATCAGTATGATTCTGGCAATACTTTTGGTGATACTGGTGCTTTGTCTGGTAGTTCTTGCAGTTGTTCCGCAAGTGAAAACTACAATTACCACCATTGGTGCCAAAGCGCCTGCATTTTTTGCAGGGGTAATTGTGCAGTTGGAAAAATTGTTTGCTGATCAGCCCATGCTCTTGGAGCAGTTGAATAAATTCGAAGAACTGGAGCTGGATTGGAATTCTATTACCAATACAGTGGGAGCATTTTTAAAGACCGGAGTCAGCAGTGTACTTACTTCAACCGTAAATGTTGCCAGCAGTATTGCGGGCGGTATTGCCAACGGATTTATTTCCTTTGTTTTCGCTATTTATATTCTCTCGCAGAAGGAAAGCTTGGAAAATCAGGGAAGACGCATTTTAAAAGCATATCTTCCGGAGAAATACAATAAATATGTTTCTGAAGTATTCCATAGATTATATGTTAATTTTACCAGCTTTATTTGTGGACAGTGTCTGGAAGCTGTGATTCTGGGATTAATGTTTATGATTGCAATGAGTATTTTCCAGATGCCGTATGCTGTAATGGTTGGAACTTTGATTGCTTTTACCGCATTGATTCCTATCGTGGGTGCATTTATCGGCTGTGGAGTAGGTGTATTCATGATTCTGATTGAGAATCCGGTGATGGCGCTGTGGTTCTTAGTACTATTCTTAATTCTGCAACAGCTGGAGGGTAATTTGATTTACCCCAGAGTGGTAGGTAACTCCGTAGGACTTCCGTCCATTTGGGTGCTGATGGCAGTCAGTGTGGGTGGTAGCTTATTGGGAGTGACCGGTATGCTGGTATTTATTCCGCTGATGTCTACTCTGTATTCGCTATTTAGAGATGATGTGAATCGCAGGAATGTAGTCAAGGAACCCAAAGCTCCAAACAGACCCAGAAAAAAGTATCATAAGCCACAAAAGAAGGAATTGAGTGAACAAAATAAATAAAATAAAAAAATATGCAAAAAGTGCTTGCATTTTTTGCGTCAGGCAAGTATAATATCATTTGTCTGCGGGGTGTGGCTCAGTTTGGTTAGAGCGCCGTCTTAGGGAGGCGGAGGCCGCTGGTTCGAATCCAGTCACTCCGATGAAAGCATCGCATTTATTTGCGGTGCTTTTTTGTATTTGAAAAACCACACGAAATGAATCCATGTTGCTTGTAAACAGATAGAAAAAGAGATAAGATAAAAGTAGTATTTTACGAGAGATGAGGATGGTTTTATGGGATATGTGATTCTGGGAATTATCATTGCATTTATTGTAGTTCTACTGGTACGAGCTGTTATGTTTCAGCCTACGTCGATTCCAAAGAAGGAGTTTGCACAGGTAAACGTGGATAGGGATAAGATTGTACATGACATGGTGGAGATGATTCGCTGTAAAACCGTATCCAATAGGGATGATGCTTTGATGGATTTTGGAGAGTTTGAGAAATATCATCAGGTTTTGCGGGGATGCTTTCCGTTAATTCATCAAAAGTGTAAGTTAGAGAAAATAGGCAAGACCGGACTTTTATACTTCTTGGAGGGTAAAAGCCATGAGAAGCCCATGGTATGTATGGCTCATTATGATGTAGTGCCTGTAGAGGAAAGCGGTTGGGAAAAGCCTGCATTTGAAGGAATTGTGGAAGATAATGTCATCTGGGGGCGAGGTACGCTGGATACCAAGGGAACCATGTGCGGAATAATGGAAGCGCTGGAACATCTTTTACAGACGGATTTTGTTCCATCACGGGATTTGTATCTTTCTTTTTCTGGAGATGAAGAAATTAGTGGTGAGAGTTGTCCGGCGATTGTATCCTACTTCGAGGAGAATGGAATTAAGCCGGGAATGGTGTTGGACGAAGGTGGCGCAGTAGTAGAGAATGTATTCCCGGGGGTGAAAGGGGAATGTGCCATGATTGGTATCTGTGAGAAAGGCTACATGGATGTGGAGCTTATCATGGATAGCAATGGAGGTCATGCGTCAACGCCACCGGTGCATACTATTGTAGGAGAGCTTTCCAAGGCCGTGGTGGCAATTGAGAAGCATCCATTTAAGGGGCGCAGGGCTAAGGCAGTAGATGAGATGTTTGACGAGCTGGGCAGACATGCAAGCTTTGGAATGCGAATCCTATTTGCAAATATGTGGCTGTTTCGTCCGATTCTCAGCATGGTGGCGACAAAGCTTGGCGGAGAAATCAATGCCCTGATGCGTACAACTTGTGCCGTGACTTGTATGGAAGGAAGTAAGGCTTATAATGTGTTACCGCCTAAGGCAACGGTAGGCATGAATCTGCGTCTTATGCAGGGAGATACGGTGGAGTCAGTGGTTGCTTATTTAAAAAAGGTAATAAACAACGACAAAATTTCTGTGGAGACGGTGCAGGGGCACAACCCCTCCCCTACTTCCGATACGACCTGCCGGGAGTGGACATATTTAAAACAGGTAGTTCATGCTACCTGGCCGGAAGCGATTGTTTCTCCATATATAATGCTGGCATGCAGTGATTCCAGACATTATAATCGTATTTCGGATCATGTGTACCGGTTCTCAGCTATGAAGCTTTCGAAGGAAGAACGGGCAATGATTCATGCAAATAATGAGAGAATACCGGTGGATACACTGGTGCAGACTGTAGAATTTTATGTAAGATTATTGAAAGAGATGTAAGGAAATGGATAAGAAGAGGTTGTGTGCTGTTGCCAAGAAATGTGGCGGCTGTAAATGGATAAATATGGAATATGAAAAGCAGCTGGAGGAGAAAGAGAAGTGGGTAAAATCCTTATTAAAGCCTTTCGGTAAGCTGGAAGGAATTATTGGTATGGAGCATCCCACCCATTACCGTAATAAGGTGCACGCGGTGTTTGGCCTTGATCGTTTTCATAAGCCTGTCTCCGGAATCTATGAAGAAGGAACCCACCGGATTGTTCCGGTAGAAAGCTGTCTCATAGAGAATCAGAAGGCGGATGAAATTATTGTGTCTATCCGTAATTTGCTGAAATCCTTCAAAATTAAAGTATACGATGAAGATACCGGATATGGTCTTCTTCGTCATGTGCTGATTCGGACCGGACATGCTACCGGGCAGATTATGGTGGTTCTTGTTCTGAGCTCACCCATCTTGCCGGGAAAGAATAATTTCGTGAAGGCACTTTTAAAATTGCATCCGGAGATTACCACCATTGTGGTGAATGTAAATAACAAGCGGACCAGCATGGTATTGGGAGATAAAGAGCAGGTGATTTACGGAAAGGGATACATTGAGGATATACTTTGCGGTAAGACCTTCCGAATCTCTCCTAAATCCTTCTATCAAGTAAATCCGGTGCAGACAGAGAAATTGTATAATAAAGCACTGGAATTTGCCGGACTTACAGGCAAAGAGACAGTGGTAGATGCCTACTGCGGAACAGGAACTATCGGTATTATTGCCAGCGATAAGGCTGGGCAGGTCATCGGTGTGGAGCTGAATGCGGATGCAGTACGGGATGCCAGGGACAACGCCAAGAGAAATAATGTAAAGAATATCCAGTTCTACCAGAATGACGCCGGAAAATTTCTTGTGGGAATGGCAGAGCAGGATGCGAAGGTGGATGTAGTTTTGATGGATCCGCCTCGTAGTGGAAGTGACGAGGCATTCCTTAGCAGTGTGGTTAAGATGGCGCCGAAGAAGGTGGTGTATATCTCTTGTAACCCCGAGACACTGGCAAGGGATTTGAAGTATCTGACAAAGCATGGGTATAAGATGGAGAAGGCTGTGGCATGTGATATGTTTCCGTTTACGAATCACGTTGAGTGTGTAATAATGATGCAGTATTGTGGAAAAGAGAAGAAAAAGTAGGGTTTGACCACAAGATGTTGTGGTTTGAGGGCAAAAATTAGGCTGAAAAATGGCTAGTTTTTGCCCGTTTTTTTTGCCCATTTTTAAAGATGCATAGGGGTAAAAAGTGGTTTTGGGAGTGATTTGAAGAAAAAACGAAGGAGGGAGTGGTGAGCAAAGATAAAAATGAATATGGGTAGGAACGCAAGGCGGTACTTATTTTAGAAATGGAATAGGTGCCGCCTTATTTTTGTTTGTGGAGGTAGAAATGTCAAAATTGTTTTGTTTAAGTCCCGGACTTCGGGTACTGGAAAGGCAGATGCAAGAGCCGCCGGGGTACAGACCGAGAGGATATGGCATCTGTATTATTGAAGCGGTGGATTGGAAAAGCCGTGGTAACTATTCTGAAATCGTGGACTGTGTTATCAGCCGGATGCAGTTGGAGCATCTGAAGAAAAGGGTAGAGGAAATCTTTTCGGAAGCAGATAGTGAAATCATATTCCGAAGCATGAAACACCGAAAAGATTTTTATTCTCTGTTGATGGGGAAGAGAGCGAAGACTCTGCAACACACACCAAACTATGCCGCCGCTGTATTTCTTTTGTCTGCGGATGTGGAACTCTGGGATACAGTCAGTAAAAATGTGTTGGATACCGGGATTTACTTTGACAGGATAAGGCTTGGAGGCGTGACGCTGGAGCAGTACATTCTTTTCCATGCGGCAAAGGATGTTTATAACGGAACCAAGCATATTCGCTTGTCAGAGCTGACAGACCGGGACTTGATACCAGATGAGATACTGAGACTCATCGTGAATGCTTTTGTCATCGAGAAGTGTGGTGTAGAAATTGTAAAGCAGGAGGTGTGGAATGCGGATTAAGGTATTAAGCGGAGGAAGAAAAAATATCGAACTGCCATTGTCGGATGCGGAATTGAATTTCCAGATGAGGCGGATTGGCATTGAGGAAACGGTACCCATGTGCAGACTTGTGGAAGTGTCAGAGAAAGATAATCCTCTACACTTGCTGGAAGGACAGACCGTAAACATGGATGAGGTAAACTTCTTTGCCAAGAGGATGGATAGTCTGACGGAGTATGAAAGAAAAGTTTTGTCAGCGTATGCTAATGATTACGGTGTAGGAACCATGCAGGATTTAATTAATCTGACATTCAGCATGAAAGGACTTTCTCTGCTTACAGATTTTACAGATGCCAGACAGGTCGGGGTACGACTTTATATGGATGAGTTTTTAGGAATGTCAGAAGAAGAAAAAGAGCAGACCAATTTCATAGAGTTTGCAGAAAAGACTTTGAAGGAGAACCGGGTGGAAGTCCTGCCCTATGGAGTTTTTGTAGAGCATGGCTTTGAAATGCAGGAAGTATATAACGGAAAAACATTTCCGACATACATTGCATCGGATGAGATTGTGGCAGTTGTTGAGGTACAGAATAAAACAGGGGATACAGAGTATCTATACCTGCCAACGGATATCTGTTCCATGAACAAGGTAAAGGAAAGGTTGCAGGTACAGGATTATTGGGAAATGAAAGTAACCGGAATCGAAAACCTACGTCTGTCGGACATCCTTGTACCGATACCGGAGGACTTAAAGGAAATTGAACAGATGACACTGTTTAATGAAATGTGTCAGGCAGTCAAAAGATTTGATGAAGTGAAAATGAATCAGCTTGCTATGGTAGCGGAGTTTACCGGATTTAATGATTTTTCGGATGTGGCTTATATTGCAACACATCTTGGGGAGTTTGAAATCAATCCCTTTGTACATAACGATGAAGAGTATGGAAAGTTTCTGGTAACGGAGTCGGGATTGTTTGATGTGGATGAACTGTTACTTCCCCATATCAATTATGCATCCTTTGCCGCTGATAAAAAGGAGGGAACTCTTGCAGCAAGCGGATATGTGGAAGGAGGATTTGTGGGAGCCACCAGACCGATAGAGGAGTATGGACAGTATAAGGGAGAGTTTGCTGATCCGCTGGAACTTGACTATGACTGCTTTGAAAAGTTCTGTTTGTTCAGTCCTCTCACAGCGAACCTGATGGTGGAAGGTGTGGATGAAGGAAATTTATACCGCAGTGACCTGACACAGTATGCGGAGGCAATTGCGGAAGCCATTGCCAGAGAAGATTGTGTGGGAGAAGAAGCAAGAGGACTCATGCATTACTTTGATGAAAGCAGGGAAGTGGCAGCAAAGGTTATGTCAGCACATCCCAAGGTGGCAGAGATAAACGGAGAACTGTATGGCGTTCTGGAATGTAAAATCAGTGAGCCTCTGACAGAGGAAGAGATTAAGGTGCTGAAGGATTACTGGACCGGGCAGATGAGTGACGGATGGGGTGAAGGCTTTGAACAACGTCCCATTGATGTGGAAGATGGAGAAATCTATGTCAGTTTCTGGAACAGTGCAGACTTTTGGAATGTCATGACGGAGGAAGAATTGATGGGAGGACAGGTTCAGGGAATGGATATTAGTTATTGAGAAGGAGAGGAGAACATAATTGAATAGCATTATCAGTTGGGTAGGCGGTAAGAAGGCACTCCGTGACCTGATATACCTAAGAATGCCGGGGCACTATGACCGCTACATAGAAGTATTTGGCGGAGGCGGATGGGTTCTGTTTGGAAAGCCGCCTGATAAATGTATGGAGGTTTACAATGATTTTAATTCGAATCTTGCAAACCTCTTTTATTGTGTCAAGGAAAGACCGATGGCACTGCTTCGGGAACTGTCTTTCCTGCCGCTTAACTCCAGGGATGAGTTTGTGACACTTCGAAAATTCCTTACGATGGAAGAATTCAAAAGTGAGCATCTGGCAGAGGAACTGGAGATAGCAACTCATTTCTTAAAAGAGCCGGAGGCGGCGGAAATTTGTGACATCCTTATGGAACGAGCAGTGGTCGGGGATGTGAAGAGGGCGGCGGCCTTTTATAAGATTATCCGCTACAGCTATGGAAGTGGCTGTACCTCTTATGGGTGCCAGCCATTTGACATAAGGAAGACCTTTACTATTCTCTGGGAGGCAAACCGGAGGTTAAAAGATACCGTGATTGAAAATAAAGATTTTGAGGCACTCATCCGTCAGTATGACAGACCGAATGCCTTTTTTTATTGCGATCCACCGTATTTTGAAACAGAAGGGCATTATGAAGTGGTGTTCCGCAAAGAAGACCATGTAAGGCTTAGGGATACGCTGGCAGCAATTGAGGGGAAATTCATGGTCTCTTACAATGACTGCGAGTATATCAGGGAATTGTATCAGGACTTTCAGATAGAAGCGGTGACACGAATCAACAATCTGGCACAGCGCTATGACAACGGAAGTGAGTTTCCGGAGGTGCTGATTGCCAACTATGACATGGAAGAAAGAAGAAAGAGCCTGCCGATGCAGATGAATCTGTTTGAAATGTTTGACGAGCAGAAGACTTCTGTGTGGCATGGCAGTAGCAGGAAGGAGGACGAAGATGGTTCAGTTAGTGGAGATAACAGGAGTGCTGAATGAGAAAGGCTGTATTGAAATTCCCATTGTACTGCTTGCACAGACAGGTATCCGTACCGGGGAAGAGGTAAATCTGATTTATCTTGCCGCAGGGGAGAAGGATTACCGGAATGAATCAAGGGAATTTATGCTAAAGAGAGCAGGGGAAAATCCGTTGGAGGAGCTGCAGAGTGGGGAAACGGAGTTGAAACTGCCGCCACAGTTGCTTGCAGATGCACACATTCCTTTGGATGCAGACTTGGACATTGTCTGCTTGGATAGAAAAATTGTGATTCTGCCTACGGAGGAGGTGGAGTCAGAGGATGTACCCAAAGAACTTCTGGATATTTGTGCAGAGCTTGGCATCCCCAGAGAAAAAGTAAACATTGTTTTGCGAATGACCGAGGAGGGAAGCGATGAAAAAGCCGGTGTATAAATTGTTGGATGAAAAGGGCAGGGTACTGATACCTTTGGAAATGCGACAAAAAGCGGAGATGGAGAAAGGGGATATCTTAAAGGTTTCCATAAACTCCGGGAAGATTGTTATATCCAAGGTAGACATTTTAGAGGTAGGAAAGCAGGATGCAGAAGCTGTGGAGGCTTATGTCCATGCAGCCGTAAAGACCATGAGCCATGAAAAGCAGGTGGAACTTGCCGCGAGGATTTTGAAACTTGCACAGCAGGAGGGAGGAGCTGATTGCTAAAGAGTAAATACAAGGCCTTTGAAATTCAGGATGACAAGGCAAGTGAAACGGTGGTGGAGGGAAACCTGATAGCCATTGCAGATTTTATAAAAAACTGTAAGGAAGGGAGTATTATCACGATCCACACGTTGGATGGAGAGCCATTTTTAATTGGGCTGTCAAAATTATTCCTGTATTGTGAGGACAACGAGTTTCTAAATAATCAGTTGATACCGTATCTTCGTGGGATATGAATGGAGAAGCAGTATGAAAAACATATATTTTCGTGATGGAATCCTTATCTACTATGGAAATCCGGCAGGTTATCTGTCAGAGGGAACGGTAGTGCTGGATTCCATTTTTGATAAAGAGGAAATCATAGCTTTCCTGTCCGAGAAAGAAAAGCTGGCAGTGGAAATAAGGTCAGGAGTATATGACCGTCTGTCAGAGGGTGGTGGGATGGAAATGACAGTGGAAGCAGCAAAAGGAAGGAGGATAAGAATCTATCAGCTTAAACAAGACAGTCCGTTTATGATGCGGTTTATCAGTCTGGCAGAAAGGGAAAAGAGAGGCTTTGAAAAACCGCAGCAGAAGGAGTATGCGCTTGTTTACGAGGGAGAGGTGGATACCTTCAGTCTGGAAGATGTCTGGGAGAAGTTTGGCAGAAGGGTGCCAAGGGACTTTGAAGGACATGCATTATCCATATCCGATGTGGTGGAGTTTTCGGACGAGATGGCAAGCCGTTATTTTTATGTAGAGCCGAAAGGCTTTGCGGAAATTGTATTTAAATCAGAATAGCCGGGAGGCGGAAAGGAAGAACATGGCAGGAAAAGGAACAAAAAACAACCAGCAGAATACGCAGGGCGATGCACAGCCGGAACAGGCAATGCAGACGAAACCTCTTGATTTTGATGTACGCATCCAGTCCATCAAACCCAGTGATGCAATCAAAGGTACCGCAAGTGTAAACATTAACGGAGCCTTTGCCATCAGAGGAGTCAAGATTATTGAGGGCAGTAATGGATTATTTGTATCCATGCCCAGCTACAAGGTAGGGAATGAGTATAAAGATATCTGTTTCCCTATTACACCGGAATGCAGAAAGCAGTTGAATGATGCAGTCCTTGGTGCCTATGAACAGGCGCTTACCCAGAGCCAGAACAGTATGGCAAAGCATCATGAAATACAGCAGGCACCGGAAGGTCAGGCAATGGACATGACCGGTATGTAAGAAACCCAAATAACCAGAAAAATAAAATGAAATTATATGGAGGAAAAATCAATGAGAAAGATGATGAACAAGGTAGCAGGAAACATGAAGGTAACCGTAGCAAAGGCAGCAATGCTGTTAAAGGATAAGAAGGGAGAGAACTATGTGGATACCGCAGTTAAGATTTTGATTGCGGTTGTAATTGGTGCCCTTTTGCTTGCCGGTTTGTATGCCCTCTTCGGAGATGTGGTAATGCCTACCCTTACCAGAAGAATTCAGGAAATGTTTAACTACGCAGGCTAATGTCAGGGAAAGAAGGAGGAAGAGAGTATGCCGAGAAACGCAGCTACACAGAATAATAACACAGAGAACATGGAACAGCAGGTACCTTTTAAGGTGACCATCACAGAGCATAACCCGGAGAGAGGTGTGCTTGCCAATGCAGATGTAAATGTGGCAGGCATTATGACGATCCGTAACGTGAAGATTAAGCAGGATGACTATGGTCTTACCGTGACCATGCCCCGAACCAAGATGCCTCACACAGAGCAGTATAAGGACTCCGTGTATTTTGCAGACAAGTCCATGAAACAGCAGTTTGATCAGGCAGTGGAAACAGCTTATCAGGAGAGTGTTCTCACACCGGTGCTTGATCAGGATGAGCCGGAAGAGGGCATGGAGCAGGAAGAAGACGCCGGCATGAGCATGGGAATGCAGTAAGTGGAAGGGATGATAAGGCTTGCCCTATTTTTTCTCATTCTGTCTTTGGCGGCAGTCTCTGATATCCGAAAGCGAATGATTCCGGACTGGATGCCGTTTTTTATCGCAGGGGCAAGTCTGTTTCCACCGGAGCCTGTTTATCTGACAGGTATTCTTGTGGCGTTGCCACTACTCATTGCAGGAATCACTGTAGGAGGCATCGGAGGAGGAGATATCAAGCTGACAGGAGCCTGCGGATTGGTGCTTGGGTTTGAAAGAACCCTTGCTGGACTTCTGATGGCACTAAGTTTTTTGTTACTGTTTCATGCAGTAAGGCAGTGCGTAAGGAAAATAAGAAAAGTGAATTGTGTAGCAGAGAAGGAACAGGCATATCCGCTTGTTCCTTTCTTACTGCTTGGGATGTTAATAAGCGTCCGGATTGGAGGTTAATTGTGAGAAAGAAATTAGTAGTAGTCGGTGTTCTGGCAGCCATTGCAGGTGTGGTGGCTGCAGTATGCAAGAACAGCAAAAAATATACAAAGGTAAGAACAAATTATTAGGAGGAATCGCAAAATGAAATTATTTAAGAACAGAACCGTGCTGGGGATTTTTTGCATTGCAGTGTCCCTAATTATCTGCTTTGCCATTACACCCCTTGTCAATGCAGGCTTATCCAAGAAGGTGACCATTGTCCGTTTCAATCAGCAGGTAAATGAGGGCGAAGAGATTACAAGAAGCATGTTGGACGAGGTAGAGGTAGGAAATCATAACCTGCCGGAAAACGTGATAAGAAATATTGCAGATGTGGAGGGAAAATATCTGACCACAACTGTGTATGCAGGAGATTACATTCTTACGGATAAGATTTCCGATGAACCTGCCGCAGAGAACAAATATCTTTACAGCTTAAATGGGGAAAAGCAGGCCATGTCCATTACCATCAATACCTTTGCGGAAGGATTGTCCGGCAAGTTAAAGAGTGGGGATATTGTATCCATCATTGCACCGGATTACCTTGGCAGTGGAGAAACGATAATCCCTGTGGAACTGAAATACGTGGAGGTTATCGCGGTGACTGCCAAGTCCGGCTATGATGCAAACACCGGGGAGAAACTGTCAGAGGAGGAAGAGAAAGAACTGCCTTCCACCGTAACCATTCTGGTAAGACCGGAGCAGAGCAAACTCCTTGCGAGATTGGAAGCGGAGGGAGAAATCCATTTATCTTTGGTGTTCCGTGGTGATGCGGATAAAGCTTCGGAGTTTATCAAAGCACAGGATCAGGTGCTGGACGAAATAAAAGCGGCAGAAGAGGAAGCCTTACAGGAAGACGGTGCGACTGAAGAAGATGGTCAGCCTGTTATGAATGCAGACGGTCAGGAAACCACAGAGGAAGAAGAAACAACTACAGATGGGGAGGAATAGAACGTGAACTTTAAACAGAACTCTCTGTTTACGAGAAATACAGAATCCTGGGAGGAACAGGCAGATGTGCAGGGTGGTGTGCTTGCTGTATGGGGGAGTCCATCCTCCGGCAAGACAACGGTTTCTGTAAAGCTGGCAGATTATCTTGCCAGAAAAAAGAAAAATGTACTGTTAATTTTCGCAGACATGACCACACCGCCTCTGCCCTGCATTTGTGCAGCCGGAGACTTGGAAGGAGAAAAGTCTCTGGGGAGCATCCTTGCAGCAACTCATGTAACAGAAAACCTGATTAAGAAAAACTGTATGTTTTACAGAAAAAATGATTACTTAAGCATGGTGGGGATGTTAAAGGGAGAGAATGTGTTCACATATCCACCGTATGACCAGACACAGGCAGCGGAATTGATTGAGCAGGCAAGAGAGGTGGCTCCCTTTGTCATTATTGACTGTGGAAGCACCATTGCTTCGGATGTGTTGTCGGCGGTGGCACTGATGGAAGCGGATACGGTCTTAAGACTTGTAAACTGTGATTTAAAATCCATCAGTTACCTGTCCTCACAGTTGCCGCTGCTTCGTGACAACAAATGGGATGCGGACAAGCAGCTTAAGGTGGCATCCAATGTAAAACAGCAGGAGGCAAGTAGCCATATGGAACAGGTGCTGGGCTCCGTTTCCTTTCAGATTCCCCACAGCAGAGAAGTAGAAACACAGTATCTGGAGGGAGATATGCTGGCAGAACTTGGACTGAAGGAGAGCAGGGCATTTAGAAAAGAGATAGAGAAAATCAGCAAGGAGGTGTTCGGTGTATGATGGGAAATAACCAGAATTTATTTTTTTCTCCGGAGGAAAAAGGCAGGGCATTTTCCGATGTGTTAAAGGAAGTGCAGGAGTATATCTCCAGCAAGTATTCCACCCTCATGGTGGAAGGCGGGAACGATGAGGTAAAACAGCAGGTCAAGAGATACATCTCAAAGTATATTGCAGATTACCGCATCACTGTAAAAGGCAAAACGAGGGAAGAACTAATCGATGACCTTTATACGGAAATGGCGGAGTTTTCTTTTTTAACCAAGTACATATTCGGAACAGGCATTGAGGAAATCGACATCAACTCATGGAGGGATATTGAGGTGCAGTACAGCGATGGCAGATGTGAGAAGATGGAGGAACACTTTGAGTCCCCGGAGCATGCCATCAATGTGATCCGAAGAATGCTCCATGTGTCCGGCATGGTACTTGACAATGCATCCCCGGCAGTCCTTGGGCATTTGAGTAAAAATATCCGTATTGCGGTATTAAAAACACCCCTTGTGGATGAGGATGTGGGTATTGCAGCTTCCATCCGAATCGTAAATCCTCAGAGTCTCAAAAAGAGTGACTTTGTGGATGGAGGAACCGCTACCGATGAAATGCTGGATTTTCTGGCAGAATGTCTGCGTTATGGAATCAGTATCTGTGTGGCAGGTGCCACCAGCTCCGGCAAAACAACTTTAGCAGGGTGGCTCCTTACTACCATTCCCGATAACAAGCGTATCTTTACCATTGAGAACGGAAGCAGGGAACTGGCTCTTGTCAGGGAGAAGGATGGAAAGGTAACCAACAGCGTCATCCATACTCTGACCAGATTCAGCGAAAATGAAAAGCAGAACATCGATCAGGATATGCTCCTTGATATGGCCTTACGTTTCAACCCGGAGATTATCTGTGTGGGAGAGATGAGAAGCTCGGAAGCATATACAGCACAGGAGTCTGCAAGAACCGGGCATACAGTGCTTACCACCATTCACAGTAACAGTTGTGAATCTACCTACAGCCGAATGAGAACTCTGTGTAAGAGAAAATACGACATGGATGATGAGGTGCTGATGGATTTGGTAACGGAGGCATTCCCCATCGTGGTATTTACCAAGCAGCTTGAGAACAAGAAAAGAAGGCTCATGGAAATCATGGAGTGTGAAATCACACCCGATGGAAAGAGACATTTTAATTCCCTGTTCCGTTATGAGATTACGGAAAACCGGGTGGAAGGAGATAAATTCATCATCAACGGAACCCATAAAAAGGTGTGCGGTATTTCAGAGAGCTTAAAAAAGAGGTTCCTTGAAAACGGAATGCCCAGGGAAGTGTTAAATAAAATAACGGGAGGAGGTGCAAGCGTATGCTGACAATGCAGGTAATGGCCTGTATGGGTATCATCATAGGCTTATTTTTATTGCTGGGCATTAATCTTACGGATTTTACCGGTAATATTTTTAAGAGGCTGTTGGACGGACCCAAAGGCATCCGAGAGGAGATTTTAGAGCAGACGCAGAGAAAGAAAAAGTCCTTCCTAAGAAGAGAAGTGGAAGAGATACAGAGTATCCTAAAGGCTACCGACAGGGAAAATACCTTCCCGTTTTTATGTACGGTATCATTGGTTTTGTTTGCCGTAGGTGCCGCCGGGGCAGCCATGCTTGGGAATTTCTTTTTGGTACCCGTAGCAGCGGTAGGGTTTATGTTCCTGCCTTTCTGGTACATTAAGCTGACGGCATCCCATTTCAAAAAGGATGTGTCGGCAGAACTGGAAACAGCACTGTCCATCATTACCACCGCATATCTAAGAAGTGAGGATATCCTGACTTCTGTGGAAGAGAATCTGGAATATTTAAATCCGCCGGTAAAGAACATCTTTCAGGATTTTGTGTCAAGAATCCGTCTGATTGATCCTGACTTGGAGGCGGCCTTGGATGAACTGCGTACAAGGATAGCGGATGATGTGTTTAAGGAATGGGTTGATGCTTTGAAAGCCTGCCTGTATGACAGGTCGCTAAAAACAACACTGACACCGATTGTGGCCAAACTGTCCGACATGCGTATTGTGAATGCAGAACTGGAATATATGGTCATGGAGCCGAGGAAAGAGTTTATTACAATGGTAGTGCTGGTTGTGGGTAACATTCCCCTTTTATATTTCTTAAATAAGGATTGGTACCACACACTGATGCACACGGTAGTGGGGCAGATAATGCTCAGTATTGCAGCCATTATTATTTTTGTATCCACAGCCCATGTAATCAGATTGACAAAACCGATAGAGTACAGGTCGTAGAAAGGAGGCAGTATGAATCTGATATTATTTTGTGTGTTTTTGACCTTTTCTGTAGGTCTCTTTCTGCTGCTTGCAGGACTATTACGTCTGCCGACCTTAAAAACCAGCAGGGTAATGATGGATACAGGCAAGGAAGGAAAACAGTTATCCAAGACCTTGGATGCCTTTTATATGGATGGAGCCGTGAAGATTGCTAAATACATCCGTATCAATGATTACAAGAAAAGCAGAATGGCAAGTGTGCTTCGGGCATCGGGACTTGGCATGACGCCGGAAGTTTATACCGCATATGCATACCTAAAAGCCGGAAGTATCTTTTTGCTGATTATCCCGGCAGTATATGTGTTTCCGCTGGCAGCTTTATTTGTCATTCTTTTAGGGATCATGATTTATTACAAGGAAATCCAGAAAGCAGATGAGATATTAAAGGAAAAGAGAGAGCAGATAGAGGAGGAGTTATACCGCTTTGTGTCCACTATCACACAGGAACTGAAAAACAGCAGGGATGTGCTTGCTATGCTGGAGCATTACAAGGAGAATGCCGGGACAGTCTTTCGGAAGGAACTGGATATTGTGTGTGCAGACATGCGCTCCAGCAGCTACGAGGCAGCTCTAACCCGTTTTGAAGCAAGGCTTAATTCCCCACAGTTATCGGATGTGGTCAGAGGACTCATCGGTGTGTTAAGGGGAGATGACGGAGCCGTGTACTTCCAGATGTTAACCCATGACTTTAAACAGGCAGAGCTTCAGAGACTGAAAGCGAAGGCGGCAAAGATACCACCCAAAATCAGAGTGTATTCCTTTGCCATGCTGATGTGTTTTCTGGCAACTTACTTCGCCATCATCATCTATGAGATTATCAAGTCAATGGGTACGCTATTTTAGGAGGTGCGCATGAAACAGATAAGAAAGATACTTCGTGATAAAAAGGGAGAGGGGTACATCGATGTGGCAGTCATGGTGCTATGTGTCATGCTGGTAATTGCCCTTGGCGTAAGGTTATTTCCCATCTTTATCACCAAAATGCAGGTAGACAATTTTGCAGACGAACTGGTAAGAGAGGCTGAGATCAGCGGAAGAGTGGGGAGTGAGACTTCGAACAGGCAAAGGGTCTTGGAAGAAAGAACAGGACTCCACCCTACAGTGCAGTGGTCCAGTACCGGAAATCTGCAATTAAATGAAGAGGTAACGGTAACCGTTACAGTGCAGAAGGATTTAGGGCTGTTTGGAAACTTTGGCTCGTTCCCGATAACCATCCGTGCAAGAGCCTCCGGAAAGAGTGAGGTGTACTGGAAATGAGGAAGTTAAAGAAAAAGACTGCCGCCCTGTTAATAGACCGGAAAGGAAATATGATGCCATTAGTGGTTGCAGTGACCATCTGCATGCTGATTATTATCCTTGGGATTACGGAATACATGCGTCTTGTGATTACCGCTGCAGGTATCAAGGATGCAATGGAGTCTGCCGTCATATCCACAGTCAATGACAATTATAATGAGGTTTACCACAGTGTGAGGGAAGGGTATGCCGCAGGCTATGAGCCGAATGGAGAATCTTTCTCAGCCTCAGTGGACTATGGGGATATTTACAGCAGGATGTGTTTTTTGCTTGGTCTGGAAGAGGATGGGGATGGATATGTTAGAGTGGGTAACGGAGGGGAAAGGGAATACCGTTTGAGCAATCTTTCGGTATCCATACCCAATACTGCCCTTGGTGCAGGAGGTGGCTCCTATTATGCAGATGCCTCCATTAAGCTGGAGGTGCCGGTAAGATTTGCCGGAAAAATCATCACAAATATGACAATAAATCTAAAGGTTCGGGCAGCCTATACAGAGAAATTTTAGTAAGATGTTACAGATATCATGCAACCTATTACATTTTGATAGACTTATACAAAGTTGTGTGGTAGGTTGTGGGTTGAGAAACAGAAAAATGAAAAATTACATACAGGAGGGATTGCTATGAAAGATAGTACAAAGAAACGACTTATCATCGCAGGACTTGCAGCAGTGTGCGTATTATTGATTTTCGGTATCAGCAGGGTGCTTTATAAGGAGCCGGTGCAGGAGTTACCTGAAGAAAGCAAGACTACGGAAGAGATGGAACTTGTGGTAGATACGGAAAAGACAGAGCCGGTGCAGAAAGAAACGGAAAGCACAGAGGAAACAAAAGAGTTAGTTATCGAAACAGAAACAGAGAATGTCGTGGAGAGCGGCAAGCAGGAAATCCAGCAAACGCCTGAAAAAACGGAAGATGAAAAGCCGGAGGAGCCGCCTGCCTTAACAGAGGATGCGGATACCACAAAGCCGGATACACCACCAGAGTATGAGGAGCCGGAAGAGACAAAACCGCCTGCGGATGATACTCCGAAAACCGGAGGTACCAAGGATGGAATGGTATATGTGGAAGGATTCGGATGGTTACCTGATGAGGGTGCCGGTTCGGGAACGAATGCGGATGATATGTATGAGAACGGAAATAAGGTAGGTATCATGGATTAAGGATACCAAGAAAGAGGCACAGTGAAAAACGCTGTGCTTTTTTCATGCAGTGAGCCATCTGTAACAGCAGGTGGTTCACTGCATTGAAGGGAGGCAACATGAAACGATTTAAACTTTTGGTTCTTACTTTCTTGTTAATCGTATCCACACTGGCGCCCATGACGGTGCATGCTGAAGGAGAGGGAAACATCGACAACGGTGGTGGAGGATTAGGAGAAGGTACGGATACAAACTTTTGGAGTACAGGAGATGAAGGAGTGCGAGTCACAGTGGTAAGTGCCAGTGATGGAAGTGCAGTGACCGCATCCATTGATTTGACAAACAGAAGTCCCAGTGATATCAAGGTACATTTTGGAAAAGTATGTAAGTCTGATTACAGAGGTGGAGCAGGACTTTCTGCAAAGGTAGGAGGGTATGATTATTATGTTCCTGCACAGTCTCTGCCTAAGATTATTACCACATCATCAGGCAGTGCCAGCCTTGCTGCTATCAAAAGTTATTTTACGGATGAGCAGGTTATTCGAAGTATAGCGGGATATGTTGGGATGGATTATGACACGTTAATAGGTGGGGACTATAAGTTGTTATTAGAACCTATTGCATATGTGACGTTTGAAGGAGTACGGACTGCATTCACCGCTACAGAAGCAGCAATGTATAACCAGGTCAGAGGCGGTATGTTAAGAAAAAAGCTGACGTCCCTGACACATAAAAATCTGCCACTTGCCATGTTCCTTGAAACTGCGGATTTGGGATATCCAGCTTGGGGTGGTTCCAAAAGTCAGAAGGTATCAGATGATGAGATTATCGGCTCATTGGGACTTGGTATTGTAAGGTTTAATGAGGTGATAACACCGGAAGTGATTGCAGCGGATTATGAGTACCGGGTAGATACGGATGTGGTAACAGCCGTCACCATAAGTGGGGGACAGAGCGATCCCGACCATCCGGTAAGTGTGACTTTCCGCATCCTTGGAAGGAGCTACACCGTAAATAATGTGTATTATCCGGAGGACGGACAGCAGCTTGTATGGGTGAAGTGGCATACGCCATCCACGGAACAGCACATCACCATAAATGTGAGTGTAAGCGGAGGAGGCAGTGCAAGTAAAGGAACCATTACTGCCAATATCGTAGACCTTGATAAGAATCCACCGCCCAATCCGGTAGCCGATGACAGAAATGATTCCTACAATGCAGGCAATGCCATTATTCCTGCAAATCCACAAAAGACAAGCGCATCATGGAGTGTATGGAGGCCTTGGTGGAAAGAAAAATGGGTATGGCATAGTGATTGGGAGTGGAAGACTGGCGCTCATTCTGAAGATTGCCCGGAGGACTGTGAAAGCAGTCATGGATATTGGGAAGATGAGGGAGAGTACGTGGACGAAGGTTGGTGGGAGTTTAGCTTAGACAGATATTCGGCATCTCTATCAGCAACGATGGAACTTAGTACGGATGAAAAATCTCCTACCGCTACAAGCACTACAATCAAGAGTGGATACGGTGTAAATATCAGTGTAAATGCCAGTGCATCCACAAGCCAGTCCTCGGCAACCACACCGCCGCAGACAGCAGTTAGTTATTTCCCGGAGTTTTATTATAAGACCTATTGGAGATTACTAGAGAGAACAAGTGGCGGATATCATGCCGGGTTTGAATTTCGGAATAACCACTATTCCACCTATAACCGCAGGACACATTTTACACCCATCTGGATGCCGGATGGTACCTATACGGTCTACATCTATTTATTGGACTGCTGGACACCGGATGGAATGCTCAGTGTGAATCTGACAGACTCCGTACAGATATCGGGCGATTTATGGGATGACTGGCACATAGCACCACAAAGGGCAAGGTAATAGTGTTAAAAATCCATATATGGAAGATTTTTCACACGCGAATTTGTGCCGCTGGCCCAAAGTTCGCAGGTTACAGAAAGGGCATAGATATTGAATGGCGTATGAAAGAATTGACAGACCAAAAGGTCTGCTCTATCACTACACAAAAAGGGAGAACATAGAGCCGATTTTACAGGATGGGAGGATAAGAAAGTTTAAGGATACGGAATGCTGGTTTTGTACTTCCTTGGAGGATACCTTAAGGCTGATGGAATTAACGATTATGGAAGAAGGAAAACTGTACTATGATACAAACGGACTTCCAAGGAGATATCCAAAGTTTGAGCCGGAGGAATATGTGGTGCTGGAGCTGTCCCCAAGATATCAGAATGGGGATTGGGTGTTATGGAATCAGGAGTTCCCCGATGGAGCGCCAGAAGAGATACGGAAACTTGGCGAGGAATTCAGCCATCTGAAAATAGGCTTCAGGGGAGATTTAAGGTTCTATGAGAACCCCAATATATATGAGGTGGCGGAACTGCTACAGGAGCAGACACAGGCACCTCAGATAACAATGTAACAAAATAACAAGTGGAAAAGGACTGCTTTCGGGCAGTCTTTTTCTGTACCGAAAGGAGAAAGGAAGAAGAATGAAGAAAAAGAAATGGTTAGTGATGGTAATGCTGGTTCTTGTGCTTTCCTGCATGTTTGGAACCACTGTATGTGCAGCCGGTACCGGGGATGTGGCCGGAGCCATTGAGGGAACATGGAAAGATGCGTCCGGACAGATTAAGACGGTGGTAAACAAGGTTGTATTCCCTGCAATTGATTTGATCCTTGCAGTATTCTTTTTTGCAAAGCTGGGAACCGCATATTTTGATTACCGAAAGCACGGACAGTTTGAATGGGCAGCTCCGGCAATTCTGTTTGCCTGTCTGGTCTTTACCTTGACTGCACCTGCCTATATCTGGAAGATTCTTGGAATGTAGGAGGTAGCTAGTATGAATTTTTTTGAATCGGAACTGAAAAAGATTATGGGAAACAGTGACATTCTGAAAGACCAGAAGTATGTTGGACGTATGTGCTATGGAACCATCAGTGAGGATTTAAGAGCCAGAGTGGAGTTTGTAACCCTTGGAGTCAGTGACCATTATGCAGGCATAAAGGCATCCGTTATCAACAGAAAAGAAGGGGTGGTAGACAGTATGCTCCTTCGTTTTACAGATATTTGGGGAAAACCGAAAACACCAACTTTCAGAGAAGGAATTGCGCCGCATATATGGTCTTGTGACGGAAAATATGAATGGTATGGATTTCATCCGGGAACAGCAGATTATCAGAAGGTTACAGAAAGCATGGAAAACTATCTGTCCATATTTCAGGATATGTCAATGACACAGGAGAGCCAGAATTGCACCATGCAGATGGGGACATAGGGAGCAGTAAACAGGAAGGAGGCAAGATATGTTTATATTTGATTTTGTGGCCGAGACTATCCTGGACCAGATACTTGACTGGATATATGGGAAAATCATAGGTTTTTTAAATGATTTCTTTGTGATGATGAACAACATGGGAGTGGAACTGTTTGCATTACCTTGGGTAGAAGCAGTTACCACTTTTTTTAGTTACTTCGGATGGGCACTGTTTGGTGTTGGACTTGTGGTAGGAGCCTTTGAGTGCGCCATTGAGTATCAGGGAGGCAGGGGAAGCATAAAAGACACTGCCATGAATTATATTAAAGGTTTTATGGCGGTAAGTCTGTTCACAGTTGTGCCGGTAAACCTGTATGCTCTGTGCGTATCCCTGCAAGGAACCTTCGGTTCGGCGATTACGGGCATTACCAATGCGGAAAGCATTGGTCTGACAGCACAGCAGGTGTTAATGTCTGCATCTTTTCCGGGAATCGGAAATCCCATTCTGATGATTTTTTGTGCAGTTATGATGGGGTATGCAGTAATCAAAGTGTTCTTTGCCAACTTAAAAAGAGGTGGAATCCTTTTAATCCAGATAGCGGTTGGAAGTCTTTATATGTTCTCTGTACCTAGAGGATACATAGACGGATTTATTCAGTGGTGTAAGCAGGTCATTGGTATCTGTATCACTGCGTTTTTGCAGTCCACCATCTTAACCGCAGGACTTATGGTATTTAAAGACCATCCCTTGTTAGGATTAGGACTCATGTTATCCAGCACAGAGGTGCCTCGTATTGCAGGACAGTTCGGATTGGATACCAGCACCAAGACCAACATCATGAGCAGTGTGTATGCAGCCCAGACCGCCATCAATATGACCAGAACGGTTGTGAAGGCAGTGGCAGCATAAGGTGGTGCTATGACAGAGTTGAAATTAGGAAGTCTGTTTGATGGGATAGGCGGATTTCCGCTGGCAGCTACCATGAACGATATCCGTCCCATGTGGGCAAGTGAGATAGAACCCTTTCCGATGGCGGTGACAGCATACCGCTTTCCGCAGATGAAGCATATGGGGGATATTACAAAACTGCATGGGGCAAATCTGCCGGTGGTAGATGTGATAGCAGGAGGCTCCCCCTGTCAGGATTTATCCGTGGCGGGCAAGAGAGAGGGGCTTGCAGGGGAGAGGTCCGGCTTATTCATGGAACAGGTGCGGATCGTAAAAGAAATGAGAAAACAGGACGGAAGGAGGATGAGAAACCATAGAAGACGGACAGATGAGTTTATTCGACCTCGGTATATGCTCTGGGAAAACGTGCCGGGAGCCTTCTCCAGTGGAGAAACACACGGAGCCGACTTCCACACAGTCCTCGAAGAGGTCTGCCGCATCAAAGAGGCAGACGTATCTATACCTGGACCGCCGGGAGGGGCATGGACTCCTGCCGGGCTTATTATGGGAGAAGGATTCTCTGTTGCTTGGAGAGTATTGGATGCTCAATTTTGGGGTGTCCCCCAAAGAAGAAATCGCATCTTCCTTGTCGCAGATTTTGGAGGACACAGTGCCGGCGAGATACTATTTGAGTCCGACAGCGTGTGGAGGAATTATCAGAAGAAGCGAGAAGAGAGGAAAGGTGTTGCCTGCTATTTTAAAACAGGCACTGCTGATGCAGGCAGGGCAAGTCCCCGAAAAGACTATGTAATCTGCCTGTTAGATCAGGGCGGAGAGCGGATGGATGTGCATGAAAACAAAAGCGGAACCCTGCTTGCACATGGACGTTCCAATCCACCCATTATCATGGCAACCAGTCAGGGGAATGCAGAAATCGGAATTGGGTACTGCCCGACCATTACCGCAGCGGCAGGGATGGCTGGAAATAACCAGCCCATACTGTTTGACAATCACGGACCGGACACAAGGTATACCGGTCCTGTGGAGGTTGCCCAGACCATCACATCGGCACTTGGCACAGGAGGAAACAATACACCACTTGCCGTAAACAAAGAGCCATTCTGCATTGCCGGGAACATTGTAAACCGGAAGGAGAAGAATGGCGGAAACGGATGTGGGTACCAGCAAGGTATCAGTTATACCCTGACCACAGAAGACAGGCATTGTGTGTACAATCCGGATAATATGCCAAAACCTTATCAAGAGGTTATCGGAAGTCTGTGTGCCGGGGATGAGAAGATGGTCAGCAACCAATATGTGGACCAGGGCAAGTGCATTGTGGATACCAGCAGTTTGGTACGCAGACTAATACCATTAGAGTGTGAAAGGCTGATGGGATTTCCCGATTACTGGACGGACATACCGGGAGCAAGTGACAGTGCAAGATACAGAGCGTTGGGAAACAGTGTGGCGGTGCCATGTGTGGATTTTATTCTATGCGGCATCGCCTTTTATCTTTTAAAAATGGGAGAGGAGGAAGAGGATGTATATCTATCCCGATAACTTGAAAGCAAAGGCAACCATGTGGCTGTGGAAACTAAAAGACCTTGCCATTATAGGCATTATTGTTCTGTTCTCTGTGTTTGCGTTTGCATATGCAGGGCTGTGGTTTCCGCTGGTCATTGCCGGAGCCTATGCGTTTTTGACCATACAGGTGGAGGATACCAGCATTATGGATTTTATCCGCTATGCCTGTGCGTATTTTTTTATGGACCAGCAGCATTATGAATGGAGGTATACACCGGATGAGTAAGAAGAACATGGAGTCCACCAGAGAACTGATGGGAACCAAGGAAGTGACGGATTACAGCGTCAGAACATACAGAAATGATGAGCTGGTTTATTTCTTAATCCAGCCGAGTAACATCTCCGTGCTTTCAGAAGAGAGCCTGTCTGCCAGAATCTATGGTCTAATGACAGTGCTTAAGGGCATTACGGAGATTGAGATGATGTGCTTAAATTCCAGAGAGAATTTTGAGGACAACAAGAGATATCTGAAGAAACGTATGGAGGAGGAAACCAACCCTGTGGTGCGAAAGCTTCTGGAGAAGGATGCAAATTACTTAGACCGCATGCAGGTACAGATGGCTACTGCAAGAGAGTTTCTGTTAATTATTCGTATTCGCAACCAGAAGGAAAATGAGATTTTCTCATACTTAAACCGAATCGAAAAGATGCTTGTGGAGCAGGGGTTCAAATCAAAGAGAGCAGAGGAAGAGGATATCAGAAGAATCCTTGCAGTGTACTTTGAGCAGAAGGTAACAACCGAAAAGTTCGAAGAATTTGACGGAGAAAGGTGGATTATTTTAAATGAATAAAAACAGAAAGAAAAACACGGTAACGGAATCGGCAGCCGAGGCAAAGCTGAAAGGCTTTTTAGATATGATTGCCCCTTCCGTTATCCAGTTTAATACGGACCACTATATCTGTGGAAATACATACCGAAGTGTGTGGGCACTAAGAGAATATCCTACCGCAACGGATGAACAGGCAATTTTAAGACACCTTGGAGAAAAGGATGGCGTTACCTTAAGGATTTATACAAGACAGGTCACACCGGCAGAGGAGAAAAAAATAATTAGCAACGCAGCCAATAAGAACCGTATGAAGCAGGGGAACACGGAAAACTTACAGGAAACGGTTACCGCAGCAAGCAACTTACAGGATGTGACTACCATTATTGCCACCATGCACCGCAACAGGGAACCGCTGCTCCATACTGCTGTGTTCATCGAATTATCTGCCCCGGACATGGACAAATTAAAGCTGTTGCAGACAGAGGTGTTGACAGAGTTAATCCGATCCAAGCTGAATGTGGACAAGCTCCTGCTTCGCCAGAAACAGGGATTTATGTGTGTCCACCCGGTAGGCAGAAATGTGTTCCGTGAGCAGTTTGAGCGTGCGCTCCCTGCATCCAGCGTGGCAAATCTGTTCCCCTTTAACTATTCCGGAAAAACGGATAAGAATGGATTCTACATCGGCAGGGATAAGTTTGGAAGTAATGTGATTGTGGATTTTAACCAGAGAGCTGATGATAAGACCAATGCCAATATCCTGATTCTCGGAAACTCCGGACAGGGTAAATCCTATCTGTTAAAGCTGATATTAACCATTTCAAGGGAGTCCGGCATGAAGGTTATCTGCCTTGATCCGGAGCATGAATACATTGACCTGACAAACAATCTGGGTGGATGCTTTGTGGACCTTATGAGTGGCGAGTTTATTATTAATGTGTTGGAGCCTAAGACTTGGGATGAGAACGGAAGCCCTGAAGATACGGAGGCACCAATCGCCTTCCGCTGTTCTTCCAAACTCAGCCAGCACATCTCTTTCTTAAAGGATTTCTTCCGTACCTATAAGAATTTCACGGACAGCCAGATTGATACCATTGAAATCATGTTAGGGAAGCTGTATGAGAAATGGAACATCCGGGATGATACTGATTTTAGTAAGTTATCACCTACTGATTACCCTATCCTTTCCGACCTTTATGACCTGATGGAGGAGGAATATAAGAATTACGATGTGGGGAAGAAACAACTTTATACCGCAGAGCTTTTGCAGGAAATCTGTTTAGGACTTCACTCCATGTGTAAAGGAGCGGAGTCCAAATTTTTTAACGGACATACCAATATCAAGGACAGCAGCTTTTTAACTTTCGGTGTAAAAGGATTGTTACAGGCCAGCAGAAATGTGAAGGATGCCATGCTGTTTAACATTCTTTCCTACATGTCCAATGAACTGTTAACAAACGGTCATACTGCCGCCAGCATCGATGAGTTTTATCTGTTCTTAACCAACCTTACTGCGGTGGAATACATCCGTAACTTTATGAAACGTGTGCGTAAGAAGGACAGTGCGGTCATCCTTGCCAGCCAGAATCTGGAGGACTTCAACATTGACGGTATCCGTGAATATACAAAACCGCTGTTCTCCATCCCGACACATGCCTTTTTATTCAATGCCGGTAACATCGATGCCAAGTTTTATATCGATACCTTGCAGCTTGAGAAGAGTGAGTATAATCTCATCCGCTATCCCCAGCGAGGTGTGTGCCTTTATAAGTGTGGCAATGAACGATACAACCTGATGGTACACGCACCGGAGTATAAGGAGAAGCTGTTCGGTAGTGCAGGCGGAAGATAACTGGAGGTTAGCCTATGGATATGCGGGAGCAGAAATTCGGGATTGAAATCGAACTGACCGGTCTGACCAGACAGAAAGCAGCGGAGGTTATCTCCAAATACTTGGGTAATAGTTATCAATACGATGGCGGTTATTATGAGGAATACAGCGTTTATGACAATCAGGGGAGAAAATGGAAGGTCATGTATGATTCCAGTATTGTGGCAAGGAAAAAGGATGGAACTCATGCCGGGGATGAGTACAAGGTAGAGTTTGTATCCCCCATTTGTGAGTATGCAGACATTCCAACCATACAGGAGATTGTAAGGCAGCTCCGTCATGCAGGCGCCATAGCAGGGGAAACGTGTGGCATTCATGTTCATGTGAATGCCGCTCCCCATAATGCGAAGACACTCAGGAATATCACCAACATCATGTACAGCAAAGAGGATTTAATCTACAAGGCATTGCAGGTGGATGTAAACCGTGAACACCGTTATTGCAAAAAAGTAGAAGAGGATTTTTTGCAGAGTCTGAACCGGAAAAAGCCAAAGACCTTGGCGGAGGTCAGTAACATCTGGTACAAGGGGAATGATGGCAGACACAGACATTACCATGACAGCAGATACCATTGTCTGAACCTGCACAGTGTGTTCCAGAAGGGAACCATTGAGTTCCGACTGTTTAATTCCACCACCCATGCAGGCAAAGTAAAGACCTACATACAGTTTTGTCTTGCCGTTTCCGGGCAGGCATTAAACCAGACTTGTGCCGCGACCAGAAAGACCACCAGCACCAATGAAAAATATACCTTCCGCACATGGCTTTTACGACTTGGCATGATAGGAGATGAGTTTAAGACAGCCAGAAAGTTTTTGCTTGAGAACCTTGAGGGTGGTATCGCATGGAAGGACCCGGTACAGGCAGAGAAACAAAAGGAGAGGCTAAAGGCAAAAAAGGAAAAGGAGGAATCTTTAAGAGCATCGGAAGAGGCGATGCAGGAAGAACCAATAGAAGAGGCAGAGGAGAGCCAAGAGCAGGGAATGAATCTGTCACTATAAGACAAGGAGGTAGGGAAAAGTGGAAAGAAGAAAAAAGTACATTGCCTATGGTTCCAATCTAAATCTCGGACAGATGGCAAGAAGATGCCCCACAGCTAAGGTAATTGGCAAAGGGGAAATCAAGGACCATGAACTGTTATTCAGGGGAGGCAGTCTGTCTGCGGTAGCCACAGTGGAACCGAAAGCCGGTTCCAGCGTTCCTGTGTTAATCTGGGAGATTGGACCCGAAGATGAAAGGAATCTGGATATCTATGAAGGATATCCCAGACTCTATGGTAAAGTGGATTTGGAGGTGCAGACAGAAGATGGAAGTGAATCCATTATGGCGTATACCATGAATGAAGGACATGAGATTGGAAAGCCATCCATGCGCTATCTGGAAACCATTACAACAGGATATCTGGAGGCAGGGTTTGATGTGAACCGACTGCTTCAAAGTGTGTCTTACTGTAAAGAAGTAGTGGAGAAGCGGTATGAGAATGAAGGAATGGAGGAGCAGGCATGGAACCAACAACTGCTGCAATGATAGCTAAGGCCGCCATTGCGGTGGGTACCAATAAAAAGGTCTGGACAGGGATTGCATCTGTGATTGTGGGGATATGTATCCCCTTTATTCTTGCCATTGTGTGTATCTTAAACCTTGCATCCGCAGCGGCGGATCATAACAGGGCGGCGGTAAGACTTGCTTTTCATGGAGGGTTTGTTCCCTTAAGCATGCCTGCTGATTACAAGGAATATATCTACAAAATGCAGCAAAGCTTCGAATGGATAGACTCTGCTATGGATGAAATCGATGCAGTGGCAGAGGGGGATGTTCAGGACAGGTATTTGGTTAAAGCGGTTTTTTACTCTCTGTATTTCGGCGAGGACTGGCTCTGGCTTGGAGAATCGGACTACCAGAGATTTGCAGAATCCTTTGTAAAGTTTGAAGACCGTACCCGGATTGTTACAGACGAGGAGGGAGGGCAAAGTGTAGAAAACTATCAGGCATCCATTGCCATTACAGATAAAGTGGAACTGTTTGAACGGATAAAGGACCACTATGGGGTGGCAGTAACCTATGAGCAGCAGTCCAATGCAATGAATGTGTGGCATATCGCAAAATACAACACAACAGCTCCGCAGGAAGGAGATGGCTTTGATGGATGGGCAGGTTGGAATGGAGGCGGTGATGTTATTTATTATGACTTGCCTGCAAGCGAAGTAGGAGGAAAGGTAGTGGAGCTTGCCATGTCCCGGCTGGGGCATCCTTACTCCCAGACCTACAGAGGAAAAGACAATTATGTGGATTGTAGTTACCTGACGTTGTGGTGCTACAGGCAGGTAGGGATTATTCTACCGGGGACTGCTGCAGAGCAGGGAAGGTATCTGGTGGAGCATAACCTGACCATTACAAAAGAGGATTTACAGCCGGGGGACCTTGTGTTCTGGAGTTATAAACCAAACGGGCGGTTCATGAACATTACCCATGTGGGTATTTATGCCGGGGATGGAAAGGTAGTGGATGCATCCTATTCCAAGGGAAAAGTAGTATATCGAAATTTGTTTGACGAAGACAAGCAGGTGCTTTATGGCAGACTACAGTAGTTTTTTTGATGCCATAGGCATCTGTTTTGCGCTTTAAGAAGGAGGAAATGTGAGAGCAGTATTTTTAAGAAAAGAGCCGGAGATAGAGGCAAATGAATTCTGTGTAGAAAAGGTCATTGTACTTCCGGCTCCTGAGTATGAGTCCTTTACTAAGCATCTGATGCATGATTATGACTTTATCAGAGACAATGTGGATTTGATGTGTGAAAAGGATGGTGTGTGGCATTGCCTGTTAGTAACCGGCGAGGGCATGGAAGATGGTGTTTTAGTGGAGAGCGAAGGCTCATCCTATGCCAGATATTCTTCCTTTGTGCCATCTGTAAAGGAAATCATGGAACTGCATCAGGCAATGCAGAAAACGCAGGCTACCGTAATGAATATGGGAATGTAGGAGGAGAGAAATGGCAGAGAAAGAAATCAAGATTGGATTTTCCGAGGCAAAGATGGAGGCCTTGGAGTTTTTCTTACAGGAGAATAATACCACTGTGGAGAAGGTACTAAAAGAACATTTGGATAAGACCTATGAAAAAAGTGTTCCCCAGCAGGTAAGAAAATTTGTGGAAAGTAAACTTGCACCACAGCAGGAATCTGTGCAGGAAGAAGGGGCAGAGCCGCAGAGACAGACAAGAGGACAGGGCAGACGCACTGCCAGACAGAATGTGGCAAGGGAAACTGTTCCTGAGCAGACGGAGTTCGGCAGCCAGACTGCGGATGAGGGAGAAGTACAGGAAACCGGTCAGGAGCAGGAGAGCGGTATGGTTATGAGTATGTAAATAGCAGGAGGAAAAACATTTATGAACTATGAAAGTTTTAAACAATATGTGGCGGATCATATAAAAGATTATTTGCCTCAGGATTACAACGTACATGAAATCAATATCATGGAGCAGAGAAAGAATAACAATGTGATTTGGGATTCACTTTCCATTAAAGGAGACAGGAATATTGTTCCTGCAATTTATCTTGAGCCATACTATCAAGCCCATACAGAAGGTGTTAGCATGGATGCTATTTTACAAAAAATAGCAGATGTGTATATGGAAAGTATGGAACAGGTGGGCAACTTTTCAGCTGATGGATTTCAGTATGAGAAGATAAAGAATGGAATTTTTGTTGTAGTACAGAATGCGGAAATGAACCGTGAGTTATTGGAAAATGTTCCCCATGAAATCAGAGATGACTTGGCACTTCTTTACAGGGTTAATGTAGAACTTTCCAATGGAGAAAAGGGAAGTGTTTTAATACATAATGCCCATTTGGAGTCATGGGGAATAGATGAAAAAACATTAAAGGAAGTGGCTTGGAACAATATGCACGACTACTATCCACCTGAGTTTTCTACCATGAGCAATGTGTTACGTTCTGTTGGTTATGATGAAATGTCGGAGGCAACGGAACTTGTGGAAATGTATGTACTCAGCAATAAGGATAAACAATACGGTGCAGCTTATATGTTTGATACGGAAGTAATGAGCAGGATAGCAGAAGGGATTGGTGGGGACATTGTGGTTATTCCATCATCTATCCATGAAAGTATTTTGTTGAAAAAGCAGCAAGATACGGACTTTGATATACTGCGTGAAATGGTAAAAGAGGTGAATCGTACCCAGTTACATCCGACTGAGATTTTATCAGATGAAGTATATCAGTACAGCCGTGATACGCAAGTCTTATCCCGTGTAGTTGCGGTAGCACAAGAGGAAATTCCAATGCCGGACAGGGTCAGCGTGGAAAAGATGCATTCCTATGGGTATCAGTGGGACGGCATGCTTCCGCTTACCAAGGAGAGAGCATTAGAACTACTGGATACCGAGATGGAACTCCATAAATTATACAATGACGGAACGGAAGCTGTGCTGGATGGCAGGGAGGAAATCCTTGCTCATGAAGGATTGTTTGGTGTGGAAAAAGACGTTTGGACTAATTATTTGGAGTCCCAAGGTCAATCTGCTGTACAGGGGATGACACAGCAGATGTAGATACAACAAAGTGTTTTATAAGCTGTGTTTCCAAGAGGAAAATACAAAAAATAGTTTTAAAAATGGAGGTAGAAGAACATGAAACAGGCAGTAGTAACGATCAAGTATGAAGAGGAAAAGCTGAATGCCATCAAGCAGTATATGGGCAAGAAGGATGCTGACTTCGAGTCGGAAATGAACGAGGTGCTTGGGAAAATGTATGAGAAATATGTTCCCCAGGCCGTAAGGGAATACATTGACAGCAGAGGTGATGTGCCTGCCGCTATTAAGAAAAGCAACAAAAATGCTGCAAGAAATACTGGCATGACTGCTGGGGTATCTTCCCAGAATGAGTAAGGTCAGATAGTGAAGCAGGGTTAATTACCTCGTGTGAGCGTTCGTGAGCCGATTTGTGACCTTGTTCGGGGAAAGTGGATAAAGTGACCGATAAGCACTCATTCTGCCCTGTGTGAGCCAATTTGAGGAAATATAATCGAAGTAGCCGGAAATGACAGTGTAGAGAAGCAAAATCCGGGGGTAAATGAGGGCTGTAAAACTAGGGTCGAAAATAGTGCAGGTTAAAGGGGTTATGCCGCTTTGAGGCGGCCTAACCCGTCAAACCCCCATCGGCAGAGCCGTTGGGGGATTTGTGGTATGGCATAACTTTTTTGAAATTTTGGGAGAAGTTATGCTATATTTTTTTGTTTTGAAGAATTGAAAGGCATTGAGGAAACTTTTATTTATGCCTTTCGCAAAAATGCTTGCAGGCGGAAGAAAAAAGGAAAGGAATTGAGTAGTCCCGTGGGGTAAGGTGCGCACCACTACCGGTATGGGACTATGAAAGTTTTGGAATTATTTGCAGGAACACGGAGTATCGGGAAAGCCTTTGAGAGTAGGGGGCATGAAGTATTCAGTGTGGAGTGGTCCAAGGACTTTGTGAACATTGATTTGTATGAGGATATCAGTAAGGTAACCGCAGAAGATATCATAAGGCTTTTTGGAAAGCCGGATGTCATCTGGGCAAGTCCGGACTGCTCCACATTCAGTATTGCTGCAATCAGTCATCACAGAAGAAAAAATCCGGATACCGGAAGTCTGGAGCCGGTCAGTACCTATGCAAAATTTTGTGACATGGTAGACCAGCATGTGCTGAAACTCATTGAAGAGTTACAGCCAAGATATTATTTTATTGAAAATCCCAGAGGCGGTATGCGGAAGATGGAATGGATGAAAGATCTGCTAAGATACACCGTGACATATTGTCAGTATGGTGATAATCGGATGAAACCGACTGACATCTGGACGAATCATCCTGATCCAAAATTTTTGCCGATGTGTCATAATGGAGATTCGTGCCACGTGGCAGCTCCGAGAGGAAGTAAGACCGGGACACAGGGATTAAAAGGGGCCAGAGAAAGAAGTGTGATACCACAGAAGTTATGTGAGCATATCGTGGATATCTGCGAAGAGTAATAGAGAAGGAGGATGAGAGTGGCGAGCGAAGGAAAAGTAAGGAAGGGATTTTATATTGAGGAAGATTTGCTGGAGCAGGTGGATGGATTACTGGAGCAGGCAGATGTGAAATCAAGAAATGAATTTTTAAATCAGGCATTGAAATTTTATATCGGCTATCTGACATCAGAGAAAATCGAAAACTATATGCTTTCCACTATCTCCTCAGTGATGCATTCCACAGTGAAGGATAGCGAGAACAGAATGGCTCGTGCAATGTATAAGCTGGCGGTGGAAACCTCAAAGCTGTCCCATGTGATTGCATATAGTCATGGAGTGGATGAAGAGGCACTAAAGAAGCTACAGGCAAAGTGTGCAGAGGAAGTGAAACATATTAATGGAACAGTTAGTTTTGAGAATGCCTACGAATATCAAAAAGGGTAGTCATGGAGCTTAGTGGTGTGATATCATTGTGAATATAGCATATTTTGATTTTCCTGTTGGAGTTTGATGGATAGTAAAATCAGGTTTAACTGATTTAGGTATGATTGACATAGGGAGAAAAATAATATGAGTAATGTACGTTGGGAATCTCCATTTCCATATTCATTAGCATTTAATTTGTTTAAGCAACATTTTGAGGAAATAAATCGTTCATATTGGGCTTTTGTTCCAGCAGCAAATACCATCAAATCATTTGCAAAGAAGAGTTTGCTTGATGATAATGCTGATCCGAAAAAGTTTTTTTTGATTCCAGATGAAGAGGATCGTAGGATGGCTCCTACATATGGCGAGTGGAAAACTGATTTTTCGGAATACGTAAATTACTCAAGATTGAATATTATTATGCTTTTAAGTTCATGTTTTGAAACATATTTAAGGACGGTGGTTTCTCTTTCATTTGAGTCTAAACCAGGAGTGATTATTAATTGCCAAGATGCTGTTGACGGCGCGGCACTGCTAAAAAGAGATATTATGTATGGGAACATGAATGATAAATCGTATCGCTTTGGTGAAGTGATTGAGGAAGTGTGTCGCGGGGAATGGGCAAACCGTTTTTGTGCATTTCAAAAATATTTTGGCAAGTTACCACCTCAATTATTAGATTTATCTAAGGATTTAGATGAACTTAGAGTTACTAGGAATAATTTAGGACATTATTTCGGAAGAAGAAAGGACGTATATAGTGCTCCAATCGATTTCGAGCCGATAGAAACTACAAGAATATCACATGAACGGATTTTAAAATATTTCAAATTGATTTACTCGGCTGCAAAAATGATAGATGGCTATTTACACAAAAACATCATTGGCTCCTATGATATTATAAAAAAATATTTCTTTTCATTGTCAAATGGTGAGATATTAACTGATCCTTATAATCCAGACGCGTATCAATTACGAAAACTATTGGGTAGACATGATCTTACAAGGGTGGGTAAGAAATACTATGATGAGTTAGTAACATATTGCGAGACAAATTATGTTGAGAGTGAAACAGATTGTATATTTACAAGGAAAAGATGCGTTAAAGAGATTAATAGAAGGTTAAAAGAATCAGGCACTAAGTTACTTTATAATGGACAGGTAGTTCCGTTTGATCCGTTGTCGTTTAAACTTCTTTTAATAAAAGATAATCTTTATGACAAAGATAATTATTCTGAAAGAAAAATAGGCAACAATCGTCAAGTGCAATATTTACATTCATTGGCTTTAATTGATTATGTTACAAAAAAACTAGAATCCAATTCTAATTCTATTATGGAAAAATTGAAGGAAGAAAAGTAATAATGCCTAAATTAATTTTACGTTGCAACTATCTCAAGAATGCCCCTCCTTCACATCTTGCCAATTACATGAATTATATCAGCACCCGCGAAGGTGTGGAGAAGATAGACAATACCTACGGTTTGCTTCCGGCTACAGTCAAGCAAAAGGAACTGATAGCGGACATCCTGTCAAAGATAGAGGATGCAGACCGCATGCATGAGTATTATGATTATCTCCAGAGGCCAACAAGGGAAAATGCGACAGAGTTTATCACGCAGGCATTGGAAAACAATCTGGATATTATTGCCAAGAAGAAAAATTACATAGATTACCTTGCAAACAGACCAAGAGTAGAAAAAATCGGTACTCATGGTCTGTTTTCTAATGAGGGGGAATCTATTGTGCTGTCCCATGTGGCAGAGGAGGTGGCAAATCATCCAGGAGTGATATGGACCAATGTCATCAGCTTGCGGAGAGAGGATGCCGAAAGGCTTGGGTATGACAGTGCCGCACAGTGGCAGGCACTGCTACGGAGCAGGGTGGAACTTCTGTGTGAAAATTATAAGATAGACAGCAGAAACCTCAAATGGTATGCAGCATTCCATAATGAGTCTCATCACCCTCATGTACATCTGGTGGTGTACTCCACGAATCCATCGGAAGGTTATCTATCGCCCAAAGGTATTGACACCATGAGGTCTACTTATGCCCATGACATTTTCCGTCAGGAGTTTATGAGTATCTATGAAAAGAGAACACAGCAAAGGGAACAGTTGAAAGAGCAGGCAAATAAAAGTCTGCTTTTTTTATTGCAGGAAATGCAAAGTGGTATCTGTCACAATGAAAAAATTGCAGAACAGATGAAAGTGTTATCCAAACGGTTGATGAATACCGGTGGCAAAAAGGTATACGGATATCTGAAAGCAGATGTAAAGGCAATCGTCAATGGTATTGTGGATGAACTGGCAAAGGAAGAGAAAGTGGCAGAGTGCTACAAACAATGGCTGGAGAGCAAAAGTGAGATACTGCATTTTTACAAGGAGGCAGATGCAGAGCAGCTTCCGTTGTCAGAGCAGAAGGAATTAAAAAGCATCAAAAACATGGTCATTCGTGAAGCGGTCCGATACGGAGAAGGATATCTTTATACAGAGGATGAGGAACTGGAAGAATTGGAAACCGAAAGGGAAGAAATGGACGCAGATGATTCTGAAGTGCTAGAAGATATGGTAGAAACTCCGGCAGATGATTTCAGTGATGAGCCAGAAACAGAAGATACGGATGGTCAGGAGTTTTATGCCAAGTGGACGGATGCCTATAAAGAGGCAAGGAAATATCTGTATGGCACGCAAGAGTGCGAGCCGGATGAGGAGGCAGCCTATGAAATCATGAAAGAGGAGGCGGAGCAGGGAAATGCCTATGCAATGGCAGACATGGGAAAGATGTATGCACAGGGCATCTTTGTGGAGGCAGATCAAGTAACAGCGCAGGAGTGGTATGAAAAGTCCTTAAAGGTAATGCTTATCGTGGAAGGCAGAAAAGAAAACACTTATCTGGAATACCGCATCGGAAAAATGTATCAGTATGGATTGGGAACCGAGGAAGATCTGCCGGAGGCAGCTAAGTGGTTTTTCATAGCATCAGGCAAGGAACATAAATATGCACTTTATTCTCTTGGTATGCTGTATCTGCATGGAGAAGGTGTGGAGCAGGACGAGGGAAAAGCCTGCCAGTTATTCCAGCGTTCCCATAAAAAGGGTAACCCTTATGCATCCTTTGAATTGGGAAAAATGTATGAGACCGGAAGAGGAACGGAAAGAAATATGGAACTGGCGGAGAAGTGCTACCGGGTAGCGTTTCTTGGTTTCTTAAATCTGGAAAAGAAGTTCAGAGATGATACCTTATGGTACAGAATTGGAACCATGTACCTGCAAGGAGTTGGTACCGAAGCTGATGAGAAGGAAGCGGAAAAGTATCTTCGTAAGTCTGCGGACTATGGAAATACCCATGCAGCCTATCAACTGGCAAAGCTGTACATCCGTCAGGAAACGGAGAAACTAAAAACGAATCCGGAAGAAGTACTGAATTATGAAAAAATGAAGCAGGCACTTAAATGGCTGGAGGTAGCTTCCGAGCAGGGCAATTCTTTTGCAGATTATGCCCTTGGAAAACTATATGCAGACGGAGAATTGACAGCAAAGGATATGGAAAAGGCGTTCCACCATTTACACAAGGCAGCGGATGCAGATAATGCCTATGCGTGTTACCGGTTGGGCAGACTGTATCTGTCGGATGAGTATAAGGATATCGGCAGGGCAGTCCATTATTTGACACTGGCAGCAAACCAGAAAAATGAATTTGCAGCATACCGGCTTGGGAAATTATATCTTGTAGGAGAAGGTGTGGAAAAAAATATAGAGCTTGCCATACGGTATCTGGAGGAGTCCGCCGGTGCCGGAAATCAGTATGCACAATATGTCCTTGGCAAGGTGTATCTGATGGGAAAAGAGGTAGAGCAAGATAAGGAAAAAGCATATGAATATTTCAGATTGGCAGCGGAGCAGGGAAATGTGTACGCTGCTTATTTTTTGGAACACTGGGATGATATGCTACATCCGGATTTACTACTAATGGCAACCAGACTTATGCATCATCTGGAAAATATACTAAAGGACGATGTTTCCGGAAAGAAAGGAGGCAGACGAGCCGGTATGGACCGTAAGCTGGCAAGAAAGATAAGACAAAAGAAAATCGCACAAGGTCATGCAAGAGATGACAGGGAAGAAATGGTACAGACACAATAGGAAGGAGGAGCAGATTGGGAGATTTCATTTATTTTACAGAGGAGCAGAAGGAAAGAGCCAATGCAGTCCCCATCATGGATATTTTGAAAAGAGAGCATGAAGAAGTGGAACGCTCCGGAAATGAATGGAGATGGAAGAGGCATGGTAGTGTGACGTTCCGTGGAAACAGCTGGTACAGACACAGTCAGCAGATGGGAAGTCATGCCATCGATTTCATGCAGGAATTCTTTGGGATGTCCTACCCGGAGGCAGTCACCTATTTGTTAGCTGGGGAAACTGGACAGGTCATTCATGGAGGAAGTCCACCGAGGGAAACGACAGGCAAGAAATCAGTACGTCCCAAGGAAGAGAAAACCACAGAAGAAAAAGAATCGAAAGTATTAGTACCGCCGGAAAAGAACGATACCATGAAAAGAGTATATGCCTATCTGATGCAGAAGAGGCATATCAGCAGGGAGGTGCTGTCCTTTTTTGCCAGACAGGGAACCCTGTATGAATCCGCAGGACATCACAACGCTGTATTTGTCGGAGTGGATAAGGAAGGAAATCCACGTCACATTCATAAAAAGGGTACCTGTTCGGATGGCAGGAGCTTCCGCATGAACGAGGATGGTTCGGACTCTTCCTATGGGTTCGGTTATGTCGGAGCCGGGAACAAGCTGTATGTGTTTGAGGCACCTATTGATTTTTTGTCTTTTCTGACCTTGTACCCTGTAAACTGGCAGGAGAACAGTTATATTGTCTTAAACGGAGTATCAGAACATGCCATGCTGCAGATGTTAAAGGATTACTCCAATCTGGATACGGTTGTGTTGTGCTTAGACCATGATCCGGCAGGCATAGAGGCCGGTGGAAGATTGGCAGAGATTCTGGTGCAGAATGGGTACAGACAGATTAAAAATTTGCAATCTTCCTGCAAAGACTGGAATGAAGATTTAAAACTTTTACATGGGGAAGAAGTAATCCCGGCACAGGAACATCCAAAGATTCTGGAATGTGATGCATGGATGGAGATACTAAAGCAGGTCACAGACAGTGTGGATATGAAGTATGCCACCAAGGAAAATGTGTGTCGGTATTATCAGGACATTTATAATGCACTGAAAAAAGGAAACGGAAAAGAACATCTGGAGGATGCTTTTGATGGGGGAGGAATGCTCCTAACCGGGGTGCTGGTCCGATGCATGGAGAAAACAGGCAGGGAACTTGGCAGGGAAACAAGTGCATATGAAATACTGGATAACCTGCATAAGAGATACCGGCCACATAGGGATAAGGGAAACTACAATACAAGGATTCGGAATATGCAGAAAGCATTTGAGGAAGTGATGGAGGTATTCGATAAAAAGGATTTGTCTTTAAAAGAGAATAAAGAAGAGTTTGTGAAGAAATGTATGAGCCTGACGATGGAATGTATCAAGGCTCATATTTTTGTTGCAACAGAATACGAGGAACCCATACAAAGGAAGGAGATGAGGATGGAATGCAGCCAGTCGTAATATTGCTTATATCCGGGGTAATTATGTTTTCCGTGATTGGAGGACTTTCACTGCTGGCACATTATTATACACTGAACGGAATCAAGAGTAAGACCGTAGGAGATGGTCAGCATGGTACCGCCCGGTTTGCTACTAAGAAGGAGATTGAAGAAACCTATGTGGAGGTAGCCTATGAACCGGAGAAGTGGAGGAAAGGAGAGAATCTGCCTACTGCACAGGGACTTGTGCTGGGGAGCATTGAAAGGGCAGGAAAGTTATATGCTCTTGTGGATACTGGGGATGTGCATTGTCTGATGATTGGAGCAGCAGGTGTGGGTAAGACTGCACACTTTCTCTATCCTAACATCGAATATGCCTGTGCCTGCGGAATGAGTTTTCTGACTACGGATACCAAGGGTGACCTTTACCGAAACTATGCAGGCATTGCCAAGAAATACTATGGATACCAGACCGCAGTCATTGACTTAAGAAACCCTACCAGAAGTGATGGCGATAATATGCTCCACTTGGTAAACAAGTACATGGATGAGTATCTAGCAGATCATAATAACTTAAGTGCAAAGGCAAAGGCAGAAAAGTATGCGAAGATTACTGCCAAGACCATCATATCCTCCGGGGGAGCCGACAGTGCCAGCTACGGACAAAACGCATTCTTCTATGATGCCGCAGAAGGTGTACTGACCGCAGTTATTTTGTTGATTGCAGAGTTTTGTCCCAAGGAGAAAAGGCATATCATCAGTGTGTTTAAACTGATTCAGGATTTACTGGCGCCATCCAAGGTAAAGGGGAGAAATCAGTTTCAGTTACTGATGGCCAAGCTTCCAGATACCCATAAGGCGAAATGGTTTGCCGGAGCAGCTTTAAATACTGCAGAGCAGTCCATGCAGTCTGTTCTTTCCACTGCACTCTCCAGACTCAATTCCTTTTTGGATTCCGAACTGGAGCAGATACTGTGCTTTGATACCGCAATCGATGCTGAAATGTTTTGTAAGCAGAAGACAGCGGTATTTTTAGTGATGCCGGAAGAAGATAATACAAAGTATTTTATTATCTCTCTGATTTTGCAACAGCTCTACAGGGAAATCCTTGTGGTAGCGGATGAGAACGGAGGGAAGTTAGACAACCGTGTTGTTTTCTATTGGGATGAGGTCGGAACCATACCAAAGATTGAGAGTGCGGAGATGATGTTCTCTGCATCCCGTTCCAGAAGGGTAAGTATCGTACCCATGATACAGTCCTTTGCACAGCTTAATAAGAACTACGGAAAAGAAGGGGCAGAGATTATCATCGATAACTGTCAGGACACCATCTTCGGCGGATTTGCACCGAATTCGGAATCTGCAGAGGTACTGTCCAAGAGCCTTGGAAACAAGACGGTCATGTCCGGCTCCATCAGTAGGGGAAAGAACGATCCGAGCCAGTCACTCCAGATGATTCAAAGACCATTGATGACGCCTGATGAATTAAAGTCCCTGCCGAAAGGAAACTTTATCGTGTCGAAAACAGGTAGTCATCCCATGAGGACTAAGCTGAAGCTGTTCCTAAAGTGGGGAATCACTTTCGAGGAGCCATACGAGATTGAGGAAAAGTCAGCAAGAAGGGTAGCCTATGCAGACAAGCAGGAGATAGAAGAAGAGATTATCCGAAGATATATGTGCTGTGTGGATGAGGAGCAGGAAAGTACGGAACAGGGTACTGCATCCAGAAGCGGAGGGATGCTGCAGTCTCAGATGAATGAAACGGTGACGAAGGTCAGACAGGCTCTCAGAACAGAGGATTAGGTGATTAGTTGAGCAAAAAAGAAATATATGAAGCAGAATTGCCCCATAGGGCTGTGGCGGTATATCTGTACTTAAAGGATCGTGCGAATAAGGAAGGCACCTGCTATCCGGCAATCGGTACCATTGCAAGGGAACTGCATCTGTCAGTCAGTACCGTAAAACGTGCGATCAGTGATTTGGAGGAGAACGGATTTATATGCAAGAAACAGCGCTGGCGTGATAATGGTGGCAGAAGCAGTTTGCTGTTTGAAATCATAAGGTAAGCACAAAGGGGATACTGCGTAGGTCGGGTGAACTATGGTATGGTTCACCATGACCTATGCAGGGAACTTAACATTTTATTTATTTAGAACAGAGAAAGAATAATTGTTGTGTTACTAAAAAGAATTATGTAACTTGTTCAAAATGAGAGACGGCATTACAATTTTATGATAAATTATGATTGTATGAGTGTAGTCTAAAAACGGTGCAAAGTAGGTAAATAATATAACTTAAAATGGGTAAAAATAGAATTATCATTCTGAGGAACATACCCATGAGTTTAACTTACAATGAAGTAGTCAAGCGTTTGAAAGAAGAAAGAAATCGTTTATCTTTGTCACAAAAAGAGCTGGGACGGTTTGTACACATAACGCAAAGCAATTATAGCAAAGTTGAAAAAGCTTTGCGGCGTTTGAGTTTTTATGAGTTAAAATATTTATGCGATACGGAGATAGATGTACACTATAGTTTTACAGCACGGAGAGGAAATGATCACTATGACGAAGTATTAGGAAATTCTAGTTATCCGGAAGCGTTTTGTTGCCTGAATATCATTTATTCACTTGCTGCATGGAAAGGTAAACAGGGGACTAATGCTCAGTGGAAAGATGTTTATGAAAAGGTGAAGTACGTGCCTTTACTTGAAGAGAATCAAATTTCCAAGAATATTTGGCTCATATTAAGGCACTCTATGGGTTGGCAGCAACAGAAAATGGCAGAGGTATTGGGTGTCGATATAAAGAAACTTAGGGATTTAGAGAATGGAAGAAATCTACCTGATAGTGAACTTTTATGTCGATTATATGAAGTATTTAGCATTCCACCGGCAATGATAATTAAAGATAGAAAGGGTATTTTGAGCGAAATATCTATACTTTTAGAGTTGCTAGATGAAGATTCGAGGACAGAGGTTTGTGAAATTCTGAAGGCGATAAGGAAAAAAAATAGAAGTAATGATTAGAGGAAAAATGAAGAAAGTACTTGTATTAGAGGATAATTCAGTGATGCGGGTATATCTTTCCGAGATTATTCAAAGCATAGATGTAAAAAATGAGGTCTATTGCTTTGATAATGTAAGAGATGCCTATCAGTGCGCTTTAGAGAAGGTAGTGGATTTGTTTATTGTCGATATTATATTGGATACAAGTAGACCAGGTGATTCATCTGGTCTAAAGTTCGTTGAAAACATTAGGACAATCAATCATTACGAATTTGTACCCATCATATTTGTGACTTCTTTAGAGGATACAAAGTTATATACGTATGAAAAACTTCATTGTTTTAGTTTTATAGAGAAACCGTTTGCAGCAGATCATATGAAGGCTTTAGTGGAGCAATGCTTTAGATATCCGGGCAATATACATACGACGAAAACTTTGTATTTTAGAAAAGATGGCATTATTCATGCGGTTGAGCGTGAGGATATTGTATACGTAGAAAGTAATAACCATATTTTGAGTATACATACTCAGAGGGGTGATATTTTGAATGTGCCATATATTACAATTAAGAAGTTTTTAATGGATGTAGATAGCGATGACTTTGTACAATGTAGTCGCAATACCGTGATAAATAAAAATTTTATCCTTAATGTCGATATTTCTAATAGAGTAATACAAATAAAAGAGACTATGGAAAGAATAGACATTGGAACAATGTACAAGAAAAGATTAGGTGAGATTTTGAGATAGCATGTTACTTAGGATTATATTTATATTGGAAATATTAGCATCGTTATGCTGCATTCATTGTATATATGGGAAAAAGGTAAAACTAAGTATTGATAGTGCAACTCTTTTTCTCTGTTTATTGATTATGATGGAAGTGATAAATTCGTTCAATATAGAAGGATTATTCTCTGTTGGTCTTTATATTCCAATATTAATCTATTGTAAAAGAGTATTTAGGAAAAAGTGGTCGTATACTATAGTCAATTTCATTCTGTATGCGGTTATTTTAACTGCGGTAGAGTTCATGAGTATATTGATTGTTAAAATATTTATATCATATGATATAAATATTCGAAATGTTGTCCAGAACATGGTGGTTTTAATTATTTGTGGATGCATTTTACCTAGATGCCATATTAGTAGATTACAGGCCGGAATACATAAAAAGAATAAAATTACATTAGCATTATTAGGAAGTGTTACATTAATAATTTTTATTTTGGTCTTTTATGGAAAACATAATGATAAAATTAATGCGGAATTTTTCGTGTTGGTAATACCTTTTATTTTGGTGCTGATATGGTTGATTGCTAAATGGAACAATACTCAGGACTTAATTGAACATATCGCAAAGGAGAATGATACGAAAAGCTCTATGCAGGAAAAGTATGATAATTTGCTAACGACGGTCCGATTAAGACAACATGAATATAAGAATCATCTAGCGGCAATTCTATCATCACATTATACATACAAGACGTATGAAAATCTTGTAAAGGCTCAAGATGAGTATTGTAAAAGAATAGTAAATGAGAATAAGCATAATGATTTACTATTAATAAATGATAACATAATAGTAGGTTTTCTGTACGGTAAAATTCTTGAAATGGAAGAAGATGGTATTACAGTTGAATATACAGTGAATACAAAAATTGAGAACTATACGATACCATCGTATCATTTAATAGAGATGTTAGGTATCATTTTGGATAATGCAGTCGAAGCTATAAAGGACAGAACGGATAAGAAGATAATCATTACTATTACAGAGAAAGATGCAATGTATCAGATTGCGGTAAGCAATATCTTTAGGTATGTTTCTTATTCAGAAATAGAGGAGTGGTTTAAGCTGGGGGTTAGCAGTAAAGGATTAGTCCGTGGATTAGGACTATATCATGTGAAGGAATTATGTGTGGAATGGAACGGCAGTATTTGTTGCAGGAATCTAAATATACAAGGAGATAATTGGATTGAATTTTCTTTGGGGATTGATAAAGCGGGCAGAACGTAATTGAACTGCCCGCTTTTCGTAGCGTTTAATCTTCATCATAGTCACATTTTTGAGGATAAGGATATTCTCCGAAAAGCATAATGCTAACAACTCCTAAATCTACTTCCCATGAGTAAGAAGTGATAGCATCCAACAATTTGGAAATCATTTTATGAAGTCTCCTTTCTTTCGTATTTTCGCTATAAATAACTGAAGCGAATGTAATATTATAATCCAGAGTCCAACATTAAGTAGTTGATTTCCTGGAATTATATATTGAACTAATGCATAAATGAGTATGAATCTGCAAGTTGTGTTCCTGCACCGATTAGAAAGTTCAATGGAAGGTGTTGACCGATATTTCGAAACTACAGGTCCGATAAGATAGCATGCGATAATGGAGGCAAGTAGTAGAAGTAATCGCATAAATGGAAGCAGGGGTATGTGCGGCAAAACAATAATTGCAAGCCACATATATACTACGGATGCAGCCAAGCAGCCTCGGTAGGTATAAAAATGTAGACCACCGGTAGAGCAGCGTAGAAAGAGCATTGTAAAAAGAGCAAAGGCGTAGCTGCTAAAATTATTATGAAATAAGATGCCCATGATTATTATTTTACTAAGCTCAGATGATATTGTTTTAAACAAAAATGCTAGTTGAGCAATTTGATAGTTGCTAAGATGGTAGGTTTCTTTTAGGTGTTTTTTCAATAATTCCATTGTTTCTATCTCCTATCTATAATTAATAGAATATTGAAAAATCGTGTCGAAATGCGTTTGTGTACTGAATGATGTTATTTTTTCTCTGGAATGAAGTGAGGACTGTCTTTTTTCTGTAAATAATCCGAATAGGTCGGATTCGGTAAGAAAATCTTACTGTTCGGTTAAGGAAAGCTAAAATAATCAACGTGGCATATATAATCAAAAGAAATAGGAACATTGGGTACAATGCCTGTGAACTTTTGGCGGTTTATGCCACTCACGAAACGTTGTAAAATTTTGGTATACGGAGGAGAAATATGTCGTATTCGCAAATTGGAACTAGGATTAGAGAGTTAAGAGAGAGTAGGCACTATTCAAGAGAGCTGTTAGCAGAAAAAGTGGAGATATCTGCCAAATTTCTTTATGAGATTGAATCTGGGAGAAAAGGTTTTTCCGCAGAGACGTTATGCCGTTTGGCAAAAGCTATGTCTGTCAGCTGTGATTATATAATGTTTGGAGAAGAAAGAGATAAATATAATGCTGAGAAGATTGCTTGTACATTAGAAAAGTTGGATCCAGAGCAACGAAGTAAAATGCAAGATATCATTAAAGCGTTATATGAAATATGTAATGTGATATAAAGTCAATAGAAACATGGTTTTCGTCAAACTGGGTGATACCTTCAAAAAGGTCCGATAATGAGTATTATTTGGAATAGCGTGGAGGAAAGTAAATGTATTGTGGTAAAGAAGTAGGTTTACGAATCAAAGAACTGCGTCGCCAACAGAATATGACACAGCTTCAATTGGCGGAGAAACTTTGTTATGCCAGTGAGCGGCAAGTGCAGAGAATCGAAAATGGGGAAGTGATTTGCCCGACAGACAGATTGGTGGAGATTGCAGATATTTTGAATGTTTCCACGGATTACATATTATTAGGAAAAGAAAAATCTTCATATAGTGAGTGAAAAAGAAGAGTGTAGATGGGAAGTGACGTCTACACTTATTTTCTAGGTGTATATAAGGGATAATTGAAAGTATTGTCAATAAAAGGCTAGAGTGATAACGAAAATGATTTGAAAAAAGTACGGAGGAAATGGAAAAATGAAAAATTTTTTTGAGGAAAACAATTCAAGCTTAGAGATAATAAATTGGGATGGCTTGTATTCAAAGAATGTAGTTTGCTCTAAAATTAGATTTGATAAGAATATGGATACAGTATTTGATTTGTCATACTTTTTAATTGATTTTCAGGCATGCATTAATAGTTTATATGAGTTAATTTCTGAGGTGCAGTACGAAACAGATATACCTCTCTTGGAACCCCTGTTAGTTGATAGGAAAAATAGACAGTTTGAACTTGAACAATTTGAACTTTTAGAGTCTAAGATAAAGAATAACCGTCCGAAATGGCAGAAAGAGGTAGAAGAAAGGGTAGAATCACTGTTGCTTGATACACATAAAGCGGCGGCAAATACACACAAGGCAATAGCAAGTACACCCACCGTTATTCCAGAACGTTTAAAACAAACAACAAATAGGAAATTCAATCTGAAATATCGAATGAATCTTCAGTTAAGGGGGTTTTCGCAAGGATCGTTAGTATTAGATGTAGCTAATTCTGTTTTGGTAAGTGTTATTACAGAATTTATTAAAGAACTTCTGGTCAAACAGACGGAAAATGTAAAAATTGTTAATATCAATATTGAGAACAGCTATATCATTATTGATGGGTTTGTCCTTAAAGTGATTCCTAAAAATAGTCATGTAGAAAAAGCAATCTGTATTAAAGGTGGAAAAAATATTTTGGATGTGGAGAAATGTGTACATGATATTGTAGAAGCATCACATCCTGATGAGAATATAGAGGAAAGTGTTAAAAGGTTATTAAGAGAATTAAAGGGTAATGGTATTATTAGGGAGGTACCAATGTATGATTCACGTGGTATAAAAACAGTGGTAAAGGATATCGAACGATTATCGGGAAATTTTATTGATGTTCGGTTTTAAAGCGTGATGGTAGAATTATAGGAAGGGTAAAAGTTGGTTGTTTTGCTTTATTTTTGGAATACTTTTCAAGTTAAGGATTTCTAGTTAAAATATAGGGGATGGATATATGAAAGGGATGATAATATGTTAGGGAATGATTCTTGGGAATACTGTGAGTTATTAAAATCACAATTGCAAATTGCAAATGTGTCAATAGAGAAATTGAGCGAAGGATTGTGTTCTCCGAGCATGTTAAGCCGGATATGTAACGGAGAGAGGACTGTAAATAAAATGATGCGGGACCGACTTATGCAAAGGTTGGGGTTGGCAGATGATCGAAATGAGAATTTCATTTTTCGTGAAGAATATGAAAAATGGAAAATACGACAGAAAATAGTGGTTCTTATAAATGAAGAAGACTTAGTGGTTGCAGAGGAGTTATTAGATACATACGAAAAAGATATAAGTAATAAGGTGGAACAGCAGTTTTGTCAGGTGATGCGAATTCAGATACTTCAAATGAGAGAACCGGGGGCTGAAAAGATAGGGAAGCTATACGAGAACGCACTTAAATTAACTGTTCCTCATATTGATGAAAAGAATGTAAACGAGTTACAGTTGTCGGCACAAGAGTTGGATTTAGTATTAGAGTATATAAATTACTGTCATCCTGATAAGTTAGATTCTAGGTGTGAGGAGCTTATTGAGTATGTTGAAAAGTCAGCTATGGATGAGCAGTGTATTGCTAAGATTATGCCTAAAATTGTTTATTATCAGTGCAAAAAATCACATGACATGGAACAGGTAGATTATGTTTTTTTGCTTAGAAAATGTAATGTGGCTATAGAATATTTAAGAGATGCAAAGCGTTTGTTTTTTCTATGGGAATTATTACAAGAAAGAGAGTGGCTTTATGACAAGCTGATTAATGAATTGGAGCAAAAGGAAGAATATGTCAAAGGTCAAACTATCCATAATCTGCGAGATGAGAATGCGCAATGGCTGGATGCTATTCAGGAGGTATATTTTCTGAGCAAAGTCGATTCAGAAATGAAGAATAGCTGCCATTTATATTTGGAGAAAAGTACAAATTGTATTAATGATGTAATTAGAAAAAGGCGTATGATGCTTGGAATGACCAAGAAACAATTGAGTGAAGGTATTTGTTCAGAGAAAACTATAGGGCGTCTAGAGAATAAAGGTGGTAAGGCGCAGCTTCTCATCGTTAAGGAACTTTTTGGGAAAATGAGGATGTCCGGAGAATATCAAAGGCAGGATATAGTAACAGGGAACTCGGAGGCATATCAGATTTTGGAGCGAATTGTAAAGTATGGGAATGACAAAGCGTATGATGTAGTGTTAACGGAATTAGTGCAACTGGAAAAGATGATTCCTATGGAGGAACTTGTAAATCAGCAGTATGTCAAAAGGCAGAGGGCAGTTACGAACTACCTCAAAGGCAAATGCAGCAAAGAAGAAACATTGAAAGAATTGCATGAAGCAATGGCACTTACAATTTCTTATGAGATTGTTGCAGGATGTGAAAATCCGTATTTAACCCATGGGGAGATGACATGTATTCAGAATATGGCCTTAGTACAAGGGAAAGAACAAATGAATGCATATTATGGGCTGTTAACCAGACTCTGCGAAGAATATGAGGTAGAGGATGTGGTGTCACAGAATATTAGTATGTATGAATTTGTAATGTCCTCTTTTGCAAGTGTGCTTGGAAATATCGGGAAGTATGAAATGTCAGACACACTCAGTAAGAAAATAATTAGAGAGTGTGTCATATGCCGAAGGTTAGGTAGAATAGTTTCAAATATGTATTCGATTGCATGGAACTACAAAGAAAAAGGAGGTGAGTTATATTCTGCAAAAATGTGGAGAAGATCGTTAATAATTGTTGCTACCTTATTTCGTATTGAAAAAAATTTCAATTCAGAGATATTCATTTTAAAAAAGGTGCAGTTTTGTTAAGTATATTTTTGATTGTAATCATCATAGTCGCTTAATGGTACTATTTGTTCGTTGGAAATTTGAGTTATGTCAGAGGTTGAGAGTAGCAATAAGAGAGTTAGTGCAATTATGAATGTTTTTTTAATCCTTTTTTTCATCATTTGAATTTCCTTTCAATAGTGTTCAGTTCAGATTATAGTTTTGTTGTATAATAAAGGCAATGCCCAAACCAGTCAAAAAGAAATTAAGATTCTTTTGACTGGTTTGGGCATTGTAGGTTATCTATAAAGCATTATAGAATAAAAATGCGATTGCGTGTGAGCACTCTTTAATAATATTTAATAAAATGTGAGGCTTATTAAGGAATAGTGATATTTCTGGCTATAAAAGAAATTTGGTTAGGTGAAAAATGAGGATTGCAATAATTGATACAGGAATTAATGAAGAGGCGCTAGGGATAGATGTTGTTAAACATAATTTTATCATCCAACTTCAACGTGATAGTTCTATAGTGAAAGCAAGCAGTGCAATAGATACAATTGGTCATGGTACAGCAATAGCGGGTATTATTACAAGGCATTGCCCTAATGTTGAAATCTTAAATTTTAAAATATTTGAGGACTCATTCACTTGTAACCCTGAATACATGCTTAAGGCACTTGAATATATAGATTGCTATTTTGAAGATTTAAAACCAGATATTATTAATATTAGTATCGGGGTATCTTATATAGATGCCAATATTTATCAAAGGTTAAAAGATATTTGTGCATGCTTACTTGAAAAGGATTGTATCGTCGTTTCTGCATTTGATAATGAGGGTGCACTTTCATATCCGGCAGCATTGGGGGAAGTTGTAGGTGTAGATGTAAACCTATGCGAAAATGCCATGAGCCCCCAATCGTTAATAAAGGTAAATTACTGTTACAAAGACCAATTTTATCGAGTAAGAATCAAAGAAGATATCAGGACATTAGTTAGGGGAACGAGTTTTGCATGTGCAAGATGTACAGCGTATTTTGCAGAAGAATTAATGAGTGGACGCATTGATAAGAAAGCTTTAATCAGCGGACTTAAACAAAATAGCATATCACAAGAAGAAAGAACAGGTAATGAAAAAATAGAAAATGCAATAGTTATGCACTATTGCAAAGAAAGTGACGTTCTGATTCGAAATGAACATTTATTGGACTTTAATATTCTGGGAATATATGATGAGGCGAAAACTGGGCATATTGGGAAAAATGTTTGTGGACATATTATTCAAAATTATAAGGATATTGATTGGACACAAGATTTTGATACCGTAATTTTATCCTGTATTGATGAATTGCAGAGAGTGACAAAAAATGCGTATAAAGAGTATATTCTTGCGAAATGTAAGGAGAATGATAAGAGGATATATGCATTTGAGGCGATGGAAGAATGTGAAAAAGTTTTTTTCCCCCAAATAGACAAGAGAAATTTGCCAGAAGAAGCTTTCGGTAAGCTGCGAAGGCTATCTATACCAATTGTGGGTATATTTGGAACAAGCTCTGGTCAAGGAAAATATACCTTGCAGCTTCAAGTAGCAGACTATATTAAAAGAAGAGAATATGATGTTGGATTGTTGGCAACTGAACCGTCGGGATATTTGTTTGGCGCGGATTTTGTTTTTCCAATGGGTTATAACTCAACGGTATATTTAAACAATAATTTGTATGAATATGTTCGAGTAATTAATGAAGCTTTGTGGGAATCTCAAAGACAAGGGAGAGAAATAGTCATTGCTGCTTGTCAGTCAGGTACAGTTCAATATGATAATGGGAATTTAAGGCAGCTTGCAATACAACAGTATGGATTCATTTTAGGTATTCAGGCTGATGCAAAAATACTTGTAGTTAATTCGTTTGATGAAATGGACTATATAAAGAGAACTTTCTCATTTTTAGAAGGAGTTACAGAAGGCAGAGTTCTTGCAATTGTTATATGCACATTTAGAAAAAAGAACACCCAAAGCGGATTGGTATATGGAACAGAAAAAGTGTCAGACCATGAACTCGAACTTTTAAAGGAAAAAATTGGGAGCCAAATAGATGTTCCTGTTTTTTTTATAGATGATGCTGAAGCAGTTGCGAATACAATTATTAAACATTTTGAGGAGGCTATATGATAATATCACCGTATTTAACATATCAGGAAGTAGATGAAGGAAAACTAGTAATTCTTGACTCCCTTAATAGTCAGATATATTCAGTTGATTGTCAGAATAAATATAAAGTTATGCAATATATAGAAAACCAGCAATTTGATAAAGTTCCGAAAGAAATGTTGGTAGAAGGGGAAAAAAGTGAGTTGTATGAAAAGTTATATAATGATTTTTTGCATACTTCAGATTACATACATCTTGTAATTTTGCCAACAGAATCTTGCAATTTTAGATGCGCATATTGTTATGAACCACATAAGTTAATTCATATGAGCTTAGACGTTCAAAATGCAATTATTGAATATGTGCGAGAAAATATAAGGAATTATAAGGCATTAAGAGTTGAATGGTTCGGGGGAGAACCATTGTGTAAGCAGGAGACAGTAGATTATCTCTCTGAAAAATTAATGCAAATATGTAAAGAAGAAAACAAGCCCTACTATGCTTCAATGACAACTAATGGATATTTATTGGATTTAGATACTTTTAAAAAAATGTTTTATAAAAACCACATAGTAAAATATCAAATTACAGTGGATGGATTAAAAGATATACATGACCAACAACGGTTTTTAGCAAATGGTAAGGGGACATTTGATGTAATTGTAGATAACTTAAGAAATATTAGGGATAATATTTCGTCCAGACTATTTAATATTGTTATACGATGCAATATTACCAGAGATATTTATGACGACTTTGAACGGTATGTTTGTTTTTTGGAAAATGAATTTAGTGGAGATTTAAGGTTTGAAGTACTTTGGAAAATTGCGTGGAATCCGGAAACTCTGTGCGGAGATGTAAAGGTGGATGGAGAGATGTATTGTGAACAAAGAGAGCTACATAATTGTTTGAAAAAAGCAGGCAATTTAAGATTTGGCGTAAACAGAGGGCAACTGATGAAATATGGGAACATATGTTATGCGTCGAACAAAAATTCTATAGTAATAGGGAGTGATGGTACACTTTATAAATGTACAGTTGCATTTGATAAAGATATTAATAAGGTGGGGCATATACAGGCGAATGGGGTCTTAAAATTAGATGAAAAAAAGATGCGATTCTGGACAGAAAGAAAGGCATGTATGGATGCAGAGAAGTGTAAGGAATGTAGCATATATCCGTCATGTTTAGGTTTGTATTGTAGCTTAAATAACGTTGATTCGAATGGTAAGTTTGTCTGTGCAGGAATGAAGAGTTATTTGTCTGATTATCTTTCACAGATTTCAAAACATAGGGATTATGTAAAGGAGTGGTCAAATGAATAAAGAGAATACCAAAGATACCGTGATTCGAATAGCTGAAGAAAATGGAATCTCAATGGATGAAGAAGGGAATTTTATAGAAATAGATTCTTTGAGATTGGTCACTTTTATGCTCGGTCTAGAGGAAGAGTTTGCAATTCTAATACCGGATGAGATTTTTGAACTGGAGAATATATATAATATTAATGTATTTACTAATATTATTGGGGAGTTGTTATGAAAAGGAAAATAGAGGATTTATGGTGTTTCTTTATAAAAATATATAATATTTCACCATCTAGAATAAACTGGATTTTTGTGATTGCTATAGCAGATGCAATTAATATTTATTTAACTACCTATTTCTTTAAGTTTGTGATAGATACAGTGATTCGGAAAGAGTCTTTTCAGAAGGTCCTTTTTTGGGTAGTAGTAAGATTAGGATTTCTTTTAATTTATCAATGCATGGATAACATTTTGCATACGGTTGTTTTTCCTAAATTAGAAAATAAAATTCGTAAAGAACTCACCTCGGAAATGTATAACAAAATATCTATATTAGACATGGATGTTTGTGAAGACGCAGAAAAATATGATAAAGTATCAAGAGCGATACACGAAACAGAAAACCGTGCAATTGGATTATTGGGAACTATAAGAGGTCTTCTAAGTACAACGTCTCAAACCATAGTACTCTTATTTTCATTGATTATATTAAGCCCCATGTCGATTGCGATATCGCTGCTGGGAGTACTAATATCTTTTTGGGGGAATGTCGTAAACAGTAAGAAAGTATACCTATATGATAAGAAGAAAACTCGACTTAACAGGAAGATTGACTATGTTAAAAGAATCTTTAGTTTACCGGAATATAGGCAGGATATTCACTTGAGTTTTCTGGGGAAAAGGTTAGTAAAATATTATGGATATAATATAAAAGAAATGAATGAAGTTATTTCAGCGGAAGCACCCCCCATTGCTTTTATAGCAATTATATGTAGTTGGGGATTCAATTTTTGTAATTTAGGTATTTCAAGTATATGTGTTGTAAAACAAATATACAAGGGATTTATGACGGTTGGAGATTTTACTTCCGTTATTAATGCAATAACGTTGTTAAGTGATAATTTACTAAGATATTCATTCATTCTTACTGAATTTGGCTCTCATGCCATGTTTGTGGGAGATTACTGGGAAGTAATGAGCTTAGAACCGAAATTATATAATGATACAAGCAATATAAAATTGTCGGAGGTAAAAGTCAATTCGATAAAGTTGGAACACGTTTATTACAGTTACATAGATGATCCACATGTTTTAAAAGATGTATCATTTTCAGTTAATGTGGGCGAGAAAATTGCACTTGTTGGTCAAAATGGAGCAGGCAAAACGACACTTATTAGATTGTTGGAAGGTCTATATAAATCCCAAAGAGGTAAGGTTTTAATTAATAATACAGATATATTAGAATACAATACACGAGATTATTACTCTCAAATAGCATATGTAGATCAAAATTATCATGTGTATGCATTGCCTCTTAAAGAAAATTTGAATATGCAAAATGGAATGACGGATGTAGATGATGCTACAGTGCGAGTGTTGCTAAATAAAGTAGGGATGGGGAAAGATTTATTTGATTTGGATAAAGGTATGGAAACTCCCTTATCTGTAGAGTTTGATGAAGGCGGAATAGAATTATCAGGGGGACAAGAACAAAAAATTGCAATTGTGCGTGCTTTGGTAAAAAAAGCACAAATCCTATTTATGGATGAACCTTCTAGCGCATTAGATCCTTATTCAGAAGAAAAGATTTATGAGTTGATAGAAGAATTGGAGAAAGACAAGATTGTTTTTGTTGTTTCGCATAGGTTATCGTGTGTAAAAAAGATGGATAAAATTTTATATATGGAAGATGGATTTGTCAAGGAGCAGGGGACTCATGATGAATTAATGGCATTGAAGGGGGGATATGCGGCAGCATTTAATTTACAAGCGGAAAGGTATAGAAGGTAGTTTTGGGCAATAATTCTTGTAATAGCAAACAGTGGAAAAGGGGAAAATATGGAAATTAAAGAAAAAAAGAAAAAACTTGTGAAACCTATCAATGAAAAGAAAAAGTTGGTACATTTATATAATTATGAATGTTCTGGATCAAATAATAGTAACTGTGGAAATTGTTCAAACTGTGTTAGTGGTTGCTCATAAATAGTCATACTTATGCTATTACAAGAATTTATGCATAAAAGTATATAATAGTTATATTACTTAGAAAGGTTAAAGGGAAATGCTGTAGGAACATGGTTAAAAAATTACAAATAACTCAGCCAATTGTACAGAGTTATCCGTCGACAACGGAGGCTTGTGCAATTTTATTTTCTTATAAAGAGCTTTATGATTGGTTAATGAATAGTTTTATTCAGATATTTGAAGTGGAGTCTAATCATGCGATAGATTACTACGACTTTAGTATTGATAATAATCCATTTCTGTCTTACAACGAGTTGGATTATGATTTCGTATATGATACATGGAAAGATATAATTAATCTTGTAAAAGTTTCAATTAATCATGGGTATTATTTAAGAGTATTCTTGAATAAGAGTAAATTGAAATTGTATGATACCGCTCAACAAATTCAACATGATGCATTGATTTATGGTTATGATGATAAAAGAGGAATTATTTTTTTGGCAGATCATTTTCAAAATGGATATTTTTCTATGCAGTCATGTACATATAAGGAACTGATAGAAGCATTTGATACATACGTTGTAGAGAGGTTTAACACAAATCCTGCATTTCTCAATTCTGTACAGCTGGTAAAGAAGGAAGATAGTCTTATGAGATTAAGATACAGCATGTATTCAGAAAAAGAAATGGTCGAAGCCATGTCCATTAACACATTACGGATAAAAAATTCTTTATGTGATTATATAAATGCAGTACCGACTTGTAATTGGTTTTCAAGAGGCAGGATGATGGATAATGTATTACAGAAATCCCATAGATGGGGAATAGAATGCTATGAGGTACTAATTGATTATGTAAATGGCATATGCGCCAAAGACGTAAATCCGTCATTTGCCAGAAATTCCTTTTTTGTGAGTTATAATCATAAAGTAGTAATGTTAAAGAGGATTGAAGTTCTAGAAAAATACGGTTATTTAGATAATGTGCTGTTGCACAAGCAACGAGCAGAAAATTTAATCAGAATGGCAAAAAGAAATATGCTTGCATATATAAAATATTCTATTAAAGAGAAGGAGATAGAATCTTCATATGTAAGAGAACGTGAAAAAATAGTAACCAATATTATTTCTATGAAAAATATGGATTATTTTTTTGTGGCAGATTTGATAAATGATGTAAAATTGTAATTTATGTAGGGTGTGTAGAATTAGCAGATGAAGTCGAAAATGTTACTATTACAGATGGTTTTGGGGATTTTATGTATGAGCATTTTTTCTGCTTGCGGAAGCGGTGAAAGTGCCATTGATAAGAAGCAAGATGTGATTTTGGCGGGGGATCCAACGGATATTCAGCTCAAAAAAACGGTAGATTGCTTTAATATAAATAATTCTATTTACAATGTAGTGATTGAAGAATATGAACATGAAAGACTTCTGGTGGAGATATCTTACGGTAAGGGGCCGGACTTGATTGATAATAATTGGATTGATTTTGAGGCAGCAGTGAGGAATGAACTGTTAGAAGATCTTAGTGTATATCTAGCAAATAGTGAATGTTTATCTAAGGGTATGCTATTTGAAAATATACTGGAGGCATTTACGATAGATGATGTTTTGACATGTATTCCTCCAAGCTTTGCAATTGATGGTGTTTACGGAAGGACTTCGGAGTTTAGCAACTTTGATAGTTGGGGAATGGAAGAATTTTTGCCGTATATAAATGAAAATCAAGGTTGCTCTATTATGGAGGGCAGTAATTTCGGGCAATCACAGCAATATATAGTGATGTTGAGTTATTGGTTCGAAGAAGATAGATGGATTGATTATGCAAATAGAAAATCTAACTTTAACTCTCCTGAATTCAAAGCCTTGTTGGAATTTACGCTAAATTATGATGCAAGACATGATGCCACTATTCTTGAGGAAACTACGGAAGAACGTTGGAAGAGTGAAAAGATATTATTTCTAAATAATGTTCTTGTGAACATAAGTGACTATTATACGTTGAAGGAATTAATGGGAGAGGACATGCATGTAGTTGGCTATCCCTCTTTAAGTGATGAACATGCGCTAGGAGCAATAGGCTATCGTGGATTTGGAATAAATAGTAATAGCAAAGTAAAGGAAGGTGCATGGGAGTTTATCGAATTTCAGATAAGTAATCAAGAAGGTAGTCTGAAGTCTGATGGTGGGATTCCTGTACGAAAGAGTGCATATCAAGAGATGTTAGATGAATATAGAGAATATCGTCAGAAGCAGACGGATAAAGAAGTAAAGCTGGATGATTTGGAGAAAGAATTTGAGCAATTAATTCAAAAGATATCTTTTGGGCGAACCGGTTATTCTGCTATTGAAACTATCCTGGTGGAAGAGTTGACTACGTTATTTCAAGAGGGAAAAACAGTTGACGAAGTTGCAGACGTGATTCATAACCGAGTTCAGTTATATTTGGATGAGCAGTATTAATGCTATTATTTATATAGATTGGCAAGTGCTTTTTATAAAAAATGCACTTGTTTTATTCTTATTATGAAGTATGTTAGTTGTGGTTCAATTGAGATTTGTGAAAAAACTTTATATTGTTTCTAGAAGAATAATTTGCAGAATTAAAAAGTCGACAAAATTCTAGTTGAGTAGTAAAATAATGTTATAGACGAATTGCATACACCAAGGATGAGGGAAGTAAAATGGATTTTGAATATTTGGATGTAAAGACAGAAGCTTTTGATAATATTGTAGAAGATATTAAACAAAGAAATCTTTCTAGAAATAATATGCCAAAGCTTATAGTGGGAACAGGTCTTTCAATAGTGTATGGAGTACCGGGAATGTCAGCTTTGGCAAAACAGCTAGACAAAGAAATAAATAAAACTGCAGATGAACGTGTGAAACAAATATGGAACAAGCATTGTAATGATATACGTACTAAAGGATTAGAAGCCGGATTGGCAAATCTTGCACATGATGAGTCTATATTGGTTGATGCAATCAAACCAATAACAGCAAAATACATTTTGAATAGTGAAGAGAAGCTTCATGGTGGAATTCTTGAGAGGGATACTGGATTTAGTAAATTACTTTCTTACTTGGGGGGGACGGTTAGTGTTAGTAAGAAGATAATTGATATTATGACACCCAATTATGATCGTATTATTGAGATTGTCTGTGATAAGCTGGGAATCGGTGTAATTACTGGATTTTTAGGAAATTTGTACAGTAGATTTAGCAGAAGTATTTTAAAGCATCCGGCAGATATTTATAACTGTAAAAATTGTACATGGGTACGTTTGTTTAAACCTCACGGCTCGCTTAATTGGATTAATGAAGCAGGAAATGAGTATCTGACAAACGACTGGAAGGTTTTGAAGGAAAAGGTAGAGCATATTGAGATTGTTACGCCGGGATGCTCAAAGTATAGGGCAAGTATGATAAATAACACTTTCCGTGGAATGCGAGAAGAGTTTAATGAATTACTTGCGTCGGAAGAGAATTATTCTCTTTTTATATATGGATATGGATTTAATGACGATCATTTTGATACTGCTTTGTTTGATAGTTTTCAGAAAAATGTTCTCATTTTAGCCCGTGATGTAAAGGAAGAGGTTATAAATAAAGCTTTAGAAAGAAAAAACATCACAGTTTTTTATCATGAGGGTTCTAAAGAATGTATGATTTATAAATCTAAGAGATACATTGTTGATTTACCATTATGGGATATTAATCAGTTTGCAGATGTGTTTTTAGGATAGAAGGAGGATAACATGGCAGCGAAAGATATCAACAAATTTTTATTGGCAGCAAACTGTATTGGAACAGTGGAAAATGTTGACACCAGAAAAGTGGTGGTTAGTGTGGAGAATGAGTCAGTACTTAATGCGTTAAAAATAAATGATATTGTCATCTTGGCTGGAAGTCATTCTGATGAGAAATTGATCGGTATTCTAACAAAGGTGACAAAGAAAAGAATTGAGAGTGATGATGCGGAACTGGAAGACGGTGATAGCCTTTATTCAAGCAACTTCTGTGTTATTACGTTAGTTGGCAGTTTTTATAATAAATTTGGTGCAAAAAAGGAAAGCAAGTTTAAAAGGGCAATTAATACATATCCAGAAATCAATAGTAAGGTATATCAGGCAAATGAATCTGCTATGCAGATGATTATGAATGCAGTAAGTAGCAAGGCAGACGGAAAATGCTTGAAAATTGGTCGTTTTGCAAGTAACCAAGATGTTGATGCAGTATTGGACGGAAATCGATTTTTTCAAAGACATGCTAGTATTGTAGGTAGTACCGGTAGTGGAAAGTCGTATACTGTTGCAGGAATTTTGGAAAAAGCAAATCAATTGCCCCATGCAAATTTAGTTGTCTTTGATTTACATGGTGAATATAACGAATTATCTTATGCTGACCAAATAAAAATATGTGACGAGCCAGGAGGATTACATATTCCTCTGTGGTTTTTCAATTATGAAGAAATTCATTCATTGTTTGTGGAATCTTCAGAGGGAACTTCTACAAATCAAAGAGCGGCCGTAATCGATTTTATTTTGCAACAAAAGAAGGAATACATCACTAATAATATGAGTGGTGTATCAGCAGATGTTGTGACTGCTGATACGCCAGTTCCATTCTCTTCGAAAGGCTTAATGGCATATTTGGAAAATCAGAATTCCTTGGAGATTGATACAGGAGAGGTGTACAAGTCTGGCGATAATAAAGGGCAGGCAAAGACAAAAAGGGGACAGTATTATGATAAATTGACAAATTTGATTACTAGATTGCGAACTAAGGTAGATGATAAGAAATATGGATTTGTTTTCAATGAGACAGATACTACAGATGCGGAATACCTAAATCAATTTGCCTCAAGGATTATGGGTAATCAGGAGAATCGCATTAAGGTAATTGACTTGTCAGAAGTACCATCGGATATGCTTTCGATTGTAATAGGAATAGTTACACGCCTTGTATACGATATACAGTTTTGGATGACGCCTGCGAAGGATGAAGTAAGACATCCACTTGTTATAGTTTGTGATGAAGCACATATTTATATGGCTAATGATATGTCTAAGATGAGGGCAGTAGAGAAAAAATCACTGGAAATCTTTGAGAAGATAGCTAAAGAAGGAAGAAAATATGGTATTGGACTTCTCATTGTATCTCAAAGGCCAGCAGAATTGAATACAACGATTATGTCTCAGTGCAATAATATTATTAGTTTGAAGGTGACAAATGACAGAGACAAATCTGCAGTTGCGGCAATGCTGACTGATTCGTTGGTAGGTATCGTAGAAATGCTTCCGAATTTAGATGTTGGTGAATGCATTGTTGTTGGTGATGCAATCATGTTACCCTCAAAGATTATCCTAGACCAGCCGGATGAAAAGCCTAAGAGTGCAACTATAGATTTTTGGGATCGTTGGTATGATGGAGAAAAGACGGTTTTTGATATTGATGCTGCGACATTAAATTTAATAAAACAGTCAAGAGGATAACGGATACTAAATGATGGATAATCCAATGTTATCCGTCAGATAAATAGATACAGATTAATTCTAAATATCTCATATTTTATGTAATGTATAAAAATGATTTGCTATTACCTATAATAGTGCATGTCGTTTCAATAAAGATTCATTACTTTAAAAAGGGAGGACATTATGGTTACAAAAGAAAACATCGCAATTATCATTCCATTCCACAAAAATGTAGAGATGCTTAGATTAAGCATTCATACATTAGAAGAAAGTATAGATGGGGAGATGCCTCAGGTTATAATTGTGGGTAACAATAATAATGCGAATGAATTAAATCTACCTGAAAATGAATTTGCCCAATATAATATTTATAAAATTCCTGAAAATCTGTTTTGGCCCGGAGCCATTAATTTTGGAGCATGTCAAACAGATAAAGAATACCTGCTTTTTTGTGATCCGGATTTATTTTATACGAAAAATTGGTTAGATAACTTATTAGACTGTTATAATCGACATAAGAATGTAGGAGTAGTAAGTGCCAAAATTATTAATCCTCTTAACAATAGAATTATGGATTTTGGAATGGGATATAACCATTTTAATACAATTCATATAGGCAAGGATTTACCTATTAATCATCCAACAACAATGGAAGACAGAAAGGTTCAGGCTGCATGTGGAGCAATCTTTCTTACCTCCCATGAGTTGTTCAAAAGGGTAAATGGTATAGATACTTCTATGCCATATATATATTGTGATAACGATTATTCTGTGAAAATTGCAGAATTAGGATTTGATACTTGGGTTGCTGCTCACTCTATTGTGTATCACAAAGGTAATACGGACATTCATAATTCTAAATATGAAAATTTTAAATACTTACGAGAAGATTCAAAAGCTGCTTTTTATGCCAAAAATAGAGATAGAGTAAAAAACAATATTTCTGAATGTTTTAGTTATATGTATAATTGGATTAAAAGTCTTGATTTCTGTCCACAATATGGTTACTATTTATACAATTTTTGTACACTATTAGATTCAGAAGAATATATAAAGACGCTGCCTTCCATGGGATTATCTGTTGTAAATCAAAAAAATATAACGCTACCTCAAAGAGATATAGCCCAGATAAATCTTTGTGACTATATCTCTACGAGGATGATTTACTCAAACATGCCGTTTATTTATTTTGTTGATAGTTTTATGTCTTTATATAACAATGAACTGTATTTTAGAATACGTGATATTTCAAATGATGTTGTTATAGATAGACAATGTAATTTTTTGTTTCTTAGCCATATTAAAAATAAGCTGGTATAGGAAGCATTTCTACATACATGGCAAATTAAACAGTCCGTCTATAGTATGAATTTGAGAATATAGATTACGCTGAGGCTTTCTTGATATCGATTTCAAAACTGCTTCATTTTCATTTAATTGTTTTTTGGTTGAAGCTACTTTCAATTTATAATTACTAGATTCTATCAGTCTTATTGCCTCACTATTTAACTCAATTGCATCATCATATCGTTTCAAATAGTACATATAGACGGATTTTAATTGTAAATAGTAAAATTTCTTGTTTGATGCTAATAAATCGGAGTAAAAGAATGCTCTTTCCAAAGATTTTTCAATATCCTCTGCATTTTCATTTTTATAACATAATAAATATGCCTCAGCCAAAGCATGATAAAACCACCATTTAAAGAAGGTCTGTTGATATGCATATGGACTAATATCTATTTCCTCTAGTCCCTTTTGAGCAGCTCGAACGGCTTTTTCACTATCTCCTTCTAATAAAGCAAGTTGTGTCTTCTTTCTCAAATAATTTATATACTTAGGTTCGGCATTTCCTTTTTCGTATATATCGCAAGCTTTTTCCCAATATAGCATTGTTTTAATATGGTTTTCACTAGAACGAGGAAGATTGTAGTACAAATAGCCTCTGTCCGAATAATTAACATATTGCATTACTGCATCTTGAATTTCATTAGCTATATGAGAGGATCTATTTAAATAATCCATAATATCCTTATTTTCTAAAGGACTTGAAACTTGATGTCGAGAATAAACATGTAATCTGTTATATATCTGAGAAATTAGTTTTTGTTGCTCAACTGATAATGATATTTCATTCCGATTTCCAAAAGCTTTTTCTTTATAATTTTGAATTAACCGGACTGCTTCTTGATATTTTCCCATAGAATCATATGCTTCGCTGATATAAAGTAACAATTTCCCGTATTCAATATGAGTAAAGAGTTCTTGAACATTTTTTATCTTATGTAAAAACTTATCTACACTTTTTTGCATAACATCATTACCCAAAATATCATGAATAAAAACCATTACTTGATATATATTATTTATACATGTTTTTGGGTCTTCTGAATAATTGTATTCAAAATTTTTCAATACTTTTTCAAAAACAAGCAAGTAGAACTCATAGCATAACCTACTATCGATATGTAATGAGATTATCTCGGAAATTTTTGTGTTTGAAAGCGGAGAATCATTTTCTTCACCATAGAGTTTTTCTAGGCAATATCGTACATCATTACTCCTTATTATTATATTCATTTTGTTTTCATATTCTATCGTTCTTTTTGAAAACGCTGGGTACATCTTTGAAAAAAATTTATCTATTAAATCATGACAGAATTTAATATTGAGAGTGTAAAAAGTATCTTCTATGGAAATAAACCCCATCCTTTCCAATTCAATGACAATATCCCAAGATATCTTTAACTGATCAATATCCATTTTGGTTAATTCATTATATAAGTGTATTGCTGAAAAAAGAACAATAGTCTTTTCTAACTCTGATTCACTATGCAATTTATAATAATTCCAACGTTCTAGTACAATATCATAAACTGTATTTGGAATATTTCGAATTAGATGTTTAAATAAAATATGATTTCTTATTTTATGTGAGTTTTTGTTTTTTTCCAAAACTTGCTTTTCTTGAAGCCAATAAATCATTTGTTCCAAATAGAATGGATTGCTATTTAAATTTTTTACAATATACTCTATATCTGCTTTTTGAAAAACTTCACCTATAGAAAATGACTCCTGCAAGAATTCATAACATTCTTCTGAATTTTTGAATCCAGTAATATGTTCAGTATATGTAAGAGAACCATCAGAAGTATATTTGCTTAAAAATCGGGAAACTTTTGAATCTGTTTTAATATAATCCACATTAAACGTAAGTAAAAGCTTTGTCTTACATGACTTTGTGATAATTAATTTTGTACATATAGAATCTAATAAATCAATAATTTCATTATTAAAAAATTGAACATTGTCAATGGCTATTAGAAACTTACATTTTGCAAGTTTTAAAACAACTAACTCAAGATATTGACTGACCCACTCTTGCATATCTGCATTATTAGTTACACTAAAAATATCCACAAGCATGCAATATTCAGGCTGCTTTTTAATTAATGAATCATTTTTTTCTTGAAATCTAATTCCCTTAACTATTTCTTCAAGTATATCCAGTGAAATATTATATATTGCAACTAACAATTTTTGAATAAAATCCTGTATTGACAATACATTTTTTGAACTATTTAAATTTCCAAAGTCTACTACATCATATCCATTAATTTTTGCGCTATAGAGACATTCTTTAAATAATTTGGACTTTCCTGTTCCACTATTACCATAAAAAACACCAATTTTAAGCTTAATAGCTTCAAATAGCACGTTTTTCTTAAAATTCGAAAGATACTGTTCATAACTTTGTCCAATTAATCGTCTACTGTTCCTGGATTCTAATGTTTTAAATTCAACATTTTTGGGTAAACTAATTTGCCTATCATTTATATAAGGATGTGGAATTGTACAATTTTCCTTAACCGGTATTAGCCATAAACGAATGATCCTTCCTTCGTAAGGAGCCAGAACAATTTCTGTTTTTGATTTAAACATATGTTCTGGAAACACATCAAATTGCGTTTTTAGTTTTGCCACCTTTTTAAAGCCAAAGGTAATCCTATTACTTGATTTTTCTCTATTTATTATACAGATATCCATTTCAAACATTTTAAAAAGCGTCAAATGCCTTAATTCATACCCCTCTATAGTTGTATCCAAGTCTAATGGGTTTCCATACAATAAACATTTAGATTCAAAATTAGATTCTGATTTTTCAAACTGTATGTCCTCTTTAGAAAAATCCGGGAAAAACTCTTCTCCAATATAATCCCAATATTGAAATATTTTCTGTTCAAGTACAGTATCATCATAGAAGTAGATGTTTTTTCCTTTTCTATTAGCATTCAACAGCAATTTTGCTTTTGTACTTACATTAATAGACGAATAACTGTAGTAAAGAATCGTGTCAATTTCGGATAATTGGGCCATAATTAATGTGGAAGCCAATACTTTTAAGTCTATATTAGAAGTGTAATTTTTACATTCTGCCCAATATTTTTTTTGTTGTGAATAATAATAAAAATCCTTGCTTCCATCCCATGAATTTCTTGTTCCTAGGAAAACTGCCTTTCCATATTCTGCAACTAATAGTTTCTTTACTAGATTTTCAAAACAAATCCCTTTGTTGTTCGTATGTTCTGAATTTATACTATTCCAATGTTCTTTAGTTAGAAATATCATAACGATTATTCACCTCTTTAATTATTCGAAAAAGAGTACTTAAATAGATACAGGATAACATTGGATTATCCATCATTTTTTATATAGAAAAGGACAAATGATTCAGATTCGGAACTCCTTCCTAGGGTGCTTAGTCATTAGGATATCTCTTTGCTTTGCCATAGCAACATGTGTATAAATCTGAGTTGTATTAATGGAGCTATGTCCAAGCATTTCCTGAATGTAGCGGATGTCTACGTCGGCTTCCAGAAGGCTGGTTGCAAATGTGTGCCGGAACATATGTGGGGTAATGTGTAGTTCGACTGCAGCCATGGAGCAATATTTATTGATAGATCTTCGAATGGTTTGGTCGGATAGTGAATTTCCTTTCTGATTTGCAAAAAAGTGATTACATCTATGCATTTCTTTTTCATATTCATTTTTATATTCTGTTAAGATGCGAATTACATCTTCATTGGGTATTTGTATACGGCGTTCTTTAGATCCTTTTCCATATATTAGAATTGTTTTGTCGTGTAAATTGATATCTTCCATGCCGAGAGAGCAGAGTTCTGAGATTCGCATGCCGGTAGAAAAAAGAAGTTCTATTGCGGCAATATCGCGTAGTGCATTTCTCTTCTGGTAAGGGGTGGGAGCGGCGGCATGATATTTATATATAGTGCGAAGAAAGGTTTCAACGATATAAAGGGGAATCGTTTTAGGTAAAATGGTTGGTTCACGGAATTTAACATGAAGTTTATTAAATGGATTTGAAATGATAAGTTCCCTGTATTCAAGATAGCGAAAAAAAGCCTTTAGTGACGCAATTTTTCGTTTGACAGTTTTGGGTTTATAGTTTTTATGTAATGTTACAAGGTAATTCTCAATGAGAGAAGAAGATAACTTTTGCACATCTCTTTCAGTAAAGTGTTCTGAGAACTGCCGTAAATCAATACGGTATGCTTTCAGAGTTTTTTGATCTAGTCGTTTCTGGTATTGGCAATATTCTAAATAGTTTTTAATCTGCATTTGTAAGTTGGTCATGATAAATAATCTCCTTTGTTTTTCTTAGGAACATCATAACATGTGGAAGATATATGTTTAGTTGAAAGAATTATGAAACAAGAACGTAAGGGGAAGGCAAAATAGTTCCTGCAAGTACTACCTTTTGTTCGTTGTATAGTTAAAAAAAGAATTATATATTGTTAAAACATGGATTAAGAGGAGGCATAGGTAAGGCTAATGGTATAAGCGAAGTAAGCACTTTAGCACTGTTAGTTTGCTGTATATGGCTCCCTATATAATTATCCAAATACTTTATTACACTACAATAGTAAAGGAAATGCAAAGAGGAGGAAAATTATGAACTACAAGAAGAAACGATGACGTATAATAAGTTTCGCAAATTAATTTCATAAAAATAGACATGGTCTATAGCCGTTTGGTAGAATTAAGTTACCACACAAAAAACTCTCAAAGGAGGCTAAGAACCATGTCTGATAACATTATACAACTAAACGAGGATTTAATAAAGCACGATTTACGCTCTCTTGTACGTAGTAGCGTGGAAGAAACCCTCAACGCGCTGCTTGACCATGAAGCAGAGGAACTTGTAAACGCCGAAAAATATGAGCGTTCCGGCGACCGTAAAGGCTATCGCTCTGGTCACTACAGCAGAAACTTCCAGACCACCGCCGGTGATGTTACCCTAAAAGTCCCTAAGCTGAAGGGGGTACAGTTCGAAACTGCAATTATTGAACGTTACCGTCGCAGGGAATGTTCCGTAGAAGAAGCCCTCATTGAAATGTATCTGGCAGGTGTTTCTGTACGCCGTGTTGAGGATATCACGGAAGCGCTTTGGGGTACCAAAGTGTCTCCCGGAACTATCAGTAACCTCAACAAGAAAGCTTATGAGCATATCGAAACCTGGCGAACTAGACCGCTTTCCGGTGAATATCCCTACATCTACGTGGACGGCGTATACCTTAAGCGCAGTTGGGGCGGTGAAATCCAGAATGTATCCGTGCTTGTTGCCATTGGGGTAAACCGTGATGGCTGCCGTGAAATCATTGGTGCTGCCGAAGGTATGAAGGAAGATAAAGAAAGCTGGCGTTCCTTCTTTGTATGGCTCAAAGAACGCGGTTTACAGGGTGTCCGCCTCATCATCGGAGACAAGTGCCTTGGTATGCTGGAAACCATACCGGAAGTATTCCCAGATGCCAAATATCAGCGTTGCACGGTACACTTTTATCGTAACATTTTTTCTGCCACTCCTCGTAAGTGTATGAAGGAAGTCTCCATGATGCTGAAAGCAATTCATGCTCAGGAGAGCAAGGCGGCTGCTCGCGAAAAGGCGGTACAGGTGGCAGCAAAGCTTCGAGAAATGAAGCTTTCTTCTGCTGCAAAGAAGCTGGAAGATGGTATTGATGAAACCCTGACTTACATGGAATTTCCCAGTCAGCACTGGAGCCGCATCCGCACCAACAATACCATCGAACGTTTGAACCGCGAAATCAAGAGGCGAACCAAGGCAATCGGTGCTTTTCCCGACGGGCAAAGTGCCCTGATGTTAGTATGTGCCAGACTCCGTCACGTGGCAGGTACCCAGTGGGGTGCAAAGCGCTACATGAACATGGATCATCTTTACGAACTGGATGTCCAAGACGAGTCTGATTTCATAGCCGGTTAACTACCGGCTACCGAACGGCTAAAATTAATTTTGGGAAAAATATTTGACACTATCTGCAGAACCAGAATCTTTTGAGGATTTTGTTCCAGATGGTTGGAAAGGGAAATACCAAGATTTTGCGGCGGATATACCCCAATGAAAACACAGAATCGAGGATGTTCTATTGGCGATAACCGCCAAGGGGCATCTTCGATTTTCTGTTATATGGCAAAACTGATAAAGATATCTAAAAGTATAACAAATTCCTGAACAACAGAAAAGTTATGCCATACCATATTTCTCTCAACGGCTCTGCAGGTGGGTGTTTTCCGTCTTATGCCGTCCTTTTGGCGGCATAAGACCTTTAACCAGCACTATTTTTGAACATACTTATTTTGCAAGCTATGTTATGTATTTTATGCAACCGTAAAAACATTGACATTTTTTCAGTTAAATTATGGGTGAATGTGTAATAATGGCTCGACAAGAGACTAATAAAGTAATAAAATAAAAAGGTAGTTGCATGCAAAAATCTGAGAATAAGACAGAATCTTAATTAAGGAGGTTATTAGATCATGGATAAGTATTTTTTAAGTACAGCAGAAACAATGATTATGAAAGCAATTTGGGATTCACAGGGAAGAAGAATTAATACATGTGATTTGATTTTAATACTGAAAGAAAACTATGGAAAAGAATATGCGAGATCAACGGTCATGACTTTTTTGCAGAAATTATCATATAAAGGTTTTATACGGTGCAAAAGGGAGGGGAAAAATTCATACATTGAAATTCTTAAAGAAGAAGAGGGATATGTGGCAGAATTAATCAATAATCAAATTGATTTTTGGTACGAAGGAAATGTTGCTAATGCTATTTCTGCGTTAATAGAGAGAGATAAAATTAGCAAAAGAGATTTGAAACAGATTGTTAGTATGTTTGATAGTGCTGAATAATTTTTTGAAGGTATTAAGTGGAAACGTAGTTGTGTGTGAAATATGCCGGAGAAAAGTGGAGTAATAGGAGAACTTATGAGTAAGGAACAGTTTCAAAAAAGCATTGAGGATGCAAATAGAAGGTCATTAACTAATGGAGCCGCCAATCGTATCCTGCAATTGTTGCAGAATTTACGTTATAACAATAATGAAAATAGTGCTAAGCGTTGGATTTGGGAACTGTGTCAGAATGCAAAGGATGTCTGTAATGATACTGGAAAAGTTAAGATTTGTATTTTCTTTGATGAGGAAAATGGTAAAGTAGTATTTAAGCACAATGGAAAATCCTTTTCAATGGATAACCTAATATCTCTTATTAACCAAGTTTCATCCAAGGACAAAGGAGATGGGACAGAGCGTAAAAGTGGAAAATTTGGAACCGGTTTTCTGACGACGCATCTGTTGTCAGAGATAGTAGACGTGTCAGGAATATTGGAAATTGAAGAAGGAAAGCTATCCAGATTCAATATTACAATGGATAGAACTGGACGTGAACGAAATGAGATAATCGGTTCATTGGATAAGACAATAAGTCAATTATATGAATATATACCATTATCAGAAGGCGAAGACATTGATAAGGATGCATATAATACTGTATTTGAGTATGAATTGAATTCAGAAGGTATAGAGGTTGCGCAGGAGGGATTAGAAAATCTTAGAATATCGGCACCATATGTTCTTGCCATGTTAAGAGATATAGAGGAAATATGTTTGGAAGCAACCGATGAAGTATACAGATATGTTGGAGAATGTGAATGTGGGTTGGAAAATGCTTCAGTGCATGAGATTTCTTATTGTTCTGGAAGGAATGAGGGCAGTGTTTTTGTGCTTGATTTGACGGAAGATGATACTACCATAATGATTTCTTTGGAAAAGATGGAACATGGGGTATTTATTAAGCCATTTGATAAGAATCAACCAAGGTTGTTTTGTGATTTCCCTTTAATAGGAACAGAGACTTTTTCTTTTCCAGTAATTGTATGGTCCAGAGTATTTAATCCAACAGAACCGAGAGACGGAATTTATCTGAACTGTAATTCAAAGGAGAAGATAGATGATGAGATAGTCGAAAATCGTAGAATTTTGGAAAGAGCATGCGAATTATATAAGAGATTGTTAGATTATGTTTCAGAAAAACAGTGGGATGGAATATATAATATAACTTGTATACAGTCCTGTACGGTAGAAAAATGGCTTGATAAGGAGTGGATGGAGGAGGTAGTAATCTCGAAATGTAAAGATATAATTTTACATACACCCATTATTTGTAACAGTAATAATGAAATGGTGGAACTGCTAGACTACTGGGATGACGAACAAGTTGATATTATATCGGATTCTGATGAATGTATCAGGGAAAGAATGTGGGATTTGTTACATGGTATTGCCCCTAATAGGATAATGCGCAGGGAGGACATTCATAATTGGTATTATTCTTTATGGAACGGATGTAATAAGTACAATTCTAAATCGCTAATAAAAGACGTTAGTGAATATCAGAATATTGAGACTCTCCAGAGTAAACTAAGTGATAGAAGATGGCAGGAGTGGTTGGCTGATCTCTACTATCTTATTAATGAGAAAAAAGAATGGTCATATGTTAATTCCAATCAGATTCCGATTATACCTAATCAGAAAGGGCAGTTTTGTGCTACTTCCAATTTACTTTTTGACAATAATGTATTAGCAGAATACAAGGAGATACTTGGTATAATTGGAAATGATTGTGAAGAGTGGTTATTACATAAGGAAGTTGATATTCGGGAATGGCTTGATTTAAGGGAGTATGATGATGAACAAATTCTAACAGCTATTGAAATGGCAATTGATTCGGTAGATCCACATCAGAGAGTACGTATTTTATTCCGAATAATATATTTGTATGAAGAAGGTGATCCGGAGTTAGAGAAACAGAATAGAATTTGTCAATATATTTATGAGATATTAGGAAAACGCCGCGAATTCAAAGCAGTACCAATGATTTCAAAGAAACTGTTGGGAGAAGCGTGTAAATCTCTTATGACGATGGTAGCTAGTAAAATAAGCGATTGTGGTGATGTGTATGGGCTAGCAGCATACTTGAATAAATCATATGAAGAAACAACAAAGATATTGGCAGATTTCATAGAGTTTGTGATCAGCAATGGATATGATAATCTTATCAATAAATCAACCAAACCAATTCTGCCAAATCAAAATGGAAAATTCGGCATAAAGGATAATCTATTTCTTGATGATGAAATGGATGAGCTATTGAAGGAGTTAGCTCGTAATGCAGGATATGATATCAAAGAGGAGCTGTTAGAAAAGCAAATTTGTTTACAGTTACCGGAAAGTAGACAAAAAAGAGATATAGATGTTGCGCAAACCATTACAAGGTATGTGAATAATAATAGGACGTCCAAAGATGGTGACGTGAGAAATGACTTTAAAAGATTATTGGTGTGGATGAGTGACAATGAGGAAAAGGCAAAAGAGATTTTTCCTGAGTTATTTACACACAAGCACTATTTGTATGATGATGATGAGATTGCTGAAAATATTAAGCAGGCACAAACTTTGAACGACATCATGCAGAAGTTTGAAATCTCAAGTCCCGAGAAATTGGAAGAAATAATTCGTAGTAATTTTGAATCAAAAGTGAACGATGAAAGAGTTGAGATAACGCCAGAAATTTTACTGCAATATGGTATTGACTCTGAAGAAGCATTGGACAATGCATTTCAAGATAGCAATTTTTCAAGTAAATTTATTAGAAGGTCAAAGCATGATACGGAAACGTATGAATATGTTAAAGCTATTTTGGAAAGAGCAAAGAATAATATATTAGCCTTTTTGTATGAAAAAGAAGAATATGATTTAAATGACGTTCAGCAAATTGCCAATACTATATTTATCGTTAAAAAGGAAGGGAAGGAGATTTATCTATTAGCAAGACCGTCGGATGGTGGTGAAGTAAGAATATACTATGAGACGGAGAGAGAGCTTCTAGATTATTCTATGGATTGGGAACTTTGGGTTGAAGATGGAAAGTCTGACCCCGAGAAGCTTACATTTGGTAAAGTGATTAAGTTGACCGGACTTAATAGAATACCATTGAGAGGAATGTAAAAAGAATGGAAATCAACAAAAGAGAAATCGAGAAAATTATAGATGAAAATGTATTAGATAATCTAATATGTAAACCATTGGAAGTACGCCCAGGTGAGCTGGCAAAATATATTTGTGGACTTGCCAATTGTGAAGGGGGGCACATTCTTATAGGTGTTGAACGTGATAGTGGAAATTTAAAGGCAGTTGGTTTTTCTACTGCGTTTGATGTGCAGAAAATTGTGGAGTCAGCATACACAATGTTAAAGGGGGATTTTCAGAGTACATATACTAATGCTAATGTGTGCGGAAAGAATGTCTATGTTATTAAGGTAGAAAAATCTGAGTTGCCAGTAACGGTTGGAGATAAAAGCTATTATTTCAAAAATAATGGAGTAGAGATATTGGAAACTCAGACACCCAAAGGACCCTCTACATTATTCATATCTTACACAGAGTGTGATACGCCAATTGTCGATATTATTGAAAAATCTGTAAGAGATAAACTAGGTGATAAGATACAAATTTCTCGTTATACCCAATTGGAATATAAGGATAGTTTCAAAGCGTTTATGGACACCATTGAAGATCATGACTTTGTATTGACTGTCGTGAGTGATACATATTTAAGGAGTCAGGCTTGTATGTATGAAGTGGGCGAGACATTAAAGAGTCGCCATTATACAGATAAGCTTCTATTCGTGGTGCTAAGTGAAAAGGAGAGAAAATACTATGGAAAGGGCGCACCGGAAAAGATTGGCGCTAATATATATGGTGGGGCTGTTGCACGACTTGAGTATATCGGTTACTGGAAGGCAAAATATGAAAGCTTAGAGAGTGCGATTGGAGCTATAGGAGATCACGAGGCAACTAGTGAGGCAACAAAAGAGTTGAGGATAATCGGTCAGATATATAGAAGGGATATAGGTGAGTTTTTGCAGTTTTTATCTGATGAAAATGGAAAAAACTTTGAGAAATTGTACGAAAGTGACTTTGAGGATATTGTTAATTGGATTGTTAAAAAGTCATGAGTATTTGAGCAGAGTTAACTACGTATATTATATGGTGCGAGTGGTGTTTTTTATCACTCGCATTTTTTATGTTCATGATACGACATATTTGGACGTTCTGGCAGATTAGTTTATACGATAAGTTGTTATCAGGATAAGGGGAATCATTTTATGTAAAAACGTGAGTGGAGATAAATACTGCTTATATATGGGGCGGGTATTTTCTTGATTTCGGAACTATTTTTGGACTGGAAAGTGTAATACTATTTTATCTCTATGCAATAAGAGGTCCACCATATGTTCTTCATTTCAGAAAAATTAGAAATGGAGGACATGTTAGAATGTTAGAAAAAGTAAGAATTAGATTAAAGGATTTTTATAAAGATGCAGTAGGAGAAAGTGAATATGTTTATGTTAGCAAAGATGTATATGAGGCATTAGCAGATACATTCCGGAAGCAAGCACATGCGGAGGAAATGAGGGATCTGAGGCATGTAACAATGGATGGGTATGTAGAAGGAGAAACGGAGGATTTGCTGATGGATACAGGAGAGCTTCTGGAAGAGAAAGTAATTAATCAAATTGAATTGGAGATTTTATTTAATGCGATGCAATCGCTCACTGCAGTACAGAGAGAACGATTGCATCTTTATTTTTTTGAAGGATTAACAACAAGAGAAATTGCTGAAAAAAGCGGTGTTTCTCAGAATGTGGTGTGGAAGTCCATTCAAGGTGCTATAAATAATTTGAAAAAAGTTTTTTCGTAGAGGGGTGTCAAAAAGTCATTTTGTGTGAGTACTTAATGAGAGGAAGTATTAGGACGGATGGTCTCTTCCGAAAGTCCTCTCATGGTACTTTGACAAATGCCAGAGAGGCTTCTACAGAAACTGACTCATAGTGCAGCATATGACAAGATATGTTAGCCGGCCATATCCAGCAGTCCAGATACGTTAGCCATTTAAGGAGCCGTAACCGGGGCGCAATGACTCTCCTGCAGTAGACTAAATCGTTTTTTTTGAACGGTATGCTGTAAAAAAGATCGCATCTAAGGGGATGAGCGAGACAACCGGGGTACAGCCTGTCTGTGGTAGGCAGGTGCGAAGAGGGAAATGGTTCATAATGATACTCCTTGAGATTAGCCAGCACGCAGTGGTGGAGGTGAGATTCCTGTGATGTCTGTCTGCCTTATATGGCAGGAACCGCAGACAGTCTGGATTGACTGCCCAAGACGGATGTCAAGGTGGAGAATTTTTTTTCTCTGTCTTTGCGGCGTTCTAGCTCCGGGAAGTAGTGTCGAATAGGAGCAAATCACTTAAAAAGAAGTGAAGGATTATGGCAGTGAGACTAAATCACAGAATCCATGTGGCAGAGGTGTGGAGCACTTCTGCCACATTTTTGTGTGTTTTAGTAGCACAGATATTCATAAAAGGGAATGGAGAAAAAAGAATAATGAAAGTGACAAATGATATGAACAGGATGAAATAGTTACAATGGCAGAGTATCAAATGCTGTAGCAGATTTGGATAATACGTTTAGGGGCATAGAAGAAAATTGAGCAATGAATTAGGGGGAGTATATGAAGGGTGAGTCAAATGAAATTAAGTATAAGATGGCAGATTTTTTGTTGAGAAAGATGCAGGAAAACGGTCTTATAAGCGAGGAAGAAAAGAAAAAAATCGGTATTTTAAATATTGAGACTTTTTCACCGGAACTTGCAAAAGTATATCTGTAAAAACACTAGATATATTCTGATTTGTGTGGTAGTGTATGTTGCTAACAGGGAAGTAATTTCCTTGAAAAAAAGGAAAGGAGACCTCAAAATGGCAAAAAAAGTGACAGTCATACAGGCAGTTTCTGACGACAGAAATACACAGATGCAGAAGAGATTGAAAGTATGCGGATACGCCAGGGTAAGTACTGGTAGTTTGGCACAAGCGGAGTCCTATGCCGCCCAAGTGGAATACTATACTGCGAAAATAGAGAGTAATCCTCTCTGGGAGTTTGCGGGAGTATATGCAGATGAAGGAATCACCGGAACTAAAGTAAAGGGAAGAGATGATTTTAATGAAATGATAGCAGCCTGTGAAGATGGAGAAATTGACTTGATTCTCACAAAATCGATAACGAGATTTGCGAGAAATACTGTAGAATGTATCCAGACAATAAGAAAGTTAAAAGCAGTTGGCGTGGGTATTTGCTTTGAAAAAGAGAATATAAACACACTGAATGAAGCAAGTGAATTAATGCTTACAATACTGGCATCTGTAGCCCAAGGAGAATCCGAGGATTTTTCAGGTAATAATAGATGGTCGATAATCAATCGTTTTGAAAACGGAACCTATATTGTAGGAACACCCGCATATGGATATGGTAAGGACGAGGAAGGGAATCTTATCATTAATGAGCTAGAAGCAGAGGTTGTAAAATGGATTTTTAAGGCATACCTAAATGGAATGGGGACATATGTGATTGCAAAGCTTCTTAATGAGCATAGTATACCGACTATCCGTGAAGGTGAGAGATGGCAGGATAGCGTGGTTAGAAGTATTTTGCTAAATCCGGTATATGAGGGAGATGCTCTGAGGCAACGAACTTATACCGAAAAACAATTCCCGTTTACCAGAAAAGTAAATTATGGACAGGTTAATATGTATCTGACCCAAGATGCCCATCCAGCCATTGTTACCCATGAAGAGGCTGAGGCAGTAGGAGGTGTTATGGCGTATAGAAGTCAAACATTACATATGACTGGGAATACGAATGGCAGATACATTTTTACAAGTAGAATCGTTTGTGAGGAATGTGGAAGTCATTTTCGAAGACAAAAAATATATATTGGAAAGCCCTATGAGAAAATTATCTGGACGTGCCATCGGCATGTGGAGGACAAGGAATTCTGCCATATGAAGGCAATCCGGGAGGATGTGTTACAACGGGCATTTGTAAATATGTGGAATAAGTTGTATACCAATCAAGGAACTGTATTAGAACCTTTATTAAAAGCCTTAACTGAGATGGTTGCAAATAGACCGGATACAGAAGAGTTTGAAAAAATAGATACTGAGATACAATGCTTAAATGAGCAGAGTCTAATCCTGAATCAAGTAATGAAGAAAGGATATATGGACTCTGCTCTTTTTATAGAAAAGAATAATCTTCTTGCGAACCGGTTAACTGAATGCAGGAGAAGAAAGACTCTGCTTGTAAGAAAGCAGAAGCGTACTAAGGAAATTGTCAGAACGGAGCAGCTTATCGGACTTCTAAAAGAGGAGGGCTACCAGAAGGAGTTCAAGGAAGGCTTATTTGATCTGGCAGTTAATGAGATTCGAATATCTCTGAAACATGATATCCATTTTTGTCTAAAAAATGGCTTGATGCTTACAGAACAGGAAGGGGGAAGTGTGGATGCAATGGCATACACCAATGGGGTATAGAGTCATAAATGGGAAGATTGAGATTTTTGAAGAACATAGAAAAATTGTGGAGAAAATCTTTGAAGATTATGACAATGGTATTTCGGCGTGGCAAATAGCGAAGAATTTGAAAGAACAGGGAGTTAGAAATGTACATGATAGAGTTTCTTGGTCTCATGGAACAATTGGTAAAATGCTGGAAAATCAAAATTATCTGGGGACAGAACACTATCCGCAGATAATAAGAAGTGAACAGTTTGAGCGGGTGCAGCGAAGGCGGGAAGAAACGAGGATTGAGGGTGGTTGTGGAAAGTACAGACCCAATAATAGGGAAAGGTTAGTGTTCAGTGGAACATTGATATGTGCAGAATGTGGAGGGACGTACAGTCATATCCAGCCACGCAACAAAAAGACGCGGGGCGGTATTCCAAAGTGGAGATGTAAAAACTATGTTCTCAAGAATAAAGTGTCATGCAGTGGTGGTGCAATATCTCATAGGCAGGTAGAGCATATATGTATCTGTGCAATTAATATGCTGATACAGAAATCAGAACTAGTGGAAAGATATGATGAAAAGAAGCAGAAGGTAAGCCCGGAGTATTACAACGTAGAGAGGAGGATTGGTGAAGCAGAGGGGGCAGATGCTGATGAAATGATGTCACTGGTATTTTTGAGGGCTGCAGAGCGATATAAAACATTGGAAATTAGGGATGAGAGTATTAAAACAGAGGAAATGAGGAGATTTCTTAAAGGGAGAAAAGAAATTGTGGAATTCGATGAGCAATTATATCGAATGTTGATAAAGGAGATTATTGTGTACAAGGAAAATTATGCAAAAGTGATTTTTCATAATAATAGCAGTACGAGAATTGAATACCAGAAGAATGTTTGATGTTTTAGAAGGGAGGAAAATATGGCACTGGTAGCGGTACAAAAGAAAGTATCTATGATACCTGCAAAACCACAGTACGATAGGAATATCAAGCTGTCGGAGAAAAAACTGCGGGTTGCAGCTTACTGCCGAGTTAGTACGGAACTGGAGGAACAGGAAAGTAGCTACGAAATGCAGGTGGAATATTACACACGAAAGATTCAGGATGCGGAAAACTGGAAAATGGCAGGGATATATGCCGATGATGGAAAGAGTGCGACAAACACGAAGAAACGAGATGATTTCAATGCAATGATAAAGGATGCTCTGGATGGAAAGATAGACATGATACTTACAAAATCGGTTAGCCGATTTGCCAGAAATACTGTAGACTCTCTGCTGACTATACGAAAACTGAAAGAAAAGAATGTGGCTGTGGTTTTTGAAAAAGAGGGAGTTAACACTTTAGATGGAACTGGAGAAATATTGATTACTATTTTAAGTAGTCTGGCACAAGAAGAGAGTCGTAATATTAGCGAAAATACCAGATGGGGGGTAGTTCGAAGATTTGAGAATGGTAAGGTGATTGTTAATCACAATAAATTTATGGGATACACGAAAAATGAAAATGGAGATCTGGTCATTGTACCAGAAGAGGCTGAAATTGTACGATTGGTTTTTCGATTATATCTGGAAGGTTACAGCGCAGGTAAGATAAGCAGATATTTGGAAGACAATAAAGTAAAGACAGCAACGGGATTGGATAAATGGCACGACACGGTCATTATGAAGATGCTTCGTAATGAGAAATATATGGGAGATGCTTTACTACAGAAGACTTACACTGTAGATTTTATGACCAAGAAGAAGATTATCAATAAAGGAATTGTGCCACAGTACTATGTCGAAGATGACCATGAGCCAATCATACCGAAAGAATTATTTTATCGTGTGCAGGAAGAAATTGCCAGAAGAGCATCTATGTGCAAATCAGCGGTTACAAGGAAAAAGAATCAGAAAAGTAAGTATTCTTCAGAATACGCTCTTACCGGAATGCTGCTTTGCGGAGAATGTGGTCAGGAATATAGGCGTGTAACATGGTCTAGAAATGGGAAAAAGAAAATTGTGTGGCGATGCAGTAATAGGTTAACTAATGGAACGAGAAATTGTAAGAAATCTGAGACGCTGGAGGAGGCTGCATTAAATAGGGCTGTCATGGAGGCTATTAATCGAATTAGCTGCAATGATGGTGATTTTGTCGGGGCATTTAGGCAAAATGTTATACGAGTAATAGGAAACTACGGTAGAGAACAGATGCCTGATGAATATGATGAGAGAATAAAAGAAAAGCAGGATGAGATGGTAGCCTTGATAGCAGAAAATGCAGAGGCAGGAGCTTATAGCGATGAATTTGATGGAAGATATCGTAGAATAGCAGAAGAGATTAATGCCTTAAGGGATGCTCAGATGGAAGCCAGGAGAAGGAAAAAACTGGCGGATAGTTACGAGCAGCGGTTAAAAGATATGGACAGCTTCTTGCAACAACAGACCTATCAGATACCGGAATTTGATAATGACCTTGTGAGACGACTAATAAGCAACATCAAAGTACTCTCTGCTGAGAAGTTAATGATACAGTTTCAGTCAGGAATTGTTATGGAGCAGGAAATCAGATATGAATAAAGACAGGCAGAAATAATAACTGAATAGTGAAGTACGATTTCTGCCTGTTTATGGGAAGGATAAAGTACCCGGAAGGAACCGGGTATTTTATCGTTGGCATAAATAATGCAGTATTTTTTAATAGGAAGAAACACATCTATTTTGAGGGTATGAGAAGCAAGATATTATTTGAATACAGATTATGATTAGAAATAAATGAATTAATGAAAAAGAGAACTTTAGGTATGGGCAAGAAGTACTATAGCGAGTTTCGCAAATGGCAGATGTGAACTATTATTATATTAAGTTTTAATGAACCTGGCCAATACTTCGGATTGTAATGGTATGTGATATTTCTTGTTTAAATGGGGGATATTGTTTATACTGAAAATGAGAACAGGCTGTTATGACAGAAGTAAAAACTATGTGCGAGGTGTATGATGGTTGATAATATTGTTTTGTTTTTAATGCTAGTTAAAGGAATGAGTAGAAAGACTATTTATAAGCATTTTCAGCTGGAATTAGGAGAGTATTCGCTTGAAGATATCCAGATGATTATAAAAGAAGCGGCATTAGATTCAAAGAAAATCAGTATTCCAAGCTTGCTAGAGCTGGAGAAGACTTACGATAAATATAAAGAAATTATTGAAGGAAGCAACAAACTAGGAATACAGATTATTACTTACTTGGATAAGGATTTTCCGGTGAAATTACGGAAAATCAATGATCCACCGACAGTATTGTATGCGTTGGGAAATATAGAATGTTTGAATGACAAAGCTATCGCGGTTATTGGAACAAGAGAACCAACAGAATACGGTGAAAAAATTGCTGAAAATTTGGGTTTTGTCCTGGGGCGTGATGGGTACTCTGTTGTTTCTGGCTTGGCTTATGGGTGTGATAAGTTTGGTCACGAAGGATGCCTAAGCGCAGAGGGAAAAACAGTTGCTGTCATGGCTGGAGGATTAGATAAAGTATACCCTGCCAAACACAAAGAATTGGCTCATAATATTGTTGAAGCAGGTGGTTGCTTAATAAGTGAATATCCTGTATATAGCAGAAGTTTTCAAAATTTCTTTGTGGAGAGGGATCGATTACAAAGTGGACTTAGCGAGGGTATTATTGTTGTAGAAACTGGTGCAAGAGGTGGAACATGGCATACGATAGGGTATGCGCGAGAGTATGGTAGGATAGTCGGATGCTATAAGCATCCAGACAAATATTTTTTAGAAGATAAAACGCAAGGAAATCATAAATTATTGAAAGAAAAAGGGACTTTTAAGATAGAGAATAACGATGACTTATGTGAATATAAGAAACTAATAGATAAAAAACATTCTGAAATGAAGCAGGTGGAGACAGTTATTAAAGTAACACAACCATCTTTCTTGGATGTGATAGGAGGCTAATTTGGCTTATATTTTTGATCTGGATCAAACTATTGTAGACAGTAGTATTGCAGAAGTGTACCGAAAGTGTCGTGATTGGAAAAATGTATATGCGTTAATTCCGCGATTTGAACTGTATGAGGGAATCACAGAAGTGTTTGAACTCTTGCATGAGAATGGCGAAAAAGTGTGTGTAGTGACATCAAGCCCCAAGTCATATTGCGAAGCGGTTTTGAATCATTTTGGAATTAGAGTGGATTACACTGTCTGCTATCACGATACGAAGTTACACAAACCTAATCCAGAGCCAATTATTAAGGCCATTGAATTATTAGAAGAAAATCCGGAAAATGTTATTTCAATAGGAGATGCGGAGAATGATATTATTGCGAGTAATGCGGCTGGAGCAATAAGTTGTTTGGCGTGTTGGGGAAGAACGGATAATAGTTCATGTGGAAGTGCTGATTATGTGTTTGAGGTAGTTGACGATTTGAAAGAGTTTATTACTACATAAGAGAGGTGAAGACATGGAATTTAGTGTTACAGATGATGAAGTATTATTTATGTACCCTTATTACTCCTATAGTGAAAAGAGTGATGAGATGTCCAAGGCGGTATATAAGGTCTTTAAAAAGGGCTGGGGAATGTATAATTATTTCCCAAGGATAAAAGCTGATTTATCAGAAGCAATCGAAAACTATTTTAGAAATCCGGGAATAGAAAATTTGAAGATTGCGATTACAATTATGCCATCGCATTCAATGGGACAATATGGTGAAGGTTTGCTTAAAATGGCAGAGGATTTGTCTAACGAATATGGTTTTATCAATAAATCAAATTTGATTCAAAGAACAGAAGAAAAGAAAAAGTCAACAGAGGGTGGCTTAAGAACTGTTGATGCACATTTAGAAACATTGGGACTCGCTGGAAGGATTGATAACAGTGTGGATGTGTATATTGTTTTAGATGATATTACAACGACAGGAAGTTCTTTGGAAGCTGCAAAGCAATTGTTGATTGAAAACGGTGTGCGTGGTGATAGAGTTGTTAAGATTGCAATGGGAAAGACAATGCATGAGGATGACTATTATTTATAGCAGGAAAAAAGTGTAATTAAAGAGCTTATGTTAGATGGAGTAGGTCTGATGTAAGCTCTTTTTTTACAAAAAGAAGATACTGTATTGAAATAGAGACTAGATATATAGTAAAATAGTAACAAAGATGTAGTTATTTGATTTCATCATGAACATTAGAAAAAGAGTAATAAGTTGATGGTAAGAATTGTGGTAGAGGCGCTAATATGTTTAATCCAATAAAAGATACGGTTTTAGAAATGGATCCCAGAGATTTTGAAAAATATTCGCTTCAGATTTTACAAAGTAAAATGAAAGGATTGGAGAATGTAAAGTTTGTCCATAACAAGGTAGTAGAGGCTTATGATGGAAATTATCAATTGGATGGCTATATCGAATTTGAAGTGATGGGAGTGCTATACAAAACTATTGTAGAATGTAAGCATTATAAATATCCCATAAGCCGAGAAATAGTTCAAAAAGTGTATGATATTTTAAGGACTACTGGAGCACAAAAAGGTATTGTAGTGTCGTCATCTAACTTTCAATCCGGTGCAGTAAAATATGCGAAAGAGCATGGAATTGCATTGATACAATTAACAGAAGCAGGAGATATTTTTAATGAAAGAGCTCCGTATAAAGTGATTATGAATAATGTTTATGTTCCAAGTAATGGAGGAATGCCATATATTGGGGTAATGATTGGCCTGGGAGCGAATGAGGTAGGGGTGACATGTGCATATTTATCGTCATTATCTAATCAATTGCAACAGTTTTTGCTAAGTCAAGGTAACTAGCATAAGACTAGCTATTTATTTGTAATGTGAGATGATTATATGGCTTATTAGATTGGAACAGTATTGATATAGGAAAAGCAGAAGAGTAGAAAATAAAGTTGGTGCATGGAATTATCTTAAGAACAAACGGGTTATTATTTTACGGAATTGCCAGGGGAGTCTTGATTAGAATTGCAATTGGGTGTGTTATCGGAAATTTTGAAGAAAGAGTAACGGTACAGCGATTATAAAACAGACTAGAAAGCGACCACTTTGTTACAAGGAGAAAAGGTGTATAAAATATTGAGGAAAGAAAACTGTACTACTGTGAGACCAGATAGAACAGCTCTTATAACAAATTATATAACTAAAGAGACATCCACAGATTTAAGCATAGTGTTATCAGAAATAAATGGGGACCATGGAGAGTATATCTATCGCGGTGGTATGCAAATTTTTTTAGTTGTTGCGGGGACTATCGAGTTTTTATTTGAAGATATTAATATTACATTATGCGAGGGCGATTGTATACAAATATATCATGAGTGGCATCGAAAAGTAGGAAATAGGGCAAAAATGGTAGTTGTAACATATCCAGCCTTTGATTGTAGCCTTGAGGAGATACGGTAATATGCAAAAACTGGCTTTTGATGAAGAAGAAGTGAATTTATACATAGACAGACTATCCTCAGATAATAGTGAACTTGTTAAAGATGCTGCTCAAAAATTGTCAGATGAATGTAGTATGGGGCGTATTTTACTAAAATCATATCAAGTCTATGTTGTAACAGTGTTAAATAGAATTTTAATGAATTCAAAACATAAACACATATACAAATGGGTTTATAAATGCATGTGTTATTACAATGATGAGGAAAGTGAAAAAATACTAATCAATAATTTTATGGCAGAGACAGATAGTGAGAATCGTGTGTGGATAATTAGTGCCATATCGTCAAGATATCATAATGAAAATGAGTTGATGAAAGTATTAAATTGGTTAAAAAGCCAAACTGATGCTCCAGAACTTGATAAAGAAAAGTTAATTTATGCCACGTCACTTTTTTCTAAGTTACCAATGCCGAAGGTGCCTGCGGAGCTACCGCGAAAAATTATAGATAATAAGGATATGGCTGGAATGCTGTGGCTAGCAAAGATTTATGCATTTCCCATGCAGGCTAGAAGGAGGGGACTAGGTTATTTAGTAAATGATGATGTTATATCTGAGATGACATTTTCTTCAAATAAACAGATACAGTTATATTCTCATTGGAGTTTAGTAAACCATTATAGTTATCATCTTCTTACGGTGGATGATATTAGAAGAAAAAATCTTAATATGGAAACCTTAAAGTGGTATTACCGTGGCATTATAGTAGGGCAATTTTTAAATCATAATTATGAATTAGTGTACGATATAATTCTTATGTGCATTTACAATTATCATGAAGTTTTACGAGTTAAGCAAGGTGTGATTTCTGCGTTACTATCATTGGAATACAATAGTTTTTTTGATGATGTAATGGTTCAATGGTTCTTTGATGAAAATTATGAAGAAATAATTGTTTCATTGCTTGAATATTTTGTGAAAAATGTTTTATTAAATAGTAAAACAGAATGCGTTGTTTGCGGTACTTTTTATGGAATATTGAAAGAAGAATATCAAAAACATAATTATAGGAGTTATATTTCTAATTTAGTTAAAGTGTATAAAACATTAATAATTAAAGAGAATACTATAGCAGTAGATGTTAAAAATAAAGAGTTAGGAGAATACAGCATAGTGAATGGAGCAAATCAAACGTTTGTCTTTAATGCACCAATAGGAGGCGGAAATCAAATTGGTGGAACAAATAATTCTTTTGTACAGGAAGTAGGGCCAAATACCAACTTAGAAAGATTGTTACAACAATTTATCAATTTATGTACTGATGAGGAACTATGTAAGGAATGCGAAGAAGTGAGAGAACATGTAAATGATTATGAGAATATTAAAGATAAGATTATGGAGCTTGTGTCACATCTTGCTTCGTGGTTGACAGTTACAACAGCAATGCCAACAGTTGTCAACGCAGCTAATGAATTAATAAAGTACTTAACATCAATGTTTTGATAAGTGGTAGTTTAGGTGAAGTGGGAGTTGATATGTTTGACGTGACATTTATTGATATTCCGAACATGCAAATAAATGATAGTAGTGAATTAAAAACATTGCTTACGAACTATTATAATTCGTGCAATAAAATTACAAAAGAAGTGACTGGATATGAAGTGATGGAAAAACCATTCAACTATACGTTAGGGTTCTTGTGCTTAAGTTCGTATATTAAAAAAAATGGTTTTAAAGTTGGATATCTTAATATGAATACGGATGGAGAAAATTTTGAGTATATTGTTAAGCAATCTCGTGTAATATGCTTTTCACCAATGACCATCACAATAAAATACATAGTAAAATTGATAAAAGATGTAAAACTTGTTAATAGTGCAGTGAAAATAATAGTTGGTGGATATCATGCATCATATATGATTGAGGAATTATTTGAAGAATGTGTGGATTTAGACTTAATTATAATTGGAGAGGGAGAGCGACAGTTAGTTAATTATTTGAGGGGGGTAGAATTAAAAGAGATTAATGGAATTGCATATAGAGAGTTTAATGAAGTAATTATTAATGAATTGGAGACGTATATAGACGAGAGTGAAATTCCCGTACCGGATTTTTCGCTGATAAGCGATAAATTGGACATGTTTAATATCCATATTTCTACAATGCGTGGATGCATAGGAAAATGTCATTTTTGTGTTAATTCAAATTATTGGGGGAAACCAAGGTTAATAGAATTAGATAAAATCCAAACAGAGATAATGTATTTAAATAGCAATCTGCCGGCTGGAACGTTAATACATTTTTCGGATAATGTCTTTACATATGACAAGAAACGTTTCATAGAACTTAGTAAAGTGATAGGTAATTTTGGAGAAAAGCTTATTTATGAATGTGATACGTTATCTTCTTTAATAGATGAGGAAATAGTAAGAAGATTGGATAATATTAAAGTAGTGAAAATTCATCTGGGATTCGAAGATTGTGTAGATGGTATTTTGCGGATTGCAAATAAGAGCGTAAGTTATAGTCAAAATTTAAATGCCATAGATGTAATAGCTCAGGTTTCAGAGAAAATGTGTATATGTGCTTATTGGTTAATAGGATTACCTGGAGCAAATAAGCAAACAATGCTGAGAAATAGAATGGAAATAGAACGATTATTATTAAAGAAGCAGATACATATTGTTTCACCCAAGGTTTTTATTCCGTATCCTGGTACATTCTTTTGGAATAATGCGGAAAAAGTTGGAATGAAAATTCTAAATCATAATTGGGAAGAGTATGAAAGGAGATGTCCACCATTTCCATATGAGTTAGAATGTTTAAGTAGTGAAGAGATGTATGAGGAACTCAAAAATGTAATGTATATGTGTGAGAATATATATAATAAAAGGTGAATATAAAATATAATAATTAATGCATATGAAAAGGTTTGGAGTACAAAATGAAAGAGTATATCATTTTTATAGCAAACTATTGGGGGACGACCAATGGTGGAATAAGTACTTTTAATTATGATTTGTCAAGAGCAATAGCAAAGCGTAGAGCTGAAAAGAAACAGCCAACAATATGTTTACTACTTCATTCAATAAATGATATAGAAAAAAAAGAAGTGGAAGATTCATATGGCTTAAAACTGATAGCACTTTTAGACGAAGATGATGAATCAAATGAGGGGGCAGAAACAATTCCCTATTTTTTAAAAAAATTAAGAAAAGTAGTAGGGTTCCAAAGGGGAGATAGCCTAATATGGATAGGGCATGACATAAAAACCGGAAATTATGCTAATATGTGTAAAGATGAATATGGCGGAATATCGTTGGTTTTTAATCATATGAATTATGCTGAATATTATTTTCTTGCTACAGGAGATGAAGAAAAAGAAGAAGTAAAAGAAGCTTTACAGAAAAGAGTACTTCAGAAAGCAGATTGGGTATGTGCGGTAGGTCCCGTTTTAAAAGATTATTCGGAAGATGTACGTCATGAAGTAAGCAAGAATAATGTAATAGAAATTATTCCAGGATTGCTTGATGTAGAACCATCTGGTTCGGTACATAATACATTCAAAGTTTTGTTTTTTGGAAGAATAGATAAAAAGAATAATTATATTAAACAACCGAAACTTGCTGTGGCAGCGTTTGCAAAAGCATATGATATTGATAGAAAATGTGAAGAAAAGGTGTTCAAGAATAACCCACGTATGGAGGTATATGGATATTCAAAAATTGATGATGAAGACAAGAGGATATTGATGGATTTAATTCGTGAATATACATCGGAAACACTTAATATTACACCACGGAAATATTTAAAGGATCGTGCTAAATTGAAAGAGACACTTCGAGCTAGTTCATTATGCATTATGGTTTCACGACATGAAGGATTTGGTCTGGCAGCTTATGAAGCAATCAGTGCAGGTGTTCCTGTAATTATATCAGATAATTCAGGGCTACATCGGTTCTTAAAAAACAAAAAAGGGGAAGATGTTAAAGGGTTATATAAAGTTGTACACATTGAAGGTTCAACGGATCAAATTGGAAATCCTACAGATTTAGATTTAGCAACGGTTTCAAATGCAATATTAGAAGTATTTAAGCATTATGGGGAAAGTAAAAGAAATGCATTGCAGCTTCGTGAAATTTTATTTAATGAGCAATTTACATGGGATAATCAAGCTGGAACACTTTTAAATTTAATATATGATTTACAAGATGGAAAAAATGATATATTGGGAGAGATTCCAGTAAATATATGGGAGAGAGATAATTTAAAAATTAATTTGAGTAAGTATTTAGCATACAAATTTCTTCCTAATATGTGTGATTTATTGTTGGGGGGGATTTCAGGGTCGTACAACAATTATGTAAAGTGTGTTTTGGTACGTTTTAATAAAGAAAAAAATGTAAGGTATACGTTACTAGTAGCTGGAGCAGAACCACAGGTAAAAGGAAAAGCAAGAGTTTTGCAAGATGGAGTAGTGGGAATGATGATAGAGCAGAATATGAAATATGGAAGTGGAGTATTCATTGAAGAGGGTATACCAGTTTTTTATGATTTTTCTAGTGATAAGGGCTATATTTTGCTTAATGGATTAATCTGTGAATTTAAAAAAACGCATATCCCAGGAGAACAGGATGAAAATTTGAGAGCAATACTAGCATTACCGTTGATACATAATAAAAAATTGGAGGGAGCTGTTACGTTAGATTTTTACAATTTGGCGCATCTAAACTTAGATGAAACAAATAATGAATTAGAAAAATTAATGAGACGTGGTATGAATTGTATGTGTAATTTAAACGCAATTATATTCAATGATTTTACTGACGAGATGGAGGATAATTTTGATGTTTAGTAATAGAGTAATTGTTTCTTTTGAAGGAAGATGTGAAATGAATTGTAAACATTGTTTTGCATTGGAACAAGAGAGTAATTATATGAAGAATGATATAGATATAATAGTTAATTCTTTATTTGATAAAGAGTTTGATATTATTTATGTATCGCATAATAAAGAAAATTTTTTCCATGCGAGTGATGGTGTTAATTTGTGTGAGAGATTGTATGAAAAATATGGTAAAGACATATGTATTACCTCTAGATGTGTATTGAATGATGAAATGTTTAATAGAATTGTATTGCTCAATGATAAAATGAAAAAAAAGGGTAAACGAATATATTGGTGTGAGTCTGTACCAGCAGTGCAATCTGCATCAATAATTGAGGATTTAAGTATAGTTCCATCTCCAGAAGAAAGAATAAATTTTTTGGGAAAATTAAAGATTAATGGCGTATTTGCAATACTTTCGATTCGACCTTTATTTCCGAGTGAGGTTATTCCAAACGAAGAAATAAGGCAATTAGTACAAATGGCTTTAAATAGAGTAGATGCAATAATAACGGGAGGTCTTATTACTACAGAAGAAATAGATAGACGTTTAGATTTAAATCAGGATAATTGGAAATTTTTGGAGAACAATGATTCTGAATATTTGGTCGGTGCAATTAATAAAAATGCACGTTTTGTTGATGTGAGAAACGAAATTTTATATTTAAGAGATTGTTGTGAAGCATGTGGAATAAAATTTTTTGAGCATAGTTTACAAGCGGTTAATTATCTTGCGAGTAAAATGTAGTGTGATATTTAGGAAGCAGAGTGCTCTTTGGACAAAATTGAATATTCTTGACAAAAGAAAACATCATTCCGGGAAATTGGAAACCGGTATTCCGAATGTCGTCTTCAAAAGCAGAATCAAACCATTCATAATGTGGTTTCCTGAGACCCGACAGATGATGTAATGCTCTCCGAAATATTCAAAAATAATTCTACTTTTTTGTAAGAGATTTTGTATCTACTGAGATTGCTGTGAAGAGAATTACTTAAATGGAAGAACAGGTAGACATAAGAAAAACTAGCTTACAGTTATGAAAAAATGGATGTCAACAGTTTTTTATGAAAGAGTAAAAGAACGAGATTTTAGAATTTGGTAGTGTGCTTGTAAGAATTCTGATAGCCAGTATTAAAGTAGTCTCTGACGAAATTTTTAAATCTATTCCAGTGGGGAATCGATAGTGTAACTGCTTGTTGGATATAGAAATTACAGGTGGGGGAGAAATGGAATAACAGGATGAAGGGGGATTTTTCTATCGAAAGAACCCTGTTCTTGAAAGGGAGAAGTATTTCTATTTTGGGAACTAATGATATATACTTTTTAATAAAAGCAGAGATTGTCGTATATACTTAAATTTATATAAAGTATGGTTACTGCTTGCGGAGGGATAAAATGAATAGCAAAGGTTCAGAATGGAGACGTTGGGATTTACATTTACATACATCATCATCATATGACTATGAATATAATGCATATGATGCAGATAGTATTTTGGTACAGACTCTATTGGATAATGAAATTGCAGCAGCGGCAATAACAGACCATTTTGTTGTCGATGCAGAACATATTCAAAATCTAAGAGAGCTAGCACCGAATATTGTATTCTTTCCAGGGGTAGAATTGAGAACAGATAAAGGGGATACGAATATACATGTAATCCTAATTTTTTCTAATGATATGGATTTAAAAATTCTAGAAGAAGATTTTAATGTTTTTAAACGACAAAAAGCTATAAATGTTATGGATAATCAAAAGATTTATTGGGATTTCAAAGATATTGTAGCTTTTGCAGCAGAACATAAAGCATTGATTTCTATACATGCAGGAAGTAAAACAAGCGGGGTTGATGATAAAATATCAAATGCATTACCAATCAATCAAGCGATAAAAGAAGAATATGCGCAGTATGTTCACTTTTTTGAAATGGGGAAATTGAAAGATTTAGATGAATATAGAAAATTTGTATTTTCTGATATTGAGGAAAAACCAATGATTATATGTTCAGATAATCATGATCCCCGTAAGTATAGTCCCAAGGAAGCTCTTTGGATAAAGGCGGATATTACATTTGAAGGATTAAGGCAATGTCTATATCAACCAGAGGAACGAGTATATGTAGGAACAATACCCCCAGCATTAGATAGGGCGAGAAAAAATGAGAAGTTAAATATAGCTAATGTAACGGTGAGAAAGGTGGAAAATCCTAAAAATACAGTTGAGAATTGGTTTGATACAGATTTAAATTTGAATTCAGGTTTGGTAGCGGTTATTGGTAATAAAGGAAGTGGAAAAAGTGCATTTTCAGACATAGTTGGACATTTGTGTAAATGTTCTACGATGGGAAAGGCCTCTTTTTTGAATCCTACCAGATTTAGAAAAATGCCTAAGAATTATGCTGGAGATTATGAGGCAAGTATTACATGGTCAGATGGGCATACAGAAAGCGTTTTGTTGTCTGATGTTAATTATCAAACTACCATTGAAGATGCTCAGTATTTACCACAGAAGTATATTGAAGATGTTTGCAATGATATAGACAATGAATTCCAAAATGAAATTAATAAAGTTATTTTCTCATATGTTGATCATACAGAGCGCAGAAATGCAAAGAATTTAGACGAGCTTGTGGAAAATAAGGCAAAGGTAGTGTGTTTGACTATTGAAAAAATCCAAGAGGAGATATCTTCTATTAACAAAAGGATTATTGGATTAGAGGATAGAAAAACTTCTCATTATTTAACATATATTCAAGATAGCTTAAGAAAACTTACAGAGGATCTTGCTCGTCATGATAGTTCAAAACCAAGTGAAGTAAGTAAGCCGGCAGAAGAGATTGAAGATAAAGCATATCAGGAACAATTAACAAGTGCAAACGAAAGAATAGAACAGCTTAGATTGTTGATTGAGGAGAAGAGGCGTGAGCTAACAGAAACGAATATAAAAATTGATGAGACAAATCAATTGATTTCACGTATTCAGCTATTAGAAAATGATGTGGTAGAAGTGAATCAAATGTTTCAAGCGTTCATCATAAAAAATGGTATACAAGATTTAGAAGAGATAATCTTACTTTCACCTATTGAAGGATTAAAAGAATATGTTTTGAGATTGTCTGAGAAAAAGTCAGAAATAAACATATTGATTAATGGAAAAAAAGAGCAGGAAGGTCTTGTTTATGAATTGAGTCAAGCGGAGGAGCAGAAATTAACTTTAATTTCCAGTGCTGATGCTGAAGAGAAAAAATATCAAAAGTATTTACTGGATTTAAGTGATTGGGAGAAAGAGAGAAAAAGAATTCTAGGAGATGAAAAAACAGAGAATACTATTTGTTATTTTCAAGTAGAATTGGATTATATAACGAATCAGATTGAGCAAGACTATATTTCCTTAAAAGAAGGAAGGGAAGAACTAATTAGGCAAATATTTGCTGAAAAGCAAAAATTAGTGGATATTTATGGAGAAATATACTCTCCTGTTGAAAAAGAAATAGAGAAACTTTTGGGAGATATCGAAGAAGGAATTGCTTTTGGGGCTGAAATTCAATTGGTGGATAATAATATTGCAGAGTTATTGTTGGCTCAAATTAATCAAAAGTATGCAGGAATGTTTAAAGGAAAAACGGAGTCTAGTAATAAAATGAGTCAACTGCTTAGGGAGACGGAGTTTGATAATATAGACAGTATAATTCATTTTATACGTGAGGTATTGCATGTTGTTGATGAAGATGTAGATATTTCGTCTAAAAAGATATTTAGTAAGCAAGAATTTTACAATTTATTATGTGGTTTGAATTATATTGGAGTTGCTTATAAATTAAAAATGGGCGGAAGGGATTTGGAGGAATTATCTCCAGGCGAGAGAGGAATCGTTTTACTCGTTTTCTATCTTGCTTTGAGTAAAAATAATATTCCTATTATTATCGATCAGCCAGAGGACAATTTGGACAATCAGTCCGTATATAGCAAGTTAGTTCCTTGTATTTGCGAAGCAAAAAAGAAGAGACAAGTAATAATAGTAACACATAACCCCAATATTGCAATAGCTTGTGATGCTGAGCAAATTGTGTATTGCCATATGGACAAAACGACACATGAAATAAAATATAAATCAGGTGCTATTGAAGAACCGGAGATAAGAAAATGTGTGGTAGATGTTCTAGAGGGAACATATCCTGCTTTTGATTTGAGGAAAAAGAAATATTTTAGTTTAGGTTAAAGGAGAAAATATGGCTAGAATAAAAGAAGAATATGATAAGCTGAAAAAGATTTTCGAAAAGGATCCACAGGCAGAAGAGGTTACAAACCAATTAATCACAATTTATTCTTTGTGTAGAGAAATGTTGGAAGGTCTAGAGCAGAAACAGCTGAATACAGAAAACAGCACTGATGGGAAAAATTATATTGCTTTTGTTTTAGAAGACAAAATTTCCAGACCGGTCAATTTAGATTTGTTTGCTGCAGGACTTGAAAAAGGCGAAGAAGGTAAGGATAAAGTTGATATCTTTTGGGATAATTTGAGCAGAAAAAATATAAAAGCACAGAATGCTGATGATATAACGGAAGCGGTATATTGCATTGCAATTAGTTTCTGTTGTTGTGCAGATTTGCTGGGAAGTGGTCAAAAAATTGCAGGTACATATTTTGAAAAATTGGTAGGACATTTATATGCTGTGCATTTGAATGCTAACCCTGTCAATCAGATGACAGCATGTGAATTGGATGATGTAACTATAAAAATACCAACGGATTTCATTTTTGATACAGGTAAGAATAAGCCTAAATTTCATGTACCAGCAAAAACATCTACTAGAGACAGAGTGGTTCAGGTTTGGGCTCAGCAGAGGGTATTGGATGGTGCGTATGGTGTTGGTAGGTTTTTATGTTTGCTAACAGCTATTAGTGAAACTGATTATGACAAGAAGAAAAATATTGTTAAAGATATTTGTGTTCAGAACCAATGGATTAATTACCAGTTGTTTATTGCACAAATAAAGAGAGCGTATTACTTGGATGTCCCTAAAAAATACGAAGAATTAAATAATGCTTTTCCAAAAATTCATGTAAGGAAATTTGGCCAGTTTTTTCATGAGTCAGATGAACTTATAGATTGAAAAATTGAGCTGTCTTTGTTACAAGGCAGCTCAATTTTTTATAGATAATGGTTTAATATAGACCGGATTTCGGTTCCCCAGGCATAGGCTAAAAGCGGGGGAACAGCATCACCAATTTGTTCATATTTATCTTGCTGTGTTCTATCATCATGTGCTACTAGATACGGACCGCCACAAAAGTCATATGAATCAGGAAAAGATTGTAAACGTGCACATTCCCGTACAGTTAAAGCACGATTTTGGGTAGGATGCACAAATTCATCAAGGCAGTGACTTGTAACAGTTGGAGAAGCTTCATTCAAACGTAATCGATAGTTTCGTTTCACATATATGGTTTTTGGAATGACTCTTCGCCTTTGAAGTTCTGCAAGTTCTTCACCTTGGAAACGAGCAAATAAATCTTTGAGACCTTCTCCCTGACGTAGAATTTCAAAACGTTCGAGAATATATCGTCTATGATTCATGGGTAGATGGTTCAATAATACATTGTTGAGTGTGGTGCGACGCCAAAAGGCATCATTTTTCATCAATAAAGTATAATCAGAATTATTATTTAAATATATTGGGTTTTCAGTCCAGGTATTTGCTTCTACTTCAGGAATATCAATAAATGCATCTTGAACGGAAACTTCATTAATAGTAGTCTCCGGCGGAAATGATAAGTTCCAATTCGGATATCTCGAAGCTAAAATGAAGTAACGTTTTCGACGTTGTGGGACACCGTATTTACTTGCATCGAGTACAACTTCAATAAAATTGCCGTATCCAGCCCTTTTTAATTCACGTTTAAGTACGTCAATAATAAGTGTCTTGGCTTTTTTCGATATTTTTTTTGTTGTAATAGCAGGCACATTTTCAAACAAAATTAATTTTGCATTTGAAATTTGTGCAATACGAATACCTTCGCGAAATAGATATTGACGATCATCGTATGAAGCACGAGATGAATTACCGGCAGTTGAAAAAGTTTCACATGGCATTCCCGATGTAACTAAATCTACGCCATCCTCAGGTATATATGGTAATATTTGTTCGGCTGTTACATTTCTAATATCTGAATGAATCATATGTACTTCGGGATGATTATAAGAATAGGTATCTACACAGCTTTGAATATGTTCAATAGCAATTAATGTGTTAAATCCGGCAGCATGTAATCCAGTGCAGAAACCGCCCGGACCACTAAAACAATCAATATGTGTCATTTTGAAATCACCTCGCTAGGATTGGTTGATTGCGGTAAAATAACTTCCATAATATCGCCAATATCACACTGAAGTGCATAGCATATTTTTACTAAGACTTCAAGGCTGACAAAGTCATTATGACCTAATTTGGCTATAGATGAAGAACTGATTTCAGCAAGTTCTTGTAGATCCTTTTTCTTCATGTTTTTGTCGATTAATAATTTCCATAATTTATTATAAGATACCAACATTTGCACCCCCTTAAATAGTTCAATGACTATCTTATATTAAATCGAAAAAGGATGATTGTCAACTTAAATAAGTGTGAGTTCTCAAAGAAAATATATGATGTTGGAGAATAAGTTGTGAGATTTAAAAGATATTATGAAATGAATAAAAAGTTTTGTGTGTTTATAATTACGAAGAAAGATTTTCCAACTAGAAAGATTGATTTTATATAATAAAAAAGTGGTTTGTAAAGTATATGCATGATAAAATATAACTAGTTGAGATTAGAAGAAATGAGGTGCTATATGGCTGATTTTACCCAGAATGGAATCCCTTTTTCTAATTCGCCTAAGCTGCATGATAAAATTGGTAATATAAAAACAGATAAGAAACAATTGGCAAAGGCAGCATTTAGAAATGCGGACGAATTTTATATTGGAGCAGGGATTATTTTTAAGGCTTCTTCTGCGTTTTTAATACAGGTGGTGTCCGTTAATTTAGCATTCGCCTGTGAATTGTATTTAAAAGCGATGCTATATGAATTAGATATTGATTTTGGAAAGACACATCGCATTATAGATTTGTACAAATTGTTACCGCCAACGGTTCAAACAAAAATAAGAAACAATGTACAGTTTTCGAATGATAAGGCGGAAAATTTTGAATTGGTGATGGAAGAGATAAGTGATTCATTTGTTTTCTTGAGGTATGCACACGAAAGAAAGGCGATTGTAGGTAATTGGGGCGGTCTATCTGCAATTGCTGAAGGAATCATGAAGGTGTCAAAGGAAATTGTAGGACTTAAATAAACGGATTATGTTAGTAGGAGTGATTAATCGCTTTAGAAATGATGTTGAAAAGAAGACTAAGAGAAATATTTGGAATCACAAAACATAAATTTATAAGGTGCATTTAGATGTATTAACTGATATGTAGAATTATTATGTAATGGCGAAACATATACAAACTGCAGAGAGATATGATAAAATAAATAAAAAGTTTTTTGAATCTAATGGAACGTTGAGAATGTGTTGATAAATTTCTGTATGGTGGAAAAATTAATAATACATGGAGGATAGGTATATGGATATTAGAAACGAATTACTAATGCTTCAGACAATAGAGCCGTTAGTTTTGTTGTTGGGCGAGAATTTTGATAAAGATAGAGATGCAGACATTGCTAAAATAAGATGGTCTTGTGTATATTCACTTAGAAGAGAATCTGAAATTGCAAATTTATTTAGTAATAATAAAAGGAACGTAAAATCCGTTGTTTTACAATCCGATTTGGAAAAATATACTTGGAATACAAATGAAATGCCATTTATTTGGTTGCGAGGACATGATGAATTTATTTCAGAAAGAAGAAATGAAGTAGAAATAGAATCTGATGCGATTAATATGTTCTTCGATATTGTAAAAAGACTGAAAGAGTTTGGGCGAGTTGTTTGTGTAGGTTTTGACTTAAGTAGTAGCATCATTGATGCCAAAGAACTCAGTCGAATTTGCTACTCTTTAAAAAGAAAAAAAATGTTTTATTTACTGGAAAGTAATGAAGAACAATTAATGGCAGATAATAAATTAGCTAACTTAATTGAGAATGGCTTTGTTGTCCATAATAATGAAATGCTCAGTGATATCTTCATGTATAACCAAGAAGATTTGGAAATACAGGAAGATGATGATGCGGATAGCGATGTGTTAATATATGCCGGTGGTAAGCCCATTCGATTTGATAATAAAGACGATAAGAATGCTATATTTTTAATGGGGCAATTTGCCGAATTGTTGAATTATAAAGAGGTAATGAAGAATATACCTATTCCACAAGAACAGGAACATTTATATTTTAAAAATTTTTTGAAAAATGATAATATGGGTTTAACTCAATGGTTCGGGTATAGGCCGGAATATGGATTTCATTTAGTAAGAGATTTTGAAGAAAAATTATATGAGAAAACAATTAATGCCTTGAAAGATGCGAGTACTCGAAAACGTGGATACAAGCCAATAATGGTTTGTGGGCAGGCATGTAGTGGAAAGACAAGTGCACTTAAAGCATTGGCAGTACGGATATTTATGGAACAAACGTTTCCTGTTATCTATATTTCAGATGCAGAACTCAATTTTAATATATCATATACGGATGATGGGGGAGTTATGCAATTTTCTGCATTTGATAGATTAGAGGAGGTATTACATATTATTGAGGATAAAGAGGAAAAACCGGTTGCAACTCTTATAATATGGGATACAGCTGCACATAACTTTAATTCAAGATATAAGGCTGCCGATTTATTAACTGCTTTAAGGAGTTATGGGCGAAGAGTTCAGTTAGTTTGTTCTTCTTATGATTTTATAGAAAAACATAACAAATTATATGATATTGTTGACGTAAGTATTAATATGCCAGATACAGAATGGAAAAAAATCACACATTTCTTTCAAAAAGTTGGTTTAAATGAGGGAGATGTTGAAACATATATAAGAAAGTATGGAGAAGATGTAAGTTTTCTTTCAACATTATATATGGTTGATGAGCTAAAAGAATGTTTACAAGAGCGAGTTAGTCGTGAAGTGGTCTTAGGTACAAAAGAAATGAGTATCAGGCTAGACGCAGCTGTGAAAGAAGAGCAAAAAGAAAATATGTTTGAGAATTCGTTTGCTGAAGCTTTAAGAAAAGCATTTAGTGAAGCAGGCGAAAGTTTTGAGAGTATATATATTGATTATGAAAAAGATACGGAGGAGTTAGAGAGAGATTATAAAGACTTTATTATAATGTTGTCTATTTGTAAGTGGTATGGAAAAGAGATGCCATATACTTTATTGTTACGACTTTTAGGAGGGTACAGTAGTGAGAGTCAAAAAGTTCGTGAAGCAGTATTATCGGCAACTTTTTTAAAGTTTGACGAAGATGAAAGTAACCATTGGAAAAGCGTTGTTAGTGTAAGATCAGAACTTGAAGCTAAGCTTTTGTTGTTAGATTGTGATATTAATCCTCTATCGCATGAAGGAAAATCACAAATTTTAAAATATATTTTAAAGATGCTGGAATACATTTCGGATTCAAGTATTAGTGAAATAAATATGATGCGTGGAATTTTAAAATTTATGGGACCCAATACCAGTGATAATTCATTTTCAGATAAATCCATATGGAATGATGTATACGAGGAAATACCAGATATTCTTGAACAATTACATAAAAAAAGAGAAGAAGGAGATAGTAATTATATTTTACAGGAGGTGTCATTTAGAAGAGAGTATTATCAAGATAGTAGATGTGAATTTTCCGATGAAGAAAAGTATAAAATGTATAATGAGACAAAAAAAATTGCAGATTCAAAAATAGGAGAATTGAGAAGAGAAGAGGAAATATTGGGCACAACGATTTATGGAATGAGTCCTATTTTATCTAGCTTGTTGGTAGAAAGTGCTTATATTACGTTACGCATGCATAATCTTAAATGTAATGAAAATCACATGCGACATAATGTTTTTAGTATCATTAATGGACAATTGATGGAAGTGATCAAAAGAGATTCAAAAAATGCATATTCTTATAGTGCTGTGATCCAAGCGGGTATACAACAAATAGAAGATAATGAAAAGAAGATGAATGGTTATGCAAAAGAGTCCTTAGAAATTTTAAAGAAAATAAGTTCTCTTATAGATATATTTATGAGTTCATCTACCAGATTCTCTGAGGAGAGCAAAAAAGCGATAAGAAAATTAGAGGCGATAGTTAATAGCAAAATTGACGTAGTTAATGGAAATGAAGAGTTATTTCATGAATCAATAAAAAATAAGCAGCCGGAGATGGTTTATTTTCGTGTTACTAAAATGTTGCGTGATTATAAAGACGAGACTTCAGAGAAATTTGAATATGGAACAATTTTAAGAAACGAAAATAAGATTGAAATATGTAAAAAAGCAATTGGCTTGATTGATAAATATAAAGATATAACTTATTTAGATGAAGCATGTTTATATACAGTAATTAATTTGAAGTGGTTGCTTTATAACAAATTTCCATTATTAGAAATGCCAGAATGTACTCCTACAAAGCTATCTGAAGCTGAATGGGAAGAACTTGAGATGTTATGTGAGCGATATTTTACATATGGTGTGCACAATAGGGATAATATAAGATATTTATTAGCTTTGTGCATGGCTGAGAAAAATAATTTTATAGGAGCAATGGAAACATTAAAACCTTATAAAGAATCTCGCAGTTATGAGAAAAGAGCAATGCATGTTCTGTGTGATGAAGAAGGTGAGCCACGAAAATTTAGAGGTAGACTAAAAAATAATTACGATAAAGAAAAAAGAAGAGGTTATATGGCAGTTTATTATGGAAAAGAACTTTTGGACGATAATGTTATTTATCGAGCAGAGAATATCCATAAAAAGGCATCAGAATTAAAACGGGATGATCAAATAGAAAACATAGAAATATCAATTTCATTTTCGGGATTTCAGGCACATACAAAGAGTAAGGTGTACAAGGAACTGAAGGGGGATGAAATATAATGAAAGATACGATTCTTTTTTCAGCAGAACCGATAGCTAATTTAAATATGATTTCATTATCGATATGCCCTGGAATGTTGTTTTTTTATCAATACAATCCCAAATACTATGATGAAAGTATGAATGATAAAAGCAAACTTTGGATGGGGATAACTAATATTTATACTTTATTTTATGATTGCGGAAGTTTTCTTTTTAGAGGAAAAAACGGAAATTTACTGGAGTTGTTTCAAAAATATGGATATATGAAAAAGTGTGATGCTAAGAAAGTGGGAGATTTTATATTTTCTATAAGGGAGATAAGAGGATATTATTGCCATAATAAAATTGAGAATTATAATGATATGCCAAGCAAGTGGGAAAAAAGCGGTATATTGGGGATTGAAACAATAATGCGTCCTGATGCTTTAAGAGATAAATCAGGCGCACCAGATTATCTGGCAGTTTGTAACTCACTTAAGCAGAAAGTTGAAGAAGTATATGGAATAATTTATCGAACTATAGAAGATATTAAACAAAATCTACAATCTAATTCAATGGCGGACAAATCGATAATTGACAAATGGTTACATATACAAGCCTGTTGGATGGTAGAAACAGAAGAAATTAGGCAAACCTGCATTAGATCCTGGTATGGTATCACATATATGAGTGTTTTTAGAAAGTTTAATCCACCGAGCAGTTTATTGAACGATTTTGTGGAAGAATGTGATGAAATAATTAAAAAAAGTAATAGTGCCCAAGAGGTTATAGTTGCTTTATCAGCAGGAAAAGTTACTATTTTAGATGTATATCAGGTTCTTTATGATAATCATGAAAAAGAAATAAAAGAGTGTATGAAGAGACTACAAAGGATTTAAACTATCATGATTCTTATTAGTACGAAAATAAGGAAAACAGAAATAGCATAAGTGTTAGTTTGAATGATTTTGAAGAATTATCACTATATGTTACAAAAATATTGAAACAACTAAATGGCCGGAATCAAGCCTCCAAGTCCACAAAAGATTTGGAGGTTTGATTCTGCCCATTTTTAGAGGAAAGTAATTTCCGAAACAAACAATCTATGGTACAATATCCAAGAAGTTATCAATGGGATAGGTGGATCATAGAGAAAGAGCAGAACACAAATCACTCATAAGCCAGTCCGGCTTATATCTCAAAAACAAATCTAATCTTTTTCTATGGCAGGTGCAAAGTGGTGCATCATGCTTAATTTTGCAGGTCCGGCAGGGGACTGTTGCATCATTTTTGAATCCAAGGCTTAACGAAAAGCCAAGGGATGTGCATCTTTATTGCGCACTCATGGCATGTGGAAAGTACGGTCCTGTTGCAAAGAAGAGGTGCTGATCCGGCACATTAAAGAAGGGGTAAAAACGAAAGTATTTAGAAGACATTAACGTGCCATTAGAGTTAGGTGATAAACACGTTAATGTCTTTTTGTGTTAAATAGCATTTCAAGAACTAAGGTAAAATACAAAATGAAAAAAGTTAGAAAAATCGAGATACCTAAGGAAGATTATGCGAAAAAATTGCGTGTAGCAGCATACTGTCGTGTTAGCACAAAATATGAAAGTCAAAAAAGTAGTATGGAACTACAAAAAATGTATTATGAAAACTATATTAAGGCACAACCTGGCTGGATATTCGCAGGTGTTTACGCTGATTATGGCAGTAGGAGTAGGATTGCAAAGCGGCCACAATTTCAAAGTATGATTCAAATGGCTTTAAACGGACAGATTGATTGTATTATTACCAAATCAATCAGCAGATTTTCCGGTAATACAGTAGATATGTTGCAAATAGTTCATGTTCTGAAAGAAAAAGGAGTAACCATATGGTTTGAAAAAGAAAACATCAGAAGTACAGATAGAAATATTGAATTAGCTATAACAATATATACAATGCTTGCACAGGAGGAGATTAGAAACATGAGCGAAAACATTCAATGGGGGGTTAAAAGTAGGTTTGAACAAGGAGTGACGCTAAACAATTATAAGTATTTTTACGGATATGATGTCATAGATGGAGAACTTGTTATAAATAAGCAACAGGCAGAGGTTGTAAGAAACATTTTTGAATGGTATTTGCAAGGAATGTCTTTGGGTCAGATTAAGCATAAGCTGGAAGAAGCTGGAACTAAGACAGCATCCGGAAGTGATACATGGTACAAGTCAGTTATACAGGAGATGCTCTGTAATGAAAAATATATGGGAGACAGTATGCTCCAAAAATATTTTACAGAAGACTATTTATCAGGAAAGAAATCAAAGAATGTAGGACAAAAAGCAAGATATTATGTACATGACAGTCATGAAGGGATTATCTCAAAAGAGAAGTTTCTGGAAGTTGCCTGTGAGATGAATTGTTGGAAAAATATTACTATAGATTCTGATGGGACAATTGTAAAGAAAAGTAAAAAATATAATCCTAATAATGTTTTAGGTAATATTCTGGAATGCGAAGAGTGTGGAGCAACCTTTCGTAGGCGGACAGAAAGAGGGAAAGTTGTTTATCGATGTGCTACGCGAATGGAAAAAGGCAGAGATGCATGCAAAGAATCGCCAACTATCGGAGAAGAGAGGATTAAAGAGGAACTTGGAAAGAGAGTCTGCGGAGGGGAATACGATGAAGAGGTTGTAAGAAAGAAGGTAAATAAGGTTTTAGTGGTGAAAAATGCAGAAATAAAAATTCTGTATTTTTAGACAGGGAACACTTGTTCTAAATTGAGAAATAGTGTATACTTATTTTGTAGTCTATTAGTAATATAAGATGTAACATAGTTTTGGTTAATTTTAGAATAGGAGGAGTAATATGCAACGCAATTTGTTGTTAGGTAATGGTATTAATATGCATTTAGGTGTTAAAGGAATGCTTGTATCAGAGATTGCATCAAGATTCAAAAAGAATTTAGTTATTTCTTCTCCATTTTATGAGTTGCTTTTTAGTATTGCTTTTACAGATGAGATATGTGATAAGTTGTTTGCGATGGATGATAAACAGGGTATAGAATCACTTGCAGAGAAAGTCCATTCTTATGTAATAGAAAATACACCGAAAAGTATAACTATAAATTTAAGAATGAGACTACTTGATGCTATAGTTTGTACAGCTTTATCTGCTATTTTTTATGACGGATCCAAAAGATTAGGAAAAGTATACGATGAGATTAAATTGCCCCCAATACATTCCTTTGACAAGGTTTTTACATTAAACTATATGGAATTTTGGGATGATGTTCACAGATGTATTCATTTGCATGGACAATATGATAATTCATTAATTCTTGACAATGGAAAGTCACTCATTTTGTACAGTGCGGAGAGATATAGAGGGTTTGAAAATTATGATAAAGTTGTTGCAAAATTGAGTGATACATATAATTTGCAACCTCTTTATACATGGGACATTGTATTCTCACCTGAATTTTCCAAAAAAAATGAAATGATAGCATTAGGACAATATCCATCTGATAAGTTATATCCCGCAAATGATTTGTTTCTTCGAGAGGTAAAGCAGTTATATCAGGAATTGGATGGAATAAAGAAAATAGAAATTTTTGGAATGTCTCCATATGGGGATGATAGTTTACTTGAAAAAATTAATAAAATGGAACATGTAACAGTTTATGTATATGATAAAGAACATAATTCAGAAACTTTGGAGTGGGAGACTATTTTAAAATGTCCTCACATTATTAAAGATTCCTTGGACATTATGTCATCTTAAAGCGACAGATACTATAAAGAAATAGATATGTTGAATAGATCATTTGTTGTGGATAGAAATACAAATAGGAGGAATAATAGTGGAAAACAGAGAGGTTGGCTTTGTTGTGAATGATGAGTACAAAGCATGGATAGAAGATATTAAAAATCGGATAAAGCAGAGCCAAATAAAAGCAGCAGTTAAAGTGAATTATGAATTGCTGGAATTATATTGGGGAATTGGAAGGGACATTGTTGAAAAGCAGAAAAATGCTAAATGGGGTGATGCATTCTTATCAACAATGAGCAAAGATCTGCAAAAGACATTTCCAGATATGTCCGGATTTTCAGTACAAAACTTGAAAAGTATACGTTATTGGTACAAGTTTTATAATTCTGAGGAAAATGGCTTACAGCCTGTAAGCCAAATGGAACTTGTTGAAAATATGGTAAAAAGCATTCCTTGGGGACATAACCAACGAATCATGTATAAATGCCACAGTATACAGGAGGCGTTGTTTTATGTACAGAAGACAATGGATAATGGCTGGAGCAGGAATGTATTGGAGCATCAGATAGATAGTGGATTGTATAACCGACAAGGAAAAGTGGTTAGTAATTTTCAATTGAAGCTCCCAGAAGCACAATCTGATTTAGCACAGCAGACATTAAAGGATCCATATAACTTTGATTTTCTTACTTTGAGAGAAGAGTATGATGAAAAGGAATTGGAAGATGCACTTATTAATCAAATAACGCAGTTTTTGTTAGAATTAGGTACAGGATTTTCTTATCTTGGAAGACAGGTTCATTTGCATGTTGGAGAAAGTGACTTCTATATGGATTTGCTTTTTTACCATGTTCGGCTCCATTGTTATGTGGTAGTAGAATTAAAAACAGAAAAATTTAAGCCAGAGTTTACAGGTAAATTGAATTTTTATGTGACCGCTGTTAATAAGCAAATGAAAGCAGAACAGGATAATCCGACCATCGGTTTACTTATCTGTAAAGACAAGGATGATGTTGTTGCGGAATATGCACTGGATGACATTTCACAGCCAATTGGGATTGCAGCATACGAATTGACAAAGGTGCTTCGTGAAGAATTCAAAAGCAGTCTGCCGACAGTGGAAGAAATTGAAAATGAATTATCTGAGTAAATTGGCTTACAGCCTGTAAGCCAATTGGTAAAACAGACATAATGGATAAAGTAGTAGAAACTATGAAGTGTGGAGAATATTGGAGGCATCGATGTTTTTGTTAAAGTATTTAGAAGTAAAAGAAGATGAAAAAGAAGTATTGAATATAGATTTCATAGGGGATAGAGAAGTGGATGAAAGACCAATATTTTCCACTTTAATATTAGGTGAAAACGGAACAGGCAAAAGCTTTTTGTTAAAAACAATTGTAGATATCTTTATTTATATCAGTAAAGCACAAATATACAAAAGAAAACCCAAGTTCAAATATACCAAATTTTGTGTTAAATATTCTATTGATGGCAATGAATATTGTGTAAAAAAAGAATCAGGGAGAGATATATTTTGTTGGAAAAATGGTACGGAAATAGTGCTCGATGAAATCGAATTGCCTAAAAAGGTTTTAGCAGTGTCATTTATGGTTAATGACAAGTTTCGCTTTGTGAAGCCAGGAGAGGATATAGGTAGCATATATAAATACTTAGGAGTTAGAAAATCAACTAATTCGACATATACAAGTTCTGTTATGCAAAATGTTTTTTATAGTGTGGTCCATATGATGAAGAACCACACTATTACGGAATTAGAGAAAGTATTATCAGTACTTCATTTTGATTCAAGTGTTGAAATTTCATTTAAGTCTGAGAAATGTAATAATGAGTCGAAAATGAAAAAAAGTAGCTGCATTAGAAAGTGCAGTATAGATTGCAGTAAGCCAGATTACGGAAAAATTGAGGAGGTATTAGAAGAATTAGAACAAGCAATTAGTTCTTTGGATGATAAAGAAAAGAATAAATGTAATATTGCATTTTATAAAAAGGGAAGATGTATACAATTTGAAGATTGTAGCTCTGGAGAAAAACATATGATATTTGCATTTACAGGCGTATTGAGTTCAATTGAACCTAAATCAGTTGTTCTAATTGATGAACCAGAAATAAGTCTGCATCCAGAATGGCAAATTCAATATGTATCATTGTTAAAGAAAATTTTTAAAAAGTATGATGGATGTCATTTTATACTTGCAAGTCATTCGCATTATTTGGTGTCAGATTTGGAAAGTTCTACATCATCTATTATTTCATTTAGGAAGAGTGAGATGGATGCAAATCCAATAGTAGAAGTCCTTCCATACGAAACGTATGCGTGGTCTGCAGAAAATATAATTTATAATGTGTTTGGTTTGAGAACTGCACGGAATTACTATTTTGAAAGTGATTTGCGGGAACTATTAACAATAGTTCAGGATATTGAAGAAAACACAAATAAAATCGAAGATGCTAAAAAGTTAGTAGAGAAATTGCGAAAGTTTGTTTACAATTCAGAAGACCCATTACATGTAGTAATAGAACAGTCTGCGGAGATATTGGAGAAATGTACACACGAAGATTAGTATATCAGCACGGCATTTCAAGACAACTGTTAAAAAGGATGAGTGACGAAAAATATAAAGTCGCTGATGCATGGAGTTTAGATGATGCCAATGTAAAAGAATTTAAAGAGAAAATGAAAAAAAAGTTGATGGAAATTCAAGATGGGAAATGTGCATATTGTGAGTTACCACTACTATCAAGAAATCCAGAAATAGATCATATAGCGCCCAAAGGTGGAAAGCGAAGGGCGTTACACCCAGAATGTACATTTTTGCCATTCAACTTAGTATATAGTTGTCATAATTGCAATTCCACAATATGTAAAGGGCAAAAGGATACGGTACTTTCTAAAAACGGAAAACACAATTATAGAAAATGGACTTTTAAAATAGTCCATCCATACATAGATGATCCAATGGATTATTTTGAAGTGCCGGTATCTTCAAATGGAGAAAAGAGAGCGTATCCCGTTATAAAAAAGGGTATTGATATAGAACATAAAAATAAGGCTAAAGAAACAATAAAGATGTTTGGACTAGATGGAGAAAAAATATTAGAGTTGGCCAAGGAACAATTGGCAATACGTCAGCCAGAGGAACTCCAAAGAATAATTGAAGAAATATCGTCTCATCGTCCGGATTAGAGAAAGTTTTCGATAAAAGAAGATTTTTGTGAATAAAATAGACGAATTATAGAGAGTAGAAATATTCACTGTGTATATGTTTTGAAGGAATGGAAATGCAAGATATTTCAAGATATGGTTATGGAAAGTGGCTGAATAATAAAAGACAATATGAGATTAATATGGATTCTTTTCTTGAGGAAATATGTTCCGAAGAAAAAATGGCACAAAGTCTGAAATTAGAAAAATGTACAATACCACTACTTATTACGGATGAATTAGTGTTATATAGAAGGAAGATTTTAGAGTTTCAAAACTATTTTATGGCAAAACCAGGTGTACAGTATTTTGAGTATACATGTTTTGTTGGAACCGGAAGTTTTATAATAGTTTGGGATATATCTAAGGTTGAGAAAATAATTAATTGTGAAGAAACCATTCGAAGCAGAATGAATGTGAAAGAACTGTATGAAATAATTGATAAGAGTGGTTTTGAGCATGAGACAAAAAGCCGTAGCACTGAAAAACCACCTGTTATTGCGTATTACAAGCCTTTTAATGCATATGTGGTGCTTGATGGAAATCATCGAGTTTATGATGCGTATCATGAAGGAAAAAAGGAACTGGAAGTTATAGTTTTAACAGAAGAACAAATGATTGATGCCTTAGTAAATGAAGATTTTGCGACATTATACAAGATACATTGGAATTTGCAATATATTTTCAATTATTTAGTTTGCAATATTGATAAACTCCGTTATCGAAATCAAGATAGGAAAAATGGGATGTTTATTCTTGAGGATGATAAAAAAGAACTATTTCGTAAAAGAATTTTACAGTGGTTACTAAATCATCTTTAAGGTTGATATAATATTGAAAACGTGTTTCACTAAAGATATTTAGATAAAAGGGTTAGTTAATAGTGGTCAGAATAAAATTTCCAAATTTAAGAGATTTGGAGGTTTTCTTCTGCCTATTTTTAGAGGAAAGTAATTTCCGAGACAAACAATCTGTGGTACAATATCCTAGAAGCTATAAAGGGGAAATTTGAACCATAGGGAAAGAGCAGAACACAAATCACACATAAGCCAATCCGGCTTATAGCTCAAAAACAAATCTAATCTTTTTCTATGGAAGGTGCAAAGTGATGCATTATGCTAATTTTTTTGCAGGTCTGGTAGGGGACTGTTGCATCATTTTAGAATTCAGACTTAACGAATAAGTCATGGGATGTGCATCTTTATTGCACACTCATGGCATTGCGAATCCGTGGTGGCTTTGGAGAAGAGAAAGTAAATTAATAGTGTGAATAAGAGCAGACATTTTTGTATGAAGAATATTAAAATGTCTGTTTTATTGTCCGGAATGTATCATTGGTGAAGTGAGATCTTTATGTATAATCATATACGCGTAAAAGTCACAAAAAATGCTAAAAACAATAAAAAATATTGAAAAAATAGGAGATTTTCAGGAGGTTTTCTGATATAATAATCCTAATATCAATTATTATGTAGTCATTATTTCCATAATAAGTGTACATGATGAAAGGTAGGTGACACTTACAATGGTAGACCAGGAATTACGTCAGAAAATTGAAAGTGAAATGCAGGCTGCTTTGGATCGAGGAGAATTTCATTTATACCTTCAGCCGAAGGTAAATATGGTTACTTCCAGGGTATATGGAGCAGAGGCTTTGTCACGTTGGCTTCATCCGACAGATGGAATCCGCCGTCCGGATTTGTATATTCCGATTTTTGAGGACACCGGATTTATTGTTCAGTTGGACATGTATATGTTTGAAGAACTGTGCAAGATTAAAGCAAGGTGGCATAGGGAGGGTAGGGAGTTTGCGGCAATTCCCATATCCATTAATATGTCCCGTTTGCATTTATTTCGCAAGCACTTTGTGGAGGAACTTTTTGAAATTACGAAGAAATATGATATAGAGCCTTCCGAGCTGGATATTGAGATTACAGAGAATGTTTATCTGGCAGATGTTTCTACATTGAACCAAGTAGTGGCGAAACTGCAGTGGTATGGATTTTTTGTATCTATTGACGATTTTGGATCAGGGTATTCGGCACTGAATATGCTTAAAGATATTCCTGCGGATATTATCAAGATTGATAAGGAATTTCTGCAATTATCCACCAACAGTGACCGTGGTAAGAAGGTTATTAAGAATATTATTCTTCTTTGTAAGGAATTGAAGTTTAAAGTAATGGTAGAAGGTGTGGAAACGGAAGACCAGTTGGAGTTCCTGACCAGCTTCGGCTGTGAGATTGCGCAGGGCTTCTATTATGCAAAGCCCATTCCGGTAGATGAATTTGAGGAATTTACAAAGGCCCATTATGTGGTTTCGGTAGATATTATTAAGTTCAGTTTCAAAGACAACCTGATATCGGATGATGGCCGGTTTGAAGGAGAATATTTGGGAGAGCATTGTGATTATGTAAGAGCAATTTCTCCATCCATTCAGGGGATTCATTTCCATGGAGGTGCATCTCAGGAGAATTGTGTGAAGCTTCCGGTGGGAATTATTCATAATGATAATTTCTCGGTGGCACATTGGGTGAAGCCAGACAGGTTGAGTGAATGGACTGCAACCATATTTACGGAATATGAGAATGGATTCTTCCAGTATTGTCCATTAACAGATTTAGGACAGTCCTGTTATCGAATAAGAGACAGAAGACGGTTGGATGCATGGTGTGATTCCGTTGCATTTCCATTAGAGACAGATCGTTGGTATCATATTGTATCCACCTATGATGCATCACAAGAAAAGGCAATTCTTTACATAGATGGCAAGGAAGTCGGTTGCTGTGAAAATGTTCCGGCGTTATATTTCCCTAAGAGACTTCTTTTTGGAAGTGATATTTATAAAAGGACCTTTGAGGGAATTATATGTGAGTTGATTTTCTACGACAGGCCATTGGATGCTACGGAGGTTGCACGGCTATATCAGGATTATTTGGCGATGGAAGATTTTGATGGATTATAGAATAAGTTAACGCAGGCATTTGAAAAGATGCCTGCGTTCTGTTATGGCGACTTATGTTAAACGTGATTATATAGGAAGACAGTACATAGAGGAAGTTATTGAATATAATGAATAAAGATATTCCTTACATTCCGTATATTTTTATGGAAAAAAATGGTTGACATCGGCTAACATTTGTACTACACTCAATAAGACAGTTAGGGGTTGCTAACTGTGAAAGAGAGGATGAAATGACTTTATTAGATGCTGGTGTTGGTGAAGAGTACATGATCAAGGATATCGTAACCGATGATGAAGAGCTGAATGCTTTTCTGTTTTCTTTAGGCTGTTACAGTGGTGAGATGATTACGGTAGTTTCCCGTAAGAAGAGTAGCTGCGTGGTAGCAATTAAGGACGGAAGATATAATATTGACAATGATTTGGCGGAGGCTATTTCCGTATAAAAATAGTGATGCATATCACTATTTTTTATGATATACAGTTAGAAGATACTAACAAAAGATAGACACTAGTAAATGTAAAAAAGTAGGAGGATGTTGTATGAGAATCGCATTAACCGGTAATCCAAACAGTGGTAAGACTACCATGTACAACGCGTTGACCGGAAGAAATGAAAAGGTTGGTAACTGGGCAGGTGTTACCGTAGAAAAGAAAGAAAGCCCAATGAAAAAAGCTTACTATGAGGGCGCTGAGGAATTAATCGCAGTAGATTTACCGGGTGCATACTCTATGTCTCCATTTACCTCTGAGGAGAGCATTACCAGTGGCTATGTAAAGAATGAGAATCCGGATGTTATCATCAATATCGTGGATGCTACCAATATTAGCCGTAGCTTATTCTTTACTACACAGTTATTAGAACTTGGAATTCCTGTGGTTATCGCACTTAATAAGAGCGATATCAATGAGAAGAAAAAGACCAAGATTGATGAGAAGCTTTTAGCAGAGAAATTAGGATGTCCTGTTGTGAAGACGATTTCAACTTCTAACGGTGACAATGGATTAAAGGATGTTGTGGCTACCGCAGTTTCCTTAAAAGGTAAGGGACAGAAGGCTCCTTATGTACAGGAAAATATTGATTTAACCAATAAAGCTGAGGTAGAAGCAGCAGATAGAAAGCGTTTTGAATTTGTAAATAAGATTGTAAAGGAAGTTGAGAAGCGTGAGATTCTCACAAAGGATACCAATGCACAGGATAAGATTGATAAGTTTCTTACCCATCCGGTAATCGGAATCCCGGTATTTATCCTTGTTATGTTCCTTGTATTTGATATTTCACAGTCTTCTTTCGGGCCATTCCTTGCAGATACCTTAGTTGGCTGGATTGAGATGTTCCAGGAATGGGTTGCAGGTCTTGTGGAGAATGCCAATCCTTTCTTACAGTCACTGCTTGTGGATGGTATTATCGGTGGTGTAGGTGCCGTTGTAGGTTTCCTTCCATTAGTAATGGTTATGTACTTCCTCATCGCACTTTTAGAGGATTGTGGTTACATGGCTCGTGCAACTGTTGTACTTGATCCTATTTTCAAGAGAGTAGGTCTTTCCGGTAAGTCTGTAATCCCTATGGTAATCGGTACCGGATGTGCAATCCCCGGCGTTATGGCTTGTCGTACCATTCGTAATGAGAGAGAGCGCAGAGCAACTGCAATGCTTACTCCGTTTATGCCTTGTGGTGCAAAGCTTCCTGTTATTGCTTTATTCGCAGGTGCATTCTTCGCAGATGCTTCATGGGTTGGTACGTTAATGTACTTTGTAGGTATTGTATTAATTTTATTAGGTGCATTACTTGTTAATAAGATTACCGGACATAAGTTCAGAAAGTCCTTCTTTATTATTGAGCTTCCGGAATATAAGCTTCCAAGCCTTAAGAGAGCATTTTTCTCTATGTGCTCCCGTGGTAAGGCATACATCATCAAGGCTGGTACCATCATCCTTGTATGTAATACAGTTGTTCAGATTATGCAGACCTTCAACTGGCAGCTTCAGGTTGTGGAAGAAGGTATGGAAAATACTTCTATTCTTGCAACCATCGCATCTCCCATTGCAGTGCTTTTAGTTCCAATTGTAGGTATTGCGGCATGGCAGCTTGCTGCAGCGGCAGTGACCGGCTTTATCGCTAAGGAGAACGTTGTAGGTACTTTAGCAGTTTGTTATGGCTTAACTAATTTTATTGACACTGAGGCATTAGAACTAGTTGGAGGAGCTAATGAAGTGGTGCAGGCATTTGGTTTTACGGAAAATCCAGAGGTGGCTTGGGTTCCGGCACTTGCATACTTAATGTTCAACTTGTTCACCCCACCTTGTTTCGCAGCGCTGGGTGCGATGAATTCAGAAATGCAGGATAAGAAGTGGCTCTGGGGCGGTATTGCTCTTCAGATGGGTACCGGTTATTCTATTGCTTTTCTTGTATATCAGATTGGTACCTTGATTACTACCGGTGGCCTTGGGGACGGATTTGTACCGGGTCTCATTGCAGTAGTGGCTATGGTTGCAGTTGTAGTAGTATTAATTAGCAGAAACAATAAGAAATTCAGTCAGGAATACAATTTAAAGAAGACTGCATAAGTTGTAGTTCTTAGAAGGGAGTATCGGTATGGCGAGTGTGTTTGTAGCAGTAGTAATTCTTGGAATTGTTGGTGCAGCAATAGCGTATATCCGTAAAGAGAAAAAGCGTGGTGTCAGATGTGTGGGTTGCCCGGACGGCGGTACATGTTCCGGACATTGTAGCGGATGTCATTCCGGTATGGACAGATAGGCTTATACAATTTATTACACTTTTCATGGCAGGGGCTTGTACGAGAGTACAGGCTCTTGCTTTTTGCCATTGCACCATAAGGAATTGAATGTTAAAATTACCTGAGTACATAATAATGGAAAAGAGTATTGGAGTTGAGATGAGTTTTAAACAGTATGTTATAAAAAATAAATTTGTATGGCTATTGGTGCTTGCATTTACACTGATTTGTCGTGGAGAAATGCTACTGAGTAACAGTGTGGGAATTGATACGGCAGAAGTAATTGTAAATCCGGATGGAATGTATTATTCCTGGCTGGAAATCGGCAGGCAAGGTCTTGTTTTTTTGAAATGGATTACCGGGGCCTTAGTATATCGTCCGCTTTTCGTGGGGATAGGAACCATTGTGCTGCTAACGGTGGCTTGTATGCTTTGGGGATATTTGTTTGTCTATGTTTCCGGGAAAGAGAATCTTTTGGGAACAATGTTTTTCTCAGGGATATTGGTTTCTCATACGATTTTGACAGAGCAGTTGTATTTCAAATTACAGGCATTTGAAATTACGTTGGCGCTGTGTTTAATGGCACTTGCAGTGTTGTGCGGACATATTTTTGCCCGTAAGAAAAAGGTGTGGGCATTTATCATATCCGTACCGCTGATGCTGATTGTATTTAGTGTGTATCAGGTAATGAATGCACTGTTCTTATTTGGAGCAGTGGCAAGCTTTTTCTTGTATTACTTCTTTGCCCTGAAGGATGGGGAAGAAGAAAAGTCAGGCAAGGCTTTGTGGATGTATATTCTGCGTTTTGCAGCAGTTTTTCTAGTAGGATTTCTGATCAATCAAGTGATTACATCCTTGTTTTTCAGCAGTGCAGAATATGTGAATAATCAGGTACAATGGGGACAGATTACTTTCGTAGAGTCTATCATATCGATTTTGGCTCATGTGAAGAATGTAGCTCTGGGAGTAAATGTATTCTATATCAGAACGTTTTCCTTATTTGCTGTTCTTTTGATTGTACAGGTGATATATGCCCTGAAGGAGAGTAAAAATACCGCAAGATATCTGGGCACATTATGCCTGATTCTGCTTTTTATGTCACCATTTTACATGTCGCTGATTTCCGGTGGCCTGACAGTGGCAAGATCGCAGCTGGTGCTTCCCTTTACCCTTGCTTTTATGGGGTATCTTGTCTGTATGTTCAGGATACCTTCGGAAAAGGTGCAGAAGTGGGCGAAGGTAGCAGCTATTGTGATTGGCTGTATTACTTTGATTTATCAGGTGCCTTATACGATGCGCTTAAATCACACCGGGGAGCTCCGGTATGAGAGTGACGTACAGGTGGCAAATGCACTTATTGAGGATGTTATGAAATATCAGAACGAGGACGCTTCCAGACCGGTAGTTTTTATTGGGGGACATGAAGAGAATCTTGGAGATGATATTTTGTATGGTGAATGTCTGGGAGAGTCCGTACTAAACTGGGATACGGAAGTAGAGCCCAAGGGCTATCATAGTACCATGCGCATTGTGAACTTTATGGAGACGCAGGGAGTACGGTTTAATCGAGGCAATGAGGACGAAACGCTCTATGCCTATAAAGTAAGCCGTGAGATGAAAGATTGGCCGGCTGAGGACAGTATCCGTCTGGTGATGGATTTGATTATTGTAAGGTTAAGTGAATAGATTTATTAGAAAAGTCTGCATTTGTATCAAAACAAGTGTAGACTTTTTTGAATTTTGTATGCAATCTGTACAATATTTCTTTACATAAGAGTGAAAATAGTATACAATTATAACATCATTATAAGCGTATTCTTAAATCTTACATAAGAGTGCGACAACGAACTGGAGGTATCGTCGTATGAAGGGTAATGTTATTGTTGGACAATCGGGTGGCCCCACAGCCGCAATTAATTCAAGCCTGGCAGGTGTATATCGTACCGCTAAGGACCGTGGAGCTAAGAAAGTATATGGTATGCTTTATGGTATTCAGGGACTTTTGGAAGAGCGTTACATTGACTTGTCCGAGCATATTAAAACAGATTTGGATATTGAGCTTTTAAAGCGTACTCCGGCGGCATATCTGGGGTCATGTAGATATAAGCTTCCTGAAATTCATGAGAATAAAGAAGTGTATGAGAAGATCTTTGAGATTTTGAATCGCTTAGAAATCGAAGCATTTATTTATATCGGTGGTAATGATTCCATGGATACCATTAAGAAGCTGTCTGATTATGCAATTGTTACCGGACAGCCTACCAGATTCGTAGGATGTCCTAAGACCATTGATAATGACCTTGCTCTTACCGACCATACTCCGGGTTATGGTAGCGCGGCAAAATATATCGGTACTTCCGTAAAGGAAATTATACGTGACGGCTTCTGCTTGGAGTATTCTAAGGGCGTTGTTACAATCGTAGAAATCATGGGTAGAAATGCAGGTTGGCTTACCGGCGCAGCAGCTCTTGCTAAAGGTGAGGATTGTCCGGGACCGGATCTTATCTATCTGCCGGAGCTTCCTTTTGATTTGGAGGACTTTACCAATCGTTTGAAGGCTCTTCTTAAGAAGAAAGGTTCCATCGTTGTTGCAGTATCCGAAGGTATTAAGTTAGAAGACGGAAGATATGTATGTGAGCTTGGAGCGGACATTGATTTTGTGGATGCTTTCGGACATAAGCAGTTATCCGGTACAGCAAGCTATCTGGCAAGCTTTGTTGCCGGAGAAATCGGATGTAAGACCAGAGCTATTGAGCTCAGTACCCTGCAGAGAGCAGCTTCCCACTGTGCATCCCGTGTAGATATTTTGGAAGCATATCAGGTAGGTGGTGCAGCTGTGAAGGCTGCCGACGAAGGCGATTCCGGTAAGATGGTTGTTATCGAGAGATTCTCTGACGATCCTTACCAGAGTGGTACTGCTGTAAAGGATGTACATAGGATTGCGAATGACGAACGTCTTGTGCCGAGAGAATGGGTAAATGAGGACGGAACCTATGTGACCAATGAGTTCATTACGTATGTAAGACCACTTATTCAGGGCGATGTGGCTCCGATTATGGTAGATGGTATTCCAAGACATTTGTTCAGACCATTTTAATTATGTAAGATTAAGAGAAACCCTGCAGTTTGGCTGTAGGGTTTTTTCAGATGATTGAAAAATAAAGGGCAGTATATTATAATAGCAAAATAAGATGGTAGTACCTGTTTTCAATGGAATACATAGGAAGAGGAAAGATATTATGAGTAATAAAACAAGTAGCGTAAGCAATATTTATCAGCTGGATGGTCATGTACCTATAGCAAAAGCCATTCCATTTGGGCTGCAACACATTTTAGCAATGTTTGTTGCAAACTTAACTCCGATTACAATTATTGCAGCAGCAGGGGGATTGACTCAAAATGAAATAGCCGTTTTACTCCAAAATGCAATGTTTGTTGCGGGGATAGCTACATTACTTCAGCTTTATCCGTTATGGAGGATTGGTTCAAAACTGCCAATCGTGATGGGGGTTAGTTTTACCTTTGTGACAGTATTAAGTACTATTGCAGCTAATTATGGATATCCAACGGTGATGGGTGCAGTATTGGTAGGCGGTATTTTTGAAGGAACGTTGGGGCTTTTGGCAAAATACTGGAGAAAGATTATCTCTCCAATCGTAGCTGCTTCAGTAGTAACTGCCATTGGTTTTTCCCTGTTTACAGTGGGGGCCAGATCTTTTGGAGGAGGATATACAGAAGATTTTGGTTCTTTAGAAAATTTATTTTTAGGTACTATTACATTAATCGTTTGTTTGGTATGGAATTGCATGGCCAAGGGGTATTTGAAGCAGCTTTCTGTACTGGTTGGATTGGTTATTGGTTACGTGGTAGCAATCTTTATGGGGAAGGTAGATTTGTCTGTGATTTTTGCAGGTGGTTTTCTGGCTCTTCCGAAGATTATGCCTTATGTTCCGGAATTTAATGTTTCAGCTATTTTTTCTGTTTGCATTATTTACCTTGTATCTGCAGCTGAAACCATTGGAGATACTTCAGCTATGGTTTCCACCGGCTTAAATAGAGAAATTACAGACAAAGAAATCTCAGGTTCACTTGCTTGTGATGGATATGCATCTGCAGTTTCTTCTTTATTCGGGTGTCCTCCGGTAACCTCATTTTCACAAAATGTTGGATTAATTGCGATGACTAACGTAGTGAATAGATTTACCATTATGACAGGGGCTGCTTGCATGATTGTTGCAGGGGTGCTTCCACCGGTTGGAAACTTCTTTGCATCGCTTCCGGAATCGGTATTGGGTGGATGTACAGTTATGATGTTTGGTACAATTCTTACTTCGGGTATGCAGATGGTAGCAAAAGCCGGATTTAATCAAAGAAACATAACGATTGTTGCACTTTCTTTATCTGTTGGCATCGGATTTACAACAGCCAGTGAGATTGGATTATGGCATGCATTTCCGGAAATGGTACAATCTGTATTTTCAGCTAATGTAGTGGCAGTAGTGTTTGTCGCATCCATTATTCTAAATTTGGTTTTGCCGGAGAATATGGAAATTGAGAAAATGAAAAAATGATGAGATGAATTTATCATATAAAAGGAGTGACGAAGGATGAATTTTTTAGAGGAAAAAATTGTAAAAGATGGAATTGTGAAAGAAGGTAATGTACTGAAAGTAGATAGCTTTTTAAATCATCAAATGGACATTGAGTTATTTAACGAGATGGGAAAAGAGTGGAAAAAGCGTTTTGAAGGAAAAAATATCAATAAAATTCTTACTATTGAAGCATCCGGAATAGGAATTGCATGTATCGTTGCGCAACATTTTGGAGTACCTGTGGTATTTGCCAAAAAGTCCAAAAGCATTAACCTTGAAGGAGACATGTATACGGCAGAAGTAGAATCATTTACGCATAAGAATAGAAATCAGGTAATTGTCGCAAAGAAATTCTTAAATGAAAACGATCATGTGTTGTTGATTGATGATTTTCTGGCAAATGGATGCGCTCTTCAAGGCTTGATTCAAATTGTTCAGTCAGCAGGTGCAACTGTGGAAGGAATCGGAATTGCAATTGAAAAAGGATTTCAAACAGGTGGAAGGATAATCCGAAATCTAGGATATCAGTTGGAATCTTTGGCTATTGTTGAAGCAATGGACGGGGAAAACGGTAATATCACATTTAGACAACAGTAAATAATTATTCAACTCTTCTTAATCGATTATCACAATTGGCGAATGAGATGAGCAGCATTTTTGGCATAAATCATTTCTTTTTCGGCAGAATTTAAGCTGCTTTTCTCAATGAGCCGTATTACATCCTTTTGTTCCTGCCAAGGAGAATCGGTAGCAAAAAAAATTTTATCGCAGCCGTGCTTTTGGGCAAGTCTTGAAAAATCCTCTATACTCATATTGTTCTCCAAATAGGGAGTCTTATCATACCCGGGAAGGGGCGTGATTTTGCCAATGGAAAAGGCGGTATCAAAATATACCGGTGCTCCGGCCAAATCTCTTTCTACATCTTCCCAACAGCCCCAGCCGCCCATGTGGGCAAGAATTAGCTTGGGGGGTGCAATTTCCTTTAGTATCTTTAATATATGCTTTACAGAGGCGTAATCATGGTCGTAAATGCCGATATCGATTCCGGCATGAGTTATTACAATCAAATCGAGCTCGGAAGCTATATCCACAATCATCATCATCTTCGGATGGTCTAAACCATGCTTTTGGTAAGCCGGATGGATTTTGATACCCTGAATGCCGGCATTTTTCAGGCGTGTAAGTTCTGCGCGCATTTTGGAAGGCTCATAGTCGGGATGCATACCGCCGAAGGCGATGATTCCCTTTTGAAACAATTCATCTTTGCTTTCTATAAAGGTACTATTAATCTTTTCTACCTGCTCCGGTGAGGTCATGACCGGGAGATTTACGCTGTAATTAATTCCGGCTTCCTTCATGGAAGCGAGTAGGTCCTTCACGGAGCCATCGGTAAATGGTTTGGTGCAGCTTTCTTTAGCCAGGTTATTTACAACCTTACCGGAGATTTTCTCAGGAAAGGTATGGGTGTGAAAATCAATAATCATGGTACTATGGTCCTTTTTTAGAATTATTCCATTTCAGTGTAGTACGTAATTAATCAAAAAGCAATAAAGATTTTAATGGTTTGACGAATTAAAGTGTTGCATTGTGACCCTATTTTGCGTTATACTAGTGCCTAGGATAAAAATGGGTATGAAAGGGTAGAGGATTTTAGAAATGAAACAATTGATGTTAGGAAATGCTGCAATCGCCCGTGGTTTGTATGAGGCTGGCTGTAGTGTGGTTTCCAGTTATCCCGGAACTCCCAGTACAGAAGTTACTGAGGAAATTGCAAAATATGATGAAGTATATTGTGAGTGGGCTCCCAACGAGAAGGTTGCCATGGAGGTTGCCTTTGGTGCATCCTTAGCAGGCAAGAGAAGCTTCTGTGGTATGAAGCACGTAGGTCTTAATGTGGCTGCAGATCCACTGTTCACTGTATCTTACACCGGTGTAAACGGCGGTATGGTAATTGTTGTGGCAGATGACCCAGGTATGCATTCTTCTCAGAATGAACAGGATTCCCGTCATTATGCTAAGGCATCCAAGGTGCCTATGTTAGAGCCTGCTGACTCTGCAGAGTGTCTGGAGTATACCAAGCTTGCTTATGAGATTTCAGAGAAGTTTGATACGCCGGTATTTATCAAGACTTGTACCAGAGTAGCACACTCTCAGAGCGTTGTAGAGACTTCAGAACGTGTGGTTCCTGAGACAAAGCCATATGAGAAGAACATTGCCAAGAACGTAATGATGCCGGGTAATGCGAAGAGAAGACATCCGGTAGTAGAGCAGAGACTTGCAGACTTGGCTGAATATGCTGAGACTTCACCACTGAACAGAGTGGAGATGGGGGATACAAAGCTTGGTATCATCACTTCTTCTACCAGCTATCAGTATGCTAAGGAAGTATATGGTGACGGTGCAAGCATCTTAAAGCTTGGTATGGTATGGCCTCTTCCGGAGAAGCTTATTAAGGACTTTGCTTCCAAAGTGGAGAAGGTCGTAGTTATCGAAGAATTAGATCCGTTTATCGAAGAGTATTGCAACAGCATCGGCGTGGAAGTATGCGGTAAAGAGATGTTCCCTCTGATGGATGAGTTCTCTCAGAATCAGATTGCGGCCATTATGGGTAAGGAAGTTCCGGAAGGAATCACTTTAGATGAAAATATCCCGGTACGTCCTCCGGTAATGTGTGCAGGATGTCCTCACCGTGGAATGTTCTACACTTTATCTAAGAATAAGTGTACCGTTTTAGGTGATATCGGATGCTACACCCTTGGTGCGGTGGCACCTTTAAGTGCTATGGATGTTACCTTATGTATGGGCGCTTCCATCAGTTCCGTACATGGATTTAATAAGGCTCTTGGTGCAGAAAGTGAGAGTAAGACCGTAGCGGTTATCGGTGATTCTACCTTCATGCATTCCGGTATGACAGGTCTTGCAAATATTGCTTACAACCAGAGTAATTCTACCGTTATTATTTTAGATAACTCTATTACCGGTATGACAGGACATCAGCAGAATCCGACTACCGGTTACAATATTAAGGGTGACCCGGCCGGAAAGATTAATTTAGAGGCTCTTTGCAAGGCAATGGGCTTTGAGCGTGTGCGTGTGGTTGACCCATATGATTTGGCAGAGACCGATAAGGTGTTAAAGGAAGAGCTTGCAGTGGATGCTCCTTCTGTAATTATCAGTCGTCGTCCTTGTGCACTTCTTAAGTCTGTAAAGGCTAAGCCGGCACTTACCTGCAATCCGGATAAGTGTAAGAGCTGTAAGATGTGTATGAAACTTGGCTGTCCTGCTATCAGCATGAAGGATGGTAAGGCAGTGATTGACAAGACTCTTTGCGTAGGCTGTGGAGTATGTCAGCAGTTATGTAAATTCGGAGCATTGGAGGCATAAAGAGAAATGAGTATGACGAAGAATATTATGATCGTTGGCGTAGGCGGACAGGGTTCTCTTTTAGCCAGCAAGATGTTAGGACAGCTCTTACTTTCACAGGGCTATGATGTAAAGGTTTCAGAAGTTCACGGTATGAGCCAGAGAGGCGGTAGCGTAGTTACATATGTAAGATACGGCGAGAAAGTATATTCTCCTGTAATTGATAAGGGAACTGCGGACTTTATCATTTCCTTTGAGAAGTTGGAGGCTTCCAGATGGGTTTCTTATCTGAAAAAGGGTGGTAAGATTATCGTTTCCAATCAGGAAATCGATCCTATGCCGGTTATTATCGGTGCAGCTACTTACCCGGAGAATCTCATCGAGAAGATGAAGGCTGCAGGAGCAGATGTGGATGCTATTGATGCACTGGATTTAGCTATGGAGGCAGGTTCTCCAAAAGCTGTAAACTTAGTATTAATGGGAAGATTATCAAAGTATTTTGATGCTTCCGAAGAAGCGTGGATGGAAGCTTTAGAAGCTTGTGTACCGCCGAAATTCTTAGAGTTAAATAAAAAAGCATTTACCCTGGGACGCGATGCATAAAATCAGCTTTTAGTAATAAACATAAGAAAGGGATAATGTAATGGGAAAGAGGTATTTTCAACCGGAAATCGAAACAATGCCGGTAGAGCAGATTAAGGCACTGCAGAGTGAGAGGCTTGTAAAGCAGGTGCAGCATGTATGGGACAATGTTCCATACTATCGCAAGAAAATGGAAGAGAAAGGTGTTACACCTGCAGATATCAAAGGAATCGAGGATTTACATAAGCTTCCCTTCCTTACCAAGGATGATTTGCGAGATGCTTATCCATATGGATTATTGGGTAAACCAAAGAAGGATTGTGTACGTATCCAGTCTACCAGTGGTACTACCGGAAGACGAGTAGTTGCATTTTATACCCAGCATGATATCGATTTATGGGAGGATTGCTGTGCTCGTGCTATTGTGGCAGCTGGAGGCACGGACGAGGATGTAGTACAGGTTGCGTATGGATATGGTCTTTTTACCGGTGGTCCCGGCTTAAATGGCGGTTCGCATAAAGTTGGTTCCCTTACGGTTCCTATGTCTTCCGGAAATACGGACAGACAGATTCAGTTTATGGTTGATATGGAATCTTCCATCTTATGCTGTACACCTTCTTATGCGGCATATTTGGGTGAAGCCATTGAAGAAAAGGGCTATAGAAATCAGATTAAGTTAAAGGCCGGTATTTTCGGTGCGGAAGCATGGACAGAAGAGATGCGGCAGGACATTCAGAATAAGCTGGGCATTAAGGCATATGATATTTATGGTCTTACTGAGACTAGTGGTCCGGGTGTAGCTTTTGAATGTGAAGAGCAGACCGGTATGCATATCAATGAAGATCATTTTCTTGCAGAGATAATTAATCCTGAAACCGGGGAAGTACTTTCGGAGGGGGAGAAGGGTGAGCTTGTATTTACCAGTCTTACCAAAGAAGCATTCCCGCTTCTTCGCTACAGAACTAAGGATTTATGTGTACTTACCAGAAAGCCATGTTCCTGCGGAAGAACCCATGTTAAGATGAGTAAGCCGCTGGGAAGAAGTGATGATATGTTAATCATCCGTGGTGTAAATGTATTCCCGTCACAGATTGAGACGGTTCTTCTGAATGAAGGTATGACTCCGAACTACCAGATTATCGTAGACCGTGTAAATAATACAGACACTTTCGATATCAATGTAGAAATGAGTCAGGAGATGTTCTCTGACAGCCTTGGTAAGGTTGCTGAGAAGGAGAAGCAGCTGGTTGCTTCCTTAAAGGCCATGCTGGGTATTCAGGCAAAGGTTCACCTTGTAGAGCCTAAGTCCATTACCAGAAGCGAAGGTAAAGCAGTCAGAGTTATTGATAAGCGTAAGTTGTATGGTTAAGAAGGAGGGCATGAGATGACAGTAAAGCAGATTTCCGTATTTATTGAGAATAAGGTTGGTGGTCTTGCGACCATTACCGATGTACTTGCTAAGGCAGGTGTTAATATCCGTGCACTTTCCATTGCAGATACTTCTGACTTTGGTATCTTGCGTCTTATCGTAGATGACGTGTTTAAGGCAGGAAATGCACTTCGCGAGAATGGTCATATCTATTCTATTACTGATGTACTTGCAGTGGCAGGCGATGACAAGCCGGGTAGTATTGCCCGCATCGTAGCAACTCTTGCAAAGGAAGGTATCGGAATGGATTATGCTTATGCATTCTTTGCAAAGAAAGAAAATTTAGCTTACATGATTGTTCGCGTGGAAGAAATGGATAAGGCTGCGAAGGCTCTCCGCGAAAACGGAATCCATCTTGCAAGTGAGGATGAGATTGTAAGTTTGTAATTTGAAAAGAGGTTTTATGAAGAAAATAGCATTGTTAATGAGCATGGTTCTCATGCTTTGTATGGTAGGCTGCGGCGGAGGAGAACAGGGTTCTGATGCCGGAAGCAAGACCTACTATGCAGATATTGTAATTGCAGATTATGGTACCATCACCGTGGAGCTGGATGGAGAAGCTGCTCCTATTACTGTAGAGAATTTTGTATCTCTTGCAAAGGATGGCTTCTATGATGGGCTGACTTTCCATCGTATTATGGCAGGATTCATGATGCAGGGCGGTGATCCGGACGGCAACGGAACCGGTGGTTCCGATACTAAGATTAAGGGAGAATTCTCTGAGAATGGTGTGCAGAATGATTTGTCTCATACCAGAGGAGCCATCTCCATGGCAAGAAGTATGGATATGAACAGTGCCAGCTCACAGTTCTTTATTGTACATCAGGACAGTACCTTCCTTGACGGAAGCTATGCTGCTTTTGGATATGTAACCGAAGGTATTGAGGTTGTGGATGCTATCTGTGAAGCGGCACAGCCGATTGATAATAATGGTACCATTCCGGCAGAGAATCAGCCGGTAATTACCAGTATTACCATTAGAGAATAATTTGAAATGCAAAAAGCACGCGACTGCGTGCTTTTTGTTATTTGATTATATTATCAGTGTGTTCTTCATTTTGGAACAGCATATCGTGGTTGATGGTTTGGTAAAAGAGCTTCTTAAACTCTTTTTCGTCCTTTACCTGGGCAATAGCCCACATGGTTTTTGTCACGGTAGCCTCCAGAGTCATATCATAGGCCTCAGTTAAATCAAAGGCGTCTTTAATAACTTTGCCTACACGATAGATGCCCATATCACTGCCTTCGTGGGTAACCTGTGTTGCCATAACGATAATCTTATTTTGTTCTATTCCTCTTTGGATAGCGTTCATAAAGCTGTGGTCTCCGTTGTCCGGGAAGCCACCGACGCCAAAGGATTCAATAATCACACCGTCATATTTTTCTAAAATAGTTTCTAAAAACTTACCGTCAATACCCGGAATCAGCTTCAGTAAGAAGATGTTGGGATTGATGTTGTGGTAAAAGGTAAGTGGTCTGGAAATCTGATCCTTATCGTTGATAAAGAATACAATGCGGCTATCCTGAATAATGGCAATCTCCGGGTAATTGATGCTGGTGAAGGCATTGTAGCTTTTGGAATATTCCTTTTTTGCACGGGTGCCGGCAATAACCTTACCTCCGAACACAATATTGACACCGTGAGCCCTGGAATCGGAAGCAAAGCGTAAGCTGTCCCGCAAGTTGACTCTGGCATCGGTGATGGGCAGGTCAATGGGTTTCTGGGCGCCTGTAATAACAATGGGGCGGCGGTTGAACTGAATCAGATAAGACAGCGCCGCAGCAGTATATGCCATGGTGTCGGTACCGTGGCAGATGACAAATCCATCGTAAAACTCGTACTTTCCTTCAATGGTAGAAGCTAGGGTGAGCCATTCACTGGGGCCCATATTGGTACTGTCCATGGAGAATAATTGCATGGTATCCACCTGACAGAAGCTCTCCGTTTCAGGAACGTATTTTAAAAGTTCATCCGGTGCATGTTTGGGAGTTAAGCCACTTTCGGTATGTTTGGCAGCAATAGTGCCACCGGTGGCAATCAATAAAATCTTTTTCATATCACATATCCTCATATAGCAATTCTGGAAACAGAATATCACAAGTTGTCCCTTTTTTCCAGTTTAATAAATGAAGAGAGTTTTATGCAAAAATTGTGTAAATAATATATGGAGTAGGTTATATTTGTTTACAAAATCTGTTATAATAGGAAATAAGTTCTAAATAGAAGTTGGGGGATTAGAATTTGAAGACGAAAAGGGTTGTTTTATCAGGATTATTTTTAGCATTGGGGTTGTTGATGCCTTTTATTACGGCGCAGATTCCGGAGGTTGGTAATATGCTTTTACCAATGCATATCCCGGTGCTGATTTGCGGATTTGTCTGTGGCGGACAGTATGGACTATTGGTTGGATTATTAAGTCCGCTACTTAGGAGTGTTCTGTTTTCCATGCCGCCGCTGATACCCAAGGCGGTATGTATGGCGTTTGAACTGGCAGCATACGGTTTTGTGGTTGGTATGATGTACCGAAAAATGCGTCACAAAAAATGGGGAATATACATAAGTCTGTTGGTGGCTATGGTAGCAGGAAGAATTGTATGGGGACTTGTTGCAGCAGTTGTTTACAAAATGGCAGGAATTGCCTTTGGTATGGAACTGTTTTGGACAGAGGCATTTGTAAATGCGGTGGCAGGAATTGTAGTACAGCTTATTTTGGTTCCTGCGTTGATTTATAGTCTTGAAAAGGCAGGCTTTCTGGAAGAGTAGGGGCCTAGTGAGGAAAGAATCATGATTTATACAGTTACACTGAATCCTTCATTGGATTACGCTACGGTGGTAAACAATTTTAATCTTCATAAGACCAATCGGACCAGTATGGAGAGTCTGACTCCGGGAGGGAAGGGCATTAATGTTTCTACGGTGTTGTCCGGGCTTGGAAGAAAGAGCATTGCGCTGGGATTTGCAGCAGGCTTTACCGGACAGGAGCTGGTGCAAAGAGTAAAGGAACTTGGATTTGCAAGTGATTTTATCTTTACAGAAGAGGGGATGACCCGGATTAATGTAAAGATTGTGAATTATGACGGAACAGAGATTAACGGAATGGGACCGTATGTTTCAGAACAGGAACTGCAAAGTTTTTTTAGGAAATTAGATATGCTGCGGGAAGGTGATTATCTTGTTTTGGCAGGTAGTTCTCCCATGGGCGTACCGGATACAATATATAAGGATATTCTGGAGCATTTGTCCGGGCGGGGAGTACGTGCGGTAGTGGATGCTTGCGGAGAGCTTCTTACAAACGTATTAGAATATAGACCGTTTTTGATAAAGCCCAATCATCATGAGCTGGGAGAACTTTTTCAGGTGGAGGTTACAGACAGGGAGCAGGCAATACCTTATGCAAGGAAGCTTCAATCTATGGGGGCACAGAATGTGTTGGTGTCCATGGGTGGCATGGGGGCTGTTCTTTTGGATGAGCATGGTATGGTGCATTCAATGAAAGCACCGGAAGGAAATGTGATTAACAGTGTAGGAGCCGGAGACTCTATGGTGGCAGGTTTCCTCGCCGGATTTGCAGAGAGCGCTGACTATGGGCAGGCATTCCGGTTGGGAGTTGTAGCAGGAAGTGCCACTGCATTTTCGCAGAATTTAGCGACCAAAGAAGATATTATGAATCTAATGACCATGTAAAGGGGATAGATTAGGGATGAAGAATATAAAGTGTTATACAAACAGAGAATTATCCTGGTTACAATTTAATGAGAGAGTTTTGAACGAAGCGGGAAATGTAGATGTTCCATTGGCAGAGAGGCTGACCTTTGCATCTATTTATCAGACCAATCTGGATGAATTTTTCATGGTGCGTGTGGGTACGTTAATGGTACAGCTTCATTCAGATGAAGATGTTCGGGAAAATAAGACCAATATGACCAGTCAGGAGCAGATTGACGCTATCTTAAAGAAGGTAAAGCTGCTGGAAAAGAAGAAGGCCAAAATCTATGAAGAGCTTATGGGAGAACTGGAGCCTCAGGGAATCCGTATCATTAACTTTAATAAGCTGACTCCTGAGGAAGGGGAGATGTTGGAGAATTATTTTGATCAGAACATTGCGCCCTTTTTGTCTCCTATGGTGGTAGGAAAACAACAGCCGTTTCCTTTTTTGAATAATAAGGAATTGTATGCATTGGTGGTTCTGACCAATAAAAAGGGTAAGAACAAAATCGGTATCGTACCTTGTAGCAACAGTGTGTTTAAGAGACTGATTGAGATTCCTTCAAGGCCCGGAACGTTTATGTTGGGTGAGGAGTTGATTCTTCATTTTGTATCAAAGCTATATACAAAATATACTATTAAAGAGAAGTCCATCATTCGTATTACCAGAAATGCGGATATTGACGAAGTAGAAGTGTATGATGAGGACTTGGACTATCGAAATATGATGGCGTATCTGATTAAGCAGAGACGTCGCTTGAGTCCGGTGCGTCTGGAAATCAGTAGAGAGCTTGATAGCAAGGTAAAGGCAGAAATAGCGGAAAATCTGGGAATGCGTGTGGAGCATATTGTAAAGGTGGATACACCATTGAATCTGTCTTATGTATTCCAATTGCAGCAGGTACTTCGTGACAGACCTGAGCTTTTCTATGAGAGAAGAACTCCAAGACCCTCCGTTTATCTGGATGCAAAGAGAAGCATTATGGAACAGATTGAGCAGAAGGATGTTCTGCTTCATTATCCATTTGAAAGTATGAGACCATTCTTAAAGATGCTTCATGAAGCAGCAGAGGATGAAAATGTAGTATCCATCAAAATGACGCTTTACCGTGTGGCGGATAAGAGTAAAGTGATTGATGCGCTGGTAGAAGCTGCGGAAAATGGCAAAGAGGTGGTTGTACTGATTGAGCTTCGTGCCAGATTTGACGAAGCTAATAATATTGAGATGTCAAGGCGTTTGGAGGAGGCGGGCTGCCGCATTATCTATGGTCTTGGAAACTATAAGGTACATTCCAAGCTATGTCTTATTACACGCAGAATCGGGGAAAATCTGGAGTATATTACCCAAATAGGAACCGGCAACTATAACGAGAAGACATCTACTCTTTACACAGATTTCTCCCTGATTACAGCCAATCAGGATATTGGCAAGGAGGCGGCAGAGGTATTCAGAACCCTTCTCCTTGGAGAAACAGTAGAGAATACCAAACACTTGTTAGTGGCACCAAATTGTCTTCAGAACCGGATTCTGGATATGATAGATGAGGAGATTGCAAAAGCGAAAAAGAAGAAATCAGCGTATATCGGTATAAAGATTAATTCGCTTACGGATAAGGTAATTATTGAGAAATTAATTGAAGCGTCCAAGGCCGGAGTAAAGATTGAGTTGATTGTGCGAGGGATCTGTTGTCTGATTCCGGGAATTCCGGGAGAGACGGAGAATATTAAAATTGTGAGTGTGGTTGGAAGATTTCTTGAGCATTCCCGAATCTACCGTTTCGGTAAGGGGGAAAATGATAGAATATATATTGCATCGGCAGATTTTATGACCCGTAATACCGTGCGTAGAGTGGAGGTGGCAACACCTATCTATGATGAGGACATAAAGGCGCGGATTCGTGATGTGTTTGACACGGTGATGAAGGATACGGTAAAGGGAAAGGCTCAGAATAATAAAGGTAACTATATTAATCGCAGGGGCGGCAAAGTGAAGATTAATTCCCAGGAATTATTCTATGAACAGGCCTACGAAGCTGCCGGAAGCGGAGAATAAAGGGGAAGGAAGGACAAAGACATGCTTAGAATCGGAATGTTAACAAGTGGCGGTGACTGTCAGGCACTAAATGCGGCAATGCGAGGCGTGGCAAAGGTATTGTTTGAGAAGAGAGATGATGTGGAAATCTACGGTATTGAAGATGGTTATAAGGGATTGATTTATGGGAACTATCGTCTTTTAACATCCAGAGATTTTTCAGGTATCTTAACCATCGGCGGAACCATCCTCGGAACTTCAAGACAGCCGTTTAAACAGATGCGTGTACCGGATGATAATGGTGTTGATAAAGTGGCTGCCATGAAGAAGAACTACAAGAAATGGAAACTGGATTGTTTGGTAGTACTGGGCGGTAACGGAACTCATAAAACAGCTAATCTTCTCAGAGAAGAGGGGATGAATGTGGTATCATTGCCGAAGACCATTGATAACGACATCTGGGGAACGGATATGACCTTTGGTTTCCAGAGTGCGGTGGATATTGCCACAAATGCAATTGACTGTATTCATACCACAGCAGCTTCCCACGGAAGAGTGTTCATTGTGGAAGTTATGGGACATAAGGTAGGCTGGCTGACCTTACATGCAGGTATTGCAGGTGGTGCGGATATTATATTGATTCCGGAAATTCCCTACGATATTGATAAAATTGCAGAGGCAATCAGCAGAAGAGATAAGGCTGGTAAGCGTTTTACCATTCTGGCAGTTGCAGAAGGTGCGATTTCCAAGGAAGATGCAGCACTTTCCAAGAAGGAATACAAGGAGAAGTTAAAGAACAGAAAGCATCCCTCCGTGTCTTATGAGTTGGCAGAGCAGATTCTTGCCAAAACAGGTAAAGAAGTACGAATTACCGTACCGGGACATACACAGCGTGGTGGTGCACCATGTCCTTATGACCGTGTTCTTTCTACAAGACTGGGTGCCGCAGCGGCAGAGTTGATTTTGGATAAGAATTATGGCAATATGGTAGGTATCGTAGATGGTGAGACCAAGCCGGTACCACTTGAGGAAGTTGCCGGAAAGCTTAAGAAAGTTGATCCGGACTGTGCGGCAATCAAGGAAGCAAAGAATGTGGGTATCAGCTTCGGAGAATAGAGAGACAGGAGAGAATTTGACAATTGATTATAGCTATTGACGGAAGATGCGGAGCCGGAAAGTCCACGCTTGCAAAGACCTTGGAAGAGAAGCTGGGAGTCAGTGTGGTGCATATGGATGATTTTTTCTTACAGCCCCACCAGCGTACCGTAGAGCGGCTTTCAGAGCCGGGAGGCAATGTGGATTACGAGCGGATGGAAAAAGAGGTTTTAGAGCCTTTAAAGAACGGAGATGGGCAGGTATCTTACAGACGCTTTGACTGCAAGACCATGTGTATGCAGGAAGAGCGGAGAGTGGATACCAGCCGGGCCGTAGTGGTAGAAGGTTCTTACAGTTGCCATCCAAGGCTTAAGAAGTACTATGACTTGACTATTTTTCTGGATGTGGACTCTGAGACCCAATTGCAGCGTTTAAGAAAGCGTGTAGGAGAAGAGAGACTGCAGATGTTCATAGAGAAATGGATACCGCTGGAAGAGGCTTATTTTAAGGCTTTTCAGATAAAAGAACATTGTGATATACAAAAATAAAGCTTGTTGCAGAGCATTTCGTTCTGCAACAAGCTTTTTAGTTTATACGGTAAATCTACCAAGTAATTCACTTAATTCTTTAGCACGTCTCTCAAGCTGTTCTGCAGCCTTGTCCAGATCTTCGATAGAAGAGAGCTGTCTTGCGGCAGCATCTCGTACATTGGAAGAACCGGCAGCTGTCTGAGTAGAAACTGCGGAGATAGCTGCGATAGCGTTCAATGTGGAATCACGGCCTTCTTCCATAGCGCCGATACTGTTATTAATGAGCTGGAGAGCATTTAACAATTCTTTGACCTGCTCACCAATTTGCTGGAAGGAATCTGTAGTAAGAACCACTGCCTGATTCTGGGAATCTACGATGTCCTCAGCTTGTTTTGCAGTAGCAGTAGCGTCCTTAGTGCTGAGCTCGATTTCCTTAACAATCTTGAAGATTTCATTGGAAGACTGCATGGAAGCTTCTGCCAATTTCTGGATTTCCTGAGCTACAACTGCAAAGCCCTTTCCGGCCTCGCCGGCTCTTGCCGCTTCAATAGAAGCATTCAGTGCAAGTAAGTTGGTCTGGTCTGCAATATTGTTAATTGCTTCGATGATGTTGCTGATGGATTTTGACTTCACAGCAAGTGCATCGATGGTTTCGATAATACTTGAGGTAATCTGAATGGTGGAACCTGTGCTTTCCTTAAGGTTCTGTACACTTTCCATACCGGAAGAAATAACGGATTCGGTTCCGGTAGCCAGCTGACTAATCTGGTTAGCGTCTTTGGCAACTTCCTCGATGATTTCAGAAAGCTTGTCCATCTGCGTAAGACAATCGCCTGCTTCGCTATCCAGCTTAGAGATACCAAGCTGCATTTCATCGATTTCCGACTGGATATCTTCGGAAGTCTCAAGGAAGTGTCCGGAAGAAGTTGTCATATTGCCGGTTGCATCAACCAGCTCGGTATTTACCTCTTTCAGACCTGTTACAAGCTCCTTGGTATGGGTTACCATGTCGGATACACCATTGGTTAAGAGCATGAACTCATCTTTTCGTTTGGTCTTAATTTCTACGGTTAAGTCGCCATTTGCTACGCGTTTAATCTTACCAATTAAATCATGAATTGCACCACCGTAGGATCTTGCAAGAAGGGAGCCTACAAAGACTGCAATGATAGCAGCAACAATTGTAAAGATGAGGCAGAGATTCTTAATATCTTCCGTCTGACCAAGGATGTTGTCCTGTGGAATCAGTGCACAAATCATGGCGTTTCGGGAACCAATCTTAGAGAAAAGGAATAAGTATTTTCCATTTTCAACATATTCGGAACCATCGGACTCTTCGCCGGCTAAAGCAGCTTGTACATAGTCTTTGTCAATAAATGCATTTCCTTCACATACAGATGATGCAGATAAGTATTCGGTACCATCTGTAGTTACAAATCCAACCAGACTACCAGGTCCTCCATCTAAAGAGGAGAGGGTACTTTCTAATACGGAACGTTTTACATCAACTAAGAGAATGGCATCTGCATTGTTAAAATAACGTACTATTCTTAAACAGTAGCTATCGGAAGTAGTATTTAATTTATCATCCAATGTGCTCTGATTACCAAATAAATAGTATCTGTGCTTGCTCTCACCAACAATCTGTCCCTGAGAGGTAGCCATATACTCGGAAAGAAGTCCCTTTGTGGTAAGTCCGTTAGAAGCAATGGCATTTTCTTTATCTGAAAGAATGAATACATTACTCAGCAAAGCGTTCGTGGTAGCAGCACTCATGAAAGTCTTCTCATAGCTGAGAGGAAGATTGTAATGAATATCCGGATCACTGTCATACAAGCCCTTCAAAAACTTATCTAACTCATCGTCATTCATATACCCTTTGAAATTATTTTGTAAGGTATCAAATGCTAAAGAGAGATACTGATTCATCATGGTTACCGTCTGTTCAACGGATTCCTGATAGGTAGATACAATCTGACTTTTGGCTGTCTGGTAGGAATTAATACCCAACAGCACAATGAGAAGTACCGGAAGCAGGTAGGAAACAATCAGCCTAAACTGGATTCGTTTCCAAAAAAGAATTGTATTCTTCTCCTTTACTTTTGTCTTCTTGATTTGCTTTTCTTTGGGAAGATTTACCATTGCTGCCTTCATCTTTTTTTCTTTCATGCTTATCTCCTATAAAAAAGTGGTAAAATAGTACTATAATTATATCTTTTTTTTAAGAAGAGGTCAATACCCATGAGTCAAACCAGCGGAGATAATCGGCCACAAAATGCTTGGAAACCGGACTTCCGGAAAGTACCGGATAGAACATCAGGAACATGCTGAATACCAGTAGTCCGTACGCTATTAAGAGTGCTGTGAAATATGGCTTTTTCATCCTGTCTTTCAGTTGTTTGAAACTATAACCGATCATTAGTGCAAGGAACGGTACACATGGGAAATAGTGGTAAATGAAAGTACATCTGCTGACAAGGGTCCAGGGCAGATACTGTGCAAGGTACGCAAGTACTAAAAATCCGGCCGTTCTGTCTTTTTTCTTAAGCCATAAGTATACCATGTAAATCAGAGCCGGAATACCTGCCCACCACACCAGAGGATTACCGAAGGCACTGATTCCCTGGCGCATAGTATCATCAATGGTGTTAGAGAAGTACCACATAGGGCGTACCATAGTGGGCCATTCATGCCACATAGAAGAATACGGATGGGTAGCATCCAAGTCACTGTGATAAGTGAACATGGTAATCTGGTTATTTACCATTCTGTCAAACAATCCCGGATTCCAACGATCCACAAAGGGGATGTAGGAGAGGAGATAAATGACAAAAGGTATAGCGACAAAGAAAATCATACAGAACTTAATTGTCTTTATAATGGAGTCTGTATATCTTCGGTCTTTCCAAAGGCGGGCAAAGAAAATGACTGCAAGTCCCGCACCTGCATAGGCACCGGTCCATTTGCTGGCAATGCCGAAGCCGAAGGTAATACCGCAGGCACCAAGGGGGCGCCACATCTTCTCCAGCTTTGTATCTGCAAAGGATAGTGACAGATATTGTTCCATAAAGTAGTACATCAAAATAATGAAGAATACCACGAAAACATCAATGGTGGTAAGTCTCGTCTGTGTAAAGTGCATAAAGTCGAATGCAAAAATGAAGGCCACAAATGCACCGATACGTCTGTCCTGTGAAATATTCCTTCCAAACAGATAAAGGAATGGCAGCATCAATACGCCGAAGAGGGCACCGGCAAAACGGAAGCCGAAAGGAGTAGTGCCAAAGATACTTGCACAAAGTGCCATCAAATCCTTACCAAGTGGAGGATGGGTGTTCTCATAGGTGGGAAGACCATGAATCATTTCGTAGGCAGTTCGCGTATAATAGATTTCATCAAAATAAGTTCCGGACATATAATCAAATGTTTCCGGAAGTAAATCGTTTTCATCAAAAAGAGCAGGATAACTGTCTGCATTCACTGGGGTAATGATATTGCCAGCACTGTCTAAGAGCACGATTTCGCCTATTACAGCATCCTCAGTGCTATTGGTTAAGTCAATGACGGAAGCAGGGGCGGACAGCTCCACTTTATCCCATTTAAACACGCTCTTAAATACAACATCTGACTGTGGCACAGGAGACATGCCTGCATCTTCCGTAAGACTTAAAGAGAAGGTGATGTCCTGTTCGTTTAAGAGATACCAGCAAAGGGTGGTGGCATCCTTAGAGCCTAAATCCAGATGAATGGTGTCTCCGTAAGCAACCGGCTCTTCCGTAACAGGTGTCTCTGTGATACCCAGATTATAAAAGGCGAAGAAACTGTAGAATATTACTAAAAAAGCAATAATACAACCATCAACCTTGGTAAAAGGGATTGTCTCACGTGAGCGCTCTGCAACCGGTTTTGTCTTTCCTTTTTTGACGTATGAGGTGGTTGCCTGCTTTTTGACAGGCATTGCTAGTACTTGGTCGCTCTTTCCGGTCATTACCTTATAAAGGCTGAAGTAGTAGTAGACTGCACCGATTACCATCACAAGAGACAGGGTGGAGATGGTGCCTACAATACTTCCGTAATTGGTCGGGTCATAGTAATTCAGCACATGCCAAACATTTAAAAAGTGGCAGGTGGTAAGTACCAGATAGCTGTACATCATATATTTGCTGCCGGTCATTATAAATGCCATGAGAAGCATAATCATTACCGGATATAGGTAGCGTTCATGCATACGTACAGAGAATAGGAACATGGTCAGGGCAATAAATCCGCCGGTAACAAAGTAACGGTCCTGAGATTTCATTCTTTTGTAGAATAAAATGGCAGAAACCACGGTTAAAATCACGATAACGATAGTCCCCAGTTCTTTAAAGGTAAAGAACAGGAATGGAGTATCCTGACTTGCCCAGTTCTTGCCAAGAAGAGCCCATAAGTTGTAGGCATTTACAGATATATATGGATAAGAACCAAGGGTATCTGTGTACTGGGACCATACCTTATCAAGGCCGAAGGGTACACAAAGAAGCACCATCAAAACAATGGCACTAAGACCGCTGAAAAGATTTTTCAAAAACTTCTGTGAAGAAAAATCTTTGGCAAACACATTTTCATAAATACCGAATAATAATAACGGTGTGAAAATAAGAGTCTGCGGTTTTAACAAAACGCCCGCTGCATAGACAAAATATGCAGGGATGGTCTTGCCTTCCATCATGAGGAGTATCATAATCAGAACTGCCAAAATGAACACGGAGTCCACCTGCCCCCAAATAGAGGAATTCATGATAACTGCCGGATTCAACAGATATAATGCTGTAATAATCAGGCTGTGCATCTCGTTAAAACGTTTGGATGCGCTGCGATAGATAATATAACATGCCCCAAGGTCACACAGAATCGCCGGAAGGCGCAGCAGAAGCAGGTGTGTGGGTGACAGATACTCCAGGGACAACAACTTCTGTAAAAATCCGATAATAAACAGAATATACATATATCCCGGCGGATAGTCTGTAAAGACATCCGGAGAATAAAAGGCACCGAAGCCTCCTTGATAAACTCTGCTTGCCCAAGAGGCGAAGCAGGCGGTATCGGATATAAATCCGTTATGGAACATGGCAAACAGGGCTCGGATAAGAGCACCCACAGCCAGAAGCCATATAATGTTTTGGGTTTGTTTTTGGGTTGTTTTTTTCATTGCTTACTGATCCTTATATATTTTGGTAGTTATTTCACCGATTTTCTTCTATAAAATAGCTGTGCTGATAAGCTGTCCAATGGTAACGATATCACTGGAACCGGTAAAATCAAATTTAACAAGTCCAAGGCCACTGAACCACAATTCTAATTCGCTGTCCATATCAAATACACCGGATGTTTCCACAGAAAAAACCTGTACTTTGGAGTAGGGAAGAGTGGTATAGTCTTTCTTTTTACCGGTCACACCCTGTACATTTACAGAAATAATTCTTTTGGAAGTAAATACAACATAGTCGCGAAATGCCTTGTAAACACCAATCATTTCCTCGCCGGGAACCAAAAGGGGTAATACATCCTTTGCAGCATCTGGAGAAGTCTTGGAGAGCTTGATAATACTTCCGTTGTTGAAATCGATCATTTTGTTTTCCTCTTTTCTTTCATTTCGTTTTTATATATTCATGCAAATATTTTCTCATACATAGAGATTAGACTATTTTGGGTGCAATGTAAATATTTAATTGCTGTAATTGCAAAAAAGTCTTTAAGCAGATAAATGGTTTATTATAAAATGATTAAATGTTTCTTAAACAGATTGCGAAGAAAGTATTAAGTCAATATAATAAATCTGTTTTATGGAGGAGAGTTATTATGAGAAAAGAGGAAGAAGTAAATGTAACACAGACGAAAAAGAAGAACCGGTTCTGCAGAGTTCTGATAGTCTTGGTGATTTTTGGGATGCTGACCGTAACGGTGGGATATTATGTGATAGATAAGATATATGATAAGTTGAATTATAAAGAATCAGTAGCTTTGCGCTACGAGCCGCTGAAGGAGGATGGTGTCACCAATATCCTTTTGATAGGAAACGATTCCAGGGAGGGTGTGGCAGGTGGACGTTCCGATGCCATGATCCTGTTATCCATCAGTGATAAGACAAAGTCCATTCATATGACATCCCTTCTCCGGGATATGTATGTGGAGATTCCGGGCCATGATGGGAACCGGCTGAATGCAGCATATTCCATGGGAGGAGCAGAACTGCTTCTTCAGACCATCGAGAAGAATCTTGACATCGAGGTGAACCGTTATGTGCTGGTGGATTTTCAGGCATTTGCCAATCTGATTGATGCTGTGGGTGGTGTAGAGCTGGAGCTGACAAATGAAGAGGTAAAGTGGGTAAATGCTTACCTGAATGAGTATAATATCATCAATGGAAGAGAGCTTACTACGGACTATTTGGACGAGACCTCCAGCGGCAGGATGCATTTAAACGGTCCACAGGCACTTTCCTATAGTAGAAACCGTAGTATCGGAAATGATTTTGGCAGAACGGAACGTCAGAGGAAGGTGATATCGGCAGCTTTGGGAAAGATTCCCAAGGCACTTCTCACAGACCCAAGAGGGCTTATGAATAGTGTCTTACCCAATCTTACAACAAATATCGTTCCTATGGAGTGCTTTGGCTTAGGGGGAGATGCCATGAAATTTCTGGTTTACGATATCCGGCAGGGAAGTATTCCGTTAGAGGGAACCTACAAGGATGCGGTCATTCGGGATATGTCTGTTCTGGAAGTTGATTTTGAAGCAAATAAAGAGTATTTTAGAACAGAAGTTTATGGTATAGTAGAGGAGTAGCCCATGGCGGGAACAATTATTGATTATGTAAAAGAATATGGAAAGATTCCTTTTGCAGAAGCCGAGGTAAATGATGTGGATAGTTTGGTACTTTCACAGTTTGCCTATCTGAAATTCGATGGGATGGTGCCGGAGCTTTTTGAAAATAAGCCATCGGTAACGTTGCGGAATATCTACGAGCATGAGGATTATGAAAAGCTCTATGCGGATGTACGCTACGCCAAAGAAAATAGAGCACTTTTTGAAGCTATGCTGGGAAGTGAGCGCTTCGGTAATATGAAGGTGAACTGTTATATAAATATTATCGAGGAAGAATGGGAGACCCAGTTTTCGGCAATTACCTGTATTTTAGGAGACGGAACCCTTTATATCGTATACCGTGGGACGGACGAGAGCATTATCGGCTGGAAAGAGGACTTCAATATGGCGTATCTTTCTCCGGTACCGGGACAGGCCTATAGCGTGAAGTATCTGAATATTGTTACAGGTTTTTTGAAGAAGGATTTCTATGTCGGCGGACATTCCAAAGGCGGTAATCTGGCGATTTATGCTGCCATGAACTGTAACAAAAAGGTGCGGGAGCGTATTATTAAGGTCTACAGTATGGATGGTCCGGGATTTCGTCCGGAAGCACTGGAAAAGGGTGATTTTCAGGCGATAAAGGAACGTACGGTGAAGATTTTGCCACATTCTTCACTGGTGGGTATGATTTTTGAGCAGAATATGGAGTTTTTGGTAGTAGACAGTAAGGGATTCGGTCTTGCCCAGCACGATCCGTATACCTGGCTGACGGAGAACGGAAGCTTTTTATACATTGATGATATCAGTCAATACCGGAAATTTATGGATCAGACCATGAATGAATTTATTCTGGGATTGGAAAAAGAGGAACTGCAGTTGTTTGTGGATACAATGTATCAGATCATTTCCGCATCTCAGGCGGATAATCTGATTGACTTTGTGGCGGATTGGAAGAAGAGTGTGGGCGGTGTTATCGAGGCCATGAAGGAGGTAACACCGGAGACGCGAGATATGATGAAGCGATTTGCCAAGGGGCTGTTTCAGTTTATGGGACAACGTATGAAAGAAGAGATTAAGCTGCCTTGGAAGGAATAAGGAGAAGGGGAACAAACAGATGAGTAAATTGTGGTATGCAAAACCGGCAGTGGAATGGGAAGAGGCATTGCCTTTGGGGAACGGACGTCTCGGTGCCATGGTGTATGGTGGCACGGAGTATGAGCATATTCAGTTAAGTGAGGAAAGTATCTGGTATGGCGGTCCGGTAAACCGTATGAATCCGGATATGAAGGAGAATTTGCCCAAGATTCGACAGCTGATTTTTGAGGGAAGAATTGCAGAGGCAGAAAAACTGATGTGGTTTGCACAGTCCGGATGTCCCAATAGTATGCATCCCACCCAGACACTGGGGGATATTACCATTGGATTTGAAGGATTGAAAGAGGTTTTAGATTACCGCAGAGAGCTGGATTTAGAGAAGGCTTTGGCAAGAGTGGAATTTGTGAAGGACGGCGTGGCATATGAGAGAAGCTTTTTTACCTCTAAGCCGTCACGGCTTCTTGTCATGCGGTTTGCGGCAAGTCAGCCGGGAACCTTAAGCTTCTGGGCGGGAATGGACCGCTGGAAATTCTTCGACGGTATCCGTAAGACCGGGGATGATGAGATATATCTGTATGGTAACCTTGGTCGGGGCGGCTATGAGTTCGGAATGAAGCTGAAGGCATTACATAAAGGCGGTAAGGTATCGGTAATTGGTGAGAGAATCGTTGTGGAAGGAGCCGATGAAGTAGTACTTCTCTTTGGCGCAGATACTACCTACCATCACGGCAAGGAAGAAAAAGAAGCTGCATTTACGCAGTATGAGAGCTTTGGACAGGAGAGGGTTCAAGGTCTTTTTGATGTGGAGAATCTTTCTTCATGGGAAGAAAAAGAACTGATTATGCAGAGCTGTATTCAGAAGATGCTGGAAAAGAGTATCGATGAGAGGATGAAACAGGCAGCAGCTCTTGGATATGATAAGCTTTATGAGGCGCATGAGGCAGAGTACAGAGGCCTTTTTGATACCTGCGAGTTTGTATTAGAGGATATTGACAAATATGACGCGCTTCCCACGGATGAACGGATTCGTCTTGCAGGAGAAGAGAAGGCGGATATTGGTCTTTCCAAGATATTCTTTGATTTCGGAAGATATCTTTTAATTTCCTGTAGCAGAGAAGGTGACCTGGCAGCCAACCTGCAGGGCATCTGGAATAAGGATATGACCCCGCCATGGGATTGTAAGTTTACAATTAATATCAATACTCAGATGAACTACTGGCCGGCGGAGAATTTGAATTTGTCTTCCTGTCATATGCCAATGTTTGCTCTGATTGAGAAGATGGTGAAAAACGGGCGAAAGGTAGCCAGGGAGATGTATGGCTGTCGTGGTTTTGTATGCCATCATAATACAGATATTCACGGGGATTGTATGACACAGGATTTGTGGATTCCGGGCTCTTACTGGGTAATGGGAGCAGCCTGGATGTGTACTCATCAGTGGACCCACTATCAGTTTACAAAGGATATTTCGTTTCTACAAAAGCACTTCCCGATTATGTGTGAGGCAGCATTGTTTTTCTTAGACTTCCTTGTGGAGAAGGATGGCTATCTGGTGACCTGTCCTTCGGTATCGCCGGAGAATACCTTTATTCTGCCAAACGGAGAAAAGGGGGCCAACAGCTACGGCGTAACTATGGACAATCAGATACTCCGTGACTTGTTTGGTCAATGTATTGCTTCTTTGAAGGAACTGGAGAATGCAGGGGCTTTGGACAGTGCAGTTTTAGAGGCTTTAAAGGAAGCAGAGATAGAGGATATTCATGGTTTTATGGAGCAGGTAGAAGATTCCATGAAACGTTTGAAGGAAACTCAAATTGGTTCCGATGGACGCATCTTAGAGTGGCAGGAAGAATTTGAAGAATGGGAGCCGGGACATCGTCATGTATCTCATTTATATGGTATGCATCCTTCGGAGCAGATTACCATGGATGAGACGCCGGAGCTTGCTGCAGCGGCAAGAAAGACACTGGAGTACAGACTTTCTCATGGTGGTGGTCATACCGGCTGGAGCCGTGCGTGGATTATTAATCACTATGCAAAGTTGTGGGATGGTGAGACAGCATATTATCATTTGGAACAGCTTTTCTCTCATTCCACCTATCCGAATATGTTTGATAAGCATCCACCTTTCCAGATTGATGGGAACTTTGGTGCGGCAGCAGGTATGGGAGAGATGCTTTTGCAGAGTTCTGATAAGCGTATTGTGCTTCTTCCTGCACTACCAAGTGCATGGGAGAAGGGAAGTATCCGCGGCATGCGTGTAAAAGGCAATGCCTCCATGAACCTGTCATGGGAGAAGGGGAAGCTTTCTGAGTGTACCATCAATGCGGATTCACCCTTACATACCTACGTAAGATACGGAAATACTAAGAAAGAGATTTCTTTGAAGGCAGGCGAGAGCATCACTTTGAGGGAAATGGATTTTATGTGAGGACTTTGGGGAAAATGAAAAAATGGGATAAGAAACTTCTTCAGGCATGGGGAATCCCAAGCCTGATAATGCTTCTGTTATATATTGGAAACGGAGTCTATCCCTTCGGAAATAAGGCATTTTTGACAGGGGATTTGTACCATCAGTACATTCCGTTTCTGCAATCCTTGATTGATAAGGTGCAGGCGGGAGAGAATCTGTCCTACTCATGGAATGTGGGTGTGGGTTCTAATTATTTGGCCATGTTTGTATATTACCTTTCCAGCCCGTTTAATCTTTTGGCACTGCTGATTCCGGAGCAGTTTCTTTTGGAAGTGGTGGCAGTGATTGTGCTGGTGAAGGTGGGGCTTTGCGGATGGAGCTTTGCACTGTTTTTGAAGAAGCACTTTCAGACAGATTCCTGGCTGATACTGTTCATCTCCACCTTTTATGCACTGTCGGGATATATGGCGGCGTACAACTACAATATCATGTGGCTGGATGCGGTGTGGGTGTTCCCTTTGGTGATGTATGGTCTGGAGAAGCTGGTGAAAGAAGGCAGCGGCGTTGTATATGCTATTGCACTGGGATGCTGTATCTTTATGAATTACTACATCTCCATTATGATATGCATCTTTCTGGTGCTGTATTTTGGAGTACTATTCCTTACTGAAAATGGGAATGTTAAGACGATTCTACGATTTGCAGGGTATTCCCTGCTTGCAGGTGGACTTGCCGCGGGGCTTTTAGTACCGGAGGTGTGTGCCATCATTACCACGGACTTTGGGGATGTGAGCTTTCCCAAGGAAATAGAGTCCTACTTTTCCATTATTGATGAGCTGGCAAGACATGCCATCTGTGTGGAATCGGAGAAGGGACTGGACCACTGGCCCAATATCTACTGCGGTGTGGCGGTATTTATTCTGATGCCACTTTACGGAATCTGTAAGGAAATTCCGCTACGGAAGAGATTCTGCAATCTGGCGCTTGCCGGATTTATGCTGATTAGCTTTTCAACCAATATGCTGGACTTTATCTGGCATGGGTTAAATTATCCGGATTCCCTTCCGGGAAGACAGTCCTTTATCTACATCTTTCTCATTCTTATGATGAGCTATGAGGTGCTGGAGCATCTGGATGAGATAGTGCCGGAGAGTATTGTGAAGGCCACTCTTGTGGCAGTGGCATTTTTGATTTTCTGCGAGAAGTTTGTTACGGATGATGCCTTTGCGGTATGGGTGATTCCGGCGACGATTGCAGTTGTAGCCATGTATGGTGTGATACTGTATTTTTACCGGACAAGGCAGGACGAGGATTGGCGCGTTCCGCTTATTGCCCTGATTCTGATGGTGGGAGCGGTGGAGGCTGCTACCAATACCGGTTATACTAGTGTAAAGGTGTATACCAAGGAGACTTTTCTGGGGAAGCTTGATGATTATAGGCAGCTGTATGAGGAGATGCGGCAGCAGGATGACAGCTTTGTGAGAGTGGAGTCCTTTCAGAAGATGACAAAGAATGATTCCCAGCTGGCCGGCTATCCATCAGCATCCTTATTTTCCTCTACTATGAATTCTACGGTGGCAAATCTATATGAGAAGCTGGGGATGCAGCATAGTAAGGTGTACTACGCCTTTGAGGGGGCAACGCCTTTTACTTCAGCACTTCTGAATGTGGGATATATGTTGGGAGATACAGAGTGCATGGAGGTGGATGATGCTTTGGCAGATGCTGAGCAGGGGATGCTCTTTGCGTTGGCAGATGCTACGGAAGAAGTGAACTTGTACCGTTGCACATATACATTGCCCTTTGGCTATGTGGCGCCTACCGGCTATGAAATCGAAGAAAGTGAGATGTCCAACAGTCTGACACTGCAGAATAAGATGGTGAAGGCACTGGGAATCAAAGATACTCTTTTTAGCCGGGTGGATGCAGATGAGGCAGGAGATGATATTGTGCTTGCGGCCAAAGAGGCCGGCTATTACTATGCGGTAATCACCAAGAGCGGAACCACCAAGGTGAAGGCAGAGACTCCTTATGGTGAGAAGACTTACAAAGATCTGAAGAGTGACAATATTCTTTATCTGGGATATTTGAGTAAGCATCAGAGACTTACACTGACGAATGGAGATGAGAATGATGCTACACCGAATCTGTCCATGAGTATCTATCACTTGAATCAGGAGGTTTTAGCTGAAGCTATGGATATATTGAGTGCACAGCATTTGGAAAACGTGACCTATGATGACAGACATATCGCAGGCGGGCTTCATTTGGAAAGTGGCGGACGTCTGATATTGTCCTTACCCTATGAGGCAGGCTGGAAGGTGATGATAAATGGCGAAGAAGCGGAGCCTCAGACCTTCGGAGAGTGCTTTATGGCTTTTGATTTGGAGGCCGGAGACTATGAGATAGAGATGAGTTATGTTCCCCAGGGGAAGGTGGCGGGCATTGTAATCAGTCTGGTGAGTATGTTGGTACTGGTAGGAGTTATTGTGGTGGATAAGAAGAGAATGAAATAAAGTGAATTGATAAGAAGTGCTGTGGCAGAGATGTTACGGCACTTTTGCTAGTTTGCGCGCCATGGGCGCGCTCTCACGATAATATTTGATGAATGTGGCCCGAAGAAGCATTATTATCATAGGAAAGCTATAGATTCTATTGTGGTGAATCTGTTAATCTAGTATAATAAGCCCAGAATATACTGGATTCCGATTTGAAAGGAGCGTACAAATGATAAAGAGAGGACTCGCCGTATTATTGGCAGGAGTGTTGCTTGTTACCAATACGAATATTGCAGAGGCTGCAGAGATTATTGTTTCACATTTGGGACAGGAGTCTTTCATAGAAGAAGTAGGTGTGGAGGAGATGGAACCTACAGAGGGGATGGTGTCCGGTGGCGAGGTTACTGTTGTGGTGACGCCGATGCCTTTAGAGGAAGAAATACCTGAGTCTGTGGTTGAAACAGAAGGGGCGATGTCGGAAGATATTGTCAACGATTCTGCAGAAGAGATATCAAGTTCTGTGAATGCTATGCAGGGAGAAATGGTGCAGACGTTGCTTTCTTCTTCGGAAGAGGATGTAACCATGTATGATGTTTTCCTTGGAAAATTCTGGTTACAGAATAAGACATTCTATACCATGAAGGTATCGGATGGTTTTCAAAAAGAATACGGTAGTATGGCTTATCGCAGTATTGCAGATGGCCTGGAAGCGGATATATGGTTTGGCTGGTCACTGGCACAGTGGGAAGCAACCATGTTTGTGTTTGGGAATTCCGGGGACCATTATAAAAAGCAGGATATGTATGACCGTGTGTTATATTCCGTTCTTTATAATTATTACGAGGATAAGCTCAGTGATACTGAGGAAGTGCAGCAGCAGGTGGATAACTGCTATGCAGACCTGGTGGTATATCTGGGGGGGTATGTGGAAGAAACCTACGATATGACTCTGGATGAATATCTGGATGAAGTGATGGGTGATGTGGAGCTTACTATGGAGGTACTAAAGGGAAGTGTAGAAGCTGCGCAACTGGCGTATCGTTTACAGGGGCTGGAAGCATTTGATGATTTAGGCCTTTCTAAGATTTTTGAGTTTATGTCGCTGTGTTCTACCATGGGCGACTTTTTGGAAAAAACAGCGATAGTTATGTATCTGAGCCAGACTTCCGGGGAGATTTCAGATATTCTTTTAGAAATGGTAGCCTATGCCTATGATGAAGATATGGAGAATTCCCTGAAGGATATGGCATCCTGCTGTAATAATGAGGATTTGTTGGAGGTATATAATTCCATTTACGAAGGCTCTACCGGTACGGGATTTCTGTACTCGACGATGATAGAATACGTGAAAAATGGAATTGCTGCTTTGTGGGCCCCTTTTGCAGCGGGAATGATTACTGCAAGTGTATTTGATAGTTTGATGGATTCAAGTTTCTCACATAATGAGTTGATTGAGTGCTTTTATTATATGCGCAATTTGTGCAGATTTGAGTATGCCTTAAAGAGAGTGCATAACAGCTACGGCTCGCAATTGTCCAATTATCTGGGTGGTGCCAATATGAATGATGGTGCTGATGTAGCGAAGCGATATCATCAGACTGCCTATATGCTGATTACCATGGCAGACATGGGACTTGCCACTGCGGAAGATTATATGAAGAATGCCTGCAAAGAGGACTTGATGGAGAAGTATCTGTATCCGGTGTTTGGATGGGATGGTTTAGATTCCGAGGATTATAACGCTTATATGACGAGTAGTCAGGCAGTAAGACAGCAGATTAAGAATTTGGTGGCTTTGGCGAAGAGAACAGCCACAGAGGAATACGAAAGTTATTTGCAGGGAAAGACTAAGACCTCCGACAGAAAGGTATATCAGTCTGTATGTACCTTCTGTGAATTGGACCCCGGGGAGTTGATATATAGCGGTGACCCGGAGGAGGATCTTCAGGAGGTTGCGGAATTTATACGATATTACCAGAATATTCGCGTAACGGATAATAATTATTATGAATTAAACGGAGATTTGGAAATTGGCGGATGCTTAATTATTGACAGTGGCACTTTGGATTTGAATGGTTATAAGCTGACGGTGGGAAGCAACGTGATAATCACGGACGGCTATCTGGAAATCGGCGGTGGAACTCTGGAGGTTGCAGGAGATTTCAGTATCGGAACCAAGGGAGACGTGGACGAAAAGACAGGGCTGCGCCTTGCAACATCCTCCGGCTGGTTATTGATGGAGAATGAAGCGGATGAGATATATGTAAACGGCGATTTTACCGTATGTAGCAGTATTAATAGTTACTTACATGATGGAACCATATACATAGAGGGTAATTTTGCCCAGTACGGAACCTATGGGAATGCTACCGGGATGGATTACGCATATGCAGGTTCCTTTGGTGGAAATTCATCTTATACCCACAAGGTGGTATTTGCGGATGATAAGGCGCACAGCATCTACTTTGAATCACCGAATAGCAGCTATTTCGGAACGGTAG
>JAZQIQ010000040.1:0-487222 GCA_045541195.1 Acetatifactor sp. | reverse complement strand
GGTTCTTTGTCAATAGCTGGGGTGGTATCCGTTTGGATACCGCCCCATTACTACATTTAGGGGACTTTAGATGTGTTGATTGAAAAAACGTATTTTTAGGCATGCAAAGAAAACCTTCAGTGCCAGTCGATGTTTAACTATGTGATTAGTGTGTTGTAAGTAAAATACGGGTTCTGAAATGTTCAAAACTTCTTATGCCATAAGAGGTGCGTTTCAGAACCTTTATTTTGTTATTGAAACCTTCCGTTGGTCCATTGGAGATGTGGGAATATTTAAAGGCATTTAATATTTCACGGCTCCAGCGCCTGTATGTGGCAGCACATCTCTCGAATTCCGGAAGCTGTGATTGTTCAGCTGTTGAAATCCATTCAAAGAACTCTTTGCGTTGCTCGGAGTATTTAGGATTTTGACAGATGTCATAAAACCATTCTTTCAGGTAGTGAGCAAGCCTGAGGTCGTCGTTATAAAGAAGCATTAAATCACAGGCTCTTTTGTTTTCGTCCTTAAGCTTTTTATATCGTGTAAGGATAAGGGAACGGCTTCGTTTGTAGTACTTGCGAAGTGTGGCAGGCATTGTCTTTTGAAGCCTTTTTCTGACATTCTCGATTGCCCAGGTGGTCTGCCGTATGAAATGGTATTTATCAATAACGATGGTAGCATTAGGGAAAAATGTCTTAGCTAATTCAACGTAAGGAGGCCACATGTCACACGAAAAGAACTTTATCCGATATCGTTCCGCTTTAGGGATATTTCTAAAATAAGAGGTTAGATACGCCTGCGAGCGGGATGGCAATATATCAAGAACAGAGTGTTTAACCGGATCAACTAAAATACATTGATATTTTTCGCCACCTGCATTTCCCTTGAATTCATCAATAGAAAGAGTCTGTCCCAAAGCTTTCCTGTGAAAGGATATCGTATCAAGGATACGGTTTACAGTGGAAGTGGAAACGTTACATCGTTTTGCTATCATTGAAACAGGTGAAGCATCATGTAAGGATGAAGCAATAAATGCAGTTAACCTGGAAGTTCGTTGGAAATATCGTGGTAAAAAGCTGTAATCCTCAAAAAAGCGTTTACCGCAAGGACAGACATAACGTCGCTTCTTTAAAATAAGATAACAGTATTTTAGTTGAAATGGCAGATCCTTGATGGACTGCATTCTGTAATCATGAATTCGCTTGGTAAGACGACCACAAACAGGGCAAGGGTGTAGTTTGGGCTTAGTTTCAAGAAAAAGTTTTACAAAAGAGTCGCCATGAATAACTTTTTTTACAATTACCTCTTCAATATTTATGAGTTTGTTGATACAATGATTATGCATTTAAGCATACCTCCGAGTGATAAGTTTTCGACGACTGGCACTTGGAGGTTTTTTCTATAATAAAACAAAAATGCTGGGGAATGTGATTTTTCAATCACACACCCCAACATTTATTTTAGAGCCGGGAGATGTTCTCACGGGATACCATTTTTTAATTAGCAAACATAGAAGTATATGAAAATAAAGTGACAGAGGCTTCCGCCCATAACGAACAAGTGAAAAATTTCGTGGGAACCGAAGTATTTGTATTTGCCGTGGAAGGGCTTGAATTTTAAGGCATAGATAACACCGCCGATGGTGTAGATGATTCCTCCGGAAAGGAGCCAGAGAAAGCCGCCAAGGGGTAGGGCGTTCCAGATTTCTCCAAAGGCAAAGACGCATACCCAACCCATCGAAATGTAGATAACGGAGGAAAACCATTTGGGACAGGTAACCCAGAGCATCTTGGTAACCATCCCGATGAGTGCGATGGTCCATACGGCAATGAGCATGTATAGACCGGTACGGTTGCCCAGTGATATCATGCATACCGGAGTATAGGAACCGGCGATCAGCACGAAAATCATCATATGGTCGATTCTTTTAAAAATCCGAAGCTTAGAGCCTTCTAAATTAACGGAGTGGTAAAGGGCGCTGGCACCATAGAGAAGAATCATGCTGGTAATGAAAATAAAGGTTGCAATCAAAGTGATTTTGCCACCCTGAGTAGCTGCTTTTACCAGGAGTGGAGCTGCGGCAATAAGGGCCAGCATCATGGCTATATAATGAGTAAGGGCACTGCCCGGTTCCCTGATTGTAATTTGCATAACATAACCTCCGAAATACGACATGTAGTTTTAAAAACTACTTCTTGCATAAATAATATTACAGCGTGTTGGTGAGAATGTCAACACGCTTTCTGCATTTTCTTAAGATATCCATCTCGAATGAAAAATATGTAGTCTGTTTGTATGAAAACAGGGAAAATCGGTACAATAACATTGTTGGAAAATAACTGAAAAGTAGTAGAGGTATATATATGGAAAATGAAAAGTTTCAGGGAAATCGTGCGAAATTGTATCAGATTATGTTGTTTCCCTTTAATAATGGTGCAACAAACATTTATTTTCTTTTGACTATGAATTATATTGTGTATCATGCAAACGGAGTGTTGGGGTTGCTTCTTATTTTTGCTAATGTTATGGTAACGATTATGCGTATTTTTGATGCTGTAACAGACCCGATTATCGGAGTAATTATAGACAAAACCGATGGAAAATTCGGAAAGTTTAGACCCTATATTATTTTAGGCAACGGGATTATGGCAGTTTCTGCATTCTTAATGTTTTTCGGTACAAGAGCAATTCCGGAAAGTATGATGTGGCTAAGATATGCAGGGTTTGTCCTGGCATATGCACTTTATGTTATTGGGTATACCTTTCAGACGGCTTGTACCCGTTCCGGGCAGACGGTACTGACCAATGATCCTTCACAACGTCCGTTATTTATCGTGTTCAATACCATTGCTTCTTTATTTGGTATGGGATTCGTACAGATTGTAGCACCTATTTTGGGAGAGCGGTATGGATATGGTTCTACGGATTTTTTCGATATTATTGTGCCGATATCTATTGCAATATCTGCAATTCTTACGGTGTTGGCGTTAATCGGTATCTGGGAAAAAGACCGCCCGGAATTCTATGGTGTAGGAAGTGAAACCCAGGAAAAGGTGAAGCTCTCTGAATATGTTGAAATTCTGAAGAACAACAAGGAATTACGGATGCTGATGCTTGCGGGAGGAAGTACTAAGCTTGCTTTTGCGGTGGCGGGAAATATGAGTGTGGCGTGTATGCTTTATGCATCCATGATGGGGGATTACAGCGGATTGTATCTTCCGCTGTTTGGTATTACCTTTATTGCAGCCATTCCGTTCTTCCTGCTTAGTGTAAAGACCGCACAGAAAAAGGGACAGAAGGTTGCTCTTGCCAGATATACACTTGTTGCGCTGATTAGTTATATCGGAGTACTGGGGCTCTTATTGTTATGGACTCCGGACAGTACATTTGCTGTATTATCATTAAGAAATCTCAATCTTTACACTATTCTCTTTGTAATCTTTTATGCGGTGGGTTATGGTTCTTATTATTCTACAGCAGATATGCCAATCCCTATGGTTGCGGATTGTTCGGATTACGAAACTTATCGCAGCGGAAAGTTTGTTCCGGGAATTATAGGTACACTGTTTAGTCTGGTTGATAAACTGGTATCATCTCTGGGAGCAACCATTGTTGGTGCGGCTGTAGTTTTTATAGGAATAGAAAGTCTGCCGGATACGGATACACCTTATCTGCCGGGAATGAAATGGGTGGTAATTGTACTGTTTTGTCTGCTACCGATGATTTCTTGGGTGATTACCCAGTTTGCCATGAGAAAGTATAGTCTGACGGTAGAGAAGATGGCTCATATACAGGAGGTCAATGCAAAGAGGAAGGATGCACTTGTAGGAGGAATGAGTATAGAGGAAGCAATGGAGAAGTATCAATAACCGTAAAAGATTTTTGTTTTATCGATTGAAAAAAATAACAAATGTGGTATTATAGTACTATCTACCACTAGGAGATAGGGGAAATACGTATGGAAGTGAACAAGGCAGGATTAACCGGACGATTATTTGAGGGATTTGCACAGACTTCACGCAGAAGGTATATTTATTTAACTAATCTGGAAACAGGAGTTACCAGATGGTGTCGGAATGCAGTGGAAGCAATGGGGCTTCCGGATGAGTATATGTCAGATGGGGGAACTTTTTGGTTGTCCCTTGTACATCCGGATGACAGAGAAGTGTTTTCTACGGATATGGAGCAGGTGCTTTCCGGGAAGAAAAAACATCATAACATGGAATACCGTATTAAGAATGCACAGGGTGACTATGTGATTTGTACTTGTCGAGGTGTTGTACTGGAAGGTACAGAGACGGAGCCGCCTTTGTTTATGGGGACGGTTACTAATCATGGCATTGCAGACAATGTGGATGCTACCACCAATTTGTACAACATTCATGGTTTCTGGCGTTATCTTCGTGAAGTAAAGGGAGATGAGAATTTATATACAACCCTTTTGGTGGGCATAAATAATTTTGCGGATATTAATGGCGTTTATGGTTATGATTTTGGGGATAAAGCTCTTCGTGCCATTGGTTGTCTGCTCACGGAAGTGTTGGGAAGTAAGGTGCAGATTTTCCGTATGGATGGTGTGCGTTTTGCCTGTTGTTTTTCCAATATTTCCGAGAATAAGTTAATGAGGATCTACACCCAGCTAAAGGAAGAATTTGCAAAGGGTGTCTTGGTTGGGGAAACCAGAATTGTTATTAATATATCTGGCGGAGCAGTGCAATTCGGTGGCGAATTTGATGAGTATTCCGTGCAAAATGGTGCCAGATATGCATTGCAACAGTCTAAGTATGAGATGGGCAGTGAGCTGGTTCTGTTCAACAATGAACGTTTAGAGGATAATCAGAATACACTGGAATTAATTGAGCATATCAGAAATTGTATTATCGATGATTTTAGGGGATTTTATCTGACATTCCAGCCGATTATGAGTGCGGAGACAGAAGAATTAATCGGTGCGGAAGCACTTCTGCGTTGGAAGTGCGAGCCATTTGGAGAAGTTCCTCCCGGAAGATTTATTCCGTGGCTTGAGAATGATCCCAGCTTTTTTGAACTTGGTAACTGGATTTTGAAAACCGCTATGAAAGAAGCCAAAGCTCTTTTGGAAAAGCATCCGGATTTTGTGTTGAATGTAAACGTGGCATATCCACAGATGGCAAGACATAATTTCCGTAACAGTGTGCGAGAAATTCTTGTACAAACGGGGTATCCTCCTCAGAATCTATGTCTGGAACTGACAGAACGATGCAGACATTTGGAAGTAAGCTATTTAAGACGTGAGATTGAACGTTTGAAGGAATTGGGAATCCGTTTTGCCATGGATGATTTTGGTACCGGTTTTTCTTCCTTGGATTTATTGGCTGCGATTCCGGTGGATACATTAAAAATTGACCGCGGATTTGTGCGTGATATCGAAACCAATACAGCTAATCAGCACATTGTGAAGGCAGTTACCGGCTGTGCACAGGATATGGGTGTTCATGTATGTCTGGAAGGTTTGGAAGACCGTAAGATGATTAATTTTACGAAACAGTATCATGTATATAGCTATCAAGGATATTATTTTTCTAAGCCGATTGTGATGGATGAGTTCATTGATAAATACAATTGATGTTCAAATGTGAAATGTTGTGGTTTTTTAGAAAGCTGTACCTGAATTTTTAGGGTACAGCTTTTTGCTTATAAAAGTATTGCGAGAAATTGATGAAATAGATGTAAAATTTTCGCCAATTTGCGATATATTTCTTGCAAAATTAGGAAAAATTTACTATAATTTTTAAGTAAGTATGTATATGTTTTGTTGGATTTACGAAACAAAAGGGGTCACATATGGATGTAGAAACATTAAAAAAATTTACAATGGTAGGGGTAAAGCCGGAAGAGGCGATTTACAGATTTTTGGGGAAAGAGGAGATTTATAAAAAATTTCTGAAGAAGTATCTTGATGATACAGAGATATCTACCATCAAGGAAGGTATAAGAAAGATGGATGCGTATGAAGTATTTAAGGCTGCGCATACCTTAAAGGGAGTAGCGGCGAATCTTGGACTGGAAAGTATACAGAATAAGGCCAGCGAGATTACGGAATATACCAGAGAAAAGAATTTTGAAGAGTTTTCGACAGAGTTTTTGAATTCGTTGGTTGCAGAACTGGAAAGCTGTAATGCCGACGTTTGTGAGGTAATTGAGAGTTATTGTCAGTAAAGGCAGGGAGAGCAGATGCAACAGGATATAATTAGTTGGCAGCATTCCATGGATTATTCCTTAGAATTGGTGTTTGCATTTGATGAGCAGGGAATGGTGATATACGCAAACCAGACTGCACGGGAAATGCTGGAATATGGTGCGAGTGATGAAAAATTTACCGTATATGATGTTTTGCCCGGAGTATTTACACGGGGGGAAAATGGATTTGTGACGGAGATTACTCTCGGCCGTGAAATACATGATTTGAATATTTATCGTAAAAATCGTACCTTTTTTCATGGGGAAGCCAGAATTTTTCCGGTAGCACAGCGTGGTTTATATATATGCATGGCAAGGGACATTTCTAAACAGGATTATCTGGAGAAGGAAATTGAGAATGCTATTACGGATGCGCAGGCGGCTGCTAAGGTTAAATCAGAGTTTGTGGCCAATGTTACCCATGAACTTAGAACACCGGTAAACGGAATTTTGGGAAATACCAGGCAATTGCAGGATTTGGAAGAAGATCGGATGAAACTGAAATATCTGGGGACCATTGAGCGCTGTTGCAAGGATATGAACCAGATTATTAATAATATTCTGGATTTTTCAAAGCTGGAGGCGGGAAAGTTTACGCTGGATAATCAGAAGTTTTCCTTCCGGGGAATGGTGGATTATGTGAAGGCAACACATAACGCCAAAGCAACAGAGAAGGGACTTGACTTTTTTGTGACAGTATCTTCGGATATTCCGGAATATGTGATAGGTGATGAATTGCGGATTGTACAGGTGTTAAACAACCTGTTATCCAATGCATGTAAGTTTACCTCGATTGGTAAGGTGGCGTTGGAAGTGGTAAAAACTGCACAGATTGGTAAGAAGATAGAGTTATTCTTCATGGTTATGGACTCCGGTATTGGGATCAGTGCAGACCAGATGGATAAGTTATTTCATAGTTTTTCGCAGGTGGATGCATCCATTTCAAGAAAGTATGGTGGTACGGGCCTTGGGCTTAATATCAGCAAGCAGCTTGTAGAGCTGATGGGCGGTAAGATTAATGTGGACAGCAGACCGGGAATCGGAAGTACCTTTTCTTTTTCGGTTTGGGTAGAGCTTACAGAAGAAGAACTGGAGAAGACCGGAGATGTGACGGAGACTATGGCTGCGGGCATGGGAGCATTCCAGCAAAGCTTTGAACAGATGATGGATACGAAGAAATTCGGAAGTGTGGAAAATTTAGAAGCACTGAAGAAGAATCTGTCCAAACTGGTTCTCTGCGTTGAAATGGAGAATTGGGAAAAGGCAGAGAGCTTTATGGAAGGTATAAGACAGCTTACAGAGGATGCACCTCGGGAAGTGAAGACTTCAGTATTAAAACTGAAAATGTCTGTACAAAAGGAAGATTACGACAAGACTATGGAGGCCTATACAGCGCTAAGCGAGATTTTGTAGGATACCGGTGAGGGATTGAAAATGGAAATGAATTTACCGCGCGTCATGATTGTGGATGACGTAGAGGCGAACAGGTTTATTTTAAAAAATATTATAGAGACCATGGAGTGCCAGCCTATTTTGGCGGAAAACGGAATTCAGGCATTGAAGATTGTGCAGAAGCTGATGCCGTCGTTGATTCTTTTGGATGTGGCAATGCCGGAAATGGATGGCTATGAGTTTTGCAAGATTATGAAGAGTAATCCTGCGACCAGAAATATTCCGATTATCTTTATTTCGGCATATGATGAACCCAAGGACATTGTACGCGGTTTTGAGCTGGGCAGTGAGGACTATATTACGAAGCCCTTTATTCCGGAAGTAGTAAAAGCCAGAGTAGGCGTTCATTTAAAGCTTCATAATGCCACGAAAGATTTATTGGATATGAACCGTAAGCTTTCTGCCTCGGTTACAGAACAGCTTCGTCAGATTGAGCAGGAGAAGAAAAATGTTCTCTATGCTATTGCTAATCTGGCAAGAGAGAATTCCAGCTATGAAGAGGCACATATGGAGCGCCTCAGCTATAATTGTGGGATCCTTGCTCAGGCGATGCAGTTATCAGAATCCTATGAACATCTGATTTCGGACACTTATGTCGAAACAATCAGGGTGGCTTCTCCGTTATGTGACACCGGTAATTTGGTGGTACCGAGAGATATTTTGCAGAAAAATTGTGCACTTACTCCGGAAGAAGTTGAGATTATGAGAACTCACACCACTGCGGGTGCGAAGATGTTCAAGGATATTAATTCCGGTGGTGATTATAATGACTTCATGGAGATGTGTATTGATATTGCACAGAGTCATCATGAAAACTGGGATGGAACCGGATATCCTCAGGGACTAAAAGGTGATGATATTCCTATTTCTGCTCAGATTGTGGCGATTATGAGTGCTTATTGTGCGCTTACCGAGATTCGTACATATCGAGATCCGTTCTCCAAGGAGCAGGCGTTGGAAATCCTGGAAACGGATGCCGGTAGGAAATTCAATCCGGAAATATGTGCAATTTGTAAAAAGATTGCAAGGCAGTTACAGTAGGTACAAAGAGGTTGCAATGACAGAAGAAGAATTTTACCGGATTCATACATTTTTAAAGGCTCGTTACGGTATCGATATGAGCCGGAAAAAGGAAATAATAAAGGGCCGGTTAGAGAATTATGTAAGAAATCACGGGTTTAGGGACTATCATTCCTTTATGAATGCTTTGGAAGCGGATAAAACCGGTGAGATGGAGAAAAAGCTGGTAGATTTGTTATCGACCAATCATACCTATTTTATGCGGGAATCAGAGCATTTCGATTATCTTCGTAAGGTGGTGTTTCCTTATCTGAAGAAGAAAGAGGAGCGGTATAAGGATTTGCGTATCTGGTGTGGGGCAGCATCCACCGGGGAGGAGCCTTATACATTGGCAATGCTTCTTATGGATTATCTTGGACTTGAGAAGGATGCGTGGGATACACAGATTTTGGCGACGGACATTTCTACAGAGGTTTTGTCCCATGCCATGCAAGGGGTATATACCCAGGAACAGGTGGAACCATTGCCGGAGCATTTTCGAAGACGATTTTTTAGGAATTTACCTGACGGAGAGCATGTGAGAGTTTCGGACGAACTGAAAAGAGAGGTGATTTACCGGAAGTTTAATCTGATGGATCCTTTTCCGTTCCGAAGAAAGCTACATGTGATTTTTCTCCGCAATGTGATGATATATTTTGATGAAAAAACAAAAAGAGAATTATTGGAAAAAGTGTACGATGCGTTAGAACCGGGAGGGTATCTATTTGTAGGACGTACCGAGACCGTGGACCGAAATGTAGTTCCTTTTGAACTGGTGCAGGCGTCTATTTTTCGTAAACGGGAGGTTTAAATTTTGCGGCAGATAAGAGTATTAGTTGTAGAAGATTCCATGGTTTTCAGGGAACTTTTGGTGCAGGCACTGAATAAAGACCCTGCCATAACGGTGGTGGCAACAGCCAAGGATCCCTTTGAAGCAAGGGATGCGATTTTGACATATAAGCCGGATGTTATGACGTTGGATATTGAACTCCCGAAAATGTCGGGACTTGAGTTTTTGAGAAAACTGATGCCTCAGTATCCCCTGCCGGTAGTTGTGATCAGTTCCTTAAGTGATAAGGTATTTGACGCAATGAATGCTGGTGCCGTGGATTTTGTGGCGAAGCCTCAGATGACGGATAAGCAGCAGTTGTCAGTACTTTTGAATAATGAACTGCCTATTAAGATTAAGATTGCTTCTACTGCAAGAATTGGCAATATTAAGAATACCATCGGGGCTTCAGAACTTAAAAAAACAGTGGCAAAGAAGGATGGGGTATCCATGGTTGCTATCGGGGCCTCTACCGGAGGAACCGAAGCTATTACTACGGTGGTTAAAGAATTTACGCCGGATATTCCGGGAACAGTGGTGGTACAGCATATGCCGGCGGGTTTTACAGCCATGTTTGCCAATCGCTTAAATGATGTGAGCAGGGTAGTGGTGAAAGAGGCAAAAAACGGCGATAAGATAGTAACCGGACAGGTTCTGATTGCACCGGGTGGCGATGCGCAGATGAGAGTAAAGCGCATAGGGGATGAATTTCAGGTAGAGATTAAAAAGGGACCCAAAGTAAACGGACATTGCCCGTCTGTAGATGTATTGTTTGATTCTGTGGCAACGGTTGCCCAGGAAAGTGCAATAGGTATCATTCTTACCGGAATGGGCGGCGATGGGGCGAAAGGTCTCTTGTCCATGCGAAAAGCAGGAGCGGTAACTATCGGACAGGATGAGTCCACATGTGTAGTTTATGGCATGCCGAAGGTGGCATATGATATGGGAGCTGTCCAATATCAGGACAAGCTTACTGATATAGCAAAGAGAACATATTCCGTTCTAGGGAAATTAAAATAAACCATTGTAAGGAGGAGAATATATGAGGATTCTATTAGCGGAAGACGATTTTGTCACAAGAAAGTTTATGACAAATTTTCTGTCCAAGTATGGTGAGTGTGATGTTACTGTTGACGGTATGGAGGCAGTGGACGCATTCATGATGGCATTGGAAGAGGGAGACCCATATGATTTAGTGTGTCTGGATATCATGATGCCGGTTATGGACGGATATCAGGCATTGGTGGGAATTCGTAATCTGGAAAAGGAGCGTAATATTCCGCCGGAGAAGGCTGCCAAGGTAATTATGGCGACCGCGTTGAATGAAGAAAAGAATGTAAAGATGGCATTTGATCTTGGTTGTACCGTATATTCCGGTAAGCCCATAGATCAGGACCGCTTTGAACAGGCAATGAAAAAGTTGGGACTTATTTAGCAAAAAACATACCAGACAGCGGGGAAAGGAGCAGTAAATGGCCGAAGAGTTTAATACAGAGAGCATGCTGGACATGTATCTCTTTGAAAACACACAGTTACTCGAACGGCTTCAGGAAATTGTTTTGGAGCAAAAGGACGAAGAGTGTTTTGATGAAGACAGCATCAATGAAATCTTCCGTTCCATGCACACCATTAAGGGTTCTTCGGGTATTATGATGTTTGATGAGATTACCACAGTATCTCACAAGTTAGAAGATGTATTCTTCTTCCTGAGAGAGTCTCATCCGGACAATGTACCTCATCTTGAATTGGTGGAATACGTTCTGGAAGTATCCGATTTCATTATGGGGGAAATGGAGAAATTACAGAATGGGGAATCCGCAGATGGAAGTAGTGCAGATTTGGTTGCCAGGATAGATGATTTCCTGAAATCCATTAAGGGTGAAGATACAGGAAGCAAGGGCAAGAAAAAAGAAGAGAAGGTAAAAGCGCCGGAAACGGCGGCACCAATGCAGTTTTATATTGCACCTATGGCAACGGCGGCAAGTCATTTTTACAAGATTTATATTACCTTTACACCCGGTACGGATTTGGTAAATGTACATGCGTACAAAATCGTATTCGGATTGAAGGACATTGCAGAGGATTTACTACATTATCCGGAGGATATTATTTCTGATGAAAGTAGTGCCCAGGAAATCTTGGATAATGGATTTAAAATGCTTTTGCAGTCCCAGAGCAGTGAGGAAGAGATTCGTAAATTAATCGGTATCGGTTATGATGTACAGAAGGTAGATATCTACGAATGTTCGGCTACAGAATATCAGCAGGGCTTTGATTCCGTGGGAAGTGAAATCCGTATTGATTTAGAGTCCAGCGTGGAAGAAATTCAGGCAAAAGTGGCTGAGAAGGAAAAAGAAGAAGCTAAGCCTATTGCACCCGGTGATTTCGTTATTCAGACAAAAGAACCCGGTAAAGTTAAGAAGCTTGCAAAGGATAAGCCCAAGAAAGTTGAGAAGACCAGCTATATCAGCGTGGATGTGGCAAAGATGGATCTTCTTATGGATTTAATCGGAGAACTTGTTATTTCAGAATCGGTAGTATTGCAGAATCCTGATTTGAAGGTTCCGGGACTAAAGCTGGATAACTTCAATAAAGCAGCCCAGCAGATGGCCAAAATTTCCACGGATTTACAAAATGTGATCATGGGAATGCGAATGGTGCCACTGACAAATACGTTCCAAAAGATGAATCGTATCGTATTCGATGTATCACGAAAGCTGGGTAAAGATATTGATTTTGAAATGATTGGCGACACTACGGAAGTGGATAAAAATATTATTGAACATATTTCCGATCCTTTGATGCATATGGTTCGAAATGCAGTTGATCACGGTATTGAGTCTAAGGAAGACCGTGTGAAGGCCGGTAAGCCGGAGAGGGGTAAGGTTACACTTTCTGCGAAGACAGAATCAGGAAAAGTATGGATTGTTGTTACGGATAATGGTGCCGGATTAAACAGGGACAAGATTATGGCCAAGGCCAGACGTCAGGGACTTCTGGAACCCGGTAAGATGGAGAGCAGCTATACGGATAAGGAAGTATTCCAGTTTATTACGCTGCCGGGATTCTCTACTAATGAGAAGGTTACAGAGTATTCCGGACGTGGTGTAGGTATGGATGTAGTAATGCAGAATATCCAGTCCATTGGTGGTACTTTGGAAATTGAAAGTACCTATGGACAGGGCTCCAGCATGATTATGAAGATTCCGCTTACGCTTGCCATTATTGATGGTATTGTGATGGAAGTAGGCTCATCTACTTTCGTAATCGAGACCGGAGTGGTCAAAGAGTTTATCCGTGTAAATAAGAGTATGATGCTTCAGGAACCAAACGGTAGTGAGTGTGTTATGATTCGAGGAGAATGCTATCCGGTGCTTAGGCTTGGTCAGTGGTATAACTTAAAGGAGTATCGTAAGGATGTGGAAGAGGGCATGATGCTGATTCTTGATATTGAAGGCAGAAAGATGTGTCTCTTCGTGGATTCTCTTATCGGTAAGCAGGAAATTGTTGTAAAACCGATTCCTAACTATATCAAGAAGGTGAAGGGAATGTCCGGTTGTACACAATTGGGAGACGGAAGTATTGCACTGATATTAGATCCGGCAGGATTAGTAGACTTATAGAGAAAGGATTGAGGGTATGGATATTTCAAAAGACGTGGTGCTTCCGGCGGAAGAATCCCAGGAATCGCTTTTTTCACAGCTTGGCAAATATGTAACATTCAAGTCCGGTAACGAGTATTTCGGCATCAAGATTGAATATGTCAATGAGATTATTGTTTTGCAGGAAATTACAGTAATTCCGGAAAGTGTGGATTACATTAAGGGACTCATTAATTTAAGAGGTAAGATTATTCCGGTAATCGATGTGCGCTTACGCTTTAAGCAGGAACCTTTTGCGTATAATGACAGAACATGTGTAATCATCATTAAGTTAAATGATATGACGGTAGGGTTAATTGTAGAGCAGATTGCAGAGGTTGTAGAGATTAAAGAAGACAGTATTCTTCCGTCTCCGTCCTTTGGACATGCAGATACTTCTAAGAATAAGTACGTATACGGCATTGGTAAGGTAGGAGAGGATGTTAAGCTTCTGTTAGATCCCGATAAGCTGTTAAATGACAAGGATGTTGATATTATTGAGGCATTGACTGATGAGGACAATGAAGAATCAGAAGATGCAAAGGGCGATTCCAAGGAGGAGAAGTAAAATGGGTGACTTATGTGTAAAAATGTTTAAAAACAGTAAAATTAGAACTGCACTTACCGTGGGTATGTTGGTTATCGATGTGATTGTTTTAGCCAGTCTGGGACTTGGCTACAGAGCATGTGCTGCAATAGCAACCGTGGATAATCCGGAGAGATGGCTTTGGAGCTATCAGATTTTTACTGTAGTTATGATTGTGCTGAACCTTATCGTTACTACCGGTATTCTGATTTCAATCAATAGCGTTGTTGACCGTGCTTCTAAGGAAGCAAAGAGAGTTGCTGAATGTATGGTTGAGGGTAATGTGAACATTGAAGTGGCGGATTTAGGGAAGAATGAATTTGGTGAAATCCTAGGAAATCTGCAGAAGATTATCAGTAACATTCAGGAAGAGGTTGTTGTTGTAAGAACCATCGGAGAAGGTGATTATACCATGAATGTTGCGCCAAGATCTGAGAACGATGTTTTAGGTGGTGCACTGAAGACTCTTGTGGATACCAATAAGGGCGTACTTACAGAGATTCGCGATGCAGCATATCAGGTAACCACCAGTTCTTCCCAGGTAGCAAGTGCATCTGAAGCATTAGCGCAGGGGTCTACTGAGCAGGCAAGTGCTATTGAGCAGATTACCGCATCCATTACTGAAATTGCAGAAAAGACTGCAAAGAATGCAGTAGAAGCAAATACTGCAGCTGAGCTTGTTGGTACTGCTATTGCAGATGTAAAACGCGGCAATGATGAAATGCAGGAAATGATGAAGGCTATGGATGATATTAATAAAGCATCCGAAAGCATCAGTAAGATTATCAAGGTTATCGATGATATCGCATTCCAGACCAATATTTTAGCATTAAATGCAGCAGTTGAGGCTGCAAGAGCCGGAGATGCAGGTAAGGGCTTTGCAGTAGTTGCAGAAGAGGTGCGTAACCTGGCAGCTAAGAGTGCCGCAGCAGCACAGGAGACTGCAGAGCTTATCGAGAACTCCATAGCGAAGGTTGGTGTAGGTTCAAGAATTGCGGATGGTACCTTTAAAGCACTTGAGCAGATTACCCAGGCTGTTTCTGAAAGTGAGAGTATTATTAACGGTATTGCAGAGGCATCCAACTATCAGGCTACTGCAGTGGCACAGATTACGCAGGCAATCGGACAGGTATCACAGGTTGTTCAGACTAATTCTGCAACCAGTGAAGAGTGCGCAGCAGCAAGTGAAGAGCTTTCAAATCAGGCTGCTATGATGCGTGAATTAATCAGCATTTTTAAGTTGGGAAATGATGCTCCTGTGAATGCCAGAAAAGCAAAAAAAGAACGTGTAATGATGGCAGGAAATGCCAATGAACAGATTATTTCTTTAGGCGAAGGCTTTGGAAAGTACTAAATAAAAGGAAGTTCCGGCGCCCTTTGCGGCGCCGGGTTTTCTATAATCGGAACTCGTTAATAAATCAATTCATATTTGGAGGCAACAAGTGAACATAGGATATGGCACAAAAGAAAAGAATATGGCTATGGAACGAACCATCATTCTGGCAGATACGGTGTATGATTTCGGAATGTTGTTTGTTGCCTACAAGTATGAATGGGGCATAGGGATGCTCACATTTATTCTTTGCGGAATACTGATGTGCTGGATTATACATGTGACTCAGTTTAAGTCCTATAGGTTTCGTGCGTATTGGGTTGCAGGAATTATGCAGATATTTGTGGCTATCTTTTCCATTCGCATGGATACCTTTTTGGGGGTGGCCACCACCTTTTTGACATTGACTATACTGGTCGGCCTCTTCGCGATTCCTCAGTTGATGGCGTTACCTTTTATCAATCTGACATTTTTAATGCTTTATCATGTGGCACATCGCACAACCATGTATGACGGTGGGGAGGCGGATATCGCCAGGTCGGTGCTGATGTACGGAAGTATCTATCTGACCATTTTTATTGTATATCGTTTTATTAAGACCCAGCTGACAAGTCAGCATTATCTGCAGACTACCATTGATGAGTTGCAGGAAGCAGAGCGCAGTAAAAATGACTTTTTGGCCAATGTCAGCCATGAAATCCGTACACCTATCAATACCATATGCGGTATGAGTGAAGTAACACTTCGTGAAAAGCTTCCGCAAAAGGTGAAGGATAGCATTTTCGATATCCAGACTGCTGGAAGAAATCTGCAGTCTGTTGTTAGTGATATTTTGGATTTTTCAGAGCTTGACAGTGGGAAAATGGAAGTTGTGGAAGAAGTATATAATATCACTTCCACCATTAATGATATTATTAATCTGACGGTAGCGAGAAAGAGTGAGAAGGATATTGAACTGATTGTAGACTGTGATAGTTCGATTCCAAGTGGTCTTTTGGGTGATGAACAGAAAATCCGAAGGGTGATTATGAACCTGGTGGACAATGCCATTAAGTTTACCAATGAGGGATGTATCACTATTGGTGTCAGTGCCAGAAAAGAGTCTTATGGAGTTAACCTATGTGTTACCGTGAGAGATACCGGTATCGGTATGAAACCGGAGAATCTGGAGAAGCTATTTGCCAGCTTCAGTCAGGTGGATGCTAAGCGAAACCGTACCACCGGCGGCGTAGGTCTGGGACTTGCCATATCCAAAGCACTGGTGCAGAAGATGGGCGGATTTATTACTGTACAGAGTGAATTTGGAAAAGGAAGTGAAGTGAAGTTTGTCATACCTCAGAAGGTAGTGGATGATGTGCCCATTGTCAGTGTTAAGAATCCGGAAAAGCTTCGTATGGCCGTTTATATCAATATGGAGCAGTTTATCTATGAGTCCATACGTGATGAGTATACCAATTATATCATCCATATGGTAACTCAAAATGGTGTAGCATGTCATTTGGCACGCAATCTGCCGGAGTTAAAGCGACGTGTTGCCAGAGAACCTTTTACACATATTATTATTAGTGATGTAGAATATTGGGAAGACAGAGCTTATTTTGACAGTATATCAGAGACGACCCAGGTGATTGTGGCAATGGACAGGCAGGATGATGTGGACATTATCAATCCGAATTTGCACAAGTTGTATAAGCCGTTTTATGTTGTTCCCATTGTTATGTTCCTTAATGAGGAGCTTGACCATCAGGCTATGGCAGAGGGGGCCATTCGAAAAGAACGTTTTGTGGCTCCGGAGGCTAAAATTCTGGTGGTGGATGATAGTCCTATGAACATTCGTGTTGTACAAGGCTTGTTAAGACCATATCAGATTCAGATTGATACGGCTCTCAGTGGTTTTGAAGCTCTCGAGAAGGTAGAGACCAATGTATATGATTTTATTTTCATGGATCATATGATGCCGGAAATGGATGGTATTGAAGCACTCCACAGAATTCGCCGTAAGCCGGGAACCTACTGCAAGACTGTTCCGATTATTGCTTTGACAGCCAATGCCATTGCAGGCATGCGGGAGAAGTTTATGTCAGAAGGTTTTAACGATTTCGTAGCAAAGCCTGTATCTTTATCTGTGCTGGAAAGAGTTCTTTTACGTACTATTCCGAAGGAGAAGATTCAGAGAGTAGTAGAATTTGTCAAAGTAGAGCCGGAGGTAAAAGAAGTTCCGAAGGTCCAGCAGGCACCGAAAGAGCCTGTATTTGCAATTGGTGATCTGGATGTGGAAAGCGGTATTGCTTATTGTGGTAATTTAGAGAGTTATATAGATATTTTAAAGCTTCATGCAGAGGAAGATGTGCAGAATATGAAACTGATTGCAAAGCTGTATGAAGAAAAAGATTATAAGAATTATTCTATTCAGGTGCATGCACTAAAGAGTGGAATGAAGAGTATTGGTGCAACCAAGCTTTCCGGTATGGCACTTAAACTGGAGAAGGCAGCGAAAGAAGGCGATTATGAATATGTGGCCGGTAATCATGGTAAAATGATGATGGAATATGAGCGTATTGTTGATCTTCTTTGTGGTGATGAGAGATTGGTAAGTGAGAAGGATGAGGTTGAAGAACCGGCAAATCTTAGAGAAATTGGAGAAGAAGAGCTGGAACAGATGTATAAGGCCTTTGAAGATGCGGTATTTACCTTTGAACAGGAAAAGATACTTTCCTCACTCCGTGCCTTTCATGAATGTAGCTATAAGGGTACAGCCTTGAAGCAGTACCTTTCCATTGTGTACAAGAAAGCGGATATGCTGGACTATATGTCAGCACTGGATATTGCATTGAAGCTTAAGGAGGACCTCACCCATGCGTGAGAAATTAACGAAACTATTGCAAGGAGAAAGCAAGGATATCAGAGAACGGCTGTTCAGAATTATTATTCTGGTAGCATCCGTGGCCGGCGTGGTTGGTGTTGTGGAAGGTTTTTCCGTGAATACCTCGATGGGATATTATCTGATTTTCGTAGGGCTTATTATTGTTCTGGCGGTGTCGTTGGTTCTTGTTTTTAAATATAACAGGATACACCTGGCATCTTGGATTTTGGGAATTTTTATTGTTGTGTTTGCTTTTCCGTTCATCTTTTTCCTTAGCGGAGCTATGGAAAGCGGTGCGGCTATATGGTTTGTATTGTCCATATATTATTTATTCTTAATGTTCAGGGGAAAAGAACTGGCTTTTTTCCTAATATTATCTGCAGTGATTAATGGAATTACTTATTATATAGCATATCGACATCCAGGGGCAGTGTTACCGTTGGCGTCACGAGGTGCTGCATTATTTGATTCCTACTTTTCGGTAATGGTTGTTGGTATTTCTCTGGGGGTACTCTCTAAGTTCCAGCAAAATGTGTATGATAAGGAACGGAAGATTAATGAACAGCAAAAGGCTGAATTGGAGGAAATCAATGTTTCTAAGGATACCTTTTTCGCCAGTATGAGCCATGAGCTGAGAACTCCCATAAATACTATTATTGGTTTGAATGAGATTATTCTCAGGGAAGAGACATCTCAGGAAGTGGCAGAGAATGCAGAGAATGTAAAGAATGCGGGAAAGATGCTTCTTTCTTTGGTAAACGATATTTTGGATTTGTCCCAGATTGAGACACAGCAAATGCAGATAGTGCCGGTACGGTATGAGTTTGCTGTTCTGATTCGGGATTTGGTGGATATGATTGCCATATCCTTGCAGGAGAAGGGACTGGAATTCCGTCTGGAAGTGGAAGAGGATTTGCCAAGTGTTCTTTATGGTGATGAAAAACGTATAAAACAGATATTAATCAATCTACTGACTAATGCAGTCAAATACACAAAAGAGGGTAGAGTTACCCTTACGGTAAAGGGAGAAGCTTTGGAGGATGACAAAGTTCATCTATCCTTTTCCGTAGCGGATACCGGAATTGGAATCCGTAAGGAAAATCTTTCACAGTTATATAATTCCTTCCGCCGGTTTGATCAGGGACGGAATTCACACATTGAAGGAACCGGCCTGGGCCTTGCCATTTCCAAGCAACTTGTGGATTTGATGGGCGGAGAGATTAAAGTAGACAGTATTTATACAAAGGGTTCAGTATTTACCGTTACCTTAAATCAGGTGATTGTAGAGAGAGAACCGGTGGGTAAAATAAAGGCAGAGGGTATTGTGAAAACAGCCAGTGCCCGTTATACTCAAATCTTTGAGGCTCCGGAAGCAAGGATTCTGGTGGTGGATGATTCCAATATGAATCTTACCGTAGTGAAAAAGCTTCTGAGGGAGACCAGAGTACAGATAGATACTGCATTAAGTGGAGAAGAGTGTCTGAAGATGACAAAGCAGAAGTATTATCATGTGATTCTGCTGGATCATTATATGAGTCCAATGGATGGAGTGGAGACACTGAAGGCCATTCGAAAGCAGGAAAACGGTCTTTGCAGAGGCGTTCCCATCATTGCATTGACTGCCAATTATACATTGGACAGTCACAAAACATATCGGGAACTTGGTTTTGATGAATACTTAACTAAGCCGATTGAAAGTGCGGTGATAGAAGAGAAGATTTTAAGTTATCTTCCAAATGATATTGTAGAGTACCGCTTGTCTGACAATGTGGATTTATCTCAGGAAAATAATATAGAGATGCTCAACAGTAGCAGACGTAAGAGAGTTCGTATTACGGCAGATTGTTTCTGTGATATTAATAAAGGATTGTTAGAAAAGTATGATATTCATCTGGCATATTCCCACATTGTCACGGAGACGGGGCGTTTTAAGGATACTATAGAGATTGATGTGGACAGTATTGCCAAGTATTCCAGAACCATTGACGATATTGCAAAACCGGAAGCTTTATCTGTGGAAGAATTTGAAGTCTTTTTTGCAGACATGTTGACGGAGGCGGAGGAAATTATCCATATCTCTGTAGCATCCGGGGCAAGTAGAAGCTATGAAAATGCTTGTCAGGCGGCAGGTGGATTCGGACATGTTCGGGTGATTGATTCCCAACAGTTTTCTTGTGGTATGGGGCTATTGACTCTACATGCGGCGCAGATGGTCATGGAGCGAAAAAATGTGGATGAAATCTGCAGACAGGTAGAATATTTGAAAACAAAGGTAAAGAGTTATTTTCTTACTCCGATGCACCGGGTATTTCATCAAAGAGGTTATGAAAACCGCTTGGTGAACAGTTTATGTGAAAGATTGATGCTTCATCCTGAAATCAGCATCAGTAAGAATAGTCTCCGTGTACGAGGACTGAGAAGCGGTGATATGGAAAATGCCAGAAAACGCTTTGTTCGAAAATATTTGTATTTTACAAAACATATTGATACAGAGGTAATCTATGTGACTCATGCAGGAATCACGGTGAAAGAACAGGAACTTATTATGGAAGAAATCAAGAAATATATTAATTTTGAAAGGACAATTCTGCAGAGTGCGTCCGTATCCAATACAAGTATTGGCGGAATTGGTACCATAGGTATTGCCTTTTTTAAAGAATAGGACTAATAGGAGACGACAATGAAGATAACATTCCCTAAATTATATCGCTATGATAGAATTCGTGAACACGCCTACGTGGCAATTCCCTTTAAAGAGGGTGAGCTTTTTCGGGAAAGCAAAGTACAGATTTGGGATGGCGATAGGATTTTGCCCACACAAAACAAGGTAACATCTTATTATAAGGACGGAAGTATCCGATACCTATTTGTGAGGTTTATGGCGGACTTGCCGGCGAATCAGAAAAAGTTTTTGGAGATGAAAATCGGTGAAGAAAGGGCTCCGGAACTGCAGGCATTAAGTGTTAAACGGATAGAGGGAGGATTTAATGTTGATGGCGGAGTATCCTTTGTGGTAAAGGATGATGCTGAAAGTGTATTCGACTCTTTGACGGTTGGAAAACAAAGCTATACTGCCGGTCAGTTTGTGGGTCCCGTGCTGGTGGATGGTAACGATTGTCGTTATCAGACAAAGCTTGGCAAATGGGAGCTGGAAGAGGCAGGACCACTGGTGACCATTCTTTCCTGTATGGGGGAGTGCATAGGAAACAGAAGAATTGGTTTTCAATTGCGTATCACTTCTTATGCGGAGAAGCCTTGGCTGGAAATCAGTTATCGGATTATTAATACTTCCATGGAACCGCTTCATGTAAAATCACTGGTATTTGCCCTGCTTTCTCAGGAAGGTGCAGAGTATAATCCTAAGTTACGGAAGGATGGTTCCAAGGGGGATTATCACACTGTAGGAATCAAAGGACTTCCGCAGATTGAGGAAAATATCTGCGGTGTGCGTACCTGTGTAGGAAGTTCCAATTATAAAACGGATTTTTTTGTCGGTACAAATGGTAGCTCTGTAGAAAAATACGTGGATGATGAAATGCTTTTGAAAGAAGCAAATGAGCATTTCTTTGAGGTATTTTACGGAACCTTTTTTGCTGATCGGACAGATAAGGATGGTGGTGTTTGTGCAACTATTTTTCAGGCACAGCAAAACTATCCAAAGGCTGTGAAGGCAGACGAAAGCGGTATCTATGTGATGCTCGTTCCGGAGGATGTAGGCAGAGTGGAAATGCAGCCGGGCATGTCCCGGGAACAAAGGGTTTTACTTCATTTCCATGATTCGGAAGAAACGCTTACCGAGCTTGATAATCGTAGCCTGATTTATCAGATGCCGGACAAACCGTTTATTTCGCCCATGGTCTTTGCTGATGCAGGCGTGATGCCGGATATTTTTGTATCACCGGAGAAAATTGATTCGGAAGTGGAGCTTTCCTTAATTGCCAGATGTGACGGACATGGAAGAGCGTTGGGAATGCTGAATTTCGGAGATGCTCCGGATGCCAATTATACAGCACAGGGCCGGGGAAACGGGAAGCTTGTCTGGTCTAATAATGAGTATGATTTTCCGCATGCCTGTGCACTTCAGTATGCACGTACCGGAGAGCGGAGATTCTTGGATTATTTAATTGCATCTGCAAGACACTGGATGGATGTGGATGTGTGCCATTATAGTGATAATCCGCTTCATCTCGGTGGTCAATGGGAACATTGTGCACAGCACTGCGGTATGGATATGGTATGTTCCCATGAGTGGGTGGAAGGACTCCTGGACTATTATCATTTTACTGGAGAAAAAAGAGCATTTGACACGGCCATCGGAATAGGAGAAAATATATTAAGATTATTAGAGACACCTGCTTATCAGGTGTCAGGTGAGAGTAATGCCAGAGAGACGGGCTGGGCCCTTCGCTCTTTAACCGCTTTATATGTGGAAACGCATGATGAAAAATGGCTGGCCAAGTCTGAGTGGATAATTTCACACTTCAAGGAGTGGTCTGCAGAATACGGCGGATGGATTGCGCCATATACAGACAATACCTTGATTAGGGTAGGATTTATGATTTCAGTTGCAGTGGGTAGTCTGATGCGGTATTATAGAGTGTTCCCGGATGAGGAACTGAAACAGATGCTACTGGATGCAGTAGATGATTTGATTGAAAATGGTATGCTTGGTAATGGCGTGTTCTATTACAAAGAACTCCCCAGTTTGAGCCGTATTGGTACCAATACACTTTTATTGGAGGCTCTTACCATTGGATATGAGTTGACCGGTGATACAAAGTATTTGTCTTATGGAATGAGTACATTTAAGTCAAGTATCCGGTCGAAGCCCTCCGGAGCACCGGGAACTAAGGCAATTATGGAAGATGCGGTGGTATATAGAAATGAATCACCGAAAAGTTTTGCCCAGAGTTTTATACCGCTGGCGGTATTTTATAAAGCTCTGTCAGATCATAATATGCTTTAATACTTCAGGGCGATATAGATTTAGGAAAAGGGGATGAGAAGTTGAAACATCTAAAAAAAGTATTTTATGTAGTGTCATGTTGTATGTTGGCGTTATGCATCTTTATTCTGGTGATTGCGCTGAATCCGCCTATGTCAGAAGAAATTGCCAACATGTTATACGGGGAGGGCGGAATGCTGGTCAGCAAGGAAACACCTGCTCCTGAAGAGACCAAGGAACCTGTGGTATCGGAAGCACCGGCTGCAACGGATGCACCCATAATGACTCCAATACCATTATTCACTCCGGCACCTGAGGCAACCTATGACCCGGATGCAAGAGGAGCAGTGTATGTGGTAACCACTACGTTGAATGAAGGGGAAACCACACCTTATATTGATACCGGGAGCTATATTGTGGTTCCGGAGAATGTAGCGGGGCTGGGAGGATATGTCCCTATTGATGTGGAGATGATTGTACAGGAAAAGCCGGATCCGACACCGACACCGGTTCCGACTCCGTCACCGGTACCTACCCCTACCAAGGATCCAAATGTGACACCGAATCCTGATGCAACACCGACGCCCACACCGGTTCCAACACCGACGCCGGTACCTACGGCAACACCGGTACCCACTGCTACGGCAACACCGGATCCTGAGGCAAATCTGATTGAGCTGGAGTTTGAAGATTTATATTTTGAACCGTTATATTATCCATATTATCATGTGTTGGATACCAGAGAACAGGTTCTGTATAATCAGCTTTATGTAAATATTGTAGAATTGAGAAAGAAGGTAATTCCTTATGCGGAGCTTCCTTCTGCGGTTGTAAAGAATGTTTTTGAGGCGGTATACAACGATCATCCGGAATTTTATTATCTGGAGAACTCCTTTGAGTGTACCGTGGATGAAGACAGCAGAGTTGTAGCAATCAATTTAAAGTACAATGAATTGGCGGATAATTTATCGGCAGCGAAGAAAGCGTTTGACCTTCGTGCAGGAGAGATTCTGGATGAAGCCAAGAAGCTGGATGGAAATTTTGATAAAGAAAGATTTGTCCATGATAAGCTGAGGGAGCTGGTAAGTTATTCAGAAGGTGCTGATTTATCGCAGACGGCGTACAATGCGCTTGTGAATGGAGAGACGGTATGTGCAGGGTATGCGAGAGCATTCCAGTACCTGATGCAACAGCTTAATATTCCTTGTTACTATTGTACCGGCTACAGCGGTATGAATCATGCATGGAATATTGTATATCTCTATGGAGACTACTATAATGTGGATGTGACCTGGGATGATACGGACCCGGCCACATATGATTATTTTAATCGTACAGATGATGATTTGAAAAAGACTCATCAGCGTAAGAGTTTATCTGCTATGCTGCCGGCATGTCTTGGTTTGACATATCGGGATATGGAAGAGTTGGAGGATGCTGAAGAAGAGGATGATTTCTGGACCAAGGAAGAGGAAAGTTCATTGGATAAGGAACTTGCTCTTTACTATGATACCTGTTATAAACGTATTGTTGAGAATGGAATGGGTACCAAGGAATACGTGGATGTGTATAGTGCGGATATGTGGAAACGCATGTGTGAGGTCTATGAGAGTGGACAGATTAGCGAGGCTTTTTTCACCAGAGCATTTCATGCAACCGGAGGATCCAGTATGGCTATGCGTGTGCAGGGGCAGCTCCAGGAAAACGGAACCTATAAGGTGACCCATACTATTGTAATAGACTAGTTAGGCAGGGAAAGATATGCTGGATAAGTTAAAAGCATTAAATATTGACACCGGGAAAGGGCTGGAAAGCTTTGGCGAGGAATATCCTGCAGAGCTGGAGAAGTTTGTAAAGAGCCTTGATTTTATGAGGCTAGGACAGGCTGTGAACGGAGGGCGCTGGGAGAGTGCCATGATGACCGTAAGGCGTATGACCATGCAGGCGGATAAGCTTGGACTTGTGTGTTATGAAAGGCAGTTTACGGGTCTTAGGCAGAATATTGCCCGTAAAGATGCTGCAGAGGTAAAAAACATCCTGAGTCTGGTAATTCGGAAAAGAATCCAGATTCAGGATGCATTAAAAAATCTTAATTAAACCATTGGAGCAATAAGGCGGAGGACTGCTTGGTATATTTTAACATGTAGCTTTCGCCTTAAACAATCTTCCAAGGTTATTTCTCGACACTTAATAAGTGTATCTTCAAAATCATTTTTGATATCTAAGACTGCTTTCATATCGTAAAGATAGGTAGCACATTCAAAGTGCAGATAAAGAGAGCGGTAATCCATATTTATGGTTCCCACAATACCTATTTTATCATCACATACATAGTTCTTTGCATGCATAAATCCGGGGGTATACTGATATATCCGCACACCGGAGCGAATCAGCTTGTTATAATAAGATTGCGTCAAAAGGAAAATAGACTTTTTATCCGGAATATTTGGAGTAATGATACGGACATCAATACCTCTTTGGGCTGCCATACAAAGCTCCTTCTCCATTTCGGTGTCCAGAATCAGATAAGGAGTTGTGATATATACATAGTCTGTAGCATTTTTGATAATGTTCATGTAGACGTTTTCGCCCAGCGTATTATTATCCAGTGGTGTATCAGAGTAGGGCTGTACGTATCCGCAGCTGTTTTCCACCTTGTGTGTGTAAGGTTTTAAGAAAGGAGTATAGTCCTTATCTGTCTGTAAGATATTGTTCCACATCTGTAGGAACATAATGGTATGACTTTTAACACCATCACCTTCCATGCGGATACCGGAATCCTTCCAGTGGCCATATGGGGAATCCATGTTGAAATACTCATCGGCCATATTAAAACCGCCGGAATAACTGATTTTGTTATCGATAACCATGATTTTACGGTGGTCTCGGTGATTCATAAAGGCATATACAAAAGGAACCAGTGGATTGAATACACGGCATTTGATACCTTTCTTATTCATACGCTTCATAAATTCCGGCTTTACGAAAGCAATACTTCCGAAATCATCGTAAATCAGTCTTACCTCAACTCCTTGAGCAATTTTTTCCAAAAGAATTTCTTCAATCATATGCCAGCTTTCCGCATCTTCAATGGCAAAGTATTCCATAAAGATGAATTCCTTTGCATTACGCAAATCCTCCAGCATGGATACCAATGCTTCATCCGCCAGGGGGAAGTATTTTACGGAAGTGTTTTCATATACCGGAAAAGTACTGGAAGTCTGGATATATTTCAACTGGTTGTGAATGTAAATATTCTGTTCCTTTAAATTGGTAAGCACATCCTTTTTGGGGAGGAGATGCGGAATAAAGGTACGATGCACCTGATCATAACGTCTTTTCACAGTACGAGTGATACCTCGTCGTCCGAACATACTGTAAAGGCATAAGCCAAAGGCAGGAATTGCAAGTATCACGGCTGTCCACAAAAGTCTTGCTGCCGAATATTCACTTCGGGAGTTAATGCGGATAACAACGATAACTGCAATGGTCTCTAAAATTGCAGAACAGAGTACCGAATATTCGCTAAATGCAGTCCAAAGACTTATCATCCACAGAATCTGTACAAAGATACACAGAAGTGTGAACATGACTCTGCCAAATATAACCTTTAATATTTTGTGTAAACTCATAAACTTTCCTCTCGAAAGGTAATATTAGTATTTCTTCCAGCAAGCCGGATGGAAGAAGATCAGCATAGGATAAATCTCCAAACGTCCTGCCAGCATGTCAAAAATCATGACATACTTGGAAAAATCAGAAAAAAAAGAATAATTACAGGTAGGACCAACCAGGGCAAAGCCGGGACCTACGTTATTCAGCATAGTTACCACTGTGGTGAAGTTAGTGGCAATATCAAATCCGTTTAAAGATATCAACAATAAGCTAAAGAGCATGATAATAAAATATGCTGCCGTAAATACATTTGTTGAGCGGATAACCTCATCCTTTACAGGACGTCCATCCATTTTGATGACCTTCACCAGCTGCGGATGAATCAGATTACTAAGTTCTTTACGGATGGTTTTAAATAAAATTACTACACGGGAGAACTTAAAACCACCGGCAGTTGAACCGGCACAAGCGCCCGTAAACATCAATAACAAAAGGATTGTTTTGGAAAAGGCCGGCCAGGAATCAAAATCCGTGGTTGCATAACCGGTAGTGGAGATAATAGATCCCACCTGAAAAAATGCATGGCGGAGACTGTCTCCTAAATTTTGGTATATTTGGTATATGTTACCTGCAATCAAAAGTCCGGATATAAGTACTACGCCAAGGTAGCAACGAACTTCCTCCATCTTTAATGCTTCCTTAAATTGCTTGCTAAGGATAAGGAAAAAGGCAGAATAGTTGATTCCGCTGACGATCATGAAGAATGTGATTATATTTTGGGCAGCATGGCTATAGTCAGCAATCGATGTATTTCTAACACCGAAGCCACCGGTGCCAACGGTACCGAAGGTTAAGGTTAAACTATCAAACAAAGGCATACCACTGATGAGTAGAAGAATTGCTTCAATAATGGTTAAGGCAATGTAAATGGTATAGAGAAGCTTAGCAGTATCTCGGACCTTGGGAAGAAGCTTTCCTACAGAGGGACCGGTACTTTCTGCTTTCATAAGGTTCATGGTAGAACCACCCATCATAGGTAGAATCGCCATAATAAAGACAAATACACCCATACCACCAATCCAGTGGGTGAAGCTTCGCCAGAAAAGACTGGCGTGGGAGAGGGCTTCGACGTCTGTCAGAATACTTGCTCCCGTAGTTGTAAAGCCGGATACCGTCTCAAATAGGGCATCAGTAAAGCGTGGAATTTCTCCGGTAAAAACAAATGGCAGACAACCGAAGAGACTCAGTACAATCCAGCCAAGAGAAACTGCCGCAAACCCTTCTTTTACATATAAATTACCTTTGCGGCTGCCGATAGTTGTTTCTAAAAAACCAAGACCACCACAAAGCAGGGCAACACCCGCAAAGCACAAGGATTCTTTATACTCGCCGTAGAAAAGACCCACAATGGCAGGGAGAATCAAAAATAATGCCTCAAACTTTAAGATGCAGCCCACAATATAGTGTAACACTTTATAATTCATGATATACCTCTTTAATCTTCAATGATTTCACGAATATCCCCAAGGTGAGCATTTGTAGTTACAAGTACTACGGAATCTCCCACATTCAGCATATCCTGACCGCCGGGGATAATCACGGTTCCTCTGCGGTAAATACTGCAAATCAAAATATTCTTGCGCAACTTCATGTTAAGAAGGGTAGTGCCGGTAATGCCCGGGATTTCTTCGTTAATAAGGAATTCCAGCGCTTCGACTCTGCCATCCTGAAGTTTGTACAAATTCTCTACGTTAGTATGTAAAGATGCGTTCATGGAACGGGCATATTTTACGATGGCATCTGCCGTCTGAAAACGTGGATAAGAGATACTGTCCATCTCTAAATCATTCAGTACGGATGTAAAGTTGGTACGGTCAATCTTGGTAACAACCTTTGCACCGGATACCTTCTTGGCAAACAGGGAAAGGAGAATATTTTCTTCATCCAGTCCGGTAAGTGCGGCAAAGCCCTGCACACGCTCAATACCTTCCTGCATAAGGAGCTTCTGATTGGTACCGTCACCGCAGATAATGGTAGCCTCCGGTAAAAGTTCGCTTAAATGTTCGCAGACTTTTGCATTGCTTTCTATAATTTTTGTGTCGATTCCTACCGCAATCAGTCGCTGTGCCAGGTAGTAGGCAATTTTGCCGCCACCGATTAACATTGCGGTGCGGATTCTACCCATGTTAATACCAATTTTCTTAAAAAACTCACTGGCTTTGGAAGGAGTAGATACAATAGCTACCGTATCACCTACGTGAAACACAAAATCACCACGGGGAATAAAAACTTCGTCCTCACGGGTAACAGTACAAACCAAAACATTACATTTCAGATGTTGACGAATATAGGTCATAGGTTTTCCGTTTAAGGCACATTCCTCTGTGATACGGAAGTGAAGCATCTCGATTCTTCCCTTGGCAAAGGTATCAATCTTTAAGGCAGAAGGGAACTGGAAAATCCGTGCAATCTCCGAGGCAGAAGCAAACTCCGGATTGGTAATCATGGAAATTCCCAGTTGTTCTCTTAAGAATTCAGACTCCGACTGGTAAAGGGGAGTTCTGATTCTGGCAATGGTCTTACAGTTACCGGTTTTCTTTGCAAGCACACAGCAAAGAAGGTTCTGCTCATCAGAACCGGTAACGGCAATCAGTAAGTCAGCCTTGGTGATACCGGCTTCCAAAAGAGTCTGATAGCTGACTCCGTTGCCGATAACGCCCATGGCATCTAATTCATCTGTAATAGAACGGACACGATCTTCTCTTTCGTCAATGACTACAATGTTATGGTCTTCTCCGCTGAGCTGTTCTACCAGGGTATAGCAGACCTTTCCACATCCTACAATAATTATTTGCATACTCTTTTCCTCTCAAGCCTTTTTTCATTAAAACAAAGACCTTTTCATTATAGCACATGTTTTATTTTGGGGGAATTATTTTAAGGGATACCTCATATATTTTTCTGAGGAGGAATACTATGGGAGTAGAAATTGATAAAATGTTTCCGGCAGATATCAAGCCTTTGTTTGAACAGGTGCTGGGAAATGGTGAATTCATTGAAGAAATCCGTATACGATTGGGGAAGCCCATAATGGTTTCGGGATTCGGTCAAGAATTCTTTGTAAGGTCGGATGGTAGTCCTACCGGAGTGGCCGGGGAAGGATATGAGGTAAGAAAAGGAGATTTACATAGACTCTTAGAGCACTTTACGCGGTATTCCCCCTATGCTTTTGAAACGGAGATGAACCAGGGCTTTTTAACTCTTCCCGGAGGACACAGAATCGGTATTACCGGAGAAGTGGTGCAGGGAGAGAATGGCAAGGTAAAAACCTTAAAGAATGTCAGTAGTATCAATATAAGAATTGCAAGACATCTGCAAGGCGTATCCGAGGGCTTTCTTCCCTTTGTGTATGAGGGTGGACATCCTTGCAGTGTGCTTATTGTATCTCCTCCGGGCTGTGGAAAGACCACGATGCTTCGAGATTTTATACGGCTTTATTCTGATGGAAATACTTTTGGCAGGGGACTTAATGTAGGTGTTGCAGATGAAAGAATGGAAATTGCAGGTTCTTATATGGGACAAGTCGGAATGCCTCTTGGTGTGCGGACGGATGTGCTTAGTGGCTGCAAAAAGGCAGAGGGAATACTGATGCTGATCCGATCTATGAATCCCGGGGTGATTGCTGTGGATGAAATCGGCAGGGAGGATGATGTGAAGGCATTACAATATGCGGCAACCTGTGGTGTAACGCTTTTAAATACGATTCATGGCTGGGATATGCAGGATTTGATAAATAAAGAAAAGTATCTTGGGGAAGGCTGGATGGATATGTATCGGAGAATCATTTTTTTAAAGAAAGAAGAGGGAATATTCGGTGTCAGCAGTCTGTGGAAAATGGATGAGGAGGGAGAATGGCTGTGTGTAAAGTTTTAGGACTGCTATGTATGTTCATGGGCTGTGCTCTCTTTGGAATCGGACGAGCTATGGAATATAGGGAGAGAGAGGAGAATAACCGGTATCTGGTGTATATACTGGATTGTCTGATGGGACAGATTGTGTATCAGCAAAGTACCATAGAGGATTGTATATATGAGCTTTCCGGTAAGGTAAAAGAGCCCTTTCAAAGTTGTTTTAAGGACATGTATCTGCAGATACGGGAAAATCCGGAGGTGGCGCCTCTTTCCATCATGGAAGAGAGTCTTGGAGAGTTATTTGGAAAACTACAGATTAAACGGGATGTGGCAGGATTATTTACAGAGTGCTTCAAACATTCCGGATTTCAGGATACCGGGGTAGTGGAGAATGTGTTAAAGGGAATTAAGAATAGGCTTTTGGAATACAATGCGGGAGCCTTGGAGGAAAGTAGAAAGCAGAGCAGACTGGCCTTGTATTTGGGAATGTTTGGTGGGATGTTCTGTGTGATTTTATGTCTGTAGGGAGGGCCTATGGAGGTTGGATTAATCTTTAAAATCGCTGCGGTGGGAATTCTGGTTACCATACTTAGTCAGGTGCTGAAACATAGCGGAAGGGAAGAACATGCATTTTTATTAAGTCTGGCGGCACTGCTGTTGGTACTTTCCTGGATTGTGCCATACATATATGAATTATTTACCACGGTACAGAGTTTATTTGAGTTATAGGAGGTGGCAGGATGATAACAATCGTCCGTATTGGTGCAATCTGCATATTCTCCGTGCTGGTGGCACTTTTTTTCCGTTCGATTAAGCCGGAGTATGGTATCTATATGGGATTTGCGGTAGGACTTCTGCTTTTGGGATATGTACTGGATGTGTTTTCAAATGTGTATGGGATAATTGGCGAGATCAAAACATATTTGGGAGAGACCTATGAATATCTGGTACTGCTTATCCGGCTGGTGGCAATAACTTATGTCTGCGATGTCAGCGGAAGTCTTTGCAGGGATGCAGGGTACGGAACCATGGCTTCACAGATTGAAGTGCTGGGGAAGCTGACTGTACTGTTGTCCGGAATGCCGGTACTGTTATCAGTGCTGGATACTATTCGCTTGTTGTAAGGAGAAGTCATGGATATTATATCTTACGAATCTTTGCTGGAAGAACTTGGTCTGGGGGATTTGCAAAAGGAATTTGAAAGGTTGTTTCCCGGTTATACTTTTTCCATGGAAGGAATATTACAGAGGCTTCTGGAGGGAGATCTATTTGGTGCAGGAGGGGAGTTTCTGCAAGGAGTGATGGCGGGAGTGCAGTTGGAATTCGGAGGTATAAAGCAGATGTTGGTAATGCTTCTTGCCCTGGGAATTATATCAGCACTTTTATCCCGTTTGGTGATGGTATTTGATAAGCAGCAGACCGCAGATATGGCCATGTACATTTGTTATGTGGTACAAGCCGGGATTATGATGCGCTGCTTTGAAAAAATGGCAGATGTGGCGGGAGATACCATAGGCAGCATTTTGGAATTCGTGAAATTTATGCTGCCCACGTATTTGCTGACTATTGCCATGTCCGGAGGAAATGTAACAGAGAAGACGTATACTACGATTCTGCTGGGGATTATCGTTTTAATAGAGTATCTGTTTGTGAAGATATGTATGCCCCTTTGCTATATTTACCTGCTCCTTGCCATTGTGAATACTATATGGGGAGAAGAGCGGTTGGTATTGTTTATGGGATTGGTGCGTCGGGGAGAAAGTCTTCTTCTGAAGGGAAGTCTGGGGGTGGTTACGGCAGTCAGTGTGGTTCAGAATATCCTGACGCCCAGTCTGGACAGGCTCTCCCGCAGTGCAATACAGAAAGTGGCAGGTGCACTTCCGGGAATCGGACAAGTAACAGAGACGACCATAGAGCTGATGTTGGGAACTATGTCTGTTCTCAAAAACGGAATGGGTATTTTGTTCTTAATTATTCTTTTGGGAATTTGTGTTGCACCTATCGTGTATCTTTATGTAGTTGGATTTCTGTTGGAGCTGATTGCGGCATTTACGGGAATTGTGGCGGGAAAGCAGCTTACACTTCCCATTCATCGTACGGCAGAAAGTATTCACATGTTAATGAAAACAACCGCTACGGCGCTTCTTTTGTTTTTATTGTCCATCAGTATGGTGACGCTGGTGGCCGGAGGGCTGAAATGATAGAGATTGTGGACTGGATAAAACGGATGACAATATTTCTTATTGTAGCGAGGATGATTTTGCATCTAAGACCTAAGCAGGAATATGAGAAATACTTAAAAATGGTGGTTGGAATTATGATTCTTGCCATGGTGCTGGAGCAGGGAATAGGGTTTGTGCATGGAGGCGGAGAGATTTTATGGGAGGAGAGAATGGTGTTATGGGAGAGGATACTATCCGAAAGCTCCTGAAAAAAGAAAATATGGTGCTACTTATATTGGGAGGACTCCTTCTTGTGGTAATCGGGATACCTGTAAAAAAGGAGGAGAGTAAAACGGTTATGGAAGAGGGGATATACCCGGTAACAGAAGCAGACTACAGTGTGGATGAATATAGTGCGAATCTGGAAAAACAGCTGGAGGAAATGCTTTCTAAGGTATCGGGAGTGGGGGATGTTGAGGTTATGATTACCTTAAAAACTACTACGGAAAAGGAGGGAATCATCTATCCGCAGGTGGAAGGTGTACTTGTCAGCTGTCAGGGTGCGGGAAGGGGAAGTGTGAATGCGGAGATTACAGAAGCACTGCAGGCTCTTTTTAATCTGGACGCCCATAAGGTGAAAGTTTTATCCATGAACGGTGGGAGCTAGGTGGCATAACATGGTGGATAGAGGCATACAATGAATTAGGAAAAATGCATAAGGAGTTAAATATGAAGAACCTTATTAAAAAAAATCAACTGATGATTACAGCACTTGCACTAATGCTTGCCATTGCGGGTTATTTGCAATTTGCCGGAAATACGGTGGATGAACAGGTAGGTTTTGCCTCCGATTTTAGCAACCTGGATTCGGATGCACAGGTGGTGATGGAAGACTATCTGGAAGAAGACATGGAATTTGTTTTGGATGAGACTTATGATGTGAATGAAACCGATACTACGGTAGCAGCAGATCCTGTAACAGTGGATGCTTCTCTTGCCCAGGTACTGCCGGAGGAAGGTGAAGTGCCGGGAGATGCAGTATATACTTCTGCCAATGGGGTGGCAGTTCTTTCGGATGCAAAGCTGATGAAGGAACAGGTGCGTTCTAAAAACAAAGAGACCCTGATGGAGATTATTAACAGCACTACCATTGCCGATGATAAGAAGCAGGAAGCATTGGATACTATGGTGGAGATGACGGAAATTGCGGAAAAAGAAATGGAAGCAGAGATATTGTTAGAAGCCAAAGGATTTTCGGATGTGGTAGTGAGCATTGGAGAAAATGAGGTGGATATTGTGGTGGCAGCAGTGTCTTTAACAGATGCGGAGCGAGCACAGATTGAAGACATTGTAAAACGTAAAACGGACATCGGTGCAGAGAATATTATTATCAGTACGGCAAATTAGGTACATAAAATAAATGTACCAAAGAGAAAATAAATGTGATATACTTTAGACAATAATGCGCTAGTTTAGCAAATAGGAGAGCATAAATGGATACAAAAAGAGTATTTTTAATTGTACTTGATAGCTTCGGAATCGGTGAAATGGAGGATGCGGCTGCCTATGGTGATTACGATGTAAACACTCTGCGCAGCGTATCTGCCAGTTCCTGTTTCCACATGCCGAATATGAAAAAACTTGGATTGTTTAATCTGGATGGTGTGAATATGGGAGAGAAGGAAGAGAATCCTATAGGCAGATTTGCCAGATTAAAGGAACGCTCCAAAGGAAAGGATACCACAATCGGTCATTTTGAAATCGCAGGTGTGTATAGCGCCAGTCCTTTGCCCACTTATCCCGAGGGATTTCCACAGGAAATTTTGGATGCGTTTTCTAAGGCTACCGGCAGGCAGGTGCTTTGTAATAAACCTTATTCCGGCACGGAGGTAATCAAGGATTACGGAAAGGAACACATGGAGACGGGAGCACTGATTGTGTATACTTCTGCGGACAGTGTGTTCCAGATTGCAGCTCATGAGGAAATTGTTCCTGTGGAGCAGCTATACGAGTATTGTAAGATGGCTCGGAAGATTTTAACCGGCGAGCATGGTGTGGGTAGAGTGATTGCCAGACCATTTATCGGAGAGCCGGGAGGCTTTACCAGAACCAGCAGAAGGCATGATTATTCCATAGAGCCGCCGGCAATTACCATGCTTGATCAGCTTTCGGCAGCAGGGAAAAGTGTTATCGGTGTGGGGAAAATCAATGATATCTATGCAGGTAAGGGTATTACGGAGTATGTATATACCGGTGGCAATGCAGATGGTATCGAGAAGACCTTAGAGTATCTGGATAAGGATTTTGAGGGACTGTGTTTTGTGAACCTGGTGGACTATGATTCTTTATACGGTCATCGCAGGGATGTGGATGGTTATGCCAAGGCACTGACGTATTTTGATGAAAAGCTGCCGGAGATAATGGGTAAGCTGCGGGAGGATGATATACTGATTATTACCGCAGACCACGGTTGTGACCCGGGTTATGAGAAGACTACGGATCACACAAGGGAGTATGTTCCCATGCTGATGTATGGGAAGCATGTAACACCGCAGAATCTGGGAACAAGGGAAACCTTTGCGGATATCGGTGCTACAGTACTTGATTATTTTGGAATAGAGCCACAGTTTAGTGGAAAAAGCATGTTACGAGGAGAATAAATTATGTCAAATTACGCTAACGAAATTAATAAACGCAGAACGTTTGCAATCATATCCCACCCGGATGCGGGTAAAACAACCTTAACAGAGAAGTTCTTATTATACGGTGGAGCCATTAACCTTGCAGGTAGCGTTAAGGGCAAGGCAACTGCCAGACATGCGGTTTCTGATTGGATGGAAATCGAGAAGCAGAGAGGTATTTCCGTAACCTCATCCGTACTTCAGTTTAACTATGACGGATACTGCATTAATATTCTGGATACACCGGGACATCAGGACTTCTCGGAGGATACCTATCGTACCCTGATGGCAGCAGACTCTGCGGTAATGGTAATCGATGCATCCAAGGGTGTGGAGGCACAGACCAGAAAGCTTTTCAAGGTATGTGTAATGAGACATATCCCTATCTTTACCTTTATCAACAAGATGGACAGAGATGCCAACGATACCTTCGAGCTTTTAGACGATATTGAGAAGGAGCTTGGAATTGCAACCTGTCCCGTAAACTGGCCAATCGGTTCCGGTAAAGGCTTTAAGGGTGTGTATGACCGTGAAAAGAAGAGTGTGTTTACCTTCTCTGATACCGAAAAGGGTACTAAGGAAGGCGAGACCCAGGAGGTTTCCATTCAGGATGAAGCACATCTTCGTGAACTTCTTGGAGATGAGGCTGCAGAGAAGCTTTTAGATGAGGTTGATTTATTGGATGGTGCCAGTGCAGAGTTTGATTTAGAAGCAGTACAGGCCGGCGAACTGACTCCGGTATTCTTCGGATCTGCTCTTACCAACTTTGGTGTGGAAATCTTCTTACAGCATTTCCTTCAGATGACTACAACACCTCTTGCAAGAAGAGCGGATATTGGTCTTATTGATCCGGTAGAAAATGATTTTAGTGCTTTTGTATTTAAGATTCAGGCAAATATGAATAAAGCCCACAGAGACCGAATTGCATTCATGAGAATCTGTTCGGGCCGTTTTGATGCCAATATGGAAGTAAGACATGTGCAGGGCAATAAGGTAATGCGCCTTTCACAGCCACAGCAGATTATGGCGGACGAGCGTAAGATTTTGGATGAGGCCTATGCAGGAGATATTATCGGTGTATTCGATCCGGGTATTTTCTCTATCGGGGATACTATCTGTATGCCTAAGGAAAAGTTCTGCTATGAGGGCATTCCTACCTTTGCGCCGGAACATTTTGCAAGAGTGCGTCAGGTGGATACCATGAAGAGAAAGCAGTTCGTAAAAGGTATCGAACAGATTGCACAGGAAGGTGCTATCCAGATTTTCCAGGAGTTTAATACGGGTCTGGAGGAGATTATTGTAGGTGTAGTAGGTGTGCTTCAGTTTGATGTACTCAAGTATCGTCTGGAGAATGAATATAATGTTGAAATCCGTCTGGAGAATCTTCCTTACGAGCATATTCGCTGGGTAGAGAATAAGGAGGAAGTGGATTTAACCAAGATTATCGGTACTTCTGATATGAAGAAGGTAAAGGATATGAAAGGCAATCCTCTGCTTTTATTTGTGAATTCATGGAGCGTAGGCATGACCTTGGACCGTAATAAGGGTCTGGTATTGTCCGAGTTCGGAAAGAATAATTAGGATTAGAATGGAGAGCATGTTTGAAAAAAGTATGGTTTGCTGCTTATATTCTTATAACACTTCTTCTGACAGGATGTGGATTGGAAGCATATTCGCAGCCTGCAATGATGGAGACACCGGAGGATGAAAAGATACTGACCATTGAGCTTTTGGAAAGCGAAATCAGTAAGGTGGAGGAAGAGGTGGAAACTGCGCCACTGGTAGTGGCAACGCCGGAGCCTAGGGAGGAATTTGACGACCCGGCGCAGTGGACCTATGCTTATGACCAATTGGATGAGGCATCCAAGTCATGGTATCGTGTGATTAATGCATCCCTTCTTGGGATGCAGGAGGTGCCGGTGGCACTTTCGGAAGAGGGACTTTCCCAGGGACTTACCGAAGAGCATATAGACCGGATTTTTCAATGTGTTCTCTTAGACCATCCGGAATACTTTTTTGTTACAGGGTATCAATACACCAAGTATACCAGAGGTGATGAATTAGTATCCATAGAGTTTATCGGTACCTATTCCATGGACAAGGCTACAGCGCAGGCCAGGAAGGCAGAAATCGAAGAATGTGCGGCCGGGATTCTGGCGGGCATCTCTCCGGAAAGTACGGATTATGAAAAGGTATGCTACGTGTATGAAAGCATTATCAAAAACACAGAATATAGTATGGATGCACCGGACAACCAAAATATTTATTCCGTGCTTCGGGGAAGAGCTTCCGTATGTCTGGGATATGCCAAAACCACCCAGTTTCTGCTAAATCGCCTGGGCGTGAAGTGTACGTTGGTGGAGGGGACTGTTAAGAATGGTGAAGGACATGCCTGGAATCTGGTTTTAGTGGATGGTGAGTATTACTATGTTGATACTACATGGGGAGATGCTTCATATCAGATGGAGAACGTTGAGAATACAAGCATCCGGATTCCGGACATTAGTTATGATTATCTCTGTATCACTTCGGCAGATTTGTTTCGGACTCATGTTTTAGACATGGAGATAAACATGCCGGAATGTACCTCTTTGAATGCAAACTATTATGTAATGCAAGGATGTTATTTCACTTCATTTGATGAGGTGCAGATTCAAGCCCTGATACAGAAGGTGATGGAAGAGGGAAGAGAAGAGATATATTTTAAGTGTGCGGATGAGAGTGTTTATGCAGTATTTAAGGATAAGCTGATTGAAAACGGAAGTATTTTCGATTATCTGGGGGATGTTCGTTCATCAATGGCTTTTACCCAGATTGATCAGGCATTTCTATTGACATTTTGGATGACAAAGGGATAGATATTATGGTATAATGTAAAAATGAAGATTTTCACTTTTGATTGGAAAAATGTGCTTTGGCGCATGGACAATTAAGGTATACTTTATGAAAGACTACCATTAAATGATGGAGGAATTTTAGATGGAAAAGAACTTGGATAGAAAAACTCTTGTAATCTCTAAGGATGAGGGCGCAGGTGTTGTTGCCGTAGCCGATGATGTGCTTGCAATGATTGCAGGTCTTGCTGCTACCGAAGTTGAGGGGGTATCTGCACTCGGCGGTAATATTACCAATGAAATGATGAGCAAGGTTGGTCCTAAGAGCTTATATAAAGGGGTTCGTGTACATGTTTCCGAAGGAAAGGTTAAGATTGACCTGGCAGTGGTGATGGAGTATGGTTACAGCATTCCTGCTACTTGCGGAAAAGTACAGGACAAGGTAAAGACTGCGATTGAAAATATGACCGGAATGACTTGTAGTGATGTGAATATCCGCATTGCCGGTGTGAAATTAAGATAATATAGATACAAAGGAGTTTGTATGGGCAGACACGAGCAGAGAGAACAGCTTTTCAGACTGTTGTTCCGTATTGAGTTTAATACACCGGAGGAGATGCCGGAGCAGCTACAGCTGTTTTTTCAAGATGATGAAATCAATTTTTCTCAGAAAATCAGAGATGCGATTGAGGACAGATATGAATTAGTTCTTGAAAAGCTTCCGGAGATTGATAAAATGCTGGATGAAAAAGCAGAAGGCTGGGATACCAAGAGAATGGGAAAGGTAGAGCTTACCGTTCTACGTCTTGGTGTATTTGAGATGCTTTTTGATGATGATATTCCGGTGAATGTAGCAATCAACGAAGCAGTAGAGATTGCAAAGCAGTACGGGCAGGAGACCTCCGGCGGCTTTGTTAATGCAGTATTAGCAAAATTTGTTCCTGAGAAGGAATAGGATATATGGCGAAAAGCGTATACACGGTATCACAAGTAAATGCTTATATTAAAAATATGTTCACGCAGGATTATATGTTGCAGTCCGTTTTCGTTAAAGGCGAGATATCGGGCTGCAAGTATCATTCCTCTGGACATATTTATTTTACGTTAAAGGACCAAAAAGGTTTGATTGCCTGTGTCATGTTTGCAAGGGACAGGTACAATCTGGCCTTCACCTTAAAGGACGGACAGCAGGTGGTCGTTGGCGGCAGTGTGGATGTGTTTGAACGTGATGGTAAGTACCAGCTCTATGCAAAGCAGGTGGTACAGGATGGAACCGGACTTCTCCATGAAAGATTTGAACAGCTTAAAAAAGAGCTGGAGGAGAGGGGGATGTTTGCGTCTCAGTATAAGCAAAAGCTCCCTAAGTTTATTAAGACCTTGGGCGTGGTAACCGCAGATACAGGAGCAGCAGTACGGGATATTATCCAGATTGCTACAAGGCGTAATCCCTATGTACAGATTATTCTGTATCCGGCAATTGTCCAGGGAGAGCAGGCAAGTGCCAGTATCGTAAACGGTATTCGTGCACTGGAACAGCTTGGCGTGGATGTGATGATTGTAGGACGTGGCGGCGGATCTATCGAGGATTTATGGGCTTTTAATGAGGAAGTGGTGGCGCAGGCGATTTTTGATTGCAGCGTTCCCATTATATCTGCAGTAGGTCATGAGACAGACACCACCATTGCGGATTATGTGGCAGACCTTAGGGCACCTACACCTTCTGCGGCTGCTGAACTGGCAGTATACGATGTGAGGCTTTTCTTAAGTCAGTTAGAGGGTTATGCGGATCTTCTTGGAAGAGACTTAAAGCGTGTGGTAACTGCCAAAAGAACGAAGTTGCAACAGTATGAAGCTAGTCTTAAGTATTTGAGCCCGGAGAATCGTATCCGGGAGAAGAGAACCTATCTTTTAAAGTTGGAAGAGAGATTGGAAGAACTGATGAGAAGCCTCTTGTCAGAGAACAGGCATCAGTTGGCAATATATATTGAGCGACTAAAGGGCGCCAGTCCTTTAAATAAGCTTAACAGCGGCTATTCCTATGTTTCCGATGGGGAAGGAAAGAATGTAAAGAGCGTGCAGGGAATATCCGAGGGACAGGCACTTACCATTCAGGTGACGGACGGTAAGCTGCATACTACAGTAACAGGCATTTCAAAGGAATGAGAGTAAATATGACGATTGAAGAAAACTTTGCCAAACTGGAAGAAACCATAGAAAAGCTGGAAAGTGAAGAGATATCTTTAGAAGATGCCTTTGCGGCGTATGCGGAAGGTATGAGAGTATTAAAGGACTGCAACGACCAGATTGATAAGGTGGAGAAGCAGGTACTGAAGCTGACAGCGGAAGGGAAATTGGAGAATCTGTAGAATGAGCGATTTTGAAGCTTCCATGAAGGAAAAAGTAAAAGAAATAGAAAAAATTATTGAGAGTTTTCTGCCACAGGAGGAAGGCTATCAGAAGATTGTTATTGAGGCAATGAATTATAGTGTACGTGCCGGAGGAAAGAGACTTCGTCCCATGCTGATGAATGAGACCTATCGTTTGTTTGGCGGAAGAGGGGAGGAGATTCAGCCCTTTATGGCAGCTATGGAGATGGTACATACCTATTCTCTGGTGCATGATGATTTGCCGGCGATGGACAATGATGAGTACCGGAGGGGTAGAAAGACTACCCATGTGGTGTATGGAGAAGCCAATGCCATTTTGGCGGGGGATGCCTTATTAAATTACGCATTTGAAACTGCTTTGAAGGCATTTGACATTTCGGAGGATCTTGAGCCGGAGAAAATCAATACAATGAAAGAAATCTCAGTGGCCAGAGCCTTGAAGGTCTTTGCTGAAAAAGCAGGGATTTATGGTATGATTGGCGGACAGACCGCAGATATTCAGGCTGAGGAAAAGGAAACGGTATCCTTAGAAGAACTGAACTTTATCCATAAAAATAAAACGGCGGCACTGATAGAAGGTTCCATGATGATTGGTGCTATTTTGGCAGGTGCCAGCTTAAATGAGGTTCGCAAAATAGAGAAGTGTGCTTATAATGTAGGGCTTGCTTTCCAGATTCAGGATGATATCTTAGATGTAACCGGAACCCAGGAAGAGCTTGGGAAGCCTATCGGAAGTGATGAAAAGAACAATAAGCAGACATATGTAACATTAAAGGGCTTAGAAGAGTCAAGGAAAGAAGTGGAAAGATTATCACAGGAAGCAATAAGTATATTGCAGCAGGTTTCCGGAGACAGCAGCTTTTTATGTGAGCTGATTCATTCCTTAATTTATCGTACAAAATAGGAGCGGACATGTTACTTGAACAGATTAAAAATCCCAATGATATAAAGAATATTGACGCAAAGGATTATGAGGCACTGGCAGAGGAAATCAGGCAGTTTTTGATACAGTCCATCAGTGTGACAGGGGGACATCTGGGTTCAAACCTGGGAGCAGTGGAGCTTACCATGGCGCTTCATCTGTCCCTAAATCTTCCGGAAGATAAGATTGTTTGGGATGTGGGGCATCAGTCTTATACCCATAAGCTTCTTACCGGCAGAAGAGAAGGCTTTACCACGCTTCGCCAATATCACGGTCTCAGTGGATTCCCTAAGAGAAAGGAATCTAATTGTGATGCCTTTGATACCGGACATAGCTCAACATCTGTTTCAGCGGGACTTGGTCTTGCTAAGGCGAGAGATATTCAGGGCGGGGAGAACACCATTGTATCTGTTATCGGTGATGGTTCCCTGACCGGTGGTATGGCTTACGAAGCGCTTAATAATGCGGCGAAGCTGGATACAAATTTTATTGTTGTTTTAAACGATAATAATATGTCCATTTCGGAGAATGTGGGTGGTGTATCCAAGTATTTAAATAATATTCGTACAGCAGATGGGTACCTTGGATTAAAGAAGGGGATTTATGATGCACTTTTGGGGACGAAGCATGGGGATAATATGTTATCCGGTCTGCGTAAAGCCAAGAATAGTGTAAAGCAGCTGGTAATTCCCGGAATGTTCTTTGAAGATATGGGACTTACCTATTTAGGACCGGTGGATGGTCATGATATTAAGGGATTGTTGCGTGTGTTCAAAGAAGCAAAGCGTGTAAAGGGTGCTGTTCTTGTACATGTATTAACCCAGAAAGGAAAAGGTTTCGCACCGGCAGAGAAGCATCCGGCAAGATTCCATGGTGCAGAGCCTTTTGAAATAGATACAGGACTTCCCAGCAAGCCAAGAAATAAGGCAAATTATACCGATATTTTCTCTACGGTAATGTGTAAGCTGGGACAGAGAGATGAGAAAGTAGCAGCAATTACCGCAGCTATGCCGGATGGTACGGGACTTAAGCGGTTCCGCAATATGTATCCGGAGAGATTTTTTGATGTGGGAATTGCAGAGGAGCATGCGGTAACCTTTGCGGCGGGTCTTGCGGCAGGTGGACTTAAGCCCATCGTGGCAATTTATTCTTCTTTCCTGCAGAGAGCTTATGACCAGATTCTGCATGATGTGTGTATTCAGAATCTGCCGGTAGTATTTGCTATCGATAGAGCCGGTATCGTAGGAAGTGACGGAGAAACCCATCAGGGTATTTTTGATTTATCCTTTTTGTCCAGTATTCCCGGGATGACAGTTTGTGCACCCAAGAATAAGTGGGAGCTCTCGGATATGCTGAAATTTGCTGTGAATTTAGATGCGCCCATTGCCATCCGCTATCCAAGAGGAGAGGCTTACGATGGCTTGAAGGAATACCGTGAACCGGTGGAATATGGTAAGGCAGAGTGGATTTATAAGGAGCAGGATATTGCCCTTTTTGCGGTAGGAAGTATGGTGAAGACTGCAGAGGCAGTGTATGCCGCATTAAAAGAAAAGGGATATAGTGTCAGCCTGATTAACGGCCGTTTTGTAAAGCCTATTGATGAGCAGGCAGTAAAGGAAGCTGCCAGAAATCATTCCATCATCGTTACAATGGAAGAGAATGTGGCAAGCGGCGGCTTTGGCGAGAAAGTGTTGCAGTATATGCAGGCAGAAGGATTGTCTTGTGACTTTATTTCCGTGGCGATTCCGGATGCTTACGTGGAACACGGCAATGTAGAGCTATTGAAGAAAGAAATCGGTCTGGACAGTGAGAGTATCACTGAGACGATTATGAAACGTATGGAACAAATATAGTAAGGATTAGTAGATGAAGGAACGTTTAGATATCATTTTAGTCAATAATGGGTACGCACCTTCCAGAGAGAAGGCAAAGGCAATCATCATGTCCGGTAACGTGTATGTGAACGGACAGAAGGAGGACAAGGCGGGTTCTACTTTTGATGAAAGTAAGATTACCTTAGAGGTGCGCGGTGCTCAGATGAAGTATGTAAGCCGTGGCGGACTAAAGCTTGAAAAGGCCATGGAGAGTTGGGATATTTCTTTGGATGGTAAGGTCTGTATGGATATCGGTGCATCCACTGGCGGATTTACGGATTGTATGCTGCAAAACGGTGCAAGCAAAGTATATTCTGTGGATGTTGGTCATGGACAGCTTGCCTGGAAGCTTCGTAACGATGAGCGTGTTGTGTGTATGGAGAAGACCAATTTCCGTTATATGGTACCTGCAGATATTCAGGATAAGATTGATTTTGCCAGCGTGGACGTATCCTTTATTTCTCTTACAAAGATATTGATACCTGCCAGAAATCTGTTGAATGACGGAGGACAGATGGTGTGTCTGATTAAACCTCAGTTTGAAGCAGGGAAAGACAAGGTGGGCAAGAAAGGTGTTGTTCGTGAGGTTAGTGTGCATGAGGAAGTAATCCGTAAAGCACTGGACTTTGCAGATTTTGTTGGTTTTGATATTCTTCATTTGGAGTTTTCTCCGATTAAGGGCCCCGAAGGTAATATTGAGTATCTGATGCATATTGAGAAGAATCCGGATAAGTCCGGAGAGAAAGCGGACCTTACGGAGAAGGATGCAGAAGAGAACTTACAGGGAATTATTGAAGAGAAAACCGGAGCATCGTACCACGAGGAAATAAATAAACTGGTGAAGGAGATTGTGGGCAGAGCCCATGAGAGTCTGGATAAATGAAACATTTTCTAATCTATACCAATCATCATAAGGACCCGGAAATGGAGCTTACAGGTAAGATTTCCAAGTATCTGGAAAAGAAAGGCTGCAAAAGTACGGCGCTTACCAAGGAAGACGGAAGTGTTCTTGATGAAGCAACAATTCCTAAAGATGTATATTGTATGATTGTCATCGGAGGGGATGGAACCATGTTGCAGGCGGCGTGGGACACTAAACGTTTGGATATTCCCATGATTGGTGTAAACCGCGGAACACTTGGATATATGACGGAGATTGAGACGGGAGATTTGGAAGGTGCACTGGATAAGCTGGTGGAGGGAGATTTTACCACCGAAAAGCGTATGATGCTTCACGGAAGTGTGAAGTGGAACAGCGGCGATGTGCAGGAAGACTGGGCGCTGAATGATATTGTTATTTCCAGAAAAGGATCTTTACAGATTCATAAATTGAAGGTTTATGTGAACGGTCAGTTTCTGAATGAATATAATGCGGACGGAATTATAGTCAGCACCCCTACCGGTTCTACCGGATACAGTCTGTCAGCCGGAGGACCCATCGTGGAACCCAAGGCCAGACTTATTATGCTGACACCGGTTTGTCCTCATACCCTGAATGCCAGAAGTATTATTCTTTCGCCGGAGGATGAGGTGATTATCGAGGTTCCTGCTGATAGAAACGGAGAAGCACAGACTGTGGAAGCCAGCTTTGACGGAACACATAAAGTACTGATGAAAACGGGAGAACGGATCAAGATTGTTGCGTCTGAAAAGACCACAGAAATAATTCAGATTAATAAAGTAAGCTTTTTGGAAGTATTACATAAAAAGATGAGCGATCATTAAAAGGAGTATAAGGGTGAAAAAAAGCAGACACAGTAAAATTGTGGAAATTATTGAAAATAACGTCATTGAAACCCAGGAAGAGTTAGCAGCAAAGTTAAAATCTGCCGGTTTTGAAGTGACCCAGGCTACTGTTTCAAGAGATATTCGTGAACTGAATTTAACGAAAGCACCTACCGGTGACGGGAAGCAGAAATATATTGTTTTAAAAAATGATGACAGACATTTGGAAGGGAAGTATATTCGCGTGCTTCAGGATGCCTTCCTTTCCATGGATATGGCACAGAACATATTGGTAGTGAAGACGGTATCCGGTATGGCGATGGCAGTGGCAGCTGCAATCGACTCTTTGAGATTTCATGAGGTAGTGGGATGTATTGCAGGAGATGATACAATCTTTGTGGCAGTTCGTACCACGGAGGAGACATTAGGTCTGATGGATAAGCTTCGTGAGATGACGGGGCGTTAAAATAGAAAGGTTTGTAGATACATTTCTACTTTTGCTATAAGAGAATAGCAGTCGGAGAAGGTAGAAAAGGGGATACATATGTTATTAAGTTTACATGTAAAAAATCTGGCATTAATTCAGGAAACCGAGGTGGAATTTGAAGAAGGACTGAATATTCTTACCGGTGAGACCGGTGCAGGTAAGTCTGTTCTTATCGGTTCCATCAACCTTGCTTTGGGAGGTAAGTTTGATAAGGACATGCTTCGAAGCGGTGCAGAGAGTGGGCTTGTGGAGCTCACTTTCAGCGGAGAAAACGAGGCCCTTCAAAAGAAACTGCAGGAAATGGATATTCCTGTGGAGGATGTAATTACCATCAGCCGTAAACTGGTGCCGGGAAAGAGTGTCAGTAAGATTAACGGCGAGTCCGTAAATGTGAAGCAAATTAAGGATGTGGCAGAGCTGTTAATTGATATTCACGGACAGCACGAACATCAGTCGCTTCTTCATAAGAAAAAGCACATGGAGATTTTGGATGCTTATGCTGGAGATTCTGCTACAGAAGCATTGGAGCTTGTGGCGGAGCTGTATGGAGAAGTGAAAGAGCTAAAACGTCGGATAGAAGCGGATTCTCTGGATGAAGAGAGTAAGAATCGGGAAATGGATTTATTACAGTATGAAATCCAGGAAATTGAGAATGCTTCTTTAACGGAAGGGGAAGATGAGGAGTTGGAAACTCTGCATTTGAAACTCCGTAACAGTAAAAAGATTACAGAAGCTTTAAATGAAAGCTATATGTATACCGGTTCAGAGTCGACAGACGGTGCTGCTTCCGGTATCGGAAGAGCAGTGAGGCTTCTTGGTAGCGTAGCAGAGTATGACAAGGACTTAGAGGGACTGCTTAGCAGTATTTCAGAGATTGAGAATTTGCTTTCAGATTATAACAGAGAGCTTTCTGCGTATTTATCAGATCTTGAGTTTGATGGAGAAAGCTTTGAGAAAATGGAAGCAAGGCTGGATCAGATCAATTTTCTGAAGACAAAATACGGCAAGAGTATTCCGGAGATTCTGGAAAGTATGAAAAAGAAGCAGGAGCGTGTGGACGCACTGCTGGATTACGATATGTATATGAAGGGCTTGCAGGCACAGCTTGTGAACCGTCAGAGTAAGCTTAAGAAGGCTTGTGCAAAGCTTTCACAGATACGCCAGGAAGCTGCCGGTATTTTGCAGGGAGAGCTTTTGGAAGCATTAAAAAATCTGAATTTTCTATCTGTAGATTTTCGGATTTATGTGGAGAGTGAAAAGGAAACAACTTCAAAGGGTTATGATGAAGTGGAGTTTGTGATTTCTACCAATCCGGGGGAGAAGCCAAAGTCTTTGGCACAGGTGGCAAGCGGTGGTGAGCTTTCCAGAATTATGCTTGGTATCAAGACGGTACTTGCCAAGAAGGATGAGATTGATACGCTGATTTTTGATGAGATTGATGCGGGAATCAGCGGAAAAACAGCCTGGAAGGTATCAGGACAGCTGGATAAGGTGGCAAAAGCCCATCAGGTAATCTGTATTACTCATTTGCCGCAGATTGCAGCTATGGCGGACTGCCATCATGTAATTGAGAAAGGTGTAGAAGAGGATAGTACGGTAACTCATATCCGTAAGCTGGATGAAGAAGCATCTTTGGGAGAACTGGCAAGACTCCTCGGCAGTGACGAGAAGTCGGAAGCTGCACTGGAGAATGCAAGGGCTATGCGTGAGGAAGCATTAGCGGTAAAAAAGAAATAATTGTATAAATAAAAAGGTTAAAATGTGCACACACTACGTTTAGTAAATGCGAAAGGGTGTGGGAACATGGACCGAGATATGGAAAGGGGCATTTTAGAGAGGGCCAGAGCTGATGGTGTGGTCATCATGGAATGCTACAAGAAACGTAGAAGAAAGCTACGCATTTACAGATTCTGTTTATGCGTAGCTATTTTTATGAGTTGTGTAGGGATAGGTTTTTTGGGATATAGGTATTTCTATAACAAAGTGCCGGGGATTTTACGGGTGAAGGCAGGGCAGGAAACTACTACCGTGGACTTTGGACTTTTTGTAACACCGAAGGAGCCTACGGCAACTGCAAACGGATATTCTATGCAGGTAAATCTTTTGGGGGTAGTACCGTTAAAAGAGGTTAATATTCAGTTTATTGATGATGCGGAACTGATTCCTTGTGGTATTCCTATTGGACTCTACGTTGAGTTTAAAGGTATTTTAGTGACTAAAATCGGTGAATTTGCGGGAGTTGATGGAAAGGTAGTGGCACCGGCGAAAGGGATATTGGAGGAAGGAGACTATATCCTGGGAGTAAACGGTTATGAAATCGGTGATAAAGATGATTTTGTAAAGACCATATCAAATAGTGAAGGTGAGGAGCTTTTACTGACATTTCGAAGAGGGGAAGAGATATTGACTAAAGCAGTAAAGGCGGCGTTGAATGAGGATGGGGAATATAAGCTGGGTATCTGGCTGAGGGACAACGCTCAAGGAATCGGAACCATGACTTATATTGATAGTGAGGGAAATTTTGGTGCATTGGGACATGCATTGGGAGACCTGGATACAAGTACCATATTGGATGTGGAGGATGGAGCTTTATTAAAGACTCGTATCATTGATATTAAAAAGGGACAGCGGGGAGAACCGGGGGAATTAACCGGCGTAGTTACCTATCAGGACAGTTACGTTATTGGAGATGTGGACTATAACGGAAATACCGGAATCTTCGGAAGCTGCAACACAAAGGGGTATGGTATGGTTCAAGCAGAGCCCATGCCCATTGGCTTAAAGCAGGATATCCAGATTGGACCGGCACAGATATATTGTACCGTAGAAGAGGTGCCGGAGTATTTTGATATTCAGATTACGAAGGTGGAGCTGGAAAATGACAGGGTTAACCGTGGCATAGAGATTACCATCACGGACCCAAAACTTTTGGAAATAACCGGTGGTATTGTCCAGGGACTCAGCGGAAGTCCCATTATCCAGAATGGGAAGATTATCGGGGCAGTAACACATGTACTGATTGATGACCCTGATAAAGGTTTTGGAATTTTTATTGAGACCATGCTGACGCACTAAGGAAGTATGGGAAGATAAGTGTTACCTTCCCAACTGCCAAAATGCCACAGCGCTTGCCGCTGCAACATTTAAGGAATCCACGCCATGGGTCATGGGAATTTTTACGGTATAGTCACAGCCTTCGATAGTGCAGTCTGCCAGACCGTCCCCTTCGGTGCCAAGGATGATGGCCAGCTTTTCTTGGCTCATAAGCTTTGCATCATCGATGGATACGGAGTTATCGCTTAGTGCCATTGCGGCAGTTTTGAAGCCCATCTGGTGTAAGATATCCATGCAGCCGGAGGGCCATTCTTCCTCTGCCAAAATCGTCCATGGAACCTGAAATACAGTGCCCATGCTGACTCTGCTTGCACGGCGGTACAGTGGATTACTGCAGCCGCTTGTCAGTATGACTGCATCCATATTAAGGGCTGCGGCAGAGCGGAAGATGGCTCCTACATTGGTAGGATTCATTACGTTTTCCAGTATGGCAATGCGGCGGGCGTTGCGGCATACTTCCTCTAAGGAGGGAAGTTGGAAACGTTTCAAAGCGCAAAGCATTCCTCGGGTTAATTGGAATCCGGTAAGCCTGGTTAATATTCCGAATTCGGCAGTATAAACGGGAACGGCCGTGCAACGTTCAATGATGGATGTGGTTTCTTCATTTAAGTGCTGTTTGGCAATCAAAAAAGAAACCGGTTCATACCCGGCATTTAAAGCCCTTTCTATGACCTTGGGGCTTTCTGCAATGAAAAGCCCACCGTGGGGTTCATAGTAGTGAAGTAGTTGGTTTTCAGACAGGCGTGCATATATATCAAGTTCCGGTGCATTAAAATCGGTGATTTCAATTAAATTAGGCATAGTATTCTCCTTGAGAAGTATTTCAAAAATATTATAATGAGCTAATAGGCATGTGTCAAATGATGGTAGTATAGTACCGTGAATGGGAAAATACTGTAGAAATGTTAAAGTTTACAGTGTGAAAGTGTTGCATTTTAGGAATGGTGTGATATAATAACCACTGTATTATCCGTTGAAGCTTTCAGAAGCTGCGAGCAGTGACCGGAAGCGGATGGAACTCTGGAGAATCTCAGTGATGGGTGCCGAAGGGGCAAGGCAGGAGCCGCAACTCTCAGGCAAAAGGACAGAGCACATATTTGTATTTGTATGGCTATTTCCTATCCGGAGTCGTTAAGAGAAGTGTTCTTAACGACATTTTTTTATTTGAAGATTTGGAGGTTATGTCATGTTAAAAGTAGTTCAAACAATTAACCAGTATTTATCAGACTATGTTCTGATTATTCTACTCTTGGGAACCGGTATTTTCTTTACTGTGAAGACCAGGTTTGTACAGGTTCGTTGCTTTAAGGAAGGTATGAAGAGAACTTTCGGTAACTTCTCTTTAAAGGGCGGTAAGCAGGAGAAGGGGATGAGTTCTTTCCAGGCACTGACTACAGCTATTGCAGCTCAGGTTGGTACCGGTAATATCGTAGGTGTTAGTGGTGCGATTTTAACCGGTGGTCCCGGAGCTATTTTCTGGATGTGGATTATTGCATTCTTTGCTATGGCTGCAATTTATGCAGAGGCTGTTCTGGCGCAGGAGACAAAGGTGGTTTCGGAAGACGGAACGGTAAAGGGTGGTCCTGTTTATTATATTAAAAAAGCATTCCCAAACAAGTTTGGTTCGTTTCTTGCAGTATTCTTCGGACTAGCAACGATTTTTGCACTTGGCTTTACCGGATGTATGGTACAGTCCAACTCTATTGGTGAGACTTGTAGCAGTGCTTTCGGCATTCCGGGTTGGGGAATCGGTATTGTGGTAGCAGTGTTTGCAGCCGTAATTTTCCTTGGTGGTGTACAGAGACTTGCGGCAGTTACCGAGAAACTGGTTCCGATTATGGCGGTGCTTTATTTACTTGGTGGTATTGTGATTTTAGTATGTCGTATTACATATGTGCCGGAAGCAATCGGAATGATATTTAAATATGCATTTGCTCCGCAGGCAATTATCGGTGGCGGATTTGGTTATGCATTAAAAACGGCAATCAGTCAGGGCGCGAAGAGAGGTCTTTTTTCAAATGAAGCAGGTATGGGTTCTACCCCTCATGCACATGCACTTGCAAATGTTAAGAACCCTCATGAGCAGGGTGTGGTTGCTATGATTGGTGTATTTATTGATACCTTCGTAGTTCTTAATATGACTGCACTTGTGGTTATTTCCTGTCTTTATGCTGGTAATGGAGTTCTTGCAAGTGGCGCAGCAGAAGGTGTATCTAAGGCCAATATGGTTCAGATGGCATATTCCGGAATTCTTGGTAATACAGCAGGTGGCGGCTTTGTGGCAATCTGTTTATTCTTCTTTGCATTTTCCACCATTCTTGGCTGGAACTATTTTGGAAAGGTGAATGTTGAGTATTTATTTGGTAAGAAGGCAGTACCTGTATATTCTGCAATTGCAATTGTGTTTATTTTCTTAGGCTCCTGTCTTTCTAACGACCTTGTTTGGGAGTTGTCTGATATGTTTAACCAGCTCATGGTTATTCCTAATACTATTGCACTGTTTGCTCTGTCCGGTATGGTAGTGAGCTGTGCAAAGAAATATTCTTTTAAGAAGAAAGATGATAAAGCAGCATAGTGCTTTTTTGAAAAACGTTGTCAAATCCGGCGACGTTTTTCTTTTATTGTGGTATAATTTTTGTGACGTTTAAAAGACATATTACGGAGGGTTATTTATGTTATACGGAGCATGTTATTATCCAGAACATTGGGATAAATCAGAGTGGGAAACAGATGTACAGAGAATGAAGGAAGCGGGCTTTAATGTGGTTCGTATGGCAGATTTTGCGTGGAAAAAGTTAGAGCCTTCGGACGGGGAGTATGACTTTACATGGCTGGACGAAGCAATTGCACTTTTAGCTGAAAACGGTATTCAGACAATTCTTTGTACCCCTACTGCAGCACCGCCAAAGTGGCTGGCGAACAAAGCAGATATCTTAATGCGTGACCGATACGGCAGAAAGAAGGAGTGGGGAAGCCGGAGAGAGGGCTGTGCCAATAATCCTGCATACAAGGAAGCCAGTGTGCGTATTGCCAGAAAAATGGCAGAACATTATAAGAACAATGAGAATGTCATTGCGTGGCAGATTGATAATGAATTCGGTTGTCATGGCAGTGCCAGATGCTATTGTGAATATTGCAGACAAGCCTTCGGAAAGTGGCTGTCTGAGAGATATGAGTCCATCGAAGAGTTGAATGGGCAGTGGGGAACCGCATTCTGGAGTCTTGATTTTGAGTCTTTTGAAGATATTATTTTACCGGCATATAATTCTTGTGAGCCGGAGAATGCCCAGGCATGGTCACACAATCCGTCATTGGATTTAGAGTTTAACAGATTTTCTTCGGATTCATGGGTGGCTTATCAGAAGGCACAGATTGATGAGATCCGCAAGTTTACGGATAAGCCTGTCTCCCATAATTTTATGGGGCACTTTGGTGATCTTGATTATTATGATTTGGCTGCAGATTTGGATTTTGTAATGTGGGATAATTATCCGGATAACCAGTGGGGAGATTCAGAGATTTCCTATGTTGCCATGGCTCATGAGATTATGCGTGGCTTAAAGGATAAGAACTTTGTAGTTGCAGAAGAGCAGTCCGGACCTTGTGGCTGGGATCATATGGGTATCAATCCGGAGCCGGGACAGATCAGACTCTGGGCGTATCAGGCACTTGCCCACGGCGGTGAAGGTATCATTTACTTCCGCTGGAAGGTACTGCACTATGGTATGGAGCAGTACTGGCACGGTATCATTGATCATGACAATGTCCCCCGCAGACGTTATGAGGAAGTAAAACGAATGGGAACAGAACTTCCTAAGGTGGCTAAGTATTTTGAAGATAAGAAGAATGATTATGAAGTCATGGTATATCGTGATTACGATAATATTTGGGCACATAACATCAAGCGTCATCACAGGGATTTTGGCTATACCGGTGTTGTGTGTGATTATTATCAGGCAAATGCACATTTTAATATTATGACGGCAGTTTCCAATCGGGATTTTGAAAAGTATAAGGTAGTCTATATGCCGGCTTATAATCTAGTGGATGATGCAACTATGGAAGCGGTGGAAAAATATGTCAGAGAGGGCGGCGTATTGGTAACTACCTACCGTAGCGGAAGCAGAGATAAGTATAATAACTTAAATCGAAAGACATTGCCGGGAGCTTTTAAGGATTTGGCCGGGGTAATTGTAGAGGAATATGACCCACTTCGCAAGGAAACGCATATTTCCGGGGAGTTTAACGGTACGGCAAAGGTATGGTGTGATGTTCTGACGCCTACCACAGCGCAGGTGCTTTCTGCCTATGCAGACAGACATTTTAAACGTAAGGCAGCTATTACCGTGAATAATTATGGTAAGGGTAAGGTGTATTATATCGGCTGTGACCTTGATAAAAAGGTAATCCGTGAAATTGTAGAATACGTTTCTAAGGACGCCGGAGTCAGAATGAGTGAGTCCACAGAAGGTGTGGAAATTATCCGACGTGCGGACTGTACAATTTTGCTCAATCACAATTCTTTTGCATGTGAAGTACCTGTGAAGGGCGAGTCTGCTTTTACCGGTGAGTACTTTGAAGGACCGATTCCGGGATATGGAGTAGAGATAATTAAAAATTAATGGATTGTTGCAAATGCAGAATAAAATGCAAGAAAACGCTAAAGGGTGAACATCATCCTTTAGCGTTTTCTTGTGTGTGGCACTGTATTTTGCAACAGTCCTTTTATATCATTTTTTCAATTCTTTGGATCAGCTCTTTTAAGATATCTACATATTCGTTATAGTTTTCTTCGATAAAGTTGGTGCGCTGTTCCTTGGCTGCCAGTTCATGCTGGAGACTGAGTTTTGAGAAATTCTCGGCACCGATATTTAAGGCATTTCCCTTCAATCCGTGAGCAAAAATTGCATAGCTCTTTAAGTCCTTTGAAGTAAAGCAGCTATCAAGCTTTGGTAGATATTCCTTGGCCTGTTTGCAGAAAGAAGAGAGCATTTGAGTATACAGATCTTCAGAATTCATGCAGAAAATCAGTCCATTTTCCTTGTTTATGTAGAGTATGTCATCCGGGTTCTGTAGCTTGGCTGAAGGAACCTGGGAGTTATCTACTACATAAGCATCCTGTTTCTGTACCAAATGTTCCGGAAGATACTGAAGAAGCAGAGCATCCAATTTATCTGCCAGCACAGGCTTTGCAAAATAATCGTCAAAACCATATTCTAAGTAGGTTTCCCGACAACCGGCGATAGCGTTGGCGGTTAAAACAATTACGCCGGTTTTACGGTTTGGATTAGAGGCATCAGCACGTAGGAGATGCAATGTTTCCACACCGTCTAAGTCGGGCATCATATGATCCATGAAAATCAGATGATACTTCGCTTCTTTGGTCATCTGGAGACATTCTTTACCACTTTCGGCAACATCTACCTGAATTTTGGTTCTCTTAAGAAGTCCCTTCATAAGTGCCAGATTCATGGCATTATCATCCACAACAAGAATTCTGGCATCCGGTGCTGTAAATAAGTGTCCCATGGAGTGATTTTCTTCACGGTGAATATTTTTTTGCTGTAGGATTCCGATAGGGGTTCTGTCGATCACCTTTTGTGGGAAAGCCACCGTAAAGGTGGAGCCTTTGCCATATTCGCTTTCTACAAGAATATCACCTTTCATCAGGGTTGCCAGCTGCTTGGCAATATTCAGTCCCAAACCTGTGCCCTGGATATTTCGGTTTTTGGAAAGTTCCAATCGTTTGAAACTGTCAAAAAGCTGGGACAAATCTTCTTTGTGGATACCGATACCGGTATCTATGATGGCAAAGGAGAGCATAATATTGGTATCGTCAATACGGTTGCAATATGCCTTTAAGGTAACGCTTCCCTGCTGGGTATATTTTACAGCATTGGAGAGGAGGTTGGTAAGAATCTGTTTGATTCTAAGCTCATCACCAAAAAGCTTGGAAGGAAGTCCTGGATCCGCATCCATCTGTATGGATAGGGGCTTTTCGCCGGCACGGGCTCTTAAGAGAAGCATTTCGTCCTGAAGGAGCTGAGGCAAATCATAGGTGTCCTCCACCAGCTCTAACTGGCCGGATTCAATCTTGGAAAAGTCCAGAACATCATTCACTAGTCCTAAAAGCATGTTGCTGGCACTTTGAATATTATGAGCATAACCATGAATGGCATTATCCTCATTTTCCCGAAGAATCATTTCGTTCATACCGATTATTGCGTTAATCGGAGTACGTATTTCGTGAGACATATTAGCCAGGAATTTTGCCTGGGCTTCTCTTGCCATAATTGCCTGTTGCTTCTTTTTCTCTGTCTGGAACAAATCCTGTCCGGTTTTGATAATTGCCATGATAAGTAAGAAAACGAGACCAATGGCAAGGGTTGTACCCAGAGAAAGAGAGCTTCCCACATAATATAAAACCATTTCACCGATGGCGGTAAGAAGCATACCGTAGATACCGATTCCTACGGCAAGATAGTCATTCATCTGTTTTTTGACAGTATCCAGAGTGATTGTTGTAATGATAAATACGATGGATATAATGATTCCAAAGTGGATAAATGGCAGCTGTTGTACAAACTGCATGATGTCCAGTACCTGCAAGGGAGTGCCGACAACTAAAATGGTGCAGGAATATATCATTGGAATCAAAAATATTTTCCTGTATCTTCCCCCCTGTATCTCATTGATGTACAGTAGCAGCGGAATAGGAATAATCATCAGGCACCAATAGGTATGATTGGACAAGAGCGATATATTTTTTATCATAATCTGTCGGAACTCTACCTCAGATAACATCCAAAAGGCAGCAAAGAAAATGGTCCATGCCAGATAAGTCAGTGGAAGTGTTCGTTTGTAAACCATTTTCAATATCAGACATACTACAATACATGAGATGCTAAGGAGCAGTAGAAATGCTGCCACAATTGTTTTGGCACCGGAAATCTCTGCCAGATGTACCCATATACTCATACGGTCACCAATATAGCAATTGGTCATATAACCGGAATATTTAGAGTAGCTGACGGATTCGTAAATAAGCTCTTTGCCACGGTCTTCCTCGCTTAATTCGATAAAAAGATAGCGCATGGGGCTGTTGGTACCAAATGGTCTGGAATCTTTTGTGGAGTGGCTTAAGCGAAGCTCTCCGTCAATATAGATGTTTACATCCTGCCATACCGGACGGAAGGTAATGTTTTCACCGGTATAAAAGTCTTGCGGAAGGGTTGTGACCAGGCGTACTATTTCACCGTGCTGAGCAGGCACTTTACCGGGAAGCTCTGTTTCAATTCTGCTTCCATCTTCCATGATACGTTGCCAATTAGCTTCAAATATGCGACAATTTGTATTAAGAGAATCACGTTCATCAGGGAACAGCATTTGTCCCAGGAAGAAAACTGCAAAGAGTAGTACTACAATAATTAAAAAGAAGTTTTTTATGATGGTTATTATATGTAAATTAGATGTGGTAACTTTACTATTGTCCATTGATAATCCCCCGTAAAATAAAAAAATGGTACTATAGAACTATGATATCATGATTTTTTGAACGTGGCAATAATACTTCAGGGAAAAACACAATTCCACAAATTCTGCACGCAAAAAACACAAATTAAACACATTTTACCAATATAATGGGCAAGGATAAAGGAAGGAAAGGATTACAAAGATGCGAAATCAGATGGTATTTAAACGGTATGAACTGAAATACCTTCTTACCAAGAAGCAGGCAGAACAGATTAAGGCGCGGATGGCACAGGAAATGGTGGCAGATGTCCATGGGCGGAATACCATCTTCAGTCTTTATTACGATACACCGGATTTTCTGCTGGCAAGGCGTAGCATAGAGAAGCCTATTTATAAAGAGAAACTTCGGCTTAGAAGCTACGGTGTGGCAGAGAATGATACGGAGGTGTTTGTAGAAATAAAGAAAAAGTATAAGGGCGTGGTATATAAGAGGCGTATTTCTATGACGAAAAAAGAGGCGGACCGTTATCTTTTGCAAGGGGAGAAGATACAGGATAATCAGATTTCCAGGGAGATTGACTTTCTGATAAAAAGATATAAGAATCTTGCACCGGGAATTATGTTGTCCTATGAGAGAGAGGCCTATTATGCCAAGGATAATCATGAATTTCGTGTGACTTTTGATGAGAATATTCTCTGGCGAAGAGAGGATATGGACTTAGGAAAGGGCGCATTCGGTGAGGAGATTTTGCCGGAAGAGATGACTCTTATGGAGGTAAAAACTGCGGATGCCATACCTCTTTGGTTTGCGAAAATTCTTAGTGATTTGAAAATTTATAAAACATCATTTTCAAAATACGGAAATGCGTATAAAACAATTCATGAGCGGGAAATGAAAACAAAAATAGGATAGGAGATAGAAAATATGGAAACATTATTTAGAGGAATTTTTGATAGTAGTACTCAGTCGGTAATTGGCGTGGGACAGTTTGTATTATGTGTGGCAGTATCGCTTTTGATTGGGCTTTTTTTGGCATTTGTATATACATACAAAAGCAGATATACCCAGAGCTTTGTAATCACACTATGCCTATTACCGGCGGTGGTGTGCGTTGTGATTATGATGGTAAACGGCAATGTGGGAGCAGGAGTGGCTGTGGCAGGTGCATTCAGTCTTGTAAGATTCCGTTCTGTAGAGGGGACGGCAAAGGAAATCGGAACCATCTTTCTTGGGATGGGAGCCGGTATGGTGGCAGGTATGGGTTACCTGGCATATGCCGTATTGTTCTCTGTGCTTTTAGGTGTGGTGATGTTGATACTTAATATGGTGGGATTTGGATTGAAGAAGAGCGTAGAAGTGGATAAGATGCTTCGGATTACCATTCCGGAGGATTTGGATTACGGCAGTCTCTTTGATGATTTATTTGAAAAGTATACTACCAAGGCAGAGGTGGAGAGTGTGAAGACTACTAATATGGGGAGTTTGTTTAAGCTGACATATCATATTATCTTAAAGGATATGAGTAAGGAAAAGGAATTTATTGATGCTCTCCGTGAACGAAACGGAAATTTGGAAATCAGTATTGGTAAATGCGAGAATCAGATACATGAGCTTTGATTGAGGTGTTTATGAAGAGAAAAGTATTAAAATGTGTTATAGTGGATATTCTGATTGTATCTTTGCTTACTGCCTGTGGCGGACAAGGTGAAGATAAGTCACAGGATATTATCGATAACAGTGTAAAGGCAGAAGAGAATGGGCAAAGTGTACACAGTGATGTAGAGCTGGTAAGCTTTGAGGATGCCTTTACAAAAAGAGATTTAGAGCAGGTGGCAGATTTGGATACGGCCATTTACGTGAATCTTTCAGACGAGGGAACTACTATCGACGGCCGAGGTGCAGAGGCAGACGGAAATGTGGTGACCTTTACAGATGAAGGAATCTATGTGCTTTCCGGAAGTTTGTCCCGGGGACAGCTTGTGGTGGATGCAGCCAAGGAGGATAAAATACAGTTGGTATTGCAGGGAGTCAGTATTACCAACGATAGCTCTGCGGCACTTTATATAAAACAGGCTGACAAGGTATTTGTAACTACCGGTGCCGGAACAGATAACTCGTTGCAAACTAACGGAGTGTTTGTTGCTGTGGATGAAAATAACGTGGATGGAGCCGTGTTTTCCAAGGAAGATATTGTGTTTAACGGTGAAGGTTCTCTGAATATCAGTTGTAGTTCCGAACATGGCGTTGTAAGTAAGGATGATATAAAGATTACGGGTGGGACAATCACGGTAGATGCGGATGGAGACGGCTTTCAGGCCAATGACGGAATCTACATTGCAGATGGCACTATTCGTGTTCTGAACAGTTATGAAGGGCTTGAAGCGCAGAATATTTCTATCTGGAATGGCAATCTTACTGTCATTGCAGAGGATGATGGTTTAAACGGTGCCGGAGGAAATGACGGAAGCGGACTGCAGTCATTTGGCGGTGGGAATCCCTTTGAAGCGGATTTATCCTGTAATGTAGCTATATATGATGGAAAGATAACTATCAGCGCAGACGGAGACGGTTTGGACTCTAACGGTAACCTGATAATCAGCGGGGGCGAAATCTACGTGAATGGTCCAACCAATGGAGGAAATGGTGCCATTGATTATGGTGGAAGCGGAATCATCAGTGGAGGAGTGTTGGTGGCAACCGGTGCTGACTCCATGGCAGAGAATATGGGACAGGAATCTACCCAGTGTAGTATGATGGTGACTCTGTCAAAACAAATGCTGGAGGGAGAAATTGTGGTAACGGATGAGGAAGGAAATGTGATACTCACCCATACGCCGGATAAGAACTTTAATAATGCGGTGATTTCTCATTCGGACTTTGAGATTGGAAAAACGTATACGGTATCCGTGGGGGAAAACACGGTAGAAGTAACGTTTGACGCTACAGTATATGGACAAGGAAGGATGAATGGCGGTGGTTTTGACGGAAGTAAGGGAGGCGGTCATCGCGAACCGTATCCGGAAGGAGAGAGACCGGAAATGAGTCAAATACCTGAGGGCATGGAGTTACCGGAGAGACCGGGAATGAAGGAGGGCATAGAGAGACCGGAGATACCGGAAACGATGGAGGGACCGGAACCTCCACAGAATTAAGTGAATATATTATATATGAGAGTTTTGAGAAAGGGGCATTCGCTATGCCTCTTTTTTGTTGAAAATATATATTCAAAATATAGGAAAAAAGTGCTAGAATAGTACTAAAGACTCAGAGTGTAAGTTTCTGTGAAGGATGGAGATATACATGGATTTTGGTAGAAGAAAGATTCGATTGGGAGATTTACTGGTAAACAGTAAGGTGATTACCCATAATCAGTTGAATATGGCATTGGAAGCCCAGCGGGGAAGTAATAAAAAGCTGGGAGAGGTACTGGTTGATGAGGGAATTGTTACGGAAGAGGACATCGCCAAAGCTTTGAGCAGTCAGCTTGGAATGGAACTGGTGGATTTGCACAATATTACCGTGGACCAGGATGTTTTGAACATGGTACCGGCGTCTGTATTGAAGAAGGATAAGGTATTCCCTTTTGCATATAAGGAAGGGAATGTAAATATTATTCTTGTTGCGATGGCTGATCCTTTGGATATGTATGCCCAGGATGATATTTCCATTGTGACCGGTTGCCAGGTAGAACCGGTAGTAGCAACGACCCGTAATATTATGCTTGCCATTGATAAGTGCTATGGACAGGATGAAGTGGATTCTGCACTGGAGGCTTATGCCAAGGAGAAAAAGCTGGGGAATATCGGTGTGGATATTGACCTGGCTAGTCAGGAAGAAATCAACAGCTCACCAATTGTAATGCTGGTAAATGAGATGATTGATAAAGCAGTTCGTCAGCGTTCTTCCGATATCCATATTGAGCCCATGGAGCGCTTTGTGAGGGTGCGTTATCGTATTGATGGTGCACTGTATGAAAGGGCAAAGTATGATATCAACTATTTAAATGCCATGGTTGCCCGTATTAAGATTATCGGTGGTATGGATATTGCAGAGAAGAGAAAGCCCCAGGATGGGCGTATTACGCATGTGGTTGACCGTGTAGAATACGATATCCGAGTATCCGTTTTGCCTACTGTTTACGGAGAAAAGGTGGTAATGCGTCTTACGGCAAAGACTGCCCTTACCAGAGAGAAGAGTCAGCTAGGCTTAAAGCCGTTGGAACTTAAGCAGTTTGATGAGATATTGATGAATCCTCACGGAATACTTCTGGTTACCGGTCCCACCGGTTCAGGTAAGTCCACAACATTGTATACGGCACTTAGTGAACTTAACAAAGAGGATGTAAATATTATTACAGTAGAAGATCCTGTAGAAGCCAATATCGACGGCATTAATCAGGTGCAGACCAATGTGAAGGCGAATCTGACCTTTGCAACGGCACTGCGTTCCATTCTGCGTCAGGACCCGGATATCATTATGATTGGAGAGATTCGAGATCAGGAGACGGCAAGTATTGCAGTGCAGGCATCTATCACCGGACATTTTGTGGTTAGTACATTACATACTAATTCTACAGCAAGTACAATTACCCGTCTGGAAGATATGGGAATTGAATCCTATCTGATAGCAGATTCTGTGGTAGGAATCATAGCCCAAAGGCTGGTGCGAAGACTTTGTCTGGAATGTCGGAAAGGAAGGGCAGCAACGGAGCATGAGAAGCAGTTTATGGAGTTGCCTTTGGAGAAGGAGGTTACTGTTTATGAGCCTTGCGGATGTCCTAAGTGTGATAATACCGGATATAAAGGGCGAATCGGTGTATATGAAATTATGAAAATGACACCAAAACAGAAGACTATTGTCAGCAAACGTATGGGAGCGGATGCTATTCGCGAGCAGGCAATGAAGGATGGTATGCGTACACTTCGGCAAAGTGCTACAGAGTATGTTCTGGAGGGAATCACCTCCTTTGATGAGATGGTGAAGGTGTCTTTTGAATTGTAATAGGTCTATGGTACTAAAAAATGAGAGAAATATGAAGATTTCTATTGTAAAAAGAAGGTAAAGGGTATAGAATAATGGTACCAAGGTACTAAAATGGTGTTAAGAATGCCTAAATTGGAGGGCCAGATGGCGAGTTTTGGATATGAAGCGATAAATAGTGCCGGTAAGGCCATAAAAGGCAGCATGGAAGCGGAGGATACTGCAAAAGTCAAGCAGGAGCTGAAAAAGCAGGGACTTGTGGTGGTTTCTGTTACAGAGCAGAGTATGCTGACTAAGGATTTGAATTTTGAAATCGGTGGAAAGCCCAAGGCAAGAGATTTGTCCGTATTTTGCAGGCAGTTTGTCAGTATGGTACGTGCAGGTGTAACGATTACTGACGCACTTCAAATGCTGTCGGAGGCAACAGAGAATAAGAAACTGAAAGAAGCTATTGTAGGAGTAAAGCTTAGCACGGAGAAGGGAGAGTCTTTATCCTCAGCTTTTGCGGAGTGGCCTAAGGTGTTCCCAAGTCTGATGATTAATATGGTGGCTGCAGGTGAAGCCTCCGGTAGTCTGGATGTTTCCATGGAGCGTATGGCCAAGCAGTTTGAACGTTCCAATAAGACCCAGGCTCAGGTGAAGAAAGCAATGACCTATCCGCTGGCAGTATGTGTGGTAGCGATTATCGTTGTGATTGTAATGCTGGTAGTAGTAATTCCTTCTTATGAAGATATGTTTAAGGATATGGGAGCGGACCTTCCGGGAATTACCAAAGCGGTAGTGGCGATCAGTGATTTTATCATTGGAAATTGGATTATATTAGTTCCGGTGCTTTTAGGAATTGTGTTTGCTCTTGTTACTTTTTACGGAACGGAATCCGGCAAGTATTTGTTTCAGAAGATTGTTTTGAAGATTCCGGCATTTAAGACATTTATTGTTAAGAGCGCATCGGCACAGATGGCGAGAACCTTAAGTACACTGACCGGCGCTGGTGTACCGCTGGTAGAAGCCGTGGAAATTGTTGCGAATACCATGACAAATCTCTATTTCAGGGATGCATTATATAATGCCAGGGATGAGATTATGATTGGACAGCCCCTGAGCAGACCGTTGCAGGAAAGTAAGATATTTCCACCCATGGTATATCATATGATTCGAATCGGTGAAGAAACCGGTAATACGGAAGAGATGTTGGATAAGCTGGCAGACTACTATGAGGAAGAGGTGGAGATGGCCACCCAGACTTTGATGGCGGCGTTAGAGCCTATGATTATCGTAGTACTTGCCGTTATCGTATGTTTCCTTATTGCAGCTTGTATGTCACCCATGCTCACCATGTACGGTGCACTTGATAACCTGTAGACGCAGCAAGCGAAAATGTAGACGCAGTAAGCGAAAATGTAGACGCAGTAAGCAAAAAGAAAGCGACAGCGAAGCTGGCATTTGCTTTTCGCGGCGTCAAAACGACAAAAGCGAGAGCCACTCGAAGAGGGGCGCGGATGCGAAGCATACGGGTTTTTGGAGTTGCAGAGGTGCTGCGAGCCGGCATAGGTAATGAATTTTTCACCTACGTGTAGGGACGGGGTGTGAAAGGGGAGCGACAGCTCCATATATAATGAATCAATATAATAAAACACGAAAAGGAGAAATGTGTTATGAAAAAAATGAGAAAATTAAACAACAAAGGCTTTTCACTTGTGGAGCTGATTATCGTTATTGCTATTATGGCAGTTTTAGTTGGTGTGTTAGCTCCACAGTTTACCAAGTATGTTGGACAGTCTGAGACTTCGGCAGATGGAAGTAATGCAGATATGCTTAGAACCACTGCAGCAGCTTGTCTGGTAGATTCTACTTGTACATATGCAGCTACAACGGAAAAAACTTATACTGTTGCAGGTACAAAGCCGACTGCTACAGATGCAGGTAATTTATTTGACTTAATGGATGCTGCAATCGGAACCGGAAATTGGCCGAATACTCAGTCTAAGACTGGTGGTTATACCTTGAAGATTTCCCCTGCAACCGGTGGTGGATACACTGTAGATGTAACATACTAATAGGTAACAAACCATGCTCCCAACAATCCTACTATACCTAATCGTATTCCTCTACGGAATACTCATCGGCAGTTTTCTTAATGTAGTAATCTACCGGCTGCCGTTAAAAGAGAATATAGTAACCACAAGATCTCATTGTATGAGTTGTGGGTATCAGCTTCGATGGTACGATTTGGTACCGCTGTTTAGCTGGTTATTGCTGGGTGGCAAATGCAGGCAATGCAAAGCTAAGATTTCCATTCAGTACCCCATCATTGAGGCACTGAATGGAATCTTATACATTTTAGTTTTTATGAAATTCGGTGTAAGCGTAGACTCCCTACTCTACTGTTTACTGTTTAGTGCACTTCTTGCTTTAAGTGTGATTGATTTTAGAACATATGAGATTCCTGTGGGAATCAATTATTTTATTCTGGGGCTGGGAATTCTTCGGGTGATTTCGGATCTTTCTGATTGGAAGGACTACCTGATTGGGTTCCTGGCTGTCAGTGTTTTTCTGTATTTGATTTATTTTGTATCAGGCGGAAGAGCAATGGGCGGCGGAGATGTGAAGCTGATGGCTGTGTGCGGTCTGCTTCTTGGATGGAAGAAGATTATTCTGGCGTTTTTCCTGGGATGCATCTTGGCTTCTGTAATTCATATCCTCCGCATGAAATTATCGGAGGAAGATCATGTACTGGCTCTTGGTCCCTACCTTGCACTTGGGGTAGCCATCTGCGTGCTTTTGGGCAGTGAGATGATTGCCTGGTATTTGGGATATATAGGTTTATAATCTTTGTAATGACGAATATAAGAGAGCAATAGCTCTAACATATAGATAAAGCGAAAGGCTGGATAAAAATGGCGGAAAAAGTACTGAGTATTGAGATAGGAATGCATACAACCAGAATCTGCATGACGGATTATAAAGTGAAGAATCCGAAGGTGTATGCCCATGCCAAGTTTCCTACACCAAAGGGCTCTATTATTGACGGTGAAATTCAGGTAACAGAAGAATTGGTGGAAGCACTGAAAAGCACTCTTACCGCCAATAAGATGAATTGTAAACGGGTGGTATTTACGGTGGCTTCTTCTAAGATTGCCAACAGAGAAATTGTAATACCAAAGGCAAAGCCGAAACAGATAGCTTCTTTAATTGAGAATAATGCGAATGACTATTTCCCGATTGATTTGTCACAGTATGAGCTGGGACATGTAATTTTGGGAAGTGTGCAGGAAAATGGCATGGAGAAGTATAAAGCGTTGGTACTGGCTTTTCCGTTAAGTTTGATTGAAAGCTATCGCGAAGTGGCCCAGGCTATCGGAAAACAGCTGGCGGCCCTTGACTATTCCGGTCACAGCATCTACCAGATGGTAAAAAACCAATGCAGCGAAGGCGTTCAGATGGTGGTGAAGATTGATGAAGAGTCTTCCATTGTAACCATTTTAAAGGAGAAAACCATCGTTTTACAGCGAAATGTAGCATATGGTATTAATGATGCGATTGGTACAATTATGGACACTCCGGCGTTTGGCGTATCCACCTATGAAGAGGCAGTGGATTTAAGTACACGAAAAACCTGTACCAGAGTTTCAGTGGATGCCAAGCAGATGCTGGAGGCGGAAGAAGAGGAAGAGGATGCACGGCTTCTGGCTGGCAAGCAGGCCGTTGCCCAGTCCTTAAAGATGATGATTAGCGGTATCGGTAGAATCATGGACTATCATGCATCCCGTAATAACGGGGAAGCGGTAGAGCAGATTTATATTACCGGTATGGGCTCTAATTTCAGTGGTTTATCTAAGCTGCTTACAAATGAGCTGGGAATCAAGACCAAAGGCCTTGTACATCTGGAAGGCTTTAATATTGAAAAGTCCTTTAAGGATGGTCTTTTTGGAGAATACATAGCATGTATGGGTGCTACGATAGCACCGCTTGGTCTGGTGTCTGATAAGAAGGACAAAGAAAATAAGGCGAAAAAGAAGGGAGATGAACATCTTCGGGTAGCAATACTGTTGCTTGTGGGTGGAACCTTATTTGCAATAATATTGGTAGCAAAGTCGTATTTGAACTATGTGCAGGCGGAGCAGGAGTACAATGACAATGTGCGGCGGATGAACGAGCTGGTGGATATCAGGGGCATTCATGCTAATTATCTTATGACACAGGATGCATATGAACAGGTGAAGAAGTTGTATGCTGTAACAGAAAATCACAATGAGGATATGCTTCAGTTTATCTCGGAACTGGAGGAGAAGATGCCTGCCTCAATCCGGGTTAAGACTTTTAGTGCTACCCTTGATAGTGTGGTTATGAACATTGAAGTGGATACCAAGGAAGAGATGGCGAATGCGGTACAGGAGCTTCGTAATATGAAATCCGTAGATACGGTAACTGTAATGGGGGTATCGGATGATATTGATGAGAGCGAAAACCGCGTGGTGGCATTTACGGTAAGTTGTATTTATAAATCCATGGAACAGATGGCTTTAGAGGAAGCTTTGCTGAAAGAAAGTAACTAGGAGGAGTACGGAGTGAAAAAGAGTGACATCAATTTACTGTTAGGCTTTTTGGGTGTGCTTATTGCATTCTGTGCTTACCAGTTTGTGTACTTAAAAATGGAAGAGAAGACTGCGGCATTACAGGTAAAGAATGCCCAGATGAAGACGGAGATTGCCACCATGGAGAGCTGGCTTCCGGATAGGGAGTTCTATGAGGAAGAAATGGAGCGTATGCACGGTGAGATTTCTCATATGGTAAGAGAATTTCCGGCTAACGTGCTTCCGGAAGATGATATGAAGCTGGCATACCAGATGGATAATCGTGACGGAGGAAGTTATGTATTTATTAAAAGTATGTCTTTTGCAGACCCGGAGGTATCCTGTACTACAACATATGATACTTCCAAGGCGGATATTTCCCAGGTGAATCCTATAGCGCTGGATGCACCGTATCCGGTTTATACTTTATATAATACGCAGGTGAATATGGGGATTGACTGTAGTTATAGCGGGATTAAGGATATGATTGAAACCATCTATCAGAAGAAGGAACGTAAAGCAATTGATGCTATCGTGCTTTCCTTTGATGAAACTACAGGAAGACTGAGTGGCAGTCTGGCTATGACCTCTTATTTCTTATATGGTTCGGATTCTGTTTATATGGAGCCGGATTTATACGAAATTCATAAGGGAACCAATAATATTTTCGGGACCGTTGAGTCGTCAGAGGATGTTGATGCAGAGTAAGGCTACGGCATGCGCTCATGGCGCATGCCTTTCGGCGTTATATAGGGAAGTGGAAATCAGTGAAAAAAGAATTATTTAGAAGAAAACTGAATAATGAGGGTGTAACACTGGTGGAACTATTGGTGGCTATCACCATGCTCTGTATTGTGGTAGGTGCTTTTTACAGTTGCTTTGTACTGGCTGCAAAGACCAATGCCAAGTCTAAGATTCATCATAAGGCAACCACCCTTGCCCAGAATATTTTGGAGAATATTAAGGCGGAGGATATGGATAGTCTGATGCACCAGATTGTATGGCCGGTACACATTGTTGCCGAAGAGGATGGTAGCATAAAGAATGTACGGAATTTCAGACTGGTATCCCAAAGCGGGTATGATGTGAGTAATATAATTTCCTTTGCGGAAGGAGATAATCCTTATGCGGAAAGTGAGGATGGAGGAATCACGGCATCTTATAATCCGGAGGTGGATATTTACAGCTTTTGTCTGCGGAATATAAATATGGAAAATACCTCCTTTGATGCACTTGTGACAGTAAAACTGTCGGATGCCATAGATAATGCAGGAACGGTGATTGGAGAAAAGGATATGGTACATATACCCTCCATGGATTCCAACTATGATGCGGTTGTGTCCAATGCGGCAGTGTATGATAGGGAAGCATTGTCTTACTTTGAGTCTAAAGGTGTATATGATGCCTTATCCCCAAGCGATATTACCAGAAAGATTACAGTGGATATTGATGAGGATGTGAAGCTCAGCGGCGATATCGGGTATCAGGTGAGTGCCACCTATCGTTATGATTGTCAGGACGAGTTGTATGAAGTGACGGATATGGTATTTAGTAATGAGGAAGACAGAGGCAAGGTGCTTAGAAATGTTTTTCTGTTTTTTAATCCTCACTTTGGCTGGGTGGATGATGGATGGACAGAACATATCGTAGTAAATAATCCGGATGATTATGAAACAGATGTGTATCTGATTAAGCAGCAGCCTACGGATGATGAGGCGGCACTTATTCAGGAAGAATCCAAGCAATATACGGTGAAGGTTGCCGTAAATGAAGGAAATAAGGATGGTTTGGAAGTATCTTCGGTAGATTTGAAGACTAATCTGGGATATTCCTTTAAAAATCCCACGGTCTTAATGACAAGCCGGCAGGCGGAGTATTCTTTTAACGGTGGGGTCAGAGCGGATTTTGATACGTTTTTTAATATGACAGCTTTGACAAATAAAAGTAAAGCAGAGCTTTTGTTTGACGTGAATATAAAGATTTTTAAGGGAGATGCATCCAGAGAAGTAACCGGAGTAGCATCCTATGATGGAGAGAGTCTGCTTGCGGAGTTGGGGGGGACCCTTAGAAATTAGGAGAGATATATGGGATTTTTTCGGAAACGGAAAAAACTGAATAATGATGGTATGGCGTTGGTGCTGGTGATTGTTGTTATTACGCTGGTGGCTGTTTTTACAACGGTTTTGATGTCTCTTGCTTTGGTGAATTTTAAGATGAAGATGACGGAGCGGGAGGCAAAGAAGAATTTCTACTCTGCGGAAGAGGTGCTGGATCAGATACATATCGGCCTGGAAGAAGTGGTTTCTAATGCTATTAATCAGGCGTATTCCAAAGCCATGCAGACCTATAAGGTGGATGAGTTTACGGAGAAATACCGTGTGGCGCAGTTTAAACTGGATTATATGACTGCGGTAGAAAGCCGGATTAAGGATAACGGTGAGGGCAAGGTGAATTGCTACAGCGTAGCTGTACTAAAGAGCTTTCTGGAGAAGGATTTGCAGGAGGCCTGTGATAACGGAAGTCTGTTGATTTCTTGCGGATTAGGGGAAAACAGTATTTCATCCACAACTCAGGGGGTGATTCTGAAGGATTTATCCATTGCTTATTCAGAGGGGGATTTTTATTCCTGTATTACAACGGATATACGAATCGGTTATCCGGAGGTGGAATTGAATGAGGCAACCGTAATTCCAAATGTGTTTGATTACAGTATCATTGCCCATGAAAAGCTGACCTTTGACCAGACCGTGGGAGCTAAGGTTACCGGTAATGTGTACGCCGGAGCAGCCGGTGTAGAATTTAAGAACGGAGCGGAGGTAAGTGTTGAGGACACCAATTACTTTGTGACCAAAGGCGAAACTGTAATAAATGGCGGAACGGACTTTTATGTAATCGGTGATGGATTTTGGACTAATGGTATCCATGTGAAGGATAGCGGCGGATTTACGGTAGATGGTGATGTGTATGTGCAGGATGATTTAACCGTCTCGGGAAAAAATGGAAGAGTGGTGCTTTCCGGAAATTATTATGGATACGGGGACGGAAGTCAGTCGCTGGAGGGAATTTCAAAAGGTAACAGTGCGATTATACTGAACTGTAAGAATGCTACGCTGGATATGAATGGTTTGGATACGCTGATGCTGTGCGGAAATGCATATATTAATGGGAATTCCATTAAGGTGGACAATGGGGATATGGCAGAGGATGCTGCTGTTAATTCAGAGCAGATTATGCTTGGTACTTCGGTGGCGATGAAGACGGATCAGATTGCCTTTTTAGCACCTGTCGAATGTTTAGGAACCGTGATGGAAAACGGGCAGACTAAGGTGTTGGTTGGAAGAAATCCTATGTCCGAGGAAGAGTATAATGCGTGGTTTAACACTTATACTTCTCTGATTGGGTATAAGAAACTGGATGAAAATGCAGTAATCGGTGCTCTTAAGTCACCTCTTTCTTCCTATGGTCTTACGTCGGCAGATTTCCAGAGAATCTTTAAAACAGTGGGTTCGGAAACGGTTTGTTACGTATATTTGAGATTTGATTCTGCGGAGCAGGCAGACAGGTATTATCGGGATTATATGAATGCCTGTGAAGAACGTATGAAAAAGTATCTGGAGAAGTATAACAATAATGTTTTGTTTGATAGGGCAGATGTGAAGCAGCTTACAATGGGTAATGTGTTGACTTATAGCAGAAGCAATGGATATATGGAGCCTATCAAGGGAACTATTACAGATGCCATGGACACTGATGAGAAAAAGGCACTTGCCCAGCAAAAGAGTACTATGGTGAAAAACTACGCGGCACTTTGCAGTAAGCTCAGTAGTAATTATAACGGTTTGACAGAAGCAGAAATTGGCAGGGATGTATATGAGAATCTGATTTTGCAGACAGCGGTAGAAAATATCAGTGTGACAAGATATGAATTAAATGGCATGGAAGCATTGATTGGTGATAACAATGACGAAGGTAATGTGGCTGTGAAGGTAGGAGCTTCATCAGAAAATGCAGACTGCAGGCTGGTAATTGTGACCGGAGATGTGGAGGTCAGCGGCAGCTTTGAAGGCCTGATTATTGCAGGTGGTGAAGTGACTGTTACCGCAGGAACCGGAACGAGACTTGCGGCAGATAATCCGGCTGTAACCAAGCTTTTACAGTATAAACCGGAGGAACTGGGTGGACAAACCCTGATGGAAGCTTATTTTATTGACGGTGCGAAGTATGTTATGAAGGGAAATGCGTTGAATGATTCTGCATATGTGAATCTGGATAATGTTATTACCTATATTAATTGGACAAAGAATTAAGGAGTTGCTTGGTAGCGTGATGAAGAAAAATCCATGGAAACTAAATAATAGGGGGATTTCTCTGACAGAGCTGATTGTAGTGATTGCCATAATGGCGGTGCTTGCAGGAGGAGGAATCACTATGATGGGGCTGATTCCACGTATGCAGGTAAATGGCTGCATACAGGACTTTACCGGTAATATGAATAAGGTGAAGACCGATACCATGAGCTTTCAGAATGTGAAGGCAGAATTGTATCAGGATGCTACCGGAGTGTATTTGCAGGTGCATAAGGGAAGCGAGAACGAAGACCCCATAATGATTGGAGAGAAGGGGGTCTGTGTTAGGGCAGAGATTAATGGTCTGGAAGTGGATTTGAACGGAAAGAAACTGGAGCTGTCCTATAACCGCAGTAGTGGCGCTTTTAATGATGTATCTGTGGTAGGCGGCGGTGAGTTTGGTCCATGTACAAGTATCACTTTTTATAAAGGAAGCACAATACGTACAGCCACGTTGGTTACCCTGACAGGTAGGATTACATATTAAAATACAAGAGAATGAGGAAACTGCATGAAGACGTTTTTGAGAGGGAAAAACAAAGGATTTACAATAGTTGAACTGATTGTAACGATAGCAATCATGACCATTGTGGGAGGCGCAATTACCTCCTTCCTTATTGTGTCTCAAAGACAGTATAACAATGGTGTGGCAGAAACGGATGTACAGTATGATGCCCAGCTTGTGAGCAATCAGATTCATGATCTTCTGATTGATGCACAGCGTGGTGTATCCTACGGCTATGTGGGAAAACTGGCAGAGGGTGCGGAGGAGTCTGAGGAGACACCAAAGGGACTTGTTATCACGGATTCGGATATTAATATCACGGATTTGGATTCTAAGGAATTATATATATATAATAACGAGAAATATTACCGGATTCGTTGGTCTGCGGAAGAGAAAAGGATATATTTTTCCGAGGCTGAAAAGCGGACTGCCATAAGCAGCGAAGCTCTCCTTGCGGAATCGGTTACTGCTTTTACAGTGGACCTTTCTGAGCTGGCATCAAAAAAGATGGTCAGGTACAGTATTACGTTCTATAAAGAGTCTTCGGGAAGAGAGTATACTACCAATCATTCGGTGAAGCTTAGAAATGACATTCTGATAAACTCTACGGAAGATGAAATCTACGTGCCGGATCCACCGGTAGTGGAGGCTACCGGAATTGATGTATATCCGGAGAGTGTAGCTATTTGGCCGGGAGAGGGTGAGAAGTTGGCTGCAAGAGTAACAAGCAATGTGGGCCTGATGCCTTCCCAGGAGGTGGCGTGGCTTTTTGCAGAGCTTCCAAGCGGGGAAAGTCCTATTACGGATATGACTACCGGATTTGCGGACAATACCTTATTTATCGGGGCGCAGGAAGAAGGCAGAATCATTGAGGGAGAGCCTAACCGGATTAATGTATATGCGAAGCAGGCAGAAAGCGGACTGCAGTCAGACAATGTGAAAGTAGGTATCCGCACGATTACGAAGCTTATCACCAGAGCATATCAGCTAGGCAGTGATTATGCGCTGGGAAGCAGTAGTAATGCCCAGAATGGCAGTTATTCCATACAGGTGGTTGCAGGACAGGAAGATATTTGTATTGATTTGGAGGCTTTTAAGGGAACTCACATCAGTGACTTATTGCTGGCGGATATGGTGGAGACCATTGATAATATGGGCGGAATTACCATTTCTGTGGGAGAGGATTATTTAGAGTTAAATACTAGCTTAGAAGAGGCGCAAAAGACCGGGGAGCTCCGTTTTGATGTAAAGAGTGTGATTGATTTTGGAGAACAGACTTTGGTGACTGCTCCGGTCACTATACGTTGTAACCGTGCACCATATACGGATGTGCAGGAGACTATTTATGTGGTGATTACGCCCCGGGTAGTAAATGATCCCATTGATGTTTCCAAGGGGTGGAAGCGTAACGGTGTATTGGATATTGATTTGTCAGAGATTAGGGGTGCTATCGGTGACGGTACGGTAGTGAATATTTCGGTGACATTTTACGGAATCAATGAAAACGGTGAGAAGATTCGTACAAGTGATACCTATGTCTATGGCGATCAGGACAGATACGACGAAGATGTGGATCCTGAATATCCGGGATATGTAGTACAGCATCAGTCGGGAACCCACTGTGAACTGCTCTTTAGTAAGACGAATTTTAATGATGTAAAGCTTAGATTAAAGGCGGAACGGGTGGCTTACAGTGATGCATATTATGATTACTGGGGGAATTTCCTGACTACCAGCGGTGCATGGATTCAGATATCCTACGGAAGCTATACTTCGGAGGTATATGATGTGCCCATTGAGACAGTATCCATGGAGTATTCCCTGGATGGGATCAATCAGTCTTCTTGGGATAAGTATGGGGATATGACTGTCTATGCTGCTCCGGTTTCTGAAAATAATAATTACGATATGTATAATGGTCATTATTATGGTGCAAAGAATCCGGAACTGGAGAATTATAAGACGTATAAGACTTACTATCGCTTGACCGGAGGCTGGCATGTGTCTGCGGTGAAGGATGATTATATAATGGATGATGACCATTTTGTCTGTCTGATAGACGGTGAAGCGGGAATTGAGATCAAGACGGGAGCTTACAGCTCTGAAAAGTATTATTTTACCCAAAACGGTTACGCGGATGCTATGCAGAAGATGGGATATATCTCCGTTTCCGCAGGCAAGGATTCTTTCGGATATTATATTCAGGTAAGTGTACCTGATTCTTTGAATCAGTATTATGCAGAAAAAGGTAGTACCATGCAGGTAATCTATGAAGGAAATCGTGGTAGTGGATTATCCGGTGAGTGTGACAAGTTTGACCTGATGAAGGGATGCGAGTATGGTTTTAAGGTAAAGTTTGTGGCGGATAATCTGGAGGAGAATTACAGTGTGTATGAGCTGGTAAGAGATCCCTGGTTTTGGTGGAGAGAGTACTGGGAGTATAAGAATTATACTTTATCTGAGCTTCCGTCCACCCAGTATTGTCCATCCCAGAGTCAGTTAAAGTCTCTGGGCTACGGAAATTATACTTACTTTTATATTTCTCCTTTGGAGAGGTATTATATCAGAACCGTGGAAAGCGGTACAAAAGAGACGTACTATATTTCTTATGAAAAGTATACTTCTTCCATTGCCGGAAGCGGAAGATGGGCTACCCAGTGGAAGGATAAGAATAAATATACTATTTGGTTTTCTTATAATGCAGAAGAGAAAGAATGGCAGTATAGTACGATGAAATTTTAGATGTATGGAGTAAAGATTGCGGAATGAAGAACTGGAAAAAACATCCAAACTTCATAAAAGGAATATGTCTGGGACTGGCAGGAATTCTGGCAGTGACCTCTGTCGTGGCTTTTTGGAGTGGTAAGCTTAAGGTTAATGCGGCAAAGAATACGCTACCGGGTATAGAGCAGCTTAGGGAGGATTATATCAGCAATACGAAGACTTATCGTATTCTGGAAATTGTGCCGGAGATGTCCCTTGCAGAGCTGGGCTACTATGTAGGAGGTCAGGAACCTTTTGCGCAGTTATACGATATGGAAAGCGGAATGTATCGTTCCTGGCAGGAAATGCTTCTTATGCAGGCTGATAAAGAGGATAGGGAAGCGTTTGTGGCAGAGCTTTGTTCTTTGGCCGAAAAGATAAATACTTATTATGAAGAAACCGGGATTCAACCGTTTACCATAGAGGCATATCGGGAATATGAACCGGGAAAACAGCCGGAGGATGCTACATGTCTTAAGATTGATGGTAGTGTTAAAAGGGGATACCTACAGTATGGCGGCGGAGAGTGGAATGCTACCTTCGCAGTGCTGGCAGATAGAAACGTTTCTTTAGACTCTATTAATCATAGTGTAACAACTCCTTTTTATAAGGCAATGAATGTAGAAAGGGCATTTTCTTATCAGGAGCTTATGGACTTTGCGGAAGTGTGTCCGGAGGAGGAGTTGTATATTTTTCGACCGGAAGGCTATCTGGAATATATGGGAAATGCGGCAGAAGTCTGGGCGGAGACGGAACGTTATCTGGAAGAACTTCTGCAGACGGTCAGTGGAAATTCGGTTTCCGGCGGTGATATTGTGTCGGATATCTGGTATGAGTCCTCGGGGCTATATCATCCATATTTTGCATTGATTGATTCTGCTAATCCGGTTTCGGTAGGAGACCAGGTATATCTGATGAGTGAAGCTGTATATATGGGAGAGGATAATGGAGACTATACTCTTATAGAGACGCAGGAGCGTGTGGAACCGGGAGAGGCTTTTGTATTTGATGCGGTCTACTTATATTTTACCGGCGGACTGCTTAATAATGAGGTCTTCAAAAAAGAGGTATTCGGTTTGGATGAACAGGAATGCGATTCGTTCCGTATTTCTGTGGAGGTGGTGACTCCGGCTATGCTTTCTGCGCTTTTTGAGCAGCATAAGATTACTAAAATTATGGATGGTGCGGAGCTTTTTGCGGACTATGATTTTGTGTATGTGAACGGCGGCGGAGCAATGAATTTTATAAAGGGAAATAGCTATTCCTATGATACAGAGAATGATATTACACCTATGATTTTGGGATCTTTAGGAATGTATATTTCCATGGAGAAAGTGCCGTGTATTTTTGATTTGCAACCCTTTGTTGAAGTTGACCAGTATGGCAACTATTTCAAAAAGGAATCGGATGAAGCGGGGATTTCTCAGACCAATCTGATAAGGCTTGCATATTTTTTGACAAAACCATCCTATGTTGCAAGCGGCGAGGATATAGGGGATGAATTTTACTATGCTTCGCTGGATAGTTTGATTTATGGTTCTTTGTATGGATTGGACGTCAGTGATGCTTCTTTGGAGAGTTTATTTGGGGAGGAAAAACTCCCGAATAGAACTGACCCGGAGGTAGAAGTCAGAGACTTGTCATTTGTGAATGATAATGTGTGGTTTGTGTGTAATGATCCTGTGGTTACCGGAGATAATTCCTTGCGGAACAGAGGTCTGTTTTCCGGCAAGGAATATGCATTGGAACAGGTAAAGAGCGGATTCTATTCGGTTTGGAAAGAAATCGGTGTAGAGAATATGTATCTGGCTGAGCAGAAAAAGGAACTTCTGGATACAAAGATTTATGATGCCAGTGTCTTTCGGTATATTATTAATTTTAAAAATCAAAGATTGATGAGTAAGGAGTATCTGGACGTTTTGGTAATCGAGCCGGCGGGAAGAACTTCTACCGTGAGTGCGGAAGAGTTTTGCGGGCTGACAAATGTAGAGGCCGGGAAAATTACGTTCCACGTGATGGCAATGAATGAGTTTGTGGGAAAAATCGAAGATTTGAACGCGAGCTACGATATTATTTATCTGGATGCCAATACCACTGGACTGGTAACTGAGAATGGAGAAACGGTATATAATGACAGTACCATGAATGGCCTTCTTTATAGTCATGTAGGAGATACTGTGGAAGCTTTTGCATCCATCAGCGGTCTTCTTGATACAGATTATACTGCAAATAACAGGGAAGCAGGGACACTTAAAGAAACCACCATTCACCGCTATAGCGGTAATGACTTGTCTGTGGAAAAATATAATGCATTGATGGATTATCTGGATGCTAATTATCCTATTGTCATATCCTCGGAACTTTTAAAGGAATCCGGAATGGAAGTAAATGAAGGCAGAGTGGACAATTCTTCTTATTTATATGAGTTTTTGAACGAAATATTGCAGGATAATTCAAAAAAAAATATCTTTGTGAGTAATACACTTTCTGAGAATAAAAGTGCATTTGCATTTTATGCCAACAGACCGAAGTTATCCTTGCACTCTCCCGAATACAAAAATCTGATTATGACCAAGGAGATATATCTGGCAGATGGAGAAAGTGATAGTAATGTAACGCAGATAACACCGCGGAATGGTTGCTATTATTTACAGTTTGATTTTATTATTCAAAATGACAGTGCAGCTAATTTTGGGGATGATTATACTTGTAAACTATATCTAGATGCCAATGCGGATGGTAAATTCTCGCAGAATTACGAGGAGCTTGCGTTAAACGGAGGGGATATTACCGAGGTGGCTACCGGACAGCGTGTAAGCAGTACGGACAAGTTGAAAACAGGGGTGCGTTATCAGGTATCCAGAGAAGTGCCGGATTCTTTCTCAGGATGTATTTCCTGGCAGCTTGAGGTATCGCAGACAGGATGTCCCAGTGTTCGCACGCAGTATAAAGGATATACAAAGTTATCCGGCAGCGACGCAGCACATATTAAGATACTTCAGATTTATTATCATTCGGAAAAGCGAGTGATAAATCTGGAACAATCTATCGGACAATATAAAAATGGTGCCTATGATAATTCGGGTATGACATATGTTACGAATTATTTTAAAGAAGTGGCACAGAATGTCAGTGATGACTATATTCTGGATATTAAGACCATCTCAAAAGATGTATTTGATATCGGATATTATGATGGAGAAGGTGGAGAAGAACCAATTATTCTGAATGAGTACGATATGCTGATTCTGGGATTTAGCGACGGTAATAATACCGGTATGGACTGGAATCAGGGAATTGATATGGATTTACCCTGTGTTGATGCTTCGGGAAATGTGATAAAGGACAATAATATCCGTCATTTTATTGAAAGTGGTAAGAGCGTTCTCTTTGCCCATGATATGACATCTACCATTAATGTTGCAGACTATGACATGAAAATCGGAAGCAGTCTGGGAGATGATTATCGTCTGGAAGAAAACAAGAATCAGATTGCCAGAAACTTTTATTATGCGGCAGGCACAAAGTCCTTTAATGAATATGCATGGGGATATAATATCAATCGAAAGCTTCGTGACCTGGTAGGTATGGATACTTATGGTATTACCGGTGGTGCAGGGGCTGCTGTGCTTAGCAGAGGAGAGGAGCTGAGCCGTTCTGAGAATGCTTGGGAGTATCTTAGTCAAAGTGGAAAATATACTTTGGATGCACCTTATAAGATGGAAGGCAGATATGTTTACGATGTAAAGGATGTGGCCTTTGCACCAGGCTCCGGTAGAGAACATACGGTTTCGCAGGTACAGGGATTTACGGCATATGCATTGAATATGCGAGTGTATGGGAATGAAGAGAATGTAGGCTACTACCGGAATGGTCTGGCGCCTAACAGATCGAATTACTACGCTACGGTTGCAGAGAAGGTAAACGACGGGCAGATAACCAATTATCCGTATCTGATCAGTGATTTACCTGCATTGGCACAGACACATCAGCAGTACTATACCTTGAATCTGAATTCGGACAGTGATAAGGATCAGGAGACGGATATTGTCGTATGGTATAATCTGGCCGGAGGCGGTTATGAATGTGCACCAGGTGATGTGAAGAATAACTACTATATATATAGCAAAGGAAATGTTATATATACCGGTATGGGACATTCTGCAAGCGGAAGGTCTACAGATGAAGCTCCCTATGCGGATGCTGTGACTTTGGAGGAAGCAAAGCTCTTTATCAATACTATGGTGGCAGCGTACAATGCCGGACAGAGAAGTCCGGAGATTATTACTACAACAGAGGGCGGTATTGCTACGGATGTGGTATATAATTATTATGATTCGCTGATTACGGATAGTGTAGGGAGTACAGACTATGCTAATGTTACTGCAAGTGATGATAAGGTGGAAATATATTACCATGTGGATGATTTAAACATTACCCAGGGTACTAAGAAGGTTGAGCTTCATTACTATATGGAGATAGATGCAGAGGACGCTGCAGAACTTGCGGAGGCAGGTTATAGTGTGCGTAGAGCTTCGGAACTGCCGGATGGTGCAGGTGTTATGCTGTCTGATATGTATTTGCTGGAGGTGACGGTTTATCTTGCACCTTATACATCCGGAGAGGATGTTAAGGCAAATGGAGGATATGTATATGTGAATCCCGGGGAAACATATCGGCTGGAGATTCCGCTGAAGTATTTTGATGCGGACAATCATGGATACCGAAGCAACTTCTATATCGGAGGAAGAACCGTAATGACACATTCTTCCATTATTGATGGCTCACTGGTTACGTCCTGTACACCATATGTGTATACAAAACTACAGTGTGTTAATGTGGAATTGTTTGATTTAGACTAAGTATTGGTGCTGTTGCAAGGAAATGCTCTCTTATAGGGATAATGTCATTTAGTCAAAAGCATTCTGTAGCAATATCAGCATATCATAAATGTCATACGCTCCCGGGAGAACACCTCCCCTACGAGACCCTTGCGAGAACTGCGTAGTAATTTCCAAAATCAGCTCCTGCGTTCCATTCGTGTCTCGGCGCGTGTTAGACAGATGAACGCATTTGTTCCGCATAAGGCGGAATCCCTACGAAAATAATACCAGCCTTTTCTTGAAGGGGAATGGTTTCGGATGGGAAGCTGGTCGAAACTGCTTAAATTTCACAAAGTGACTGACTTGCGTTTATGATTAGTCCATGTCTGTTCGAGCTTCGAACAAAATAATAAAACTGTACGTCTACCTTAAGAAACACTTCCACTTTCAAAAGTTAGAAAAGCATTAACTATGAAAAAGAGGGGAAGTATTTCTTTTGTATTCGTACAGTTTTATTATTTTGTCGAAGACGCGCTCCGACACGGACCGGAACGCAGTCAGTCACGTTGGAAATTTCTACGCACTTTCTCTAAGCATTCCCATCTGAAACCATTCCTCTCCAAGAAGGCCGGCTAGGCACTCTACAGAATGGAATCCGCCAGATATGCGGACAAATACGTTCATCTGTCTAACCTCGAAGAGACACGAACAATCACGAACGCAGGACTGATTTTGTGAAATTCAAGCAGTTCACAGTAGGGTCTTGTAGGGGAGGTGTTCTCCCGGGAGCAGTATGCCATTTATGATATGCGTTTATCGCTGCAGAATGCTTTTTGACTAAATGACATTGCCTATAGGAAGGGGACATTTTGTATACTGCAACAGCACATTTTTTGTAATTTAGAAAATTTTTCCTTGTAATTCAAAATTTTTTGTTGTATAGTTGTTCACGATTAGACTCAAAATAGGAAATACAGCCTATAAGTGGAATTTATAATAGAAAACAAGGGGTTGCAGCTAATGGCAAAGTATTTAGTAATCGTGGAGTCACCGGCCAAGGTGAAAACAATTAAAAAGTTTTTAGGAAATAATTATGAGGTGTGTGCAAGTAACGGTCATGTTCGTGATTTGCCAAAATCCACTTTGGGAATTGACCCGGAGAATGGGTATGAACCTAAATATATTACCATTCGCGGAAAAGGAGATATTCTGGCCGCACTTCGTAAGGAAGTGAAAAAAGCAGAGAAAATATATCTTGCAACGGACCCTGACCGTGAAGGAGAAGCAATTTCGTGGCATCTTCTTTATGCGCTGAAATTGAATGATCAGAAGGAGAAAAAAGTATATCGTATTACCTTTAATGAGATTACCAAGAATGCGGTGAAGGAGTCTTTAAAGAATGCCAGAGAGATTAATATGAATCTGGTGGATGCCCAGCAGGCAAGACGTGCACTGGACAGAATGGTAGGATATCGTATTTCTCCTCTTCTTTGGAGCAAAATTAAAAGAGGTCTTTCTGCAGGCCGTGTACAGTCGGTGGCGCTTCGTATTATTTGTGACAGAGAGGCAGAGATTGATGCTTTCGTGCCTCAGGAATACTGGACTTTAGATGCAAATTTGAAGCTGGAAGGCGAGAAAAAGCCTATTGTGGCAAAATATCATGGTAAGGGGAAAGAGAAGGCAGAAATAAGTTCCAAAGAGCAGATGGACGCAGTCTTAAAGGAAGTGGAAGGTGAGTCCTTTGCCGTGACGGAGATTAAAAAGGGTGAGAGAGTGAAAAAAGCGCCCTTGCCGTTTACTACTTCTACACTACAGCAGGAAGCCAGTAAAGTGCTGAATTTCTCAACCCAGAAGACTATGCGTCTTGCACAGCAGTTATATGAAGGTGTGGATATTAAGGGAGAGGGTACGGTAGGTCTTATTACGTATCTTCGTACAGATTCTACCCGTGTGTCTGATGAGGCGGAAGTTATGGCACAGGAGTATATCACTAAGAAATATGGTGAAGAATATGCGGCTACCGTGGTACGTGAAAATAAAAATAATCAGAAAATTCAGGATGCTCATGAAGCTATCCGTCCTACCGATTTAAACAGGGAGCCTTTGGCAATTAAGGATGAGCTTCCCAGAGATTTATTCCGTTTGTATCAGCTGATTTGGAAACGTTTTGTTGCATGCCGTATGGCGCCCGCAAAGTATGAGACTACTTCGGTAAAAATTGGTGCGGGAGAGCATATGTTTACCCTTTCCGCATCCAGAAGACTCTTTGACGGATTTATGAGTGTCTATGTGCAGGAGGATGAGAAGGAAGTAGAAAACAAGCTTTCTAAGGAGCTGGTAGTAGGTAGCAGTCTGACGCTGGATACCTTCGAACCGAAACAACACTTTACTCAGCCACCGGCACACTACACGGAAGCGTCTTTGGTACGTGCGTTGGAAGAACTTGGTATTGGACGCCCCAGTACCTATGCACCCACGATTACCACTATTTTGGCGAGAAGATATATCGGTAAGGAGAATAAGAATTTATTTGTAACCGAGCTGGGCGAAGTGGTAAATAAAATGATGATGGATGCTTTCCCATCGATTGTAGATGTGAATTTCACAGCAAATATGGAGGCGCTCCTTGATGCTGTAGAAGAGGGAAGTATTAAATGGAAAACCATTATAGAGAATTTCTATCCGGATTTGGATGAAGCGGTAAAGCAGGCAGAGGTAGATTTGGCCGAAGTGAAGATTGCAGATGAGGTAACAGAGGAAATATGTGAAGTCTGTGGTAAGAACATGGTGATTAAATACGGACCTCATGGTAAGTTTCTTGCCTGTCCGGGGTTCCCGGATTGCCGTTTTACAAAGCAGTACTTGGAGAAAATCGGTGTGGCTTGTCCGAAATGCGGTAAAGAAGTTGTTATACGTAAGACGCAGAAGGGTAGAAGATATTTTGGATGTGAAGGCTATCCGGAGTGTGATTTTATGTCATGGCAGAAGCCGGCAGTCGATGCAAAATAAATGAAAAATAAATGTGGATTGTATATAATGTCAGAAATTTTATATAAAACGCAAAAATTTTGATTAAATTAACTATTTATTCATTGTAATTTGTTTTTATTTGTGCTAAAATGCGTTTATAGGCAAGAAAACATTCTATTCGATGGATAAGGGAGGTTTTAGTATGAGCAGTGTACAGTTACTCGACAAGACCAGGAAGATTTTGAAGCTTCTCCATAATAATAACTCAAGCAAAGTTGTATTTAATGACATTTGTAAGGTTATGAGAGAGATTTTGGGATCTAATATTTTGGTGATCAGCCGTAAAGGTAAGGTTCTGGGCGTAGGTAAGTGCGACGGGGTGGATACTATTGAAGAGTTGATCGATGACACTGTGGGCGGATTTATTGACAATATGTTGAATGAACGTCTCTTAGGAGTGTTATCTACCAAAGAGAATGTAAATCTTGCAACTCTGGGATTTGAAAGTGATGATATCAAGAAATTTCAAGCAATTATCACACCTATCGAGATCGCCGGAGAGCGTTTGGGTACTTTGTTTATTTATAAAATGAATGAACAGTATGATATTGATGATATCATTCTCTGTGAGTACGGCACTACAGTGGTGGGGCTTGAAATGCTTCGTGCTGTAAATGAAGAAAGCGCAGAAGAAAATCGTAAAATCGGAGTAGTGAAGTCTGCAATCAGCACACTTTCTTTCTCTGAGATGGAAGCAATTACCCATATCTTTGATGAGCTGAATGGCATGGAAGGTATTCTGGTTGCCAGCAAGATTGCAGATCGTGTGGGAATTACCCGTTCTGTGATTGTGAATGCTTTACGTAAATTTGAAAGTGCGGGTGTTATTGAGTCCCGTTCTTCCGGTATGAAGGGTACCTACATTAAGGTACTCAATGATGTGGTATTTGACGAAATTGAAGAACTGAAACGACAGAGCGGTAGAAACTAGTAAGATATGTTTTTTTATGATGATAAAAGGGTTTGTTGTGAGAACAATGAACCCTTTTTTTGATTAGGATTTTAGGCAATATTTGGTATTGTACGTAAAAAAAACACAATATATTGTCTAAAATTATCAAAAAAAGGTTGTCTTTTTCGAGAAAAGTCTTATAATGAAATAAGGTAGGTACTTTATACCCATTTTGCTGAACCGAGGAGGTATTTATGTTTAATACAAATGCTTTTGATTATATTAATGTTTTGGACAGAGCAGCTGATGCAACCTGGCTACGTAATGAGGCGATTTCCAACAATATTGCCAATGCGACAACTCCGGGATATAAGCGTCAGGATGTGGCTTTTGAATCAGAGCTGAGAAAGGCTTTAGGATATGATTTGTGTGAGTCCATGGACGAGAAGGTGTCTCAGTTCCAGACTAAGAAATTTTCACCTAAAGCATATACCGACAGCAAGGGGTATTCCTACAGACTGGATGGTAATAATGTGGATATCGATAATGAGAATGTATATCTGGCAGAGAACCAGTTAAAATATCAGGGACTTATCAATGCAATGACATCTGAGTTCCAGAATTTAAAGTCAGTAATGAAATAGGGGGATGATAGAGTATGAGTATGTTTTCGGCATTTAATATTAATGCATCCGGCATGACGGCACAGAGATATCGTATGGATATTATTTCTGAAAATGTTGCCAATGCCAACACCACACGTACAGAGGATGGTACACCGTATCGTCGTAAGGTGGTTGTATTTGAAGAGAAGGCAGGAAGAAATACATTTGGTTCTACACTTGCCAATGCTACCGATAAGTTATCCGGTTCCGGAAAATACAGTGGTCAGGGCGTAAAAGTGACCGGTGTATACGGAGATTATGAAACCGATATGAATAAGGTATATGATCCTTCCCATCCGGATGCGGATAAGGATGGATATGTTACATATCCTAACGTAAATATTGTTACGGAAATGACCAACATGATTGATGCCAGCCGTGCTTATGAGGCGAATGCAACAGCATTTTCTTCCAGCAAGTCAATGGCACTTCTGGGATTAGAGATCGGAAGGTAAGGTAAGAAAGTATGGATTTAAGTGCAATTAACGGAATCGGCAGCTTAACTGCCCAGAAAATTAATACCGGAGAAGTGACTTCCATTACCGGACTTTTGGCAGAAAAGTCTAAGAGTGCGGAAGGAACTGTGTTCCAGACCTTTTTGGATTCGGCAATTGATAATATTAATTATACCAATGCTGCATTGTCAAATGCAGAAAATGAAGAAATTAAATTTGCTTTGGGTGAAACAGAGAATACTCACGATTTAACCATTGCGCTTCAGAAAGCATCTACCGCACTTCAGTACACCGTTTCGGTGCGCGATAAGCTTTTAGAGGCATATAAAGAGATTATGAATATGCAGATTTAAGCTTTGCGTGGCAAGTTTGAAAGAAGGATAAATTTTAGTTACAAGGGAGAAGCTTCATGGAAAAGCTAATGGAGATTCGAGATAAGATTCTCGCATGGTGGAATAAATATACAACAAAACAAAAAACAGTTATCGTCGGTATTTTTGCGGTGGTTGTCTTTACAATTGCTATTTTGGCGTATGTATTTTCAAGACCTACATATGTGGCAGTTAAGACTTGTGAAAATCAGGCAGAAACATCAGAGGCGGTAGCAGCACTGGAAAGTGCAGGAATTACTGTTATGGTAGGGAAAGATGCGCTTACCATCAGTGTAGAAGAAAAAGATGAAGTAACCGCCAGACTGGCACTTGCGTCAGCAGGTTTCACGGCAACAGAGCCGGATTTGAGTGATTATCTGGGCGGTGGATTCTCAACTACGGAATCTGATAAGCAGAAATTATATACTGCGTATTGGTCAGATAAGTTGGAAGCGAATTTCTCTAATTATGAGAATGTTAAAAGAGCCACGGTAGAGTTGAATCTTCCGGAGCAGGACGGAACTTTGATTCGCAAAGAGGAAGAGGCATCTGCTTATATTTGTCTGGAACTGGAAGGCAACTTTTCACAGGATAAAGCAGCAGCCATGGCAAAGGCTACCGCAGCGGCACTGGGCAATTCTGATACTGCTAACATTGTGATCGTGGATACCAATGCAAATGTATTATTTGCAGGCGAAGATGACTATACTACTGCAGGTCAGGCAAGTAACTTTATAGAACTGAACAATCAGGCAGAAAATTATATCAAATACAAAATTGCAAATGCGCTCCTTATGACCGGTCAGTTTGATATGGTTGAAGCAGCACCACATTTGAATTTTGATTTTTCAACATATGAACAGACCAATCATTCTTATGATGCACAGAATGGCAGAGAAGAAGGATATAAGAGCCATGAGTCTGTAACTTCCGGTGAGGATTCTTCCGGAGTGGGCGGCGTGCCGGGAACAGATTCTAATGACGGTACTTCTTATCTCTATGAGGATGCAAGTGAGACCTCTTCTTCTTATGAAACCAGAGATACGGATTATGTATTGGATGAAGAAATTCTTTCGAAGGTTACACCGGCAGGCGTTATTGATTATGATACTTCATCTATCTCTGTAACGGCTATTACATATAATCGTATTTATGAGGAATTGGCAGAAAGTCAGGGACTTTTGGAAGGAATCACTTGGGAGCAGTATAAGCTTTTGAATGATACCTCAACCAAGATTGCAGTGGATGAGGAGTTTTATAATGTTGTTGCAACAGCAACAGGTATGGATCCTTCCAACATTACCATTATGGCATTCCGTGAGAATCTCTTCATTGATAAAGAGGCGACAGCGGTTAACTGGAGTGATGTTACCAGTATTGTGCTTATCGTAGTGATTCTTGCCCTGCTTGCTATTATGATTCTCCGCAGTATGAGACGTAATAAGCAGGAAGTAGAAGTAGAAGAAGAACTTTCTGTAGAAAGTCTGCTTCAGTCTACACAGGAAAATGCGCTTGGTGATATTGAGGTTGAAACCAAGTCTGAGACTCGAAAGATGATTGAAAAATTCGTGGATGAAAATCCAGAAGCGGCAGCAAGTCTGCTTCGCAACTGGTTAAACGAGGACTGGAGGTAAGCTTATGGCAGCAAGAGCTGGTATGGCTGATCAGGAGATTAACGGATTACAAAAAGCGGCGATTTTATTAATCGCCCTTGGTCCGGAACGCTCCGCTGGAATATTTAAACATCTGAAGGAGGATGAAATCGAAGAGCTGACCTTGGAGATTGCAAATACCAGAAATGTCACTCCTCAGGTGAAAGAAGAAGTTATTAATGAGTTTTACGAGGTGTGTCTTGCACAGCAGTATATTGCAGAAGGCGGCATCACCTATGCAAAGGAACTTTTGGAGAAGGCCGTGGGTACCGAAAAGGCAATGGAGGTTATTGGCAAGTTGACAGCATCCCTCCAGGTAAAACCTTTCGAGTTCGTGAGAAAAACAGATGCTTCTCAGCTTCTGAACTTTATTCAGGACGAGCATCCGCAGACTATCGCACTTATTTTATCTTACCTTTCTGCACCGCAGTCGGCGCTTATTATTTCGGCCCTGCCACCGGACAGACAGGCAGATGTTGCAAGACGTATCGCAGTTATGGACAGAACAAGTCCGGATATTATCAAGGAAGTGGAAAGAGTGCTGGAAACAAAGCTGGCAAGTCTCGTAAATCAGGATTACACCATTATCGGTGGTGTAGATGCGGTAGTAGAGATTTTAAATACCGTGGACAGAGGAACCGAGAAACATATTATGGAAACTTTGGAAATCGAAGAGCCAGAACTTGCAGACGAGATCAGAAAGAAGATGTTCGTATTCGAAGATATCTTGCTGCTTGATGACCGTGCAATTCAGAGAGTTCTTCGTGATGTTGCAAATGACGATTTGGCAATTGCGCTTAAGAGTGCTAATGAGCAGGTACAGACTGCAATCTTCAATAATATGTCTAAGCGTCTTGCAATCATGATTAAGGAAGATATGGATTTCATGGGTCCTGTTCGTATGAAGGATGTAGAAGAGGCTCAGCAGAAGATTGTTAATATCATCCGTAAGTTAGAGGACGCTGGCGAGATTATTATTTCACGAGGCGGAGGTGACGAGCTCGTTGTCTAGTAATTTGTTGAAGGGCCGTTACATCAGTAGTAACGGAAGTAATACCTCAGAAAAGATAATTATTGATACTAATGAACTGGCGATGAAACGCTTGGAAGCTGTTATGGCTTCCATGAAGTCGCCGGAAAATAAAGGGTTTGTGCAGGGGCTTAATGCAGAAACTGTGGAAATTCTTCTCACAGAAGAAACAGAGGAAGAACAGGCTGTTGTTAAAACCCAAGTCCAGACTGCTGAAGAAAAACTGGCAGAAGCTACGCAAGAGGCAGAAACGATTATTATGAATGCCAATGTCCGTGCAGAAAGTATTCTTGCCGATGCAAAGAGACAGGCGCAGCAGGCGTTGATTCAAGCTGTGGAAGATGGTAAGAAGCAGGGCTATAAAGAAGGCTCAAGTAAAGCGGCTGCTGAACTTGAAAAGGCGAAAGAGGAATTGAGTAATAAAGAGGCGGAGCTGGATGTAATGTACCAGAAGCAATTAGATGCCATGGAACCGGAACTTGTAGATGTGATCACAAGTATTTATGAACACATTTTCCATGTGGAGCTTCGTTCCTATCGAGAGATTCTTACACATTTGATTTCTACGACAATGCGTAAGATTGATAGTAGCAGAGATTTTATTATTCATGTCTCCAAAGAGGATTATCCTTTTGTCAGTATGCAGAAGAAGCAGCTGGCGGCAGGGGTTGCAAGCTCCAGTAGTAATGTGGAGATTGTGGAAGATATGACACTTTCCCGTAATGAATGTATGATTGAAACGGAAGGTGGCATCTTTGATTGTGGTCTTGGAACGCAGATGCATGAGCTGAGGCAGAGATTACAATTATTATCTTATCAAAAATAGGTAGTGAAAATTAATGGCGTTACAAACGATCAATTTAGAAAAGTACAGTAAAATTGCAGACAAAATATTCTTTCGTAAATTGGGAAAGGTAGTGAATGTGGTAGGTCTTACCATTGAGTCTGCCGGTCCTGATGCAAAGCTTGGTGATGTCTGCAGGATTATTCCGGGTGGAGAAGAAGAGCTTCCGCCTGTAATGGCAGAGGTAGTAGGTTTTAAGGATAAAAAGACCCTGCTTATGCCATTTGGTTCAACAGATGGGATTGGCTTGGGGTGCACGGTGGAAAACACAGGTGCGCCTTTAAGTGTTGTCGTAAGTAATGAATTATTGGGAAAAACTTTGGACGGTTTGGGACGTCCGTTAGATGGAACTCAGATTATTGGTAAGGAGTATTCGGTAGAAGCTCTGGCTCCGGATCCGATGACCAGAGAAATTATTGATGAAGTATTGTCATTGGGTGTACGTGCGGTCGACGGACTTATGACAGTAGGTAAAGGGCAACGTATTGGTATTTTTGCCGGTTCCGGTGTTGGAAAATCCACACTGATGGGAATGTTTGCACGTAACACAAAAGCGGATATCAATGTTATAGCTTTGATTGGTGAGCGTGGCCGAGAGGTGCGTGAGTTTATTGAAAGAGACCTTGGAGAAGAAGGCATGAAACGGTCTATTGTGGTAGTGGCCACTTCGGACAGGCCGGCACTTGAGAGAAATAAGGCTGCAAAAACGGCTACGGCTATTGCAGAATACTTCAGGGATCAGGGAAAGGATGTGCTCCTTATGATGGATTCCTTAACACGTTTCTCTATGGCACAACGTGAAATCGGGCTATCCAGCGGTGAACCACCGGTAACGAGAGGTTATCCGCCTTCGGTATATTCGGAGATGCCAAAGCTTCTTGAAAGAGCGGGGCGTGCGGCAAGAGGCTCTATTACCGGACTTTATACTGTTCTTGTAGATGGTGATGACTTTAATGAGCCGATTACGGATACTGCCAGAAGTATTTTGGACGGACATATTATGCTGAGCAGAAAGCTTGTGCATAAGAATCATTATCCTGCGGTTGATGTACTTCAGAGTATTTCAAGATGTATGAGTCAGATTGTGGACAGAAATCACAAGAAAGCGGCAGGAAAGCTGAAGAATGTTTTGGCTACCTATAATGAGGCGGAAGATTTGATTAATATCGGTGCATACAAAAACGGAAGTAATCCGGAGATTGATTATGCTATTTCGATGATACATCAGGTAAATGAATTTTTGCGTCAGGAAGTAGATGAGAAAATGGATTATGAGGATACGCTTTCTGCATTGGAGAAGATGTTCCTGACGGAATAGGAGTGCTTACTTTATGGGAAGATTTCGGTACCGGATGCAAAGCATTCTGGATATTAAAATCAAGATGGAAACCCAGGCGAAGCAAAATTTTGCGGCAGCAAAAAAGGCATTGGACGAAGAAGTGGAAAAGCTGGAAACTTTGTATGAGCGGAAAATGGCTTACGAAGAGGAAGCAAGAGTGCTTTTGGCAGGAACTTTGGATGTTTTGGAAATTACCACAAACAAAGAGGCGATTCTTCGGATGGAAGAGTATATTACCTTGCAGAAGCAAGTGATTGAGCGTGCCAGGCAGAGGGTTGAAAATGCAAGAATTACATTAAGAGAGGTTATGCAGGAGAGAGAAATTCAGGAAAAGCTGAAGGAAAAGGCTTTTGAGAATTTTATTGCTGAAGAGAAGGCCTTGGAAAGTAAGGAGATTGACCAACTTGTCAGTTATACTTACGGTAAGAGGATTCAGTATAACAATGCAGTGAACGGAGATTAAGCGGTATGGCTACAATGGATGATAAGAAGAGAATAAATGACGAGAAGAAGGAGCTGAAAAGGCAACAGAAGCTTCAGAAAAAGGAAGCAAAGCGCCGAGCAAAGGAGATTTCCAAACGTCAGGTGGAATTGGATGAATCAGAGGATGGCGGTGGTATCAGTACATTCCTTGCTACGATTTTTATTGTGATTGTATGGCTGGCTGTAATCTGCGTGATTATAAAGCTGGATGTGGGAGGTTTTGGAAGTAATGTGCTTGCACCTCTCATTAAGGATGTACCGGTAGTAAATCTGATATTGCCGGGCTCGTCGCTGGCGGATCCGGAAAGCGGAGAGAGTGAGAGTTATGGTGGTTACGCGGACTTAAAGGAAGCTGTGGACCAGATTCGTCTTTTGGAATCAGAGCTGGAGATTGCACAGGCAAGTAATGAGTCCAAAACAAACGAGATTATTGAACTTCAGGCAGAGGTAAGTCGTTTGAAAAAATACGAGGAGCTTCAGGCGGAGTTTCAACGTATTAAGACACAATTCTATGAGGAAGTGGTTACTGCAGAGGAAGGACCGGGCTTAGAAGCGTATAAAGAGTATTATGAGAGTATGGATCCTACTACCGCAGATTATATTTATCGTCAGGTAATTGTGCAAATCCAGGAAAGCTCGGAAATTCAGGATTATGCTGCAGCATATTCGGAGATGAAGCCGAAACAGGCGGCAGGTATTTTTGAAGAAATGACTAGTGATTTGGACTTAGTTGCAAGAATTTTAACAGTAATGGATACTGCCAGCCGTGGTGAGATTTTAGGTGTTATGGATCCGGAAGTGGCAGCAAAAATTACAAAAATTATGGATCCGGAGTCTTAAGTAATTGTGACTTTTGGACGATATAATTAATGGCGTATTATAAAATTTTATAGAAAGGAGGATTTGAGATGACAACTTCGACTGTAAATTTGCGTGGTGTTGTAGGTGGCGGAAGCTATTCTTATCCTACACCCAAGGTGCAAGGAACAGGCGGTGAAACCGATTTTAGCCAGATTTTGGGAAATGCTACCGGTAAGGATGAGGTTCCGGAGACGGATGTTTACGAGAACAAAGCACCTCAGGCAGAACAGGAAGCACCCGTAGAAGAAGTTCAGGAGCCTGAGCAGTCCGATGTAAGGGATGTAAAGGAAGAACCTCAGGGGGTGACAGAAAGCGAAAAGCCGGATAATGTTGAAGTTTCAGAGGATGATCTGGAAGCAGCCATGGAAGTAATTCAATCAGCGGTGCTGGAAATAAGGCAGCTTCTTTGTGAAGAGCTTGGAATTTCTGAAGAAGAACTTTTACAGGCACTGAATGCATTGGAGATGTCTGAAACTGATTTGCTTGCAACGGGTAATGTAACCAAGTTGGCACTTTATGTAGAAGGACAGAATGAAATGGCCCTTCTTACCGATGAAGAGTTGTATAATACAGTTCAGAATTTAGAAAGTGCAGTACAACAGATTTCAGATGAGCTTATGGCCGAGATGGAAACTGTTTCTACAGAAGATGCGGACGGTCTTTTTGAACAGGCTTTGAAGAGCATGAACGAGACCGGAGTGTCCAAAGAGGCACCGGTAGTGCAGGTTACCGGAGAACAGGTGGCAGCTGTGACAGGTGAACAGGGCGAGAAGAGTGATGCCGGAGAAGGTGAGAATCAGACCGGTGCAAATCTACTGGCAGGAAATCAGAATTTGAATAATCTTCAGCAGACTGTAAATGCCCCACAGAATACAGAAGTGGTATTTGATATGGAGCAGACTCAGATGATTATGGACCAGATTATGGAACGTATGAATGTTCAGTTGGGAGCTGAGGAAACCACTTTAGAGATGCAGCTTCATCCGGAAGAATTGGGAACATTACAAATTACCATTTCTGCTAAAGAAGGTGTAATGACTGCCCAGTTTACTGCTGAATCAGAGGCAGTAAAGTCAGTTCTTGAAAATCAGATTGTACAGTTACAGAATAAGCTTGAACAGCAGAATGTGAAGGTTGAAGCTATTGAGATTTCTGTAGCAACGCATGGTTTTGAACAGAACCTTGAGCAGGGAAGAGAAAGCAACGATTCTTATCAGGAAGAAGAAAAGAAGCAGCGCGTAAGAAAAATTGATATCAGCAGCTTTGATGCTGTAGAAGAATTGCCGGAGGAAGATCAGGTTGTGGCTGAGATGATGCAGCTTCATGGCAACCGTGTTGACTATATGGCATAACAAAAGGAGTAAGATATGAGTTTAGTAGCACCCATTGAAAACGGGCAAATTGTACAAACAACTTCACAGAGCTCACTTGCCGGTATGACCGGAAGTGCAGGTGATATGGACAAAGATTCGTTCTTACAGCTCCTTGTAGCACAGATGAAATATCAGGATCCGTTGGAGCCTACTTCTAATACTGAGTATATTGCACAATACGCCCAGTTTACCCAGGTAGAAGAATTACAGAATATGTCCGCAAGTATGGATCTTATGAGAGCCAGCAGCTTGGTGGGCAAGGAAGTGTATATGAAGGTGACCAGCGCGACTACCGGAGAGACTTCTTATGTTACGGGTAGAGTTGATTATGTGGTATATGAAGGTGGCAAGGCGTACCTTTCTATCAACGAATCCCTTTATGCACTTGATGATTTGGATACCATCGTGGATGGCGAGTATGCTGTCGCATATGAGATGGCAACAGAGCTTGTGATGGGAATTAATAAGCTTCCAAGCTTAAATAATGTTACCAACTCCGATATTGAAACCATTGAAGCATTAAATGAAATGTATGAAAATATGAGTGATTACCAGAAAACATTTGTTGCTTCAGAAAAGGTTGCCGTACTTAAGGATTATCTTGCAAAGGTAAAAGAGTTGAAGGCTCAGCAGGAAAATGCCGGGAGCGGAGATGGTGAAGGAGAGGCGTAATGGCGATGATTCAGAATTCTAATTTTCTGACAGCGCTACAATTACAGGAACAATATAAAAACAGCCAGAGTAAAACAACTGCGCAAAGTACGGGGGAAGGATTATCCTTTCAGGATGTGCTTCTTCAGCAGAATGAAATCAAAGGCTCAGACGAAAAATTAAAGTTCTCAAAGCACGCAAGTGCTCGTTTGCAGCAGAGAGGTATCAGCTTATCCAGCGGACAGATGAAGCGACTGGAGGATGCTACCACCAAAGCTTCGCAAAAGGGAATTAAGGATTCGCTGGTAATTGTAGATGAGCTGGCATTTATTGTTAATGTGAAGAGCCAGACGGTGGTAACAGCACTTAACAGTACAGATACAAGTGAAAATGTATTTACGAATATCGATGGAGCAGTATTTATGTAGCCGGACCTTAGGGAAGCTACCATTTCCTGACTGACAGAAGGAAAACTGCTAATAGACTTAGGAGGTCAATTAATTATGATGAGATCACTTTTCTCTGGTGTATCCGGTCTTAAGACTCACCAGACAAAGATGGACGTTATCGGTAATAATATCGCTAACGTTAACACAGTAGCATTTAAATCCAGTTCTGTGACATTCAGTGACTTGATGAGTCAGACGACACAGAGCGCCAGCGGACCTAACGCATCCACCGGTACAGGTGGTGTTAACGCAAGACAGATTGGTCTTGGTGTTAAGTCCGGTGCAATCAATACGAATATTTCTACACAGGGTGCTGCACAGTCTACAGGTAATCCATTTGATATTATGATTACCGGAGATGCATTCTTTGTAGTAAATAATGGTGTAGAGAATTTCTTTACCCGTGATGGTTCTTTCTATGTGGATGGAGCAGGTAATCTTGCTATGACTTCTACCGGTTACAACGTAATGGGTTGGCAGGTAGATGAAACGACAGGAGCTATCAAGCAGGATACCGTATCAGCACTTCAGATTATGGGGGCTGCTAATATGACATATCCGCCGGAGGCTACAACAAAGGCATATGTTTCCGGTATTATTGATAAGAATGATACCGACGTTACCAGTGTATCCGGTAAGACCATGAATTTGAATTTCTATGATGCACTTGGTTATAGCTACAGCGCAAAGATTACTATGAAGCAGTCTGACGTGCCGAATGTTTACTCTTTAGAGTTAACCGGTCTTGTGGATTCAGAAGGTAATGAAGTAGAAGGTTGGGAGAATATTTCTTTAACAGGTAATACGGATCCGGCTACCGGATATGTAAATCAGGACAATCTTCCCACCGAAGCAATCCAGACAGTGGTTACTTTAGGGGGTAATTATGAGTGGCAGGGTCAGGAACTTGTACTTATCAGTAAGGATGAGAACGGTAACGACGTAACAGAAACTGTTGCTGATTTAAGTGATGGTGCCAGTGCGGAAGATTGGGATGCTATTGCAGCAGCATATGGTTATGAAGATGATGTGAAGACATTCAGAAATCTTTACCTTGATTTACCTACTTTAAATGGTTCTGTGGTCGATGATGGAACAGAAGGTGCTACTTCTGTAAAATACAGCGTGCAGCAGCTTGTTATGAACCTTGCAGATGGTGCTGCAACAACTCCAAATATCAACTCTGTTCTTGATAATAATACTTTTACTGCAGACGGACGTTTTTATGATGGTATGACCATTACATATGATCCGGATACCGGTGTGTTCGGCGGTATTAATGGCGAGGAAACTGTATCAACCTTAAATATTGACTTTAGTGCTATCAGTGGTAATTTCAGTAACATTGAAGTAGATTTCTCTGAAAGTTCTATGTACGATAATAAGGGAACTTCCACCATCGGTGCTACCAGTGGTGATTTAGATGGTTTGGGAACCGGTAGAAGACTTGGTGATATGATTGGTGTATCTATCCAGAATAACGGTATGATTTATGCATCTTACGATAATGGTATGACAAAGCTTCTTGGTCAGATTGCAACAGCAGAATTTGCAAATGCATCAGGTTTGGAGAAACAGGGGGATAACCTTTATTCCGCAACCTTGAACTCCGGTGAGTTTGATGGAATCGGTGTAGATGTAACCGCTAATGGTGGCTATATGTCAACCGGTGTACTGGAAATGAGTAATGTAGATTTATCTGCTGAGTTTACGGAGATGATTACAACCCAGCGTGGCTTCCAGGCAAACAGCCGTATCATCACTGTTTCGGATACCATGTTAGAGGAACTTACAAATTTAAAGAGATAATATAGTGTAATATAAGGAGTCCTATGCGGTCTGGCATGGGCGGCATAGGACTTTTATATTGATATTGTTTTACAGCGATTTTTGTTTTTTGTAGGGGGATGCGGATGATTGAAGTGACAAAAATTAATGGGATAAAGGTACTGGTCAACCCACATTTGTTCGAAGTGGTGGAAGAAACACCGGATACCGTAATAACACTTACTACAGGAAGAAAAATAATTGTAAAAGAAAGTAGACAAGAGATAAAAAATCTTGTAAAATTGTATAGAAAAGATATTTTTGTCGACTAATTCAAAAAATATTAAGTAAATTTGTTGAAAAGAAAAAACAAATTTACGGAAAAGTTGGGTGATAACTATGGATATAGCGTCAATACTTGGTCTTATTTTAGGTTTCGTTTTGATGATCTTCGGTATTCTTTCAAACGGAGCATCAGTAATGGATTACGTAAATCTACCTTCTGCGCTTATTACATTCGGTGGTTCTATTGCCGGTGTATTGGCCAGTCATAGTATTGCGGGGTTTGTGAATGGACTTAAGTCCATAACCCTTACTTGGAAGGTACCGGTAATCAATATTGGAGAGATGATTCGAAGCATTATCGATTTATCTAATATCGCCAGAAAGGAAGGCTTGCTTTCCTTGGAAGAGGCGGCTGCAGAGATTGAAGATCCTTTCCTTAAAAAAGGAATCTTACTTATTGTAGACGGTACAGACCCGGATTTGGTTCGTGCGATTTTGGAAACGGAAATTGTAAGCGTGGACGGCAGACATAAAGAGGTTATCGGCTTCTGGGAATGCTGGGGAGCGTTAGGTCCTTCCTGGGGTATGATTGGTACTCTGATTGGTTTGATAAGTATGTTGAATAATATGTCAGACCCATCCACAATCGGACCTGCGATGGCAGTAGCACTTATTACAACTTTATATGGTTCTTTGCTTGCGAACTGGATATGTGCACCAATTGCAAATAAGCTGAAGATGAACAATGCAAACGAAATGCAGCTTAAGGAAGTAATGATTGAAGGTCTGTTATCTATTCAGGCCGGAGAGAATCCTCGAGTTATCGAAGAAAAGCTGAAATCCTTCTTACCACCTGTTTCAAGAAACTTAAATGGTGAAGAGGCAGATATGGGAGGTGCAGAAGAATAATGGCAAAACGTAAATCGGAAGAACCTAAGAAGGGTTCTCCAGAGTGGATGACCACGTTTAGTGATTTAATGAATCTTTTGCTATGTTTCTTCGTATTGCTTTTCTCAATGTCCACCGTAGATGAAGCGAAGTACAATGAGCTTGTTGCTTCCATGTCATCAGCGTTTAGTATTTTAGATGGTGGTGCGACAGCCATTGGTGATGGAATTTTAGTCAGTAACGGTGTGAGTCAGTTGAATGATCTTGCTGATTACATAAATAGTATGGGTGCTACTGCAGACGGTGAAGTGGAAAGCTCGGAGCTGGATGAGTACGAAGCCGCTGTAGGAACGATTGAAACGGATGAACAATATGAAATTGTCGGTGAGGCAATGGAGAAATATGTTCTTCAGGAAAACGAGGAACTGGCAGAAAAAATCACAGAGTCTGTGGTAGAAAGTAATATGACCGATCAGATTGAAGTGAACTTTACAGGAGAATATGTTCTTCTTACTATAAAGGGTGGACTACTTTTTGATTCCGGTAAAGCAGAATTGAAAGAGAGTTCTGTGGCGGTGATGGATAAGGTGGGGGCTCTTTTAGAGAGATATTCTGAAGGAACCATTGAAATCGAAGGTCATACAGATACTGTTCCCATGAAAGGTGGGGGCAGGTATAAGGATAACAACGAGTTGAGTAGTGCGCGAGCTCTGTCGGTATTCAGTTACCTGATGGACAATACATTACTTGACCCAGCGAACATCAAGCATTCCGGTCGTGGTGAATACGTACCGATTGCAGACAACAGCACTGCTGAAGGCAGGGCAAAAAATAGAAGAGTGGAAATTAAAATATATAATCCACCAATTCCGTAAGGAGTATTAACGTATGAAAAAAAATCTATTATCAGTTTTGATTCTGGCACTGCTTGTAGTGAACGTAATCTTAACAACTATAATGATGGTTAATGTAACACAGACAAATAAAAGAACTGCAGAGCTTGTAGGTAACATTGCAGCAGTTCTCAATCTGGAACTGGATTCTATGGGTACGGAAGAGGTTGTTCCGATGGAACAGCTGGAAGTTTATGATCTTTCTGCACCGATGACTATTCCTCTTCTTAGTGAGGATGGAAAGAATCATTATGTTGTATGTAATATTTCTTTCTCTTTAAATAATAAGGGTGAGGGATATAAGGATTTTGGCGGAGAGAAATTCGCAAGCTATGAAAGCTTGATTAAGGATGCTATCGAAGCAACTGTTTCACAGTATACTGTGGAAGAGATTAATGACAATGAGAAGTTCGAAGTTATCCGTGAAGAAATCTTAAAGTCAGTAAAAGCATTATTCGTCGATAAGAATGAGTTTATCTATAAAGTGGCAATCAGTGAGAGAAAAACGCAATAGCCTCTGACTATAAAGCTATGATAGACAGGAGGTGAGATTTGTGGGTGATGTTCTATCACAAAGCGAAATAGATAATCTGCTGGCGGCATTGTCCTCCGGCGAACTTGATGCGGATAATATGCAGGGTGCAGACGAGAGACAGGTTAAGAATTATGATTTTAACCGTCCTACAAAGTTCTCTAAAGAACATCTGCGTACCATGGAAATTATTTTTGAACACTATGGAAGACTTATTTCCACGAATCTTCCGGTGTACTTAAGGAAGAATATTCAGGTCACTGTAGCAAGTTCAGAAACAGTAACCTTTTCGGAATTCAGTAATTCCTTGTCCAGTCCGGCAATTTTGGGAATTATCGATTTCCTTCCATTAAACGGAAATATTATTCTGGAGTTATCAACAAATTTGGGCTATACGATTATAGACCGAATGCTTGGCGGAAATGGTACTCCGCTTGAAAAAACCAGGGAGTTTTCTGAGATTGAGATGTCAATATTACAACGTATTATGACCATGTTTACGCAACTTATGCGAGATCCATGGAAGAACGTTATTGAACTCAGTCCGGTAATAAGCAGATTGGAAACCAATCCGCAGTTTGCACAGGTTGTTCCACCATCAGATATGGTAGCGATTGTAACGCTAAACGTAAAGATTGGTGACATCGAAGGATATATTAATGTTTGCTTACCTTTCTTCACATTGGAAGATGTGATGGATAAGTTGAATACCAAGTATTGGTTCTCAACCATGCAGGAACGTCCGGATGAGAATTATGAGGATTATATTGAATCCCTGATTCGCAAGGTAGATGTTCCGGTGAAGGCTGTGCTTGGCAAGAGCAAGATATCTGTAGCTGATTTCATGGGATTACAGCTGGGTGATGTTATCCGTCTGAATACTAAAGTGGACAGCGATATGGATATATTTGTTGGTAATATTCGTAAATTTACTGCACTTCCCGGAGCCAGCGAAGATGCTTATGCAGTAAGGGTAACGTCAGTTATCAGAGAGGAAGAATAAAGGGCTGCAATGCAGCGGAATGGAGGATACAATGGATGGAATGCTATCACAGGACGAAATAACTGCCCTCCTTAATGGTATGGATTTGTCTGGAGCAATGGAAGATAGCGAAGAACCAGTCCAGGATGTTTCGTACACGGAAGCGCCTGTTGCGGGTGGAAGTGATGTTCTTACCGATGTGGAGAGAGATGCAATTGGTGAAGTGGCAAACATCAGTATGGGTTCATCAGCGACTACGTTATATTCGTTAGTGAACTTGAAGGTTAACATTACCACACCGGTTGTTGCCATGGCAGAATGGAAGACATTACTGGATGAGTATGAGAAGCCTTGTGTATTTATTCAGATTAAGTACACTCAGGGATTGGATGGTTCCAATATCTTAGTATTAAAGGAAAATGATGTTAAGATTATCACTGACTTAATGATGGGTGGTGATGGTACAAATACGGATGGAGAATTGGGAGAATTGCATTTAAGTGCGATTTCTGAAGCGATGAACCAGATGATGGGTTCAGCGGCAACCTCTTTATCCAGTATGCTTGGTACAGTGATTGATATCAGCCCGCCAAATGCAGACTTGCTTAATTTGGTAGAATATTCAGACGGCGCAGAGATTTCACCGTTCTTAGGTGGAAGCTTTGTAAAGATTTCTTTTAGAATGCAGATTGGTGATTTGGTTGACAGTACAATTATGCAATTGTACCCCGTAGAATTTGCTAAAAAGCTTGTAGATACCTTTATCAGTCAGCAGATGGGTGGGGCGGCAGAGCCGGCACCGGCTCCTAGTCCGGCACCGACGACAGCTCAGCAGCCGCAACCACAGCAGGTGGCTCCACAGCAAGTAGATATGAATGCACAGATGGGCATGCAGCCACAGATGGGAATGCAGCCGCAGATGGGAATGCAGCCACAGATGATGCAACCTCAGATGGGAATGCCGATGGGTTATCCGCCAATGGGAATGCCTATGGGATATCCGCAGGGAATGATGCCTATGGCAAATATGAATGTTCAGCCGGCTCAGTTCCAAAATTTCTCTACTGATTATAGCGCAATGCCTAGTCAGGAGAATATTGGTCTGATTATGGATGTACCTCTCGAGGTAACAGTAGAGCTTGGTAGAACCTCCAAGTCCATATCGGATATTCTGGATTTTGCACCGGGAACCATTATCGAACTTGACAGAATTGCCGGAGAACCAATTGATGTATTGGTAAATGGCAAGCTTGTTGCAAAGGGAGAAGTAGTGGTAATTGAAGAAAGCTTTGGTGTAAGAGTGACAGAAATTATCAAATAATATGAAGACATTCATTAAATGAGTTGGAGGACATTTTTATGGCTAAAAGTGTATTAATTTGCGATGATGCCGCATTCATGCGAATGATGATAAAAGATATTTTAAGCAAGAATGGCTACAATGTTGTTGGCGAGGCAGAAAACGGTGTCAAAGCTTGCGAGAAGTTTGCAGAGTTATCTCCGGATTTAGTTCTTATGGACATCACCATGCCGGAGATGGATGGTATTGCAGCTCTTAAGAAAATCAAAGCCAGTGATCCGGGCGCAATGGTTATTATGTGTTCTGCAATGGGTCAGCAGGCAATGGTTATTGAATCAATTCAGGCAGGCGCAAGAGATTTCATTGTTAAGCCTTTCCAGGCAGAGCGTGTTATTGAAGCGGTTAAGAAGGTTATTGGTTAATGGTTATTTTAACTGGAAGTGCTGACAGCTATGCACAGCTTATAACTGTATTGATTATATTTGTCGTGGTTCTGGCTCTTACAGCCTGGACCACGAGATTTATTGCATCCTATCAGAAGCAGATGGGGGCAGGAGGCAATGTTGAGGTCGTAGAGGCCACTCGCATCGATGCAAGCAAATGTATTCAGATTGTTCGTATCGGTGGGAAATATTTTGCCATTGCAGTTTGCAAAGATACAGTGACTAAGTTAGGAGAGATACCTAAGGAAGAAATTGTATTAAGGCAGGCGGCTGAAAAGTCTCTGGATTTCAAAGCACTTTTGAATTCTGCAATACACAAGGAGACAAAGAAATAAGTGAAAAAAAATATATTTAAAATAATATGCCTGCTGATTACGGTAGGCATATTGTGTATTAATACGTCTTTAACTGCATATGCCACAGGAACATCCGAGTTTGATTATACGGAGAGTGGCACTATTATTAATCCTACAGGTACTGTGGACAGTCATGAGGAGTTGAAGGAACTGAATGTATCCAATGAGCTTACCATTACCTATAACAATGGTAACGGAGAGTTGAATGGTAGTTTGCGTATTCTTTTAACGCTTACGTTAATTGCGTTGGCACCCACTCTGCTTATACTTCTGACATCCTATACTCGTATACTGATTGTTCTTCACTTTACCAGAGCAGCACTAAATACTCAGACAGCACCGCCTAATCAGGTGCTTATCGGAATCGCGCTGTTTTTGACTTTCTTTATTATGACTCCCACTATTGAGAGGATTAATACAGAAGCAATTCAGCCATTTGATCAGGGGATTATTACACAAGAAGAGGCTTTTGAAGCTGCCCTTGTGCCGATTCGAGAGTTTATGTATGAAGAGACTCTGGTGAAAGATGTAGAGCTCTTTATGGATATTGCAGAGATGGAATGGGATGGTAAGACTTTGGATGCGATTCCTACATCCATTTTGATTCCCAGCTTTATTATCGGAGAGCTTAGAACAGCATTTTTCCTGGGCTTTGTGATTTATATACCATTTATCGTAATCGATATGGTTGTAGCATCTACCCTGATGAGTATGGGTATGATGATGTTACCGCCTACCACCATTTCTATGCCGTTCAAGATTTTATTATTTGTTCTGGCAGATGGCTGGAGTTTGGTAATTGAAAATTTAATCAGGACATTTTATTAGTAGGTAAGAAAGGAGGAGGCTGATATGATGACTATTGATACCGTTGTGGAGATTGCCAATAACGCATTATATCTGATTATTAAGGTGTCCTTACCGGTACTGCTGGTTTCCTTAATTGTAGGATTATTAATCAGTATTTTTCAAACAGTTACCTCCATCCAGGAACAGACACTTACGTTTGTTCCTAAGATTATCTGTGTATTTTTATCATTGATGTTATTCGGGCATTGGATGCTGAATTCCATGGTAGAGTTTATGGTGGAGCTCTTTTCTAATTTTGCCCTATATGTAAATGGGTAGAGGTAATTTATGTTGCAGCTATCCTTTTCTTTGTTTGATTTAGAATATTTTTTGCTAATTCTGGTAAGAGTGTCATGTTTTGTGTTTGTAGCTCCTTTTTTCAGTATGCAGGGTTCACCCAGACAGGTGAGAATTGGCCTTAGTTTTTTTACTGCTCTTTTGATTTACGAAGTGGTTACGCCGGCGGAGATCCCGATTACTTATAGTACGGTGACAGGATATGCAGCCATTGTATTGAAGGAAGCTATTGTAGGACTATTGCTTGGCTTTGGAACAACTCTTTGCACTTCCATTGTGAATTTTGCGGGTTCTGTAATCGATATGGAGGTTGGATTATCCATGGCAACCGTATTTGATCCGGCAACAAAACAGAATACCAGTATTACCGGAGCCTTTTATCAATATGTACTCCTGATGATGATGATTGCTACAGGAATGTATCGTTATTTATTGGATGCTTTGGCGGACAGTTTTATATTGATTCCGGTGAATGGAGCAGTATTCAGACAGGACTCGTTGTTGGCAACGATGATAAGTTTTATGAGTGATTATATTATTATCGGTTTCCGAATATGTTTGCCTGTATTTTGTGTGATGATGCTGTTGAATGCGATATTGGGAGTGCTGGCAAAGGTGTCACCGCAGATGAACATGTTTGCGGTAGGTATCCAGCTTAAGATTGTGGTTGGTCTTTCTGTAATCTTTTTTACAGTTGGTATGCTTCCCGGTGCATCTGATTTTGTCTTTCAGGAAATGAAGAAGATGATAACAGCTTTTGCAGGAGGGATGATGTAATGCTCCTGGAATATAACCTGCAATTCTTTGCGAAAGAAGGTCCCGGTGGAGAGAAGACAGAGCCGGCTACCGAGAAAAAGTTAAGAGATGCCAGAAAAGAAGGCCAGGTTGCCAAGAGTAGAGAGATTGCTAATGGCCTTGGTCTACTTGCATTGTTTTTAGTCCTGCGGTTTTATGCCGGATATATGGGAACCAGCTTCCTGGGTCTGTTCGAGAATATGTATAACCGTATGCCTTCTATTGTAACTTTTTGGAATGGAAATATGTCGTGGGAAGAGATGGGGAATCTGTTTGAACAGATGATTATACAGATTTTACTTATCCTACTACCTATTTTTGCGGTGGGTGTGGTGGTGGCTTTTGTCAGTGATGTTGCACAGGTGAAATGGGAGATTACCACGAAACCGCTTATGCCTAAGCTGAGTAAACTGAATCCTATTTCCGGATTTAAAAGACTGTTTTCCATAACTTCCGTTGTGGAATTGATAAAGTCTCTGGCGAAGATTATTTTGATTATCATTATCTGTTACATTTATTTAAAGGACAGATGGCAGGATTTATACTTACTATATGATATGCCTCTTATGCAGGCATTGCAGCTCCTTTTAGAGACTGTAACAGACATGGGAATCCGTGTGTCGGCTTTTTACATGATTATTGCATTTGCTGATTATGCATTTCAGAAGTTCAAGTTTAAGAACGATATGAAAATGACTAAGCAGGAAATCAAGGAAGAGTATAAGATGACAGAAGGTTCTCCGGAAATCAAGGGTAAAATCAGACAGCGAATGAGAGAAGCCTCTCAGCGCAGAATGATGCAAAACCTGCCACAGGCGGATGTGGTAATTACCAACCCGACCCACTATGCGGTTGCAATCAAGTACGATCCGGAAGTTGCGGATGCACCCATTGTAATTGCTAAAGGTGAAGATTTTCTTGCTCAGAGAATCAAGGACGTGGCGAGAGAGCACAGTATTGAAATTGTAGAGAACAAGCCTTTGGCCAGAATGCTTTATGCCAATGTAGACATCGGGCAGATGGTTCCGCCCGAGCTATATCAGGCAGTGGCAGAGGTCTTGGCATTTGTATATAAATTAAAAGGAAAAATATAAAATAATTGGGAAGGGAGTATGAAGATGAAAAAAATTGGATATGACGTTGTGGTCGCTATCTATGTATTAACTGCATTTTTAATGTTCATCATTACTCTTCCAAGCTGGATGCTGGATGCATTGCTTGCACTTAATATGGCGATTGCCTTTACAATTCTTTTTAGTACCATGTTTGTAAAGGAAGTACTGGACTTATCCTTCTTCCCCACACTGTTGTTATTTACCACATTGTTCCGTATTGCACTGAACGTGTCATCTACAAAGCTTATTTTAGGTACCGGTGAGCCCGGTAACGTAGTAGAGACCTTTGGTGAATATGTAGGTGGCGGTGACCTTGTTATCGGTATGATTATCTTCTTTATCCTTATTTTGATTCAGTTCCTGGTAATCAATAAGGGTTCTGAACGAGTATCCGAAGTAACTGCTCGTTTTACATTGGATGCTATGCCCGGTAAGCAGATGGCAATTGATGCGGATTTAAATACCGGAGCGATTACCGATGCGGAAGCAAAGAGAAGACGTGAAAAAATTCAGGAAGAGGCAAGCTTCTTCGGTTCCATGGATGGTGCTACCAAATTCGTAAAAGGAGATGCGATTGCAGGTCTTATTATTACGGTTATTAATCTGGTTGGTGGTCTGATTATGGGTATGAGCCGTGATGGGATGGAGATGGCAGAGGCTCTTGACCGTTATTGTATTCTTACCATTGGTGATGGTCTGGTATCACAGATTCCGTCTTTGCTGATTTCTTTATCTACCGGTATTCTGGTAACGAAGGGAAGCAAGGATGCGGATTTTGGACAGACTCTTATCCGTCAGCTGTTTGGTATTCCTAAGGTTCTATACTTGGTAGGTTCTACCATGGCGATTTTAGGATTTGTAACGGAGCTGAACACCATTCTTTTTGTAGGACTCGGTCTTGCATTTATTATTGCCGGACGTAGTATTCAGGCAACTATTGAGACAGCAACCATTGAGTCAGAAGTGGATATGGATGAAGTTGCGGCAGACGAAATCAGACAGCCGGAGAATGTAAACAGCCTTCTTCAGGTGGATCCTATCGAATTGGAGTTCGGTTATGGAATTATTCCGCTGGCTGACGTAAGTCAGGGCGGTGACCTTCTTGACCGTGTGGTTATGATTCGTAGACAGATGGCTCTTGAGCTTGGTACGGTTGTTCCGATTATCCGACTTAGAGATAATATCCAGCTCAATCCGAATCAGTATATTATTAAGGTAAAGGGTATTCAGGTTAGTGAAGGTGAAATTTTATTTGACCATTATATGGCTATGAATCCCGGATATGTGGAGGAGGAGATTACCGGTATTCCTACCTTTGAACCATCCTTCCATTTACCTGCAATCTGGATTACGGAGGGACAGAGAGAACGTGCGGAAAGTCTCGGCTATACCGTGGTTGATCCACCATCCATTATTGCAACTCATTTAACAGAAATTATCAGACAGCACATTGCAGAGCTTCTTACAAGACAGGATGTGCAGAACCTTATCAACAATTTAAAAGAATCTCATCCTTCCCTTATCGAAGAGCTTGTACCTAAGCTTCTTGGTATAGGTGAGATTCAGAAGGTATTACAGAATTTATTAAAAGAGGGTATTTCGATCAGAGATTTACTTTCTATTTTGGAAACATTGGCGGATTATGCGCCGACTACCAGAGATACGGATATTCTTACCGAGTATGTTCGTCAGGCATTAAAACGTGCTATTTCCGGAAGATATTTTCCGGCTCATGAGACCACAAGTGTGGTTACCTTAGACCCTAAGATCGAGCAGGAAATTATGGGAAGTGTGAAGCAGACAGAAAGTGGTGCATACTTGAATCTGGATCCGGTTCGTTCCAAAGCGATTTTAAATTCTGTCGGAGCAGAAGTACAGAAGCTGGAGAACTTAGGAAAGAATCCGATTGTGATCACTTCACCTATTGTTCGTATGTATTTTAAGCGCCTGACAGAAGATTACTATAAAGACTTGATTGTAGTGTCTTATAACGAAATTGAAAGTAGTGCGGAACTGCAGTCTGTGGGGATGGTGACTGCCTAAATGATTATTAAGAAATTTACAGGGAAAACGGAAGAAGATGCCATTAATGCAGCGAAGAAGGAGCTGGGGGAAGGCATTGTTATAATGAACGTAAAGCAGGTAAAGGCCAAAGGGCTCTTTGCCGCTTTTCGTAAGAAGTTGTTTGAAGTGACGGTTGCTCTGGAAGAGGAACCGGACAGACTGGCAAATGCTAAGAAAGAACAGATAAATGCTGCACTTACTGCACCTTCCGGTAAAGTACCGGAGAAGACACTTTCCGAAGAAGCAAGAAGTATCGAGCAAAAGCTGGAGAATCTTCAGAATCTTTTGGAAAGCCAGATAAAGGCGGCAGAGAAGCATGAGACGGTAAAGGCAGAGGAAAAAGAGGTAGAAAAGGATTCTGCCTCAGATTTTTCGGAGACGGATTTTGAAGACAGTGAACTGACAAAATATACTAAGTTGATTTATAATACTTTGATTGATAATGAAGTGGATGAGAGGTATGCGAATCAGCTTATTTCAGAAATGGAGAAGGTATATAAGCAGAATCTTCCTATTGATAACGTACTTGCCGGAATCTATCAGAGAATGATTTTAAAGTTTGGTAAGCCAATGCCTATTACCGAGGCGGAGGAAGGCCCCAAAGTAGTACTTTTTATGGGACCTACCGGTGTAGGAAAGACGACAACTATTGCTAAGCTTGCCAGCAGATATATTGTAGAAGAAAAAAAGAGGGTGGCACTTCTTACAGCAGATACTTATCGTATTGCTGCGGCAGAGCAGCTCAATACTTATGCCACCATATTGCAGGTACCGTTCAGAGTGATTTATACCAAGGAAGAATTGGTAGAAGCTGTAAAGTATTATCATGATTTTGATTATATTTTCGTTGATACCGCCGGACATTCACATCAGAACGCAGAGCAGATTCAGGCTATGAAGGAGCTGGCAGATGCTGTAGGAGAAGTGGCAGAAAAGCAGACCTATTTAGTGCTCAGTGCTACCACAAAGTACAGCGACTTAAGAAAGATTGCAGATAAATATAGCGCAATTACCAGTTATCATCTGATTTTTACAAAAGTGGATGAGACCTTCTGTGTAGGTAGTATGTACAATTTAAGAATGCATACAGGAGCATCTATCGCCTATGTGACAAGTGGGCAGAATGTGCCGGATGATATTGAGGCATTTAATCCCCAGAGTACTGTTAAGCAGCTTCTGGGTGGAAACTTGTGTAAGGAGGCATGAGCATGGACCAGGCGAGTCAATTAAGAGTAATTAAAGCGGGGCAATTAAATAAACCGCTGGCCCGTGTGTTTACCGTAACCAGTGGAAAAGGTGGTGTAGGCAAATCCAATACCTCCATTAATTTAGCAATTCAGTTTCGTAAGATGGGAAAGCGGGTTGTTATTCTGGATGCAGATTTTGGATTGGCGAATATTGAAATCATGTTCGGATGTATACCGAAGCACAATTTATGTGACTTGATTTACCAGGGAAAGAGTATTCAGGATATTATTACCAAAGGACCTATGGATGTAGGTTTCATTTCCGGTGGTTCCGGAATCTCCGGTATGGCCAATCTGAATGTAGAGCAGCTCAACTACATTATTAATAATCTGGCAGAGTTGGATGCTTTTGCAGATGTAATAATTATTGATACGGGTGCCGGAATTTCCGATGCGGTACTGGAGTTTTTGGTAGCAAGTGAGGAAATTTTGCTTGTAACAACACCGGAACCCACATCTATTACGGACTCCTATTCTTTGCTTAAAGCTCTTTATCGTCATCCCAAATATAATCCGGAGACAACCACAGTAAAAATGATTGCCAACCGAGTGGAAAGAGAAGAAGATGGGAAGACTTTATATAATAAGTTAGATTTAGTAGTAAAGAAATATCTGAAGATGCCTTTTGATTATTTGGGAGGAGTTCCCCAGGATGAGAAGCTTGTGAAAGCAGTAATGCAGCAGACACCGGTTTCCATGATGTTTCCGGGTTCAAAAGCAAGTATCGCATACGAGAATATTGTTAATAAATTAATGAATAAGGAGGCTGTGGCAAAACAGCCCAAGCGTGGTATGGCAGCATTTTTTTCCCATATAATCACGAACAAAAACAAATCATAGAGGTGGTGGTAGCATGTTATCTAAGTTTTTAAGACCGGGTGACCGAATTGAATTACAGATGGTGGAGCACCAAAAGAAGGAAGAAGACTCTCAAAGAGTTTTTATCAGTGAGATTCATGAAATTCTCTCTGATGACCAGATGGAAATTGTAATGCCTATGGAGAAAACGAAATTAATCTTACTTCCGGTGGATGTAGAGTATGATTTGACAATTTATGCGCAGCATGGGTTGTTCCAGTGTTTTGCCAGAGTAATTGACAGATATAAGAGCAATAATGTCTATATTCTGGTAGTGGAGCTGACCACAAACTTAAGAAAACATCAGAGAAGAGAATATTACAGATACAGTTGTGCACTTGATATGACCAGTCGTGAGCTGGAAGAGAACGAGATCAAGGCTATTGAACTTAAGGAACCGTTTTTACTTACACCGGGCCTTCCTATCAAGCGTAGCGTAATTGTAGATATCAGTGGTGGCGGCCTTCGATTTGTTTCAGAGCAGAAGTATGAGCCGGATAGTCTGATTTACTGTAGCTACAGCCTGTTGCAGAATAAGCAGAAAAAGCAATATGAGATTGTTGGTAAGGTATTAACGGTTACTGAACTTTCCAACAGAAGGGGGACTTATGAGCACCGGGTACAATATGTAGACCTGGAAAAGGATGTCAGAGAAGAGATTATCCGCTTTATTTTTGAAGAAGAGAGAAAAAACAGAAAGAAAGAGCGTTATAATGATAAGTAATTAGCTCTAGTGGGGCATAGGAAAAAAGTATGAAAAAAATATTGCTTGTTGATGACTCTGCACTCATGAGAAGAGTGTTATGTGATATAATCAATAGTGACGAAAGGTTTGAAGTTGCAGACAGAGCAACCAACGGATTGGAAGCTTTTGACCTGCTCAGCCGCAAGACCTATGATGCAGTAGTTTTAGATGTGAATATGCCTAAGATGAACGGCCTTCAGCTTTTACAGGAGCTTCGTAAATACAAGATTCCTGCAAAAGTAATGATGGCAAGTACTGATACCAGAGAAGGCGCCAAGACTACTTTGGATGCGTTGGAACTGGGAGCATTGGATTTTATTCACAAGCCGGATAATGCATTAGATTGTAGGGCGGATGAGTTCAAGGACGGACTGCTTCGTATTTTGGATGTCGTTGCAAACAGCAAGGCACCGGTATTCGAATCGCAGGAGAAGGTTGAACAAAGACAGGCAACAATCAAGAAGGTAGTGGATATTGCCAAGAAGAGTGCGGTAAAGAGCACCGGTAAGAAACTGGTGGCTATTGCGAGCTCTACCGGCGGTCCCCGAGCACTTCAGTCGGTAATCCCCAGATTACCCGCGGATATCAGCGCACCAATCCTAATCGTCCAGCACATGCCTAAGGGATTTACAGCATCTCTCGCAGAAAGACTGAATACCTTGAGTGAGGTTAAAGTAAAGGAAGCTGCAGAGGGAGATGAACTTGAGTCCGGATGTGTATATCTTGCTATGGGTGGAATGCATATGAACGTGCAGACTAATGCATCGGGAAGATGTACCATTCATTACTCTGATGAACCTTCCAGAGAAGGAGTAAAACCCTGCGCAAACTATATGTACGAGTCTCTGATGGACAGTAAGTTTGATGAGATTGTATGTGTGGTGATGACCGGTATGGGACAGGACGGCACTGTTGGAATTAAGAACCTGAAAGCCAAGAAAAAGATACATGTTATTGCCCAGGATCAGGAAACCAGTACGGTGTACGGTATGCCGAAGGCGATTGTAACAGCAGGGGTATCGGACCAAGTGGTTCCGCTTGAGCAAATAGCACAGGAGATTATTTTGAACGTGGGGGTAAAGTGAGATGGATGTAAGCCAATATCTTGAAATCTTTATTGATGAATCAAACGAGCATTTACAGAATTTGAATACCCAGATTCTGAACCTGGAATCAGACCCGACCAGCTCTGATACCGTGAATGAGATTTTCCGTGCAGCCCATTCTTTAAAGGGTATGGCAGGAACTATGGGATATAAGAGAATGCAGACTTTGACCCATGACATGGAGAATGTTTTTTCTGAGGTTCGTAACGGAAATATTGTGGTTCAACCAAGCATGATTGACATTCTTTTCCAGTGTCTGGATGCTTTGGATGAGTATGTATCAAACATCAAGGAATCCGCAGATGAAGGAACTAACGACAATCAGCATCTGATTGATCAGTTAAATGCAATTCTTAACAGCAAGGGCCAGGCCGCTACTCCGGTACCGGAGCAGAAGGCAGATAAGGAAGAAGCGGCTGTTGCATCTGCAGATAATGAGGAAGGAAAGAAGTGGCTTAAGATTGCTTTGGACGGAGCACAGAAAGATGTAATGGAAGAAGCTGTTCGTCAGGGCAAGAAACTTTACGGTTTAACCGTTACTGTTCAGGAAAGCTGTATTTTAAAAGCAGCGAGAGCATTCCTTGTTTTTAAGGCAGTGGAAGAAAAATCAGAAATTATTGTTTCGAATCCTCCGGCTCAGGATATTGAGGATGAGAAGTTTGACCGTGATTTCAGCTTGATTGTTGTATCTGATGCTGAAGTGAAGGATATTATAAAGTCTGCAGAGAATGTTTCTGAAATTGAAAGCGTTATTGGTGATGTAATCGACTTGAAGGTTATGAACTTTGCTGCAGAAACTAAGGTTGTTAAGGAAGCACCTGTAGCAGCTGCAGTAGTAGCTACCGAAGCTCCGGCAGAGAGACCGGCAGCGGCAGCAAAGACAGAGAAGAAGCAGACACCGGGCAAGCCTGTAGTAAATAGAACAGTCCGTGTAGATATTGAGAAGCTGGATTCCCTTATGAATCTGGTAAGTGAGCTTATTATTGCGAAGAACTCTCTGGTTTCTATTTCCAGTCAGGATGAAACCCAGCACAGTGGCGCATTTAATGAGCAGATTGAATACTTAGAGAGCGTTACCACCAATCTTCATGAATCTGTTATGAAGGTTCGAATGGTACCTATCGAGAGTGTTGTTAATAAGTTCCCACGTATGATTCGTGATCTCTCCAAGAAGCTTGGAAAGAAGATGGAACTATATATGTCCGGTGAGGATACAGAACTTGACCGTACCGTGGTTGATGAAATTGGTGATCCTTTGATGCATTTACTTCGTAACTCCGCTGACCATGGTTTGGAGTCTGCAGAAGTTCGTGCACAGCGTGGCAAACCGGAGACCGGTTCTATTTTCCTTGATGCATATCAGGACGGTAACAATGTAGTTATCGAGGTTCGCGATGATGGTAATGGTATTGATGTAGAGAAGGTTAAAAATAAAGCGATTGAGCGTGGTTCTATTACTCCGGAGCAGGCAGCAAACATGTCTGACAAGGAAATTATCGATTTATTATTCCTTCCGAGCTTCTCTACTGCAAAGTCAGTTACTGACGTATCCGGCCGAGGTGTAGGTCTTGACGTTGTTAAGTCTAAGATTGAGGCCCTCAGCGGTGAAGTGGAAGTCAGAAGTAAATTAGGTGAAGGTAGTACTTGGATTATTCGTCTGCCTTTAACTTTAGCAATTATCCAAGCCCTTATGGTTGTGGTTGGTGGAGAGAAATATGCTATTTCTCTTGGATCAATCCAGACAATCGAAGATATTCATCCATCAGAGATTAAGACTGTACAGAACAAGGAAGTTATCCATCTTCGTGGAACTGTTATTCCTTTGATTCGTTTGAATGAGGTGCTGGATACTGAAAGTACAAAATCACCTGACGAGAGTATGGAAGTTGTTATTGTTAAGAAGGGTGATAAGCAGGCCGGTTTAGTAATTGATGAATTAATTGGTCAGCAGGAAATCGTTATTAAGTCCTTAGGAAAATATATCAAGCAGTGCAAGTTTATCAGTGGAGCAACCATTTTAGGTGATGGTGAAGTAGCTCTGATTTTAGATGCAAATGCTTTGATTTAAGAAAGGAGATAGCGACATGGATGAGTTAAAAGTTGTTGGAAGTGATGGTATTCAGTATATTGTTGTTCGATTAGGAGATGAGCAGTACGGTATTGATATCAAGTACATAGATAATATTATCAGAATGCAGGGCATTACCAGAGTACCAAAGGTGCCGGAGTATTTGAAAGGTGTAATCAATCTTCGTGGTGAAGTTATTCCGGTTATGAGTGCCAGACTGAAGATGTTTTTACCGGCGGATGAGCTTACCAGAGCTTCCCGTATCATTATTTTAAAGTTGGAACAGCATGGTACTGTAGGAATCATTGTAGATGAGGTAAAAGAGGTAGTAACTTTGGATACCAATCATATTGAGAAGGTTTCCTATGATTCTACCAATACAGAGAATTCTAATTTCATTACCGGAATCGGAAAGCATAATGATGAATTGATTTCTTTGTTGGATTTGAATTTACTTTTGCAGGATAAAGAAAACGCATAAAAGGAATGTAGGGTAATGGCAGATTTTAACTTGAATGATGTTTCAGAAAAATATGTAGATGTACTGAAAGAAATTGGAAATATTGGTGCCGGAAACGCCATGACAGCATTGTCCCAGATGCTACAATGCAAAGTGGACATGCGTGTTCCACAGGTTAGGCTGCTTGACTTTTCGGAAGTCGGTACCATAATGGGCGGCGAAGAAAAGACCATGTGCGGAATATTGCTTGGAGTAGAAGGAGATATTACAGGAAGCATTATGTTCCTGATTGAGCTGGAGGCCGCCAAAGGGTTGATTAAAAAGCTGATGATGGGATATGAATCCGGTCAGCCGGCTTTTGATGAGATGGAGCTTTCGGCATTGAAGGAAATTAGTAACATTATTACCGGTGCTTATTTGAATTCTCTTTCTACATTAACAAATTTAATGATTTATCCTACACCACCAAGTCTTTGTATTGATATGGCAGGGGCAATCTTAAGTGTACCGGCTATTGAATTTGGTATTATTGGTGACCATATATTGTTAATCCAGTCTCAATTTTATGATGATGTGGAAATTGACGGCTACTTTATATTAATTCCCGATTTACCTTCTTATGAGAAGATTTTAAGTGCACTTGGGATTATGTAAAGAGGGATAGAAAATGGGTGAAATAATCAAGGTTGGAATGGCTGATTTGAAGCCCTGTAAGGCTCCGGATGGCGTGATAACATTAGGACTTGGTTCTTGTGTGGGAATTGCCATCCGTGATCCCGGGACTTTGATCGGTGGATTAGCACATATTATGCTTCCGGACAGTACTGCAATACATAATAGCGCATCGAATATTGCGAAATTTGCAGACACCGGAATTGTTGAACTTGTAAAGCAAATGGAAGCGATGGGGGCAAAGAGAAGTCGTATGGTTGCCAAAATTGCAGGCGGAGCTACCATGTTCCAGTTTGCAAGCCAGAATTCCATGATGCAGATTGGCGCACGGAATGTAGAGGCTACGAAGAAGGTTCTTGCGAAGTTGAATATCCCGATTCTAGCAGAAGATACGGGACTTAATTATGGTAGAACCGTAACCTTTTATCCGGAAACCGGAGAGTTTCATATTCGTGCGGTGGGCAAGGCGGAAACAATTATATAGTGGAGGAAGGTCTTTATGAACAGAAGGACTATGCCTTACATATTGATGCTTGTAGCGGGTATTTTTACCTGTATTATGACATTCATCAATGACTACTCCATAATCGATAAGTTGTTGATACTTTCGATTGTGCTGTTCATTTTCTATTTTCTGGGGGTACTGATGCAGAAGACTCTGGATTATTTTGATAAGCAGAACGAGGAAATCGCAAAAGCGGAAGAAGAGGCCAGAGAGCAGGCGCTGAAGGAACAGGAAGAGCAGGAAGAATTACAGAAACAGCAGGAGAATGGCGAGGGAGAGAAAAAAGTAGGATAGTATGGATGAAGCTGGCAAGAAAAGTCTTTGGGAGGAATATGCGAAGAGCAAAGCTCCTGAAGTGAGGGAAAAAATCATATTGGAGTATGCTCCACTGGTTAAAACGGTTGCCGGACGACTAAGTATGTATCTTGGTTATAATGTGGAGTATGAAGATTTGGTTAGTTATGGTATCTTCGGATTGATTGATGCTATCGATAAGTTTGATACCATGAAGGAAGTAAAGTTTGAGACTTATGCTTCGTTGCGTATAAGGGGCGCAATTCTGGATCAGATTCGAAAGATGGACTGGATTCCACGTACCATCAGGCAGAAGCAGAAACAGATAGACAGTGTGATTCGTGAAATTGAAAGTATGACAGGTAGAAGTGCTACCGATGAAGAAATCGCTGAGAAATTGGGGCTTAGCGGTGAAGAATACTTAGATATGCAGTCACAGATGAAAATCACCGGTGTAGTGTCCTTAAATGAATACATGGAAGCGGGAAGTGATGTATCACATGATTATAGTGGATGTACGTCCAGCCGATTCGAAACACCGGAGGAAAATATTGAGAAGGAAGAATTGACGAAGGTTTTGGGCGAAGCACTTCAGCTTTTGACTGAAAAAGAGTGCAGGGTGATTCAGTTATATTATTATGAAGAACTTACCTTAAAAGAAATTGCAAGTATTTTAGAGATTTCGGAGTCCAGGGTTTCGCAATTGCATACCAGAGCGTTACAGAAAATGAAGACCAAAATGGGTCAGTATATGGGAATTTTAAGCGACAAGATAACGGGGAATAACAGAAAATGAGAAATGGTTACTTTAAATTGGTAAGTATACAGGGTGGTTTTGGTCTGAAGCTGATTCCACCAAAGGACGGCGGACAAGATATTTTATTAAGTGAAGTGGTGGAACACTTGGACTATTGTCATGTGATGTATGACTTTAATACACTTAAGCAAAATGTAGAGTCAAAGCGTGAGATGATTATGTCATTGAGTGCCGGAGAATGTCCTAAGGTAAATGAAAATTATACGATTAGCATCAGTCCGGATAAAATGCAGGCAGTTGCTCGATTTACATCGCCTTCTGCAACCGGCGATATGCTTACTATGGACGAATTTATAAAGGATCTTAAGTTCCGTAGGATTATTACCGGAATTCAGACCGAGGCGATTCAACAGTTCTTCATGGAGCGCAGATATTGTGAAGATATCGTAGTAGCAGTGGGTACACCGGCGGGAGAAGGAAGAGATGCCAGTATTGAGTATTTCTTTAATACGGATCAGCATGCCCAGCCTACGCTTTTAGAAGACGGTAGTGTAGACTTTTTTAACTTAAATGCAATCTGTCATTGTAAAAAAGGTGACTTGCTGGCGAAGATTACTCCGGAAGAAAAGGGTGAAACGGGTATCAATATCTGTGGAGAGTACATTAATTCCAGAGATGTAAAGGGTATGAAACATCGTTTCGGGCATAACATGTCTCTTTCTGAGGATGGATTGTGTCTGTATTCAAATGTAGACGGTCATGTTACCTTAGTGGATGATCAGGTATTTGTATCCGATCTTTACATGGTGGAAAATGTAGACAACAGTACCGGAAATATTGTATTTGAGGGAAGTGTGCAGATTAATGGTAATGTAAAGTCTAACTTCTCTGTTTCCGCAAAGGGAAATGTAGTAGTAAACGGTGTTGTAGAAGGCGCATATATCAAAGCCGATGGTAATATTATCATTGCCCGTGGTATGAATGGTATGGGTAAGGGTAAATTAGAGGCCGGCGGCAATATCATTGCAAAGTTCCTTGAAAGTGTAACTGCAGAGGCAGACGGATATATTCACTCAGAATCGGTTCTTCACAGCCAGTTGCAGGCGGGAACCGAGATTGAAGTAGATGGTAAACGTGGATTCATTACCGGTGGTAAAGTGTCCGCTGCCAATAAGATTACTGTTAAGAATCTTGGTTCTGAAATGGGCGCAAGTACGATTGTGGAAGTGGGCTCTAACTTGAAATTAAAGGAAGAGTTTACAGAGCTTTCCAAAGAGCTTGTTGAGATTCAGAAGGTGATTAAGAGCAGTCAGCCGATTATTGCTTCTTTTGCAGAAAAGAAAGCAAAGGGGGCTAAGTTCACCGAGGATCAGCTTGTTTATATTAAGAAGCTGGCCTTTATGGTTGACCTTAAGAAAAAAGAACTTGCAGAAAAGTATGATTTGTATGAGAAGATGCAGGAACAGCTTACCAATCAGGGGAATGCTAAGGTGGTTGTAAAGGGAAGTGTACATCCGGGAACCAAAATCGTCATTGGTGATTTATCCATGGTAGTACAGGCCACTAATCATTTTTGTAAGTTTGAAAGAGTACAGGGTAATGTGAAGATGACAGGTCTATAAAGGCTATAGGGGGAGAGAATATGTCATTTGGATCTATAGAGCTTGCAACAATTGCAAGAACCCAGGATTTTACCACGATTAAGCATAATGAGGACGGAAAGGGTACTATGATGCAGTCCATGGCAGGGCAGAAGGTGCAGAAGGACACCATGCAGAAAGTACATCAGGTGAATAAACATGATGAAACGTCCAGACAGAATAAGAAGTTTGATGCCAAGGAAAAGGGATCTAATTCTTATCAGGGCGATGGTGGTAAGAATCGCAAGAGGGATTCCAAGGAGACTATTGTTGTAAAGAAAGCTCCGGGTGGATTTGATATAAAAATATAAAGGGTTGTAATTACAGATGGAAGTAATGGAAATTTTGTTACTGGTTGCCGGTGCAGTTGTTTTTATACTGAGTTTTATTATACCGGCAAAAAAGGAAGATTCAGAAGAAGTATTAGGACTGGCAAAGGAAGAAATCAAGGAACTAGTTGCCAGTGAGATGGGACAGATTAAGAGTCAGGTGAACGATACCGTAGATGAGGCTATTATTTATGCCATGGAGAAGACTGAACGTTCCTTGGAGCGTCTTTCCAATGAGAAAATCATGGCAGTAAGTGAGTATTCAGATACGGTACTGGCTGAGATTAATAAGAATCATGAAGAAGTAATGTTTTTATACGATATGCTAAATGATAAGCATACAAATCTAAAGAACACAGCTTCCGCGGTGGATAAGACTACCAAAGAAGCGGAGGCAGTTGTAAAAGAAGCTGTCAAAGAAGTGGAGAAGGCGAAGGAAGTCATTCCGGTATTCCAGGCACTTAATGTAAGCGCGGAGCATCTCACCATTCGTGAAGATGTGCTGGCAGAATTAAATGCACAGGAAGAGACTATGCAGCAGCCGATGCCGGTTGCAGATGAAAAGCAGGCCATTGCTAACAGAAATGAAGCGATTCTGGCATTGCACAGACTTGGCAACAGTGATGTGCAGATTGCAAAGGAGCTTGGACTTGGTGTTGGTGAGGTGAGGCTTGTAATTGAATTGTTTAAGGAATGATGAGGAATGAAGCTGAAGTATTATTTAAGAGGGTTGGGTATCGGTATTTTCGTAACAGCCCTGATTATGACAATCGTATCTTCCGGAAAGGGCGCAATGACAGATACAGAGATTATGGAGCGTGCAGCGGAACTTGGAATGGTAACGCCAAAGACGCTGAGTAGTCAGGTGCAGGAATCTGATGTTGCACAGGAATCGGAAGAACCGGTGAGGGAATCTCTAGAGACGGAAGCACCGGTACATAGTACGGAGTCACCGGTTGAAGCAACGGAAGCTCCGGAGGAAAGCGAACCTGTAGAAACACAGGAACCCGTTATTGACACAGAGCCTACAGCGGAACCGACGGAGGCCCCTACGGAAGTCCCTAAGGCAGAGCCTGTAGCCGGAGAAAAGGTTATGCTTACCATATATAGTGGGGAACATTCTGCTACAGTGGCAAAGAGAATGGAAGAGCTGGGACTTGTAGAGGACTATCTGGATTTTGATGATTACTTATGTGATAACGGATATTCCAGAAGTGTAAATTCCGGTGTTTATAAGATTCAGCCGGGACTTTCCTATGAAGAACTGGCAAAAATAATTACCAGAACAAATTAAAGATGAAAAACATGCGGGAAATTGAAAAATTCTCTTGCATGTTTTTTCTTTGTATGGTAATATTTGAATGTTGTTTATAAAGCACGTATTCTGATTTGATATTGGTGTCAGCAACAGCTGTGTGGTATCAGAGCTAACCGGACTTTAGCGCGGTCTGGCAGAAAAGGAATACGGGAGATTCTAACCAAATGGAGGAAAAAACATGAGCGTTATTTCAATGAAGCAGTTATTAGAAGCAGGTGTTCATTTTGGACATCAGACCAGAAGATGGAACCCTAAGATGGCTCCATACATCTTCACCGAGAGAAATGGTATCCACATCATCGACTTACAGAAGTCTGTAGGTAAGGTTGACGAAGCTTACAATGCAATCTCTGAAATTGCAGCACAGGGTGGTACTATTCTTTTCGTAGGTACCAAGAAACAGGCTCAGGATGCTGTTAAGACTGAAGCAGAGCGTTGCGGTATGTACTATGTAAACGAGAGATGGTTAGGTGGTATGTTAACTAACTTCAAGACCATCCAGTCTCGTATTGACAGATTAAATGCAATTGAGACCATGTCTCAGGACGGAACTTTCGACGTATTACCTAAGAAGGAAGTTATCGAGCTTAAGAAGGAATGGGAAAAGCTTGAGAAGAACCTTGGCGGTATCAAGAATATGACCAGAATTCCTGACGCTATCTTCGTAGTAGATCCTAAGAAGGAGAAGATTTGTATCCAGGAAGCACACAATTTAGGAATTACCTTAATCGGTATTGGTGATACCAACTGTGATCCTGAAGAATTAGATTACATCATTCCTGGTAACGATGACGCTATCAGAGCAGTTAAGTTAATCGTTTCTAAGATGGCAGACGCTGTAATCGAAGCTAATCAGGGTGAAGCAGTTTACACTGCAGAAGATGTTGCTGTAGAAGCTACTGATATCGAAGAAGTTGCTGAAGAAGCATAATCGAATTATAAAGTGAACTTAAAAGCGGATTATTCAGGTAATCCGCTTTTTTAAAAAGAATCATTGAAAATGGAGGAAAAGAAAATGGCAGCAATTACAGCAGCTATGGTAAAAGAACTGCGTGAATTAACCGGCGCAGGTATGATGGATTGTAAGAAAGCACTTGGCGAGTCCGATGGTAATATGGAAGAAGCGATTGATATCTTAAAGAAGAGCGGTGCTGCTAAGATGGAGAAGAAGGCTTCAAGAATTGCAGCAGAAGGTATTGCTCGTGTTGCAGTAAATGGAAACGATGCAGTCGTAGTAGAAGTTAACTCTGAGACAGACTTCGTTGCTAAGAATGATACTTTCCAGGAATTTGTACAGTTAGTAGCAGATAATGCTCTTGCTTCCGGCTTAAATGGCGGTAAAAACGGTGAAGATATTGAAGCACTTCTTGAAATGAATGGTCTTAAGGATGCATTAATTGAGAAGACTGCTACTATCGGTGAGAAATTATCTGTACGTAGATTTGAGAAGGTTTCCGGTGAGTGTGTAGCAAGCTACATTCATGCAGGTGGTAAGATTGGTGTAATCGTAGCTGCTGATGGTGCGGCAGACGTTACGGAAGCTCTTACCAATGTAGCTATGCAGGTTGCAGCGATGAATCCTCAGTACATCAGCAGATCTGAGATTTCAGATGCTGAAATCGATAAGATGAGAGACATTACTGTAGATGCTTCTCTTAATGATACTGCATCTCTTCCTAAGCCTATCTTAAACGCATTGATTAACAAGGCATGCTCAGAGAAGATTTGGAGTGATGAGGATATCGCTATTTATGAAGAGAAGAAGAGCAATATGAACTTCTTATTCAACTTCCTTTCAGATGCAGCTAAGGCTTCTCTTGCAGGTTTGGCTATGGCTGACAAGGCTAACATCACCGCTGATAAGATGTTTGGTGGCATGATCGAAGGTCGTATCTCTAAGCAGTTAAAGGAAATCTGCTTATTAGACCAGACCTACGTTAAGGCAGAAGATGGAAAGCAGACTGTTGCTGCATATTTGAAGTCTGTAAACGGCGCTATCGATATCAAGAAGGTTGTTCGTTTTGAAGTTGGCGAAGGTATGGAAAAGAAGCAGGAAGACTTCGCTGCAGAAGTAGCTGCGCAGATGGCTAACGCATAGGATTGTTCGCAAAACAGATGAACGTTTAATTTTATAAGTGATATGTAAAAGGTTCGGTATTAGATAAATACCGAACCTTTTTTTGAGAAGATTATCTATTGTTCTGATTGCTTCTCTGATTCTGCTCGTTCTGCTGATTCTTTTTGTTCTGATTGTTATTCTGGCTGTTGTTCTGGTTGTTGTTCTGATAATTGTTCATGGTTTTTACCTCCTTTTTTATTACATGAATAGTTTACCTCATATTTGGAATCCTATTCATGATGTTATAATTTGGAAATGGAGGTTTTTATGCTTTTAATCAAAAATGGAATACTGTATACAATGGAAACAAGAAATCCGGTACATGGGGATTTGTTAATCAAGGAAGGGAAAATTGTAAAAATTGCAGAAAGTATACAAGAGAATGAGGAGATGGAAATAATCGATGCAGATGGTTTGTATGTTTTTCCCGGATTTATTGATGCACACAGTCATATCGGAATTTCAGAAGAGAAGGTTAGTATGCAGTGTGATGAGAGTAATGAAGGAACTAATCCAATTACACCTGCTATGCGTGCCATTGATGCCATTAATCCTATGGATAGTGCCTTTCATAATGCAATTGCATCAGGAATTACAGGAGCTATGGTTGGTCCGGGAAGTGCCAATCCCATCGGAGGACAATTTGCTTTTATAAAAACGCATGGACGATGTATTGATGATATGGTGGTGCTTTCACCGGCAGCAATTAAGATTGCTTTTGGGGAGAACCCCATGACAAATTATGGGCTAAATGGAAATATTCCCTCTACACGCATGGGGATTGCGGCACTGATTCGTGAAGAGCTTTTTAAGGCAAGAGAATATTTGCAAAATCAAAAAAAAGGAACAGTTTCAAAGGATTTTTGTATGGAGTGTTATAGGGAATTGTTTGAAAAGAAGATTCCGTTAAAGGCTCATGTGCATCGTGCAGATGATATTTTTACTGCAATAAGAATTGCAAAGGAATTTGATTTGGATTTGACATTGGATCATTGTACGGAAGGGCATCTGATCGCAGAGGATATTATGAAAAGTGGTTTTCCGGCTATTGTTGGTCCTTCCATGTCTTCCAGAAGTAAAAAGGAAGTCAGTTTATCTGATTTTAAAACGCCGGGGGTATTACAAAATGCAGGTGTAACGGTTGCCCTTACCACAGACCATCCTGTGATTCGCATTCAGTATCTTCCGCTAAGTGCTGCTTTAGCGGTAAAGGAGGGAATGGATGAATGGGGAGCACTTCGTGCCATTACTATAGATGCGGCAAGGATTTGCAGAGTTGACCATCTTGTAGGTAGTCTGAAAGAGGGAAAGGATGCGGATTTGGTGATTTGCAAGGGAAGTCCGCTGGAAATCTCTTTTACCGTTCATAAAACAATCATCAACGGAGAAATTGTTTTTCAGAAAGAAAATGAAGAATAATATGCAATGAATAATAAAGGGTTCGGTGTATATCGAACCTTTTATTATTGTCAATTTTTCCATATAGTGATATAATTTTTGATATATATTTGGTACTATTGACAGGGGGAGAACGTGGAAAAGCTATTACGTCAGAGAATTACTAATTTTATAGCTTTGATGCTATTGCTTCTGGGAGTTTTAGCAGCTTTTGCTTATTATTCCAAGCAAAATGCTGTTCGTGAAACGGATGAGACAAAGGCGACAATTCGTGAGTCTACAATATTGAAAGAGTATCGTTTGGAGGATGCTTTTGCAGACAAACTATTTGCAATAGGTGACTTGGCATATATTTATGGGGAAACTGCCAATTTTGAGAAGGTTGATATAGAGCGTTTGAAGGAGCTGGAGGTAAATACTCATTTTGATTATGTGCGTTTTGTTGATGAAAACGGTGTCAATCATTCTTCTGACGGACTTGAAACTACCGTTATTGACAGAGTATATTATCTGGATGGAATGAATGGAAATGAGGGGGTTTGTTTTATTCAAAATTCCAGAATAAATGGAGAGGATTTGTTGGGATTTTATACACCTGTGCATCAGGGAGAGATGGTTGTCGGTGTATTGCTTGGACTCTGTGATTTGGATTATGTATCTGAACTTTTGGCCGGAGTTTTTCAAGGGCATGATGCAGAGGCCTTTCTGTGCGCATCCAATGGTATGGTGATTGCTTCTGTATACAATGAATTTGGACCAAATTTTTTAAATGCACTTTCAGAGCGGGAACATTTTTCTGAGGAGGAAGAGACAAAAATCCGCGAGGCTGTGAGAACCGGTGAGTCTGCTGTATTTACATACAAGGCTGAGCTTGGAAGTACCACAGGATACATTCACCCCTTAGCGGTGAATAATTGGTTTCTTGTACAGATATATCCGGATGAAGCGTTATATGAAAATATCTATGCGGCAAATCAGACCGGATTTGAATTGTTATATATTGTTTTAATTTTATTTGTTATCTATGTAGTGTATTTGTTGGTACGTTTTTTGCTGGATCGTAGGGCTTTGGAGCGTGAAGGAAGGAAATCGAAGAACATAACCAATGCAATGCAGATAATACTGAATCGATTCGTTGAAATTGATGTGGAAAATGGTACATATGAGTATTTAGTTACAAAATCCTTCCGAAATCAGATTCCGGATAAAGGGGACTATCGGTTGTTTGCAGAGTATACGGTTGATAAATTGATTGATGAAGATGAAAAACTGGTTTTGGAAAAGCATTTATGCCTGGAGGAATTAAAAGCCTGTTTTACAGAAGACGTGCAATATGTCAGTTATTTAACTCATTCCATGTGGGACGAGGAACGTTATGAAAATCTGACATTTGTATGTATAGAAAGAGATGAAACGGGAGCCGCCAAGACGCTTATTTGCATGCGTATGGATGTGACGGATGCCCGGCGTCTGGAGCAGGAGAGTATGCTTGCGTTGAAGGAAGCATTCAATTCTGCAGAGGAAGCCAATCGTGCCAAGAGTGATTTCTTATCTCGAATGTCTCATGATATCCGTACTCCACTGAATGCAATTACCGGTATGACTAATATTGCCAAGCTACATTTAGAGGATGTGGAGAAGGTGAGAGACTGTCTTTCCAAAATTGAATCGTCCAGCGGACATTTGATTAATCTGGTCAATGAAGTATTGGATATGAGTAAGATTGAAAGTGGGAAGATGTGTCTGTCCGAAGAACCTTTTGATTTATACAAGGTATTGGATAATATTCAAAATATTATGGGACAGCATGCCTGTGCCAAGGATATTCAGTTTAAGGTACAGAGTGAGACGATTCGTCATAATCTCCTGGTTGGTGATGCCACCAGATTAGAGCAGTTAATTATTAATATTGTAGGAAATGCCATTAAGTTTACTCCATCAGGTGGCGTGGTAGATGTTGAGGTAGACGAAGGACGATCTATTGTAAAGGGCTATTCCAAGTTTATGATTACATGTAGGGATAGTGGAATCGGTATGGATCAGGAGGCAGTTAAGAATGTGTTTGATCCTTTTTATCGTGCCAAGAAATTATCGAATAAGATAGAAGGAACCGGTTTGGGAATGTCTATTGCAAAAAATATTGCGAATATGATGAACGGCGATATTGAGATTGAAAGTACGCCGGGGATAGGAACTATTTTTCGTGTGATAGTATATTTAAAACGGCAAACTGAACAGGTAGAACCGAAGAAGCTTCAGGAGGAACCTGTTGTAAAAGATTATTCTCATAAACGTGCTCTGATTGTGGAAGACAATGAGCTTAATATGGAAATAGCAGAGACTCTCTTGGGAGTTACGGGAATTCAGATTGAAACGGCTACAGATGGAAGTTATGGATATTATAAGGTACTGAACTCACCGGAAAACTATTTTGATATTGTTTTTATGGATATTCAGATGCCGAATCTAAATGGCTATGAAAGTGCATCGGCAATACGTTCCATTAATCGCAAAGATGTGCAGGAGCTTCCTATTATTGCAATGTCGGCAGATGCTTTCGTGGAGGATATTCATAAAGCAAAGCTTAATGGAATGAATGACCATATTTCAAAGCCGATAGATATGAACAAGTTACTGAAGGTAATGGAAAAATACCTTTAGGGGAGTGGATACAAATGAAGTATATTAAAAAGTACGGAATATCAGTGATATGTTTTTTTATAACGTTGCTTGCCATTGGATATTCTTACCGAGAATTGGAAAATGAAGTGACAAAGATGAATACGGATGTCTTCACAGAAGAAATCAGTCTGGTGCCCGGAGCAGAGTCTTCGGATTTAATTGCGGTGACAGCTACGGTTTCACAGTCATGGGATGATTACGATGATGAAGGTCATTCCTGTAAGGGGGCTCAGTATGATTTTTCGGTTACTAATCTGACGGATAAGAAGATTACCAATTGGAAACTGATACTGCATCTGCCAAAGGGCGGAGATATTGACAGCTATTGGAGTGGTGAGGTTTTCAATGAGGGGACAGAGATTACCTTTATTCCCGATGAAGAATCTGAGGATCTGGTACCCGGTGGAACAGAGACCTTTGGTTTTGTTATGTACTCCGGTGTAATTCGCAGATTTGAAGAGTTTACGTTTTCGGCAAATTACGAGATACATATAGATGAGTTGGAAGATTATGAGCGTATAGTAATCGGTTTTTATGCATGGTGTATACTGGCTGCTGTATATATTGGTTTTCAGTTTGTCATCTACCGTGCGGAGAAAAAGCGGGAAAACGATATGCGCATTATAATTGAAACGATGGAAACCTTTTCCAATTTCATTGATGCAAAGGATGCGTATACGAAAGGTCATTCCAAACGTGTATCACAGTACACAAAGCAGATGGCAAAGCGTTTTAAGTATTCCAAAGATGATATTACCAAGATTGGGTATATTGCCCTGATGCATGATTGTGGTAAAATAGGCATTCCGGATAGAGTGCTTAATAAGCCGGGAGCCTTGACACCGGAAGAGCGAAAGATTATTGAAGAACATACTATGGTAGGTGGTAATATTCTGGAGCATTATACCGCTATCGAAGGCATTAAAGAAGGAGCTTTGTATCATCATGAAAGGTATGATGGTAACGGTTATCCGGAAGGTAGAAAAGGCGAGGAAATTCCTTTTGTTGCCCGTATGATTTGTGTGGCAGATTCCTTTGATGCCATGAATTCGGACAGGTGCTATCGTAAGCATTTACCTAAAGCAGTAATTATCCATGAACTGGAGAAAAATATGGGTAAGCAATTTGACCCGGAAGTAGCTCAGTGTATGATTGACTTGATTAATGAGGGTATCATTCCATGTGCAGATGACTAAAGTGTGGTGGCTGCAAAATATAGGCTACTTATATAAAAGCCATAGGGGGAGGTTCCCCCTGTGGCTTTTTTGCACGTTATTTAGTATTTTGTCCCCCTTTTTTTCTAAAAAGAAAATTAAATTCGATAAAAATAGTACCAATGTCATGTAAAGTGTGCTAACATAATCACCGAGTTATTGTTGGCTTTTGAAGAAGAGGTGACCCGATGAGTTTTGTAAGTTTTAATAATGTACAGAAGGTGTATAAGACCGGTGAAGTGGAGATTCCCGCATTGCATGATGTGAACTTTGAGATTGAGCAGGGAGAGTTTTGTGTAATTGTAGGTGCATCCGGTGCCGGTAAAACCACGATTTTAAATATTTTAGGTGGTATGGATACTTTATCTTCAGGACAGGTGTTCCTGGATGGAAATGAGATTTCTTCATATAATAAGAGACAGCTGACAGCGTATCGAAGACATGATGTGGGATTTGTATTCCAGTTTTATAATTTGGTACAGAATCTGACTGCTCTTGAAAATGTGGAGCTGGCGGCACAGATTTGTAAGGAGCCTTTGGATGCAGCGGAAGTTCTTACGGAGGTAGGACTTGGACATCGTCTGGGAAATTTCCCGGCGCAGCTTTCCGGTGGTGAACAGCAGCGAGTTGCTATTGCCAGAGCACTTGCTAAGAATCCTAAGCTCCTTCTTTGTGATGAGCCTACCGGGGCACTGGATTATAATACCGGTAAGGCTGTGTTGAAACTCTTACAGGACACTTGTAGGGAAAAAGGAAAAACAGTGGTAGTAATCACGCATAACTCTGCACTTACCGCTATGGCAGACAGGATTATCACTGTAAAAAGCGGTACTATTATGGACATGTATAAGAATGACAAGATTATTAAAGTAGAGGATTTGGAATGGTAAAGACAACGCTTAGAGAAATACGTCAAAGTCTTGGACGTTATCTGGCTATTATGGCAATCATTGCTTTGGGTGTTGGTTTTTTTGCCGGACTGAAAGCCACGAAGCCGGGCATGGTAAATACGGTGGAGACTTATCTTCTAGAGCAGAAATTGTATGATTATCGATTACTTTCTACCGTTGGGTTTGAGCAGGAGGATATCGATTCGATACGGGAATTTGCACCGGAGGCAGTGGTGGCACCATCCATAACCGCGGATGTTCTTGTGAATGATTTTGGGTCTGACAACAGCTTTGTTTTAAAGACTCATAATATTACCCAAGGTGTCAATGAGATTACTCTGGAGGCAGGACGTATGCCGGAAAATGCCAATGAATGTGTGGTGGATGCACAGGTATATAATGAATCCGTAATTGGGAAAAAGCTGAAGTTTTCTGCTGATAATGAAGAAGATACGTTAAATACATTTGCTTATGACGAATATAAGATTGTAGGTGTGGTATATTCTCCGCTGTATATTCAGTTTGAGAGGGGGAATACCTCCCTTGGTAACGGTACGGTTACCGGTTTTGCATATCTGTTGCCGGAAGGATATGATACAGAAGTTTATACGGAAGTTTATGTAAAGCTGGATATACCGGATTATCCCTTATATGATGAAGAATATGAGGATTATCTGGAATCTGTAGAGGATAAATGGCAGGTAGCTTTGGATGTGGCAGTGGAGAGACGCTATCAGGACTTGTTTGTGGAGCTGGAGGATGCCAAAGCAGAATTCCGCACGGAAAGGGCGGATGCGGAGAAAGAGCTTGCGGATGCCAAAATCGAGTTGGAAGATGCGAAGGTAGAGATTGCGGATGCGGAGAAGGAAATTGCCGATGGCTTCAAAGAACTGGAGGATGGTAAAAGGGAGTTAGAAGAAGCCAAAGCAGATATTGAAGAAGCAGAAAAAGAAATTGCTGAAAATGAAGAGCTTTTGGCAGAAAAGAAAAAGGAGCTGGAAGAAGGTAAGGCAGAGTGGGAAGAAAACTATGCCTTGGTAAGGGCAGGCTATGAAGAACTGGACATGGCAGACATTATCATTCAGTCTCAGGAAGCATTGCTGATTTCCGGAAAGGTGCAGCTTCTTGAAGTTGATATCTTGATGAATCAGATGAGCGGTGTTTATGATATTCTGGCAGAGCTTCTGCCGGAAGAAGACCGGGAGGAGATGGAGAATTCCCTGGCAAATAGCGAACTTGGACAACAGCTTGGACAGTTGGAGGCGGGGAAAATCCAGATTCAGAATGGTGAGGCTGCGTTAAACAGCGCAAAGCAGCAGATGGCTGATGCCCGGAAAGAACTGGATGATGCATATGTCCAGCTTATGGATGCCTATGATGATATATTGGATGGTGAAGCTCAGTTGATTGACGGCGAGAAGAAGTTGATTGACGGGAAGAAAGAGCTTGCGGATGGAAAAGCAGAGCTTGCGGACGCAGAAAAAGAGATTGCAGATGGTGAAAAAGAACTTTTGGACGGTCAGAAGGAGCTGGAAGAGGGCAAGCAGGAGTACGCAGATGGTCTAAAAGAATATGAGGACGGTGTCGAGGAATTTGAAGAAGAGATTGCGGATGCGGAGAAGGATATTGCGGACGCAGAAGAAATGCTTAGAACCATGAAAGAGCCGGAGGGCTATATTTTAGACCGTAGAACCAATGTGGGCTATGTATGCTTTGAGAGTGATAGTGAAATTGTGGAAAATGTAGCGGATGTATTCCCTGTATTTTTCTTCCTGGTGGCTGCACTGGTATGTATGACTACCATGAACCGAATGGTAGAGGAGCAGCGTACGCAGATTGGTACCTTTAAGGCACTGGGCTATAGTGACGGAGTTATTATGGCAAAGTATCTGTTTTATTCCGGAAGCAGTGCCATGATTGGCTGTTTGGCCGGATTTTTCATTGGCTGCCTGGGGATTCCAAGGGTCATCTGGATTGCTTATCAGATGATGTATATTAAGATTCCTTTCAGGGATATATTTATGCCGGAAATGCTGGTATTCTCTATTGTTGTGTCATTGCTTTGCTCCGCGGGAACTACCTATGTATGTTGCCGAAGTGAGCTGAAGGAAGTAGCAGCGCAACTGATGAGACCTAAGACACCCAAGGCCGGAAAAAGAATCTTTCTGGAAAAATTACCATTTATCTGGAAGAGACTTGGATTCTTACAGAAGGTATCCATCCGTAATGTTTTTCGATACAAAAGACGTTTCTTTATGATGGTAATCGGGATCAGTGGTTGTACGGCATTGGTGCTTGCCGGACTGGGTATGGAGGATTCCGTAGCTGATGTAGTAACAGATCAGTATGAACAGATTCAGACTTATGATATGACGGTGTCTGTTTCGGAGAATTTGGATGAGGAGCTTTTATCAGCGTTAGAAAATATTTTGGCAGGAAAGACGGAAAGTTATATGTCTTTTGCAGAAGGCTCATATACTCTGGAATTTGAAGAACAGAGTGACAGTCTTACTTTGATAATTCCACAAAAAACAGAATTGATTCAGGAATTTTATAATCTTCACACATTGGACAAAGAAACGGTGACATTCCCACAGGACGGTGAAATTGTAATCACCCATGCCATGGCAGAGAAAATGGGCATTGAAATCGGAGATACCATAGAGCTGGTAGATGATGACAGAAATCGTATCAGTGCAGTGGTGTCTGACATTAACCGGAATTTTGTATTTGACTATGCCTATATGACAGAGGGAACTTATGTGCAGAATATGGAGGAACCAGTAGAGTATAATACTTTTTACCTGAATTTAAAGCCGGAATATTTGGAAAGTGCACATGAGCTCTCTACGGAGATTATGGATCTGGAAGAAGTTACAAGTGTTAATATCAGTGAGGATACCAAAGCACGATTTAGTAGCATGATGGGCAGTCTGGACTATATTGTACTTTTGGTAATTGGCTGTGCGGCAGCCCTTGCTTTTATTGTACTTTATAATTTGACCAATATTAACATTACTGAACGTGTCAGGGAGATTGCAACTATCAAGGTGCTTGGATTTTACAAGAATGAAACAGCAAGCTATGTGTTCCGTGAGAATTTGATTCTGACTGCAGTGGGAGCCTTTGTGGGGCTGGCACTTGGAAAGGTGCTTCATGCCTTTGTAATGAGCTGTATTGTGGTAGATATGGTATCTTTTGACGTGAAAATTAATACGGATAGCTATGCGTATGCTGTAGTCCTTACCTTTGTATTTGCATTTTGTGTAAATAAGATGATGAATAAGAAACTGGAAGATATCAGTATGACAGAGTCTTTAAAATCAGTTGATTAATATTTTTTAGTTTATTTAGGTAACGTGCAAAAAAACGCACGTTACCTTTCTTTATTTATGCAAATTGTTACTACAATTATCTTTCGTACTGTGCTATTATATGACTGTATCAATTTAAAGGAAAAAAGGGGGAGAAACAAATGAAAGAAAAGAAACTTTATTTTAAAAACTTGTGGCTATGTCTGTTAGTGCTTTTGATTTCACTGTTGTTACAGGTTGTTGCAGGAGTTGTAGGAGTGCTTCCGGCGAGTATTATGGTGGGAATAGAAGCAGCGCAGCAGGGGATTACAGATGTAGAAACCATTTCGCAGATGTCCATGGAGGCAACAGCAAGCTCAATGGGATTTTGTGTGGCACTGGCTCATGTTTTGATTATCGTTACCTTTGGTCTTTGGTATGGGCTTGGAATCCGTAAGAAAGTACAGACGAATCCGCTCAGCAAGGTATTAACACCTAAAAATATCGGTGTTACGGTTCTTATGGCGGTGTCTATCTGCTTCTTTGTAAACTTTGGTTTGGAAGTGGCAGTGTATATTATTCCGGCTTCTGTGTTAGAGAGCTATATGGAGATGATGGAGATGGCAGGCTTTGGGGAGAGTGTACTCACCACCATTGCAGCTGTATGTCTGGCTCCTATCGGTGAGGAACTTGTATACCGTGGAACCTGTATGTATTTTGCAGAGAAGTTTGTTGGTGGTTTGAGTAAAAATAAGGCATTTTGGATTGCCAATGTAATTCAGGCGCTGGGATTTGGTATTTTCCATGCCAATATCATTCAGGGAACTTATGCGTTTTTAATGGGACTATGCCTTGGATATCTGGCAAAGCGTTATAAGAGCTTAGTTCCTGCAATGATTGCTCACATGGTAATTAACGCATGCTCCAGTTTCCTCTGGGGACCAATATATAATGTAATGCCGCAGAACACTTTAGTATTCGGTATTTGTGCAGTTGCATGTCTTGCGGTTACTGCCGTATCATTTAAACTTGGCGGAAATCCTTTGACTGAGCAAGAGGCTTAATTGGTAACGTACACCTTAAGAATTCTTAACCAGTTTTAAAGAATTCTTAAGGTGTTTTTTTGCATAAGTAGTGATATCATTTCATTAGGCCAATATATTAGCTTAGTAAAGTGTTAAGATGAGGAGAGTATAACGTGAAAAAAAGTAAATTGTTTACAAAAATGATGCATGCGTGTCTTATACTTACCATGTTGATTTCTATGGTGGGGTGTGGTAAGTCTGAGGAGACAGGCAATAATAATGCAACTGACTATGTGTATGTGCCTACCTTCGTTCCTATTGACATTGAGGGAGCCGATTGGCTTAATGATGTAATCATAGTAGGGGATGAGTTGTATACTACGTATAGTGTTTTTGATGAGACAACTTATCAATCAGAGCAGAAGTTTGTGAAGAAGAATCTGACGGATGGTAATGACTTTACAGACCTTCCCATTCAAGTTGTAGCTACAAAGGAGAATTATCAGTCAAGTATAAACTCCTTCTGTATTGATGAGAATGCGAATATTTATGTATTAGGGTGTGAGTATCCTAAGTATGATCCGGAGAATCCCGAGGCATCTTATGTGGATGTAGCGCCGGTTTACGCTGTATACAAGTTTGATAAGGAGGGTAACCAGATATTTACTTCCGATATCAGTGTGCTTCTGACCAAAGACGAGATGAACAGCTATGTACAGAACATGCTGGTAGACAAAAACGGTCGCATCTATTTATCCTCTAATAATTTGGTATTTGTACTGGATGAGAATGGCAACGAATTATGCACGCTGGATACACAGGCAGAGTGGATTCGTGGTATGGGTATGGATAAAGACGGTAAAGTCTATGTTTCTATGTATGCCATGGATTATAATGGTACAGACCTGGTAGAAATTAATCCGGATACAAAAGCTCTTGGCAATAAGATTTCCGGATGCCCGGATGGTAGTTCTAACGGAAATTATAATGCGGGTATTGAATCCGGTATTCTTGTAGCCGGTAATGAATGTTTATATGAATTTAACACAGCGACCGGAGAGGCTAAGGAAATCGTAGATTGGTTAAACTGTAATATTAACGGAAATTATGTGCAGTCGGTAAGAGCAGGTTCAGACGGTAAGCTTTATGTATTTATCAGTGAATACAACGGTGATGAGAATCATTATGAAATGGTAATCCTTGAGAAGAAATCCTCAAGTGAAGTAGTAGAAAAAGAAGAAATTGTAGTAGGCACCTTGTATTCCGATTATAACCTGCAGTCAGCTGCAGTTAAGTTTAATAAGGCAAGTGATAAGTATCAAGTAAAAGTAAAGACATATATTTCAGATACTGTAGAATGGACGGAGACTACATATGATGATGCGCTGAAGCTTTTTAATGCAGATTTGACCAGCTCCAATTGTCCTGATATTATTGATTTATCTTTATTTAATGCGGATAATCTGGTTTCTAAGGGACTCATTGAGGATTTAACGCCTTATCTGGATAAGAGCAGTGTGGTGTCCAAGGAGGATTTCCTGGACAATGTTATTGCAACCAGTACTGTGGATGGCGTGCTGACCAGTATTCCAACATACATTAATTTGCAGGGGATTATAGGTAGAGCCTCCCAGCTTGGAGATATGGAAGGTTGGACTATTGATGAATTTATTGCATTTACTGAGCAGTATCCGGAGACAAGAGTATTTAATTATGCAACTAAGGCCAGTATGCTTAGTATTTTCTTAAATTACTCTATCCGTGATTTTGTGGACTACAGTACCGGAAAGTGTAATTTTGATTCAGAGCAGTTTATCAAGGTATTGGAGTTCTGCAATCGCTTTGATCTGGAATATGAATATAATGAAAGCGAAAGCTTCCCTAATATGATTCGGGAAGGTCAGATTCTTTTGGCAGATACCGGATTTTATAGTATGCAGGAGTATCAGATGTATAGTCTGATGTTCCCGGAGGAAATCAAGGTGATGGGATATCCTACTACCGATGGAGAGGGTGGTATTAAGCTCAGCAGCTACAATTCCTATGCCATGACAAGTAAAGCGCAGAATAAGGAAGGTGCATGGGCGTTCCTTGAGAGTATGCTTGTGTATGAAAAGTATGATGAGTGGAATCACAATGGCTTCCCTACCCGTAAGGATATGTTAGAGGAAATGTTCGTGGTAGCATCTACACCGGAGTACATTTATGATGAAAATGGTGAGATTATGCTGGATGAGCAGGGCAACAAGATGGAGAATCCAAAGACCAGCTGGGGATATGATAACTGGCAGGCAGATATCTATGCGGCAACCAAGGAGCAGTGTGATGCGGTCAGAGCTTTACTTGATAAGGGAGAGATGACCAGCATGATGGATCAGGGATTATATGCAATCATTGCAGAAGATGTGGAGCCATACTTCCAGGGCGCAAAGAGTGCGGCAGAGGTGGCAAATATCATTCAGAGCAGAGCTCAGATCTATGTGGATGAGAATATGTAATATGGTAACTATTCAGAGTCATGCAGATTTATGTGAAACAGAATGAGCAAGCTTGCTTGCAGAAGATTGTTTACATAAATCTATATGGCGAGAAGCCGTTCCTTCGCAAAAGCAAAGCTGCGAAGCAGCGATTTTGCGAAGGGGCTCTGAATAGTTATGTGATAAGTAAAGGAGTGTCTTATCTAATGAAGACAAAGACATTAGGAAAAGAACGTAGGATTAAGAGTAAAAGAATGAAGCGAGCAAAGAGAAGCTCGGGGCTGTTTTTAGCCCCAAGCTTTCTTGGCGTTTTGCTTTTCTTTGTGTTGCCCTTTATGGTGGTTATTTATTATTCCGTGGTAGATAATCCGATTAGTCAAAATTTTGTGTTTTTGGATAATTTCAAGTATGTACTTGGGAATGGTGCATTTAAAAGAGCAATTTCCAATACCTTCCGGTTCTCGGTGATTGCGGTACCGCTGGCAGTTGTTTTGTCTCTTTTGCTTGCTATTGTATTGGAATCCAAGATTCCCTTTAAGAGTCAGTTTAGAACATTCTTTTTAAGTCCCATGATGGTACCGGTAGCATCCATCGTACTTATCTGGCAGGTGTTGTTCCATTATAACGGAGCGGTAAATGATGTACTGCTTGCCTTTGGAGGAACACGCATTGACTGGCTGAAGTCCGAGTATTCTCATGTGGTAATCGTTATTTTATTTTTGTGGAAAAATCTGGGTTATAACATGATTCTGTTTATGGCTGCCCTTGCCAGTATTCCTAAGGATATTTTAGAGGTTGCAAAGCTGGAGAGTGCAACGCCCTTGCAGACTTTCTTTTACATAAAAATAAGATATTTATCATCAACTATTTTATTTGTAACGATTATGTCGTTGATTAACTCATTTAAGGTATTTAGAGAGATTTATCTTCTGACTACAGATTATCCATACGACACGATTTATATGTTACAGCACTTTATGAATAATACGTTTAAGAATCTGGATTACCAGAAGCTGTCCAGTGCGGCTATTTTAATGAGTCTTGCAATGGTAGTGATTATCGGCGTTTTATTCCTTGTGGAGAACTATTTCGGAAGGGATGTGGAAGGCTGATGAAGAGAGCAAGGAGTGCGGCAAGTATCCGCAAAAGAAAAGAATTCTGGGCGAAAATACGAATTGGAATTGCCACTATTATAGCAGCGTTTTTTGCATTATTATTTTTAACACCGATTATTCTTACCATAAGTAATTCCTTTATGTCCGCTACGGAGATTTCTGCAAATTATGGTTCCGTATTTGCAACCAGCAGTACCGGTGGAAAAGTGTTTATTTCAGAAAAAGTTAATTTGAAATTTATACCGGATATGGTATCCTTTAGTCAGTATATTACGGTGCTTTTAAAGAGCCCCGAATACCTGCTGAAATTCTGGAATTCTGTCATTTTGGTTGGACCGATTGTGGTATTTCAGTTATTTGTGGCAACACTGGCATCCTTTGGATTTGCCAGATACCGGGGAAGATTTCGTGAGATTATATTTTTCCTGTATATTATATTGATGCTGATGCCGTATCAGGTTACATTGGTTCCAAACTATATGGTAGCTAACTGGCTTAAGATTCTGGATACCTATTGGTCCATCTGGCTGCCGGCAATCTTTTCGCCCTTTGCGGTGTTCCTGTTAACCAAGTTCATGCGGCGTATTCCCACGTCGGTGATTGAGGCGGCAGAGATTGACGGTGCGGGAGAGTGGCAGATTTTCACGAAAATCTGTGTACCGCTGTGTAAGGGAGCTATGGCATCTGCAGCAATTTTAGTATTTATTGATTATTGGAATATGGTAGAGCAGCCACTCATTCTGCTTTCGGATGAGGAGAAACATCCTTTGTCCGTATTTTTAAGTAAGATTAATGCCGGAGAAATCGGACTTGCATTTGCGGTGGCAACCATCTATATGGTTCCAACACTTCTCGTATTTTTGTATGGTGAGGAGTATCTGGTAGACGGTATTACATATCAAGGAGGCATTAAGGGCTAATGAATGAAGGAAAAAACAAGAGAGAATGGATAAAGAATGTTGCAATTGTCTTTCTAATTATACTATTGCTGTTGACATTCTTCTCAAATACAATTATGAATTATTCGCTGCCGGAGGTTGCAGTGCAGTATGTGGAATCAGGTTCCATTACTGCAAAAATCCGTGGAACCGGTGTGATTGAGAGTGGTGATCCTTACTATGTAACCATTCCACAACAGCGGAAGGTTGAAGCGGTGAATGTACGTCCCGGTGACATGGTGTACGAGGGGGATGTGCTTGCTGTTCTATCCACCAGACAGAGTACGGATGTCCTTACTAAGGAGCAGGAAGTAAAGACGGCGAAAGAGGCACTGGAGGCAGCGCAGAAGAACTTTGAGAATACTCTTTTGACCGGTGGTTATAGTGTGACTGTTATGGAGAACAATGGTAATATTGGTTCTTCGGAAGATTTGATTAAGAAGATTATTTCATTAAAGAAAAAACAGACCAGTCTTTCGGATGAGATTGCAGGACTGGAAAGACAGATTGCTACGGCAGATGAGCAAGTTTTAGCAATTCAAAAACAATTGGATATTAATAATATCAATAATGTGGGTTCTGAACAGGAGAGAAAGAATTATACAGATGTAGTGACTGCACTGAATAATGCACGTATCACCTTGGAAAGGATTGCGGTAGACATAGAGAATTATGAGATTTTATATGGGTTAAGTGAAGACAAGATAGAAGCATGGGCGACGGTTTCTGCAGGTGACCCTAATTATGAAAATTATGTGCTTTCCAAAAACAACTATAATCAAGTGGATGCACAGATTAATTTGCTAGAGCGTGAGGAGAGCGCCGCATTACGTGTATTAGAAACAAGACTGCAAGAATCCAACAATAGTTTAGCGAGTCAAAAAGCGGAATGGGAACTTAAGAAGAGTAATCTGCAGAAAGCAATAAATGAGAAAAATGATGCTCTTTCCCAGACTAGCGAGGAGTTGACAGAACTTACTACAAATATTAACAATGCATCGACTTTACAGAATTTAAGTGATGCCATCACCAAGGCGCAGGAGACCTATCAGAATGCATTGGCGGCTTACGAAGAGTTGCAGAGTACTGCCATCGATGCAGAGGTAGTTGCTCCCTTTACCGGAACGATTGTATCTGTACCGATTTCTGCAGGCTTAGATACTATTGACTCTCCGGGAGAAGGTAAGGGCTACACCATCGTAACCATGCAGAGGGAAGGCACCGGCTATACCATGGAGTTTTCTGTAACCAACGAACAGGCAAGTAAAATCAAGGTTGGAGATGCGGCTGAGGTAGTAAACAGCTGGAGATATGACAATATGATGCTTACCGTATCCGGAATCAAGAATGACTTAAAGAATCCGGGACAGGGTAAGGTTGTTACTTTGGATGTAAAGGGTGATTATATTACGCCGGGGCAGAGCCTTAGTGTATCGGTTGGCGAAAAGAGTGCTAATTATGAGATGATTGTTCCAAATAGTGCCATTCGAGAGGATAATAACGGCAAGTTTGTCTTGTTAGTAGAAACAAAACCATCGCCACTCGGAAACCGTTATGTAGCAACCAGAGTTGATGTACAGGTCGTTGCAAGTGATGATACCAAGTCTGCCATTAGCGGAGATCTTTTTGCATGGTCCTACGTGATTACCACAGCCACTGCACCGGTTGAAGCAGGACAGTTGGTGAGATTAGCTGATAATTAAAGGAGAACCCATATGAAGAGAAATAATACTTTCTCTCTGAAGAAATTACTCTTTGCAGGCAGTGTCCTCCTTTTTCTGGTAATGGGAATTGTACTTGCAGCCATTATCGGTGCCTTAAGCAATAATCTGCTTCCACAAGAAGCAGCGGAGCGTTGGAGTAGGGAGGGAGATGCGGCACAAGTCAGTTGCTTTTTCTCCTTGGATAGTGGTGTTACACCGAATTCCATTGAAAACTTTGAACATGGTCTGGATAGGGCACTTATTGAGGCATCCATTTATTCTACCAGTTTGAATGAGAATGCCAGACTTTGGGCAGATGCTTACAGTGCTACAGGTAAGATTTCCATTACTACAGATAGTGGAGCAAGTATTACTTCCGATGCGTTCGGAATTGGGGGAGATTTCTTTCTGTTTCATCCCCTTAGACTTTTGGCTGGTTCCTATTTTTCCGGAAATGATATCAATCAGGATTATGTAGTGCTGGATAGAAATGCGGCATGGAAGCTTTTTGGAAGTAATGACGTGGCAGGAATGACGGTGAATATCGGTGGTATTCCTCATGTGATTGCCGGTGTGGTGGAAGCAGAGTCAGGAACACTGGCTGAGCAGGGCGGAATTGCGGATACTATTGTATTTGTGTCCTATCATGCGCTGGATGAATATGGAACTAATCATGGAATTAATCATTATGAGATTGTGATGCCTAACCCGGTATCTTCTTATGCATATACTTATGTGAAGGATAATATGGGTGTCAGTGAGACGGAGCTTGAAGTTGTGGAAAACAGCAATCGCTTTAGTTTTCTCAATCGTTTGAAATTGATTCGGGACTTTGCATCCCGTTCCATGAACGGAAAGGCAATCATCTATCCTTACTGGGAGAATATAGCCAGAGGCTATGAGAATATAGTGGCACTTCTTACTTTTATAATGTTGGTTTGTCTGGTATATCCGGCGGTTACGGTGCTGGTAATTATGGTAAGAATGTGGAAGCGAAGAACTTGGACATTAAAGAGTATTTTTCTACACTGCAAGGATAAGGCAGAGAGAAGAATGGAAAAAAGAAGATTCAAAAAGACGAAGGAGGGGATGGATTATGAAGAATTTGTTTAAAAAGTGTCTTGCCATCATCTTAAGCTGTAGCTTTTTAGTAGGGCTAACAGCTTGCGGAGGAGGAACGGTAGCGGTAGACAGTAGTCTGGCGAAACAGTACGTGTTCCGTGGAACGGATGTTGATTTGGGAGAAGATTTTGAAGATGCCAATATCAATGCCATGGAGTATAAGGATGGAAAGCTCTATGCAGTAGTGTATAAGTATAGCTGGGACGAGATGACCGGTGAGAATACTTCTACCATGAATCTGTTAGTTAGCGATTTGGAAAGCGGCGCCACAGACCGTGTGATTTTGGCCGGTAAGGAAGGTGTCATGGATACTTATATTAACCAGGCCTGTATCGGAACTGACGGCAAAGTATATGGTCTTGTGGAAACCTATTACATGGATGAGACCAATCCGGAATTTCCGGAATATAAGAACCAGACTACTTTAAATTTATGGGATGTTGACGGTACACTTCTTTGGGAAAAGGATATGTTACAGTACGCCAACGAAGGAGAGAACTATATCTGGTTCCGTGCCATGAAGGCTTTTGCTGATGGCACCATCGGTATTTTCTCCGGAAATAACGAATATATCGTTATGGATAAGGACGGAAATGAGTTAAATCGTAAGAAACTGGAAATTCAGAATATTGATAATCTAAATGATATTTGGATGTATGAAGATGGAAAAATGCTTATCTCTACCTATAATAACGAGTGGACAAAGCAGTCTTTGCAGACCTATGACAGCGCTACCGGAGCATTGTCTGAACCGGTAGAGATGCCGGAGAATTTATATTCCTACAGTATGCGTCCGGGGACTACCACTGACTTTATTCTTACCAATGGTATTGGTGTATACACTTATAACATGGGAGATGAAGCACCCATTCAGATTATGGATTATGTGAATTCTGATATCGATACCAGTAATCTGAATAATCTTATTATGATTGATGATAAGAATTTTATCGCAAGCTACTATACCAATACGGATTGGAAGATGAAGATTGCCAAGTTTACCTATGTTAATCCGGAAGATATCCCGGATAAGAAGGTTCTTAGCATGGCATGCTTCTATGTAGATTCGCAGGTAAAGAAGGATGTTATTGAGTTTAATAAAACCAATCCGGACTACCGTATTATGATTACGGATTATTCTGTATACAACACCAGTGAGAATTATAATGCTGGTAGTGAGAAGTTAAATAACGATATCATTACCGGAAATGTACCTGATATTCTTTGTGTAGACTATAATGTGAATATTGATAATTATATTTCTAAGGGATTATTTACCGATATTAAGAAGCTGATTGCAGAGGATGAAGAGTTATCTCAGTTAGAGTATTTGCAGAACGTATGGGATGCTTTCTCCGTAGACGGTAAAATGTATCAGTTGGTATCTTCCTTTAATGTATGCTCTTATATGGCAAAGACTTCTTTGGTAGGGGATAGAACCAAGTGGACTATGGAAGAGTTTATGGAGTTTGTCAAGACACTTCCGGAGGATTGTGCGCCATTTGGAACAGAGATTTTACGTGGAGATTTCCTGCGTGTTCTGATGAATTACTGTGGTAAGGAATTTGTGGATGCTAAGTCCGGTACTTGTAACTTCAATTCTCCTCAGTTTATAGCTGCACTTGAATATGCAGCAACTCTGCCGGAAGAATTTAGTGAAGATTATTGGGAAGATTATGATTGGACATTATATGAGTCGATGTATCGTGACAATAAGTCACTTATGTGCAGTGTTTTCATCTATGATGTTAAGAATATGAATTATTCTATTAAGGGGCAGATGGGTGAGGATGTTACCTTTATCGGATTCCCGGTAGGCGAAGGTCACGGAAGCTACATTCAGTCAACCGGCCCAGCCTTTGCACTTTCTGCGAAGTCTGCATATCAGGATGGTGCATGGCAGTTTGTAAGACAGTACATTACCGAGGAGTATCAGACTGCTACAGAGAATACTAATCTCTACGGTCTTCGTGTACTGAAGTCTGCTTTTGAGGCAAAGGCACAGGAAGCGTTGGAGAGACCTTACTGGCTCAATGATGCAGGTGAGAAAGAGTACTATGATAATTACTACTACATTAATGGAGAAGAGATTATCTTAGATCCTTTTACCCAGGAAGAGATAGATGAGATCTGTAACTTTATCTACTCTGTAAATAAGACTTCATATTATGATGAGGAAATCTACAAGATTATTGAAGAAGAGGCAGGTAGCTTCTTTGCAGGTCAGAAGACTGCAGCGGAGGTAGCTCCAATTATCCAAAGCCGTATTCAGCTCTATGTAGATGAGAATCGTTAATTATGGGAAGATGTATTATTGTTGCTGCCGGCGATTTAACCGTCGGCAGCGTTAATGTAAATGAAGACGATTTGGTGATTGCTGTTGACGGAGGTCTTGGCTACTGCTCTGTTTTAGAATTGGAGCCGGACCTGATTCTGGGAGACTTCGATTCCGTATCAGAACAGGAAGGAGAAGCGATTGTACAGCTGGAAGCACAGATTCCGGAACGTATTATACGCCTTCCGCAGGAAAAGGATGATACAGACACGCTTGTGGCTATCAAAATCGGTCTGGAAAACGGTTATGACCGCTTTTTAATCTATGGAGGAACAGGCGGTAGACTGGAGCATACCTTTGCAAATATCCAGTGCCTATTGTATCTGAAAAATCATGGCGCTACCGGCTATCTGATGGATGGCTGTGGTATGATATGTGTGCTTCAGAATGAAGAAGTACGCCTTAAAGATAACTTAGAGGGCTACATGTCCTTATTCACTCTTGGCAAAGAAGCTAAGGGAGTAACCATTCATGGCATGAAATATGAATTGGAGAATGCCACCATAACCAATGATTACCCTTTGGGAATCAGTAACGAATTTATCGGAAAAGAATCCCTTGTAAAAGTGGAAGATGGTGAGCTTTTGATGATTATTAATTATGTAGCAGAGTAAAGCAAATGTTGTCGTAAATAGAAACGTTCCCCGGGGAGATATTCCCTGGGGAACGTTTTTTACGATTCTCCTTAAATTTAATTACAGTGACTGTGCCATATAGAGCTTATAGTAAGCGCCCTTCTTTTCAAAGAGTTCACGGGCAGTCCCTTGTTCTAAGATGCCGCCTTCATCGATAACGAAGATGCGGTCCGCTTTTTGGATGGTACTTAAGCGGTGTGCAATTACGAAAGAAGTACGTCCCTGTAGTAGGGTCTCGATACCTTTTTGTACTAAGAGCTCTGTCTGGGTATCAATGCTGGAGGTTGCCTCATCAAGGATGAGGATTCGTGGCATGGATACAAAGGTTCTGGCGAAGGCAAGAAGCTGCTTCTGACCAATGGAGAGACCGCCGCCTCGTTCACTAAGCTCAGTATCATAGCCTTTTTCCAGTTTCATGATAAAGTCGTGGGCATTTACTGCTTTTGCTGCAGCGATGATTTCCTCATCTGTTGCATCCAGTTTTCCGTAGCGGATATTGTCCTTTACGGTTCCGGAGAAGAGGAAATTATCCTGGGTCATAATACCCATCTGGCTGCGGAGAGAGTGGATGGTGATGTCCTTTACATCATGCCCGTCAATCTTTACACAGCCTGCGGTAGTATCGTAGAAACGGCTAATCAGGTTTACAATAGTGGTCTTACCGGCACCGGTAGGTCCAACCAGAGCAATGGTTTCTCCTGGGTTAATCTGAAAGCTGACATCTTCAAGTACTTTAACATCAGGTGCATCGGAATAAGCAAAGTCCACATGCTCAAAGGTTACAGCACCTTCAATAGGAGGAAGAGTAGTAGCATCACTGTCATCTGTAATCTCTGAGGGAGTATCCAGAATTTCAAATACTCGCTCTGCAGCTGCAATGTTGGTAATAAGCTGGTTGTAGAAGCTGCTCAGGTTAGAGATGGGCTGCCAGAACATATTGATATAGGTTCCGAAAGCAAGGAGGGTACCGATGGATACGGTATCCACACCAAGTACTACAATACCTACATAATAAAGCATTACAGAGCCGATGCCCCAGCAGATGTCGATGATGGAGTTAAAGGCATCGTTCATACGGACTGCATCACCGAATGCCTCACGGTGCTCCTTAACCAGAGTATCGAAAGTTTCTTCCGATTCCTTCTGGGCATTAAAGCTCTGGATAATTCGCATTCCCGCAATGTTTTCATGGAGAAAAGCGTTTAAGTTAGCACTTTTCTTGCGGAAAATCAGCCAGCGCTTGTGAGAATATTTCTGAATGATAAACATACCGATCATCAGAAGCGGTGTGGAGCAAAGTGCAGCCAAAGTAAGAATGGGATTCTTAATTACCATAATTACCACAACGGCTGTGATGGTGATAAAGTCCGGTATTAAGGTGGTTACACTGTTGCCCAATACGTCCTTTAAGGAGTTGATGTCACCCATGATACGGGAGAGGATTTTACCCGTGGGGCGGGAATCAAAAAAGTGAAAATCCAGTGTCTGAATATGAGTGTACAGCTCCAAGCGGATGGTTACTAAAATACGATGGCAAAGCTTGTTCATAATGAACATTCTAAGTTTAATCAGCAGTACCATGATAATATTCAAAACTGCTGCAAAACCAACGATTTTTACAAGTCCCGGAAAGTTTCCCTTTCCAATATAGTTGTCAATGGCTTCTTCGATGATTAAGGGGTTCATCAGGCTTACGGCCACGCAGAAGCCCATAATCAGCAGTACGAAGAAGATTTCTTTTTTATATGTAAGCAGATAAGAGAACAGTCGGAGCAGTGTTTTTACTTTACCTTTTTCGCCGCCGGTCTTCTCATCATCCTTATACGAGTTGAATGCCATAGGTTAAACCTCCTTCCTTAGGCGAAGTTTTCGGCACCTTCCACGAAGGCACCATACTGCGCCATATATGTTTCATAATATAACCCTTTTTGTGTAAGTAATGTCTCATGTGTTCCACGTTCTGCGATTTCACCGTCCTTAAGGAAGATGATTTCATCTGCATGACGAACGGCACTGACACGATGACCGATAATAATCTTGGTAGTTTCCTGTAATGTGTTTAAAGTCTCCTGAATTTCCTTCTCCGTCTCCATATCCAGTGCGGAAGTGGAGTCATCCATAATTAGGATGGGATTACCTTTAGAAAGGGCACGGGCAATACTGATACGCTGCTTCTGACCGCCGGAAAGACCAACGCCGCGCTCGCCAATTACGGTATCATAGCCGCTTTCCAGCTTCTCGATAAAGGAGCCGGCCTGGGCCTTGTGGGAAGCAATCTTCACCATATCGTCGGTGATGGAAGCTGCCTTTCCCAGTTTGATATTGTCCTTGATGGTATCGGAAAACAGGAATACATCCTGCATTACCACAGATATATTGCCTCGCAGCTGCTCAAAGGATAAATCTTTAATGTTTACGTCATCCATCAGGATAGCACCTTCATTACAGTCATAGAGCCTCTGTAAAAGGTGAATGATGGAAGATTTACCGGAGCCGGTAGCCCCCATGATACCAAGGGTTTTTCCGGGCTCTACCGTAAAGCTGACATTCTTCAGAATCCGGCTGTTACCACGCTTAAAGTCTACATTTTGGAATGTGATTTTACCCTTTACATCAGGAATTATGGTTGGAGTATCCTTCTCTTTAATTTCCGGAGTTTCCTTGTAAATCTTTTTGATTTTCTTGTTGGAAGCTACAGCGGAAGAGAAGCTGTTGGTAAGCCAGCCAAGCATCTCCATAGGCCACACAATGTTCATGGAGTATTGGATAAATGCTCCCAGGTCTCCGAGACTCATCTCACCTTGCAATACAAGATAACCACCGCAGAGTAGCATGACCAGAGGCAGAAGCTTGGTTACCAGTGTAAAGTAGGGATGATACTTTACAAACATGCGGGACTGTTGCATGTTAAGCTCGAAGTATCTTTCATTATGGGATAAAAACTTCTGAATCTCATGTTTTTCTCTTGCGAAGGCCTTTACGGTACGTACGCCGCCCAGATTTTCTTCACAGACAGTATTTAGCTTGGCATTTTCTTCACTGATTTCCTCATATATTTTATCAAGCTTCTTCTCTAAAAAAATGGCAAGCGCACCACAAAAAGCCATGACAACCAGTGGAAGCAGTGCCAGCTTCCAGCTTAAAGTAAACATACAGAATAATACCAGAGAAACATGAATTACCACTTCGATAAGCAGCATTCCAACAAAGCCGATGGCATCCCAGACGCGGTCAATATCGTCCTTTACTCTTGCCATAAGCTCTCCGGTATTGTTGCGGTCAAAGAATTCTGCGGAAAGTCCCTGAATATGTGCAAAAATATTCTTTCGCATATTACCTGCTATTTTTGCAGCAGTTACGTCGAAAGTATATTCTTTCACATACATAAAAATCATTCGGCCAACGCCTACCAGAAGGATTCCGCCCAGTAAGTAGGGGAGAATTTCAAGATTCCCCTGACCGATGACATCATCAATAATACGTTTTGTGAGCTGCGGGGAAAGCATATCCAGCGAAGTGGAGATGACCAGTGCCATCACTGCGATAAAGTACGCTCCCTTGTGCTCCCAGATATGAGTAGAAATTTTCTTCATATCAAACCTCCTTGTTGTAATCCCCTCAAAAGAGCCACACACCCGGGCGAAATTGCGAAGCAATTACTTTCAGCGCCGCAGGGGTGGATATGCATATACGTAAAAAGAGCCCATGACAGTACGTCATGAGCCCTGTGTGTGTTAATATATGCATGGTTAATACATATGTACTATACGCGCTCTCTTGAGGTAACTGTTGATAAAAAATACATATTGGTTTTAGAATTTAAAATAGTCAAGTTAATCATCATTGTTACCTCCTTCTTTCATATTTTTGTTTCGCCCTTGGATGACAAGTCCATAGACTGATAAATGAATAACTGTTTGTAGATTACGCCTAATCTTTTTGAATGTCAAGGAGGTATTTTATAAAAATTAACATTTTTTTTCGTAGTATGTTGGTGTAAAATAGAAAATAGTATAATTTGAGGAGAAAAAGGATGAAGGAAAGAACCCGTTTGGGAATGCTTTGCGGCGGCATTGGAATCTGTCTGAATATTTTACTTTTCGGTATCAAGCTTTTGGCCGGAGTTTTAAGTAATTCCATAGCGATTACAGCGGACGCTTTTAATAATCTTAGTGATGCAGGCTCGTCCATTATTATGTTGTTTGGATTTAAGCTGGCGGATGAGGAGCCGGATAAGGATCATCCCTTTGGACACGGCCGGATTGAATATGTGTCAGGACTTATTGTTGCTGTATTTATTTTGATGGTGGCTTTTGAACTTTTAAAAAGTTCTGTGAATAAGATCATTCAACCCACGGAACTTGAGAGTTCCCCTTTGGTGGTGGGAATTCTGGTGGCATCCGTATGTATTAAATTGATTATGTGGGTCTATAATCGGATGGTCGGAAAGAAAATTAACAGTAGTGCCATGCAGGCCACGGCAACGGACAGTATCAGTGATGCAGTAGCAACCACTGTTGTGCTGGTGGGAACGCTGGTTGGGAGTTATACCGGATTTATGATTGATGGTTTTCTTGGACTCTTGGTGGCAGTCTTTATTTTTATTGCAGGGTTTAATGCGGCAAAGGATACCATTAATCCGCTTCTTGGAATGAAGCCCGACCCTGAATTTGTCAAGAAAATCGAAGAGATGGTATTATCCTATGATTTGGTCATCGGTATTCATGATTTAATAGTACATAACTATGGACCGGGAAGAGTGCTCATTTCTCTGCATGCGGAAGTTCCTTCGGATGGAGATTTACTGGTGCTGCATGATGTGATTGATTTGATTGAGCACAGGCTTCGAAATGAGCTTTCCTGTCAGGCGGTAATCCATATGGACCCGATATGTGTGCATGACGAGCAGACCAATCGTCTGCGTGAAGTGGTTAAGGAGATTGTGAAGGAAATCAGTGAGGAGCTTTCCATACATGATTTTCGTATTGTTGTAGGGCCGACGCATACAAATCTGGTTTTTGACTTATTGGTACCATTCCGATTTAAAACATCGGATGGAGAGCTGATAAAAGAAGTTTCGCAGCGGATTCGTTCTTATGATGACAGTCTGTATGCAGTAATTGAGATAGATAAGGAATAGAAGTTACAATGAGATATGTTATGTTATTTTTTACCCTGACATTTTTTTATTTGGAGCAGGTATATCACGTAATCTCTGATGGCGGGATTGTATATAATTTGATTTTGATGGTGCCGGTGATTCTTTTTCTGGCATCTTTAGAAAGCATGGTAGTTGGTTTTTGTGGAAAGAAAGCCAGTAGAGTTCTTTTTTATGTATTTTTGACAATAGAGTTTATTTTCTATTGTGCGCAGCTTGTATATTTTAGTATTTTCAAGCAACCTCTTTTATTTGCGGCTGTAGGGAATGCAGGCGCAGATGCCCTGACTACTTATTGGAGAGAGGCATTGACCGGAATACTCAATAATTGGTACGGTATCCTGCTTATGGCAGTACCTCTTATTGTTGGTATTGTGTTGGATAAAAAGGATAAACTGACCTTTTCGCAGATGGATGTTTCTGCGGGGGTATATTCTCTTTTATGGACAGTGGTGGCAATCTCTCTGGGTGGAATTATTCTGTTAACCGGCTATTATAGAAAGACAGAATATTATCATGATTATCAAGGTTATTATGATCCGTTATCTTTGGTAGAGAGTTATGGTTTAGCACCAACCCTTGCAAGAAGTCTGATGGGTGATGTTCTGCCTGAGGCCGTAGAAGAGGTACTTTATGTAGATTCCCGGGAGGTTGTTACGGAAACAGAGAATCCATTGGAAGAAGCTGTTTTCCCTACTACACCTACTCCGGAAATAACCCCGGAACCACAAAGGGAAGAGCCTACTGCAGAGCCTACCCCCACCCCGGAGCCCCTTGATACTTCTCCTAATATATTTGATGTAGATTTTGAAAAATTAGCGACAATGGTGGATTCCAAATCATATCGTAAAGCAGTTTCTACATATGAAAGTTTGGAACCAACCAATAAGAATGAATATACCGGAATGTTTGAAGGCTATAATCTGATTTTTCTGACGGCGGAGGGGTTTTCTCCATATGCGATATCGGAGACACTTACTCCCACATTGTATAAACTGGTAAATGAGGGAATTATTGCGAAGAATTATTATGTACCCCTTTGGCAGACCAGTACCAGTGATGGAGAGTATGTAAACCTGACAGGACTCATTCCAAATCAGCAGTTTAGTATGAAGCGAAGCGGTGAAAATCTACAGCCATATTCCTTGGGGGCTTATTTTGGGGACATAGGAGCAGTCACTTACGGCTTCCATAACGGTACGTTATCTTACTATAACCGCCATATCAGTCATCCTAACATGGGATATGACTTTATGGCATCTATGTTAGGTGACTTAAGTGAAGGTGAGTGGGGACATAAGATTTTCCCAATGGAGGATGCAAAAAAGTGGCCGGCATCGGATTTAAATATGATGAAAGCGACATTGCCTTATTATATTGATGGGGAGCAGTTTCATGTATATTATATGACTATTTCCGGGCATTTGAATTATAATTTCCTTGGAAACAGTATGTCTGCCAAGAATAAGTCGTTGGTACAGGATTTGCCTTATTCCACGGAAGGGCAGGCATATATAGCTTGTAACATTGAATTGGATAAGGCTATGGAGTATCTTATTGCAGAGCTGGAAAAGGCGGGAAAGCTGGAAAATACAGTGATTGTTATGAGCGCAGACCATTATCCTTATGGCATGGACGTGGACAATTATGAGGAATTGGCAGGAAGGGAGCTGGAGGATACGCTGGATATTTATCGTAACAGTCTGGTGTTCTGGAACAGTGAAATGGATCCCATTGTGGTTGAAAAGCCATGTTGTTCTGTGGATCTGCTTCCTACTATATTGAATTTGTTTGGTTTTGAATACGATTCCAGACTTTATGCGGGAAGAGATATTTTATCTGACAGTGAAGGGCTTGTAATTTTCTCAGACAGAAGTTTTGTAACAGATACCATGGAATACAATAAAAAGACGAAGGAAGTTATATACAAGTCAGACAATGTAACGGAAGAGGATTTTGAGACTATGAAAAACCTTGTAAAGACCATCTATGATTACAGTGCGGATATTTTAAATCAGGATTTTTACCGTTATGTGGAAGCGTGTAGGAATGTGAATTAGTTAACAAGTAAATGGTTGCATGATTGAAAAATAAAGTGTATAATACCTTCGGTAAATAGTTATGATTATTTTTCTGAAATAAATAATAAGGAGGACATATGAGTAAGAAACCAGTAGTTTTAATGATTCTTGACGGTTATGGATTAAATGAAAAGGCGGAGGGTAATGCAGTATCTATTGCTAAGACTCCGGTTATGGATAAATTGATGGCAGAATGCCCTTTTGTAAGCGGTAATGCCAGTGGAATGGCTGTAGGTCTTCCGGAAGGACAGATGGGTAACTCTGAGGTTGGACACTTAAATATGGGTGCCGGCCGTATTGTATATCAGGAGCTTACCAGAATTACCAAGGAGATTCAGGATGGTACCTTCTTTGAGAATCCTGCACTTCTTGCTGCTGTGGAGAACTGCAAGAAGAATGATAGTGCCCTTCACTTAATGGGGCTGTTGTCAGACGGTGGTGTACATAGCCACAATACCCATTTATACGGACTTTTAGAGCTTGCTAAGAGAAATGGTCTGGAGAAGGTATATGTTCACTGCTTCTTAGACGGACGTGATACTCCTCCTGCATCAGGTAAGGACTTCGCAATCGCCCTTACCGAAGAGATGGAGAAGATTGGAGTAGGTAAAATCGCATCCGTTATGGGTAGATATTATGCAATGGACCGTGATAACAACTGGGACAGAGTAAAGCTTGCTTATGATTGTATGACCGAGGGTGAAGGACTTACTGCTGCATGTGGAATCTGCGGTATTCAGGCTTCTTACGATAAGGACGAAACCGATGAGTTTGTAAAGCCTACCTGTGCAGTAGAAGGTGGCAAGCCGGTTGCAACCGTTCGGGATAAGGATTCTGTAATCTTCTTTAATTTCCGTCCTGACAGAGCTAGAGAGATTACCAGAGCATTCTGTGATGATGATTTCAAGGGATTTGATAGAAAACGTAAGGATATCGTATTCGTAGCATTTTCTGATTACGATCCTACCATTCCTAACAAGGAAGTTGCATTCCACAAGGTAGCAGTTACTAATACCTTTGGTGAGTGGCTTGCAGCTAACAACATGACCCAGGCACGAATTGCTGAGACCGAGAAGTATGCACATGTAACCTTCTTCTTCAATGGTGGTGTTGAGACTCCGAATAAGGGAGAGGACAGAATCTTAGTTAATTCTCCGAAGGTTGCTACTTATGACTTAAAGCCGGAGATGAGTGCATACGAAGTATGTGATAAGCTCACAGAAGCAATCCGTAGTGATAAGTATGATGTTATTATCATCAACTTTGCTAACCCTGACATGGTTGGTCATACCGGTGTTGTGGAAGCAGCAGTTGCAGCATGTGAAGCTGTAGATGAGTGTGTAGGTAAGGCAGTAGATGCTGTGAAGGAAGTTGGCGGTTCTATGTTTATCTGTGCAGACCACGGTAACGCAGAACAGCTTGTAGATTACGATAATGGAACACCGTTCACCGCTCATACCACCAATCAGGTACCTTTCATCTTAGTAAATTATGATGATGCATATACCTTAAGAGAGGGTGGATGTCTTGCAGATATCGTTCCTACCATGATTGAAATGATGGGTAAGGAGCAGCCTGTAGAGATGACCGGAAAGTCATTATTAATTAAGAAATAAATTGGATGTTGGAAGGCTGCCTGCGGTAACGTGGCAGCCTTTTTTGAGGTAGGGTATGAGTTTGTTAGGGGCAAGTGTTAATGCAATCGCTATTATAGCCGGTGCTTTTGTTGGTATTGTGCTGAAGAAAGGTCTGTCTGAGAAAATGGCAGATACTTTAATGAAGGGACTTGGGCTCTGTACTTTATTTATCGGGATTTCCGGTTCTCTAAAGGGAGAGAATACACTTATTCTGATTCTTTCTATGATTATCGGAACATTGGTGGGAGAAGGCATTGATTTGGAGCTGCGACTTCAAAATCTGGGGAATAGGATTCAGGCAAAATTCTCTAAGGGAAAGAAGGCACAATCCACACTGGCAGAGGGCTTTGTCAGTGCCAGCCTTTTGTTCTGTGTGGGAGCAATGGCGATCGTGGGTTCTTTGCAAAGCGGACTTGCAGGGGATCACAGTATCCTTTATAATAAGTCTATATTGGACTTTGTGGCAGCAATTATATATGCATCTACTTTGGGAATCGGAGTAGCTCTTTCCGCAGTGGCAGTATTTCTTTATCAGGGGGCCATCACCCTCCTGGCAGGAGTACTTTCCCCTTTATTGACTGAGACAGTCGTTAATGAGGTGACCTGTGTGGGAAGCGTAATTATTATCGGCCTGGCACTTAATATGCTGGGAATTACCAAACTAAAGGTGATGAATTATGTTCCGGCCATATTTGTTCCCATTGTTTTATGTTTGTTTATAAATTAGGAGGCAGAAGATTATGAGTTATGTTACATTAGGAAAAACAGGGATTACCGTGCACAAGAATGGTTTTGGTGCGTTACCTATACAGAGAATTCCGAAAGAGGAAGCAATGTATCTTTTACATAAGGCATATAATGCGGGCATTCGTTTTTTTGATACTGCACGCTTTTATACGGATAGTGAGGAAAAGGTAGGTGATGCATTTACCCATGAGGAGTATCCGCGTGAGGAAATATATATTGCGACAAAGACAGCTGCAAAGACTCCGGAGGAGTTCTGGAGTGATTTACAGACCTCTCTATACTGGTTGGAGACTGACTATATTGATATTTATCAGTTCCACAATCCGGACTTTTGTCCAAAGCCGGGAGACGGAAGCGGATTATACGAATGTATGCTGGAGGCAAAGGAAAAAGGGTTAATCCGTCATATCGGCATTACCAATCATAAGTTAGATGTAGCAATGGAGGCTATTGAGAGTGGTCTTTATGAGACTTTGCAGTTTCCATTCAGCTATCTGGCGAACGAGAAGGATTTAGCAGTAGTAGAGGCTTGCAGGCAGGCCGGTATGGGCTTTATTGCGATGAAGGCACTGGCAGGTGGTCTGATTACCAATTCTGCGGCTGCTTATGCATTTATGGAGCAGTATGATCATGTTCTTCCTATCTGGGGAGTACAGAGAGAGTCTGAACTGGATGAGTTTTTGGATTATATGGATGCTGATGAGCCGGCAATGAATGAAGAGTATGAAGCAGTCATCTTAAAGGACAGAGCGGAGCTTTCCGGTGAATTCTGCAGAGGCTGTGGATATTGTATGCCTTGTCCGGTAGGTATTGAAATTAATAACATGGCACGTATGAGTCTGATGATTCGTCGGGCACCTTCTGAGGCGCAGCTTACTCCGGAAATGCAGGAGAAGATGCTTAAGATTGAAGGATGTGCAGAGTGTGGTAAGTGTAAATCGAAATGCCCTTATGGCTTGGATACCCCGGCACTACTAAAGAAGAACTTACAGGACTATAAAGAAATTCTTGCAGGAAAAGCGTATTAATTTTTTGAAAAAATAGTACAAATTATCCTTGTAATTTGGGAAATTCTATGCTATATTAATAAGGCTTGACATTAGGATAAAAGTTAGGTTCAGATATTGCAGAAGAATTTGCAATATACAGGGAAAGGAAGAGGTTTTATATGGGAGCACTTAGAATCGTTTTAACAATTCTGTTTATTATAGTTTGTATTGCAATGGTAGTGTTGGTACTCTTGCAGGAAGGTAAGCAGGCTGGTCTTGGCGCAATTGCCGGTGCAGCAGAGAGCTACTGGGGTAAGAATAAGGGACGTTCTATGGAAGGAACTTTATTAAAGCTCACAAAGATTTGTGCAGTTCTTTTCATTGGTCTTGCAATTGTACTTAATTTGAACGTATTTTAATTGGCGTTATGAGGCACTCTATTGATATAGGGTGCCTTTCTTTGTGCGTTAATAATGAGCCGAACACTGGTATGCCGGTGTCAAGTGAAAGAGAATGGAGAGGAGATGCTTGCATATCACTCGACATTCCCTTTCATTTGATACGGTGTGTAAGTACCGGTATTCGGCGAATAGCGCATCAACGGGCAGCCACGCTGCGAGTCTGCGTCTACAGAGGTGAGTATGGAAATTAGAGATAAGAGAAAAAAGGTTATTTGTGATTTGGTTAACGACGAGCTCTATGTTCCCATGAAGGAGAAAGAGCTTGCCATGTTTTTGCAGGTTTCCAAAGAGGATAGAGTAGAATTTAAGCAAATATTAAATGAGCTTCTGTCCGAAGGAAAGCTGATGTTGACCTTAAAGGGGAAATATATGAAGTCTAACGGAAAGGTACTGACCGGTACCTTTATCAGTAATGCCAAGGGATTTGGCTTTGTAGAAATTGAGGGAAAAGAAGAGGATTTGTATATTCCCGAGGATAAGACCGGCGGTGCCTTTCACAAGGATACGGTAGAGGTTGTGCTCTTGCCCGCATCCGGTGGAAAGCGTCAGGAGGCGCAGGTAATTAAGGTCTTAAGCAGAGGTATGACTCAGGTGGTAGGAACCTATCAGAAGTCCAAGAATTTCGGATTTGTTATCCCGGACAATACGAAACTTGCCCAGGATATTTTTGTTCCCAAGGAGCGTTCTAAAGGGGCTGTAGACGGTCATAAAGTAGTAGTAGAGCTGACAGATTATGGCAATGAAAATAAGAGCCCGGAGGGTAAGATTGTTGAGATTCTGGGACATATCAATGACCCGGGAGTGGATATTCTCTCTATTGTGAAGAATTTTGAAATTCCCATGGAATTCCCGGAGAAGGTGATGAATCAGGTAGAGCGCGTTGCAAAGGAAGTATCTGAAGCTGACAGAGCGGGAAGACGCGACCTTAGGGATATGGTGATGGTAACTATCGATGGAGAGGATGCCAAGGATTTGGATGATGCGGTAAGCCTTTCCTATGACGGTTTAAACTTTCAGCTGGGTGTGCATATTGCAGATGTTACCAATTATGTGCAGGAGAATTCTGCACTGGACAGAGAAGCGTTAAAGCGTGGAACCAGTGTGTATTTGGTGGACAGAGTAATTCCAATGTTGCCCCATGCACTTAGCAATGGTGTATGCTCTTTAAATGAAGGGGTAGACCGCCTGGCATTGAGCTGTCTTATGACCATTGATGGCAAAGGCGAAGTGGTTAATTACGAAATCTGTGAGTCTGTCATCAGAGTAAATAATCGTATGTCCTATACTATTGTGAACCAGATTCTCACGGAAGAGGATGTGTATAAAAATCATCCGGAATATGAAAAATATGAGTATTTGGATGAGATGTTCCGCCATATGGAGACTTTGTCAGAGATTCTGATTAATAAGCGAAGAAGACGTGGCGCCATCGATTTTGATTTTCCGGAGGCAAAGATTATATTGGATAAAGAAGGAACACCTCTTGCTATCAAGCCTTATGAGCGTAATGTGGCAACCATGCTTATCGAGAGCTTTATGCTCGCTGCAAATGAGACAGTAGCCCAGCATTTTTATTGGCAGGAACTTCCCTTTGTATATCGTGTGCATGATACACCGGATGCAGAGAAAATTGCAAAGCTGGCTACCTTTATCAATAACTTCGGATATTATATGAAGAGCATTTCCAGAGAGGGTGTAAAGGTTTCGGATGGAGAGATTCATCCCAAAGAAATCCAGAAGCTCCTCGCTAAAATCGCCGGAACGCCGGAGGAGGCCATGATTAGCCGACTGGCACTTCGTAGTATGAAGCAGGCAAAGTACAGCACAGAAAGTACGGGACATTTTGGTCTGGCATGTAAGTATTACAGTCACTTTACTTCTCCAATCCGAAGATATCCGGATTTACAGATTCATCGAATCATCAAGGAACAGCTTCGGGGAAGATTGAATAATGATAGAATAGACCATTATCACAATATTCTGGCAGAGATTTGTAAGCAGTCATCAGTAACGGAACGTCGTGCGGATGAAGCCGAGCGTGAAACTGAGAAACTGAAAAAAACTGAGTATATGCTTTCGCATTTGGGGGAAGTATTTGAAGGCGTTGTCTCCGGTATTACCCAGTGGGGCATCTATGTAGAGCTTCCGAATACAGTGGAAGGATTAATTCATGTTGCAAAAATCCCCGGAGACTACTATTATTATAACGAAAGCACTTATGAAATGGTGGGCGAAGCAACCGGCAGAGCGTATAAGCTGGGCATGAAGGTTAAGGTAATGGCTACTGAGGCCGATACCTTTACTAAGACGATAGATTTTGCTTTAGTCCAGGAGGATGAATAAATGGCAAAGGAAACACAGAAATTAATCGCCAATAATAAAAAAGCATATCATGATTACTTCATTGATGAAACCTATGAGGCAGGCATTGTTCTTCACGGCACAGAGGTAAAATCCATGCGTATGGGGAAATGCTCGGTGAAGGAGTCCTTTATCCGTATCGAAAACGGTGAGGTATTTGTATACGGTATGCACGTGAGTCCCTACGAAAAGGGCAATATCTTTAATAAGGACCCGCTTCGTGTGAAAAAGCTTCTCATGCACAAGTATGAGATTAATAAGCTCCTTGGAAAAATCAAGGAGAAGGGCTATACTCTTGTACCATTGCAGGTTTACTTTAAAGATGGCAGAGCAAAGGTAGAAATTGGTCTTGCCCGTGGTAAGAAGCTTTACGATAAACGAGACGCTATTGCCAAGAAGGATCAGAGAAGAGAAGCGGAGAAAGAGTTTAAAGTTAAAAATTTATATTAATTTTTATATAAGTTTAAGAAAAGTAAACCAATAGTTTACTTGAAAATACCAATACCTTATGTTATGATACATAAGGTTAAATCTTCGGGGTAGTCAAGGTTTCGACAGGGGTCTTGCAGCTGGAGAAGCGAGTCGTATGCAATGCGTTAAATGGCAAAATTAAAATTAAACGCTGAAGATAATTTAGCAATCGCTGCCTAGTTGCAGCAGTCTGACCTAGTGCACCTACACATTAGGACCCAGGCTTCGACTATGTAGGAAACGACACCGGCAAAGCTTTGAGCCGGTGGGCGTATTATGAAGCTACTGAAGCGGCAAGGGTGTTAATCCCCGTGTCGTAGAGGGAATGTCAAAGGATTAACTACACTCGTAGAAGTACAGGGAATGGGCTTTTGGACGCGGGTTCGACTCCCGCCTACTCCATTCAAAGAAAAACTAAAAAGGTCTTTGGGGCAGGGTGCAAATCCCGACCGATGGTATAGTCCATGACTCTCCGCAAGCGGAGACTGATCTGGTGAAATTCCAGAACCGACGGTATAGTCCGGATGGGAAAAGACGTTTACATATTTTTAATGTTCATATCTTTATATGAATGTTGCTTTTTGCGACCTTTAAAAATATTCCCGGGCCATAGTTTAGTTTGGCTTTGGGAATTTTTTATTTTTAGGAGGTCATATTTTATGAACAAAACAAAACAATTAACCATGGCGGCGCTCTTTGGTGCGCTAGCATTTCTACTGATGTTTTTCAGTTTTCCCATTCCGATTCTGTCTCCCTTTGCGGAGCTGGATTTGTCGGCAGTGCCGGAGCTGATTGGTGGCTTTATGATGGGACCGGTTGGCGGTGTGGGAATCATCACGGTAAAGCTTTTATTAAAGCTTGTATTTCAGGGAAGTAGTTCCATGCTTACCGGAGAAGTGCAGAACTTCCTCTTAGAGTGTGCGTTTGTACTTCCGGCAAGTATCATCTATCAGCGTAAGAAGACAAAAAAAGGTGCGGTAATCGGTCTTGTTGCAGGTGGGATTATTGCAGTGGTAGTATCTGTATTTACCAATGTATATCTGATTTTCCCGGCATATATTAAGCTGTATGGAATGAACTGGGATTCTATTCTGGGTATCTTTTCAGAGATTAATCCCATGATTAAAAACATCCCCACCATGGTTGCTTTTTCCGTGGTGCCGTTCAATATCGTATCCAGAGTGATAACGTCTATTATTACCATGATACTTTATAAGAAAGTCAGTGGAGTTATTAAAGGAAGATTTGTTTAGGAGGAATACATATATGAAGTTTAGTGTAAATAAGGAATTGACATTTGAGCAGGCTGTGGAGATTATGTTTGAGAAGCTGGGAAATTGGAAAATTATGGCCCTGGCAAGCTCTGTCAACGATTATGTAATGGTGAGAAATGTGAGCTGCTTGTTCTATGATAACAAGGTATATTTTAAGACGGATAAGAATTTTAGAAAGACACAGCAACTTTATCAGAATCCCCAGGTAGCACTTTGTTGGAGCGGTGTGCAGATTGAGGGGATTGCAGAGAATAAGGGACTGGTTGTAGAGGAGCCGGACCGACGATTTGAGAAGCTTTATAAGGAGCATCTTTGGGGGAGCTATAATAAGTATTCCCATGAAGACACAGAGATTATTATTGAAGTCAGTCCTAAGTTTGTAGAAATCTGGGATACCAGTGAGGATAATTATGCGTTTCAGATTTTCATCGATTTTGAAAAGGAATCGGTGGAAGTCAAGCAGTATGATGAGAGATAGAGCATGTAAAAGACCTTTGACATGCTCTAAAACAGGGATGTAAAAGAACTTTGCTTGTAAAACGGTATCTTCTGAAATAAGCTTTGACCAAGGAGTTGAAAACATGAAGCTGGGAACACAAATCAAAAAGTACAGAACGGAATTATCGATATCTCAGGAGGAACTTGCGGAGAAGCTGTATGTGTCCAGACAGTCCATTTCTAATTGGGAGAATGATAAGACTTATCCGGATATTAAAAGTTTGCTGCTTCTTAGTGAAGTGTTTTCCGTATCCTTAGATGAGCTTGTGAAAGGAGATATGGAAGAGATGAAAAGGGAGATTAATCAGCAGGACGTAGAGGAATTCGAAAAACAGGGCAGGGTATTTTTGATATTTTGTATCCTGATACTGTTGCTGCCGGTGCCACTGGCTTATTTCTTTGGCTGGTGGGGATTGGCTGTTTATTTGGTAGTTGCTACAGCTGGAATCGTCTATGGCGTAAAGATGGAGAAATTCAAAAGGAAGTACGATATTCAGACCTATAAGGAAATCTTAGCTTTTTCGGAAGGAAAAACGCTGACGGAAATCGAGAAAGCCCGGGAGAGCGGAAAACGTCCGTACCAGAATATGATAAAGCCCTTTGCAGGAGCAGCGGTGGGACTTTTGGTTGCTGCGATTATGTTTGGGATTCTGAAGCTTTTTAATCTATAAAGTTGAGAAGATGTAATTATAAGGAGTGTTGTAAAATGACGAAAGTGTTATATTACAATACTCCTTTTGCATCTGTATTTATAAGCCATGAGAGAATAAAGATTTATAAAATTGGTATGCTAAGTATAAAAAAGAGGTGTATTATGTGCACGGCAATTACTTATAAAACCAAAGACCATTATTTTGGCAGAAATCTGGATTTAGAGTATTCTTATCATGAGACGGTAACGGTCACTCCAAGAAACTATCCGTTCAATTTTAGGAATGGGAAAGCGATGGATAGGCATTATGCCATGATTGGTATGGCGTATGTGGTGGAAGGGTATCCATTGTACTATGATGCCACTAACGAGAAGGGACTTAGTATGGCAGGTCTGAACTTCCCGGAGAATGCGGATTATAAGGCGTATGAGGAAGGGAAGGATAATGTCAGTCCTTTTGAGTTTATTCCGTGGATTTTGGGACAGTGTGCAAATATTTCAGAGGTAAGAGGTTTGCTTGAAAAGATAAATCTTTGGAAGGAGGATTTCTGCCCGGACCTACCATTGTCGCCATTGCACTGGATGATTTCAGATAGAGATGGTTCTATTGTTGTGGAATCGGTAAAGGATGGCTTGAAGATATATGACAATCCGGTAGAGGTGTTAACTAATAATCCAACATTTGATATGCAGCTTTTTAATCTGAATAATTATATGGGGCTGAGCATAGAGCAGCCTCAAAACTTGTTTTCGGATAGGCTGGAATTGAAACTCTACAGCCGGGGGATGGGGGCTATTGGACTGCCGGGAGATTTGTCTTCTATGTCCCGTTTTGTAAGGGCTTGCTTTGTGAGGATGAATTCCGTTTCCGGTACTTCGGAGGAGGAAAGCATTAGCCAGTTTTTTCATATTCTGGGAGCTGTTGAGATGCAAAGAGGCTGCATGCATATGGGGGATGGAGTTTATGATTTGACGATTTATTCTTCCTGTTGCAATACAGATAAGGGAATTTATTATTATAAAACTTATGAGAACTGTCAGATTATCGGTGTGGATATGAATAAAGAGGATTTAGAAGGGGAAGAGGTAGTGTATTACCCACTTGTAACAGGACAGAAGATTCATATGATGAATTAGTTATAGAACAGAGTAATTATGTATGGATTTTTAGATAAATAGGAAAAAAGTCTTATAAATTTTGAATATTCACTTTATATTTTAGGAAAAAAGTATTATAATGTGACTATATGTGGGAAAATATAAAGGGGTATAAATATGAGTAAGACTTCAGAAATCGAAAATTTAATAAATGTTGCATTTAAAACTATGCTGGATAATACCAGAGACATGGTATTTGTAAAGGATGTGAACTCGGTTTATGTGGCTGCTTCTTTGCCTTTTGTGAAGATGGTTGGTAAAGAATGGGCGGAAGAGATTATCGGGCATACGGATTTGGATATCTTTGATGATACAGACCTGGCAAGACGTTATCTGGTAGATGATTATAAGCTGCTCGGAGGCGGAAAGGATCTGGTTGATTATATCGAACCGATTACCTCTGAGAACGGGCAGGCCAGATATGGCTCGACTTCTAAGTTTATTATGAGGAACAGTCGTGGAGACATTCTTGGAATCTTGGGCATTACCAAGGATATTACAAGGGATTATATAGCCCGGCAGCACTACCAGAGGGAGCTAAGTTATCTGTTTGAGCTTCCGCCGGACACCTTTTCGGTGTCTTATATTGATATTGACAGCTGGCGTATTATCAGTCAGCGTAGGCAGAGCATTGAAGGTGGAGAGATGCAGGCTTGCTTTACGGTGGAGGAATTGTGTGATGCAGCAGTGGAGTCTATTGTAGATAAAAATTGTGAGGCTGCAAAATTTTACAACAATTTTGCACCGGCAATTCTTTGGAATATTTACTCCGGCGGTAAGATGAATCTGACTTTTAAGTATCAAAGAAAAATTTCTGATGGCTCTGTTCGCTGGGTTCATAATGAAGTACGTTTTCTGACGGATATAGACAGCGGACATTTGTGTGCAATGCTTACAGCTAAGGATATTGATGCTCAGAAGCGTGAGGAGCAGAAGCTATATGCGGAAGCGAAGATGGATCGGATGACCATGCTGTTGAATCGTCAGACCACGATGGAGTCCATTCAGGATATTTTGGAGAGTGAGCATGATAAGACTCATGTGCTTTATATGATTGATATTGACAATTTCAAGATGCTGAATGACACTATGGGACATCAGGCGGGAGATGAATTCTTGATTGCACTGTCAGCGGAGCTTAAGAAGGTGTTCCGAGAGAGCGATGTGGTGGGCAGAATCGGAGGCGACGAGTTCTTCGCGCTTATGCGTTCTGTGAAGGGAATGCATAAGATGGTAGAGAAAGCAAAGGAGCTTTTATTGACTATTCAGGAGGTTTGTAAGGATTATCCCTCCATTCCTCTTTCGGGAAGTATCGGTATCAGTATATATCCTGAGAATGGCAAGAGCTTAGAAGCACTTTATGCCCAGGCGGATGCAGCTCTATATCAGGCTAAGAAAAAGGGTAAGAATCAGTTTGTATTTTCTCCTCTATAGACAATATTATAAAGTGACAAGGCCTCGGATATGTATGGAACTATCCGGGGCTTTTTGATATAATACTTTAAATGGATTTGTGTGAGAATGGCAGTAGGTATTTTGTGCTGCTGTAAAATGAATAAGTAGAGAGGGCTATGCAATGGATATGAATCATGTATTGCATGATGGGAAATTATATCTTCCTATGGGAGATGAGGTGATGAGTTTGCAACTTCAGTGTTTAGAGAAATTGTATGAGTTTAATCAGACCAGACCGAGTCAGATTGAAATGCGTACAGCGCTTTTGAAGGAGATGTTTGCGGAGATTGGGGATGGCTGCTACATAGAGCCTCCTTTTCACTCAAACTGGGGCGGAAAGCATTGTCATTTTGGTAAAAATGTGTATGCCAATTTTAATCTCACTTGTGTGGATGATACGCACATTTATGTGGGAGACTATACTTTGATTGGTCCTAATGTAACCATTGCTACAGCAGGGCATCCGATTCAGCCGGAGATGCGTGAGCAGGGATATCAGTATAATATGCCTGTTCATATTGGTAGGAATTGCTGGATTGGCGCCGGAGCAGTGATTGTTCCGGGAGTAAGTATTGGTGATAATGTAGTTATCGGTGCCGGTAGTGTGGTAACCAAGGATTTGCCGGATAATGTGGTTGCCGTGGGGAATCCTTGTACGGTGCTCAGACCAGTGGATGAACGGGATTATGAATACTATTTTAAGAATCGAAGAATAGAAGGAAATATTATAGAGTAAGGAGTCAGCGTATGAAATTCACCTATTGTCCCCATTGTGGAGAGAAATTAATTAAAAGAGAGATTGGTGATGAAGGGATGGTTCCCTTTTGTGAGAAATGTAGTGAACCCATGTGGGATATTTTCCGTACTTGTATTATCACAGCTGTGGTAAACGAAGAAAGAGAGGTGGCACTTCTTCGTCAGAATTATGTGTCGACTACCTCTTATGTGTGTGTTGCCGGTGTGATGAAAATGGGAGAGTCTGCAGAGGAAACTGTGATTCGTGAGGTGAAAGAAGAGATTGGTCTGGATGTGGAGAAGCTTGAATTTGTGAAGAGCTATCCTTATGAGAAAAAAGAGATGCTAATGCTGGGGTATAAATCCATGGTGAAGAAATCAGCATTTAAAACATCAGGGGAGGTTGATTCTGTAGAGTGGGTGAAATTTGAAGATGCTCTTTCTAAGCTTAGGGAAGGTAGTATTGCCTGGCAGCTTGTAAAGAGTGTGATTGAGGGATAAGGCAACATCCGGAAATTTGGGCATAAGAGTGATAGCTGTTTTTGGAGGTTTTATAAAATGAAATATTATCATATAACAGATGTTCCATTTAAGATTTATGGTCTTGCGGTAATCAATCGGGAAAAGAGACAGTATTATCGTGTGACGGAAGGAATTATGGAAAAGTTGCCGCAGTACGAATTCTTAGGAAGGCGTGCTGTGGGAGGTCGAGTACGTTTTCAGACTGATTCAGTCAATTTGTGTGTACGGATGACTCTTGCACAGACCAAAGAGGATATTAATATTCCTTTATCCGGTTCAGCAGGAGCAGATATTTATAGTGGCAGGGGAAAAGAGGCGAGGTTCCTTGGATATATAGCACCCAAGGAACACATTATGGAAGAAATTACCGTAGAGAAAACCTTTATAAAAAAAGAGGAGATGGAGACCATAACAATCAATCTTCCACGTAATGATCACCTATTAAGTATGGAGATTGGCATTGATGAAGGTGCAAGGTTGGAGCCTGCGGAAGAGTATACATATGCAAAGCCAGTGGTATTTTATGGCTCTTCCATTACAGAAGGAGGATGTGCATCCAGAGTGGGAAATTCTTATGCGAACTTGGTGTGCAGGTGGTTGGATGCAGACTTTTATAATTTCGGTTTTTCGGGTTCTGCTCGGGGGGAGATGGAGTTTGCGGAGTACATAGCAGGTTTGCCGGAGATGGGGCTTTTGGTTTATGATTATGATCATAATGCGCCTACAGCAGAGCATTTGGAACAGACTCACGAACGTTTTTTCAAAAGGGTTCGTCAGGCGTATCCGGACGTACCGGTAATCATGCTTTCCAGACCGGATGTGGATGGTGATGAAGAGGATTGTGCAGCAAGAAGAGAAATTGTCCGAAAAACTTATGAAAATGCTGTAAGTGCCGGAGATAAGAATGTACGGTTCATCGATGGATTTACGCTTTTTGGAGAGGAAGGACGCGCGGAATGTACCGTGGACGGTACACATCCCAATGCACTTGGCTTTATGCGGATGGCAGAGAAAATTTATCCTGTGATGAAGGAGGCGCTGGAGAGCTGAGTTGCTTGATTTATATGGAGATTGTTGCATGGAACGAACTGAAGTAGTAACATTAACGAATATGTGCATGATATTGGATGAGAATGGTAATATTCTTGTTCAAAACAAGATTAATAACAGCTATACCGGAATTACTTTCCCGGGAGGACATGTGGAGAAGGGGGAACCATTCACCAGTGCCATAATCAGGGAGGTGTATGAAGAAACCGGATTACATATTAAGCACCCTGTTTTGTGTGGTATATATAATTGGATTAACGAAGATGAAACCAGATATGTTGTTATGATTTATAAAGCTTCTGAATTTTCCGGGGAATTGAAATCATCAGAGGAAGGTGATGTTTTCTGGATTCCGCTTAGCGAATTCAGAAATATGAATCTTGCAGAGGGAATGTTGGAGGTTCTTGAGATTTGTATGGAAGAGGAATTTGCGGAAGTCTTTATGTATAAAGCAAATGGGCAGTGGATAGAGATGTTGTTGTAAATTTGGGAGGAAAATGAAATGAAAGAAATTAAGAATTATTACGCAAGTAAGTATGATACAGAGGCGTACAAGAAATTAGAAGAGGGTATCTACGAGACCATGGATGAGGATGATGAGGCACTTTATGTGACCAGTTTATCCTTTGTGCAGGAGCCGGAGCTTGGAGAAGGTAAAAATGCGGCAGATATCTCCCAGTATCCGTTAGAGGATATTTTGGATAAGTTTTATTGCCATATTTCGGATTTCTATGAGGATTTAAATAGCGAGGACTCACAAGTGTGTTATCAGGAGTTCGGAAGTCCGGAATTGCAGGATGTACAGAATCTTCGCTCCATTATCGGAAAGCATGTCTACAATAAAGAAGAGGGTGAAATAGTAAAGCTGATGATTGAGTAGGAAAGTGGCTGATTGTGTCGGGGGGAGATATATAAGAGAAAAATAGAGGTAAAGAATTGCACTCAACCATATTTTATAGTAAAATAGTCCTAGTTATATTGTGAAAGGAGGCAGAATATGGTTAATTTATATATGTATGTTCTTACGCTTATCTCCAATATATTTGCCGGTCTTTTGGCACTGCGAAGTAATCATGTAAATCGTTATAAGAATAAGTTCTATATGTTGAGTCTGGCCTTTAACACCGTGATTCTTGCATCTGAACTAATCAGTGAATTTGCAGAGTTGTATAACTGGCGGTTGACAAATATTCTCACCAATGTGGTGACTTATACCTTATGTCCTTCGGTGACTTATTGTCTCTTCATGATGAATGCAAAGAAATGGGGGTCTAAGGAGAAACTTATGATGATTCCCGGATTTCTTGTGGCATTTGGAACTTTGACCACGCAGTGGACGGGCTTTGTCTTTTACGTAGATGAGAATAATGTATATACCAGAGGTTCCTTGTTTGCATGGGCATTAGTGGTGAGTGGTGCTTATTTTGTCTGTGTTATTTTTACCTCTTACCGTGAGTATAGGGATGCGGATATTCAGGAGAAGTTGTATTTGCTGGGGATTTTCGTAGTTGCAGCGGCTGGTGTGATCATCCAGATTGTAGATACCAATATCCGTTCCATGTGGCCTACGGTTGCCATAACGCTTTTACTGTATTATGTGTTTACATTGGAGATGGGAGCAAAATATGATTATCTGACCGGTGTCCGTAATCGTAATGCTTTTGACAAGAAGAGGGAGAAGCTTGGAATCAATCGGACTTACGGCTTGGTAATTTTTGATATTAATGGTTTAAAGACTATCAATGACCAGCTTGGTCATCAGCAGGGAGATCAGTTGATTTCGGAGGCGGCAAAAATATTGGTGGACACCTTCTGGGGATATGGTAAGATATATCGTATCGGAGGAGATGAATTTGCTCTTGTTTTTGAAAAGTGTGATAAGGAAACCATCAATGAAAGATTTCGTGTGATGGAGAAGCTGATTGCCAAGGAGAATCAGAATAAGACTGACTGGAAGATTTCCATATCCTATGGTGTGGAAATACATAAGTCCGATGATGATAAGTCCTATGAAGAAGTCTTTGAGAATGCGGACAATAAGATGTACAAAATGAAGCAAAATTATTATAAAGAAAAAGCAGGTAAATAACCTGCTTTTTTCTGAGAAGAAAGGAAGTAACATGGAAGCAAAGGAAATGTTAACAAAAGTGGACCATACGAAGCTACAGGCTTATTGTACTTGGGAGGAGATTAAGGTACTTTGTGAGGAAGCGATAGAATATCATACGGCGTCGGTTTGTATTCCGCCTACGTATGTGGAGAGAGTGCATCAGACTTTTGGAGATAAAATCAATATCTGCACGGTAATTGGATTTCCTTTGGGGTATCAGGTGTGTGAAGCGAAGGTATGTGAGGCAAAGACTGCCATTGCACAGGGCTGCAATGAGATTGATATGGTAATCAATGTTACCGATGTGAAGAACAGTGATTTTGATAAGGTGGAAGCAGAGATTAAGGCAGTAAAAGCAGCTTGCGGCGACCATATTTTAAAGGTTATCATTGAGACTTGTTATTTGACTGAAGAAGAAAAGATCAAGATGTGTCAGGTGGTAACAAATGCCGGTGCGGATTACATCAAGACTTCTACCGGATTTGGCAGTGGCGGAGCAACACTGGAGGATATAAAACTGTTTAAGGCAAATATCGGTGAGGGTGTGAAGATGAAGGCTGCGGGGGGCGTGTCTACAATGGAGGATTTGGAAGCTTTTATCTCTCTTGGTTGTGACCGTATTGGTACATCCAGGGCCATAGGATTATATAAAGGACAGGAAACGAAAGGTTATTAAATCGCAATTGCCATATATGTTAGCTTATATTAGAAAGGAATTGTAATGTATAGAACAAGAATAGAAGCATTAAGAGTGGAAATGAAAGCTGAGGGCATTGATTTTTATCTGATGCCAACGGCGGATTTTCATAATAGTGAGTATGTAAACGATTATTTTAAAGTAAGAGAGTTTTTCTCCGGATTTACGGGTTCTAATGGTACTCTTGTGGTATGGCAGGAGGGGGCCGGACTTTGGACAGACGGAAGATACTTTATTCAGGCAGAGAGAGAGCTTTCAGGCTCGGGAATTGAGTTGTTCCGTATGATGCAGGAAGGCGTTCCTACAATTACAGAGTTCCTTGCAGATAATATGAAAGAGGGACAGGCTCTTGGCTTTGACGGCAGATGTGTGAATGCGCAGGCAGGCGCGGAATATGAGGAGAAGCTTTCGGAGAAGAATATCCGCTTGGTTTATAATATCGACTTAGCAGAGATACTTTGGAAGGAAAGACCGGATTTTCCGTGTGGCAAGACCTTCGTGATTTCTGATGAGGTTTCAGGGGCTTCCATTAAGGAGAAGTTATCTGAAGTGAGAAAACAGCTGAAAGAAGATAAGGCAGAGAATCTCTTCTTGGCAAAGTTGGATGATATTATGTGGCTTTATAATATCCGCGGATGTGATGTGGAGTGCAATCCTGTGGCACTTTCCTATACCTATGTTACCATGGATGAGAGCTATTTGTTTATTCAGAAAGAAGCATTAACCGGGGAAGTAGAGGAGCATCTTAAGTCGGGCGGAGTGCTTGTAAAAGAGTATGAGGATGTATGGAGATTTTTGGAAAGTCTTCCGGAGGGACAGAAGATATCCCTGGATAAGAGAAATGCCAGCTTCCGCGTATGTAAGGTGCTGGATAATCAGAAAATTTTGGAGCTTTCCAGTCCTACAGAACTTCTGAAGGCAAAAAAGAATCCGACAGAATTAAAGTATATGGAAGAGGTTTACTTAAAGGATAGTGTGGCAGTTACCAAGTTTATTTACTGGGTAAAGAATACCATCGGTAAGCAGACAATCACAGAACTGGATGCGGCAGCGTATATGGATAATCTGCGTAGGGAGATTCCGGAGTTTATCGATTTGTCCTTCCCGACCATATCTGCATACGGACCAAATGCAGCGATGATGCATTATGAAGCTACGAAAGAGAGTCATGCGGTGCTTGAGCCTAAGGGAATGCTTCTTGTTGACTCCGGCGGACAATATATGGGCGGAACCACGGATGTTACCAGAACCATCGTCCTGGGAGAGATTTCAGATGAAGTAAAGAAGCATTATACTTTGACTGCGGCAGGTATGCTGGAGCTTACCCATGCAAGATGGATATATGGTTGTACCGGAAGAAATTTAGATATTCTTGCAAGAAAGCCTCTTTGGGATATTGAGATTGATTATCAGTGCGGTACCGGTCACGGAATCGGCTATATCTTAAATGTACATGAAGGCCCACAGAATGTGAGATGGCGCTTTGCTCCTGGTACTAAAGAAGCTGTAATCGAAGAGGGAATGGTTATCTCTAACGAACCGGGTGTGTATATTGCCGGAAGTCATGGTATACGTATTGAGAATATTGTAGTTGCCAAAAATGACAGCAAGAATGAATATGGTCAGTTTATGCACTTTGATACTTTGACTTATGCGCCGATTGATTTGGATGCCATTGAGGTTTCACTTCTTACTGCCGAGCAGAGAGCGTATTTGAATGAATACCATAAAGCTGTTTATGAAAAAGTTTCCCCTTTCCTTAGCGAGGAAGAAAAACAGTGGTTAGCGAATGCCACAAAAGAAGTTTGATAATGGTACAAACTTTGTGAAAATAAAATAAATTTAACGCTGATTTATTGACTTTTATTTTGTTTTAAGAGATAATATTTTTGTATAACAATCGGAATGTAACCGATTACATATAGAACTCAAGGAGGACATAATTAATATGGCAACAAAAGCTTATTATCCAATTAACGAAATTGGTGCTGGAAAAGTTGGTTTTAGCACAACTCGTTCCATTATCGAAGCTGCTTTCTACGGAAACAACGTAGTAAAGGTTAACACCTTAAAGGAAGCTTATGAATTAGCTAAGAATTCACCGGGTACTGTTGTAACAGATATGCCTGTAAAGGATGGAGAGACTTTCGGTCTTGAGAAAGACGCTAAAGTTTTATTATTTAACGATGGTGCTGTAACCGGACGTTACGCTACCGCTCGTCGTATCAAGGGCGAACCTGGCGTTGATGAGAAGAAGCTTGATAAGGTAGTTATGGATGCTATCTATGAGACCAGATGGAAAACTATGTATCATGCAGAGTGTTTCGTAGGTCTTGATCCTGAATTCATGGTAAAGGCTCATCTTTTAATTCCTGAAGGAGAAGAGAACTTACTTTACAACTGGATGATTAACTTCCAGTATATGTCTGACGAGTATGTTAAGATGTACAAGAACTCTAAGATGGTAGGAGATGGTAACGAAGCAGATATCTATATCTTCTCTGATCCTCAGTGGGTTCCTGGCAACAGACCTGACGTTGATTACAGCTGCTTAAGCGATCCTTTAACTCTCTGCTACTTTGATACCAACCAGAACTGTGCAGCAATTCTTGGTATGAAGTATTTTGGTGAGCACAAGAAGGGTACCTTAACCATGGCTTGGGCAATCGCTAACAGAAATGGATATGCATCATGTCACGGTGGACAGAAGGAATACATCCTTGCAGATGGTTCTAAGTATGTTGCTTCTGTTTACGGTTTATCAGGATCAGGTAAGTCTACTTTAACTCATGCTAAGCATGGTGGAAAGTACGACATCAAGGTTCTTCATGATGACGCTTTCATTATCAATACTGATACTTGTGCATCTATCGCATTAGTGCCTACTTACTTCGATAAGACTGCAGATTATCCTACCGGATGTCCTGACAATGAGTACTTATTATCTGCTCAGAACTGTTCTTGTACCTACGATTCAGAAGGAAAGATTCAGTTAGTAACTGAGGATATCAGAAATGGTAACGGACGTGCTATCAAGTCTAAGTTATGGTCACCTAACCGTGTAGATAAGATTGATGCTCCTGTAAATGCTATTTTCTGGATTATGAAGGATCCTGTTCTTCCTCCAGTTGTTAAATTAAGTGGTGCTGCTCTTGCATCAGTTATGGGTGCTACCCTTGCAACCAAGACCTCTTCTGCAGAGCGTGTTGCAGCTGGTACCGACTTAAATGCAATCCGTATCGTACCTTATGCTAACCCATTCAGAACTTATCCATTAGTTAATGACTATGAGAAGTTTAAGAAGTTAGTTGCTGAGAAGAACGTAGATTGCTACATCGTTAACACCGGTGATTTCATGGGCGCTAAGGTTAAGCCTGCAGATACCCTTGGTATCTTAGAGACCATCGTTGAAGGTAAGGCTAAGTTCGAGCAGTGGGGACCTTTCTCTGATATCGAAATCATGAACGATTGGTCTGGTAAGACCGGTGACTTCACTCCTGACTTCAAGGATGCAGCTTATGTAGAGGCTCTCGTAAACTCTATGGCTACCCGTGTTAAGGCAGTTGAAGACTTCGCAACCAAGAAGGAAGGATACGACAAGCTTCCTGATGAAGCTCTTGACGCATTAAAGAAACTTCTTGACGAAGCTAAAAATGCATAGTGAGTAGATTTTCTACTTTTGGACGGCGACTCGATTGAGTCGCCGTTTTTGTGTTATGGCGACAAGGAAAATGGCAACCTTATTTGCACAAGTGAGCCTTTGGCGAACACTAATCAGAGCGAAAAAAAATATATAGATACCGGAAACATTATATACAAGATTTGAAGTTGTGTATCATAATTAAAAATGAGACTTATTATGTGTTATGCTCTTTATACATGATGGAGTATTATTTGGAGTAGGGAAACTGTTCTATTTTGAAAATAATCCCATACCAATTTTGAAGAATCTGTTGTAATTTTACTTCACATTGAGTATAATAAAAGTACCTGGAATGTCCGACAACTCTTGTTTATTTTGAACCTACATTTTCTTTAAACGGGATTCCTATATTGCCAAGTGGCTGTCAAGCCCTCACTCGCTCAGCGAGGATTGGAAGGGAAGGCAAAAGCGTGGTTGCGGTTACCCACCTAGCATTGCTAGGAGTCAAAAGACAAGAACCGGCATTTTGGGGTTTTACTAAAGAGAAAGAGCAGCTCGTAATGAGCTGCTTTTGTTGTTTCAAGAAGAATTGTAAGCGGAGTTATAATATTGAAAAAAATCTATTATATGTTCCTTTTTTGGTTTGCCGCATTTCTTTTTCTGTTGCTAATCATACCTGTTTCCAAGGAAGAGGAGCCGGAAGAACCATCTGTTATCAAATATCTGGATCTGATTGATATGATTGAAAAGAGCGAAGGAACCATCCGGGTGGTCTTGAAGACCACGGATTATGAAGGAATCTATCATGAAAAAGTGGAGCTTATTTATGATAATCAGAATGTGATTTTTGATGTAAACTGTGAAGAAGAACGGTATCATATTGTGCCACAGGAGATGGGGATTACCATAAAGAGTATACAGAGGACGCAGGGAAATCCCACTTACTTGGGAACACTTGATATCTATAAAACGGAACAGGGTTTTGTGGTTGTAAATGAGGTGAGTTTGGAGGAGTATTTATGTAGTGTTGTGCCGAGTGAAATGCCGGCATCTTATCCGGCAGAGGCATTGAAGGCTCAAGCAATCAGTGCCCGCACCTATGCCGCCAACTTTTATAGTCGTCTCGGATATCCGGAATATAATGCCCATGTGGATGATAGTGTGATGTATCAGGTGTATAATAATATTGCCACAAGTCCGGAGGCAATCGCAGCAGTAGAAGCAACCAGCGGAGAAATACTATGCGATGCAGAAAACAATCTGATTACCACTTATTATTATTCTACCGGTCGCACAGAGTTTGAACGCGAGGAACCTTGGTATATGTGGGAATATAAGGTGGAATCCATAGAGCCGGAGATTATGTTGAAGCAGTTACAAGCGGCGGTGGGTGCGGTAGAGCCTTTTGCAGAGGTGTATAAACTGGAAGTGGTTGCCAGAGGTAAGGAGGACGTTGCAACAGAGCTTTTGGTAGTGACCGATACCGGTGAATATCATATTTTCTCGGAGTACGATATCCGTATGGTGCTATGTAATGGAAAGGCAGATGCGGTACGTCAGGATGGTTCTACATATTTCTGTAAAACACTGTTGCCAAGCGGTTTTATTGAACTTGTCTGTACGCAGGAAAATGGTGCGATTACAGGATATCATATTACCGGTGGTGGCTTTGGGCATGGCAATGGTATGAGTCAGAATGGTGCAAAACATATGGCTGCAAATGGTTGGAGCGTGCAGGAAATTTTAGGCTTTTATTACGAAGGCTGCCATATTGACTATCTGTATTAGGAGGGGTAAAGTGAAAAGGCTCTATAGAGAGATTCAGGATTTTATGAAGAATATGAGGCAGGAGCATATCAGTGCATTTTCTGCCGGCAGTGCATTCTTTATTTTTCTGTCCTTTATTCCTCTTTTGATGCTTTTAAGTGCGGCAATTACCTACACGCCATTGACTCAGAGAGATTTGATGGATGCGGTGAAAGGACTTGTTCCGGAAGCCTTAAAAGGCTTCATGGTATCTGTGATTGTAGATGTATATGAGAAAGCGCAGACTCTTTTGCCCATTGCAGCTATTGTTTTATTATGGACGGCCGGAAAAGGGGTATTGTCCATTGTACAGGGGCTGAATGCCATACATGAAGTAGAAGAAGAGCGAGGATTTATCCGATTGAGATTGATAGCCATGTTTTATACCATGATACTTCTGGTAGTAATCATCTTTGGGCTTGGAGTTTTATCCTTCGGAAGTCTATTGATGGATGTGGTGGAGAGACATATCCCTGCGTTGGAAGTGATTTTATCCTTCTTTTTTCCATTTCGGTTTCTGGTGTATTGGATTATTATGACAATCATCTTTAGCTTGGTCTATGCTTTTGTTCCGAATAAACGATTGAGAATTCGACATCAGATACCGGGGGCCTGCTTTACAGCGGTGGCGTGGAGTGTATTTTCTTTTGGGTTTTCTGTGTATCTGGAGCTGGGAAATACTTTTGATGTGTACGGAAGTCTGGCAATTTTGATTGTGCTTATGGTGTGGTTATACTTTTGTATGTATATTATGTTCGTGGGAGCGTATATGAATCGCTACTTTTCCACATAAATTACTTGACTTTTTCTTTGTTTATCACTAAAATAATAAAAAGATTGATAAAAGCAATGAAGGTGTTAAGTAGAGATTCATTTTCTTTCAGAGAGAGGAAGTCACCGGCTGTAAGCTTCCTTAAGTTCAGATGAGACCTCGAATTTCCCACCGGAGCTTCTGAGGTGAAGGTATCTAAGGATAGTAGCCTTGGACGTGGATGCGCGTTAAGCATAACGAGAGTCCGGACTTTTTGTTCGGGAAATTGGGTGGTACCGCGGATTATATTCGTCCCTTACGTAGAGATGCGTGAGGGATTTTTTAGTGTCAGAAAGGAGTTTGAAAATGAACGCAAATTTAGAGCAGATTAAGCAGGAAATTATTGCCGGCGCAGAGGAACTGAATTCTTCTAAGGAAGTATATGAGTTCAAGAAAAAATTCTTGGATGGTAAGGCCGGCAAAATCGGATTATTAATGAAGGAAATGAAGAACATTCCACCGGAGCAGAGAGCTGACTACGGTAAGGGTGTAAATGAGCTTAAGGAGTGGGCACTTGGCTTCCTTGGCGAGTTGGATGAAAAGATGAAGACAAAGGAGCTTCAGGCAAGATACGAGGCAGAGAAGATTGATATTTCTCTTCCGGCAGTAGAGTATGAGGAAGGTAATCTTCATCCCATCACTTTAGTTCGTAATCAGTTAATTGATATTTTCTCAGGCATGGGATTTGAGATTTATGAGGGTGCAGAAATTGAAACGGATTATTACAACTTCACTGCATTAAATACTCCACAGGATCATCCGGCAAGAGATATGCAGGATACTTTCTATTTATCTCCTGAGTTCTTGCTTAGAACCCAGACTTCTGCAGGACAGATTCATGTTATGGAGAAGCAGCAGCCACCTATCAAGATTTTATCTCCGGGTAAGGTATTCCGTTCTGACGATGATGCAACTCATTCACCGATGTTCACACAGATGGAAGGTCTTGTAGTAGATAAGGGAATTACTTTATGTGACTTACAGGGTATGCTGGATGTATTTGTTAAGAAGATTTACGGAGAGGGAACTAAGACCAGACTTCGTCCTTCTTACTTCCCATTCACAGAGCCTTCTGTAGAAGTAGACTGTAGCTGTTTTGAGTGTGGGGGAACCGGATGTAAGCTTTGTAAGGGTACCGGCTGGATTGAGATTTTAGGTGCCGGTGTTGTTAACAATAAGGTACTGGAAAACTGTGGTATTGATTCCAATGAATACAGCGGTTTTGCATTCGGTATCGGTATTGAGCGTACAGCAATGCTTAAGTATGGTATTAATAATATTAAGTTATTATTCGAGTCTGACTTACGTGTATTAAAGCAGCTTAATGATTAACGAAAAAAAGAAATTGTAAAGACGTTGCATAAAGAGTATGCAATGCCAACAATTTCTAAGTTTTTTCGTATGATAATGGTGAAATTTTGAAAGGATGGTAAATAGATATGATTACACCCCTTAGTTGGTTGAAAGAATATGTAGATATAGATGTTACACCACAGGAGTTAGAAGAAAAGTTATTCTCCTGCGGTTTTGAAGTAGAAGAGTTATATGAAGTTGGTAAGGATATCAGTAAGGTTGTAGTAGGACATGTTCTTACTTGTGAGGCAATTCCTGATACCCATCTTCATGTATGTCAGGTGGATTGTGGCGAGCACGGCACATTCCAGATCTGCTGTGGTGCGGACAATGTTTGTGCAGGCGGAAAGTTCCCTGTAGCTTTAGTAGGTGCTACTGTATATGCTACCGCAAAAGATCATAAGACTGTAGAAGGTGTTATGACCATCGGTAAGGGTAAGCTTCGTGGCTACGAGTCCTTTGGTATGCTTTGCTCCGGTGTAGAGCTTGGTGTCAGCGAGAATATGTATCCGGGTGCAGGTTATAACGGACTTTTAGTACTTCCTGAGGATGCAGAAATTGGTGCAGATGTAAAGCCTATGCTTGGTCTGGATGATTGGATTTTTGATATTGCTATCACTGCAAACCGTCCTGACTGCCAGAGTATCTTTGGTATTGCAAGAGAAGTGGCTGCAGTTTTGGAGAAAGAATTAAAGTATCCTTCTTTAGATTATACTGAGACAGAAGCTACTTTAGAGGGCTTTAAGGTAACTGTTGACTGTCCGGATTTATGTTCAAGATATAGCGCACATTATGTGACTGACGTAAAGATTGGCGAGTCACCGGCTTGGATGAAGCGTAGACTTGCGCTTGTAGGTATTGAAGCAATCTCTAACGTAGTTGATATTACCAATTACATCTTAAAAGAGCTTGGTCAGCCTATGCATGCATTTGACTTATCTACCTTAGAAGGTAATGCAATCAATGTAAGACGTGCTAATGACGGTGAGAAGATTGTTACCTTAGATGAGCAGGAATTAACTCTTACAAGTGCTAATATGTTAATCTGTGACGGTGTGAAGCCGGTTGCTCTTGCAGGTGTTATGGGTGGTCTGAATTCCGAGATTCGTGAGACTACCGATGCAGTATTGTTTGAATCCGCAAAGTTTGCCCGTGACAACATCAGAAGAACCTCCAGAGCTCTTGGTAAGCGTTCGGATTCCAGCGCACGTTATGAGAAGGGTGTGGATGAGTACGCAACTGTTATGGCGATGAAGAGAGCTCTTCATTTAATCGAAGAGTTAGAGTGTGGTAAGGTTTCCAAGCTTCATGTGGATGTAAACACCGGTAACAGTGTGGAACCAAGAGAGTTGACCGTAAGTATTGATAAAGTAAATGAGTGCTTAGGTATCGTGGTTCCTAACGAGGATATTTTAAGAATCATGAAGAATCTGGCATTTGAGCCGACAATTGATGGTGATGCATTGACACTTCAGGTGCCTGCATTCCGTGAAGATATGGAGACATATCAGGATGTGGCTGAGGAAGTTATCCGTATGTATGGCTATGAGCATGTAGTACCTGCATTTATGCCTTCTGCGCAGGTAACCATCGGTGGTCTTAACCTGACCCAGAAGAGTGAGATGAGACTGAAAAAAGCTCTTTGCAGCGTTGGTGCATATGAGTGTATCCATTATTCCTTCTTCTCACCTTCTGACCTTGATTTGTTAAGACTTCCTGAAGACGCTGTAGAGCGTAAGGCAATCCGCCTTGTAAATCCTATCAGTGAGGAATTATCTCTGATGAGAACCACTCTTGCTGCATCTATGATTAATGCAGTTGCACGTAATCAGAAGAAGGGTAACTTAGAGGGAAGGTTATACGAAATCGGTAATGTATTTATGCCGTATGAGCTTCCATTAACTCAGTATCCGGATGAAAAGCCAAGACTTTGTGTAGGTATCTTTGGTGAGAAGGAATCCTTCTACACTATGAAGGGAATTGCAGAGAAGATTGCAGATACTCTTCAGCTGAAGTTCACTTACGAGAATATGAGTAATACCTTCTTACATCCATACCAGACTGCTAAGGTTCTCTGTGAAGGTGTAGAGGTTGGTTATTTTGGTAAGCTGGCTTATGATATTGCAGATGAGTGTGATTTACGTACCCCTATGTTCGTTATGGAAATGGATTTAAAGGTACTGTCACAGTGGTATGGCAAGAAGCCTGTATTTACCCCGCTTCCTAAGTTTGCAGAGGAGAAGAGAGATCTTGCAATCGTGGTTTCTAAGGATGTTACCTGTGGACAAATCGAAGCTGTTATGAAGGAGGCTTGTAAGTATATTACGAATATTACACTTTTCGATATCTATGAAGGCGAGCAGATTGCCGCAGATAAGAAGAGCATGGCGTTTACCGTAGTATTCACACCGAAGGATGAAGCGTTTACTGCAGAGTCTGTAGATGGATTTGTGAAGAAGATTTTGAAGCAGCTTGGAAAGAACTTTGAAGCAGAATTAAGGAGTTAGATATGGAAAAGAAAAATTTATGGGAAACATATAGCAAGAAGCAGCTCAAGGAATTAGAAAGCTTGAATGCAGATTACAGAAAGTTTCTGGATGATGGTAAGACAGAACGTGAGTGTATCGATGTTATTGTAAACACCATCGAGAAGTCCGGATATCGCGAATTAGAGAGCGTGATTAAGGCAGGTGAGGCCTTAAAGGCAGGAGATAAAGTATATAGCGTATGGATGAACAAGTCCATCGCTATGTACCATATCGGTGAGCAGCCTATGAGCGCAGGTATGAATATTCTTGGAGCGCATATTGACAGCCCACGACTGGATGTAAAGCAGAATCCTTTGTATGAAGCAGAGGGATTCGCATACCTTGATACTCACTACTATGGTGGTGTGAAAAAGTATCAGTGGGTAACCATTCCTTTGGCAATTCATGGTGTTATCGTGAAGAAGGATGGTACTACCGTAGAAGTGAATATTGGTGAGAATGAGGATGATCCAGTATTCTTTATCTCCGATTTATTGATTCATCTTGCAGCAGAGCAGCTGGAGAAGAAGGCTGCTAAGGTAATTGAAGGCGAGGCGCTGGATATTATCGTTGGAAATAAGCCCCTCAAAATTGAGAAATCCAAGAAGGGTGACAAGGAAGAGAAGCCTGCGAAGGAAGCTGTAAAGGCAGGTATCCTTGATATCTTAAAGTCCACATATGATGTGGAAGAGGAAGACTTTATCTCCGCAGAACTTGAGGTTGTACCGGCTGGTAAGGCGAGAGAGGCCGGATTTGACAGAAGTATGATTCTTGGATACGGTCAGGATGACAGAGTGTGTGCATTTACTTCTATGCAGGCAATGTTGGATGTACAGAAGGTGGACAAGACCCTTTGCTGTATCTTAGTGGATAAAGAGGAAATTGGTTCTGTTGGTGCTACCGGTATGCAGTCACGTTTCTTTGAAAACAGTGTGGCAGAAGTTATGAATCTTCTTGGGCAGTACTCAGATATGAATATGAGAAGATGTCTGGCGAATTCTTATATGCTTTCTTCTGATGTAAGTGCGGGCTATGACCCAAGCTATGCATCTGCTTTTGAGAAGAAGAATGCAGCTATTTTAGGCGGTGGTATGGTATTTAACAAGTTTACCGGAGCCAGAGGAAAGTCCGGTTCTAACGATGCCAATGCAGAGTATATTGCGCAGATTCGTGGTGCTTTTGACAAGAGAGGTATTACTTTCCAGACTGCGGAGCTTGGTAAGGTAGATGTTGGCGGTGGCGGAACCATCGCATATATCCTTGCTCTTTATGGAATGAATGTTATTGACAGTGGTGTTGCAGTTCTTAACATGCACGCACCATGGGAAGCAACCAGCAAGGCGGATGTATATGAGACCTATCGCGGATATATTGCTTTCTTAGAGGAAATGTAAAATGTTAAAGAAAAGTGATTTTTACTTTGATTTACCGGAAGAACTGATTGCACAGGACCCTTTGGAGGACAGAAGTTCTTCCAGACTACTTAAGCTGAATAAAGAGACCGGCGAAGTAGAACATCATGTTTTTAAAGATATTGTGGACTATCTGAAGGAGGGAGATTGCCTTGTGCTTAACAACACCAAGGTAATCCCTGCCAGACTTCTTGGCGAGAGAGAAGGCACCGGCGGAGCTGTGGAGGTGCTTCTCTTAAAGCGAAGAGAGGGAGATGTGTGGGAAACACTGGTAAAGCCCGGCAGAAAGTGCAGACCGGGACAGAGACTTGTCTTTGGTGATGGACTTCTTAAAGCAGAAGTAATGGATGTTGTGGAAGAGGGTAATCGTTTGGTTCACTTTGAGTACGAAGGCATTTTTGAGGAAGTGCTGGATAAGCTGGGTGAAATGCCTCTGCCACCATATATTACTCATAAGCTTCAGGATAAGAGCCGTTATCAGACGGTATATGCAAAATATGAGGGCAGTGCAGCGGCTCCTACGGCCGGACTTCATTTTACACAGGACCTTCTTTCTCGGATTGAAAAGAAGGGTGTGAAGATTGCATATGTGACTTTGCATGTTGGGCTTGGAACATTTCGTCCTGTAAAAGAAGAAGATATTCTTGCACATCACATGCATTCGGAGTATTATGAAATAAGTGAGGAAGCTGCGGAAGTTATTAACAGTACCAAAGCATCCGGTGGAAGAGTCATTTGTGTGGGTACTACCAGCTGTAGAACTGTGGAAAGTGCATCTACGGAGGATGGCAGGGTACATGCGGGATGTAATAATACAGAGATTTTTATTTATCCGGGATATGAGTTTAAAGTTCTGGATGCTCTGATTACCAATTTCCATTTGCCGGAATCTACTTTGGTGATGCTTGTTTCAGCCCTTGCAGGAAGAGAACATGTACTTGCAGCATATGAAGAAGCGATAAAAGAGCGTTATCGATTTTTTTCATTTGGCGATGCCATGTTTGTACAATAAGATTGGGTATATTTAGGGAGGATTAGTTACAATGGAAGAAAGAAGAAGAACACGAAGAACAGATTTAACCGCAAAGCTTGTAATTAAGCGTTTGGATGATGGAAAGAATGCTGATGTAGCAGTAGAGATTACTGATGTATCAAAAAGCGGTATCGGATTTACTTGTCCGGAGCCTCTTACCATTGGTGCTGTATATGAAGCAGATTTAAAGATTTGGACAGATGAGATTATCCATGCATTCCTTTGTATTACCAGAATTGAAGTACAGGGTAATACCTTTGGATATGGAGCAATCTTTATCGGTATGGCTGAAATTGATGCATGTAGAATTGGTGTATATCAGACATTTCATCCGGATGAGCAGGAATAATTAAAATGAAAGCTATAGGCTGTAGCCTATAGCTTTTTTTCATATATGGTGTAGCCTCGCTGTCTTAATGTTTCACTGGCATTTTTCATGCCGGCTTCATCATAGAATTCGATTTTCAGTACACCGGATTCTACTTCGCGGTTATGGACAATTCCGATATTTTTAATACTGATCTGCTTTAATGCAAGGAGTGTAGCGATGGCAGCCAGTGCTCCGGTTTCGTCACTGATATCTACATTGAGAGTGTATGATACCTTGATTGGACCACTGGAATTGTTGGCAAAGCTGTCACGATAGATGCGGGCACTGTCAAAAAGGTCATATAAATCTTTTTCTTGTCTGGAATCCAGCTGAGTCTTGATGGTTTCTAAAGATTTAATATAATGTCCTAAAAGCTCGGAAATATTGTCGGTATTGGTAAGACATATCTGCTGCCACATAGTAGCAGAAGAGGATGCGATACGGGTAATATCCTTAAAGCCGCCGGCAGCAACCATCTTCATGATACCATCCGCAGAATCGCTATCATGTACCAGGTTTACCAGGGATGCAGCGATGACATGAGGAAGATGACTTATGGCGGCAGTAACATAATCGTGCTTTTGGTAGTCCAAAATCAGCGGAATGGCACCGGTTTTTTCTACAAGAGAACGTAGCTCTGCAAGACGATCTGAATCGGTGTGGTCATTGGGAGTAAGGATATAATATGCATTTTCCAGTAAAGATGCTTTGGAATTTGCATATCCGAATCGTTCACTTCCGGCCATGGGGTGTCCGCCGATAAACTGTTTCTCCATATTTTGCTGGATAATATGCTTGTGAATATCGGTCTTTACACTGCCTACATCTGTAAGGATGCAGGTAGGCTTCATGATATTTTTTATCTGAATCAGATTATCGGCATTTTTCTGTACCGGAGCACACAGGAAAATATAGTCGCAATTAGAAAAAGTTTCATCAATGGCTGAGGTAATGCAGTCAACGATGCCTTCAGAGAATGCTAAATCCAGACTTTCTTTATTCACATCATAAGCGATGATGGTGATTTTGGATGTATTTTCCTTGAGTGCCTTGGCGATAGAGCCGCCAATTAAGCCTAAACCAATAAAACCAAGTGTTAAATCTTTCATGTGAAACCTCAATTCTTTCATTTGGATTAGTTATATCTTAATGTTTTAAAGTGCTAAAGTCAACTGTAGAATCGTACAATAATTAAATTGTTAAAAAATAGTTGTGCAAAAAGTATTAAAATACTTGTAATTATTCAAACAATATAGTAATATTTGTGTATGGGATTTTGGAGTTGGAACTTTCTAATCAGCAAAATGTCCAAATAACTTTCTAATTGGAGGAAAACTTATGAATATTTACACAACTGACAAAATACGAAATGTCGTTCTGTTAGGACATGGCGGCAGTGGAAAGACCAGCTTAGTAGAGGCTATGGCTTATCTTTCAGGAATTACCTCACGTATGGGTAAGACTGCAGACGGAAATACCGTAAGTGATTATACCAAAGAAGAGCAGAAAAGACAGTTTTCCATCGGTACCAGTGTGATTCCGATTGAGTGGGAAGGCTATAAATTAAATATTTTAGATACTCCTGGTATGTTTGACTTTGTGGGTGAGGTTGAAGAAGCTATGTGCGCTGCTGGTGCCGCAATTATCGTTGTAAACGGTAAAGCGGGCATTGAAGTTGGTACTTTAAAGGCTTGGGAATTGTGTGAAAAGTATAAATTGCCAAGAATTATTTACGTTTCGAACATGGACGTGGATAATGCATCCTTCCGTCAGGTAGTAGAAGATATGACAGAACAGTTCGGTAAGAAAATGGCACCGTTCCATTTACCGATTCGTGAAGATGAGAAGTTTGTAGGTTATGTTAATGTTATCAGTGAGACTGCGAACCGTTGGGTAGGCAAGGATGTTGTGACCTGTGATATTCCTGAATACAATAAGGCGAACCTGGAAATTTGCCGTGAGACCTTACTTGAGGCAGTGGCTGAAACCAGTGAAGAGTTTATGGAAAGATATTTTGGTGGTGATACATTCTCTGAAGCAGAGATTCGTGCAGCACTTCGTACCAATGTATGTGACGGAAGCATCGTTCCTATGACTATGGGTTCAAACGTTCTATGTCAGGGTGTTTATACTTTGATTGATGATATTATTAAGTATATGCCTAGTCCTGAGAATCGTGAAGTGGCAGGTATCAACATGAAGACCAGCGATATCTATCATGCAGATTACGATTTCTCTAAGGCAAAATCTGCTTATATCTGGAAGACTATCGTTGATCCGTTCATTGGTAAGTATTCTTTGATTAAGGTAAATTCCGGTGTACTTAAGGCAGATGATATGATCTACAATGTAGACAGAGATATCGAAGAGAAGGTTGGTAAGCTTTATGTTCTTCAGGGTAACAAGCCTATTGAAGTAAACGAGCTTCATGCAGGTGATATTGGTGCTCTTGCGAAATTAACTGCTGCAAGAACCGGTAATAGCTTAGCTACCAAGGCTACTCCGATTAAGTTTGGTAAGTGGGAAATCTCTACACCTTATACATACAAGAGATACAAACCAAAGGATAAGGCTGATATTGATAAGATTGCACAGGCTCTTCAGAAGATGACCCATGAAGACCAGACACTAAAGGTTGTGAATGATGCTGAGAACCGTCAGACTCTTATCTATGGTATGGGTGACCAGCACTTAGATATTGTATGTAGCAGATTACTGAATGAATATAAGGTGGAAATTGAACTTAGCCAGCCTAAGGTTGCATATCGCGAAACTATTAAGAAGACATCTGATGTAGAAGCGAAGCACAAAAAGCAGTCTGGCGGACATGGTCAGTATGGTCATGTTAAGATGAGATTCTCACCGGCATCCGATCCGGAAGTAGGTTACGAATTCGAGCAGGAAGTAGTTGGTGGTGCTGTACCTAAGAATTTCTTCCCGGCAGTAGAAAAGGGACTACAGGAATCCATTGAGAAGGGACCTTTAGCAGCATATCCTGTAGTGGGCGTTAAGGCTGTTTTATACGATGGTTCTTATCATCCGGTAGACTCTTCCGAAATGGCATTCAAGATGGCTGCCAAGATGGCATTTAAGAAGGGATTCATGGAGGCTCATCCGATTCTTCTTGAGCCTATCGCAAGCTTAAAGGTTACCGTACCTGACAGCTACACTGGTGATGTTATGGGTGATTTGAATAAGAGACGTGGTCGCGTTCTTGGTATGAATCCTGTAGCAGGTGGCAAGCAAACCATCGAAGCAGATATCCCTATGAGCATGCTTTATGGATATTGCACTGACCTTCGTTCTATGACCGGCGGTCGTGGTGAGTATTCTTATGAATTCGTAAGATATGAGCAGGCTCCAAGTGATGTTCAGGAGAAGGAAGTTGCAGCAAGAGCTTCTAAGGTTGCTGAGAATAGTGACGAAGAGTAAATTTAAAGTTTTTCAGAGGTGGCTTTGTGCCACCTCTGTTTTGCAATAAGGAGTGTGTATGATTAGAGTTGGAATTATTGGAATGGGGAATATGGGCAGTGGCTATGCCCGGATGATATATAATGGATATGTGCCCGGGATGGAGATTGGTGCGGTAACCCGTATTAAGCCGGAGCGTTTAGAAGCGTTGCCGGAGCTTAAGGAGAGCAAGGTGCCGATTTATGAATCTGCGGAGGAATTGTTTAAGGCTGTGGAGGATGGAAGCCTAAAAATAGATGCAGTACTTATTGTGACACCTCATAAGGCACACGAGGAGCAGGTGAAGCGTGCACTGGAACTGGGACTTCATGTGCTTTGTGATAAACCAAGTGGTGTATCTGTAGCTCAGGCACGAAGAATGAATGAGGCTGCGGTGGCACATCCTGAGGTCATTTTTGGAATGGTGTTCAATCAGCGAATGAATCCTATATTCCGAAAAATGAAAGAGATTGTAGAAAGTAAGATGTATGGTAATTTAAAACGCGTAAACTGGGTGATTACGGACTGGTATCGTCCCAATTCTTATTATGACAGTGTGGCATGGCGTGGTACATGGGAAGGTGATGGAGGTGGAATTCTCTTAAATCAGTGTCCTCACAATTTGGATTTACTTCAGTGGATTTGTGGTATGCCGGTACGGGTACAGGCATTTTGTCAGGAAGGTAAATATCATGATATTGAGGTGGAGGATGAGGTGACTGCTTATTTGGAATTTGCAGGCGGTGCTACCGGAACATTTTATTCTACAACAGGTGAAGCTTCCGGAATTAATCGTTTGGAAATCTCATTAGAAGATGCACTTCTGGTATATGAAGGAGATTCTTTAAAGGTCTGTGAACTGGGATTTAAGGAGGCGGAGTACCGCAAGACTGCCACAGATCAGTTTGCCAAGCTGAAAGGAACCTGGAAGGAAATTGAGATTACAGAAGCAAACACTATGCATGTAGGTATCTTGAATAATTTTGTGGATGCTATAGAGAATGGTAGTGCATTAATCGCTCCGGGGGAGGAGGGAATCAAGAGTCTTACCATGTCCAATGCGATGTATTTGTCCTCTTGGTCGAAGAAAATGGTGGAACTGCCGAAGGATGATACAGCGATGCTCAAGTTTGAGATGGAGTTTGAGATGGAAAAAAGAAGGTGGCTGGAGAGTTAAGCATTGGAAGTCGGCAGAAATGCCGACTTTCTTGCGCTTGGGTGGAAAGGCTGTTGACATAATTTAAGGATAAGAGTATGATTAGTATAACTAATCATACTTTTGTGTCGAGGAGATATTTATGAACGGAGAAAACGGAAAGTACGCATGGACGGTAAAAATTGGAGAAAAGGGTCAGTTTGTCATTCCCAAGGAAGGCAGAGAGATGCTGGGGATTAAACCGGGGGATACCATTCTAGTGCTTGGAGATACTGAGAGAGGACTTGCTATTCTTCCCAAGGATAAGATGGATAAGATGGTTTCACAGATTTTTGGTGAAATCGGTTTGTAAAAGAGAGGAGGACAAGAGATGAGTAAGATTGTATTTTTCTGCATTCCGGCACACGGACATACCAATCCGACTTTGCCGGTGGTAAAGGAACTGGTAGCACTGGGGCATGAGGTGTATTATTACAGTTTTAAAGAGTTCCGTGAAAAAATAGAGGGGGCAGGTGCTCATTTTATTGGTTGCGACCATATTGATCTGGGAATGGAAGAAACGGAGAATGCGGGGGATAGAGTAGGTAAGGATATTGTATTTTCTACTGAATTGATTACGAAAGCAACTCTTGCTATGGATGACTTTGCGATGGAAGAAATAAAGGCGTTGAAACCGGACGTGATTGTTGGCGATTCTGTTGCGTATTGGGGGAAACTTTCTGCTATGAAATTGGGCGTACCTTTTGTGTCTTCTACTACAACGTTTGCTTTTAATCAGTATTCTTCTCGTATTATGAAGCAGTCTTTTTTTGATCTTTTTAAGATGATTTTTCAGATGCCAAAGACCGGAAAAATATTGCAACCTCTCAGAGATAAAGGATATCCGGCAGAGAATATATTAAGTATCGTTCAAAATGATAATGAAACCAATACAGTGGTATATACATCTAAGGAATTCCAGCCTTGCGCGGAGACTTTTTCGGATAAATATGCATTTGTAGGACCTTGTATTCGTGAGGCAAAGTCAGTAGTTGAGAAAACAAGAGAGAAACTGATTTATATTTCGTTGGGAACGGTGAATAATCGGTTTGCAGACTTCTATAAAAACTGTGTGAAGGCATTTACTGACACGGATTATCAGGTGATTATGTCCGTGGGTAAGGATACGGATATTGCCGGGCTGGGAGTTTTAACGGAGAATATTCAGGTATATCCACATGTGGATCAGATGGCAGTGCTTCAAAAGGCGGATGTTTTCCTGTCTCATTGTGGAATGAACAGTGTAAGCGAGAGTCTGTACTACAGTGTGCCGCTGGTGATGTTCCCACAGACGCAGGAACAAGGTGGTGTGGCATATCGGGTGGCAGAATTGGAAGCGGGAGTGAAACTGGAGAAAGTGGACAGTGAAAGTATCCGCTCTGCGGTGGAAATTGTTTTACAGGATGAAAAGTATCGCAATAATGCAGCAAAAATAGCGGACAGTTTTAAAAAGAGTGGTGGTGCCCCGGAGGCTGCAAAAGCAATATTACAGGCAATAAAATAGTATTTTATGCACGAAAGACTGGCGTATGCTGGTCTTTTGTATTATGGAAAACAGAAAATGGATGTGGTATTATACACAGGAATGTTTTTAATGGTACATAAGAAGGGAGTTATTATGGAATTTGGAGTTATTCTGGGTATTGTTTTAATCGTTATTGTTTTTGCAAGGTTAGGAAAACGAAAAAATGATACAAAGCCAGAGAAGGAACAGAAGAAGGAAGATGTAAAAAAAGGCGAAAATAAGTTCAAATTGGAGCCTATGGGATCTTCTACAGAGTTGTTTATTTTCAGCAGGGAAAATAATTTGGAAAAGATTATGGGTACCTTTATGGAGTGCTTCGGAATGTCTGGGGTGGATGTGGGTAACCAACTTTCTGTGAAGAATAATTCTGTAGGAATTAATATTGTGACTTTTTTGCCAACGATGGGAGAGGATTATCCTGAGTTCATTAAAGACCAAAAAAATCGTGTGATGGGGCATTTTGCGGAGATTAGTAATTGTGATGCGGATATTCAACTGAATCTGATAAAGCATTTGCAACATTGTCATTGTTTTATAGATTGTAAACTAGAGTGTTTCATGGATGATGCAATTTCAAGACAGAGTTGTCTGGAAGAAATGGTTGGTAAACTTACTGTCTTTTTAAAGAAAGTAGATGGCGTGCTTTTAGTAAATGGAGCTACTTCTGTTTTGGATGCAGACGGAAAGTTGATTTTATCGGATGAGGGTGAAACAGAGCTTTTGTCTTATTTCCCTTTTGCATATGTAGAGAATCCTGAATTTTTAAAAGAGAGCTCTTTAAGACAGATGCAGAGAAGAAATGAAAATATGAAGTATCTTTTTGATAAGCATATTTTTGTCATGGAGCTTCCTATTAATGACGATGATGAAAAGGTTACCCTCCGCAGTAAAGAAGAGATGGTGAAGAGAATGTTTGGCGTAATGCTGGTATCTCTTTATTCAGAATGTCTGCTTAATCCTGCGGAGAATATGTCTGTGCCGGATGCTCGTGCATTCATTGGTAAGGTGATTAGAGAGCATGGAATCAGTAGTTTGGAAGATGTTTTGACACCGGATGAATTGGCGTACATTAATGACGATAATTCAGAGGAAAAGACCAGAATCAAGTACTCATGGCATTATGAGCATCTTTATACGTTAGAATGGGCTTTGGGGCTTGATGAGTGGATGGATGTCACCGGCATATGTGATGTTCCGAAGAGTGTGAGGATTTTAAATGGTACAACCATTGAAAAACTCTGCAACGAGGTAATCGTACGTTCTAAAAAAGAAATTCTGGACAAGGCGGATCTGGTGTATCGTATGGACTGGGCGTGTGTGGATGCCCGAATCTATGGTCTTAGAATGCCGGGGAATATGGATCCGGGGGTAGTTAATGCCAGACATAAGACATTAAACTGGATCATACGTCTGGATGATGCAGAGTGGGATGATGTGAGCACAAATACCTAATAAAAATGTTTGAGAATAGTAAAAGGAGAAAATAAAATGAGAGAATCACAGTGGTTAAAGGAATATGAACGTGTACAGAAAGAAAAGAGACAGGGAAGTAATCAGAAGAAAAAAGTGATATTTATTATTCTTCCTATAATGTTTTTGTTATTTACAGTACCTGCCCTTATGAACGGAGGTATGTCAGATCCTCAGGTGAGAAACGGTGTGTTGGGAATGATAGGGGTGTTTGTAGGGATTTTTCTGTTTGTGGTTTTGATGCTTTCTATTGGGAAGAAAAAGGATGTTACAAAGAGTACACGTAATAGTGTAAAGGAAGTTCTGAAAACGGACGAAGATGTAGCGTTGTTTGATGCGCAGATGAATGCTGCGCCACTGAAAGTAATTAATATTGCTGCAGGATCGGATGCTATTCTTACCAAGGATTTTTTTGCAAGAATGTACAACGATTGTGGTGATTTAAAGTATCGTTTTGCCCGTAACGAGGATATTGTATCTTTACATTATAAGAAGACCGGAAGTACAACGGCGAATCCATTAAAGGCAGCGTATTTCTTTGATCTTCGTGATGCGAAGAATAATGTCATTATGAATGGATTAGCGGACAGCGGAAGTCAGTTAGCAGAACTTGAGAATCTTCTGAAAGTGGCAAATTCGGAACTGATTGTGAAAAAAGAGGGTGGACTTTTATAAATTAAAGTGTAACCTGAGTGCGTTATATTTGAGGTGAATTAAGGAATGCGGAAAGTATATTTCCTGCCAAGATATTCAAGTTTATATGTGAAGCATAAGGATGAAATTCGTCTTGCCTGGGGAGGAGTACTTTTTATACATTTTTTCTTTTGGGGGATGTATGTGCTGATAGAGCTCTTCAAAGAAAAAATGTATAGGACTGTGACTTGCGGACTCTTGATTTACGCAGTACTTGCTGTATATTATGGTTTTGTACAACCGCGCCTTGTGAAATGGAAGAGAAAATATGGAATGAGTCTGGGACCGGATGCAGTACTTCGGATGACTCCTATGGGAGATGTGGAGACACTGCCATACGAGATTTATGAGGATGCTATACGACAGGGTCATTATTATTATAATAAGGAGGGACTGGTTCTGGGCAAGGGAAAGTATCGTATGTTTTTTTCTAACGAGACGGAAGATTCTCATGCCAGACAAAATATGTTGAATTGCCATGAAAAGTTGCAGGAACATATTACGGAGAAAGTGCCTCCTTTATATCCGGAGTTGTGCGGTGCGTATAAGGAGCTGGCCACAAGTCGGATTGTGGTAAAGACTGGTGCGGTGTTTCTACCGATTTTGATGATGGGGGTCTATTATCTGGGAAACAGCGAAGAACGAGATTTTTTCGGTTATTTGGTTTGGGTAGTGGTCTGTCTGATACATTTTGTATTTTTCTGGCTTAATTTTTCAGAAGCGGAAAGCTATTATAAGCAACATAAAACGATAAAAAGCTTTTTGAAAAAAGCGGGAATTAGAGCGAAGCTGGGATGGAGTCTGTCCGTATATGTGTGGGCTGTTTTGGGCATGGTTTTTCTATTTTGGTATAATTGCAGAATAGTGCTTTATGTATTGCAATAAATGCTTGGGAAGATAAGTAAGAGTACATGAGGGAAAATGAGATGAGTAAGAATTATGAAAGTATGATTTCCTATTATCAGGGATTGGAAGGGCAGCTGATGCCTGAGGAAAGTATTATTTGGAAGGGACAGCCGAAGAAAAATGCTTATGTGGTAAATGCTTCTTCAAAGATGGCACCGTTGGCGATTATTTGGCTTTTGGCGGACTTTTCTTTTATTATTCCACTGCTGGGAATTGGTTCTGAATTAGGAATTGTTTTATGGTTTTTGGTTCCATTTTTTTTGATTCACTTGTTGCCGGTGTGGATTTGGTTGCATAATATGTTGTCTGCATCTATGCGTTGGAAGAATACAGAGTATGCCATTACGAATCAGAGAATCATTATGTGTAATGGTTTGGCAGGAGGCGAATTCCAGAGCATTTATTATAAAGATATTGAAAATGTTAGTTTACACGTAGGAAAACTGGATCGTATGCTGGGAGTAGGAGACATTATCATTACACTGAATTTCATGATTGACGGAGAACGTGCAGGTGGGGTACAGCTTTTAGACCTGGTGAATGCTGAAGAAGTATACGGTATTTTACAGCGGAGTCGTCTGTAATCTATCTTGACAATCTGATAAAAAGTGTTAAAATTAGATACAGTTTTATAGTTTGACGTTGAGAAGGACTAGTATAAGTCGGAAGTTTTCAGAGAGCTGCCGGAGGGTGCGAGGTAGTAGCGGAAGATTTAGAACTCACCTTTGAGTTCCTGAGGGGAAAATTGAACTGCAAGTGGTTCGATGCGAAGAAGTTTCTTTTTCGTAAGTATGAGTAGTCTTGGGCGGGTGCTCCCGTTACAGAGTAAAAAGTGCACAGCAGATTTTTATGCTGTGAACTAGAGTGGTACCACGGAATTTTAAGCCCTTTCGTCTCTAGATACGAAGGGGCTTTTATATTTTTGCGCGTATAATGAGCCGGGCAAACATGCTCACATGTATATCCGTCGAGTATCGCGACAGCGAGCAGGGAATCTGCTCGAATAAAGGAGGAAATAAAAATGGCAGTACCTTATAACCACAAAGAGGTGGAACAGAAATGGCAGGCTGTCTGGGATAACGAGAAGGCATTCAAAACCTCTGATGATTATTCCAAGCCAAAATATTATGCACTTGTTGAGTTTCCATATCCATCCGGACAGGGACTTCACGTAGGTCATCCAAGACCTTATACCGCACTGGATATTGTAGCACGCAAGAGAAGAATGCAGGGATATAATGTGCTTTATCCGATGGGATGGGATGCGTTTGGTCTTCCTACCGAGAACTATGCAATCAAGAATCACATCCATCCAAAGATTGTTACCAAGAATAACGTAGAGAGATTTAAAGCGCAGCTTCACAGTCTTGGATATTCTTTTGACTGGGATCGTGAAATTAATACCACGGATGAGGATTACTATAAGTGGACGCAGTGGATTTTCCTGAAATTATTCAAGGAAGGTCTTGCGTATAAGAGTGAGATGCCTATTAACTGGTGTACCGGTTGTAAGGTTGGTCTTGCAAATGAAGAGGTTGTTAACGGTGTTTGTGAACGTTGCGGCAGTGAGGTTGTCCGTAAGGTTAAGAGTCAGTGGATGCTAAAGATTACCGAGTATGCTGACAAACTTATTGAAGGACTTAATGATGTTGACTACATTGAGAGAGTTAAGGTTTCTCAGAAGAACTGGATTGGAAAGTCTCAGGGTGCTGAGGTAGACTTTAACTTAACCGGTAAGGAAGATAAATTACGTATTTATACTACCAGACCGGATACTTTATTTGGTGTTACTTACATGGTTGTTTCTCCGGAACATCCTGTGATTGACAAGTATAAAGATGAAATCAAGAATTGGGATGATGTAGTAGCGTATCGTGAGATGGCTTCTAAGAAGTCTGATTTCGAGCGTACCGAGCTGGCAAAGGATAAGACCGGTGTAATGCTTGATGGTCTTACTGCAACCAATCCTGTAAATGGTAAAGAGATTCCTGTATGGATTTCTGATTATGTACTTATGACTTACGGTACCGGTGCGATCATGGCAGTTCCGGCCCATGACGAGAGAGACTGGGAGTTTGCGAAGAAGTTCAATATGCCTATTATTGAGGTTGTATCCGGAAGTGATGTAAGTGTACAGGATGCGTGCTATAGTGATGTGGCAACCGGAACTCTTGTGAACTCAGATTTCCTTAATGGTTTATCTGTGGCAGATGCAAAAGAAAAGATTGCTGCATTTTTAGAAGAAAAAGGCATTGGAAATAAGAAGACGAACTTTAAGTTACGTGACTGGGTATTCTCCAGACAGCGCTACTGGGGCGAGCCTATTCCTATTGTAATCTGCGATAAGTGTGGATTTGTTCCTTTGGATGAAAGTGAATTACCACTGGTACTTCCTGAGGTTGAGAGTTATATGCCTACCGATAATGGTGAGTCACCTCTTGCGGAAATGACTGACTGGGTGAATACTACTTGTCCTTGCTGTGGTGGCGCAGCGAAGAGAGAGACAGACACCATGCCTCAGTGGGCAGGTTCTTCCTGGTATTTCTTAAGATATACCGACCCTGATAATAAGGAAGCTTTGGCAAGTAAGGAAGCACTTGATTACTGGATGCCTGTAGACTGGTACAATGGTGGTATGGAGCATACTACACTTCATTTATTGTACTCCAGATTCTGGCATAAGTTCTTATATGATCAGGGAACAGTTCCTTGTGCAGAGCCTTACCAGAAGAGAACTTCTCATGGTATGATTTTAGGTTCTAACGGTGAGAAGATGAGTAAGTCCCGTGGAAATGTTGTGAATCCGGATGATATCGTACAGGATTTTGGAGCAGATACACTTAGAACTTACGAAATGTTCATTGGTGCATTCGATTTATCAGCAGCATGGAGCGAAGAGGGCGTAAAGGGATGTAGAAGATTTCTTGAGCGTGTATGGAAGCTTCAGGACCTTGTGGTAGATGGAGATGACTATAGTGAAGATATGGTTACCAAGATGCATCAGACCATTAAGAAGGTTTCTAATGACTTCGAGAACTTAAAGTATAATACTGCAATCGCGGCAATGATGGCTCTTATCAATGATTTCTACAAGAAGAATTCTTTGACTAAGGGTGAGTATAAGACCTTAATTACCTTACTTAACCCTGTTGCACCTCATATTACCGAGGAACTTTGGGAGATGTTAGGTTTAGAGGGTAAGATTTACCAGACTACCTGGCCAGAGTACGATGAGGCAAAGACCGTAGAGTCGACCATCGAAATTGCTGTACAGGTAAACGGAAAAGTAAAGATGACCATGAATATTGCAAAAGATGAGGATAAGGATACTGTTATCGCTAAGGCGAAGGAAGCTCTTGGTGATAAGCTTTCCGGCAATATTGTGAAGGAAATCTATGTTCCGGGAAGACTTGTGAATATTGTTGCAAAATAATTGTGATATAAGAAAATCCGTCAGCTTACACTGGCGGATTTTCATGCTCTTTTACTTTGTTTAGGACTTTATCGATTTGTTCTAATTCTTCGGGAGTGCTGTATTTTTTGATGGCGGCAATGGCTGTATTTACTTCTTTTAGGGAGAGAAGCAGTCCTTGCTGTTTTGCATATTTTAGCTTTGGCATGAGCTTCATCATTAGCTCCTTTTGGTTGGTAGCTTGGGAATTATCGTGAAGCTCCTGAATAAATTCCAGCTTTCGGATATCAATATCCTTTACCGATTCATCCTTCATCCACTCCGGTCTATGTATTTGTTCCATTTTCGTTCATACCTCCAAATTGATTCATCATATTAAAAATATCTTCCATACCACCCATCCCTGCCATATCGCTCATACTCCCTATATCTAATCCCTCCGGAAACATTTCTTTCATTACATTTACCATTTCCATCAGGTCCTTCATTTGTGAAAAGCTTTGATACATATTTTTCATGGATTGTAAGTTGTTTCTTTCATTAGTAGAAAGATATGGCTCCATTTCATCACAAATTTGATTGATATCTGGAGCAGGTTTATGAAAGAGGATTTCTTCATGATTTTTGAATAATTGTATAGTGTATTTTAATTCTAAAAATTTAATATAAAAAGCAAAGGTTCCCTGCATGTTTGGAGAAATAAAAGGAATTAGGATTTTCAGCCGTTGAATCCCCGGATTGGTGCAAAGGGTATCAAAAGTGGTGATGGAATCCTTTTGTGGCTGGCTGCAGGTTATTAATTCCATTTTTATCCTCCTCTCAGTTCTAATTCTATGCGGAATACTTTGGTTTATTCATAAAAAACCGCCGGTTTGATATGCCGGCGGCCTTTCTTTAAGAAAGTAAAGTGATTAGCAGCCGCAGCCGTTGTTATTACCGCCGCAGATGCATGAAAGAAGGATAATCCAGATAATCCAGTCACAAGAAGAATTAGAGCCGTGATTACCACATCCGCAATCGTTGTCGCAACCGCCTCCTAAAATACCGCCAAGACCGCAATTGTTGTGATTGCCACCACAAAAACATAATAAAAGTAAAATCCAGATGATGCTTCCGCATCCACCACCGAAAGTATTTGAACAAGAACCACAATTGGTAGCTGTTAAGTCGCTCATAAGCAACCTCCTAAATTTTTGATTATACTTCATGTTATGCGTGACAGCTTGGCTTTGTTCTGTTAATTTGTAAAAAATTTAATTAAAATGTACAAGATGTTGAAAAAACCGTTGAAAATTTCAACATATGTAGTATACTAAATATAGTACTTTGAGGTGAGTATGCCCCAAGTGGGCAGTAAAACTATTTTGAAATATGGCTGATAAAATTTATATAGTAGAGGGTAGGCAGTATCGTACGGAAACAGATTATAACAGAGCCCTACATGATAAGAAGATAATAGAGCAGATTCGTGCAAATGTGGATATACATAATGCGGATGCATTAAAGATTTTGATTAAAGATCTAAAGCAGGGAGAGAAGTATCGGTTTTTTACTATTTTAGGAGATGATTTTCTGGAAGAGATGGAGGATAAGCTTCGGAAACTTCCGGTGGGAAGCACTTCAAATGCAAGGAAAAAGGGACGAAGCGCAGTTTCTTCTAAAAAAAAGAAAACCTTTGACGAGGTCCAGATGGAAAAGTTTGTCAGACAGGAGTTGGCAAAACGGGAAAAACGCCGAAGGTGGATGCTTTCCTTGTGTGGTATAGTGGGAACCTTTTGTCTTGCATATTTTGGCTATTATGCTTATGAGGGATATCGGACGGAACAAAATTTTGCCCAGATGTCGGATATTAAAGAGCAGACAGAGAAGGATATTGCACTTGGAGTCTATGAAGAGGAACCGGTGCAGATTACCTATACACAGGAAAAAGATGCTCCGGAAGTGTTGGATGAATACAAAAAATTAATAAATATGAATAAAAAGCTAATTGGATGGCTTAAAATTGACGATACAAATATAGACTACCCTGTAGTTCAGGCTTCGGACAATGTTTATTATCTGAATCATAATATTAATCAGGAAGAGGATCGTAACGGAACACTCTTTTTGGATGCCAGCTGTGATGTGATTAACGGTAGTACCAATTACATTATATATGGCCATGATATGAAAAGTGGTAACATGTTCGGTAAGCTGGATAAGTACAAGAAGGAATCGTATTATGAAGATCATAAGTACATCACTTTTGATACGATTTACGAGAAGGCGACTTACGAAGTGATGTACGCTTTTGAGTCCAGAGTGTACAAGCAGGAGGATGTGGATTTTAAGTATTATCAGTTTATTGATGCGTACTCGGAAGTAGAATTTAATTCTTATATGAAAGAGATGGCGTCTTGGTCTCTGTATGATACAGGAGTTACCGCACAGTATGGAGATCAGCTTTTGACATTATCCACCTGTGATAAGTCCGTTACTGCCAATGGTCGTTTTGTAGTTGTAGCAAAGCGTATTAAATAGCTTTATATAAATAATCTTAAGGAAAGGCATGGTTGATATCATGACAAAATCTGCAAAGAAGAAAAACTTAAAATTAAGAAGGAGAATCCGCAAAACTGCCGGTGCATTGTTTTTAATTTCGTCGCTTATTGTGGCTGCACTTCCTGTTGATAATTTGAGTGCGGCGGGAGAGACAACAGGGGATTCTGCGTTGGGTTCCGCTACATTATGGCCGGATTCTGTTAATAAGACAATTACTCAGGAGGAGAGTGGTGTTCCTTATGTAGATACGGACGAGCAGGTATATACTACCGGTGACGGTATGTTCCAGTATGCATATGTGTACAGAAAGGGACAGTCATCAGGTGATAAGGTGGCAGTTATTATTGGTTACAGTGGCGGTCAGCTTGACAATAATGTACTTACCATTCCTGATACTGTGGATGTTTATAAGAAGCATACCCATTCAAAGGGTTCCGGAAGCGGTTATATCGCTGTTGGTAAGTCCGGCAACGATTTATGGTATAAGACCACTACCCAAAAGGTTGATGAGCTTGGTAATCCGGTTTTTGATATCGAGTATGTTGTTGATGAGAACGGCGATCCTGTCATTGACCCGACCACCGGTTTGCAAGCAATGGTACAGACGCCTGTAATGATTGAACGTGTATATCCTTGTTATTACGAGGATTATAGTTCTTGGGGAAATATTGTTTTAGAGGAACTTTATACCCCGAAGGCTGAGTTTATTAATTCTGCAACTAATGAAGTAGAATATGATAAGATGGGTGATATGTATGATCCGGTTAACTATGACCAGACTCTTACAGAAGAAACCAAGCGTGTAAAGAGTATTACCGTTGCATATATCGGCAATCAGTCTCTTGTAACCACTAAAATTACAAATGCGGATGGTTCTGAAGGTGAAGAGTGGTCCATCAGTAAGTGGATTGAACCGGATGATGTAGAATCTGGAACTTTGAACGGTGTATTTGCAAGTAAAGGTAATATTGTTACTCTTAAGATTGGTGAAAAGTTAGAAGGTATTGGTGATTTTGCATTCTTTAATTGTTCCGGTCTTAATAGTGTTACTTTAGGAAATGGTATTAATACTGTAGGAAACTATACTTTTGCAAACTGTGTAAACTTAAGAGAGATGAATATACCTCAGTACTGTAATATTACAGCATTTGGTAATCATACTTTCTACAATTGTCAGTCATTACTGAGTTTTAATACTCCTGTTAATGTACTTGAGTTTGGTGACTACTGCTTCAGTAAGTGTACTGATTTGACAGAATTAAAGATGTATTATGAAGACGGTACAAAGGTGCTTCTTAATAGTATCGGTGACTACTGTTTTACAGAGTGTACTTCCATGCAGCGTTTTGTGTTCCCAAGCAGTGTAGATACTGCAGAACACGGAACAAAGATTGATATTTCTATGTTCCAGGGATGTACCGGACTGAAATCCATTTGCTTTATGAGTGATTCCATGGATGTAAGTCAGAATACATCATATACATTAAAATCCTTTATGGATGAAGTGAAAGCCGGAAGTGAATTCTATTTTGAAGGTTTAGATAAAATTAATCTTCATCAAACTGCAAACGATAATGAGATTGCATATAAATATCTGGATCAGGATTTATATGAAATTGTTATCAAGGATGAAGACGGTGACGGTGGTATTACTTATCGTGTAGACAGTAACAATAACTTAAAGGAAGTTGTTATTGCCGGTAGTGTTTCAGATGTTCTGATTCCGGAGAGTGTTGGACCGTATAGAATCAAAGTAGTCGATTCATTGAGTTTTACTAATAATTGTGCATTTGAAAAGGTGACCATACCTGCTTCCGTTGAAGTGATTATGGAAAATGCTTTTAAGGGTTGTCATAATCTGAAACATGTAATTTTTAGTAATGCAGATACTATTCAGAGTATTGGAACAGATGCATTCCAGACTCAGAAGATAGATCCAAACAGATGTACTTGTGCATTGAGCGGACAGACATGTAATTGTACTCTTTCAAGCACACCTATGTTAACCTTTACCGGAACGATTTCCAATAGCAGTGTTCCGTTTAACTATGCTATGAATCCGAACAGTAAGATTAACCAGGGTGATCAGCCGATTACTTATATTACATATTACAGTGGCTGGCCAACCAATCTGACTGTTCAGTATACGGAAGAAAAGAATGCAGCTACTTTGATGGATTATCCTACATTGACGGATTTAAGTAAATTTGCTACGAATAGTGATTTGTATCCGTACATGACTGATGAGTACTGCCAGGCTGCAAGTGCTGCAGTTTCTAAAATCAATGCTACAGAATCAATGACAGAAGATGAGCGTGCAATTATCAGTGCTTGTCTGAACATTGTGATTCCGGAGGGCGTTGTTGCAGTTAAAACTGATTTGTTTAAAACGGATGAAGATATAAACAGCGCTGTATATGGTGATTATATTAAAACAATCACAACTAATTCGATTGCAAATATTACAAACCAGATGTTTTCCGGTTGGAAGAATTTAGGAGCTGCTTACATATTAGGTGATGCAGTTACTATTGGTGATTATGCATTTGAAGACTGCGTGTCTTTAAATACAGTACAGATATCTCCGAATGTAGAGTATATCGGTATCAGACCTTTTAAGGGATGTAGCAGTTTAAATGAAGTGGATTTCCTGGGAAGTTCTAATTTCGTTTGTGAGAAGAATATTATTTTTAGCCTTGAGAACGGACAGAAAGATGGAATTATTCAGTGTCTTGAGACCCGTGGTGTCAGCAGTGGTGTTCCCGGAACCGTTCAGGCGGCGGAGCTTGTGGGTGTAACTTATATTCAGAATGGTGCTTTTATGGATTGTAACGGTATCAGTGAAGTGGATTTAAGACAGTCTTCCATTTCAACTGTACCTAGTGGTGCCTTTGCACTTACTTCTGATGCGAAACCATCTTTATCAAAGATGAACCGTGTATTGTTACCTTCAACCTGTAAGGCTATCGAAAAGGGTGCATTTACTAACAGCCCGATTGTTTACCTGGAGATTCCTTCCAGCGTAACATACATTGATCCTGATGCATTTAACACAGAGAAGAACTCTGCACAGTATGAGCAGATTACCTTCTGTTGTGAACCGGATAGTGCAGCATGGATTTATGCAGATAATCATGAGTGTATTATTACCGTAGAGCGTGAGCCAGATCCAGAATCACATATGGTAATTATTCAGTACTTAGATCCGGTTACTCAGCAGTATCATACCATTGAGGTACAGAATGTTCTTACCGGACAGTCTGCACTTAAGCCTGCATTGGAAGATTTACCTAAAATCGAAGGATACAGTTTCCTTAAGTGGTTACCTACCGATGATTTTAGCAATATTTTAGCAGACTGCACATATACTGCAATTTATTCAGATACCCAGTATACTGTAAACTTCTTTGAGTGTGATGAACATGGTAATACACCTATTGGAAGCATTACTGTTCCGGAAGGATATAATGTTACCTCGTTAGATTATCCGGCATACACTCCTCATGAAGGATATACTATTACCGGTTGGACCGGTCTTGTGAATCCGGTTACTCAGAATCTGAATGTATATGCAAAATGTGAAGAAGCATTATACACCGTTAACTTCTGGATTGAAGACGGAAATGGTTCAGCAAAGCTTGTGTATACTCAGACTGGTAAGATAGGAGATGCAATTTATCAGCCTAAGGATCCGGCAGTAGATAATAAGACATTCAAGGGATGGTTACCTGCAGTAAGTGCAACCATTACCGGAAATGCTGATTATTATGCAACCTTTGTGGATGCTAACGGTAATGTATCCGGTGGTGGAAGTGGAGATGGTTCTGGAAATACCGGTGGATCCGGTTCCGGAAATTCATCTGGCACAGCTTCCGGCAACTTCTATACTTTAACTGTAAAAAATGGTAGTGGTTCCGGTAGTTATGCAGCAGGTACAGAGGTTATCATCTATGCGGATGAACCTACCAGCGGACAGACCTTTAGCAGATGGACCGTAGATCCAAGCGATGTTAAGATTGTAAGTACTGTAGTGGAAGCAACTGTAATTACAATGCCTGAGAAGAATGTAACCGTCACTGCGAATTACAAGAAGAGCGCAAGCTCAAACGGCAGTGGTTCAGGTAATTCTTCAAACAGTAATGGTTCAAGCCATATTACCGGTGGAAATATTACAACCAATGGTTCTACCGTTATCATTGATAAGAATGGTTTATCCAATACCGGTGTAGTATCTGTTAAGGTAAATGGTTCTTCTGATAACTTTACTATTAAAATTCAGGAAAGTGCTTATGCAAAGGAACAGGCAATTAAAGCTTTAATTGCAGAGTATGGTGATTTGACCAATATCGTATATTTCCCTATGGATATCAGTTTGTATGATTCTACAGGAACTAAGCTTATTACAGATACGACCGGTCTTTCCATCAGTATCACCTTACCTCTTCCGGACAGCATGATTGCATATGCCGGAAATAATAAGGTTGCATCCATAGTAGATGGTACATTGGATAAGCTTGGTGCGAAGTTTACCACTATCGATGGTGTATCATGTATCACCTTTACTGCTGAGCATTTTTCACCATATGTCATTTACGTTGATAAGGGCAATTTAAGTGCCGGTACCGTAAATGACGATACTCCGAAGACCGGAGATGGAATCCATCCTAAGTGGTTCTTATCCATTGGTCTGTTATGTATCGCAATGATTTTATTCCTGAAGAAGGATAAGGCAGTTGTTCCTGTTAGGGTTGTAGCTGCAAGATAAGGAAATTATATGAAAAAGATTATTGGATTAGTTGGTGCTTTACTTAGTGTCATATTGATTACAATTGTCTTGATACCAAAATCGGAGGCGGGCGCTACAGTCGCCTCCGATAACTTTAAAATGGAAGGTTCCACTTTGGTAAGTTACATTGGTATGGACAAGAATGTAACCATTCCCTCCGATGTTGAGACTATCGGTAGGAGTGCATTTGAGAATAATACTTTTGTGGAAAGTATTACAATTCCTGAGAATGTGAAGACTATAGAACCATATGCTTTTTGGGGATGTGCATCTTTAAAGAGTGTGTCTTTGGGCAGTGGTCTGTATGAAGTGGGAGATTTTACATTTACGGATTGTAGACGTTTGGAAAGTGTGACTTTACCGGATTCTATCCGTCGTATTGGTATTATGGCATTTGCAGATTGCCCATCTCTGCAGAAGATTAGTTTATCTTCTTATATTAATGATATTCATGAAACTGCTTTTGACGGCAATAAGTATCTTGTTATCGATGCTTTATCGGGAAGTTATGCATATGATTATGCACAGGAATTCATGAAGAAGCAGGAAGGCATGTTGGAAGTAGCGATTCCTACACCGGAACCTACCCCCACACCGATTCTTAAGAGTGAGGCTACACCGGTTCCCGGTGAAGTCATCGGTCAGAGCCAAGTGGTTGGTAATATGGCCTTTGTATTTCTGGATGATGTTACCGTAGGAGTAGGCGAATATGAGCCGGATTATGAAGGAGAAGGAGAGCATAATCTTTCAAACGGTGAGATTCAGGTACAGGACGGTGTAGTCAAGGAATGGAGCTATTACGCGGATGAAACGCTTACGGAGGTTACACTTCCGGAAGGTAGCGAGAAGATAGAGCAGTTTGCGTTTTCCAGAAGCAGTCTTAATAAGATTACTTTTCCGGAAGGCATGAAAACTATAGAATATGCCGCTTTTTATCATTGTGATCATCTGACTCAGGTTGAAATTCCGGCGTCAGTATCACATATTGGTGATAAAGCGTTTGCTCATACTCCGTGGTTACAGAGCTTCTTGGATGGAAATAATCCGGAGTTGGGTGATTTCCTGATTGTTGGAGACGGAATTCTACTTGCATACCGAGGTAAGAGCGGCATTGTAGAGATACCAGATACCGTTAAATATATTGCGGATGAAGTATTTTTGAATCATACCGAAATTTTAAATATTATTTATCCCAAAGATGTAGTGATAGAAATTTCACCCTCGGCATTTACCGGATGCACTAAATTAAAAGATTAATAAAATATAGAACCGTATAGAGAGGTCTGACAGCCTCACATATACGGTTCTTTTTTTATACTATATATAAAAAGAAGATTTGGTGTGTAAATGGATCGGGTATGTAGGGAATTAGGTTTATCAAAGATATGGAAAGAGGTAGGTGTAACCGGGAAGGGAATAACGATTGCAGTACTGGATACCGGAATCGGAAAGCATCCTGATTTGAAAGGTAAAACACTACTTTTTAAAGATTTTGTGGGAAAGAAAAAGTATTCATATGATGATAATGGTCATGGAAGTCATATTGGAGGAATTATATGTGGAAGTGGGCAAATGTCGGGGGGGAAGTATATTGGAGTTGCGCCGGGAGCTTCTTTGGTTGTGGGTAAGGTGCTTGACCGGATGGGAGGTGGGAAGGTAGATTGTACGTTGGAGGGACTTCAATGGATCTTGGATATCCGTAAAGAGTACAATATCCGGATCATCAATTTATCTATAGGGATTGCAGACTTAAAGGACTTGAAAAAAAAGAAAGCCTTGGAACTGCTTATTAGTAAGTGTTGGGAGGAAGGACTCTTAGTAGTAACAGCTGCCGGGAATAACTGCAAGGAGTGTTCAGCCAAGGCACTTAGCGGGAGGACAGAAAGTGCTGTGGTGGTAGGAACCAGGGAAGGAGGGCCTTGTAATCCGGACTTGATTGCATGGGGGGAAAATATATTGTCCTGTGACATAAAGAGAGGATATATTAGAAAGAGCGGTTCCTCTATGGCCACTCCCATTGTCAGTGGTTGTGCAGCACTTTTATGGGAAAAAGAACCATCCCTTACCAACAATATATTAAAAGAAAGATTGAAAGCAACCGCTTTGGATATAAAGCTTCCGTGGCATATTCAAGGATGGGGAATGATTAATTTAAGAAAGCTATTGACATGAATGGTATAATTGTATACAATTATCCAAAGGTTGTTTTCCCATATATAGGGAATCATATACAAGGGAGATTATGTAATGAGAGTTGAAGAAATGTTCCAGAACAGACCGGTCACAATAAATGAAAGAAATAACCTCTTAGAGATTGAGGAGCATATGTATGTGCTGGATGATGTTGAGAAGCCGAATGTATTTCGTAATATGTTCCCGTACTCTGAGATTCCAAAGATTCCTTTCAATGATCGTATTGTACCCAAGGATATGCCTAAGGAAATCTGGATTACAGATACTACATTCCGTGACGGACAGCAGTCCAGAGCACCATATTCCACAGAGCAGATTGTTACCATTTATGATTATCTGCATCGTCTGGGTGGACCCAACGGTATGATCCGTGCCTGTGAATTCTTTTTATATAGCAAAAAGGATAGAGATGCTGTATATAAATGTATGGAGAAAGGATATCAGTTTCCTGAGATAACAAGCTGGATTCGTGCAAGTAGAGAGGATTTCAAACTTGTAAAAGAAATTGGTATGAAAGAAACCGGTATTTTGGTAAGCTGTTCTGACTATCATATTTTTATGAAACTTAAGATGACCCGTAGACAGGCTATGGATCATTATCTCAGTGTTATTAAAGAATGTCTGGATGAGGGAATCAGTCCCAGATGTCATTTAGAGGATATTACCCGTGCGGATATTTATGGATATGTAGTTCCTTTTTGTAGCGAATTGATGAGACTGATGGATGAGTATAAGATTCCAATCAAGATCCGTGCCTGCGATACTATGGGCTATGGTGTAAACTTCCCCGGCGCTGTTATTCCACGTTCAGTACAGGGCATTATCTATGCGATTCATCATCATGCAGGTGTTCCTCATGAGCTTATTGAGTGGCACGGACACAATGATTTCTATAAAGCAGTATCAAATTCCACTACTGCATGGCTCTTTGGTTGTGCAGGTATCAATACTTCTTTATTCGGTATCGGTGAAAGAACCGGTAATACACCTTTAGAAGCGATGGTATTTGAATATGCCCAATTAAAAGGACATTTGAATGGTATGGATACTACCGTTATTACAGAGCTTGCAGAATACTATGAAAAGGAAATCGGATATCATATTCCGGAGAGAACGCCTTTCGTTGGTAAGAATTTCAATGTCACCAGAGCCGGTATTCATGCGGACGGTCTTTTGAAAAACGAAGAGATTTACAATATTTTTGATACGGATAAATTCCTAAATCGTCCGGTACTTTGTGCAATTTCCAATACCTCAGGGCTTGCGGGAATCGCTCACTGGATGAATACTTATTACAAGCTTAAGGGCGATCAGCTTATGGATAAAACCATGCCGCTGGTAAAGGATATTAAGGAATGGGTTGACGAAGAGTATGCCGGCGGTCGTGTAACAGTGTTGACCGATGAAGAGATTGTTGCTTGTATCAACAGACTTTGTTTGGAAAAGGGTTATAAGATTGGAAAGTAATCCTTTTATGGGAGAGACGCAAGTGAGTAAATATGATGTAAAACAGGAAGTAACGGATAAGTATTCTCTGCGTGGTCGTGTGTTTCATAAACTTCGTGAAGATATTTTAAACGGAAAATATAAGGAAAACGATGAACTGCGTGAGGTGGCAATCGGTGAAGAAATGGGAGTCAGCAGGACTCCGGTGCGTGAAGCGTTCCGACAGTTAGAGCTGGAGGGACTTATACAGATTGTACCCAATAAAGGAGCTTATGTTACCGGTATTACCCGGAAGGATGTGCAGGATATTTATATGATTCGTTCCCTTTTAGAGGGGCTTTGTGCCAGATGGGCTACGGAGAATATTACGGAAGAGCAGATGGCAGAGATGGAGGAAAATATTTTCTTATCTAAGTTTCATGCGGAGAAGGGACATTACGACCAACTTGCTGAATTGGATAACCGCTTTCATGAGATTCTTTATGAGGCATGCAACAGTAAGATGCTGGAGCATCAGCTTCGTGATTTCCACCAGTATGTTCTGCGTGTTCGTAAAAAGACTCTTTCCAATGTGAATCGTGGAAGAAAGTCTAATGAAGAGCACGAGCAGATTATGGAAGCGATTAAGGCAAAAGATGCGGACAGAGCTGAGGCACTTGCTAATGCCCATATGATTAATGCATATAACAATATGGTAAAAAATGGATTAAATGAGGCCTTCGGAGATAAGGTACAAGAATAGGAAAGAAGAGGAAATGTGCAATGGAAAAGATTAAAATGACAACTCCCCTTGTAGAAATGGACGGAGATGAAATGACCAGAATTCTCTGGCAGATGATTAAGGACGAGTTATTACTTCCTTATATAGATTTAAAGACAGAGTATTATGACCTTGGCTTAGAGCATAGAAATGAAACTAACGACCAGGTTACTGTGGATAGTGCCAATGCAACTTTAAAATATGGTGTTGCGGTAAAATGTGCAACCATTACGCCTAATGCTGCTCGTATGAGTGAGTATAATTTAAAAGAAATGTGGAAGAGTCCTAACGGAACTATCCGCGCTATCTTAGACGGTACCGTATTCCGTGCACCGATTTTGATTAATGGTATTGTACCTTATGTAAATCGTTGGAATAAGCCAATTACCATTGCAAGACATGCTTATGGTGATGTATATAAGAATACTGAAATCAAGGTTCCGGGACCGGGTAAAGCAGAGCTGGTATTTACCGCAGAGGATGGTACTGAAATCCGTGAGACCATTCATAATTTTACCGGAGCAGGTATCTTACAGGGTATTCACAATACCGAGAAGTCCATCTCCAGCTTCGCAAGAGCATGCTTTAATTATGCCGTAGATACCAAACAGGATTTATGGTTTGCTACCAAAGATACCATTTCCAAGAAGTATGACCATACCTTCAAGGATATTTTCCAGGAAATCTATGATGCTGAATATGCAGAGAAGTTTAAAGAGCTGGGTATTGAATATTTCTATACCTTAATTGATGATGCGGTAGCACGTGTTATCCGTTCAGAAGGTGGATTTATCTGGGCTTGCAAGAACTACGACGGTGATGTAATGTCTGATATGGTAGCAACTGCTTATGGTGACTTATCCATGATGACTTCTGTACTGGTATCTCCAAGTGGCGTATATGAGTATGAAGCTGCACACGGAACCGTACAGAGACACTATTATAAGCACTTAAAGGGAGAAGAAACCTCTACTAACTCCATTGCAACCATTTTCGCATGGACCGGAGCTTTAAAGAAGAGAGGCGAGCTTGATAATCTTCCGGAGCTTACTGCATTTGGTGAGAAATTGGAGCAGGCTTGTATCAAAACTGTAGAAAGCGGAAAGATGACCAAGAGTCTTGCGGGAATTTCTACCATTCCTAATCCGGTAGAGTTAAACAGCTTGGAGTTTATCAAGGCTATCAAGGAAACTTTAGAAGAATTATTATAGCAGTCCGGCTGTACCAAAATTGTTATGGGAAATTAGTCATAAACCTTGCCATTTGGCAAGGTTTTTCTATTGAATTAATTGACAACAATTTAACATAATGTTAAAATGTTGTCAAAATGGGATAAAAGTATTCGGAGGTTAATATACATGGAAATAAAAGAAATATCACAAGCGGTAATTGGCCGATTGCCGAGATATTATCGCTATTTAGGTGATTTAAAGGATGAGGGGGTTGAAAGAATATCGTCTCAGGAATTAAGTGAACTAATGAAGGTGACCGCATCCCAAATTCGCCAGGACTTCAACAATTTCGGCGGATTCGGACAGCAGGGGTATGGATATAATGTAGAGTATCTTTATAAAGAAATTGGTAAGATTTTAGGACTTGACCAGACTCATCACTTTATTATTATCGGTGCAGGTAACTTAGGTCAGGCGCTTGGAGGATATCTGAATTTTGAACGTCGAGGATTCATTTTTTCCGGTATGTTTGACCAAAATCCTGATTTGGTAGGAAAAGAGGTACGTGGTGTAAAGGTACAGCCTATGGAAGAGATGGAGGCCTTTGTTAAGAATAATGCAGTGGATATTGCAGTTCTTACCATCCCCAAAACAGGTGCTGTAGATGTGGCTGAAAAGCTGGTCAGCTATGGTATTAAGGCGATTTGGAATTTTGCACATGTAGATTTAAATGTTCCGGAGGCAGTTCAGGTGGAAAATGTTCACCTTTCAGACAGTTTGATGAAGCTTTCTTACAATATTAATCGTTATAATCAGTCGTTGGCCGAAAACCACTAAAAGGGGATGATATTTTGAAAGAGAAGGGATTAGAATACGAACAGGCACTATCAGCAAAGAAAATACCGATTTTGACATTGGATAGCAAGTGGTACAAGCTTTTTGATAACGTACAGGCATACCCAAAGGTTAATGCTACAGTGCAGGAGCTGAATGATTTGCTTAAACGTCAGGGCAAGGTGAATACCGAGATTAAGGACATTAAGAAGCTGAAGAAAAAGTTGATGGATGAAATTATGCCTATGGTGGAAGAACTTGACCAGTCCGGCGACAAGAAGCTTGAGAAGAAGATTGATAAGCATAAGCAGCTTATTGAGGATTGCAATGAGAAAATGGAGAACTATCAGGACGAGATTATGGAACTTCCTAAAAAGATTGAGGAAGTAAATCGTCAGCTGATGCTTCTTACCATGGAGCATTGCTATGAGCGTATGCAGAATAATACGGATGAAATCGTAGAGATTGCACAATGGATTACAGATATTCGTATAGAATTAAAAAAGAATTTGATACGAAAGCAGGAAATGGAGTATTATAATCATCAGATGTACTCGTATATGCATGATATATTTGGTCCGGAAGTAATTAACCTGTTTGATATGAAATATGACCCTATGAAACAGCATCCTCAGTTGGGCGGAGACACAGAGAAGACTGATAAGTAGTGGGTTTAAGGGACCGTTTATGACGGTCTCTTTTTAAATGTATGGAGGCTTAAATGAAGGGGATTGTAACCGCAGCAGAGATGAAAAGCTATGACAGCTATACTATAAATGAAGTGGGGATTCCATCCCTTGTGTTGATGGAGAGGGCTGCATTTTCAGTAGTGCAGAGAATGGGAAAATATCTGAAAAAGGGCAAAAATAAAGTATGCATAGTTTGCGGCATAGGAAACAATGGTGCAGATGGTCTTGCAATAGCCCGTATGCTTGCGGAGAAAGCCTGCGAAGTGCATGTATATATTGTAGGTAATCCGGAGAAGGCAACCCTAGAGTTTGGCAGACAGCGGATGATTTTGGAAAGCTATCCGGTACAAATTTTTGAGAATATGAGTTTAGATGATTTGGGCTATGACTTTGTCGTAGATGCCATCTTTGGAGTAGGACTTACCAGAGCTGTAGAAGGTGTCTTTGCCGAGATGATTAATGCTATGAATGACGTTGGAGGGATGAAGGTTGCCGTGGATATCCCCAGTGGTATTAGTGCTGATACGGGAGAAGTTTTGGGAGTTGCGTTCAAAGCGGATATGACAGTTACCTTTGCATTTGGAAAGCGTGGATTGTACTTTTATCCGGGGGGCGATTATGCCGGAGAAGTTTACGTGGCGGATATCGGAATTGGAAGAATATCCAATCCCAAATGTAATCCAAGAATGTGTATTTATGAGATGAATGATATAGAGAGGCTTTTGCCACAAAGAACAGCAAGCGGTAATAAAGGTACTTTTGGAAAGGTTTTGATCGTTGCCGGTTTTGAGTATATGGTTGGGGCAGCAATTCTATGTGCCAGGTCCTGTTATGAAATGGGAGCAGGGATGGTAAAGGTAATATGTCCTGAAGAAAGCCGCATGATTTTACAACAAGCTGTTCCCGAGATTCTATATGGAACTTGCGAAGATTTGGATAGTAGTTTAAAATGGGCTGATGTGGTTGTTGTTGGTCCCGGCATGGGTCAAGGCCACATGGCAAGAACTGTTTTGTCTCAGCTTTTGGAATCGTGTGAGCTTCCTATGGTAATGGATGCGGATGCTTTAAATATGCTTTCTGTAGATAAGGGATTACAGGATTTTCTATATGCCAGAGGAGATAAAGGGCTTGAAACGGTTCTGACACCTCATATGGGGGAGTTTGCGCGACTGGCAGGCACTTCCGTGGCTGATTTAAAGACGGATATTGCTGAGGCTACTTTCAATTGGGCGAAGGCATATCAGATAACTCTTGTGGCTAAAGATGCAAGAACTGTGGTTGCTGATATGGGCGGCCGATTATATTTAAATATTACAGGTAACAGTGGAATGGCAACTGCGGGAAGCGGTGATGTCCTCTCGGGTATCATTGGTGCACTTCTGGGCCAGGGGCTTGGCGGCTTTGATGCTGCTACACTGGGCGTATATATTCACAGTCTTGCAGGAGACGGAGCGGCAGATAAGTATTCCGAATATGGCGTCACTGCCGGGAAAATTATTGAGACTATAAAAAAATTAAAGGATTTTGAATGATGGAAGAACGATGCAGCAGAGGGTTTATTCAGATTGATCTGGATGCAATTATATATAATTTAAATAATATGAAAGCGCATATTGACATTGGAGCAGGGATTCTGGCGGTGATTAAGACAGACGGTTACGGACATGGTGCTGTACCTATTGCAAAAGAGATTGAAAAACTGGATTTTCTTTTTGGATTTGCAGTAGCTACGGCAGAGGAAGCCTTTGAGCTTCGTGACAATGGGATAAAAAAACCGATTTTGGTGCTGGGATATTCTTTCCCATATGCATATGAGCGCTTTATTAAAGAAGATATCAGGCCCACAGTCTTTCGTGAAGATATGTTGGAGCCGCTTTCGGTAGCAGCAAAGAAGCTAGGAAAGAAGGCAGTGGTACATGTAAAGGTGGACACCGGAATGGGACGAATTGGAATACTTCCGGACGAGAAAGGACTTTCTTTTATGGAAAAGCTTCTTTCTTATGAGGATATTACTGTAGAAGGTGTGTTTACACATTTTGCCTGTGCAGATATGTATGACAAATCCTTTACAGAGTTGCAGATGAATAAGTTTTCCGGATTTATTCAGGCTGTGAAAGAGCGCTTTGACTATGAGTTCTCGTATTGTCACTGCTCTAACAGTGCAGCAATTATGGAACTTGATAAAGCGAATATGGACCTGGTCAGAGCCGGTATCATTATGTATGGACTTATGCCTTCGGATGAAGTAAATATGGAACATATTGCTTTAAAACCTGCACTGTCTTTATTTAGCCAGGTTGTATACGTAAAGGAATGTGAGCCTGGAACTACCATTAGCTATGGAAGTACTTTTGTAACTAAGGAAAAAATGAGAATCGCAACCGTTCCATTGGGATATGGGGACGGATATCCCAGAAGCTTGTCTGGAAGAGGATACGTACTTATCCGGGGACAGAAGGCTCCTATTTTGGGAAGAGTATGCATGGATCAGTTTATGGTAGATGTGACCCATATTGAAGGTGCCTGTGAAGGAGATAAGGTTACCTTAATTGGAAACGATGGAGCAGAAATGATTACTGCAGACTATTTGGGTGAACTCTCCGGAAGATTTAATTACGAGCTTGTTTGTGAATTAAATCCGAGGCTTCCCAGAATTTATTTGAAAAAATAGAATATGGACATTTTTCATGTGAATATCTTTATCCAAACTGGAAATACTTCTCCTATCGAAGTATATGAGAGGTTAAAGAATGAAGCGTGGAGATGTTTTTTATGCGGATTTGCGACCTGTAATCGGTTCCGAGCAGGGCGGAATTCGTCCCGTACTTATTATACAGAATGATATTGGAAATAAGCACAGTCCGACGGTGATTTGTGCTGCAATAACCAGTAAGATGACTAAGGCAAAGTTACCTACCCATATTCAAATCAGCGCAAGTGAGTTTGAAATGGATAAGGATTCTGTGATTTTGCTGGAACAGCTTCGTACCATTGATAAGAAGAGACTGAAGTCAAAAATCTGTCATTTGGACAATGAGGTGATGAAAATGGTGGATAGAGCATTATGTATTAGTCTGGAGTTGCATACATAAGACGAAACATACTTGAAGAGAAAGCCGTTTAATGATATTATAATATAATGTAATTTTATGTGTTTTTATAAAAATAAAGGAACAAGAGGAGAAAGATATGTCAGGACATTCAAAATTTGCAAATATTAAGCATAAAAAGGAAAAAAACGATGCTGCAAAAGGTAAGATTTTTACCATTATCGGTAGAGAAATTGCAGTAGCCGTGAAGGAAGGCGGCCCGGATCCGTCCAATAACTATAAGCTTGCAACAGTTATTGCTAAGGCTAAGGCAAACAACATGCCCAACGATACTATTGAAAGAGGTATTAAGAAGGCTTCCGGTGATTTAGGAAACGTTAACTACGAGTACATTACATACGAGGGCTACGGTCCTAACGGTATTGCAATTATCGTAGACGCATTAACCGATAATAAGAACCGTACCGCAGCAAATGTCAGAAGTGCATTTACCAAGGGTAAGGGAAGTATCGGTACCATGGGGTGTGTATCCTTTATGTTTGATAAAAAGGGTGAAATCATCATTGATAAAGAAGAGTGTGATATGGATGCAGATGAGCTTATGATGACTGCAATCGATTCCGGTGCGGATGATTTTGTAGAAGAAGAGGACTGCTATCAGATTCTTACCAATCCGGACTCTTTTGAAGAAGTACGTGCGTCTTTAGAGAAAGCCGGTATTCCGATGATGAGTGCAGAGGTTACCATGATTCCTCAGAATTATGTTTCTTTAACAGACGAAGATGCAGTAAAGAATCTTCAGAAGACTCTTGATTTACTTGATGCAGATGATGATGTTCAGAATGTTTATACCAACTGGGAAGAACAGGACGAGAACTAGTTTCTAAACGTGGGGATTGAATAATGGATAAATTAGCAATTGTTGTACCGTGCTATAATGAGGAAGAGGTTCTGCATATCGCAGCGGAAGCTCTTCGAGGGGTGCTTGATGATTTGATTGAAAAGAAGAAAATTGCAAAAGACAGTTTTATTCTTTTTGTAAACGATGGTAGTAAGGATTGTACATGGGAACTGATTGAAGAGGAACATAAAGCTCATCCGGTGCAGTGTTTGGGTGTGAAGCTGGCCGGAAATGTAGGACATCAGTATGCACTTACCGCAGGACTTATTACTGCTATGGATATGAGTGATGTGACCGTGTCCATTGATGCAGACTTACAGGATGATGTTGCTGTAATTGAAGAAATGATTGATAAGTTCCATGAGGGAAAGGATATTGTATACGGTGTCCGTAAGGAGCGTAAGACCGATACTTTCTTTAAGAGAACCACAGCACAGGCTTTTTATAAACTGATGGCTGCTATGGGGGTGAAGACCGTATATAATCATGCAGATTTCCGTTTGATGTCAAAAAGAGCGGTACAACAGTTTTCGAAGTATAAAGAAACCAATATGTTTTTGCGTGGCATGATGCCGCTGATTGGTTATGAAACAGATTGTGTATATTATGATCGTAAGGAACGTGTTGCAGGCGAATCCAAGTATCCCTTAAAGAAGATGCTTGCTCTCGCATTTAACGGTATTTCTTCTTTCAGTGTTAAGCCTATTACGATGATTTTAGGGCTTGGTGTGTTTATTATCATTTGCTCCGTTTTGGCGGCTGTATATGCACTGGTTTCTTATTTTACCGGTCATGTTGCTCCGGGATGGACCTCGCTAATTTTGTCTATTTGGTTCCTTGGTGGTTTGGAGCTGATTGCTATTGGTATGGTTGGTCAGTATATCGGTAAGATTTACATGGAAGTAAAGCAGAGACCACGTTATAATATCGAAAAGGTTTTGGAGAGTGAAGACTAATGATTAAGAAGGGCAGAGAAGTTAAATATCTTATTTGGGAAGCAATACTTTTGGTCTGCCTTTTTGCGGCCGGAATCGGTATTCGAATTTGTAATATGCCGGTGGAATGTTATGGGCTGGGTGCGTTTTATGACGCTGCAGCTATAAGTAATCAGAGTCCTGTTCCATATATCCCCGGAACAGGTATTCATCAGATTTATTTGTATATGCTCAGGTGTTTATTTTCCATCTTTGGAAATATTTGGCAGGTGGGTACTATTGCACAGTTTGTTTTATTTATAGCGGGTGCCGCGGTGTTCTATTTTGCCATCAGGAAGGTAAACGGTAGTATCGGAAGTCTTTTGATTATTGGTATAATGCTTTGTGTACCTTGCTTTTTACCTATTACATACGCTTATGGTCCGCAGATGTTGTATTTTCTGTTATTTAGCGTAGGACTGTACTATATTCATGCATTTGTCGTGGATTGTGCTGAACTGGAAGAATGTGGAGTTATTTTCATTATTCAGACCATTTTCACCGGTTTTTATGCAGGGTTGCTGATTTATCTGGATTTATTTGGACTTGTTCTGCTATTACCAGTGTTGTTATTACCGTATTTGATGCGTAATAATCTGGGAATATTAAAGGGATTTGGAATCTTCTTTCTGTGGATTGTATCTGCTGCTCTGTGCTTAATAGGCAGTTATTTTACGGAAGGTATGCTTTCAGGACTTACAGTTGGCAATGTGTTTGAGCATTGGATTGAATATTCTTATGGGCAGTTTTTCGTTTTCCCTTATAGTTATATTTCGTGGGAAAATCTGTTAAGGGACAGACATATTTGGCTTGGACTGTTTATGGCGGCTACTTATGTTTCTGTTTTAGTATATTTTGTTGTTTATTTATTATTCTTTAAGACGACACGTTCCATGAGAGAACTTGATGTTGAGAGGCTTTTAATTCATGACTCTGATATGGTAAACGTGGAAGCAGAAGCAGTTGAGCCGGAGATGCTTTCTGAAAAAGCACCGGCAGGAGTGGAGATTGTGTCAGAAGAAGAGGCACCTACGGAAGCTGAGACTGTGTCAGAAGAAGAGGCACCTACAGAAGCTGAAGCTGTGTCAGAAGAAGATGTACCTATGGAAGCTGAGACTGTGTCAGAAGAAGAAACATCTACCGAAGCTGAGAGTGTGACTGAACTGGTCAGCGTTACGGATGCAGAAGATTCGAAACCTGAAGTGCAATTAATTGAGAATCCACTTCCTTTACCGAAGAAGCATGAAAAGAAAGTTTTGGATTATGCATTCCAACCGGACTTCGAGGATATGGATTATGATGTCAGAGTTTCTGATAAAGATGATTATGATATAAAATAGAGGGGCCTAACCACGGTCCCTTTTTGGGAATAAATATGTAAGAAAGGGAGAATGATGAAACGTGGCGCAGACAAAGGGCAGAAAAACATCATCTTCAAGCAAAAATAGAAAAAAGACAGCTACAAAGAGTTCCGGAAGCCGTAAGGTTTCTGCATATGACGCAAAGAGAGAAAGCGAGTTGTTTCACGAAATTGGTTTGATTATCTTTTTTGTGGTAATGGTGATTTTGTTTTTGTGTAATTTTGGGATTATCGGTCCTGTTGGTGATGCTATCAGCGGCTGTATGTTCGGGTTATTTGGTTTTATGGCGTATGTGGTTCCGGTGTTACTTTTTTTGGGAGTATGCTTTTGGTATGCAAACGCAGGAAATCCAAATGCTGTTCGTAAATTATTATCGGGTATCGTACTATTTCTGATGCTGGGTGTGGTCCTCGAAATGATTTTCGGTATTGCAACTTTAGATACATTTATAAAGTATGATATAAAGGCACTTTTTGTATTTGGAAAAGAACATAAAAATGGTGGCGGTATAGTGGCCGGTTCACTTACCTATGTATTACATAAATATTTGGAAAACATAGGGACAGTATTGGTTGTAATTCTTATTTCCGCAATCAGCTTTATTCTTATAACGGAAAAATCGCTTCTTAGTGGCGTTAAGCGTAGCCATGAAAGAATGCGTGAGTTTAGTTTGGAAGAGTCTGAGCGTAGGAGAGAATATGCAGCCCAAAAGAGGGAGCAGCAGGAGCAGCTTCGTGCCAGACGTGAAGAAGAGCGCAGAGAGAGGGCACTTCAAAAAGAAAATAACCGTCAGCTTATACAGGAAGAAAAGGAAAATGAAAAAATCTTGCGAATGGATAAAAAGGTTTCCGGTGTTGCATTTGATACTTCCTTTGTAAAATCGAATGAAGTAAAGCGACAGGATAATATTCATGAGATTACCTTAAGCGAAGAAGAATATACCAATTCTCCTACACCTGTATATGAACAGGCAAAGGAACCGGAATTTGATTTCGACAAGATACGGATTCGTACTGCACATCAGGTTTCATTGCAGGAATCAGAGCCGGAGGAAAATGTTTTTACTGAGCAGTACTCAGAAGATGAATTCACTGTAGAGCAATCTTATGAACCTCAGCCGGTGATACAACGGGAAATTCCAAAGACGGTACAGGCAAGAACTACCAGACCTACTGCAGTTCTTACGGATGATGTAAAGAATAATGTAAATCCAAACCAAAGGGAAATTAATAAAGCAGCTGCAGATGCTGATAAACGGGTACCTAAGAAGTATATTTTCCCGCCTTTATCCAGACTCGCCAAGGGTACGGGAGGCACCGGAGATTCTCCGGAGGTGTTAAAAGAGACTGCTATGAGGCTTCAGCAGACGTTGAATCTTTTTGGGGTGAAGGTTACGATTACCGATATCAGTCAGGGACCTGCAGTTACCAGATATGAACTTTTGCCCGAGCCAGGAACCAAGGTAAGCAAGATTTTGTCCCTGCAGGACGATATTAAACTGAATCTGGCTGCTACGGATGTACGTATTGAAGCTCCGATTCCGGGCAAATCTGCTATCGGTATTGAGGTTCCGAATAAAGAGAATTCTGCTGTTGCACTCAGAGATTTGTTTGAGAATAAGAAATTCAAAGAATTTCCGTCTAACATTGCATTTGCGGTCGGTAAAGATATTGCCGGTGAGACCATTGTGGCAGATATCGGTAAGATGCCTCATGTGCTTATTGCCGGTTCTACAGGTTCAGGTAAGTCGGTATGTATTAATACTTTGATTATGAGTATTTTATATAAGGCACATCCGGATGATGTGAAACTGATTTTAGTGGACCCCAAGGTAGTTGAGCTTAGTATGTATAATGGTATCCCGCATCTTCTCATTCCTGTAGTGACAGATCCCAAGAAAGCGTCGGGAGCACTGAACTGGGCAGTTTCTGAGATGATGGACAGATATGCCAAGTTTGCAGATTGTAATGTAAAGGATATTAAAGGCTATAATCAGAAGCTGGAAAGTATGCGTGAAAAGGGGGAAGAAGGCGTTCCGAACAAGATGCCGCAGATTGTCTTTATTGTGGACGAGCTTGCGGATCTTATGATGGTGGCAGGCCACGAGGTGGAAGAAGCTATCTGCCGTCTTGCACAGCTTGCCCGTGCTGCAGGTATCCATTTGGTAATTGCAACACAGCGACCTTCCGTGGACGTTATTACCGGGCTGATAAAAGCTAATATGCCCAGTCGAATTGCTTTTGCGGTGTCCAGTGGTGTGGATTCCAGAACAATCCTTGATATGAACGGAGCAGAGAAGCTTCTTGGTAAGGGTGATATGCTCTTCTTTCCACAAGGTCTTTCCAAACCGATACGAGTGCAGGGAGCCTTCGTATCAGAGAAGGAAGTGGCAGACGTGGTTGATTTTCTTAAGAATCAGGCAATTGGAAATGTTTATTCTGAGGAAATCGAGGAGAAGATGAAGAGTCTTGCAGGGGCATCTTCCGGAGGAGCTGCCGGGGGCGGCGGCTTAGATCGGGATGAACTTTTTGAACAGGCAGCAAGATTTATCATCGAAAAGGATAAGGCATCCATCGGTATGCTTCAGCGTATGTTTAAAATCGGCTTTAATAGAGCAGCCAGAATAATGGATCAGCTCTGTGAGTACGGTGTTGTAGGGGAAGAAGAAGGCACAAAGCCACGTAAGGTTCTGATGAGTAACGAACAGTTTGAACAGTTAGTGGATGAAGTACTATAACAATAATTTATTTTAGGAGATTGAATTATGAAAACAGATATTCAGATTGCACAGGAAGCGATTATGGAACCCATCACAACAGTTGCCGAGCGCGCAGGAATTTCTGCGGACGATTTGGAGTTATACGGAAAGTATAAAGCAAAAATTTCTGATGATTTCTTAGAGAAAATTAAGGATAAGCCGGACGGAAAATTAATTCTGGTTACGGCAATTAATCCCACTCCCGCAGGAGAAGGTAAGACCACTACCAGTGTAGGACTTGGACAGGCATTCGGTAAGCTTGGTAAGAATGCGATTATTGCTCTTCGTGAGCCTTCTTTAGGACCTTGCTTTGGTGTAAAGGGTGGTGCTGCCGGTGGTGGATATGCCCAGGTTGTTCCTATGGAGGACTTAAACCTTCATTTTACCGGTGACTTCCATGCCATTACCAGTGCCAATAACTTACTGGCAGCAATTCTTGACAATCATATTCAGCAGGGAAATGAACTTGGTATTGATACCAGAAGCGTAGTATGGAAGAGATGTCTTGATATGAATGACAGAGTTCTTCGTAATATTGTAGTAGGAATGGGGAATAAGACAGATGGTGTGGTTCGAGAGGATCACTTCGTTATTACTGTTGCATCTGAGATTATGGCTGTTCTTTGTCTGGCTGCGGATATGGCAGATTTAAAAGAAAGACTGTCCAGAATGGTGGTTGCTTACAATTATGCCGGTCAGCCGGTAACTGCAGGAGAACTAAATGCGGTAGGTGCTATGGCAGCTTTGTTAAAGGATGCTATTAAGCCGAACCTGATTCAGACATTAGAGCATACACCTGCACTTGTACATGGTGGACCTTTTGCCAATATTGCACACGGATGTAACTCCATCATAGCAACCAAGGCTGCTCTTAAAATGGCGGATTATTGTATCACGGAAGCAGGATTTGGAGCGGATTTAGGTGCAGAGAAATTCTTTAACATTAAGTGTCGTATGGCAGGCCTTAAACCGGATGCCGTTGTCCTCGTAGCTACCATTCGAGCATTGAAATATAATGGTGGTGTAGCTAAGGCAGATTTAAATACTCCGAATCTTGATGCGCTTAAGAAGGGTATCGTAAACCTGGAGAAGCATATTGAAAATGTACAGAAATTCGGAGTACCTGTAGTTGTTACTTTGAATTCCTTTATCACTGATTCAGAGGAAGAGATTTTATTTGTAAAGAGCTTCTGTGAAGAGAGAAATTGTGAGTTTGCTCTATCGGAAGTATGGGCGAAAGGCGGCGAAGGCGGTATTGCTTTAGCAGAGAAGGTTCTGCAGACCTTGGAAACTAAAGAAAGTCACTTTAAGCCGATTTACGATTCTGACCTTTCTATCAAAGAGAAGATTGAGACCATTGCCAAGGAGATTTATGGTGCGGGAAGTGTGAATATTGCTCCGGCGGCAGCAAAGCAGATTGCAAAGTTAGAAGAGCTTGGCTATGGAAATTTACCTGTCTGTATGGCGAAAAATCAGTATTCATTATCTGATGACCCTGCACTTTTAGGAAGACCGGAAGGTTTTGATTTGAATATTCGTGAAGTGTACGTATCTGCAGGTGCAGGATTTGTGGTAGTTTTGACAGGTGCAATAATGACAATGCCGGGACTTCCTAAGACTCCGGCTGCATATGGAATTGATGTAAATGAAGACGGTGTAATCACCGGATTATTCTAATAAAGGGAGATTGAGGAGTATGAAGATTATCGACGGAAAGCGCATTAGCGCAGAAATTAAGGATGAATTAAAGGAGAAAGTGGCTACTTATAAGGCAGATGGTGTGGAGATTACACTGGCAGTTATCCAGGTAGGTAATGACCCTGCATCCAGTGTATATGTAGGCAATAAGAAAAAGGCATGTGAATACATTGGTATTCGTTCTCTTGCCTATGAATTACCGGAAGAGACCACTGAAGCAGAGCTTCTGGACTTAATCGGAGAATTAAATAACAGAGCAGATGTAAACGGTATTTTGGTGCAGCTTCCTCTTCCTAAGCACATTGACGAGGAGAAGGTATTGAATACGATATCTCCATTAAAGGATGTAGATGGATTCCATCCCATGAATGTTGGTGCGCTCTGCATTGGTAAGGAAAGTTTTGTATCTTGTACGCCGGCAGGAATCATTGAGCTGTTAAAGCGCAGTGATGTAGATATCGCCGGAAAAGAATGTGTGGTAATTGGCCGAAGCAATATTGTAGGTAAGCCTATGGCACTTCTTTTGCTTAGAGAAAACGGTACTGTTACCGTAACCCATAGTAGAACTAAGGATTTAAAGGAGGTTTGCTCCCGGGCAGATATTCTTGTGGTAGCAATCGGACGTCCTAAAATGATTACTGCAGACTATGTAAAAGAAGGGGCGGTTGTAATTGATGTTGGTATCCACAGAGGAGAAGGAAATAAGCTTTGTGGTGATGTGGATTATGAGCAGGTTGCACCAAAATGCAGCGCAATTACTCCTGTACCCGGCGGTGTTGGTCCCATGACCATTGCTATGCTTATGAAGAACTGTGTAGAAAGCATTCAGCTTCAGAAATAGTTTAAGAGGAGTTTTTGATGAAATGTCCTAATTGTGGGATGGAGCTGGCAGAAGGAAAGCTTTATTGCGAACAGTGTGGAGAAGAAATACATATAGTACCTGACTTTGAGCCGGAAGTGGAGATAACCATGGAGGAAAGCTTAGGTCAGGTACTTGAAAATGCTTTTGAAAAGCCAAAGCAGGAAAACGTAAAGAAAAAGAAGAAAAAGCATTCCAGATTTAACGTTGCTGTCGTAATACTGATTATTTTCAGCATTTTCTTTATTGCCTTTGCATTTTATTTTATGGAGCATTCAGAAAATTTCCAGATTGGTCGTGGGCATCATTTTTATGAAGAAGGAAATCTGACGCGTGCTGCATATAATTATAAAAAAGCCATAGAGCTTAACCCGGATAATATTCAAACTAAGATTTCTTTAGCTTATTGCTATAGGGATATGGGGGAAGAGTTATCCTTTGAAGAGTTAATGACGGAAATAATTCATAGTCCTTATGTCACGGAAAATGATTTGATTATGGCGTATAAGCAAATAATTTCCTATTATTTATCAAAAAATGACTATGAAAAGATTGACAAAATATTAACTGGTTGTAATAATGAATACGTTGTAAAGACATATAGCGATTATATTGTGTGGGAACCGGAGCCCAGCTATAGTGCCGGTTACTATAATGAAATCGTACCTCTAAAGCTATCCTCCAAGTCAAGAGGAACCATATATTTTACTATGGATGGCAGCGAACCTACTACAGACAGTATGATTTATGAGGGAGAGACGATTTTCTTAAGTGGCGGACAGACACATACATTAAAAGCTATTTTAGTCAGTGATTTTGGTGTGATCAGCGACTGCGTTACTGCAGTGTACGAAATTGAAGTGCAAAAGCCTTCTCCTCCGGAAGTGTATCCGCTATCCGGTGAATATCAGGTTAGAGAGCCTATTGTGATCGAAGTAGAGGATTATGAAACGGTATACTATACCATGGATGGGTCTGTGCCTACCACTTCTTCCAAGAAATATCGTGATTCTATGATGATGGATGTAGGTTATACCTTGTACCGTTTTATTAAAGTGGATGAAGACGGTATTGCTAGTGATTACACAGAACGCGAGTATATTGTTGCAAGTAATGAAGCTTCTGAGCAGGAAGTGAATTAACATAGAAAGGTGTAATAGATATGTATAAGATTTTAGATGCAAAAGAACTTACCACCAACATTTATTTGATGGAGGTAGAGGCTAAGAGAGTGGCAGCGTCTGCTCTTCCGGGACAGTTTGTTATTGTAAGAACAGATGAAAACAGTGAGAGAATTCCTCTTACTATCTGTGATTATGACCGTGAGAAGGGAACCGTAACCATCGTTTTCCAGATTGTCGGTGCAGGTACCCAGATTATGAGTACATTAAAGGCTGGAGACAGCTTCCATGATTTTGTGGGACCTTTAGGATGTGCTTCCGAGTTCTGCAATGAGCCATTGGAAGAGCTTAAGAAAAAGAGTATTTTATTTGTAGCCGGTGGTGTTGGTGCGGCTCCTGTATATCCTCAGGTGAAGTGGTTACATGAGCAGGGAGTGAATGCCGATGTAATCGTAGGTAGCAAGACGAAGGACTTATTAATCTTAGAAAAAGAGATGGAAGCAGTATCAGGTAATCTGTATGTAACAACCGATGATGGTTCCTACGGAAGAAGCGGTATGGTTACTCAGACTATCAAAGACCTTGTAGCAGAAGGTAAGAAATATGATGTTTGTGTTGCTATCGGACCTATGATTATGATGAAGTTCGTATGTCTCCTTACCAAGGAACTTGAGATTCCCACTGTCGTAAGTCTTAACCCTATCATGGTAGACGGTACCGGTATGTGTGGTGCATGTCGTGTAACTGTGGGTGACCAGGTAAAGTTTGCATGTGTTGACGGACCTGAATTTGACGGACACCTTGTTGATTTTGATGAGGCAATGACCCGTCAGCAGATTTATAAGACTGCAGAAGGCAGAGCTTATCTTGCTGCAAAAGAGGGTGCAACCCATCATGGCGGATGCGGCAACTGTAACTAAATTGGAAGAAAGGTCAGGTCAGGAAAATGGACGTTTTTAAGAAAGTACCTGTAAGAGAACAGGATGCACAAGAAAGAGCGACAAACTTTGAAGAGGTTTGTCTTGGATATAATTTAGAAGAGGCAATGGCTGAGGCAAGCAGATGTATTAATTGTAAGAATGCGCAGTGTGTACAGGGCTGTCCTGTATCCATCAACATTCCGGGCTTTATTGCTCAGGTAAAGGAAGGAAATATTGAAGCTGCATATCAGACCATCAGTGAGTCAAGTGCACTTCCGGCAGTATGCGGTCGTGTATGTCCTCAGGAAAGCCAGTGTGAAGGAAAATGTATCCGTGGTATCCGTGGTGATGCCATTTCCATTGGTAAATTAGAGCGTTTCGTTGCAGATTATGCAAGAGAGAACGGAATTAAGCCGGAAGGCGCAAAAGAGAAAAATGGTAAGAAGGTAGCAGTTATCGGCTCCGGTCCTTCAGGACTTACCTGTGCAGGTGATCTTGCGAAGATGGGCTATGAAGTAACCATTTTTGAAGCTTTACATGAGGCTGGCGGTGTACTTGTATATGGTATTCCTGAGTTCCGTTTACCGAAGGAAGCGGTTGTTAAGAAGGAAATTGAGAATGTAAAGTCTCTTGGTGTTAAGATTGAAACCAATGTAGTTGTTGGTAAGTCTGTTACCATCGATGAGCTTCTGAATGAAGAAGGATTTGAGGCTGTATTTATCGGTTCCGGTGCAGGTCTTCCTAAATTCATGGGAATTCCTGGTGAGAATGCTAACGGTGTATTCTCTGCTAATGAGTATTTAACCAGAAGCAATCTTATGAAGGCTTTTGATGAGAATTCGACCACTCCGATTATGCGTGGTAAGAAGGTTGCTGTCGTTGGCGGTGGTAACGTAGCAATGGATGCTGCAAGAACTGCACTTCGTCTTGGTGCAGAGGTACACATTGTATATCGTCGTAGCGAAGAAGAACTTCCGGCTCGTGTGGAAGAAGTTCATCACGCTAAAGAAGAAGGTATTATTTTTGACCTCCTTACCAACCCTGTAGAAATCCTTAAGGATGAAAAGGGCTGGGTAACCGGTATGAAGTGTGTGAAGATGATGCTTGGCGAGCCGGATGAGTCCGGAAGAAGACGTCCTGTAGTACAGCCGGATTCTGAGTTTACCATGGAGCTTGATACCGTAATCATGTCTCTTGGTACTTCACCGAATCCTCTGATTTCTTCTACTACTGAAGGTCTTGAGGTAAATAAGTGGAAATGTATCGTAGCTGACGAGAACGGATTAACCAGTAAAGAAGGCGTGTACGCCGGTGGTGATGCTGTTACCGGTGCTGCAACTGTTATTCTTGCGATGGGTGCAGGTAAAGCTGCTGCGAAAGGTATTGACGAGTACTTAAGCAATAAATAGGAGAATAAACATATGTTAATTTGTCCAAAGTGTAGAAACGAATATAGAGATGGCATTGAGAAGTGTGCAGACTGTGGCTGCGATCTTCAGCCAGTAAATGAAGGTGACAAGATGGTTGCCCTCATTGCAGGCAATCAGGCCAGCGTGGAGCAGCTTAAGAAATATCTTGAGTATAACAAGATGAGTGGTATGCAGGTGCTTTACGATGGAACCAAAGGCGTTCATGTTCTGGTAGTAAGGGAAGAAGATGCGGATAAGGCAAAGAAGTATGCCAACAATTTCATGCAGCAGGAAACTGCAAGAATGCAGCAGGCTATGATGGCACAGCAGATGCAGGCAGGTGCTTTCAGTATGCAGCAGGAAGAAGGCGAAAAGCCGGAAAACGCCGAAGTAAATAATCGTAAATACATGGATAATAAGGAACGTGCCGCTGAAAATCGTTCTTCGGCATGGACACTTCTTTTGGTAGGTGGTGTCGGAATGGTAGTGGTTGTCTTAGGTGTTCTTGGATTCCTTCCTTTTACCGTAAGTGGTCCAAGCAAGGTCATGGTTTATGGCATGATGAGTGCTCTTTTCATTATCTTTATTGTTATGGGCTTTGTTTCTTTAAAGAAATCAAAGGCTTATGAAAGTCAGGCAAAGGAAGATAATGAGCTGGAAAGCACTTTGAAGGATTGGTGTAAGCAGGCGTTTGAAAACGGTAGAATCGATACCATGCTTGGTATGGAAGTCATGGGAGCTACCGAAGAAGAGCTTTACTTTAAGAGAACCTCGGCGATGAAGATGATGATTAAGGGACAGTTTGTGAACTTAGATGATTCCTTTATTGATCATTTCATTGACGAAATGTATGATGAGTTATTTAAGTAGGTAATGATGTGAAAATATCGATTGTCTGTGTTGGAAAAATTAAGGAAAAGTTTTATCGGGATGCGATAGATGAATATGCCAAGCGTCTCAGTAAATACTGTAAGTTGGAAATTATCGAGGTTGCAGATGAGAAGACACCGGATAAAGCTTCAGAAACGGTGGAGAATCAGATTAAGGAGAAGGAAGCAGACCGGATTCTGGAGAAGATTAAGGAGGATACCTTTGTGTACACTCTGGAAATCAAAGGGAAAAGATATACTTCTGAGTCTTTTGCAAAGGAACTGGAGAATAAGGGAACTTACGGAACCAGCAATATTGCCTTTGTAATTGGTGGTTCTCTGGGACTTCATGAGAAGGTCCTAAAACGCTCCAATGCTTCCATCAGCTTTTCAGATATGACTTTTCCGCATCAGCTGATGCGTGTGATTTTGACAGAGCAGATATACAGAGCTTACCGAATTATGAATAATGAGCCGTATCATAAATAAAAAGCTCGCTTGCAAATGCAAGCGGGTTTTTTTATAATCTAAATATAGTATGAAAGTGAGGTGTGTCTTATGAGAATGTATGACATTATTATGAAAAAGCGAAATGGTTTGCCTCTAACGGAGGAGGAAATTCGCTTTTTTGTACAAGGATATACCAAGGATGAGATTCCGGACTACCAGGTTTCTGCACTGATGATGGCAATATATTTTCAGGGAATGAGTAAGGAAGAAACTCTAAATCTTACCATGGAGATGGCTAAGAGTGGGGATATGTTGGATTTATCAGATATCAATGGAATCAAGGTAGATAAGCACAGTACCGGAGGTGTGGGTGATAAGACATCTCTTGCACTGACTCCAATGGTTGCTGCCTGTGGTATTTCGGTAGCTAAGATGAGCGGTAGGGGGCTTGGACATACCGGCGGAACCATTGATAAGCTGGAGAGTTTTGAGGGTTTTACTACAGGAATTTCCAGGGAAGATTTTATTAAGAATGTAAATGAAATTGGAATCTCAATTATGGGGCAGACGGCGGATCTTGCACCCGCGGATAAGAAGTTATATGCTCTCAGGGATGTGACGGCAACGGTTGACCAGATGTCTCTGATTGCCAGCTCCATTATGAGTAAAAAGTTGGCGGCAGGTGCAGATGCCATCGTTCTGGATGTAAAGACCGGTAGCGGTGCATTTATGAAGACATTGGAGGATTCCATAGCTCTTGCCAAGGAGATGGTGGATATCGGAAATGGTGCCGGTAGAAATACCATTGCAGTGGTATCGGATATGGATCAGCCTCTTGGATATGCAGTGGGAAATGCGCTAGAGGTTATAGAGGCTATAGATACCCTGAAGGGTAATGGTCCTGATGATTTTGTGGAGCTTGTAATGGCGCTGGGCAGTCAGATGCTGATTGCAGGAGGAAAAGCAGAGTCTCAGGAAGAGGCATATAAGCTATTACAGGAAACCATTACCAGTGGTTCAGCCCTGGCTAAGCTTGCGGAATTTGTAAAAGCTCAGGGGGGTGATGTGAACGCTGTATATGATACATCACTGCTACCAAAAGCAACCATTACTCGCGAAATCAAGTGTGACAAGTCAGGCTATATTCATAAAATTCAGTGTGATGAAATCGGGATTTGTTCTTTGATTCTTGGAGGAGGAAGAGAGACAAAGGATAGCGAAATTGATTTATCCGTAGGATTTATTCTTACCAGGAAAATCGGTGACTATGTGTCAGTAGGAGATACCATTGCTATTATGCATGCGAATGATTCGATGAAGGCAGATGTGGCAGAGAAGCGGTTTAAAGCAGCATACACCATTGCAGCAGAGGTGATACAGAAACCGGATATGATTAAAACAATTATTTCATAAATAAAATAAATTACCCCCTATGAAGGCAGTGGATTTGCCTTTGTAGGGGTATCATATTTGTTTATGCTAATTCATATATTTATATCATGAGAGAACAATGTATTATGCAGTTACACGGCAGAGAAGGCATCTGGGTTGAAAACTATCGTGGGATTTTGAAGTATACCCGTAATGAAGTGAAGATTCAGGCAAAGGAAGGAATTATTCAGATTTTAGGTAATAATCTTCTTGTTGAGTATTATTCCAACGAGGATATGCATGTAAAAGGTTTAATCAAAGAAGTGCATTTTTTATAGGAGTATGAAAGTGAAATTTGTAAAAGCATATGTGGAATTGGTATTGACCGGACAAAATGTGGAGAGATTTCTTAATCTATGCGTTTTTCATGATATAGTATTTAAACAGATAGAGGATGATGGCAAAGTATTTAAATGTATAATCTCTGTAGAAGATTTTTACAGAATCAGGGAAATAATTCGGAAGACTGGTGTAAAGGTAGCGATATCCAAAAGATATGGACTACCTTTTTTGTTTCGGAAAATCATAAAAAAGACAGGATATATTTGGGGAATCGGTCTGTTTCTTTGTCTGCTTATTTTTTCGCAGAAGATACTATGGAGTATTGATATTCAAGGCCCGGAAGTTGTGACAGATTTTCAAATCATGGACGTGATACAACAGCAAGATGTACATGTAGGTATGTTTCTGGCAGAAATTGATTACGTGGCTTTGGAAGAAGCAATACGGGGGCATTTCCCGGAGGTGGTTTGGTGCAGCGCTTCTCTGGAAGAAAATCATCTGAAGATTTTTATCAAAGAAAAGGATCAGGAGCATGGAGTACCTGTAACGAAAGAGGAAATCAAGAATCTGCTGGGAATCTCTGTGGTAGAAGGGGATGGTTTTACCAATTTGGTGGCAGAGAAAGACTTATATATTGACTCTATGGTGATACGCAAAGGATTCCCGGGCATTACCTGCGGAGAAATAAAAAAGGGTGAGGTCCTTGTCTACGGACAAATCCCGGTAATGGCAGATGATGGGACTGTAAAAGCATATTTATGTGAGCAGGCAAGTGCAGAAATCACAGTCTGCTATCAGGAAGAATACAACGATGTTTTGGACAGGAGATATGTAAGAAAGGAGTATACAGGAAGGGACAGCTATGGATTTATTTGGGGAGGAAAGGAATATTTCATGCATACCTTTGGGAAATATGATAGGGAGCAGATGTGTGTATTGTTTAAAGGCACATATCCAATTACAATGATTCGTTACAAGGAGTATGAAAATGTGGAATATCTTCGCAGTGATGCTGAACTTGAAAATCTTCTAATGAAAAAACTTCAGGATTTTATGGATGGATTAATAGAAAAAGGTATTCAAATCATAGCAAAAGATGTTAAAATAAAAAGAAGTGTAGACTTTGGTCAGTTGCATGGAACATTAACATTGGAAGGACAGTTTGATGAGTAAGATTTCATTGCAAATGGAAATACCCTTAGAACACATGCAGAAGATTTTCGGTGCAGGGGATTCCTATATTAAGAAGATTGAAAGAGACTTACAGGTAATTATTACGGACAGAAACGGTAAGGTGAATATTACCGGGGAGGAGTCTCATGCCAATAAAGCATGTAGAATTCTTTCGGGGCTGCTTGACAGCTCCATGAAAGGAAATGAAATAGAGGAGCAGCGCGTAGATTACGCCATTACACTTGGTATGGAAGAAAAAGAAGAACTATTAACAGAGATTGACAGTGATACCATATGTCACACCATAAGCGGAAAGCCAATCAAGCCGAAAACACTGGGACAGAAGCAATATGTGGATGCTATCCGTGAAAAAATGATTGTGTTTGGTCTGGGACCTGCCGGTACGGGTAAGACCTATCTTGCCATGGCAATGGCTATTACTGCTTTTAAGAATGATGAAGTGAGCCGTATTATTTTGACAAGACCTGCCATCGAAGCAGGAGAGAAGCTTGGATTTTTACCCGGAGATTTACAGAGTAAGGTGGATCCCTATCTGAGACCTTTATATGATGCTTTGTATCAGATTATGGGAGCTGAAAGCTTTGCCAAGAATATGGAAAAGGGCTTAATTGAAGTGGCACCACTGGCATATATGCGAGGTAGAACCCTGGATAATGCCTATATTATTCTGGATGAGGCTCAGAATACAACTCCGGCGCAGATGAAGATGTTCCTTACCCGTATTGGTTTTGGTTCTAAGGTAGTTATTACCGGTGACAGTTCACAGAAGGATTTGCCGGTGGGAACTAAGTCCGGTCTGGATGTTGCTACGAAGGTTTTGGGGAAGATTGATGATATTGCCTTTTGTAACTTGACAAGTAAGGACGTAGTACGTCATCCATTAGTACAGAAAATTGTAAAGGCTTATGATGATTTTGAAGCCAAGGAAAAATACAGAGCATCCCGGGATAAGGGAGTGAAGAAAGCATAACCAAGGAGAACGAAGATGACATTTTACGTAGAAAATGAAACAGAAGTTACTTTTCCTTTTGAAGTAGAGGAACTTGTGGAGAAAATTGCCCTTCAGGTATTGGATACGGAGGGCTGTGAATATGAAGCACAGGTGAATGTTTTGTTGACAGATAATGCAGGAATTCATCAGTATAATAAAGAGTACCGTGGCATCGATAGAGAAACAGATGTCTTATCCTTCCCTAATGTGGATTTTGAAACAGAAGGAGTCTTTGATATATCTGAAGATATGGAGGCTGATTACTTTGACCCGGATACCGGAGAGCTTATTTTAGGAGATATCATTATTTCTGTGGACAAGGTACTGGAGCAGGCCGAGAGCTTCAGGCACAGTGTAAAGAGAGAATTTGCTTTTCTGGTAGCACACAGTATGTTGCATTTATGTGGTTACGACCACATGGAGCCGGATGAGGCTAAGGTGATGGAAGAAAAGCAGGAGGCAGCGCTTCAGGTGCTGGGAATTACAAGAGAGGATTAAGCTTTTATTGATATGAATCAGGCGATTATTACAAAAAAACAATTGATTAGCATCAGTCATATTCTGGGAGGAATTTTCTTTCTGATTTTTGCCGGGCTGATTGGAAATAACGGCGTGGGATATGTTGCAATGGTCTTGGAGCTTTTATGTGTATTTGTATTCTTTGTCAGCGAGGAAATTACAGATTTTGTATCCAAGATGATTCGTGGAAAGAAGACGAAAGGGCTTCATAAAGATGCTTATAATGTAAAACGCAGAGTGCTTGTCATTCAGTTTATTACCGGCATTGTACTTTCCGCAGTATTTTTTGCTTTGTCAGAGGTATTTGCCTGCTTATTTTTTAAGGTTCCTTATATTGGTCTTTGTCTTCGGATTATTTCGCCGGTGATTTTCTTAAAGAGTATGGAAACAGCATTCCTTGGTTCTTTTCAAAGCTCCGGATCACAGATGCCTACGGTGATCTGTGCATTCCTGCGGCAGATATTTTTCTTTGTATTCGGCTGGCTTTTGGTAGATAAGAGCATGGGGTATGGAGAAAAGGTGGCAGGACTATTGAGAAATGAAGATTTTGCTGGTATGTATGGTGCCATCGGACTTTGTATGGCGATTACTATTGCAGAATTTTTAGTATTTCTTTTTCAGTTGTTTTTATACTTAATCAGTGACAGGAAGAAGGAACAGAAACGGTGTAAGGAAGGTCTGCAGACTACGGAGGATTTGCGCACCACACTGTATTACTATTATCAAAAAGTGATTTTGATTTTCGGAAGTCAGGTATTTTATCGTTTGCCGCTTTTATTCGGAATTATCTTTTCTTTGAGGACTTTGGCAGATCCCTGCACTGGAGCATATGAGGTTGGGAAATTCTATGGACCGTTTTTGGTGTTATGTAGTATTCCGGCATTTTTGGTTGAGATGGGAACTTATGTAATGCAGGCAAGACTTGCGCACTATGCAGGTAAAGCCGATAACCGAGCCATAAAGGAGACCATAGGAAATGGCCTGCATTATTGCGTTATCTTTACTGTTTTTCTGGCAATGATATTTCTAACATTATCCGAGCAGATTTCCGGTGTATTTATGGGATGCGAAGGTGAGGACATTATCTCATATATTAAGCTTGGCAGCGTGTTTGTAATTGCAATGATTATGTCCGATTTCGGGATCGGCCTTTTGCGTAGCATGAATCAGAAGCGTTATGTACTTTTGTGTACATTTCTGGGCGCAGTAGTTGCGTTTGTTACCTGTATAATCGGAAAGAAGAACGGTTTTATGGTGTATGATTATATGTTATATGCCATGATTTTTGGATTTTTGGGATGTGCCGTATCATCCATTGGGCTTATCCTTTGGGGAAGACGTATTGGAGCAGACCTCATGACAACATTTGTTGTGCCTTTTTTATGTGGATGTGTGGTGGGTCTTTTGATGATATTAATCGGTAATTTAATGACTCCTCATCTGGGGAATTTGGTATGTCTGATACTGTGTGTAGTATTTGGATTTGTTATATATGTTTTTTTACTTGGACTTACCAGAAATATACATGAAAACGAGATTTCTACCATGTATGGGGAAATCGGAAAACGAATTGTAGGATTGATTTTTAAGTAATGAGTGATAGAAATAAAATTGGGATCATCGGTGGTGGGGCAGCCGGTATGATGGCTGCAATTACAGCAGCAAGGCACGGAGCGGATGTAACTATATTTGAGAGAAATGACCGTATGGGAAAGAAAATCCTTGCCACAGGTAACGGTAAATGTAATTTTACCAATCTTGCCATGGACAAGAGTTGTTATGACGGAGAGAATTTGGACAAGGCATGGCGCGTAATAGAGCGATTTCCTGTGCAGGAAACTATTGCATTCTTTGCATCTTTGGGGATGCTTAGCAAGGAGAAGAATGGTTATTATTATCCGGCATGTGAACAGGCATCAGTCTTATTGGATGCACTTCGGTATGAGATTGCTGCCCTTGGTATTTCCGTGATTTTTGAGAAAAAAATTTCCGGACTAAAAAAAGATGGCAAACAGATTCGTATTCTTAGTGGTAATGAAGAATGGAGCTTTGATAAAGTGATTGTAACAACCGGCGGCAAAGCGGCACCAAAGACAGGTTCTGACGGAAGTGGTTTTAAACTGGCAAGACAGCTTGGGCATAATGTGATTCCAAGCTATCCTGCACTTGTACAGCTTCGTTGTGAGGAGGAGTTCTGTAAATCTATTGCGGGAATACGTTGTGATGCGGAGATTCGGCTTTCGGCGGGGGGAAAATCTGTGGCCAAAGAGCGTGGTGAGCTGCAACTGACGGATTACGGCATCTCTGGGATTCCGGTGTTTCAGCTGAGTGGTATAGCATCCAGGGAGCTTATGAAAAAGCAGAGTTTAAAGGCTGAAATTGATTTTTTGCCGGATATGACGGAAGAAGAATGGATGAATTTTGGCAAGTGTCGTGTTGTAAATATGCAGGGACGCACAGTAGAAGAGTTTTGCAACGGTCTTTTGAACAAGAAACTAATGCAGTTATTTATAAAACTTTCCGGATTAAAGGCAGATAAGAAGATTTCACAGATGAGCAGGGAGAAGCTGGAGACGTTGTTTTTCCTTTGTAAGCATTTTGTGTTACATGTGTATGAAAGCAACGGTTATGAACAGGCGCAGGTATCCGGTGGAGGTGTGGATTTGGCAGAGCTGTCAGAGAATCTGGAATCTTTAAAGATACCCGGGGTATATTTTGCCGGAGAAGTGGCAGATGTGTACGGACGTTGTGGCGGTTATAATCTACAATGGGCATGGAGCAGTGGTTTTGTGACAGGCTTACATGCGGCAAATAGTTAGGAATTTTAGAGATGATTCAAATTAATCAGTTAAAGGGTCCGGTGGATGTTACAAAAGAGCAGCTTTTAAAGAAGGCAGCCGGACTTTTAAAGGTAAATACTACGGATATTATTCATTTTCAGATAATAAAGCAGTCCATTGATGCCCGGAAAAAGCCGGATATTATTATCAGCTACATGGTGGAAGTAGGACTTAAAGGTATGGATAATGCTAAGGAAGAAAAGCTTGTAAAGAAGCTGAAGAATACCAACATATCCGTATCTGTAAGAAAAGAGTATTGTTTCCCTGCATTGGGAGATAAAAAGCTGAATGTAAGACCTGTGATCGTGGGAATGGGGCCGGCAGGTCTTTTCTGCGGCTACTTTTTGGCAATGCATGGGTATCGTCCCTTAATCTTAGAACGTGGTAAAGATGTGGATACAAGAACTGCGGATGTAGAGCATTTTTGGGAAAGTGGTGCACTGAATGTAACCTCCAATGTACAATTTGGAGAGGGAGGTGCAGGAACCTTTTCTGATGGTAAATTAAATACGCTGGTAAAGGATGTGGACGGCAGAAGCAGACAGGTAATGAAGACCTTTGTACAGCACGGAGCACCGGAAAAGATTATGTATGACAGTAAGCCTCATATAGGTACTGATGTGCTCCGGAAGGTGGTAAAATCCATGCGGGAAGAAATTATCCGTATGGGTGGAGAAGTACGATTTGAAAGTAAAGTGGATAAGTTTGTATTTGAAGAGGAAAAGGTGAAAAGACTGGTACTTGAAAGTGGGGAACATATAGAGGCTTCCCATGTGGTGCTTGCTATCGGTCACAGTGCCAGAGATACCTTTGAGGAATTGTATGCCATGCAGGTTCCAATGGAGGCAAAATCTTTTGCGGTAGGCTTCCGTGTAGAGCATCCTCAGGAGATGATAAATGAAAGTCAGTATGGTAAGAAGGATGCCGGTTCATTGGGGGCAGCCCCGTATAAGGTGACTGCGAAAACATCGGTGGGAAGGGGCGTATACTCCTTCTGTATGTGTCCCGGTGGCTATGTGGTAAATGCTTCCTCTGAGGAAGGTCGTTTATGTGTCAATGGCATGAGCTACAGTGGTCGTGATTCTGGGAATTCCAACAGTGCCATTATAGTAGCAGTTACTCCGGAGGATTTCGGTAGTAGTCATCCTCTTGCGGGCGTAGAGTTTCAGCGCAGATTAGAAGAAAAGGCTTATGCAGCAGGCAAAGGCAATATTCCCATGCAAAGATATGGAAGCTTTAAGGCTTCGGTACTTGGTGAGGAGGCTTCTGAAATTGTGATAATGGATGATTTACAACCAATGACCAAAGGAGCTTTTGCAGAGGCTGATTTGACAGGTATTCTTCCTAAAGAATGCAATCTAGCATTTATAGAAGGAATGGAACATTTTCAGAAGATTATCAAGGGATTTAACAGACCGGATGCTATTATGCTGGGGGTTGAGAGTAGAACCTCTTCTTCCGTGCGCATTCACAGAGATGAAAACATGCAGTCTGCAATTCGAGGATTGTACCCTTGTGGAGAAGGTGCGGGATATGCGGGTGGTATCACTTCCGCAGCAATGGATGGTATGCGTATTGCAGAAGAAATTGCCAAAGTGTATGCACCCATGGGACAATAATGCGCTTTAACACATTGACGTATTAGTATTTTTGCATTAAAATACCAAAGATAAGATGCAATTAAGAAAGAGATGTGAGATATGAGTACATTTAGAGAAGCAATTAAAGATAAAAAACGTATTGTGGTAAAGATTGGTTCCTCCTCGCTACAGCACCCTCAGACAGGGGACCTGGATTATATTAAGCTGGAGAAACTGGTAAGAGAGCTTTGTGATATCCGCAATCAGGGAAAGGATGTAGTACTGGTTACCTCCGGTGCTATTGCTGTTGGTAAGAAGGCAATTTCTCTGAGTGCAAGGAAGGATATTGCAGGTGATGCGCCACTTGCTGTGAAGCAGGCTTGTGCAGCTATCGGACAGGCAAGACTGATGATGACTTATCAGAAAATTTTTGCAGAATATAATCAGGTTGCGGCACAGATTCTGATGACCAAGTATACTGTGGCAGATGATTTGAGCAGATTTAATGCTCATAATACTTTTTCAGAGCTGCTTAAAATGGGGGTTATTCCTATCGTAAATGAAAATGATACCGTTGCCACAGACGAAATTGTGATTGGTGATAATGATACTTTATCTGCAGTGGTAGCAGCTCTTGTGGATGCAGATTTATTGATTTTGTTATCGGATATTGATGGTCTGTATACCGATGACCCACGTACCAATCCTGAGGCAAAGTTTATCCCTGAGGTAAAGGAGCTTACAGAGGAATTTATGAATATGGGCAAATCCTCTACCGGAAGCGGCGTTGGTACGGGTGGAATGAATACAAAGATGATTGCGGCAAAGATTGCCACCAATGTAGGTGCGGATATGATTATTGCAAACAGTGTGGATATCGGTATTTTACATCGTATTTTGGACGGTAAGGATGTGGGAACTCTTTTTGTTGCGAATAAGAACGCGGATTTTCAGTTGCAGGAATTTGTTGCAAATCTGCATAAATAGAGAGGATTAATATATGAATTTAACAGATATGATAGCACGTATTAACGAGCTGTACCATAAGTCCAAGGCAGAGGGACTTACAGAGGAGGAAAAAAAAGAGCAGGCAGAGCTTCGTCAGGCATATGTAGCAAATGTTCGTGCCAACCTTCGTGGACAGCTGAATAATATTGATATTAAAGAAGCAGACGGAAGCATTACCAATCTTGGTGAAAAGTACGGCAAAGAAAAACAATGAAAAGTAAGAAAGAGATTCGGAAAGAGGTACTTGCGCTTCGGGATAATTTGAGCAAAAGAGAACATATGATGGGATCTTTGAAGGTGGCAGATCGAATTATTGGGCATCAGTGGTTCTACCAAGCGGAAAATCTGCTGATATTTGTGTCTTATGGAAGTGAGATTGATACCTCAGAGATTATAAAAGAAGCACTTAGAAAGCAAAAAAAGGTATATGTACCCAAGGTGGAAGGCGAAGTTATGCACTTTTATCGCATTCATTCCTTGGAAGAGTTGGTAGAAGGATACAAGGGTATTCCGGAACCGGACGGGACTACGGACAAGTATGATGAAGCAAAACGACTTGAAGGTAATGAGCGGGTACTTATGATTATGCCGGGTGCTGCTTTTGACCCACTTCGTAACCGCATCGGTTATGGAAAGGGTTTTTATGACAAGTATTTGTGGGATAAAGAAGAACTTCAGGTATACACCATTGCCATCGGCTTTACGTGTCAGATTGTAGAAGGGATTCCCGCGCAGGAGAATGATATTAAGCCCTATCAGGTGATTACCGGCTAGGAGAAAGGTGAGGTTAGGTATGGATTTAGTAGTATTAGGTCAGAATGCCGTAAAGGCAAAATATGAAATGCAGAAATTGACTACGGAAGTCAAGGATAATGCACTGCGTTCTATTGCAAAAGCATTGGTAGCTCATGCAGATGAGATTCTGCTGGCAAATGAAGTGGATATTAAATACGGTGAGGCTGCAGGTATGCATCCGGGACTGTTGGATCGTCTTCGCTTAACCAAAGATCGTATTGAAGCTATGGCAGAGGGACTTATTCAGATTACGGAGCTTGCTGACCCTATCGGGGAGAGCTTGGAGTCTTTTGACAGACCAAACGGACTTCATATTGAGAAGGTACGTGTGCCTCTAGGTGTGATTGGTATTATCTATGAATCCAGACCAAACGTAACTGCAGATGCCTTTGGACTTTGCTTCAAGACCGGTAATGCAGTGATTTTAAAGGGAGGAAGTGATGCGCTTCAGTCCAACATAGCGATTACAAAGGTAATTCGGGAGGAACTGGAAAAGCAGGGAATTACTCCGGATGCCATTTCTCTCATTACAGATACAGACCGTAGTGTAACGGCACAGTTTATGAAGATGAAGGAATATGTGGATGTGCTGATTCCACGTGGCGGCGCAGGTCTTATTCGTGCGGTAGTGGAGAACAGTACTATTCCGGTAATTGAAACCGGTACAGGTAATTGTCATATTTACGTGGATAAGGATGCAGACCTTGATATGGCAGTTAATATTATTTTTAATGCAAAAACTCAGCGTATCGGTGTATGTAATGCCTGCGAATCCTTGGTAATCCATAATGATATCAGAGAGGCCCTTTTGCCAAGATTAAAAGAAGTGTTGGATACTAAGGATGTGGAACTCCGCGGAGATGAAAGAGTTCTGGATGTAATAATGGCAATTCCTGCAACAGAGGATGATTATGCTACAGAATATCTGGATTATATTCTTTCTATGAAGACTGTTGATAGCGTGGATGAGGCAATTGCTCATATAAATAAATACAATACAAAGCATTCTGAGGCAATTATTACTTCAAATCCGGAGACTGCGGAGATGTTCTTAAACGGTGTGGATGCTGCATGTGTTTATGTGAATGCTTCTACCAGATTTACGGACGGCTTTGAATTTGGTTTTGGTGCGGAAATCGGTATCAGTACCCAGAAGCTTCATGCAAGAGGTCCTATGGGATTGAAAGAATTGACCAGCTATAAGTATCAGGTTCGCGGAACCGGACAGGTACGCGGTTAATCGGAATTGAGGTTTATATGAACGTAATTGATAGATTCTTAGAATATGTGAAGATTGATACTTGTTCCAGTGAGGAGACAGGAACACACCCAAGTACCCCAAAGCAGCATGATTTGGCAGTGCTTCTTACAAAGGAGCTTTCAGAAATGGGAGCTACGGAGATTTCTTATGACAAGGAAAATTGTTATGTGTATGCTACCATTCCTGCTTCTGAGGGGTGTGAAGGGGCAGAAGTGCTGGGACTGATTGCACATATGGATACATCACCTGCTATGTCAGGCACCAATGTGAATCCCCGCATCGTAGAGAATTATGACGGACAGGATATTGTGCTGAATGAGGAGCTGAATGTTGTTCTTAAGGTTGCAGATTTTCCGGAAGTTAAGAAGTATGTAGGACAGGACTTAATTGTAACGGACGGAACTACCCTTCTCGGTGCAGATGATAAGGCCGGTATTGCTGAGATTATGGCTCTTGCAGAGACTTTACTTACCACTCCGGAAATAAAGCATGGCAAGATTCGTATTGCTTTTACTCCGGATGAAGAAATCGGAGAAGGTACCGATGGATTTGATGTAGAGCTCTTCGGAGCGAAGTACGCTTATACTGTGGATGGAGGCGGACTTGGTGAGTTGGAATATGAGAACTTTAATGCAGCAGGAGCTAAGGTATATGTGCACGGAAGGAATGTTCATCCCGGAAGTGCCAAAGGCAAAATGAAGAATTCTATTTTGATTGCTCAGGAGTTCCAAAGTTTGTTACCTACCTTCCAGAATCCTATGTATACGGAGATGTATGAGGGATTTTTCCACTTGGATACTATCCGTGGTAATGTTGAAGAAACTACCCTGGATTATATTATCCGTGATCATGACAAAGTACTTTTTGAGGAAAAGAAAGTTATGTTCATGAACGTAGCAGACTTCCTGAATAAAAAGTACGGCGAAGGAACCATTGTAGTTGATATGAAGGATTCCTACTACAATATGCGTGAGATTATTGAGCAGCATATGTATCTGATTGACAGAGCCGTGGAGAGTATGAAAGAGCAGGGAATTACCCCGATTGTAACACCTATCCGTGGTGGTACGGATGGTGCCAGATTGTCTTTTATGGGACTTCCTTGTCCGAATATTTGTACCGGCGGTGAAAATTACCATGGAAAATATGAGTACGTCAGTGTACAATCTATGGAGAAGATTGTGAAGTTGCTTGTCAGCTTGGTGTCTAAGTTTATTTAGAGAGAGAGAAATGAATGTTTCAGAATATTGATTTAGAAAAGTATGATGTAAATGGTCAGGTACCGGCAGAAGAAACGGAAAAGCAGTATTATTATATGGCAAAAGCCAAAGGCTATGTGGAAGCCTTAAGTCAGCAGATTGGCAGAAAGCCGACTTGCTGTGTTACTACCTTCGGATGTCAGATGAATGCCAGAGACAGTGAGAAGCTGGTAGGTATTTTGGAGCTGGTAGGCTACGAAATTACTGAGGATGAGAATGCTGATTTTGTCATCTATAATACATGTACTGTCCGCGATAATGCCAATCAGAAGGTTTATGGACGTCTTGGCGTGTTACAGAATTATAAGAAAAAGAATCCTAATATGAAGATTGCTCTTTGCGGCTGTATGATGCAGGAGCCATCCGTGATTGAGAAGATTAAGAAGAGCTATCGTTTTGTAGACTTAATCTTCGGAACACACAATATCTTTAAGTTTGCAGAGCTTTTATGTGGTCTTTATGAGAAGGAAGGCATGCTGATTGATATTTGGGAGGATACGGATAAAATTGTAGAAGACCTTCCGGTGGAGAGAAAGTTCCCTTTCAAATCCGGTATTAATATCATGTTTGGATGTAATAACTTCTGCAGTTATTGTATTGTTCCTTATGTCAGGGGACGGGAGAGAAGCCGAAGTCCCAAGGATATTATTCGTGAAATCGAGAAGCTGGTAGCTGATGGTGTTGTTGAGATTATGCTGCTTGGACAGAACGTAAATTCTTATGGTAAAAATTTAGAAGAGCCCATGACTTTTGCGCAGCTTTTGCAGGAGATTGAAAAAATTGAAGGTCTTCAGAGAATCCGTTTTATGACCTCTCATCCAAAGGATTTATCTGATGAGCTGATTGAAGTCATGAAGAACAGTAAGAAGATTTGTAAGCATCTTCATCTTCCGGTTCAGGCGGGTTCTACCAAGATTTTAACGGCCATGAATCGCCGATATACCAAGGAGCAGTACTTAGAGCTTGCACTGAAAATCCGCAGGGAGATTCCGGATATTGCCATTACCACAGACATTATCGTAGGTTTCCCGGGTGAGACCCTGGAGGATGTACAGGAGACCATCGATGTGATTGAGAAGGTGCAGTATGATAATGCATTTACTTTTATCTATTCTAAGCGTACCGGAACCCCGGCTGCTGCTATGGATAATCAGGTCCCTGAGGAAATTGTAAAGGAAGGCTTTGATAAGGTCTTAAAATGTGTACAGGAGACTGCCAGAAAGCAGGTATCTAAGTACGAGGGTATGGTAATGGATGCTCTGGTGGAAGAGATGAATGAGCATGATTCTAGCCTTGTGACCGGAAGACTTTCCAACAATACCATTGTTCATTTTCCGGGAGATGCATCTCTAATCGGGAAAATCGTGGATGTAAAATTAGAAGAGTGCCATGGGTTCTATTACATGGGACATATGGTTTAGCAATTTAACTAAAAAAAGCTTTGCAATTGCATTTTTTTTCAACAAATGCCGATTGCAAGGCTTTTCTTTTTGGATTATGATTATATTTGGCTGAGAAACGGCAAAGAATCAGCAAAGAATTCTAGTGATATATAGGGGAGATACGAAAGAAAATGGAACGTTTGGAACCGAAATTTTTATATACCATAACACATTATAGCAAAGAGCAGTTTTTAAAGGACTTAATATCAGGAATTATTGTAGCAATTATTGCTCTTCCGTTAAATATTGCCTTTGCCCTTGGTGCAGGAGTATCTGCGGAAAAGGGAATCTATGCGGCGATTATTGCCAGCATTATCTGTGGTCTGATGGGAGGAAGCCGTGTGCAGATTTCCGGACCTACGGGAGCTTTTATTGTAATTACTCAGTCTGTGATTGCTCAGTATGGTCTGGATGGTCTGGCTGTAGCGATGATGATTGCCGGTATCATCTTGATTTTGCTTGGTTTGTTTCGTTTGGGAAGATTGATTAAATTTATTCCCTCTCCGATTACCACAGGATTTACTGCAGGTATCGGTGTGACAATTTTCACCTTGGAGGTGAAGGACTTTTTAGGACTATCTCCGGAGGCAATGCCTACCAAGTTTGTGGAAAAATGGGCATATTACTTATCTAATTTGGACCAGGTCAATATCCAGTCTGTGCTTCTGGCACTGGTGTGTATTGTGATATTGGTTGTTTGGCCGAAGATTAACCAGAAAATTCCCAATTCTCTGGTTGCCATTGTGGTAGGTACTGTGGCGACGCAGCTCCTTGGTTTAGATGTGAAGCTTCTTGGTGAGATTCCCAAGTCTTTAGGGGCACCGGTGCTTCCAAGTACTAATTTCCAGATGATTATTGACCTTGTTTCCCCCGGCTTTACCATTGCTATTTTAATTGCTATGCAGGCCCTTTTATCAGCAGTGGTTACGGACGGTATGATTAACAGTAGAAGTAATTCCAATATGGAGCTGATTGCTCAGGGAACTGCCAATATTGTTCTGGCGTTCTTTGGATGTATTCCTACCACAGGTGGTGTAGCAAGAGGTGTACAGAGTGCCAAAAACGGTGCGAGAACACCCATTGCGGCAGTGGTACACTCCATTATGTTATTTGTATTTTTGATTGCACTGATGCCACTGATTAAGCTTGTACCCCTTCCTGTACTTGCTGCAATCTTAATGGTTGTCTCTTATAACATGTTAAATGTCAAGACCTGGATCAGCTATCTGAAAGCACCTAAGAGTGACTTTGCGGTACTGATTGCATCCTGTGTACTGACCTTTGCTTTTGATCTTGTATTTGCTATTGAGGTTGGTATGATCATGTCTCTGGCGCTGTTTATGAAGCGTATGTCTGATGTAACAGATGTAAAAATGTGGAAGACAATCGAATCCGGTACCAGATATGACTTGGATTTAAAGGTAGTTCCTTCCAAGACTACGGTATATGAGATTAATGGACCTCTATTCTTTGGTGCGGCAGATGTAATTAAGAAAATTGCAGTAGATGAAAAGAAGAACTGTCTTGTTATCCGTATGCGTGGAGCCGGAGCTATTGATGCAACTGCTATGGGATATCTGAATGATTTATATGAGGATTGCAAGAGGAAGAATATTCAGCTGGTATTCTCTCATGTAAATGAGCAGCCTCTTTCCCTGATGAAGAAGAACGGTTTCTTTAAAAAGGTGGGAGAAGAAAACTTCTGTCCAAACATTGATAGTGCACTTAAGAGGGCTGAAGCTTTCGAGTAATTTTTATTTTACACCTTATACAAAATATGATAAAATTCTAGCGGGTATGCGCATATGTTGTGTACTCGCTATGTTTATGTTATTTAACAGTTCAGCCATACACCATATAACAAGCGAATTATGCTCGCATAAATTTGCTTGTTATATGGTGTATGAGTTGAGTGCCGGTTAATGAACAAAGTTAGCTGCGTTGCAGCGAGAAAACACCGAAGGTGTGACTTTGTGAATGGCGCGGGCTGAAATGTTACTATGTTATAGAAAGAGGCAATTACCTTGTTTGATTATGATGAAATTATAAAGCATACAACTCCTATGATGCAGGAGTATATAAAGACGAAAAAGGAGTATCCGGACTGTATCTTGTTCTATCGTCTGGGTGACTTTTATGAGATGTTTTTTGATGATGCTTTGCAGGCATCTAAGGCTCTGGAGATTACTTTAACAGGAAAAGCCTGTGGTCTGGAGGAGCGTGCACCAATGTGCGGTGTACCTTTTCATGCGGTGGACGGTTATTTAAATAAACTGATTGCCAAAGGTTTTAAGGTGGCAATCTGTGAACAGGTGGAAGATCCCAAACTGGCTAAAGGGCTGGTAAAGCGTGAGGTTGTGCGTATCGTTACTCCCGGAACCAATTTGAATATGCAGGCATTGGAGGAGAGTAAGAACAACTATCTGATGTGTGTTACTTATACACCTGCACATATCGGTATATCTGTGGTGGATATTACTACCGGTGATTTTTATGTAACAGAAGTAGAGGATTTAAAGAAGCTTTATGATGAGCTGATGAAGTATGATCCGTCAGAGATTATCTGTAATGATGCCTTATTAGTCAGTGGTATGGATATCTCTGATTTGCGGGGGCGTTTACATATTGCGGTAAGTTCCATTGATGCTCATTATTTTGATGATGACGGTTGTGAACGCTGTATCATGCGTCAGTTTAAAGTAAACAGCTTAATCGGTCTTGGACTGGAGGATTTTCCGGTGGGAACCATTGCGGCAGGTGCACTGCTTCAATACCTTTTTGATACCCAGAAGATTGGACTGGATCATATTACGCGCATTAACTCTTATTTAATCAGTAAATATATGTTGCTTGACAGCTCTACCAGACGTAATCTGGAGCTTGCTGAGACTTTACGTGAAAAGTCTAAGCGTGGTTCTCTGTTATGGGTACTGGATAAGACAAAGACTGCTATGGGCGGACGTACACTTAGAAGTTATATCGAGCAGCCTCTGATTGAAAGAGCAGAGATGGAAGCCCGTCTGGATGCCATAGAAGAGTTATGTAATGACTCTTTATCCCGTGATGAAATCAGAGAGTATCTGGGACCAATTTACGATTTAGAAAGACTTCTTTGTAAGGTAACATATAAGACAGCAAACCCAAGGGATATGATAGCTTTTCGAAATTCCCTGCAGATGCTTCCTCATATTAAGACGGTTTTATCTGCTTTTGAAAAGGAATTATTAACCCATATCAATGAGGATATTGATGATTTAACCGATTTGTATGATTTAATAGATGATGCCATTTTAGAGGAGCCTCCTCTTACCATCAGGGAAGGCGGTATGATTAAGGATGGCTTTGATGAAGATATTGATATGCTTCGAAGTGCCAAGCGTGACGGCAAGCAGTGGCTGGCACAGTTGGAAGAAGAAGACAGGGAACGTACCGGCATCAAGAATCTCAAAATAAAGTATAATAAGGTATTCGGTTATTATTTCGAAGTAACCAATTCCTTTAAGGACATGGTTCCGGAGGATTATATCCGTAAGCAGACTCTTGCTAATGCAGAACGTTATACTACACCGAAACTAAAGGAATTAGAGGATACCATTCTAAATGCAGAGGATAAGTTAGCTACTTTAGAGTATGATATTTTCTGCAGAATTCGTGATACCATCGCGTCTCAGATAGAGAGAATCCAGCGTACCGCCAAGGCTATTGCGGCACTGGATGTATTTGCTTCTCTTTCTTATGTATCCGAAAGAAATCAGTATGTAAGACCAAAGCTGAATGATAAGGGAATCATCGATATTAAGGATGGTCGTCATCCTGTTGTGGAGAAAATGATTGACCATGATTTGTTTATTACCAATGATACTATGCTGGATAATAACAGCCACTTAATCAGTATTATTACCGGACCGAATATGGCTGGTAAATCTACTTATATGCGTCAGACGGCGTTGATTGTTCTGATGGCGCAGATTGGGTGTTTTGTTCCGGCAAGAAGTGCCAATATCGGAATTGTGGACAGAATCTTTACCCGTGTGGGGGCTTCCGATGACCTGGCAAGCGGTCAGTCTACCTTTATGGTTGAGATGAACGAGGTTGCCAACATTCTTCGGAATGCTACGTCCAACAGTTTACTTATTTTGGACGAAATCGGACGAGGAACATCTACCTTTGATGGTCTCAGCATTGCATGGGCGGTGATTGAGCATATCAGCAATAAAAAGCTTCTTGGAGCAAAAACGTTATTTGCGACTCACTATCATGAGCTGACAGAGCTGGAAGGTAAAATTGGTAATGTGAATAACTACTGTATTGCCGTAAAAGAGCAGGGAGATGATATTGTATTTCTTCGTAAGATTATCAAAGGTGGTGCGGATAAGAGCTACGGTATTCAGGTAGCTAAGCTTGCCGGAGTACCGGATATGGTTATTGACAGAGCCAAAGAAATCGTAGGACAGCTTACGGATAATGATATTATTGAGAAGATTCAGAGTATTTCCGTACAGAATAAAGCTGAGGTAAAGACAAAGAAGGTAGAAAAGCCGGATGAGGTTGATTTTGGACAGATGTCCTTCTTTGATACGGTAAGTGACGAGGATGTACTTAAGGAGCTGCAAGAAGCGGATATTAGTAATATGACACCGCTGGACGCACTTAATACTTTGTATCGGTTACAGAATAAACTTAAAAATCGTTGGTAAAAAAATGTTTCCAAGAAACGATTAGGAGTAAATGCTTCGCATTTCTCCCAAATCAAAATGTGAGGATTATGGAATTGCAGAAAATTCATGTACTTGATGAAGCAACAATTGATAAAATCGCTGCCGGCGAGGTGGTGGAGCGCCCTTCCAGTGTGGTAAAGGAGCTTGTGGAAAATGCTATTGATGCCGGGGCAACCTCTATTACGGTGGAGATTAAAGAGGGCGGAATTAGTTTTATACGTATTACGGACAATGGTTCAGGCATTTCTGCAGATCAGATTCGTACAGCATTTTTACGCCACGCCACCAGTAAGATTTCTACTGCAGAGGATTTATCCAGTATAGTAAGCCTGGGCTTTCGTGGAGAGGCTTTATCCAGTATTTCTGCAGTGGCACAGGTAGAGCTGATTACTAAGACCAAGGATTCTCTACTTGGAAAGCGTTTAGTATTGGAAGGCCCCAGAGAGGTTTCGTTTGAGGATGTGGGAGCACCGGATGGAACCACGTTTTTGATTCGTAATTTGTTTTTTAATACCCCTGTTCGCAGAAAGTTTTTAAAAACTGCTGCCACAGAGGGAGGATATATCATTGATTTGATGGAGCATATGGCACTATCCAGACCGGATATTGCATTTAAGCTGATTGTGGGAAGTCAGACCAAGTTTTATACCACAGGGAATGGACAGTTGAAGGAAGTTATCTATCGAATCTATGGACGTGATACGGCAAACAATGTAATTGCCATGGATCATCAAGAGGGTGGAATCCGTATCCGTGGATATTTGGGGGATCCATCCATTGTACGTTCCAACAGGAATTATGAGATATATTTTATAAACGGTCGATTTATTAAGAGTAATGTAATCTCCAAGGCTATTGAGGACGGATATAAGCAGTATTTAATGCAACATAAGTTTCCTTTCTGTGTGCTACACATTACGGTAGAGGATAAATCCAGAGTGGATGTAAATGTTCATCCGACAAAAATGGAGGTACGTATTTCCGACGGACCCATTGTGTATAACATGATTGCGGATGCAATTATGCAACGACTGGCAAATAAAGAGATGATTCCGGAGACTACACTTCCCAAAGCAAAAGTTGTTGAGGCGGTACCGCAGTGTAAAGAAGTTCCCAAGCAGTCCGACAGCCCCCGGTCTCAGGTAGTACCAAGTCTGAAGCAAGTACCGGATAGACCGGTGCAAAGCATTTCCCGTGGCGAAGCATTACCGGCGATGAAGACCTTATACGAAGGAGCGAAGGTTATTTCAAAATCGTTACCGGAAAATGAAATTAAGACCACCTATTTGCAGGAAAACAAAACGGTTCCCAAGGATGAGTCTCAAATGCCGATACCACAGTCAATACCTGTAAAAAAAGCTTCTGCACCGGAGCCCTTTGAGGTAAAAAGGCAAGAGAACTTCCGTGTGATGGAAGAATTAAAATATGAGGCAGAACGTAGTAAAATGACGGACTTTAAGCAGGAGACACTGTTTGAAGAGGATGATAAACTACTAAGCCAGAAGAAAAAAGCAGATTATCGTATAATTGGTCAGGTATTTGATACTTATTTTATGGTGCAGTATGAGGATAAGCTTATGATTATCGATCAGCATGCGGCACATGAAAAGGTGAAATACGAACGACTTATTAAAAGTTATGAAGAGAAAACAATTGTCAGCCAGAACTTGATGCCACCACTTGTGGTAAGTCTTTCCGGACAGGAGGAACAGGTTTTAAAAGAGTATCAGGATATTTTCAGGAATATGGGTTTTGAAGTGGAATATTTTGGTGGCAATGAATATACTATCCGTGCGGTGCCGGTAGATTTATACGGCTGTGAGGAAAAGCAGATGTTTTTAGAAGTTCTGGATCAGCTCGCGGAAACCGGAAGCAGGGGCAATATAAAGGTGATTGAAGAAAAGATTGCCTCTATGTCCTGTAAAGCTGCTGTCAAAGGAAATAATCGTCTGAGTATGGAGGAAGCAAAGGCTTTGATTGATGAGCTTTTGACTTTAGATAATCCATATAATTGCCCACATGGAAGACCTACTATTATTTCTCTTACAAAGTATGAAATGGAGAAACGATTTAAGCGATGATGGAGAAAAGACCACTCATAGTATTAACGGGACCTACTGCGGTAGGAAAAACGAATTTGTCCATAAAATTGGCAAAGGCAGTGAACGGAGAGATTATTTCCGCAGATTCCATGCAGGTTTATAAGGGGATGGATATTGGTTCGGCGAAAATTATGCCGGAAGAGATGGATGGTGTTCCCCATCATCTTATTGATGTACTGGAGCCTACGGAGGATTTCAATGTAGTAACTTTCCAGAACCTTTGTAAAGAAGCTATGGATGACATATATGATAGAGGGCATATCCCCATCCTTACAGGTGGTACGGGATTCTATATTCAAGCAGTTCTTAAGGACATTGATTTTACCAGTAATGACGAGGATACTTCTTATCGGGAAGAATTGGAAAGACTGGCAAAGGAAAAGGGGGCAGAGTATTTACATGATATGTTAAAAGCTGTGGACCCGGCTTCTGCAGAAGCAATCCATGCCAATAATATAAAGCGTGTAATCCGTGCTCTGGAATTCTATCATCAAACCGGTGAAAAGATTTCTGAACACAATGACCAGGAAAGTCAAAAACAGTCGCCTTACAATTTTGCCTATTTTATACTTAATGATGACCGGGCAAAGCTTTATGAGCGTATTGAACAGCGTATTGATATTATGCTTGCGCAGGGGCTTGTGGAGGAAGTAAGGGCGCTGGCAGCCCAAGGACTTTCCAGAGGATATGTGTCCATGCAGGGGCTTGGATATAAAGAAATTTTGGACTATTTGGATGGTGATATTTCTTTAGAAGAAGCTGTGTATATTTTGAAAAGAGATACCAGACACTTTGCTAAGCGTCAGATTACCTGGTTTAAACGGGAAAGTGAAGTAATTTGGGTGAATAAGCCGGATTTCGGATATGAAGAAGAAAAGATACTGGCATTTATATTAAAAAGCCTGGAAGATAAAGGCATTATATCATAATCAGAGGAGTAAGTATGAGCAGTATAGTTGAAATGTATAGAGAAATGGGCATTTCGGATAAGGTCTATGAATACGGAGAATTAATTTGTAAGAAATTAAAGTCACGATTTGAAGAAATTGACGAAAATGCTGAATTAAATCAGATGAAGGTGTTAAATGCCCTTCAAAAGGCAAAGGTTAGTGAAGCTTGTCTTTTAGGAACCACCGGATATGGGTATAATGATATCGGAAGAGATACTTTAGAGGAAGTTTACAGTCATGTATTCCACACGGAGGATGCACTTGTGCGTCCCCAGATTACCTGCGGAACCCATGCGCTGGCTCTTGCACTGATGAGTAACCTGCGTCCCGGTGATGAACTGCTATCACCGGTTGGAAAGCCTTATGATACCTTGGAAGAGGTTATCGGTATTCGTGAAACGCCCGGTTCTTTATCGGAGTATGGTGTTACTTACAGTCAGGTGGATTTACTTCCTGACGGTGAATTTGACTATGAGAATATTAAAAAGGCTATTAATGAGCGAACAAAACTGGTAACTATTCAGCGTTCCAAGGGATATCAGACAAGACCTACTTTATCCGTAAAACGGATTGGAGAGCTGATTACTTTTATTAAGGAAATAAAGCCGGATGTGATCTGTATGGTAGATAACTGCTACGGTGAATTTGTAGAAAACATAGAACCTTCGGATGTAGGGGCGGATATGGTGGTGGGTTCTCTGATTAAGAATCCGGGGGGCGGACTTGCACCTATCGGAGGTTATATTGCCGGTAAGAAAACATGTGTAGAGAATGCAGCCTATCGTTTGACATCACCGGGACTTGGTAAAGAGGTAGGAGCATCCTTGGGCGTTCTCAGCAGCTTTTACCAGGGACTTTTCCTATCGCCCACTGTTACGGCCGGAGCTCTTAAGGGAGCGATTTTTGCAGCAAATATATATGAAAACTTAGATTTTCCTGTAATTCCTAATGGTTCAGAATCAAGGCACGATATTATTCAGGCAGTTACCTTCGGAAATCCGGAAGGTGTTGTTGCATTCTGTGAAGGAATTCAGGCTGCAGCGCCAGTGGACAGCCATGTGACACCGGAGCCTTGGGATATGCCGGGATATGATGCCAAGGTTATTATGGCGGCAGGAGCTTTTGTGTCAGGTTCTTCCATAGAGCTATCTGCGGATGGTCCGATTAAGCCACCTTATGCAGTTTATTTTCAGGGAGGGCTTACCTGGCAACACGCAAAGTTTGGTATACTGAAATCATTACAGCAACTTGTGAACAAAGGTCTTGTCAGTGTCGAATTATTGGAGAATGCAATCGAAAAAGTGAAGTAAACGCCGAAAGATTTTAGATTGTTTTTAGTATACAGCATTTTTTAAATGTGTTATTATATCGTTGGGATTATTCAAAAGAAGGGGAAAATACATTGTGAGGAGAGTTAATTGGGGTTTGGTTATTGTAGTTTTAATAGGTTATGTGCTTGGAAGCTTTATCGGAAGTTATTTTCCGAATAGTTTTTTGAACTATGGAGCTACCTTCGGGTTGACAAGTCCGTCGGAGTTTGACCTTGGCTTTATACTATTAACCTTTGGACTGAAGTTCCAAATTACAATTGCGGGTGTACTTGGTGTACTGATTGCACTTGTGATATATAAGTTTATTCGTTAATCAAAACAACCTTGGACGTGTCGGAGAAGGCGGACAAGGAGTACTATGAAAACAGAAAAAATGAAAAATCTTCCCACAAGCCAGGATCAGCCTTATGAAAAATTCATTTCCATGGGGCCGGAAGTCTTGACAGACAGTGAACTGATTGCTATTATGCTTCGGACGGGTACTAAGGAAAAGTCTGCACTTACTTTAGCCCAGGAAGTATTACATGCCGGAAACTATGACAGGAAAGGGATTCTGGGACTGTACGATATTTCTTTGAAGGATTTGTGCCGGATCAAGGGAATCGGTATGGTGAAGGCAGTGAAGCTGAAATGTATTTTGGAATTATCCATGCGCATCAGCAAGGCACAGGCCAGGGAAGGGCTTATTGTAAAAGATCCCGGTACCATTGCAGAGTACTATATGGAGCAGCTTCGTCACCGTAAGACAGAGTGTGTGATTATAGCCTGCTTAGATGGAAAAGGGGAGCTTACATATGAGGAGAAAATTTCGGAGGGCAGTGTGAAAATGTCACTGATTTCTCCTAGAGAAATTTTTTTGCAGGCACTAAAGCATGAAGCAGTCAATATTATTCTGGTGCATAACCACCCCAGCGGAGACCCGACTCCCAGTAAAGCGGATGAGATATTGACTACAAACGTTGCCATGGCGGGAAAGCAGATGGATATACCTCTATTGGATCACATAGTGATCGGAGATAACTGCTATTTTTCGTTTCGGGAGGCAGAACTAATATAAAGGGGGCATTTCGCTTGAGTAATAATGAATTTGGTATTGATTTAGGTACCAACAATATTAAGATTTACAGTAAAAATGATGACAAGATTTTATTGGAAAAAAATATGATTGCCATTGCAAATAAGAAAGAGATTTTTGCATATGGTGATTCTGCATTTGAAATGTATGAGAAGGCACCGAGTAATATCAACATTTCTTATCCGTTATCCAACGGTGTTATTGCTGATATTAAAAATATGGAACTTTTGGTGAAATATTTTGTCAGCGATATTCAGAAAGGAAATACTAAGCCTTCCGATTTCTATATTGCAGTTCCTACGGATGTAACAGAAGTTGAGAAACGTGCATTTTATGATTTGATAAAGGATTCTAATGTGAAAGCCAGAAAAATCATGGTTGTGGAGAAGGCAGTTGCTGACGGTCTGGGAATGGATATTGATGTTAAGAATTCTCAGGGTGTAATTGTTGTTAATGTTGGATTTGAAACCACGGAGATTTCCATTTTATCTTTGGGTGGGATTGTACTCAGCCGTTTGATTAAGGTGGGGGGGGCAAAATTTGACGAAGCAATTAAGAAGGCAATTCAGAAAGAATTTAGTCTTATTGTAGGTGGAAAGACTGCGGAAAATGTGAAAATCGCGTTGGCTAAGCTGGAAGATGAGCAACAGGGAGCAGTAGTATACGGTAGAGATATTGTAACAGGACTTCCGGTGGAAAGAGTTATTCCTACAGAACTGGTTGTAGACAGTTTAGAAGAGCATTTCCGTACGATTATAGATAATGTTAAGGTGATTTTAGAAAGAACTCCGCCTGAACTTGCAGCGGATATCTTCCGTAACGGTATTTACTTAACCGGTGGAGCTTCTCAGGTAAGTCATTTGGCAGAGAAACTTCATGAGGGAACCGGCCTTAAGGTAAATGTTTCAGAGAATCCTTTAACCAGCGTTGCCATTGGATTATCTAAGATTATCAAAGATGATAAGTTTAAATCTGTTGCCTATTCAATCGAGGGAATGAGTAAATGAGTCCGATAGTAAGGAGAAAAGGGGAGAGGTTTACTTTACCGAGTAAATATCTCCTTTTTATATTGACGTGTGTATGTGTGGTCCTGATGATTGTATCACTGGGAACCGATTTATTTAATAAGCCTTTAAATGCTACGGTAAGCTATGTGGTTGTACCGTTTCAGCAGGGAATCAGTAAAGCCGGAAGCTGGCTTGCAAACCGAAGTGAAGAACTGGTACAAATCCGTCAACTTTTGGAGGAAAATGAAGCTCTGAAAGAACAGATTGCTGAGTTAACGGTGGAAAATACACAGCTCTTGCAGGAAAAAACGGAATTAAACCGATATCGTGAGTTATACAAGTTGGATATGCAATATGACAGCTACACCAAGGTTGGGGCAAAGATTATCAGCCGTGATGCCGGTAACTGGTATTCTACCTTTATCATTGACAAGGGAACTGACGATGGTCTGGCAGTGGATATGAATGTAATTGCAGGTGGTGGTCTGGTAGGGCGTATCACTTCCATTGGTCCGGGGTGGGCGAAGGTAACTTCAATTATTGATGATAATTCCAATGTATCTGCGAAAACACTTGCTACTTCTGACCTTATGATTGTGTCAGGTGATCTGGCGGCAATGTCGGAAGGTGTTATTAGATTCAGTCAGCTTATCGACAGTCAGGATAAGGTGGCGGAGGCTGATAAAGTGGTTACATCCCACATCAGTGATAAATATCTTCCGGATATTTTAATAGGTTATATTTATTCTGTAGAGGCAGACTCTAATAATCTGACCAAGTCCGGATATCTTGTTCCTGCGGTGGATTTTGAGCATTTAGAGGACGTATTGGTTATTATGGAGCAGAAGGAGACCATTGAGGAGTAGTATATATTATGATTCGAAAACTGATTGTAGCACTGCTGATTTGGATAAGTTTTTTGCTTCAAACTACAGTGTTTAAGGGATTATCCTTTGCTGGAATCGTGCCAAATTTATTAATTATTGTTATTTCCGCCTTTGGATTTATGAGAGGAGAAGAATCGGGGATTTGGATTGGATTTTTCTCCGGTCTTCTCTGTGATATTTTTTTCGGAGAGGTGATTGGATTTTACGCACTTCTCTATATGTGCATTGGTTTTGTGAACGGAAAGTTTAATCGTATCTTTTATCCCGAGGATATCAAGCTTCCCATAGCACTTATTACCATTAGTGATTTGTCCTATGGAATGATTTGCTATATATTGCTTTTTATGCTTCGTGGTAAGCTTGATTTTGTTTTCTATTTCAAAAATATTATTTTTCCAGAGGCGGTGTATACGATATTAATTACCTGTCTCTATTATCCGTTGATTCTATTTATCAATGAGAAGCTGGAAAAGCGTGAAAAAAGGAGTTCTCAAAAATTTGGATTGGTTCGATAAGTTAAAAGAGGACATTATTATATTTTTTACAAGCAGATTAACGATACTGACGCTGGTATTTATCGCCTTGGGCGGAATCCTTCTGTATCGTTTATTTGATTTGCAAATTGTCCAAGGTCAGGAATATTTAGACAAGTTCATATTGCAGACAGAGAAGACACGTAGTATTTCCAGCTCCCGTGGTGCTATAAGGGATTGTAATGGCGTAGTACTTGCTTATGATGAGCTGGCGTATTCCGTAAAAATAGAGGACGTCTATGAGTCCGGCAGACAGAAGAATGCCAAGATGAATGAGACCATCTATAAGCTGATTAAGATGGTGGAAAAAAACGGTGACAGTGTCATTACAGATTTCGATATCTATATTGATGAGAACGGAGACTTTTCATTTAGTAAATCCGGCAACAAGCTTCTGCGATTTTTGGCAGATGTATATGGACGTACATATATAGATGACCTGGAGGAGCCGGAGCGAAATGCCACTCCGGATGATGTAATGAATTTTCTGGGAAGTAAGTCTGACGGTTTTGCCATTGGTGACTACGAGAACGAAGGGGATACTAAGTCTGATTTTATCCCCGGTAAAGGATATACCAAGGAGGAATTCCTGCAGATGGTTACCGTCCGTTATGCCATGAAGTTGACCAGTTACCGGAAGTATATCGGAACCACTGTTGCAACGGATATTTCTGACAGAACCGTGGCTGTGATCATGGAGAATAGTGCAGAATTGCCCGGTGTATCCATTGAAGAGGATACTGTACGCAGATATAATAACAGTATGTATTTTTCACATATTTTGGGTTATACCGGTAAGATTGACAGTGATGATCTTGTAACATTAAATGAAAAGGATTTGGAAGAAGGCGGTACGGGAGAGCGATATTCCATCAATGATATCGTAGGTCGTTCCGGCATTGAGTACTATATGGAGACTACTCTGCAAGGAACCAAAGGATACGAAAAAGTGGTTGTAGATAACATGGGACGTGTTATCAGTATTTTAGATCGAAAGGAAGCAACTGCAGGAAAAGATGTCTTTCTTACCATAGACAGTAAGCTTCAGGAGGCTACTTATAATATTCTCGAACAGCATATTGCAGGTATTGTTGCAGATAAGATTATCAATGCAAAGGAATATATTCCCGGTAAGAATGATGATAACTCGGACATTAAGATACCAATTTATGATGTTTACTATGCCGTTATTAATAACAGTGTTATTGATATTACCAGATTTACAGAGGATACTGCCGGTGAAACAGAGGCTTCGGTACACGCAAAATACCTGGAATATCAGACAGAAACTTATAAAAAGATTTTAGATGAACTAAAAGAGAAGAAGACAGTTTATAATAAGCTGACTTTGGAATATAAGGTTTATCAGAGTTATATCGTAACTCTTTTAAAAGAGCAGGGAATTTTAAATACTGCACTCATAGATAAAGAAGACAAAACACAAATTGCATGGGCTACGGAAGAGGTTATCAGCCTGAATGAGTACTTGAATTACTGCATTTCTCAGAACTGGATAGATGTAAGCCTGCTGAATATGGAAAGTAAATACTCTGATTCCACAGAGATTTTCAATAAAATTTGTGATTATATTATCGAGATTATTGATTCTAATATGGAATTCCAGAAGAGAATCTATCGTTTTATGATTAAAAATGACGTAATTTCCGGTAAGGAAATCTGTAAGATTCTCTGTGAGCAAAATGTAATTGATGTACCAGAGGAAGAAGAGCAGAAACTTTTCGACGGTGAGATTAGTGCATATAACTTTATGATGAACCGCATCCGTAATTTGGAGATTACTCCGGCACAGCTTGCCTTGGACCCGTGTAACGGTTCTATGGTAATAACGGATGTAAATACGGGCGATGTGCTTGCCTGTGTTACTTATCCGGGATATGATTTGAATAAAATGGCAAATTCCGTAGATGCTGCGTATTTTGCCAAGCTTCTAAGTGACAAATCCAACCCATTGATTAACTATGCAACCACTTACAGTGCGGCACCCGGTTCTACCTATAAAATGGTATCCGCAACGGCAGCACTTTGCGAGGGCGTGGAGACACTTACCAGTGAAACGAATTGTGTGCAGCTTTTTAATCTGGTATCACCACCGCCTTCCTGTTGGAAAAGATATGGTCATGGTAAACTGGATGTTACCGGAGCAATTAGTAATTCATGTAACTACTATTTCTACAATGTAGGATACAAGTTTGCTACCGTGTCAGGAAGCTATGTGGCTGAAGACGGACTAAAAACACTTGAAAAATATGCTGCAATGTACGGCCTTACAGAAAAGACCGGTATTGAAATAGATGAGGCATCGCCACATGTATCGGATGAATTACCGATTCCTTCTGCCATCGGTCAGGGTAACAATGCTTTTACAGCAGTCATATTAAACCGTTATATTGCTGCCATTGCTAACGGTGGAAGTGTATATAATCTGACACTGCTGGATTCTGTACAGGATTCTCAGGGAAATGTATTGAAGACTTTTGATGCAGATTTGTATAATGATATTGAACTTCCTGCAGAATATTGGAATGCTCTCAGAAGCGGTATGCGACAGGTAGTTGAGAAAAAGACATACTTTAATAATCTGGCAGTAGAAGTGGCTGGTAAGACGGGTACTGCAGAGCAGGTATCCTCCAGACCGAACCATGCTCTTTTTGTATGTTATGCCCCGTATGATAATCCGGAGATAGCCGTAACTACCAGAATTCCCTTTGGTTATTCGTCAGATTATGCAGCACAGACTACCAGGGATATTATTGCATATTATTATGGAATTATTGAAGAAGAGGAACTTGTAACCGGTACAGCAGATGCACCGGATGCCGGAGTTTCCGATAATGAGATTTAAAGAGGATTTACATGAAAGAACTGTTAATGATTAAAAGTTTTCCGAATGGAGTTAATTTAATTCTGAATGGAGAGGCTACCTTTGATGAAATTTTGGAGGAAGTGGGCGTGAAGTTTTCTGCGTCCAAATCCTTCTTCGGCAAAGGTAATATGGCGCTCTCTTACGAAGGAAAAAGCTTAAGTACTGAGGAAGAGGTAGCACTGGTTGATAAAATCTGTGAAAGCTGTGATGTGAATATTCTTTGCGTTGTTGGTAAGGATGAAAGTACCGGTGCACAGTTTACAAAAGCCGTAAAGAGCATGGAGGAACAGATTGGAACTGACCATAACAGTCAATTCTATAAAGGGTCCTTAAAAAACAATGAATCCATTGAAACAGACGGCAGTATTGTTATTATAGGTGATGTATATCCGGGATGCAGTGTCGCTGCCGGAAAGAATATCATTATCATCGGTGGCCTCTACGGTGAGGCACATGCAGGTATCAAGGGACAAGAAGGAGCCTATGTTGTAGCATTGGAGATGGAACCAATGAAGCTACGCATCGGTGATTTCAAGTATAAATCTACCAAGAAAGCGAAATGGGGATTCGGTCCAAAGAACCTCCCTCAGATTGCTCTCGTAAAGAAAGATAAAATCGTTTTAGAGAACCTTACCAAAGATATCCCGGATACATTTTAATAGCTCCGGGGACGACATTTTTAAATGCTTTATGCAGAAATGGAGGCTTTATGAGCGAAGTAATTGTCGTCACATCAGGGAAGGGCGGGGTAGGTAAGACCACTACCTCTGCAAATGTTGGAACAGGTCTTGCAAAGCTTGGAAAAAAGGTATGTCTGATTGATACCGATATCGGGCTTCGTAATCTTGATGTTGTTATGGGACTGGAAAACCGCATCATCTATAATCTTGTTGATGTGGTGGAAGGAAATTGTCGTGTAAAGCAGGCACTTATTCGGGACAAGCGTAATCCCGGACTTTACTTACTGCCATCAGCACAAACCAGAGATAAGTCTGCGGTATCACCGGAGCAGATGAAAAAGGTGGTTGGACATTTAAAGGAGCAGTTTGAGTATATTATACTGGACTGTCCTGCCGGAATTGAGCAAGGCTTTCAAAATGCCATTGCTGGTGCGGACAGAGCTCTTATTGTAACAACTCCCGAGGTGTCTGCCATTCGTGATGCAGACCGCATTATTGGCCTTTTGGAAGCAAATTCTTTCGGAAAAATGGATTTACTTATTAACCGGATTCGACCGGATATGGTAAAAAAAGGAGATATGATGTCTGCAGCAGATGTTGTTGATATTTTATCTATCCCTTTAATCGGAATTGTTCCGGATGATGAAAATGTGGTAATATCCACCAATCAGGGAGAGCCTTTGGTAGGAAACGATTCACCTGCTGGAACGGCGTACTTAAATATCAGTAAACGTATTTTGGGACAAGAGGTACCTTTTTTACCCTTGGAGAAGAAAATTGCGTTCTTTACTAAAATAAGTACAATATTCCAGAAAGGGTGAGGTCAATGAAAAAGTTATCCATAAAACATATTTTCAAAAGAAAAAAGCCCGGACAGGTAGCCAAGGACAGATTAAAGATTTTACTTATTTCCGACAGAGTAAATTTGTCACCGGAAATGATGGAGCTGATTAAAGCTGACATTACCAAGGTGATTTCAAAATACATGAAAATCGATACTGCGAATATGGAAATACAAATCGGAAAACAAAAGCCGGTTTTGTATGCCAATATTCCGATTTTGGATTTAAACAAGCAAGGGAGCTTAAATGTTTAGCAGATTTCGTTTAAGAAATTATGATTTTAAATTAGTATTACTTATTATAGCAGTGAGTACACTTGGTGTTTTGGCGGTGGGAAGTGCAGAGCCTTCCCTCCGTTCTAAACAGTTGATAGGTGTCTCTTTCGGTGTGTGTATGATGCTGTTTATCTCACTGTTTGATTATAACTGGGTATTGAAATTCTATTGGCTGATGTATCTGTTTAATCTTGTTTTACTTGGTCTGGTACATTCTCCACTGGGTAGTTCTACTAATGGTGCGCAGAGATGGATTCAGATTACTGAATCTTTTAAGTTTCAACCCTCAGAAACTGCGAAAATATTATTGATTTTATTCTTCGCACAGTTTATTATGAAAAATAGGGAAAAGTTTAATACAATTAGGGTAATTGGGTCTTGTCTTATATTAATTGCCATTCCCTGGTTACTCATTGTTACGCAGCCGGATTTATCTACAAGTCTTGTTCTAGCGGCAGTTTTTTGTATTGTAATGTTTGCCGGTGGGCTGAGTTTTAAGATTGTGATTGGTGTTCTTGCGGTTGCACTTCCTGCTCTTGCGATTGTTGTATCTTTGGCACTTCAGCCGGATCAGACCCTCTTGAAGGATTATCAGCAGGATCGTATTTTAGCATTTATTTATCCGGAAGAATATGCGGATAAGGAAGCATACCAGCAGATTAACTCTGTAACAGCCATAGCATCCGGAATGCTTGATGGGAAAGGCTATAAGAACAATGAGATTACATCCGTTGTAAACGGTAACTTTATTTCAGAGCCGCAAACGGACTTTATATTTGCCGTTATAGGTGAAGAGTTTGGGTTTAAAGGCAGTATTGTTGTGGTAGTTCTTTTGATGGGAATTGCGCTGGAGTGTATCAATGTAGCCAGAAAGGCCAAGGATTTGGCAGGCACAATTATTGCTGCAGGTGTAGGTGGACTAATCGGTATCCAAAGTTTTGTAAATCTTGGAGTTGTAACCTTTATTTTGCCCAATACCGGATTACCTTTGCCGTTTATCAGTTATGGACTCACTTCCCTTCTGAGTCTGTTTATGGGCATGGGGTTTGTATTAAATGTGAAAATGCAAGGAAAACGATAAAGAGAAGAGGTATTTTTATGAACATTGCGTTAATTGCACACGATGCGAAAAAGAAACTGATGCAGAATTTCTGCATTGCTTACCGTGCTATTTTAAGTAAAAATGAATTATATGCCACCGGTACTACCGGTAGACTTATTGAGGAGGTTACCAACCTCAATATACATAAATATCTTGCCGGACATCTGGGAGGCGAGCAGCAGATTGGTGCTCAGATTGAACACAACCAGATTGACCTTGTGATTTTCTTGCGTGATCCTTTAAATGCAAAGAATCATGAGCCGGACGTAAATAATGTGGTAAAGCTTTGTGATATGCACAATATCCCTTTGGCAACTAATTTAGCCAGTGCGGAACTGTTAATTAAGGCTCTTGACAGGGGAGATTTAGAGTGGCGTGAAATGTACAAGTAAAATCTATCGTAAGGTGGTTACATTGCTTTTGTCAGGATGTGTGGTCTTGTCATTGACTGCGTGTTCCGGAAGAAAATTTGATATGCCATACGGTGAGCATGTATCTACCAGCAGCTTCAATATTTCTCCGGGTGGAGAAGAGCAGTTTGCAGAGAGTTTTGCCAGCGATATCTGTGTGATATCTGCTGATGTGTTGGACGAAGGAATTGATATGTCCGGAGCAGGAGCCGGTGTATTGTTTGATGTTGACAATAATGAGGTTTTATATTCGGTAAATGCCCATGAAAGACTTCATCCGGCCAGTCTTACCAAGGTTTTGACTGCAATTGTAGCACTGAAGTATGGTAGCACAGAGCAGGTTTTAACTGCATCCAATGTGGTAAATATTTCAGAATCAGGTGCACAGCTCTGCGGATTAAAAACCGGGGATACAATGACATTAAATCAGGCGCTTCACATTCTTCTAATGTATTCTGCCAATGATGTTGCCATGATGATTGCCGAAGGCGTTGGTGGTAGTGTAGAGCATTTTATGGAGTTGATGAATGAAGAAGCAAAGGCTTTAGGTGCTACGAATTCCCATTTTGTAAATCCTCACGGACTCACTGCTGAGAATCATTATACTACTGCTTATGATTTGTATTTGATCTTTAATGAGGCGATTAAAAACGAAAAGATTATAGAGATTATTCAAAAGACAACTTATGAGACCGTGTTTTATGATAAAAACGGTGAGGAAAAGGCCGTATCTTATATGACTACCAATCAGTTTTTACATGGCAATAAGAAGGCACCGGAAAAAGTCAGTGTCGTCGGCGGAAAAACAGGTACTACCAATGCGGCAGGTCATTGTCTGATGATTCTCTCCAAGGATACCTCCGGGAAACCTTATATATCTATTGTATTAAGAAGTGAGTCAAGAGATTTGCTTTATACAGAAATGACAGATTTATTAGAGAAAATTAATAAATAGTTGTTGTTTTTTCACTATATATAAACTATAATAGAGATAGATGAAAAAGGGGTTACGTGAAGTAGATTTTCATCAATTTACTTTAGGAGGTTTTACCAATGGTTCAATTAATCGTAGGCAAAAAAGGAAAAGGAAAAACAAAGCAATTATTAGATAAAGTGAATAGTGAAGTTAAAGCTATCACCGGTAATATCGTATATCTTGATAAGAGTACGAAACATATGTATGAATTGAATAATAAGATTCGTTTAATTGATGTATCTCAGTTTATGATTGAGAACTCCAGTGAGTTCATCGGTTTTATCAGTGGTATCATTTCTCAGGATCATGACCTACAGCAGATGTATTTTGACAGTTTTCTTAAGATTTCCTGCTTAGAAGGTTCTGACATTTCTGCTACTATTGAGAAACTGGAGAGAATCAGCGAGAAGACAAAGGTAGATTTTGTTCTCAGCGTTTCATTAGATGAAGAAGAATTGCCAGAGAGCGTTAAGAAGAACATTACAATCTCTTTATAAGATAATGCAAAAGCCTCGGAACCCCCGGGGCTTTTTCTAAGGGGATTTTTATAATTTATTTTGACATGGAGGATGTTGGTTTGGCACCGGCAAACAGAAATTCAAGAAAAGAAATTGCAGATTTTCATAGATACAAAAACCGAAAACATTTAAATCTTGGTATCATTTTGTATATTGCCATTTTTCTATATATGATTATTTATGTGGTTGCATCCACGAAAACAACTAAGATTTCACCCTATGAGGTGAAAGAAGGTTCTCTTGCCACCAATTATACTTATCGTGGAATTGCCCTTAGGGAAGAGCAGCTCATTACCTCGGACAAAGCCGGTTATATTAATTATTACGTAAAGGAAGGCTCACGTGTAGCCTGTGGAGATTTGGTGTATACGGTAGATGAGACCGGACGACTGGCAGAGTACTTGGAGAATGCTTCCTTGGATGAGAATACTCTTTCTGCTGATGAACTCAGTGAGATGAGAAGTCAGATTACAGAATATATGAATGGTTTTGACGAGACGAATTTTTCTTCCACCTATGATTTTAAGTATGGCATGAAGAACAGCGTATTAAAACTTGCTAACAGTACTGTTATGGAAGGAATCAGTGCAATCAATGGTGGTAACGGTATTCATGATTTGATCGACTATTGTTATTCTCCTAATACCGGTATCATAACCTATGTTGTGGACGGATTTGAAAATCTGACGCCGGAAGCTGTCACATTAGAACATTTTAATGAAAGTGCCTATGAGGTAAATCAGCTGTTTGGTAATGAATTGATTACTATAGGTGATACCATTTTTCGATTGTCTACAGACGAGAATTGGTGTATTATTGTTCCTATTGAAGATGCATACGGTCAAGAGCTGGTAGCGGAAGAATATGTAAAGGTCCGATTTATCAGAAACGGTTATGAATCATGGGCAAAAACCAGCGTATTTCAAGGAGCTGATGGCAATACCTTCTTGCGCTTGGATTTAAATAACTCTATGATTACATTTGCTGATGACCGTTTTATTGATTTTGAATTGATTCTTCATGAAGAAACCGGTCTTAAGATTCCCAATTCCTCGATTGTAAATAAGGAGTTTTTTATTGTACCGGAGGTGTATCTGACAATTGGAGGAGAGAACAATAAAGATGGTGTTATCCGGGAAAGTTATAAGGAAGACGGAACCATCTTCAGTGAATTTGTGGAAACTGATATTTACAGTCATGATGAATCTACCGGAGAATATTATCTGGATACTACGGTATTGCAGTTAGGAGACAAACTCTATAAGCCGGACGGACAGGACACATATACTGTCAGCAAGAAAGCCAGTTTAATTGGTGTTTATAATATGAATAAAGGATATGCGGATTTCCGCCAGATTAATATCTTGTATCAAAATGATGAATATGCAATCGTAAAGTCGAATACACAGTATGGCTTAAATGTATACGATTATATTGTACTGGATGCATCCGCAGTCAATGATGATCAGTTCATCTACGACTAAGAACCATGTAGCTTTATAAAAAACAAGTTGAGCAAGCTTGCTTGCAGAGACTTGTTTTTATAAAGCTATATGGCGATAGCCATTATGTGAGCAAAAGAAAAGCCACGAAGTGGCGGTTTTGCGAACATGGTTCTTAGGCAAAGTCAATGCCAAAATGTAGCAAAAGAAAAGCCACGAAGTGACGGTTTTGCGAACATGGTTCTTAGGTGTTTCGTAGAAAAAGGAGTATTATGATTAGAGAAAATTTATCAGACGTAAAAAAGAATATTATTGAAGCCTGCCAGCGAAGCAAAAGAGAATCCGAAGAGGTCACTCTCATCGCAGTCAGTAAAACAAAACCTGTAGAAATGCTACAGGAAGCCTATGACTATGGTATCCGTGACTTTGGTGAGAACAAAGTGCAGGAGCTTGTAGATAAATACGAAGTCCTGCCCAAAGACATCCGCTGGCATATGATTGGCCATCTGCAGCGTAATAAAGTTAAATACATTGTAGATAAAGTTCATTTGATTCATAGCGTGGATTCTCTTCGTCTTGCAGAGGAAATCAGTAAGGAAGCCTTGAAGAAAAATGTTAATGTAGACATTTTGATTGAAATCAACATTGGTGAGGAGGAATCAAAGTTTGGCTTGACCTCCAAAGAGGAAACAATTACCCTGATTCGTCAGGTGGCAGCCCTTCCTTCTGTAAGGATAAAAGGTCTTATGACAGTGGCTCCTTACGTGGAAAATGCAGAAGATAACCGATTAGTTTTTCGGCAGTTAAAACAATTATCTGTTGACATCAAGAATGAAAACATTGATAATGTATGTATGGAAATTCTATCAATGGGAATGACTGGTGATTATGAGGTAGCCATTGAGGAAGGTGCGTCTTATGTTCGTGTAGGCACCGGAATTTTCGGGGAGAGAAACTACTTAAAGTAACATAGTGGTTGATTAAGGGAGATTTTGCATGAGTGTAATGGACAAGTTTTTAAATTATATGAAGCTGAATGACGAAGATGATGAAATGGATGGTTACATCGACAGTGATTATTTAGATGATGACGATGAACCAGCTCCGGTACCGCAAGTCACCAAACGTAAAACAATTCAGCGGGAATATGAGGAGCCTATTCCGGAAGAAAAGCCACTTGTAGTGAAGAAATCACAGCCGGCGATTACCTCTAAGGTGACTCCCATGAGACAGCCTTCTTCCAGAAGAACCCAGGGAGGAAATGGTATGGAAGTTTGTGTGATTAAACCGACTTCGATTGAGGACGCGAGAGAGATTACAGAGACTCTTTTGGCAAATAGAACAGTGGTACTTAATTTAGAAGGGCTGGATGTTGATATTGCACAGCGTATTATCGACTTCACTTCCGGCTCTTGCTTTGCAATTGGCGGTAACTTACAGAAGATTTCCCACTACATCTTTATTATCACCCCTGCAACGGTGGATGTATCCGGAGATTTTCAGAATTTGTTTGGAGGTTCCTTTGATTCTCCACTTAACACTGATTTATAAAGAGTTGCTTGGCAACTCTTTTTTCTTGTTCTGTAATTTTAAATAAAGGAGTATGAAAATGTCTAAGATTTTATCAATTATGTATGAAGAGAAGCCTTGTTATGATATTGTGATTACCAAGAATTTTAATGAACTGGAATCGGCAGTAAACCCTTTTGCTGGAAAAGATAAGAAAGCTTGCATTATCACGGATAGTATTGTAGTAAATCATTACGCTGATGTTGTGAAGGAAATTCTTACAAAGATATATGAGCGAGTAGAGATTTTTGTGATTCCTTCCGGAGAAGTACATAAGAATTTGGATGAAGTAAAGAAAGCCTATGCTTTTTTGATTGAGCAGAAATTCAACCGTAAGGATGTACTGATTGCCCTCGGCGGTGGTGTAATCGGAGATATGACCGGTTATATTGCATCTACTTATCTTCGTGGTATAGATTTTATACAGATTCCTACCACTCTTCTTGCACAGAATGATAGCAGTATCGGCGGCAAGACAGGTGTAGATTTTGATGGATATAAGAATATGGTGGGTGCATTCAAGATGCCAAAGTTGGTATATATGAACTTAAACACACTTACCACACTGGACAACAGACAGTATTTCTCCGGTTTTGCAGAGGTTATGAAGCATGGCATTATTAAAGATGCCAAGTTCTATAGTTGGCTGATTGAGAATATGTATGAAATTTGCGAGAAGGATTTGGATATTCTTGAGGAGATGGTATACAAAAGCTGCTCTATTAAAAAGGCAGTTGTGGAGAAGGATCCGTTGGAAAAGGGAGAAAGAGCCCTCTTAAATTTTGGTCATACCATTGGTCATGCTATTGAAAAATCCAAGAATTTTGAATTGCTTCACGGAGAATGCGTAGCTCTCGGTTGTGTAGCGGCAGCATATATTTCCTGGAAGAAAGATATGATTGATATGGATACCTATTATGAAATCCGAGATATGTTTGTGCCGTTCTATCTTCCTATTTCCATCGATAATATTGATGCTCAGGAGATTTTACGTTTGACTAAGTCTGACAAAAAGGCTGAGAGTGGATTTGTGAAGTTTGCATTAATCAAAAAGCTTGGTAATGCAGTGATTGATACCACTGTTACGGATGATGAGATTCTTGCTGCAATTAATGAAATCTATTTTAATGAAGAGGAGAATGCATAGTGAATAAGCATCGCAAGGTAATGCTTCTGATAGATGCGGTTATTATAATCGTAGGAATTATATTGGATCAGATTACAAAATATCTGGCAACGGATAAGCTAAAAGGACAATCTGCCTTTGTATTAATTGAAGGTGTATTTGAACTGGATTATTTGGAAAATACCGGTTCGGCATTTGGAATGTTTCAGGGGCAGAGATGGATGCTTTTAGTGGTAGGTTTTGTTTTCATGGCTGTGATTTTATTCTTGATGGTACGTCTTCCAGAAGGAAAGAAATTTGATGTAGCACATATACTGTTAGCCCTTGTTGTAGCCGGAGGCGTGGGAAATATGATTGATCGTTTTGCCCTTGGTTATGTGGTGGATTTCTTTTCTTTTGTACTTATTAATTATCCTATCTTTAATGTGGCGGATATTTATGTAGTTTGTGCAACCATCGGTTTGTTTATTATGTTTTTGTTTGTTTTTAAAGAACAGGACTTGGAATTTTTGAGTTTGAAATGTAAAAATCAGGAGAAGTAGTTCATGCCTCAATATTGCTTTCAGATAACAGAAGATATGGAAGATGAAAGAATCGATAAGTGTGTAGCCATGCTTATCGATTCTTTGTCACGTAGCTATATACAGAAGATTATTAAAGGTGGTCAGGTATTTGTAAACGGTAGTCCGGTAAAGCCAAGCTATCTGGTAAAGACAGATGACGAGGTTACCTTTGACCTGCCCCCATCTCAGGAACCGGATATTGTACCGGAGAATATTCCTTTAGAAGTTTTATATGAGGATTTAGATGTAATTGTTGTCAATAAACCCAAGGGAATGGTGGTCCATCCGGCGGCAGGCCATTACAGCGGTACGTTGGTTAATGCACTGATGTATCATTGCGGTGATTCCCTGTCCGGGATTAACGGGGTCATGCGTCCGGGTATTGTACACCGCATAGATATGGACACTACCGGTTCTATTATTATATGTAAAAATGATAAAGCTCACGAATCCATTGCAGCGCAGTTAAAGGAGCACAGTATTAACCGAAGATATCATGCAATCTGCTATGGTGTATTAAAAGAGGATGAGGGAACCATTCATAAACCGATCGGCCGACATCCTTCTGACCGCAAAAAAATGGCTGTGAATGAGAAAAATGGTAAGGATGCCATTACCCACTATAAGGTATTAAAGCGTTTCCAAGATTATACTTATATTGAGTGTAAGTTGGAAACAGGAAGAACCCATCAGATTCGTGTACATATGGCAAGTATTGGGCATCCGCTTTTGGGAGATGAGGTATATGCAACCGGAAGAAAATCTCCTTTCAAATTACAAGGACAGACCCTCCATGCCAAAATACTTGGGTTTGTACATCCTACTACAGATGTCTATTTGGAAGCCGATGCACCCCTTCCGGAGTATTTTCAGCATTTATTGGATGTGATGCTTTAACGACTAAGACGAATTGTTAGAAAAAAGAGGAATTTTCACATAAAATTGCTCTTTTTTTGTTGAGAGTTTGGTGATTTTGTAGTATATTTAATGTATAGAAATAAAGATAAAGCTAAAGGGGTGTGGTTTTATGAATACAGTTATTACAATCGGACGCCAGTTTGGTTCTGCCGGTAGAGAAATCGGTGAGAAGGTGGCAGCGCATTTTGGTATTACCTGCTATGATAAGGAGCTTTTAAGCAGAGCAGCAAAGGAAAGTGGTTTCTGTGAAGAAATGATTCAGAATCATGATGAGAGACCCACTAATTCATTCCTTTACAATTTGGTTATGGATACTTATTCTTTTGGTTACAATGCATCATCCTTTGTAGATATGCCAATTAGTCACAAGGTGTTTTTGGCTCAGTTTGATACTATCAAAAAGATTGCAGATGAAGGTCCATGTGTTATTGTTGGCCGTTGTGCAGATTATGCTTTGGCAGATTATAAGAATGTTTTAAATCTGTTTATCTATGGTGATGAAGAATGTAAAATAAAGCGTATTATGGAGAAGTATTCTTTGTCGCAGGATAAAGCCAGAGAAATGATTATTAAGAAAGATAAACAGCGTCAGAGCTATTACAATTACTATTCCTCTAAGAAGTGGGGCAGAGCAGACAGCTATGACTTATGTATCAACAGTAGTGTTCTGGGCGTAGAAGGTACTGTGAAGCTGATTATCCAGTATATCGAGGATTTTGAGACAAAAAATAATTAAATAAATCATTGACAACAAAGGCACCTCATGTTATACTCTTTGAGTATGCCGCTTAACTAGGTATAAGTGTGTTCATTTGTAACATCACCAAAGTTAGCGAGTAAATGAAAACGGATCGAGAGATTCATTCATGAATAGGAGGTGCCTTATGTACGCAATTATTGCAACAGGTGGAAAGCAGTACAAAGTTTCTGAAGGAGATATCATCAAAGTTGAAAAGCTTGATGCAGAAGCTGGTGCTACTGTAACATTTGACCAGGTTATCGCAGTAAGTGATGCTACCCTCAAGGTTGGCGAAGACGTAGCTAGCGCTACCGTTTCTGCAACTGTTATGGAGCAGGGTAGAGGTAAGAAGGTTATTGTATACAAGTACAAGAGAAAAACCGGTTACCACAAGAAGAATGGTCATAGACAAGCATACACTCAGGTTAAGATTGACAAGATTAATGCTTAATTGTTCTTAGTTAAAGGACTGTGTGATATGACAACGATTACGATTTGTAAGACTGTAACCGGTGCATATAAGGGATTCACAACTTTTGGACATGCCGAGTATGCTAAGCGTAAGAAACCGGATATTCTTTGTAGTGCGATTTCTGTTTTGGTTTTAAATGCAATCAACTCCATGGAAGAGCTTTACGGCGAGAAGATGAAGGTTATAACTAACGATGAGACCGGATTTATCAAATGTGATTTTGAAGGCAGTCTGCAAAAGGAATCCATTGTTATTATGGATTCAATGGTTTTCGGATTAGAAAATCTAAGTAAAACCTATGGAAACAAATTCCTACAAGTAAAATTCGAGGAGGTGTAGACCTATGTTAAATATGAACCTTCAATTCTTTGCTCATAAAAAAGGTGTTGGTTCTACCAAGAACGGTAGAGATTCCGAGTCTAAGAGATTAGGTGCGAAGAGAGCTGATGGACAGTTCGTTAAGGCTGGTAACATTCTTTACAGACAGCGTGGAACTAAGATTCATCCGGGTGTTAATGTTGGTATCGGTGGTGATGACACATTATTCGCTTTAGTTGATGGTGTTCTTAAGTTCGAAAGAAAAGGAAGAGATAAGAAACAGGCTTCCGTATATCCAGTAGAGAAATAAGCACAATAATCATTAGGGCTTCAAACACAACGTTTGAAGCCCTTTTTTCAAGAGTATATTCATTTTATATTGCAGTAGAAAGGAGAGCCAAAATGTTTGCAGATAGAGCGCGCATTTTTGTTAAGAGCGGTAAAGGCGGAGACGGTCATGTATCCTTTAGAAGAGAAAAATATGTTCCCAACGGCGGTCCTGACGGTGGAGACGGCGGTAAGGGCGGAGATGTAATTTTCGAGGTAGATGAAGGATTAAATACCTTGATTGATTTCAGGCACATCCGTAAGTACAAGGCAGAGAATGGCGAAGAAGGCGGCAAGAAGAACTGTCATGGTAAAAACGGCAGTGATATTGTGATTAAAGTTCCGGAAGGAACCGTAATTAAAGAGGCGCAAAGTGGTCAGGTCATTACGGATATGTCTGGCGATAACAAGCGTGTGATTCTGCTTAAGGGGGGCAAAGGTGGTAACGGTAACCAGCACTATGCAACCTCTACCATGCAGGCTCCAAAGTATGCACAGCCCGGCCAGGAGGCCCAGGAACTTGAGCTGATTTTAGAACTTAAGGTGATTGCAGATGTTGGACTTGTTGGCTTCCCAAATGTTGGTAAATCCACCTTTTTATCGGTAGTAACCAATGCAAGACCTAAGATTGCAAATTATCATTTCACTACCTTAAATCCGAACCTTGGTGTAGTTGACTTAGAGGGTACCGGTGGTTTTGTTATTGCAGATATTCCGGGACTTATCGAAGGAGCATCGGAAGGAATTGGTCTTGGACACGAGTTCCTTCGCCATATTGAGAGAACCAAGGTTATCATTCATATTGTAGATGCAGCCGGAACAGAAGGCAGAGATCCCATTGAGGATATTTATGCAATCAATAAAGAGCTGGAAGCATATAATCCTGATATTGCTAAGCGCCCACAGGTCATTGCAGCAAATAAGATTGATGCCATCTATGACGATGGTGAAACCGAAAGCCCCATTGAGAAAATCAAGAAAGAATTTGAACCGCAGGGTATCAAGGTGTTCCCTATTTCTGCAGTCAGCGGTCAGAATTTAAAAGATTTATTATATGAAGTATATAATATGCTTCAGGAAATTGATGAAGAGCCTACTGTTTTTGCCCAGGAGTATTTTCCAGAGGCAGCTACCGCATATGGCGATATGCCTTATACTGTGGTATATGATGAAGAAGAGGATGAATATGTGGTAGAAGGTCCACGTATCGAGAAAATGCTTGGATATACTAATTTAGACAGTGAAAAAGGCTTTACTTTCTTCCAGAATTTCTTAAAAGAAAATGGAATTTTAGAGGAACTTGAAAATCTTGGCATTTCCGAGGGAGATACCGTTAGAATGTACGGATTATCCTTTGATTATTATAAGTAGGAGGAACTTATGGCAAACTTTACCAGCAAACAAAGAGCATATTTAATGAGTCTTGCAAGTACCTTGCAACCCATTTTTCAGATTGGTAAATCCAGCCTGACACCGGAGCTGACCGAAGCTATCGGTGAGGCATTTAACACTAGAGAGCTTATTAAAATTTCTGTTCTTAAGAACTGCTTTGATGACCCGCGAGAGATTGCACAGATAGTAGCGGAGAGAACCCATTCTACCGTAGTACAGGTTATCGGAAAGAAGATCGTTTTATATAAGGAAAGTAAGAATAACAAGAAAATCGAGCTTCCTAAGTAGGTAGATTTATGGTTGCGGAGAAGAACATGAAAATCGGTATTATGGGTGGCACCTTTAATCCAATTCATACAGGACATTTACTTTTGGCAGAGTATGCAAGGGAGGCCTGTGGGTTGGACAAGGTATTGTTTATTCCAACCGGCAATTCTTATATGAAGGATTCCAGAGAGATTTTAAGCGGTGAAATACGTCTTAAAATGGTAGAATTGGCTATTGAAGGTACTAATGGATTTGAAAGCTCTGATATAGAGATTCTTCGTCAGGGGAATACTTATACTTATGAAACTTTGACAGAACTACGAAAAATATATCCGGAAGCAACACTGTATTTTCTTACCGGCGCAGATTCTTTTCTAAGTATTCATAAATGGCGTAATCCGGATATTATCCTGCAAAATGCTGTGTTAGTGGTAGTAACCAGAGATGAAGCATCCCAAGAAATATTAGAAGAGCAACAAAAATATTTACAAGAGAAATTCGGCGGAGAAATCGAGATTGTAGATTTTCCAACCATTGATATTTCTTCTTCGGATATCCGCAAGCGTATTTCAGATGGGAAATCCATCCGTTTTCAGGTACCGGAAAATGTTAGGAACTATATCGAGGTAAATGGCTTATATGAAAAATACTGATATATCAAAGCTACGCAAAGAAATGGATGAAGTACAGAAAAATTCCCGTCTGGAGCATACCATCGGTGTAGCATATACTGCAGCATCTCTTGCCATGTGCTACGGGGCAGATGTGGAGAAGGCACTGATTGCAGGTTACCTTCATGATTGTGCAAAGCATTTATCTGATGAAGAACTGTTAAAAATCTGTAAAAAAAATGATTTGCCTGTATCCCATACGGAGGAGCAGAATCCCGGCTCTTTACTGCATGGAAAGGTTGGTGCGTTTCTGGCAAAGGACAAATATGATGTGGATGATAAAGAAATATTAAATGCCATTTACTATCATACTACCGGGCATCCCGGAATGACTTTGCTTGAGAAAATTATTTTTTTAGCTGACTATATGGAACCCGGAAGAAATAAGGCACCTAATCTGTCACAGATTCGCGAAGTCATTTATAGGGATATTGATAAGGCTCTTTTAATCGTGCTGAAGGACACCCTTGCACATTTAAAGGATTCGGACAAGCCGGTGGATGATATGACACAGAAGACCTATGAATATTATATAAATTTATAAGGAGTGTATATGAACGAGATTTCAAGAAATATGGCAAAACTTGCTATTGAAGCATTAGAAGATAAAAAAGCAGAAGATATTAAAGTAATTGATATCAGTGAAGTATCTGTTATTGCAGATTATTTTATCATTGCAGGCGGTACTAACAGAAGCCAAATTCAGGCTCTTGCAGATAACGTTGACGAAAAGCTTGGAAGAGCGGGACATCCTTCTAAACAGATGGAAGGATATGATACTGCAAACTGGATTTTAATGGACTTCGGCGATGTGATTGTACACGTATTTGACAAAGAAAACAGACTTCTCTATGATTTAGAAAGAATTTGGAGAGACGGTCAGCAGGTAGATCCGGCTGATATTTAATTGATAAAATATTATTGACAAAGTCAGTTTAATAGTTTATCATGTTAAAATATTAAAGTGAATGCGCACACAAATGTACGTAATCATCTATAAAATAGTTTTACAGGAGGATTTATTATGAGAAAATCAACCAAATTTGCCAGCGTAGTTTTAGCAGCTGCAATGGTAATGTCATCTTTAACCGCATGTGGCGGAAGCAGTTCTGCTAATGCAGATGCAACCACCTTTAAAATTGGTGGAATCGGACCTATTACCGGTGGTGCTGCTGTTTACGGACAGGCAGTTATGAACGGTGCACAGATTGCAGTAGATGAAATCAATGCAGCCGGTGGTATCAACGGTTATCAGATTGAGTACAAATTCCAGGATGATGAGCATGATGCTGAAAAGTCAGTTAATGCCTACAATGCATTAAAGGACTGGGGCGTACAGATGGTTGTTGGTTCTACCACTTCCGATCCTTGTATCGCTGTAGCAGCTATGTCTTCACAGGATAACATTTTCCAGTTAACTCCTTCAGGTTCTGCTGTTGAATGTGTTGCTCCTGAAAATGTATTCCGTGTATGTTTCTCTGACCCTAACCAGGGTAAGGCTTCTGCACAGTACATCGGACAGAATGCAGTAGCATCTAAGATTGCAGTTATCTATGATAGTTCAACAACCTATTCTTCAGGTATTTATGAGAGCTTTGTTACAGAAGCAGCTAACCAGCCTTTTGAGGTTGTAGCAGCTGAGGCATTTACTGCTGACAATGCAACTGATTTCTCTGTACAGTTACAGAAAGCTAAGGAAGCTGGTGCAGAATTAGTATTCTTACCTATCTACTATGAAGCAGCTTCTGCAATCTTAACTCAGGCAGATGCTATGGGCTTTGCTCCTATTTTCTTCGGATGTGACGGTTTAGACGGTCTTTTAACCGTAGAAGGTTTTGATACTAAGTTAGCAGAAGGCGTTATGTTATTAACTCCTTTCGCAGCTGATGCAACTGATGATTTAACTGTTAAGTTTGTTACTACTTACAAAGAGAAGTTTGGTGAAGTTCCTAACCAGTTTGCTGCAGATGCTTACGATGCAGTTTATGCTATCAAAGCAGCAGCAGAAAAGGCAGGTGTAACTCCTTCCATGAGTGCTTCTGATATCTGTGAAGCAATGAAGACTGCTATGACCCAGATTACCGTTGACGGATTAACCGGTGCAGGTATGACTTGGGAAGCTTCCGGAGAACCTAACAAGGCTCCTAAGGCAGTAATTATTAAGAATGGCGCATACAGCGCATTATAATTCGTGAATTATGTAACGAAATATAGCAAGAAGGTCACAATATGTGGCCTTCTTTTTTTCTTGTATAAAAGCAAAAAAAATGATATAATATTGCATATTTATTGAGTTTTATGATTTATACGGGTCGGGAGGAAGTATGAGTTTCATTAATTATTTAATCAACGGAATCAGTCTTGGTAGTGTATATGCTCTGATTGCACTTGGTTATACCATGGTTTATGGTATTGCGAAGATGCTGAACTTTGCACACGGAGACGTTATTATGATTGGTGCTTTTACGGTATTTACCATTTGTACAACCATGGGATTACCATCCATTGTGGGTATTGTTGCAGCAATCGTCTTATGTACTTTACTTGGTATGTTAATCGAAAGAGTGGCTTATAAGCCTCTTCGTAAAGCTGCATCTCCTTTGGCGGTACTTATTACCGCTATTGGTGTCAGTTATTTGCTTCAGAATATTGTTCTACTAATCTTTGGTGCTAATGCGAAGAACTTTACATCTATTGTAACCTTGGAGCCTATTACATTAGCTGACGGACAGATTAATATTTCCGGTGAAACATTGGTAATTATTGTTACAAGTATTGTCATTATGACCGTGCTTATGCTCTTTATCAAGAAGTCCAAAGCAGGACAGGCAATGCTTGCTGTTTCAGAAGATAAGGGTGCTGCTCAGCTGATGGGTATCAATGTAAATGGTACGATTGCACTTACCTTTGCTATTGGTTCCGGTCTCGCAGCAGTGGCTGGTATGCTTCTTTGTTCTGCATATCCGTCCCTGACTCCTTACACAGGCTCCATGCCTGGTATTAAAGCTTTCGTAGCAGCTGTATTTGGTGGTATTGGTTCTATTCCGGGAGCATTTATAGGTGGTATTTTGCTTGGAATTATTGAAATTTTAGGTAAGGCTTATATTTCCTCCCAGCTTGCGGACGCTATTGTATTCTCGGTTCTTATCATTGTACTTTTGGTAAAGCCGACCGGCCTTTTAGGCAAAAATATTCAGGAGAAGGTTTAATAGTATGAAAAAGATGAAGTTAAATAAAATTCAGAAATCAAATCTGATTACATACGGTATCGTGATTGCAACCTACCTGATTATGATGTTGCTTAAAGGTACCGTTGGTATCAGTAGTTTATTAAATGGTTTATTGGTTCCATTATGTGTATATTCTATTGTTGCAGTTTCCTTAAACTTAACTGTTGGTATTTTAGGTGAACTCTCTTTGGGACATGCAGGATTTATGTGCATCGGAGCATTTACAAGTGCTTTTTTCTCAAAATGTATGGTTAATGTAATTACTGTTGCACCCCTTCGTTTTTTACTGGCGATTATTGTAGGTGCACTTTGCGCAGCTCTTTTCGGATTCCTGATTGGTATTCCTGTACTTCGCTTAAAAGGTGACTATCTTGCAATTGTTACACTTGCATTCGGAGAAATTATTAAAAATGTTATTAACGTTATGTATATTGGAAAAGATTCCAAAGGTTTCCATTTTTCTATGACCAGTAATATGGATTTAGGCATGGAAGCTGACGGTGTAACCATCGTTAAAGGTGCGCAAGGTATTACAGGAACTCCTATGGATTCATCTTTTACCTGGGGTATTGTTCTTTTACTAATTACACTCTTTATTGTTTTAAACCTGATTAATTCAAGAACCGGACGAGCAATTATGTCCATTCGCGACAATACAATTGCAGCAGAGTCTGTTGGTATCAACATCACCAAATATAAGCTGTTGGCATTTACTATTTCAGCTGCGCTTGCTGGTGTAGCAGGAGTGTTATATGCTCACAATTTAGCAACATTAACAGCACTTCCAAAGAACTTTGGTTACAACATGTCCATCATGATTTTAGTATTTGTAGTACTTGGTGGAATCGGAAATATCAGAGGTTCTGTGATTGCAGCCGTTCTTTTAACAGCACTTCCTGAACTTTTACGTGAATTACAGACTTATCGTATGCTGATTTATGCAGTTCTTTTAATCGGCATGATGCTGTTTAACTGGGCACCGGCCTGTATCGAGTGGAGAGAGAAGCATGCATTTAAAGGCTTTAAGAAAACCGCAAAAGGAGGTAAGAACTAATGGCATTATTAGAAGTTCGTAATTTAGGAATCCAGTTTGGCGGTCTTAGAGCAGTTGATGATTTTAATATTAAGATTGAAAAGGGCGCTTTATACGGTTTGATTGGTCCTAACGGTGCAGGAAAAACTACCGCATTTAACCTTTTGACCGGTGTATATAAACCTAATGAAGGTGTAATTCTGTTGGATGGACAAGATATTACCGGCAAGAAGACTATTGATATTAATCGTGCCGGTATTGCCAGAACCTTTCAGAATATTCGTTTATTTAAGCAGTTATCCGTTTTAGACAATGTAAAAGTTGGACTTCATAATCAGATGGGCTACAGTACCTTTTCAGGTATATTCCGCCTTCCTTCTTATAAGAAAGTTGAAAAGGCAATGGACGAGAAAGCATTAGAGCTTTTGAAGGTATTTGATCTTGATTCTGAAAAAGATACCTTGGCATCCAATTTACCTTACGGTAAGCAGCGTAAATTGGAAATTGCCAGAGCACTTGCTACGAATCCAAAGCTTCTTTTATTGGATGAGCCAGCGGCAGGCATGAATCCCAACGAAACTATTGAACTTATGAATACCATTCGCTTTGTTCGTGAACATTTTGATATGACCATTCTCTTAATAGAGCATGATATGAAACTGGTAAGCGGTATTTGTGAAGAGCTTACGGTTCTGAATTTCGGTCGTGTTCTCTGTCAGGGTAAAACCGATGAGGTTCTGAATAATCCTGAAGTTATTAAGGCATATCTTGGTGAATAAACGAAAGTTTGCAGGTATAGGAAAGGGCAAAGTTAAATGTCAATGTTAGAGGTTAAAGACTTAAAAGTATATTATGGCATGATAGAGGCAATCAAAGGTGTTTCTTTTCATGTAGAAGAGGGTGAAGTTATTGCCTTAATCGGTGCCAACGGAGCGGGCAAAACCACAATTCTTCATACAGTTTCCGGACTTCTTTCCCCTAAAGAAGGAAGTGTTGTATTTGAAGGAACGGATATTACTAAGATTCCGGGACACAAAATCGTATCCATGGGAATGGCACATGTACCGGAAGGAAGGCGTGTATTTGCACAGCTCAGCGTATTACAAAACTTAAAGATGGGGGCATATACTAGAAAGGATAAGCAAGAGATTGATGATACCTTACAGATGGTCTTTAAGCGTTTTCCGCGTTTGGAAGAGCGTCAGAACCAGCTTGCAGGTACTTTATCCGGCGGAGAACAGCAGATGCTTGCTATGGGTAGAGCACTGATGTCCCATCCTAAGATTATCTTGATGGATGAACCTTCTATGGGGTTATCACCTATCTTTGTAAATGAGATTTTTGAAATTATCAAAGAGGTAAGTAAATCGGGAACTACTGTACTTTTGGTAGAGCAGAATGCAAAGAAGGCACTGTCTATTGCAGATAGAGCATATGTACTTGAAACCGGTAACATCGTCTTAGAAGGAAAAGCTTCAGATCTTCTTAATGATGATTCTATTAAAAAAGCATATTTAGGAGAATAAAGGGAAAATCATAAATATTTGAAAGGCAAGGTTGTTATATATGAAAAATATCGTAATTACAATTGCAAGAGAATATGGTAGTGGTGGACGTACCGTTGGTGAAATGTTAGCTAATGAGTTGGGAATTCATTTCTATGATAAGGAATTAGCTGTTTTAGCAAGCGAAGATAGTGGTATTAATGTAGCTTTATTCAATACCAATGATGAAAAAGTTTCCGGACCAAAAAGTTTGTTTAAATCCATGAAACCTGCATATTCCGGTGAGCTGATTTCTCCGGATAGTGATGATTTTACATCAGAAGATAATCTCTTTAATTATCAGGCAAAAATAATTCGTAAGTTGGCTGAAACAGAAAGCTGTGTCATCATGGGAAGATGCGCAGATTATATACTTAAAGATTATGATAATGTATTATCTGTGTTCGTACATGCACCACATGATTTTAAAATGGAGCAAGCCGGATTAAAGATTAGCTTAAAGGGCAAGGAACTGGAACGTTTCATTGAAAAAACAGACAGACAGCGTGCAGGATACTATAAGTATCATACCGGAAGAGAGTGGTCCGATGCAAGAAACTATGATTTATGCCTGGACAGCTCTAAGCTTGGTTTTGACAAGTGTGTGGAAGAGATTAAAGCATATATGAAGGTTCGGTTTGATGATTAATCTAAGAGTATGAGTATGGTATAGTATTAAGCTTACAAATATACATTTTAAAGGAGAAAACAATGGAAAACACAAATGTCAAAAAGAAAAGTAACGGAATTTTAGTGATTCTGGCAATTATTGTTATTGCAATTATTCTGATTGCAATAAAAAACAAGCCTCATAAAATCGATTTAGAGGAACTTGTCACTATAAACTATAATGGATATCATGGTTATGCAACAGCATATGCTGAACTTGATCAAGTCGCCATTTATGATGAATTACAAGTAATATACAGTGAGAAAGAACTAAAAGAAAAAGAACAAATTGAATTATTGAATAACCTGGATGACTGTTTCGATGCAATTGAATTAGAGCTGAATAAGGAAAGCGAGATTGAAAATGGTGATAAGTTGACTGCCACCATCAGCTATGACAATAAAATTGCAAAAAAGTTAGGAATAAAATTTACCGGCAAAAAGGTTACAGTAAAGGTTAAAGATTTAGAGAAAGTTGAGAAAATTGATGCTTTTGAGGAATTGGAAGTCAATTTTGCCGGAATTTCACCATATGGTACTGTAGAATTTACATATAATGGTACTCATGATGCTATTAACACTTATTCTTTCTCTATTGACAAAAGAAGCAATCTTCGTAACGGTGATAAAGTTAAAATAACTATAGACTTGACTGATGAACAGACTCTTCGTAATGGATATGCTTTAAAACAGAAAGAAAAAGAGTTTGAGGTGAAAGGTTTAACTGAATATGTAGAATCTTATACAGAGATTGATGGTAAATTCATTGAATCACTGAAGGCAGATGCACAAGATGTGATTGTTGCAAATTGTGCAGGATATATTGATACTTGTAAGTTAGGAGATCTTACTTACAGCGGTTATATGTTTAGTGTTCAGAAACAGGATGCATTAAACTCATACAATAATTATAATAATTTATATATAATCTATAGTGGTATGCTTACAGATTCTGCAGATTCGTTTGCGGATACCTATGTATATTTCCCGGTTCAATATAGTAATATAATGAATATGGATGGAGAATACTCATATGCATCCGGGAAAAATATTATGGGATGGTCTAATTTGACCAATTCTTGGTATGGAACTTCAGGCTATATCAATCCTATTGCATGTTATAAAGAAATAGTTACTCGTAATACAGACTCTTATGAGACAAGCATTGGCGATGGTTTTGAAAAATTTGATGGTGATGGTTTCCTTACAAGTTTACAGGATATCGATAGTAATTTTAAAATCACATTGGCAAATGATGCAAATGAAAGAATCCAAAATTATATTACAACTGGTTATGCTGAAACCACAAATGTAGAAAATTTGGAACTTTTAGGAGAATATTTATTACTTGCCAAAAATCAGGGAGAAAATTATGAAGCGAACAATAAATATATCTTAGTTTATAGTGCAACTGTATCCAGCACAGAGAATAATTTCCCTACATCTACCGTATATTTTCCAATTGAATATGATGGTATTGTTAAATTAAGTGATAAAGAGTTTATCTGTGTTGCTCCAAAGGGATTACAGGGAGATACAACATATTTTCCTGATTCTTGGTATTATACCAAAGGCTATTTAGATGGTACACTTATGTTCCAAAAGCTTGTTACTGTAAATAGAGCAGATTATACATATGAAATGACAGATGCTTTAAAGCAATTTGGAGAATAAATAATTTAAAAGCTTCGAGAAACAACTTTAATAGTAGTTTCTCGAAGCTTTTATCTATCTCCAAAAACGGTAACAACCGAATACCTTCCCCACAATTTGACAATCATCAACAATAATAGGATCCATGTCGTCATTTTCCGGTTGAAGACGAATGTGTCCATTCTCTTTGTAAAAAGTCTTAACGGTAGCACCATCTTCAATAATTGCAACTACCATATCACCATTGTTCGCAGTATTGCAACACTGTACAAATATGCGATCACCACTAAAGATTCCGGCATTAATCATTGAATCACCACGAACCTTTAGTATGAAGGAATCCCCTTTAGGAACCATGTCAGCTGGAACGGGAAAATATTCTTCAATATTTTCTTCTGCAAGAATCGGCTGCCCTGCAGCAACATTTCCTACGATAGGTAAGCTGACTGTCTCTGTGCGGACAATCTGGAAACTATCATCACAAATCTCAATGGCACGGGGTTTAGTCGGGTCGCGACGAATATATCCATTCTTCTCCAGGGTCTCTAAATGAGAGTGTACAGAAGAAGTGGACTTTAAATTGACTGTCTCACAAATCTCACGAACTGTGGGAGGATACCCCTTTCTTAAAATCTCTTCTTTAATATAATCTAAAATCTCTTGCTGCTTTGCAGAAATCTTTCCATTTGCCATGCAAATACCTCCTATATGTAGGTGTCTGTTAATTTGTAAATTTAGTATATCATACAAAAAAACAAAAAGCAAACATATATTCCAAAAATATGTTCGATTAAATGCTTGACAAACAAATGTTTGTTCGATATAATACAAACATAAAAAGAACAGATGTTCCGAACAATCATTCGAACAAAGGAGAAAAGCTATGACAGAAAGAGAACTTCGTAACTATAAAAGAAAGCTTCGCAGACAGAAAGAGATCAGAAGAAAAGTTTTTCTTGCAGTTTTATCCGTATGTCTTGTATTAACTTGCATCGTTTCATACAGTGCGCTTATTTCCAATGCAAGCACTGAAGCCTGTGATGTTTCTTATAAGTATTTTACCAGTATTGAAGTTGTTTCCGGAGATTCTCTTTGGACAATCGCAGAGGAGTATAAGGATGATAAATTTTACGATTCTACAGCAGAATATGTAGAAGAGGTTGTTCGTATGAATAATCTTACATCTACAAATATTACGGCAGGTCAGTGTTTGATTATTCCCTATTATTCTACGGCTTTTGTACAGTAGGGTATTTTATGTTCACCCGCATAAATTCTCCATAGAAAAGAGCTTCAGGTTTTACCTGGAGCTCTTTACAAAACTTATTTACCAAAATATTGAGGCCAACCTTTCATATCACCTTTTTGAATTGCCGTGAACATTCTTTCTTTAACACCTGGATTCTCCTGATTCAGTGTTCTTAATAATTGTTTTACATACTCACGCTTAGTGTATCCATCTACAGGACAGGCACTTTTTAGAACCGGTACATTATTTTTATTGGTAAAACCAATCACATCCACCTCATTCATATACATAAGAGGTCGGATTACAGTTAAATCCATCCTATCCAGATAAGTAACAGGAGAGAAGGTATGCCAGCGCCCTTCGAAGATAAGAGACATTAGCATGGTCTCTACAATATCATCCTTATGATGTCCATAAGCTATTTTATTGCAGCCAGCAGCTTTCATTGCATCATTTAAAGCTCCTTTTCGCATTTTTGCACACAAAGAACATGGACTGCTTTCTTTACGATCTTCAAAGATGATTTTAGCAATATCTGTCTTTACAATAGTATACTCTACATCTAGCTCCTTGCAGAGAGCCTCTATTTTGTCCAAATTCAGGTTTTTAAAACCAAGATCGACCGTTATAGCATGAATATCAAATTTCTTGGGATAGAAGCGTCTGAGACCATGCAGGGCATATAGTAGAGTAAGAGAGTCCTTTCCACCGGATATTCCAATAGCTATTTTATCGCCTTCTTCAATCATATGATAATCATCAATCGCACGTCTTACAAAACTATATACTTGTTGTAATTTCATTATTCATTTCTCCAATTTTTTCTGATACTTCATTTTACATTCTTTATCTTTAGGACACAATAGTATATTTAATAAAATCTTTTCACGAAGTCCCTTGTTGTGATGACTTTAAAAGAGTATTATAAATGTAATTGTGACTTGAACAATGTGTATCATATTTAATATTGATACACATTAAGGTAATCTAATCATAGAAAAGGATAATATCATATGAAATTTGTAATTCAACGGGTTCGACATGCACAGGTAGATGTAGAAGGTAAAACAATCGGTAAAATTGAAAAGGGGTATATGGTGCTAATCGGTGTGTCAGCAACTGATACCAAAGAAGTAGCAGATAAAATGATTAAGAAAATGATTAATCTGCGAATCTTTGAAGATGAAAATGACAAGTCAAATCTTTCTATCGGGGATGTGGATGGACAGCTTTTGTTGATTTCTCAGTTTACATTATATGCTGACTGCCGTAAAGGAAATCGTCCAGCTTTTGTAAAGGCGGGGCCGCCTGATATGGCAAATGAACTTTATGAGTATATCATCGAAGAATGTGGTAAACAGGTGGAAGTCGTACAACGTGGAAGTTTTGGCGCCCATATGGAAGTGTCATTATTGAATGATGGCCCATTTACCATTGTATTAGATTCTGAAGAATTAGAGCGTAAATAAGAAAATCTTGCCAAATTGTGGTTGAGAGAGTATAATCTAAATATTCCATAAATCCACATTTAACGAATAATTAGATGTGTAAATAACAAAAGGAGTGCATACTATGGCAAAATCCAGCGATTACTATAAAGAATTACGTGAACATAAAAAATTAAAACTTCGTGAATTAGAAAGCCAGCTTCCCAGATATTGCTTGGACTATTTAGACGAAAAGGAATTAACATCTCAGATTAATACAGTTATTTCTTATGCCTACGATTTAATTACCTTTATGAAGTTTCTCATTGATCAGAATCCTTTATGTAAGGATTTAGAACCTAAAGATATATCTTTAGAGATTTTGGATGGCTTAACCTTTCATGATATCAATGAATATCAGAAATTTTTATCTTTATCCGTTTCAAAGGATAATCCTCACGAAAACGCGGAAAACGGAATTGCACGTCGTATGTCAGCCTTACGTGGCTTTTATAAGTTTGCGTGCCAACATGAATACTTAAAAAATAACCCTACCTTAGGTGCTGCAAAACGTACCAAAAGAAAAAAAGACGCCATCATACGTATGGAATCCAACGAAGTTCATAATATGCTTGATACTGTAAAATCCAGCAACATGAAAAGTCATCGCCAGAAGAAATTCTGTGAGAAAAATCAGCAACGTGACACAGCTATATTGACCTTGTTTTTAAATACCGGCATGCGTGTATCAGAGCTTGTTGGCTTAGATATAAAATCGTTAAACTTTTCACAAAACACTGTATTTGTAATTCGTAAAGGCGGTAAGTCAAATGTTCTCTATTTTAATGAACAAGTTGCAGAAACACTTAAGGATTATATCGATGGTGAGCGAGCTTCCTTACTTGGCCCAAATACAGAAGAACAAGCACTTTTTCTATCTAACCGCAAACAGCGTATGTGTGTCAAAGCAGTAGAAAATGTGGTTAAAAAATTCGCACAGGAAGCTGTTCCTGATAAGCATATTACGCCTCATAAACTAAGGAGTACTTATGGCACTGCCCTCTACCGTGAAACAGGTGATATCAAACTGGTGGCAGATGTTCTGGGACATGAGGACGTGAACACCACCAACAAATACTATGCTGCAAGCGAGGAAGAACATCGCAAAATGGCAGCTAAGATTAAAGTTTATGAATAGGTCATGTCCCCTTATAATAGGGACTATGTATTTAATTTAGTTGGGTTCCTCCCCATTCTACTACAGTAAAGCCCTTTCTTTCTGTAGTAGTTAGCTCCTGTAGCTCAATATCAATCTCTTCTTCTAACGGTTTCCATGCCATAAAAATACGAAGCACAGTATCAGGTAGCGGTGAAACATTTAACTTAGCATTTTCGGTATACTTATCATACTGAAAAGCAATCAAATTATAGGGATTTGACTCCATCAAAGGAAGCCAATAAACAATAAATTCATTGGCTTCCCGTCGAGTTAAACCAAGTTTTGCCAGGATTTCTTCCAAGAATGTCGCAGTATCTTTACCAGCGATACAAAAGCCCTTAGAAAAGTCATACTCCATATGAGATATTCCTTCCCAATAGAGGTAATTATAACTTTGTCCATTTTCATCTGTTAATGTCCCGTCCGGTTGTGCAGTTACTTTCCAACTATTTTTGTATTTCGGATAAGTACAAGTCAGAAATCCATCATAATCAAGCTCTACTTCAATCTCAGTAACTGATTCAGGATATAGATAAATGACAGGTTTCGCTGCCAAACCCATACCATTGTTATTGTGATGCATTTCCATCAAATTCCAACCGTCGTCATCTTGTTTTAGAGCAAACCACTCCATCATTCCTGCGGAATTTGCATCAGGCGCAAAGCTCACAAATATTTCTTTCTCATTATCATTGTCCAAATCTCTATATTCTTTAGACACTACACTAATGATGTTCATATCCTCTTCATAACTATATATGGGTTCTTCATTAAAATATAATGTTAGCTTTCCATATTCATGCTTATCATCGTTTTCAATTATCAGATATTCCATTTCACCATTATTGTCTAAATCTTCCCAGAAAATTGTTTCTGCAATCAAGTCTCTTCGCTGCAAATTTTCCAATGTTAAAAGATCATCATCCTGATGATTCTCAGAAAATAAAAAAGTAAGTATATACAAAACTATTCCAATAAATGCTACTGATAAGATAAATATAATTCTATATGTATTTCTTTTGTTCTTCACTTTCTACCTCCAAAGGAAAAATTTCAGCATAAAATCTATTTATATGGTATCATAACAAAGAAATATATTTCAATATAGAAAGATACAAGGGGAATCAAATTATGTCAGACTACATTACGACCTATACAGGAGAACATTTTATCCCAACAATACCGGAAGCGGATAAAATACATATTGATGATATTGCTCATGCGTTATCCCTAATCTGTCGCGGAAATGGCCATGTAAAAAGCTTTTTCTCTGTGGGACAACACTGTATTAACTGTGCTTTGGAGGCCGCTGCAAGAGGATATTCTAAAAGGGTAATTCTTGCCTGCCTTTTGCATGATGCAAGTGAGGCATATATGTCGGATGTGCCTAAGCCGTTTAAGAAATATCTGACAGAGTATAACATTATAGAAGATACTTTACTGGATGTTATTTATGAAAAATACTTGGGTACTACTCTCTCATTGGATGAGCAGATGCTTGTGAAGCAGATTGACAATGCTTTTCTTTATTACGATTTGTTCAATCTGTTGAATGAAAAAATGGATATTGCGGAACCTAAGATAAAAATCTCTTTTTCCTATGATTTTATTCCCTTTGAAATGGTTGAGAAAAGATATAAAGAATTATTTGACCACTATAAAATCACACAGCCATAAAAGCTGTGTGATTCAAATTTAACACATATTAGAACATTGTATTAGAAATCTCTTTGTCGTACTTTAAGCTCTTGAAGGTAGTTAAATCCTGCGTAAATAACTTCCTTAATTCCTCTGAATAACCTACAATCATCCAAGGGTATTTGGTTACAAGATACTGTAAAATTTCTTTGGCATCCGCTTCATTCTTAGCACCGACAGTAAGGAAATTACCGCGTCCTTCTGCAAAGATTGCAACACCATAGGTCTTACCGGTAGGAATTCCATAGGTACGATGTTGGGTAATGTTTGTGTAAGCCCAGAGAAGCTTTTTGGTGGATGTTACTCTCGGATGTGCACCATCCATGTAAAAAACGGCACGCTGTCCTAAACCAACTACTCCGGATATTTTCATGTCACTACTCTTGGAATACTCATAATCCGATTCTAAGCTCTCAACGGTAAAACCAGCTTCTTTTAAATCCTTATAAAATTTCTTTAAGAAACCTCCGGTAAAGGACTTAATCAGGCGAATAACACCCCAAAGCACTAATAATAAACCTGCAATAGCCATAACAGCCGGTAGAGCCTGCTCCTTTGATTCTGTTACTTCAATGTAATAAGGAAGTGTTATTTCTTCATATTCCTCTACAGTTAGACCACTTTCGATAAAGCAATCCTTAAAAAAACTCTTATCCTCTTCTGTCATTTCCCGAATATAACCATTAAAAGGAAGGGTTTCTCCACGAATTTCTTCATAAGTATTATCTGCCATCAAATCCATTTTTCTTTCATACCAAGCCGGTACACGGATCCCCATAAAGCGATAATCGATAGCATTATCGTCACCGGTCCAAATAATATAATATAGATATTCGGTAGTCCGCACATGGGTCTTGGTATTCTCAGAATATTCCTCCATGAAATAACCGAAATTATCCTTAAGTTGAATATTAACGTACATTCCTGCTTCAATTTCATCCGGTGTAAGTGCTTCAAAGGTTATACCATCGCCGAAATATGATTCATAACTCTTAATAAACGGAACCGTCAGAGCAATTCCAATGATAAAAAGTAAGATGGATGTAGTAATAACACTCTTTTTCGTTTTCTTTCGTAACTCATTTAACATATTCACTTTTCTCCCTCATAGTAAATCTTAACACATGGATTTTAACACATTAGAGCCAAAAATTGAAGAATGTTTTTATAACTATGTTTTATCTTATATAAAATAAATATTGTATATCACTTTTAAATATGATACATTTAGCTCATAATTAATAATGAGACATTATTATATGGAGATGTTTTATGTTTATTTACGACAATGTATTTGAGAAAAAAGAATTACTATTAGGGCTGGGCAAAGTCTCACCGGAAGATCATGTGGAAGAAAGTCTTGCAGAAATAAATGAAATGATTGAGAATCTTGGTATTAAATTCTATCATGATGTTACCACAGGCGGAGAATCCATTATTAAAATCCAATTGGATTCCCAAAGAATAGATGAGGTTAGAAAGCGTGGTGCCGGACGTCCAAGGAATTACCGCTCTTCGGAATTTTCCTATGGGAATATTTTTCAATGGCGTAAAGAAGGAAAGACAACCAAAGAGATTATTGAAATTCTGGATTGCAGCCGTGCTACATACTATCGTAGATTAAAGGAAGCCAGGCAGTGGAATACTTCCGATGATACAAAATGGTTAGGATAAATCAAAGAAGAATAAAGCACCTTGAGGAATGTGATCCCAAGGTGCTTTCACTATCCATATATGTTATTATCGAATACCGTATTTCTCGATTACATAGTCCATATCCTTATCACCTCTACCGGAAAGATTGATAAGAATAGAACCTCTGCCCATTTCCTTTGCAAGCTTCATTGCATAAGCAACTGCATGAGAACTTTCGATGGCAGGGATAATACCTTCTAATCTGGAAAGTGTAAAGAATGCATCAATTGCTTCTTCATCATCTGCAACACCATATTTTACTCTTCCAAGATCATGTAAGAATGCATGCTCCGGTCCGGAAGAAGGATAATCAAGACCACTTGCAACAGAATATACAGGTGCAGGTTCTCCATTCTCGTCCTTTAACATGATACTGTTAAAGCCGTGCATAATTCCTTCGGTACCGTACTGCAGACTTGCAGCGTGGTCTCCGAGCTTAGGACCTTTTCCTAAAGGCTCAACACCATAAATATCTACAGGATCATTTAAAAAGCCTGAGAAGAAACCTGCTGCATTAGAACCACCGCCCACGCACGCTACGATGGCATCCGGAAGCTCACCGGTCATCTGGGTAAACTGTTCTCTTGCCTCAATACCTACTACACTCTGGAAATCACGAACCATCATAGGGAATGGATGAGGACCAAGCACAGAACCAATACAATAGATAGCATTCTTATACTCTCTGCTGTATGCTTCAAATGCAGCATCTACCGCTTCTTTTAAAGTTGCAAGACCATGGGTCACTTCCACTACATTTGCACCTAAAATCTTCATTCTTGCAACATTAGGAGCCTGTTTCTTAATATCCACAGAACCCATATAAATATCACACTCTAAACCAAAATAAGCAGCTGCAGTTGCAAGAGCAACACCATGCTGTCCCGCACCGGTTTCTGCAATAATTTTCTTCTTACCCATATATTTTGCAAGAAGAGCTTCTCCCATACAGTGATTTAATTTATGAGCACCGGTATGGTTTAAGTCTTCACGCTTTACATAAAGCTGTACATTTCCAAGCTTGTTGGAAAGTCTCTCCAAATGAGAAATGGGGGTAGGTCTTCCCTGAAAATCTCTACGGATACGGCGAAGCTCACTGATAAATTTCGCAGACTTACAAATGGTAAAATATGCCTCTGTAATCTCGTTCATTGCATCCTGAAGTTCCGGTGCGATAAAAGAACCGCCATACTTACCGAAATAGCCGTTCACATCAGGATAGTTCTTAAAATATGTGTCGAATTCAATTCCGTTATGAATCATTATGTGTTCCTCCTAAGCATTTTATGCCATTTCTTTTATTTTTTGAAGTAATTCTAAATCATCCTGGGTTATCTTGATATTTGCTTGCATTTCTCTTCCTTCGGGAGTAAGAACCTTACACTCTAAAATGGTTCCCTCCTGTAATCCTGACTGAGCCATAGCAGAAACAAATTGTAAAAACTTAGGATGATTGTTTTTAAATTTATCAAAATCATTCTTTAATCCGATTAACTGCATTGGATTTAGTGCCATTATAATGTCCGTCCTTCTTAATTTTGTACGAGAATCAATGGATTCTCTCTTCTTTTCATCATATCATCTACACCTTTAAAGGTCTTGTATGCCATATTCCAGACAACTTTCTCGCTGTAAAATGCGGTATGAGGCGTCAAAATTACATTGGGGAAAGAACGTAAAACTGCCATATGTCTGTTTGCAATTGCATCACCTACACGATTAATATAATATAAACCGTCTTCTTTCTCAAGTACATCCAACGCAACATGTCCTATTTTACCAGATTCTAGGGCATCAATCAATGCATCTGTATCAATCAAAGTTCCTCTGGCTGTATTAATTAAGATAACACTATCTTTCATCCGGGAAAGAGAATCCTCATTAATCATATGATAATTATCCGCTGTAGCTGGAGTATGCAAGGTAATAATATCAGACTTTGCATAGAGTTCTTCCAGTGAAACATAAGTTGCATACTTCGAAACTTCTTCATTAGGATAAAGATCATATGCCAGCATTTTACATCCAAAACCACTTAAATGCTTGATTACGGTTTTCCCAATCTGACCTGTTCCGATAATACCGACTGTACAATCACACAAATCCTTACCGATTTTCCCTTTTAAGGTATAATCCTGTACTTTGGAACGCTCCAGAATATGACAGATATTACGTAGACACATCAGCATCAGCATAATCGCATAGTCCGCTACTGTTTCCGGATCATAGCTTACATTACATACACCAATACCTTTTTCTTTGGCATGCTGTAAATCAATATGGTCATAGCCAATACTTCTTGTGGCAACATATCGAACTCCCTGCTCATAGAACAAATCCAGCATTTCTTTTCCCATATTGGTAGGTGTCATGCTGACTGCGTCATATCCTGCAGCCAAATGAACATTTTCCGGACTTGGATATTCCGTCGTATAACCATATTCTGCATTAAATTCCTTGCATAATGCATCAAACATTGGTTTTTCATCAAATTCACGCAAACAGTACGCAAAAATTTTCATACTCTTCTCATCCCCCATATATTAAGCATTCCATTGTTCCTTTAATGATTTATATCCCCGCTGTCTTGTAATCTCCACAAGTCCAAGAGCAGTCATGTCTACTATCTGGGTACGGAAAGGATCATCTGCAACATAGCGTCGCAAATCCTGTAAAAGAGATTCTTTATCCTCTTCGGACTTCATATTAATAAAATCAACAATAATGATGCCGGTCAAATTCCTGAGACGTATCTGTAAAGCAATCTCTTTCGCCGCTTCTCTGTTAATTCGATATATGGATTCGACGGAAGCAGTCTTTTTATCGAATTTTCCGCTATTTACGTCGATTACATTCATGCTCTCTGTCTGCTCAATAACCAGACTTGCACCACTGGACAAATATACATTAGTAGAAAGTGCTTCTAAAACCTTTGATTCCAGACTGTAAAGCTTCGAAAGCGATAACATGGAATCCTCGTAAAAACGAATATTTTTTCCAGCAGAAAAAGCTTCATATACCGCAGTTTCATCTGTAACGATTTCATCAAAGGAACCGCTACCGAAATAATCCAGTGCTTTAGAATATACAGACGGAGGTGGTACTAAACAGGAAAAACAGGTCTGATATTTTGCCCGACTGACCAAGTCAATAAATTTGTCTTGCATATTAATAAGAGCATCAATATAACCTTCCGGTCCCAGTTCTTCCAAGAGAGGCAGTGAAGCCGTACGAAGTACCAAACCATAGTCAGGCATATTCTGACCTTGTATCAGATTGTCCTCATCATCAATGATATTATGATTTCTTAAAAGCTTTTTCAGTCCCTCTTTGCAATCTTTAGGTAGCTTGGAAGAAATGCCAAGCTTAGGACTTCCGAAGGAAAAGGCAAATGCGTCTGTGGATAGATTCAGTTTCGTTGTAAGACCTGCCTGCTTCGTTTTTATGGCATCACGTTGTACCTGTACCAAAAGTTCATCTTCCTGTAAGATACGACCGTCTGCTGGGCGATTCAAAAGATAAGCATATGAAGCCTCTTTCAGAGATAAAAAGCACAGTTCTCCATCAGCAATTTCCACAAAACATGCATCAATATTTTTAACAATATTTTTAACCTTGCCAATGTATATTGCTCCTACTTTACTCTGTCCTTCCTGCTCTAAAACATAAAGTCCCTTCAGACGATTATCATTTATAAGTGCGGCAATTTTTTTCCCCATACAAGAGGTAAATAATAACTTTTTCTCATTCATTTTATTATTCAATATCTGTACCGATAGCATCTAATGGTACAAGACGTCTTCTCTTATTCTTCTTAGCTACATTAGTATATGTGTCATTGCGGTGTATCAACAGAGCGTTCTCCTGCAAATTCTCACCATGGGAAGATAACAATGCCTCAATAACCTGTATTGGCTTAATATTGCCCGCAGAAGAGGCATCTACAAGCATATAGATACTTTTATCATCCAAAGCCTTACATTCATAAATTCCGGGCTTTAAATCAATTTCAAGGGTACTCTTCTTGGTTTCCTTGGTAATCATGATGCTATCCTGCGCAATAAAAGCAGGAAGTGCACTGATATAATCAAACCCGGGTTCTCTTCCTTCACGGAAGCGGACGGTATAAGAAGCTGCCGCCACAGAAGCCATGGCATTACCTGCGCCTTCAGGAAGCTCTTTCACAGAAACTACCTCAATACCATACACGGAAGCTGCATTTAAACGCTGCATCATATCCTGACTTGTGGTTACACTGTGACATTCAATGTCCATATATTCACCGTCGCTGGTAAGCCCAACACCTAAAGGCGCCGCAAAGGACATAATCTGATGAGGGCTAAAGCCCTGAGAATATGCAATATCAATCTCTGCACGGCGGATACATTTCTGGAAAAAACGCATTACATCCAAATGTCCGATAAATCTGACAGGACCATATTTTTTGAATTTAATTCTTACCTTCAAAGCAAATACCTCCTCCAAATCTTGCCGCACCGCAGCCCTGACATTTTACTTTGCAATTCTCGGAAACAGTCGCCTCCTGTGCCTTCTTCCACTCTCTCATTAAAAATTCTTTGGTCACGCCGGCATCAATAAAGTCCCAGGGAAGGATTTCGGAGGTATCACGCTCACGGCTTGCATAGAAAGATACCTCTAAGCCGCATTCCTCCATAGCCTCAAGCCACGCATCGTTCTTAAAGTATTCGCTCCATGCATCGTAAAAGCAGCCCTTTTCATAGACCTTCTGAATTACTTTACCAAGTCTTCTGTCACCACGGGCCAATACGCCCTCAAGTACGCTGGCATCCGCCTCATGGTAATTATATTTAATATGCTTCTGATTCAGCTGGGAAGCAATAGCACGCTTTGTTTTATATGCCTTGTCCAAAAACTCTTCCTTAGTACACTGAGGCGCCCACTGGAACGGTGTAAATGGCTTGGGTACAAAGAACGAGGTACTGGTAACAATCTGTACCTTTCCGTTTTTTCGCTCCTCCTTAGGAACCACCTCAAAGAAGGTAGCCGCAATAGCATTGGAAAGCTGTGCAATTCCTTCAATATCCTCATCCGTCTCTGTAGGATGTCCAAGCATGAAGTATAGCTTTACTCTGGTCCAGCCACCCTTAAAAGCCAGCGCAGACCCACTTAAAATCTGCTCCTCCGTAAGTCCTTTATTGATAACATCACGAAGTCTCTGTGTTCCTGCTTCCGGTGCAAAGGTAAGGCTTGACTTACGCACATCCTGTACCTTACTCATTACATCCAAAGAAAAGGCATCAATACGTAGGGATGGCAAGGAAATGTTAATCTTCTTGTTATTGCATTCCTCAATAAGGAAATCAATCAGTTCCGGCAGCTTTGTATAATCACTGGAACTTAAGGAACTTAAAGAAATCTCCTCATGTCCTGTATTTTTCAGCATCTCTACAGCATATTTCTTGAGGACTTCTACATCTCTTTCACGAACCGGCCGATAAAGCTGTCCAGCCTGACAGAAGCGGCATCCTCGGATACAGCCTCTCTGAATTTCTAAAACCACACGGTCCTGCGTACACTTAATGTAAGGTACTACCGGCTTCATAGGATAGTAAGTATTGGAAACATTCATTTCCACTTCCTTAAGAACTGTAGTCGGAACCCCTTCTTTATTTGGTGAAAAAGAAGAAATTGTTCCATCTTCATTATATGTTACATCATAGAAGCTTGGCACATACATACCCGGAATCTGAGAAGCACGATATAGAAACTCTTCTCTGGAGAAACCGGCATTTTTACACTCTTTATAGGTATCTAAAAGTGTTTTATACTGGGTCTCACCTTCTCCAATATAGAAAATATCAAAGAAATCTGCAATCGGCTCCGGATTATAGGTACAGGGACCACCACCGATGACAATAGGGAAGCTTTCATCTCTATCCTTTGCTAAAAGTGGAATCTGCGCTAAATCCAGCACCTGCAGAATATTGGTATAGCACATCTCGTACTGAATGGTAATACCAAGAAAATCAAAATCTTTGATAGGTTCCTGAGACTCCAGACCAAAAAGAGGAATCTTTTCCTCTCTCATAATCTTGTCCAAATCTACCCATGGAGAATATACGCGCTCACACCACACATCCTCCATTTCATTAAGCATACCATAGAGAATCTGGATGCCCAAATGGGACATACCGATTTCATATACATCGGGAAAACACATAGCAAAGCGGACATTTACCTTACTCTTGTCCTTTACCACAGCATTTACTTCATTACCGATATATCTGGCAGGCTTTTCAATTTTCATTAAGATATCATCTGATAAAGCAAGCTTTGTATTCATGAAAATTCCTTCCTAAATCTAATAAATAACACTAAAAGAGTCGTATGTGAGCAACACAAACGACTCTCATAAAAGCTATTTTAAAATATATTTTAACGATTTGCAAGCTCTGTAGTAATCTCTTCCCAAGTTACATTTTTCTCAGCCATAAGCACCATCATATGATATAAGAAATCACTGATTTCATACTTGATTTCGTTTGGATTCGGATTCTTGGCGGCAATAACAATTTCTGTAGCTTCCTCACCAAGCTTCTTTAAAATCTTATCGATGCCCTTGTCAAAGAGATAATTGGTATAAGAGCCTTCTTTCGGGTGAATTTTACGATCCTTAATCACATTAAATACGGACTCAAACACCTTTAATGGATTCTCAGCCTCTTCATAATCCTTCTTTACAATCTCATTAAAGAAGCAGCTGTATGCTCCCGTGTGGCAGGCAGCACCTACCTGGGACACTTTAGCTAAGATGGTATCCATATCACAGTCTGCACTTAATGATTTTACATATTGATAATGGCCACTTGTATCGCCCTTTAACCATTGTTCCTGACGACTTCTACTGTAATAGCACATTTTGCCGGTCTTTAATGTGGTCTTATATGCTTCTTCATTCATGTATGCCATCATTAATACTTCTCCGGTCTTATAATCCTGTACAATTACAGGAACCATACCATCAGAGTTTTTCTTAAAATCATCCCACTTATAAGCTGCCTTTAAGGAATTCACTTCCATACCATTCTGCTCGCAAAGATCCTTTAATGCACTGATTTCCTTTACATTGTCATTCATGGCATTGCCGGTGATACCACATACGTTTTCATAGGCAAGTACCTCTAACAGCTTATTTAACGCAATCTGCTGTACAGAAACAAGGGTTGGAAGACTTGAAGTAGCCTCTGCCTTCAGCAGATGAGGATTTAAAAGTATCAAACCGCTGGCATAGGTCTCCATGCGCTCTTTATACTTGTTCATTACTTCGTTGTCACTATAGGAAACCCAGATTTTGTCTTTACCAAATTTTAAGGATACCTCTTCGGTAATCTCAATGTTGGAAAGCTTACTATAGTCCAAAACTGCCTTTTTACATCCGGTATAGAGAATCTTCTTTACATCCTCCATACGCTTGATATTACCGGTACCCATTACATCGATCTCACAAGTGGCACAGATTTCCTTTATAATGTCCAAGGACTGATCGTGCTCACTGTCTGTTTCCGACATATCAAAGATTAAAAGCTCATCCGCATTGTTGTCGCTGTAATACTTAGCAAGATTCACCGGATTCTCATCCACTACGGTAGTATCTAACTGGGATTTTACAGCGTTTCCGCGATATAAATAAATACAAGGAATAAATTTCTTCATATACATTTGTAACAAACCTCTTACGTAAATTATTGCAGATTCTATAAACTTCCCTTTGTGCTCAGCACATCGGTAATACGTTCATCCATACCGGTAGCCACATCCAGAGCTTTGGCAAATGCCTTAAACATGGCCTCGCTCATGTGATGATTATTGCCCGGCGTCAGCATCTTGATGTGAAGATTCATTCCGCCACTGTAGGATACCGCATAAAAGAACTCGCGTATCAGCTCAGTATCCAAGTCACCGATTCTCTCTGTCGTAAACTCACAATCAAATTGAAGATATGGTCTGCCACACAAGTCAACTGCACATAGTGCCAGACATTCATCCATGGGAAGAATAAAGTAACCGTATCTGCGGATTCCCTTCTTATCTCCCACAGCCTCTTTAATAGCCTGACCAAGTACAATGCCTGCATCCTCTACCGTATGATGTCCATCCACCTTTAAATCTCCGGTAATCTTACATTTAAGATCAAAAAATCCGTGCTTGGCAAAGCCTTCCAGCATATGATCAAAGAAACCAATACCTGTATCAATCTCGGACTTTCCGGTACCATCGATATTTAAAATAATCTGAATGTCAGTCTCTTTTGTTTTACGATTTACCGTTGTACTACGTGCCATAAATATACCTCATTTTCTTATTCAAAACGAACTGCAATACTGTTAGCGTGAGCAGTTAATCCTTCGCTTTTTGCAAAGGTCTCTATATCTACATGTACCTTTTCCAAAGCTTCTCTGGAGTAAGAAATAATACTGGTCTTCTTAATAAAGTCATCCACATTTACCGGTGAGAAGAACTTTGCAGTTCCGTTAGTTGGTAAGATATGGTTCGGTCCTGCAAAATAATCTCCCAAAGGCTCTGATGAGTATTCTCCCAAGAAAATTGCTCCCGCATTCTTAATCTTAGTCATGGTATCAAACGGATTTTTAGTGAGAATCTCTAAATGCTCCGATGCAATTTCATTAGCCGTATCAATGGCCTGTTCCATAGAATCAGCCACTAAAATATATCCATAGTTTTCCAAAGACTTCTCAATAATAGGCTTTCTGGAAAGCTCTGCAGTAAACTTATCTACCTCTTCGGAAACCTTCTGCGCTACCTCCATGGAGGTGGTGATTAAGATGGCACTTGCCAGCTCATCATGTTCCGCCTGAGAAAGTAAATCTGCTGCAATATATCTTGGATTTGCAGACTCATCTGCAAGAACCAGAATCTCACTGGGACCAGCGATGGAATCAATACTAACATATCCATAAACAGCCTTTTTCGCCAAAGCCACAAAAATATTTCCGGGGCCTGTGATCTTATCCACCTTAGGAATAGATTCCGTTCCGTAAGCCATTGCGGCAATAGCCTGTGCACCGCCAACCTTATAGATGGTATCTACGCCTGCAATATCTGCTGCAACCAGAGTTCCGGGATTTACTTTACCGTCTGCTCCCGGAGGTGTGGTCATCACAATTTCCGGAACACCTGCTACCTTAGCCGGAATTACATTCATAAGAACGCTGGATGGATAAGCAGCCTTACCACCCGGTACATATACACCGGCTCTCTGAATCGGGGTAATTTTCATACCAAGAATGGTACCGTCCTCCTTCGCATCAAACCAGCTGTTACGAACCTGCTTTGCATGAAAAACACGGATATTCTCAGCAGCTCTCTTCATTACTTCTACAAGCTCTGCATCCATCTGTTCATAAGCTTCTGCAATCTCTTCCTTAGTAACCACAATATTCTCGTGAGTAAGGGTGAAGCGGTCAAATTTTAAGGTATAATCAAATACCGCTTTATCCTTATTCTGCTTAACATTTTCAATAATCTCGTTTACAACGGATTCATATTCTGTATAGTTATTGGGACTTCTCTTTAAAAGATCGTCCATAATACTCTGGGTTGTTTCTTTTGTTAATGTTACTATTTTCATGGGTTATCTCCAATCTTTACACTACCTGCAGACGCCTTATTTTTCTTCTTTTAACTTTGCTCTCAGCTTACTGATTAAATCCTTGATTCTCTCAGACTGCATCTGCATACTAACCGGATTTACAATCATTCTGGCAGAAAGAGGACAAATCTCTTCTAAAACCTCAAGGCCATTTTCACGAAGGGTGGAACCGGTCTCTACAATATCTACAATTACATCCGACAGTTCCACTATCGGTCCTAATTCTACAGAACCGTTTAATTTAATAATATCCACGGTCTGATACTTTTGGTTATAAAAATAATCCTTGGCAATCTTTGGATACTTGCTGGCTACACGGATTCTTTCATGATGCTGTAACAGTTCCTTGGCAGAAGCAGGACCACATACACACATGCGACACTTACCAAAGCCTAAATCAAGTACCTCATAAACATTACGATTTTCTTCTAAAATAGTATCCTCTCCAACCACACCGATATCTGCCGCACCGTACTCTACATAAGTAGGTACATCCGGTCCCTTGGATAAAAAGAAACGTAGTTTTAAATCTTCATTTACGAAAATCAATTTTCTGGAGTCCTTATCCTTCATTTCCTCACAGGTAATGCCGATTTCTTCAAAAAGCTCCAATGTCTTTTTCGCCAGTCTTCCTTTGCCAAGTGCAAAGGTTAAATATCTATCCTGATTCATCTATACTACTCCTCCACGGCAGGAACTAAACAGACTGCCTTGCCAATACTACGCTTTGTAATCGCTTCCGAAAGCTTCTTTGAATAGTTATCCTTTTTATAATAGATGGTCTCTACCTGCGTCTCACACTCAAAACACACCTTCTGACGGTCAAGTGCTTCCATCAGCTCATCAATTACAACACAAAAGCCAATTGCCGCAGCATCCTTGCCGAATTTCTGCAATAAATTATTATAACGGCCACCCTTTACGACAGCGTCCCCAAGACCATAAGTATATGCTTTGAAAATAAGACCTGTATAATAATGATATTTGCTCAGCATCCCTAGATCAAAACACACATAGGATTCACATCCATAAAGCTTTAACACCTCATAAATCGCCTCTAAACGGGCAATGGCATTTAAGGCTCTCTCATTGGTGATATGCTTCTTTACTTCGCAGATAGTCTCTAAATTACCATACAGATCTGCCACCTGTAACAAGGCACTCTTATGAGGCTCAGATACATTATTACGTTCCAAAAGTTCCTCTGCTCCGAAGTAATTCTTACCGGAAATATAGTCACGAAGTGCTTTCTCAGTATCTTCATCAAGATTGGCTTCTTCACATAATCCTTTAAAGAAATCCTCATTTCCTACGGTTAACTGGAAGCACTTAAGTCCGGTATTTTTAAGAAGGGCAATCACCATGGAAAGCATCTCTGCATCCGCTTCCACGCTTCCATCGTTTATTAGCTCAGCCCCCATCTGGGTTACTTCTTTTAACTTCCCCTGTAAATTGGATACATTGGTAAAAGTATTGCCAATATAACAAAAGCGTACCGGAAACTCGTCATCCATATGATACTTTGCGGCACATCTTGCAATGGACGGAGTAAAGTCCGGACGTAAAACCAGTGTATTACCTTCTTTATCAAAGAACTGGTACATTTCCTTGGACGGTGTTGTACCGATTTCCTTCGAAAAAACATCCTTAAATTCAAAGGATGGTGTCTGTATATCCTGATAACCATATAAAAAGAAGGTCTGGTGAATCTGCTCTTCCAAATGAAGCTTTCTATGAATTTCCTTACCGTAAATATCACGCACACCTTCAGGAGTATGGATTAGTTCTTTACTCATTATAATACCTATGCCTTTCAAATACTCTGCTTTATTACTGTAAAGTGCTAACTAAGTAGCACAATAAAGAAAACATTTCTTGTAGTATACTAGTTTGCATTGTTCTTGTCAAGTATTTAACAGTCTTAATATTCAACTATTCTTCTCTTGTCTCCAAATCCAGCTTCAGGGTATCCAAATAAGGCACTAACACTCCATGCTTCTTTGGCAGCACAAATGCCATGTCCAGTTCATCAAAGCGAAAACTTTTCCTGCCACCATCCCGGGCTCTTTTCCAAAATTCAAATAATTTGTCAAACGTCAGATAATATAACAAATCCTTATGGGAGTAGTATATCAGAATAAAAGATATCCCTCCCTGCTTTTCAAAATTCTCCATAAAACTCACCTGATGCGGGTGAATATTTTGGAGTGAAAAAGTATCAACCGCACATTCCTTAGCATCAAAGCACACCGGAATCCCCTGCACCGCACCGATATAATCTACGGTACTTTTCTGTTCAAAATAAGCAAGTGTAATCTGATGATTGGTTTTGTCGATTTTCATGGGCGTAATTGGTGTAGGGACCTTCTGGATAATAGCAAGTCCGCTATCCGCATACTTTTCATTGGTTCGGTTAATCATATCTTCCAAAGTGGAACCACGAAGACCTCTGGAATTCCATGTTGCCATTATGTAAGCTCCTTTAATATGGATGAAAAATTCCCCGGGAGAGGTGCCATAAAGCTCTTGTTATTTAAAGAAGAAAGTGCACCTTCCAAAGCCGGAAATTCTACCCGATAAGCATGTAAAAGCTGATTCTTTAAATGAAAACGCTTCTGCATCTCTTTATTCTCTTGTAGAACACCATACTTCGTATCACCTATCAAAGCATGTCCTACCGAAGAAAGGTGTGCACGAATCTGATGGGTCTTACCGGTAATCAAATCCACTTCCAAATAAGTATATTTCCCTCCGGAAAGAACTTGAATTGGTTCATATGCAGTCTGAATCTGACTTCCTTCCACGGATACAGTCACTACATTACTACGGGTGTCCTTAGTAATAGAGCCTGTAATAGTGGCGCTGCTCTCTATTTTCCCGATGCAGATGGTCCGATAAAACTTTTTCATGGTTCTGTCGTGGATAAGTTTGGATAAACCCTGACTTCCTGCAAGAGATTTTCCACATAACACGATTCCGCTGGTATTACGGTCCAGACGATTGCATACGGAGGGTTTAAAGAGCGAAAGCTCCGATGGTGTTATTTTCTTATGAAAAAGCAGATACCCGATGAGCCATTCGTTTAAACTCACATCAGAAGGAGTTGCTTTCTGCGTTAAAACGCCCACCGGCTTATTTACGAAGAGTACATTCTCATCTTCATAAATTACCTCAATTCCCTTCAGGTTTTCATAAGCATTCTTATATTCTGCCGTAGAAACCTTCTTCTCCTGAACACTTGCATCCCCGGAAATCTTTCTTCCGGTAAACTTTTCAAAGGTATCATCAGCAAAGAAAAAACTGATTTCATCTCCAAGATTTAAAATCTCTTTTCCTTCTGCCTTTTTACCGTTTAAGGTAATATTCTTTTTACGAAGCATTTTGTAAAGAAAACCACTGCCTGCCTCAGGCATATATTTCTGTAAAAATTTGTCAAAGCGTTGGCCTGCGTGATTTTTCTCGATAATAAATTTTTGCATATTGCTCCTTACAACGATACGGATAACAGGGTATTGGTAATGGAAACGGTTAACTTTTCATCATTCTCTAAATCCTGTAACTGTTTAATTCGCTCAATATATTTATTTTCATCCGTAAATACCTTGATAGTCACATTTTTAATATTATCAGCCTTTAAAACTTTATTTAAATGCTGTTGGAACTCTTTTTCTTTAAAATTAGTGTCTGTAGTAATTCCACAGATAGTATTTCCCCGAACAACCATATGATTTATCTGAAAGGTGTCCTGATAAGCGGTAAATACACAATCATACACACTGTCCAAATCTCCTTTTACAGCTTCAATTTTTTCAGCAAGCTCCGGCGGACAACTTCTATATCGCAGAAACATAATGGTCTGTACCAGACTTTTACAAGCTGGTAAATAACCGCATATCGCAACAACGGTTAAATAATTTGCATTAGAACCGGTGCTGACATACCCCATAATATATATTGCCGTCGGTAATGCAAAGAAAATGATGGTTTTCAGCAGTTCATATTTCTTCTGAGTATCCAGATAATTCATCTGTCCTTTTGCAAGTGCAGAAGAAATCAGTCTTCTAAAGTTAAATTTCTCAGTCATTGGTACTCCTATTACTTATTTTTTCATGCTCCGAATCAGGGGAAGTAAGATTCCATGAGGAACAGCCTTACATAACACCTGAAAGCTTTTCATCGGTGCAGAATAAACGGATTGTGATTTTTTATTACATGAATCTTTTAATGCTTTTTTTACTACACTAAAGGCATCTGCCATAACATACTTTTTAATAGCAAGAACGCCATGTCCGCTACCTTCAGCGATTTCAAAAAACTCTGTATCTACAGGACCGGGACATACACTAGTCACATAAATCCCCTTATTTTTAAGCTCCTGTCCCAGTGCCAGGGAAAAGCTGTTCACATAGGATTTTGTTGCAGCATATACCGCAAAGCCTGGTTGAGGAATGAAGGATGCACTGGATGCCATATTGATAATGCGGGAATTCTTCACCATAAAAGGAATACAGGTATGTGTGATATGTGTCAATGCTTCACAGTTGGTACGAACCATACCAGTCTGTTCCTCTGAGGAAAGATTGTCAAAATCACCTAAAATACCGTAGCCGGCACAATTTATCAGCATTCGAATCTGGCAGTCATGGTCAGAAAGCATATCACTAAGACGCTCCATCTGAGAATCCTTGGTAACATCCATAGCAATAATTCTTACATTGTTACGCATTTTCTCCGCTACTTCATGTAAACGATCTTTTCTTCTGGCAATAAGCCAGATTTCATCGGTTTTACGAAGGTGTGTATCAAGCTGCAGGGCAAACTCCCGGCCGATACCGGAGGAAGCTCCGGTAATAATCACAATACTTTTCGCCATAGTATTCCTACCTTTCTTTTTTCTTTTTATGAACATTACGAATTGTTTTCTTTTTTACCGGCTTCTTTTCGGTCTTCTTTTCCGGCTTTTTATACTTATTATATCCGCTTTCGGAGGTTGTATTACCCGTTTTTCTGGGACGGATGAGACATTTCTTCTCATATCCGATTAAGTCCTCTCGACCGGCTTTTGTCAGAGCCTCATGTACCAAATCGTAATTCTTTGGATTACGATACTGAATCAAAGCTCGCTGCATTGCTTTTTCGTGAGGATTACGGCATACATACACAGGTTTCATATCTCTTGGATCCAGACCGGTATAATACATTACCGTCGAGATGGTAGATGGTGTAGGATAGAAATCCTGTACTTGCTCCGGCATGTAACCCAAGTCCCTTAAATACTCTGCCAGTTCAATGGCTTCTTTCAGGGTTGAGCCCGGATGGGAACTCATCAGATAAGGCACAAGGAACTGATTCTTACCAAGCTGTTTATTAATCCGCTTATATTTCTCCACAAAACGCTCATATACGGCATTTTTAGGCTTTCCAAGCTTTGCTAAAACCACGTCTGAAATATGCTCCGGTGCCACTTTCAGCTGTCCACTGATATGATGTTCTACCAATTCCCTAAAGAAGGTATCATCCTTATCCGCCATCAAATAATCAAAACGGATACCGGAACGAACGAATACTTTCTTAACTCCGGGAAGCTCGCGTAATTTTCGCAGAAGAGAGAGATAATCACTATGGTCTACCTTCATATTTTTACATGGCTCTGGGAAAAGACACTGTCTGTGCTTACATACACCACAAGTCATTTGCTTTTCACAGGACGGATGTCTAAAGTTTGCCGTCGGTCCGCCCACATCATGAATATAACCTTTAAAGTCAGGGTCTTTAATCAAAAGCTTTGCCTCTTCAATAATGGACTCATGACTTCTAACCTGAATGGTTCGACCCTGATGAAAAGTAAGGGCACAAAAGCTACAGCCGCCAAAACAGCCACGATTACTTATCAAAGAAAACTTAATCTCACGAATTGCAGGAACTCCACCAGCTTCTTCATAGGATGGGTGATACGTTCTCATATAAGGAAGTGCATAGATATCGTCCATCTCCTGTATGGTAAGAGGATATGCAGGGGGATTTTGCACTACATACATACCATTTGGATACTCCTCCACCAAAACTTTACTGCTGAAAGCATCCGTATGCTGGCTCTGGATCCCGAAGCTCTTGGCATAATTTACCTTATTCTGCTTCATTTCCTCATATGTGGGAAGCATAATATGGTCATATAAGCCGGAGATATCCTTTGTCTTATAAACAGTTCCCTTTACAAAGGTAATATCATGAGCCGCAATTCCGGCATTTAAGGCATCTGCAATTTCCACGATGGATTTTTCACCCATACCATAAGAAATAATGTCTGCCTGACTATCCAATAATATGGAACGTTTAAAAGAGTCTGTCCAATAGTCGTAATGCGCCATTCTGCGAAGACTTGCTTCAATACCTCCGATAATAATGGGAACATCCTTGTAGGTTCTACGAATTAAATTGCCGTATACACTGGTCGCGTGGTCCGGGCGCTTACCCATCTCACCTCCGGGAGTATAAGCATCTGTGGCCCTTCTCTTTTTCGATACAGAATAATGATTTACACAGGAATCCATATTGCCTGCCGAAATTAAGAACCCAAGTCGCGGTCTTCCCAAAATGGTAACACTCTTTTCATCCTTCCAGTCCGGCTGGGCGATGATACCTACGCTGTATCCATGAGCCTCCAGCACACGGCTGATAATGGCATGACCAAAAGAAGGATGATCCACATAGGCATCTCCTGTCACATATACAAAATCCAACTGTTCAATTCCTCTGTCAATCATATCCTGACGACAGATAGGTAAAAATCCGTTTATCACTGAAAAACCTCTCTATTTTAATAATTCATGATAGCTCTTTATATAGCCATCTGCTAATTCTCTTTTTTGCGATTCCTGATGGGCAGAATACAAATCGTCCACTGCATAGACCGTCATTCCCGCACTTTTCCCGGCAGTAATTCCCGCCACAATATCCTCAAATACAAGACATTCTTCCGGCATTACTTTCAGTCTGTCCGCCACCTCTAAATAGATATCCGGTGCCGGCTTACCTCTTTTTGCCTCCGAACCGGTCATAATACAGGAAAAGAAATCCCGGATATTTAAAGAAGAAAGTACATTTTCTACCAGCTCCCTGGAATTGCTGCTGGCAATTCCCAAAAGAATACCTCGTCTTTTACATTCTTGCAGAAACTCTCCCACTCCATCCTTTAAAGGAACTTCCTTCATATATTTATCCCACGCCATCTGATTCCAGTCATCCATCATCTCTTCTATAGATGCATCGATTCTAAAACGTTCCTTCATATAAATGGCGGTCTCCCTAAAGCTCATACCTTCAATCTCAGATTGCAGAGTTTCAGGAAGTTCGTAACCAAATCTTCCCAGATAATCAATATCTATCTGGCGCCAAATCCACATGGAATCTACCAACGAACCATCCAAATCAAATATAACAGCCCTTTTATTATCAAAAATCATTATCTATCTCCGCCCTTTAATTCTTTAATCTCTTCTTCGGTTAATGTTCTAAATTCTCCGGCCGCAAGCTTTTCATCAAGTTTCAGACTGCCAAAGGTAATCCGCTTTAAATATAATACTTCATTATCTACTGCCTGCAACATACGTTTCACCTGATGAAACTTTCCTTCATGAATGGTAAGAAGAAGCTCCTTATCATTAATTAGCTGTGCCTTAGCAGGTAATGTGAATGCAGCCTCTCCAATATCTACACCTTCTTCCAGAGCCTTTAAATCCTCCGAAGTAATTGTTTCTTTTGTCTTTACAAAATAAGTCTTATCTACATGTTTTTTGGGAGACAACAAATTGTGGATTAATTCTCCGTCATTGGTAAGCAACAGTAAACCTTCCGTGTCCTTGTCCAGACGCCCGGCTGGGGACAAATCCTTAGTATTTACCCCAATTAATAAATCAAGTACCGTTTTATCATGATGATCCTTTGTGGCAGTTACCACACCGGCAGGTTTATGAAGCATATAATACCTATACTGTTCATAAACGAGGGACTGTCCTTTATATGCAATTACATCCTTATTCTCATCAATTTTGGTGTCCGACTGCTTACAGACCACACCATTTATGTTAATAAATCCTTTTTTGCAAAAGTCTTTTACTTCGCTTCTGGATCCAATTTGCATGGATACCAGATATTTGTCCAAACGCATCATTTTGGGAACCTGCCTTCTATTTTCTATCCTTCACGCATATGTTACAAAAAAAGAGCGGAAGAATAAAATGATTACTCTTTTCTTTCTTGTCCTTATCCTTTTTATTTTAACACAATCTGACATAAGTCTCTACTATGCATTTCATGGCTTAACCCTTTGGTACGGTAAAATGGTTCCCTCTCTTTTACCTTTTATGATTGTAATGGACCTATGTGTTCGCCAAAATATCACCGGAAAATTAGCCGCTATATTTAAACCGGTATTATATCCCTTGTTCCGCTGTCGAAGTGAAGTGTTATACTGCATCATTGTAGGATTTCTCTGCGGCTTTCCAATGGGCGCAAGAGTAACAACCAAGATGTATCTGAGCGGACAATTAAGTAAAACCGAATCCGATTATCTGTTATCCTTCTGTAACAATATCGGTCCGGTTTATTGTTTATCCTTTGTAGTTCCACTACTTGGAATCCGCAATATTCCACTATTTCTGGGAATCATGTATGGAATTCCTCTTTTGTATGGACTAATACTGCGATATAGCATTTATCAAAAGGATATGAATATGGAACTCACAGCCGCCCATCAGACAGAACAGATAACAGAATCTGTTTTGCAATCCTTGGATACTTCTATCCAGCAGTCTATACAAGGTATCACTGTACTTTGTGGTTATATGATTTTCTTTAACCTACTGAATCTGCTTCCCCATATGCTCTGTCCAGGGCTACAAATGTACATAGCACCAATACTGGAGATTACAGGTGGTTTAGGTACATTAAAAAATGAACATCTTATGCTTTCTTTGATTGCACTAAGTTTTGGCGGTCTTTCCTGTCTGGCACAGACCTACAGCACCCTGGGAGAAAGTGGCTTAAGTTTTGGAAACTATGTGTTGCACCGCATGATTCTTACCGTATTGTCCATACCTTGTTATTTCTTCCTGCTACGCTTTCTCTTCTGACGATTTCCCATAAACATCATCAGAACAGAGGCAAAAAAGGTAGTCACAACAACCACGAGGCTAAGCACAATAAAAGCCTGTGCTTTTGTATATTCCGACTTAGGCTCTTCCTTTACCATAGAGACAGTTTCGTAGCTTTCGGCTAGGGATGACTGCATTTCCACCTGTTCCTCTTCCATGCGTTGCAGTTCTTTTGCAAGTTCTACCGGATCAATAAACACACCGTCAAAATCGCGAATTACATTACTTTCAGAAGCTAAATCAAATCCGTTGTAGGCTCTGACAATGACCTCCGGAATGGTCCGGTGTTCTATGGCAAGAGTCAGCTTAAATGAATCTGCATATTCTCCGGTAAGTACGTTGCTTTCCGGCCAGGCAAGAATCTCACTATAGCTTTCACCACCGTCCAAGCTGTAATCGTAATATATAAGCGTTGAATCCGTATCGTACGCTGTTACCTGCAGGGATAGCAGCCCATTTTCATAATCTGCTTCTACCACTTCGATTTCACAATATTCCGGCGGAGAATTATCCTTAAGCGTCCTCTCAACTACCCGGTCTAAAGGATAAGAAAAACTTTCATATTCCTTACTGTGCGGTTCCAATCCCACAAATTCCAGTATAGCCTGTGCATCTGCCTTTCCAAAAGCAATAAAATCTTCATTACTGTCTACATAATTTAAATCCTCCCCGGCATCCACATAGCAATGCTCCAGAATAACTGCCGGAATACCTCTTTCATGAGACTGCCGGATTATTCCATAATAATTATTTCCCGGAGTTTCTTCACTTTCTCTGGTCTTTATTCCCCGAAGATGAAGCCCCATATCCTGCATTTTACTTAGGAAAATCTCACCGAAGCGATACCCCATAGCGTTGCCCGGTGCATCCAATGGAATCCAGATTTCCGAGCCAAACGTCAGATGACTTAACGAAGCATTGTAGTGAATACTGAAAATCATGTCCGCATTTACTTCTTCTGCAAACTCTGCCCGCTCCTTTAAGGATAAGTCCACATCTGAGCTGCGGGTCATATAGACATCTAATTCTTCATACTTTGACAATTCCTCGTAAATTGTCTGCGCAGTCAGAAAGGTTATATCCTTTTCTTGAAAATTCTCATTTGCGATAGTCCCCAGATTCTCACCACCATGTCCCGGATCGATTACAATGGTTCGTATTTCTTTCATAAACTCCCTCGCCATAAACAAAGAGACCGGCTCCTTCCGAAACCGGTCACATTTACACTACTTAAGCATCCTCTCCGGAATAAGAATCCTCTTCTACATATTCCTCTACAAGCTCTTCTACCGGATGTAATTCATTTCTGTTTGACTGAATAATATCTTTATAGTGATTCATATTATTAACTAAATTCTCATAGTTAGTGATTGCTGAATTGGTGGATGAAACAATAATGTTCTCCAAATGAGCAAGCATATCGTCCATATACTGCATAGCTGCAGTCCGAACGCTATTAGCTTCCATCGTAGCAGTGTCTAAAATCTCCTGCGCCTGACGGGTAGCTAATGTTACTACCTCATTGGCCTGTGCATAAGCCTGCTGCATAATTTCATGTTCGTTAATCAACTGGTTTGTATGCACGGTAGCTTCATTAATCAGAGCTTCCGCCTTATTCTTGGCATCCTCTAAGATAGCATCCTTATTGCTGATAATCTTCTGATAACGCTTAATTTCTTCAGGAGTTCTCATACGAAGCTCTCGAAGAAGCTCATCCATCTCTTCCTTATTTACAATAATCTTTGTACTGGATAACGGCTGAAATTTACAGTTATCAATAAACTCTTCAATCTCATCGATTAATTGTTCAATCTTACTACTCATAGTACCTCCCGCAATGTGAAGTATTTATTTCTTCTCTTTATATTTTTCAGTAACCAGCTTTGCTACAAACTCTGGTACAAACGGAGTTAAATCTCCTCCAAACATGGCAACTTCACGCACTCCTGAGGAGCTGATAAAGGAGTATTCGGGTCTTGTAAAGAAACTTACTGTTTCCAACGTACCATCCGACAAAAGCCGGTTATACTGAGACTGGACAAGCTCTGCATCCAAATCGTTACTGTTTCGGATACCTCTCACAGACACCGTAATACCATTTTCCTTCGCATAATCTGCCATCATACCACTAAAGGATACCACCGTAACATTAGGAATCTTCTTTGTGGCCTCTTTAAGTATCTTAACACGTTCTTCTACAGAAAACAACGGTGACTTTTGCTTATTGTTCAGCACACCTACCACAAGTTCATCAAAGGTGTTGGCAGCCCTTGTAATAATATCCAGATGTCCGATTGTCATCGGATCAAAGCTTCCGGGATACATTGCTTTACTCATACATCTCGCCTTTCTTTCCTAAGTCTTATTTACGTCGCAAAAAGATGTGTTTATTGGTCTTGTACTTCTTTTCACGATAGACTTCAAAGCCATAATCCGGTGCATAATCCATATCTGTCTGTAGAGAAGCTTCCACAATAATCATGGTATCTTCTGTCACATACTTCATGCCGGATAATACGGCAAGAACACGCTCTTCATGTCCACATTCATAAGGTGGATCCATAAAAATAATATCCACTTCTTTTTCAAAGATACCGGATAAACCGGCTACCGCATCCTGCTTCAACACAACTGCCTGATCTGTAAACTTTGTAAACTGCAGATTATCATTTATACAAGCAAGTGCCTTGGGTGCATTTTCAATAAAATATGCTTTCTTTGCACCACGACTGAGCGCCTCTATTCCTATACCGCCGCTTCCGGCAAATAGATCCACAAAAACACAGCCCGGTACATCCACCTGCAACATATTAAAAAGAGTTTCCTTGATTCTGTCCTGTGTAGGTCTTGTATCCGGTCCTTCCGGAGTTTTAAGTGGCAAGCTTCTTGCCGATCCTGCGATTACTCTCATAAAATAAATCTCCAATCAAAATAATAAAACTAAGCACGTACCTTGGTTCCCTTACCGTCACGTTTAGCAAGCTTCAAGTTATTCAGTACAAGATTCTTACTCTTGTATGGAATGGACACCTCCAATGAATTCTGGGTATAATATACTGCCTCGATGACATCCTTGGCATCCAACTTCATACCACGAACACCTACAGCCGCTTTCTTCTTCTCCGGAATCTCATCAACAGCAAAACGAAGAAAATATCCATTCTTAGACTGCAGTACAATATTCTTCTGCTCCTGATAAGATACCACACTGACAACCTTATCGCCATCCTGCAGCTTGGTTGCCGCCACAGTACGCTTATTAACATCGAATTCTCCGCCATCCACAATCTTCATCATAGACATCTCTGTTACAAAAATCAGTCTGTGTAGGTTGATGTCTGTCTGAGAAGTCATAAATACTATATCTTCATTTGCAGAAGAATAATTGCTGACATTGTCGATAGGAATTCCTTTATCTCGGAACTTTCCGCCCGGTAAATCCAGTACCTTAATGGTATGCATCTGGCCTTTGTCAGTGAAAATACATACTTTTCCTGTGTTCTTGCACTTAAATACATACTTAAATTCTGCATCCGCAGCCTCTTTATTACGCTCATAGGTAGCCATATCAACGGTCTTGGCATATCCGAAGCGGTCCATTAAGAACATTACATCCGTTACTTCGATTTCCTTCTCCTTAACCACAGCTTCGGCGACATTATCAATAACTGTACGACGTGGTTTGGAAAATTCCTTTTTAAATCCGTCAAGCTCATTCATGATAACCTGTGCCATAGATTCTCTGCGTTCTAAGATATCTTCATAACGAAAGATATTCGCCATGGTATCTTCGTGGTCTTTAATCAGTGCTTCGATTTCTAAGCCGATTAACTTATAAAGACGCATTTCTAAAATGGCATTTGCCTGCTTCTCAGAAAACTGCAACTGGGCTGCCATAACCTTCGATTCCTTGGATTTAAACGTAATACCATCTGTTTTACCTTCTACAAGGCAGGCTTTAGCCATATTTCTATCCTTGGAACCACGGAGGATTTCTATGATTAAGTCGATTACATTACAAGCCTTAATAAGACCTTCCTGAATCTCCTTCTTCTCCATTTCTTTGGCAAGAAGGTTGGTGTACTTTCTGGTTGCAACCTCAAACTGGAAGTCAACGTTTGCCTTGATAATCTTCTTAAGGCCCATGACCTCCGGCCTACCTTCATAAATAGCAAGCATATTCACACCGAAGGTATCCTCTAAACGGGTCTTTTTGTAGAGAAGATTTACAAAATTCTCCACATCTGCATCCTTACGAAGTTCGATAACGATACGGATTCCTTCCTTGGAAGACTGGTTGGAAATGTCTACTATATCCATAGTCTTCTTGGTCTCGGAAAGTGCTGCCACATCCTGTAAGAACTTGGCAATATTAGCACCTATCATAGGGTAAGGAATCTCCGTAATCACCACATTGGTCTTACCACCCTTCACCTTTTCAAATTCCACCTTGCCACGCACCTTAATCTTACCTGTGCCGGTTTCGTAGATTTCCAATAAATCATCTTTATTCGTAACAATGCCGCCGGTTGGGAAATCCGGTCCCTTCACATAGCGCATCAGCTCTCTGGTAGAAATATTCTCATCCAACATATAAGCCTTGGTAGCATCAATCACTTCCGCTAAATTGTGTGGCGGAATATTGGTTGCCATACCTACCGCTATACCTTCGGATCCATTTATAAGAAGGTTCGGAATCTTTACCGGAAGAACAGAAGGTTCCTTTTCTGTTTCATCAAAGTTTGGAACAAAGTCCACAACATCCTTGTCTAAATCCGCAAGAAAGGCTTCCTGCGTTACCTTCTGAAGTCTTGCCTCGGTATAACGCATTGCCGCTGCACCGTCACCTTCGATGTTACCGAAATTACCGTGTCCATCGATAAGTGGCATTCCCTTTTTAAAATCCTGTGCCATAACAACCAGTGCATCATAAATGGAGCTATCACCATGAGGATGATATTTACCCATGGTATCACCAACAATACGTGCACTCTTACGGAAAGGCTTATCATATCGGATTCCCAGTTCATGCATATCATAAAGAGTACGACGCTGTACCGGCTTTAATCCGTCTCTGGCATCCGGAAGTGCTCTGGCGATAATTACACTCATGGCATAGTCGATGAAGGATTTTTGCATAACCTCCGAATATTCAGTTCTTATAATTCTATCATCATTCATGTTTCAAACTCCTAAACATCCAATTCTGCATCCGTAGCATGCTCGTAAATAAATGCCTTACGCGGCGGTACATCCGTACCCATCAGCATCTCCGTAATCTCTGAAGCCATTCGGGCATCCTCAATTTCCACTCGCTTAAGTAATCTTTGCTCCGGATCCAAAGTGGTCTCCCAAAGCTGCTCTGCGTCCATTTCGCCAAGACCTTTGTAACGCTGTAAGGTAAAAGGTCCTTTATGAGTCTTACGATATTTTTCCAGAGCCTTATCATCATACAGATATTCTTCCTCGCCCTTAGAAGGCATCGCTTTATAGAGAGGAGGCATGGCAATATATACATGTCCCTCGAAAATCAGCTCCGGCATAAAACGATAGAATAAAGTCAACAGCAGATTGGAAATATGGGCACCGTCCACGTCCGCATCAGCCATAATAATAATCTTATCGTAACGAAGCTTTGAGATATCAAAATCATTGCCGTAACCTTCTGAAAAGCCACAACCAAAAGCATTAATCATGGTCTTAATTTCTGCATTAGCAAGCACCTTATCAATACTAGCTTTCTCGACGTTCAGAATCTTACCGCGAATAGGCAGAATTGCCTGATACATACGGTTTCGCGCCATCTTGGCACTACCACCCGCAGAATCACCCTCTACGATGAAGATTTCACACTTAGAAGCATCCTTAGACTCACAATTTGCCAGCTTACCATTTGAATCAAAAGAGAACTTCTGCTTGGTCAGCATATTGGTCTTGGCCTTTTCTTCAGTCTTTCGAATCTTCGCAGCCTTTTCCGCACAGCTAATAACCCCCTTTAAGGTCTCTAAATTACGATCGAAAAAGCGAACTACTTCTTCTCCCGCCACCTTAGAAACAACCTTAGCAGCATCCTGATTATCCAGCTTTGTCTTAGTCTGACCTTCAAAACGTGGATCCGGATGTTTAATGGAAACCACTGCTGTCATACCATTTCGTACATCCGCACCGGTAAAATTCATATCCTTTTCCTTCAGGATACCAAGCTCTCTGGCATATGTATTGATAACATTTGTAAAAATCGTCTTAAAACCTGTTAAATGTGTTCCACCCTCAGAGTTATAAATATTGTTACAGAAGCCTAAGATATTCTCATGGAATTCATTTACATACTGGAATGCTACTTCCACTACAATATTTTCCGCTTCGCCCTTAAAGTACACCGGCTCATGCACAGGTTCGCTACCTTTATTAATATCCTTGATAAAGCCGATGATGCCTTCCGGCTCATGGAATTCTACATGTTCCACCTCATCCTTACGCTTGTCCTCAAAAATGATGGTCAACTCCGGATTTAAATATGCTGTCTCATGAAGACGACTCTTTACATCATCCTCTTTAAAACGAGTCTTATCGAAAATAGTATCATCCGGCAGGAAATTAATGGTAGTTCCTGTTTCTCTGGTCTTACCAATCACCGGCAGCAGTCCATCCACTAAATCTACAGTGGGAATACCACGCTCATACTTATCTTGTACAATAACACCATCTCTCTTGACTGTTACGGTCAAATGTGTAGAAAGAGCATTTACTACTGAAGAACCTACACCATGAAGACCACCACTGGTCTTATAGGCATCATTATCAAACTTACCTCCTGCATGAAGAGTGGTAAAAACAAGACGTTCTGCACTAATTCCCTTTTCATGCATACCAACCGGGATACCTCGACCATTATCCGAAATGGTTGCAGAGCCATCCTTCTCCAAAGTTACATTAATTACAGAACAATATCCCGCTAAATGCTCATCCACGGAATTATCTACAATTTCATATATTAAGTGATTCAAGCCCTTAGTGGACACACTACCGATATACATACCGGGGCGCATACGCACTGCCTCAAGCCCCTCCAGGACGGTAATACTACTAGCATCATAACTATTCTTTGCCATGAATCTGACTCCTATTTCTATTTATTGTCATTAGGGCATATTTATACCATTATTACCAATTATACACCATATCTTGTGGGTGCGCAATCAAAGAAAACCAAAAATACTCCGGTGCTATCCTAGCGATACACCGGAGTATGCCTTTAGTTCTCTTCTTTTGTCACATATGGCATTAGGTCCACATGCCATTTCTCTTCATTACCATTCTTCTGATAGATAACCACCGCTGTTGTTCTATCCTGATTCAGCCGTAAATCCACAAATTCACAGCCCTCTAAATCATACCAGTAGGTATCGTCTGATTCCGGATCATAGGTATTTACATCATCTCTGTCTGTCGGCGATTCATAATAGCAGAATTTGCAGTATTGAATAATTTCCCGATTTTGCTCATCCAGCTTCGTAAATACTAAGAAAGTACTGTCCATTATTCTTTCCGAGTATGAATTGATTACTTCCACATATTCATTTCTGGTATTATCATAACTGATACCCATTCCCATACTCTTAATATAAAGACTATAGCCACTGCCAAATTCCCGCCCCTCCGATGTCATGAAATCTGACGGGAGATACTTTTTATCAAATTTCACATCCTCTTCTTCAATGTATGCTGTGTAAATATAAGTTATCTGATTTTCTCCGGTAAGAAGGGCATATTCATATTGATGATGATGATTCTCCACTGCAATAAACGCAGGATACTGGTACTTCCCTTCCTCATCACGCAATAGTATACGTTCCGCTCCACCATAGACTTTTCGGGTATTTTCAAGGCGCCTTACTTCTGCTTCATACTCCTCAGCAGTATAAGTCCCTTGCAGAAAAATACTTACGGTAGGACTGTTCCATGTATCACGGAAATAATAAGAAAAAGCAATATCTGTCATGTTTTCTGAAAGCTCCTTTGGAAAAACAAGTAAACCCGTGCTACTTAATCGCAGTTCAAAAATTTCCTGATAATCTCTATAATCATTGCTTTTCTTAGGCGGTCCTCCAAAAAATACTAAGGTCAGAAACCAAACCAATAATGTAGCTAATGTTAGCAACGTAAGGATACTTCCGATAATCACCCACTTAATAATTTTCTTTGTTTTCCTCTTCATACGTTCCCCTTTATTAATCCAAAATTTCCTCACTGGGATAAATACTATAACTTTCTAATTTTTCAAAATTCATACCATCCTGTCCATAATCATAGGGCAGATATTTTTCTTCAAAATGCAAGTCTCTGCGATCTATAATTCCCTGTAGATATATGTATATTATCTTCTGCTCCCCTTCCGGCAGAAGTACATATTCATTGCAAGTCTCAGCATTTTTCATGGCATAGATGGCAGGATATTCATAGTCATTCATACTACATATTACAGAAAGACCTGTTTCTTCAATATGTACATTTTGTAATCTTGTTACTTCTGTTTCATATGCCTCTTTTACCAGATATTCACATTCCAGATAAATCTGACAGGTCTGATAAAGCTTAGAGCCGGAGCAATCATATACATATCGCAGTATTTCACCGTTTGTCTCAATAAAATTCTCTTCTGGAAAGAGTGATAACTCTGATATACCATAATACTCTTCAAAAACTCCATAATCTTCTGCATTGTTCGTAAAAACATCCGTATTATTTCGTTCTTTACTTGCAGAAATACTATAAAACGTCCAGCCGATTATAAATATAATGGTTAAAATAATACCAAAACTAACGCCAAATAACTGGTATCTGTATCTTTTCAGCTTATACAGAAAAAGCTTATCCAGCCCATCTTCACTGGCTTTCTGCGCCTCCTGCTCTTCCAATAAATCCTGATAATAATCCTGGCATTCGGAACATTCACTTAAATGATTCTCGATGAATGCTCCGGTGTTATCTCCGGTCAACTCCTCCATATAAGAAAGCAGTAAATCTCTTACAATCATACATTCCTTTTGCTGCATGTATTTCACCTCACAATCCTAAGGAAATAAGAAAATAATCATATAAATCCAGAATAACGCCAGTATAAGCAGATAACCACAGACAAAAATTCTTCCTTTTGTTTTGCGGAATGGTTTTATAGTTTTCTGTTTCTTATTCCGAATTTCATTTTCAGCGGAAACTATTTTCAAAATATCTTCATAGGATATCTCCATATATCCAAGATTTTTTCGACACTGCTCACACTGTATTAGATGATTTTTAACAAACTCATTACTTTCAACACCGGTCTTTCCTTCCAAATACAGGGGCAGTAAGTCGGAGACAATATCACATTCTATTTTTTTATCAATCATCCTTTTCCAACTCCTTTCCCAATATTTGTTTTGCACGGTAATAGGTTACTCTTGCCCAATTTTCTGTTTTACCGAAGATATTACCAATTTCCCGGAAGCTCAGTTCCTCGTTCAACCGAAAAAGGAACACATCCTTCATGGGGCTTTGCAACTTTTGAATCTTTTTATAAATGGCAATCTTGCTTTCATTATCAATCAGCTTCTGCTCTATTTGCTCATCTATACCGGTTTCCACCATTTCTTCCAATGGAACTTCCCCATGTCTACGCTTTTTGTCCAAATGCTGATAAAAGGTATATTTGGCGATTTGACACAGCCAGGTAGACATCTTACATTCCTCTTTATATTTGGAAGCATTTTTGATCGCACGATAAAAGGTCTCTTGCGTTAATTCTTCGGATAAATCATCATTACCGCCGGTAAGTCCCATAAGAAAACCATACACCGTATGAAAATATTCTTCATATGCCTGCTGCATATCCTGCACGCTTCCACCTCCTCTTTTGCTTTCCTTTATATAAGTCCAACAAACCTTTGTATTCGTTACAAGTTTTTAGAAAAAAATTATTTGTTTAATATAAAAAAGGCTGCGACATTTCATCGCAGCCCTCGTTAGACTTACATTTCATCATAATTCATTTTCTTACAAACAGCGATTGCCAGTGCCCCCGGTCCAATATGGCAGGATACACTTAAGGACAATGGATTAATCACAATCTCACTTCCCGGATAAAGCTCCAATAATTCATCCTTTAAAAGCTTTGCCGCTTCTTCATTCTCTGTATGGGCAATCTGCAGATGCATTCCGGTATAATCTGTTTTAAAACGATTCTCCATATCACTTTTGATTGCATCCATCATAATGGTTTTACCCTGTTTGGTGGTACGTGCCTTGGCAAAAGTATCCAGCTTCTCACCCTGAATCTGAAGAACCGGCTTGATACGAAGCAGTGTACCGATTGCTGCCACTGCAGGGGTAAGACGTCCGCCTTTCTTTAAGTAATGTAAGGTATCAAGTGTAATATAGATACTGCTGTTAAACTTATCATCTTCCAGAATCTTTGCAATCTCTGCACCGGATTTTCCACGCTTTGCCAACTCAAAACCATCCAGTACAGACTGTCTCTGTGTTACGGAAATACGCTGATTATTAACAACATACACCTTATCTTCATAATCCTGCGCTAACATCATTGCAGTCTGACAGGATCCGGACAAGCCACTGCTCATGGGAATGTGTACGATTTCATCGTATTCCTTCAAAAGCTCATCCCACAATTTCATAACAGCATCCGGAGAAGGCTGACTGGTACATATATCCGCATTTCCCTTTAACTTTTCATAAAACTCTCTTTGAGTTAAATTTACATCTTCTAAATAGGTTTCGTTATCAACAGTAAAAGGCATCGGAAGTACAAATACTCCAAGGTCTTTCGCCTCTTTCTGAGTAATTCCACTGTTACTGTCTGTTACAATTGCAACTTTCGCCATGCTTTTTTCCTCTCACAAAAATAGTTATCAGTTTACAACTCTGCTTTATTCTAACCTTAGATGGAACGAAAGTCAACCTTGTATACATTACTACATGTCATGGCTTTGATAAGCATATCTTCTTCCATGGATGTATAGTAGCCGGTATATAGCTTTCCCACAGCTTCGGACACCTCTTTTAAGATATCCGCATCATTATAAATATCGCCCATACGAAAAGCAAAATCACCGCTTTGACGGATTCCGAAAAGGTCACCCGGACCACGAAGCTTCATATCCTCAGAAGCAATATAGAAGCCGTCATTGGATTTATTCAGTATATCCAGACGCTTCATAGTATCCAGATTGTCCTGGGTATTGATAAAGATACAGTAGCTTTGGTGCTCACCACGACCTACACGTCCACGAAGCTGGTGAAGCTGCGCCAGACCAAAACGCTCTGCATTTTCTACCATCATCACTGTGGCATTAGGAACATTGATACCAACCTCGATAACTGTAGTTGATACCAGCACATCGATGTACTTTTTAGAAAACTCATCCATAATCCGATTCTTTTCCGCCGGTTTCATTTTGCCGTGCAAATATGCCACTTGTATATTAGATGGAAGATTACAGCGAAGCTTCTCTGTATACTCCACCACATTCTCAAGCTCTTCCATTTCTCCTTCCTCTACCATAGGGCAGATAACATATGCCTGTCTACCCTTTTCTACTTCTTTGGCAATAAATTCATATGCTTTAGGACGGAAGGAAGTATTTACAACGCAATTCTTAATAGGCAATCGATTGGCCGGAAGTTCGTCAATAATGGATATTTGCAGATCACCATACATAATAATCGCCAGAGTTCTTGGAATGGGTGTTGCACTCATAACCAGTACATGAGGATTATGCCCCTTTTCTGCAAGAGTCTCTCTCTGCCTTACGCCAAAACGATGCTGTTCATCTGTTACTACAAGCGCAAGATTCTTAAAAACTACCTTTTCCTGAATCACTGCATGGGTGCCGATTACCAGATTCGCTTCTCCGGACGCTATCCGTGCATATGCAACCTTCTTTTGTGCGGCAGTCATACTTCCCACCAATAGTACAGGACGCAAAGCAATATGATACTTCTCTATGTATTCCAGTACCCCTTCATAATGCTGGGTTGCCAGAACTTCTGTAGGTGCCATCAGTGCTCCTTGAAATCCATTGGCGGCACACATTAGAAGTGCCAAAACGGCAATGATGGTCTTACCGCTACCTACATCTCCCTGCACCAAACGGTTCATAGAATATGGAGAATTCAAATCATTCTGAATTTCCACCCACACCTTTTTCTGTGCTCTTGTCAAATCATAAGGAAGCTGCTCTAAAAAGCGCCTGGTATCCGATGTCTCAATCATAGGATACTCATTAGGCAGCTGTTCTACCTGCTCTTTATTCTCCCGAAGATAGAATAAAAAAGAGAAAAACTCATCAAATACAAAGCGTCGTCTCGCCTTTACCAAATCATCAAAACTAATCGGAAAATGCATCTGATGCATAGCCTCCCTATAGCTCATCAAATGATGTTCCCTACAAAAACGCTCCGGATAAACTTCTTTTTCAAATGGATGAAAGGTAAGTGCCTGTTTCATTGCCTTGGAGATAGTGTTGTTATTCAATCCTTTGGTCAATGGATATCTGGGCTGGATAAACTTAAGAAGACCATTATAATCCTCCATGGAATAGTACTTGGGCTGCTCCATTACCTTTACAGCCCCTTTCCCCTGTACCATTCCACGGAACACATAAGTTGCACCGTTTTTCAGCACATTTTTAAGATATGGCTGATTAAAAAAGGTCAGTGTCATGGAACCGGACGCATCCTTGATAATTACATTGATAATGGTTAGACTTCGTACCTTTTTGATACTTACTGTGCCGGATATTTGAGCGCAGACACTGTTCATCTGCCCCACTGAAGCCCCTGCAATAGATACAGGACGTTTAAAGGTCTCATAATCCCTGGGAAAATGATGCAGAAGTTGTTCCACTGTTTCGATATGTAATTTCTGAAATAACTTCGCAGTCTTGTCTCCTACACCTTTCAATTGAGTAATGGGTGTTGCATTGCCCATAATCTACCTCCTTAATTCAGAAAAAGCCCAGCCCGATAAGGGACTGAGCTTTATAATATATCTTATTCTACTGATACTACATAATAGTAAATCGGCTGACCACCGTACTGAAGCTCTACATCACAATCCGGATGAGCTGCTTCAATCTTCTCACGAAGGGCTTCCGCATCCTCTTCTTCTACGTCGCAACCATAGTAAACACTGATTAATTCGCTATCTTCATCGCACATAGCTTCTATCATACCAAGAGTAATCTCTTCCATGTCCTTACCAACAGTTAAGATACCTGCATCTCCGATACCCATATAGTCACCCATTTTGATTTCCTTATCGTCAATCATGGTGTCTCTTACTGCATAGGTCACCTGTCCGGTCTTTACATTGCCGATTTCCGCAAGCATGGTTTCTTCATTCTCATCTACAGACAAATCAGGAACATAATTGATTACTGCGGTAATACCCTGAGGAATAGTCTTGGTTGGAATTACCAGTAAATTCTTGTCTGTCATCAGCTCAGCTGCCTGATTTGCTGCCAAGATAATGTTCTTATTATTAGGAAGGATGAAGATGGTCTCTGCATTCACCTTATCCACTGCATCCAAAATGTCTGCAGTACTTGGATTCATGGTCTGACCTCCTTCGATAATATAATCAACACCTAAGCTTTTGAAGATTTCGTTCACACCTTCACCTACAGAAACTGCAAGGAATCCTACTTCCTTTGCTTCCTCAGTAACGGCAGCCTCAGTCACCGGAGCAGATGCTGCTTCCTTCTCCGCCATCTTAAAAAGCTTTTCTTCATGCTCTAAACGCATGTTGTCAATCTTCATATTAGAAAGACCACCATAAGTAAGAGCTCTCTGAATTGCAAGACCAGGATCATTGGTGTGTACGTGTACCTTTACTACATCTTCATCTGCCACACATACAATAGAATCTCCGATAGACTCAAGGAATGCCTTGAAATCCTTTTCCATCTTAGCTGTAAAAGTCTTATTCAGCATAATAATAAACTCGGTACAATAACCAAACTTAATATCTATCTCTGCCTGTACACCGTAGCTGGAAGACATCTGTCCTGCACCAGCCTGAGTATTTTTAACATCAGAAATGGTATAATCAATCTCCTTACCCAAAAGAGCATCGTAAGCACCATTTAACACTTCAACAAGCCCCTGACCGCCAGAGTCAACAACACCAGCCTGTTTTAAAACCGGAAGCATCTCCGGAGTTAAGCTAAGTACATATTTTGCATGCTCAATTACCTGTCCGACAAAGCTTTCTAACTCAATATTTCCATCTGCCGCAAGTTCTTTCGCTTTTTCTGCAGCACCCTTGGCAACTGTTAAAATGGTACCTTCCTTAGGTTTCATAACTGCCTTATATGCAGTTTCTACTGCTCTCTCACAAGCCTCCGCAAGAATTATTACCGTAATTGTCTCTTCTTCAGCTATACGCTTGGTAAAACCACGGAATAACTGGGATAAAATAACACCGGAATTACCTCTTGCACCTCTTAATGAACCACCAGAAATCGCTTTACAGATTTCCTTCATGGAACCGTTTTCTGCCACTGCGGCAACTTCCTTTGCTGCGGACATAATCGTCATGGTCATATTGGTACCGGTATCACCGTCCGGAACAGGGAATACATTTAATTCGTTAATCCACTCTTTTTTACTTTCCAGATTTTTCGCACCCGCTAAAAACATTTTCGCAAAAAGCTTAGCGTCTATTGAATTTATAGCCACGATATATCCTCCTAATCAATCACTCTAACACCTTCAACAAAGATGTTGATTTTCTCTACCTTAACTCCCATGAACTCTTCCACTTTGTACTTAACATTGCTGGTCAGATTTTCAGCCACTGCATTCATACTTACGCCATATGCAACAATCACATGGAAATCCAAAACCAACTTATTATTTACAACAGAAACATTAATACCACGAGTAATGTTGTCCTTCTTTAAAAGACGAACAAGACCGTCTTTCACACTGACACCGGCCATACCGACAATACCGAAGCACTCCACTGCTACGGTTCCGGCATACTGTGCAATTACTTCGTTATTAATAGTGATACTTCCAAGGTGGGTATTTAATGAAGAACCTTTCATACGAAACCTCCTAAAAATGCTCGCAATTCACAAGCGTACTATTTGTAATTATAACCTTTATTGTTTACTGTTTCAAGTACATTTATTAAAAATAAGGGCCCCACAATACATTTTTCAGTATTGTAGAACCCTTATATATTAACTTAGTTAAATCACTTTTGCAGCATAGGTCATATTTGTCACACAGTTATCTAAAAAAACGAAAGATAACTGACACTCCCCATTATCATAAAACCATCGCTACATCTGTCTAAAAATTTATATTCCATAAGTTCCAACCATATTTTCTTCACAAGAGCCAATATGGATAACTTCAGCGTTAGTAATTGTATCATTATTCGATTCAATGGTCAATACATATTCTTTCTCATCTTTAAATAAGTGTATAAAAAAATATTTGGATTTTTATTTATTTATGCTTGCTTTATTTTCAGCTTTCTGTTAATATACTACTGTTGTGTTAATATAAACTCATTTTGAGGAGGTGTAAAAATGGCTAAATGTGATGTTTGTTCAAAAGGCGTTCATTTTGGTAATAACGTGAGCCATTCTCATAGAAGAAGTAACGCTATCTGGAATCCAAACGTTAAGTCTGTAAAATGCAAAGTTAATGGTGTTACCAAGAGAATGCACGTTTGTACCAGCTGCTTAAAATCCGGCTTAGTTGAAAGAGCATAATTGAAGTAATCTTTTATATTTTTTATTTAAAATCGATTTTAAGTAAAAAACCTGTTCTGATGAACAGGTTTTTTTGTTGTTTATTATAGTATTAAAAATCTTCTTTTCTCTTTTTAAACTCTTTGTTAATAAGCTGCACCAAATACTCATCTCCGCAGAAATTATCCGGATGATAAATCTTCACAAGATCACGATACCTCTTCTGCAATGTCATAGGACTATTGACATTACGAAAAAGCAATGCTACAAACTCTTCTGCATCATCAATAGAACCAACGACGCCACTATCGGAATACTTTCGCGCATTCTGTGCATACTTAAGCTGCTTTCTTTCCTGTTCCAGCTTCTTACGATCTTCTTCCAGTTCCTTAAACCCCTGTTGCAAGATAGATAGCTTCTTTTCAAAAAACATATGCTCCTCACGAAGTCTCTTTTGCTCCATAACCATACGATGATTTAAGGCATTCATTTCCTGAGTATACGTAGCTCTTTCTTTATTAAACTTGTCCTTCATCTGTGTAAGCTCAGAGGCTTCTGTTGATATTCTCACATACTCATCAAACAGCCACTGTTTTGTGGCACGTATCTGCTCCTCATCGTTCACTGCCATAATCTTCTCTAAATCCATAAGTTCCTCAAAAGATGTAGCTCTTTATTTACACTTCACAATTGTTATCATCAGGGAATGCAATATCTACTGCTTCCTTATCACTGATTCCCTCTTCCTTTTTATTACCGATCTTATCAATGACATCCGGAACCATATCAAGAATCTTTGTCATCACATCCTGATTCTTTACATTCACAAGCTTTGTGGTACCATTCTTATTTACTATCAAAACCGCACTGGGACTCATTTTGCCACCAAGACCGCCTCCGCCGGAATTAGAACTCTTTTGTCCATTTACTCCTGCTCCGGCTGCCATACCAAAGGACACGTCCACAAGAGGTATGATTGTCATATCTCCAACCAGTGTCGGCTCACCTACCACTGTTTTTGCACTAAGCACACTATCCATTCCTTTCAATAAGGAATCTACTACACCTTTAATCTGATTTTCTCTTTCTGCCATTCTACCGGCCTCCCTTTTTCAGTTTCGCTATTAATCTCATCAATCGCTTGTCAAAATAAATCCGAATTCCGTTCCATAACAGAACAAACACCGTAATATGCCCTTTCAGACTACCGGTAATATCTATAATCTCTCTGTCAAAATCCGGGGTCAAAATAACATTTTTCCCAAGGTAAGAAGATATCATACAATATCCACCATACAAATACCCCGTTGTATCCGGCGATGAAAATCCCATCGTCCCACGGAAGAACAGCTTTCTTGGCCGTATACTCTTAAATATTTTTCCAAGTCTTACCTTACAATGCGTAAACACATCTTTGGTATCCTGCTCCTGCAAGATATTTATATAATACTGAATTTTTTCTTTTATGCCAATCCATTTATCCCAAATCGGTTCTTTTGGCTCATTTTCTTCTATATCCGATTGCTTTACCGTGTTTATAGTTTCCACATCTGCTTTTTCCAGCCTTACGGACATATTTTCTACCTTACTTCCCCCGGAAGCATCTTCTTCGGTAGCCTCGGTTCTTTCGGCAACATCTACTTCTATCTTTTCCTCAGACTTCTGCACTCTACTATCTTTAGTACTTTTTTCTTTCTCTGCTGGAAACCTGAACATCTCTATCCAAAGTATTTTTACGGACACATATGGTTTCCGAGGAAATGTAGCCGTAACACGTATCAGTCCCCAAAACCACCTTGCCTTACACAACACATATTGTTGTTCTTTGTTATATGTACCTTCCCCATAATATTTTATCGGCAAAAACAGTACCAGAAGAAGTACTACAAACAGTATAAGAAGCAGATACAGGGCAACGATACCGATCCACCTTAAAATCTCTAATATAACCATCCTACTTCTCCATGATATATTCCCGGATGTTCAAATCACCACGCTCAGCCATACAATCCTTCACAATCTGCTCTACCAAAGCAACTGCATCACTATGATTATCGGCAATTCCACACACATAAGGAATATGATTTTCATAATATTTCTGCCCCAAATATCTGGAACTGTATATATCCAGAAGATCTCTTTCGTTTCCGGCAATCGCAATCAAATAGAAATCTGTCATCAGAGGCTTCTTTTCTATCTTTCTTTTTATTTTATCCAGTTTTTCCAGTGTAATACCACTTCCCAAGTAAAAATTATGACTGTATAAAATCTTCCCCATACCAATATCCTTCCAAAATCACTCTTAGTATAGCATATTTATTTTAAAAATAAAATGGATTTATCCATTGACTAAAAATACTCTATTTTTTATACTATTAGTATAAACATTTTACGGAGGATGAGATGAAAACAATTGCAAGTCTTGCGCTCAGAAAAGATATGATTATCGGTGAAGATGTATTTGATTATCAGAATCGTTTATTATTCGAAGCCGGTACCAAAGTTGATGATGCAGTAATTGAAAAGTTAAAACGCTATTCCATTGTCTGTGTGTCTATCATGGAAGATATTGATTTTGCAACTACCCATTATGAAAAAATACGTTGCGATGATAAATTTAAGACTTTTGAAATCCTTTATGCTGAAAGCATCCGTAGGTATAAGTCTTTGGTTAAATCCTTGATTGAAGACAAGGCACCTATTGACAACAATAAGCTGATGGCCATTTATAATAATATTCACTCTGCTATTCCATCCCAAAAAGCGTTGTTTGATTTTCTTTATAATATGGTTCCCAGCGAAGAAGTCATGACCTATTGCCATTGTCTTAACTCCGCACTGATTGCGGGTGTTTTCGCAGATTGGTTGGGGCTTTCCGAAGACTTTAAGAACACCCTTATCCTTGCCGGATTCTATTATGACATTGGTAAGCTTCTAATTCCTCAGGACTTACTTTGGAAGCCCGGACGTATTTCTGATGAAGAATACAGAATATTACAATCTCATACCTTAAAAGGATTTGAAATTGTAAAGGATTTAGACATTGATGAATCCATCAAGAAAGCAGTGCTTCAGCATCATGAACGTATGGACGGCAGTGGCTATCCTGCAAAGCTAACCAAGAATCATATTAACGTAGTTGCAAAGTATTGTGCCCTTATTGACGCTTATGAGGCAATGATGTCACCACGAGTATGGCGCTCTTCCATTCCTCCGCTTCGAATTATTGAAAACTTAGAAAGCGACAAGACCAAATTCGATCCGGAGATTTTAGTGCCACTGATGAAGCGAATCGCGGATTCCCAAATCGGAACTACAGTTCTATTAAACGATGATAGCGAATGGGAAGTATTTATCATCAATAGAAACAAGCTTTCACGTCCTATGCTTCGCAACAAAGACAATGAAGTAATTGATTTGAATACCCGTAAGGATTTACAGATTGAAAGAATTATATAAATTCAAAAATTCCAAGCCATTTGGCTTGGAATTTTTTTTCTAATAATATCTCTTTGAGCCCCACTGATTATTTTTCTTAAGTTCCAAATATTCATTATAGGCTTTTTCTAAAATCTGCTTCTCATTTGAAAACTTCAACAAATGATAGGCTTCATGATATTTGTAGAAACCGGAGTCTACAAAATACTCTTCTCTTTGTGGTTTACTGTAATAACTATCTGCCATCATCAAGTACCAATGAACATCCTTCTCTACGGTATCCTCCGGTACTGTGAAAGTATATTCACTTTTTCCAATATACTTGACGATTGACGCTTTCGCGCTGGTCTCTTCCAAAACTTCTCGTAAAGCAGTCTCCTGATACTCTTCCCCCGGCTCTACGGTTCCTTTCGGAAGTACCCATCCCTCATACTTGTTCTTATAATTCTTGTATAAGAGTAATATCTTTCCACGAAAAATTACCACACCACCACAGCTGGTCGCTTCAATCATTGCATGCCTCCTCATATGGTGTGTCCATCGACTATATGAAAATAGTATAGTACAGATTAAAACTTTAGGCAAGTAATTTTAATTCACACCTTCAAAGTATGCATCAAATACACGTCGCGCCATAGGTACTGCATAGTCTCCACCACTACCTGCACATTCCAAAATCACGGTAACCGCAACCTGTGGGTCTTCTACCGGAGCAAATCCGGTAAACCAGGCATGTGAATCTGAATTACTGTTATATTCTGCAGAACCGGTCTTTCCGGCAGCAGTATAACCATAACCTTGTAACTTTTGAGCAGTGCCGGATTCAACCACTGCTGTCATTAATTCCTGCAAAATACCCGCTTCCTCTTCCGTCATTACTTTTCTGTCTGACTTTGGCTTATATGTCTTAATCACTCTGCCATCTACAGATTCAATACGTTCCACCATATAGGGTGTCATCATCTCTCCCTTATTAGCAATGGCCGCAGTAATCATATTGAGATGTAACGGAGTTATCAATGTCTTCCCTTGACCGATAGATGTCTGCATAATCTCATCCGTTGTCATTTCCTGAGATACCAGTATACTACTCTTGGATGAAAGAGTTGCATCATATGGAAGCTTCTGATTAAACAGTAAATCGTCTAACGTATCCGCAAAAGAATTCATATCAAGTCCTGTTCCAATATTGGCAAAGGATGAATTACATGACTTTGCAAAGGATTTGGTAAAAGATACGTTTCCGTGCTGCGTTCCATGATAACACTGAATTCTACAGTCATTTTTCTTAAACACACCATTACAATTATAACGGTAATCACTATAATTATCAGGATTCTGCCGGATATATTCCAGAGCAGTAATCATCTTAAATGTAGATCCTGGCGGATATAATCCCTGTGTCACTCGATTTAAAAGCACGGAACTCTCCGTATCAGCCACCAATCCATCCCAAAGCTCCACAATCTGATTAGGGTCAAAGTCCGGCTTAGAGACCATAGCAAGGATTTCGCCTGTCTTTACATCCGTCATAATAATGGAACCATTATATATTCCAAGTGCCTTATCTGCCGCTTCCTGAATAGAAACGTCCAGAGTAGTATAAACACTGTCACCCGGATTTTTATGTCCCAAAGTAGAATTAGATACCTTATCCGTCAGATTTAAGTTTGAATTAATCAGATAATAATTACAAAGAGCCTCTATTCCCATTCGTCCGTTGGTAGAATAACCTACAGAATGCGAAAACAGATTCTTGTAAGGATAGACTCTTGTTTCATTCCCGGCACTATCCAGTTGCGTTTCTGCTAAAACCTCGCCGCTTGCTGCATAAATTGTTCCGCGGTAGTTTTTGGAAAGGAGAATCTCTGAGCGGGAATTATAACTATTGTTAATCATCTCCTGCTCGTTGTGATAAACAAAATCACACATGTATATCATCATGCAGACAAATAATACAGAGAAAAATACTGCAATCCCTCTTATGGAATTACGATTATATGGTTTTCCGTCCTTAGTTACTTCCTTCTCCGGAATCAGCTTCTCCAAGTTCAATTTCGACAATTTCTTTGGAAATTTTTCTCTTTCTTCTGACACGTCTCTTACCTCCTTCCTTCATGTTAATAATGGAAATTCCTTGTAAAACAAAGAACATCAGCATGGTTGAAAGAACAGAGCTACCTCCATAACTGATAAAAGGTAATGTAACGCCGGTCAACGGAATAAACTTAATTCCGCCTCCCACCGTAAGGAATATCTGAAAAATATATACTACACCAATTCCTAAAGAAACCAGACGGTAGAAATTATTCCGCTGTCTGATTGCAATCTCCATCATCATCAAAAAGCTGCTGACAATCATCAGTATAAAACATACCGCAAAAACCGCACCATACTCCTCACAGATGGAAGAGAAAATAAAATCCGCTTCTACCAGAGGAATATCATCAGGATTACCACTGCATAATCCCATACCAAACCAACTTCCGCTACCTATTGCAAAAAGCGACTGGGTGATCTGGTATCCCTTGCCGTCAATATAACTCCACGGATCCTGCCACGCAAGTACACGCACCTGAATATGGCTGAACAAATGATATGCCAATACCGCTGCACCACTTCCTGCGCTAAGCCCGGCCAAAAGATACAAAATGTTATTTGTTGCCACAAAAAGCATGGCAAGATAAGACACAAAGAAAATCAACGCACCGCCCAAATCCGTAGAAAGAACCAATACAAGCACATGCAAAGCCGCAACTACAGTAGTAATGCATACCCTTTTAAAGCTTTGATTTTCCCACAAAGCACCTGCAATAAAGAAAATAAACAAAATTTTCACAAATTCCGAAGGCTGAAATGTTAGTCCACTGATGGTGTAGGAAATCTTTGCCCCAAAAGTAGATTCTGATAAAACAAGTACTACTCCAAGCAGCAACACTCCTACCGCAGCATAAAGCCAGGTCATCTTATGCAATAGCTTCACTTTTTCAATAATCAATGGCACAAACATACAAATAACCAGCGATGCTGCCATAATAATAAACTGCCGCTGAGCTTTCGCCAAAGACAATCTACACAGCATAACAAGACCAATGCCCATCAGCATAGCCATATTGTTCAACAAAAACCGATTAATTTGCTTATAAACCAGAGCAGGGATTAAAACCACAGTAAACAAAAGCAATTGGACAAGCACATACATATAAATATATTGCTTATTTCTACTGATAAGTGCCAGATTTACAAAGGAAATAAACTGCACTGCAAACATCCAAAAGTTCTGCCGTAAATAAAAAAATCCGCGGTCTGATTCTTTTTTATTAAGCAATATCGAAAAACACTCAAATGTATAAAATCCCATACACAAGGGCAACAAGTATTTCGATACTGTTGTAATATATTCCTGCATACGAAAAAGAACCTTCTTTCGATTTATTCCACGCCACGTTTCTCATGACCGGTTGTATATTCCTCATAAGGAACCACTGGAGTACCTCCCTTTTCCAGGGCTTCCCAGAAATTTAATACTTTACTACACTGCTTACCGCTCTCCAAGGTAAAGACAATCCGCTTGCAAACACTACTCAATCTGCCATGAATATCTTTATGAAGAGAATGAGGTACGGAATTAAAAACAATATTGTAACAATAACTGCACCTACAGCTTACCGGAAATTCTTTCTTATATCGATCCTTTAATACGAATGTATGACACTGTCCGTCATGATAACAATTCCCACTTGTTTTTGATACGCAGTTGGCAGTAATCATCATTGGAATATGTCCATACACCTGCTTCTCTACCTTACTTTCGCCAAATACACTTTTCCATTCTCTTGCGTTCAGCTCCAGCGGACAGGTTACATCCACATCTCTTTCTTTCCAGAAAGTAAATGCCTCTTTATTCCATACATATACACCGGCGTCGGCTACTATTTTACCACCATAACCAATATGACGCAAATAATTATACGCTTCAATGTTACGAATTAAGAAACCCTTAATATTTTTCGTTTGTGCTAAAGAAACAACAGCAGAAGTTCTACTTTTGTCCTTTTTACGCATTACATATGGCAACGCCACATAAACCGGAATATCAAGTTCATAAGGCAGCATATCTTCCGTAAGAAGCTCACTTTCCACAAAAATATGATTCACAGGTAAAGTACATCCCTTTAAAAAATCTTGAACTTCTTTATATTGCTCCATGGTCGAAACCAATATACTATATCCGCCTTCTCCCTGCTCTTCATCTATACATTCTGAGCCTTCACACTCAGTACAACTTCTTCCGCCAGATAGACCAAAACTTGTTATAATAGCATTTTGAAGCTGCCAGACAGCCTTTCTACGAAGCTCATTCAGTGCCTTAATACTGTAAAAAGCTTGTCCATCTGTCATAACTTCAATAGAATCTGCTTCCAGATAAGTACCTCCAAGTTTTTTCAATTGTTTAACAAAGGCATCCTCTGTCATAGGATTCTTCTGCGCCTTTTCTACAACCTCTCCACATACAGTTACAGAAATACCGCCCCAGCTCATCGTAAGTGTTGCTTCACATCCTTCAAAGAATGAAGCAAACATAGAAACCTTATGCGACAGCTCTTTACCTAAATATTTCTCACGAATCTGCCCCAACAGTTCATCATCACTACCGCTATATGCCGGACTTTCCAGTGTAATCATGTCCTTGCCATTCTGCTTATAATAGTAGCCGTCTTGTCTTTCGCTGCGAATATACAGCTTGGCTAACTTATCCAGATCTTTTTTGTTAAAATACAGCGGCTTATCCGGGTTATTATCCTTCATATCAATATACTTTCGATAAATAGCAGTTACCCCTGCAGCATACTCGGCCTTTTTCATCCGCCCTTCAATTTTAAAGGAATCAATCCCAGCTTCCATCAGTTCGTCAATATGCTCAATGGTACACATATCCTTAAGACTTAAAGGATAACACTCTTTTAATCCATTTTTTGTCGAATAAGGAAGACGACATGGTTGCGCACACCTTCCGCGATTACCACTTCTTCCACCCAAAATACTGCTAAATAAACACTGACCTGAATAACAATAGCACATAGCACCATGGATAAAGCACTCTATCTCAAGTCCTGTCTCTTCCTTCATGTGCTTTACTTCTTCTAAAGACATCTCTCTTGCAGGAACAACTCGTGTAGCGCCCATCTCCTTTAAAAGCTCCATTCCATATGCACCTGTAATGGTCATCTGGGTACTGGCATGAAGCTCCATCTCAGGAAAATTTCTCTTCAGCACTTGAAACGCTCCAAAATCCTGTACAATAACAGCATCCAGACCAGCCTCATAAAAAGGCTTTATATAATCATATAACTGTGAAAGCTCCTCTTCCTTCATCAGCGTATTAACAGTAAGATAGACCTTCCTTCCGAACAAATGGGCATAACGGATACAAGAAATAAGCTCCTCCGTATTAAAATTATCCGCATACGCTCTGGCTCCGAACTTATCTCCACCTAAATATACAGCATCTGCTCCTGCATAAATGGCCCCCATAAATGCCTCTTTATTCCCTGCCGGAGCTAATAATTCCACTTGATAATTTTTCATTATAAACCTCTTATATCTATACAAAAGAAGCTGCCAAATGGCAGCCCCTTTCTATTTTTCTTTTACTTTTGCCTGTAATTCTGCGTTGTTCTTGGATAATGCTTCCATTTTAATCTGGGAAGAAATCAAATCATGCTTCAAATCATAAAGCTCCTTTTCTTTACGTTTAAGCTCTTCTTCTAAAATATCAATCTGCTTCTTCGCCTTAAAATAATCATCTGCAATGTTAAGCTGCAAAAGAACACTCTGCATATCTGCAGACTGTCTCCGAAAAGCTTCCACTTTGCCATACTCGTTCATTTTACCATTGATATAAGAGGCAACCTTCTGAAGATAATCTTCACTCTCATAGCCACTTAAGGTAAAAACTTTGCCACCGATGATTACTTCTGTATCTGTTTTAGAAGACATAACTCCACCTCTTATACAATAGATTTACACAGAATAATTATACTTGATTTACTCAAAAGCTTCAAGTCCTAAATGCCTATAAGCAAGCTCCGTAGCAACCCTTCCTCTAGGTGTTCTATTAATCAGTCCGTTCTTTATCAAATAAGGTTCATATACATCTTCAATAGTACCTGCATCTTCCCCTATAGCCGCTGATAAGGTATCTAATCCCACCGGTCCTCCTTTAAATTTCTCAATCATGGTCACAAGAATATGTCTGTCAATGTGATCTAACCCCAACTTGTCCACATCCATTAGATCAAGGGCTACCTTGGCTACTTCTTCAGTAATCACACCATCATACTTGACCTGCGCAAAATCACGGACACGCTTTAAAATACGATTGGCAAGTCTGGGCGTACCACGGCTTCTTCTGGCAAGCTCTATGGCTCCCTTTTCCTCAATCTCAACATCCAAAACTCTTGCTGAATGAATAATAATATGTTTCAATTCCTCAATGGAATAAAACTCCAAATGGTGAATCATTCCGAAACGGTCTCTAAGCGGTGCTGTAAGAAGTCCGGCTCTGGTAGTGGCCCCTACCAGTGTAAACTTAGGTAAATCCAAACGAACAGATTTAGCGGAGGGGCCTTTACCAATCATAACATCAATACAATAATCCTCCATCGCCGGATATAAAACCTCTTCTACTTGCCTGTTCAGCCGATGTATCTCATCCACAAAAAGAAGATCTCCTTCATCCAGACTATTTAAAATCGCCGCCATTTCTCCGGGCTTTTCAATGGCAGGCCCACTGGTTACCTTTAAGTTGACCTTCATTTCATTGGCAATAATTCCAGCCAACGTAGTCTTACCCAATCCGGGTGGACCGTAGAAAAGGACATGATCCAACGCATCCCCACGATTTCGTGCCGCCTGTATATATATCTTTAAATTCTCTTTCACTTTTGTTTGACCAATATAGTCATCCAATGTCTGGGGACGTAAAGTACCTTCTATCTTCACATCCTCCGCTGTTATATTGGTCTCTATCATTCTACGCGCCATCTATCAAAATTCCTTAAAACAGTTTTTTTAGCGCCGCCTTTAGTAATGCACCGCTCTCCATGGTATCTGCACCTTCTACACGACTGACCGCCTTACTTGCCTCAGACTGTCCATAACCAAGTGCAACCAAAGCATCCACAGCCTCTTTAATCTGTGGATTCTCCAAATTCTTCGCAGATACTCCTGCATAGCCGTCCATTTCTCGCTGAATCATGGCAGCGTCAATATCCAGCTTATCCTTTAAATCTAATATCACCCGTTCTGCCGTTTTCTTACCGATACCCGGAGCAGAACTGATTGCCTTCACATCCTGGGAAATGATGGCAAACCTGAGATCATCCGCGTCCATTACCGATAAAAGAGCCAGACCGCCTTTGGGTCCGATACCGTTTACGGTAATCAGCTTCTTAAACATTTCAAGCTCATTTCTGGAAAGAAAACCAAAAAGCTGAAATGCATCCTCTCTTACGGAAGTATAAGTATACAGCTTCACCCTCTCTCCAATGCCAGGAAGCTTGGTAAAGGTGGAACCGGAAATCTTCACATTATATCCAATATCATTTACATCAATAACGCAGCCATCTTCCCATACTTCAGCCACGATTCCGTTCAAATATGCGTACATAGTCCTCTTCCTTTGGAAATAACTTATTTTGTTTAGTGTACCACACCCGAACATATGTTTCAACCATTATTTACTCATCTCTCCCCATCATTGTTTTGCGATAAACCCAAATAAAACAACAAGTATGAACCATAAAGGTCACAGCCCAGCTTATGGGGTAAGATACATAAAGTACTTCCAGACTACGATGTGCCACGAAATAAGTAAAAATCCACACCACACGGAACACGCAGACACCGGAGAGCGTAACCAACATAGGCAACACAGACCGTCCGATTCCACGTAGTGCACCAACCATAACATCCATCATTCCGCAGAGGCAGTATGTAGTACAGATGATACTCATACGAAGCATACCATACCGAATTACCTCCGAATCCGAGGAATAAAGTTGTAAGAATATTTCACCAAAAATATATACCAGATTACCCATAATCAAACCGATAACCAGTACGCACAGCTCGCAAATCATAACTACTTTGGCAATTCGTTTATACTTTTTTGCTCCGAAATTCTGCCCGGCAAAACTAATCGCCGTCTGATGCAGCGCATTCATAGCTGTATAAACAAATCCTTCTATATTACCGGCGGCTGTATTTCCTGCCATAACCGTGCTTCCGAAAGAATTGATAGAGGATTGAATCAGCATATTGGAAATAGAGAAAAAAGCTCCCTGAACTCCCGCCGGCAAACCGATTCGAATCATCTTCAAAAGCTTATCCGGTACAATGCGAAGCTTTTTCAGGTTCAACTTAAGCTCACCATCGTACTTAATCAAGCATCTGAGTACTAATAAGGCTGAAATCACTTGCGAAATTACAGTTGCACAAGCTACACCTGCTACACCCATATGGAAACAAACCACAAAGATTAAATTGAGAACAACATTGATTACGCCTGCCAAAAGCAGATAATAAAGAGGCCTCTTGGTATCTCCTACTGCACGCAAAATGGCACTACCGAAGTTGTAAAGCATCATTACCGGCATACCAACAAAATAAATCCTCATATAAAGAACAGAATGCTCAATAACATCCTCCGGTGTTGCCATAAGTGTAAGGGCCGGTCTTGCCACAACTACGCCCAGAAAAATCAATATCACGCCGCTGACAAGAGCCGTTGCAATAGCAGTATGTATCATTTCTTCCAGCTCTTTCTTTTGCCCGGCTCCATAAAAACGTGCCACCATAACATTAGCACCCACAGAAAGACCGATGAACACATTAACAATTAAGTTAATTAGGGAGCCACAGGAACCTACCGCAGCCAAAGCTTCATTTCCTGCAAATCTTCCCACAACCACAATATCTGCCGCATTAAACAGAAGCTGCAAAATACCGGACAACATCAATGGCAATGTAAAAAGCAAAATCTTTGGAAGAAGCGCTCCGCTACACATGTCTATTTCATACTTGTTTTTCTTCAATACTTTCTCTTCCATTGTTTCTACCTCACGTAAAATTTCTATATTTAAGTATACTACTTCTTTCTAAAAATACAATATTTTTGAAATCTACTATTTTTTTACCGTTTCTTTGCCGAAATATATTATAGAGAAGAACAAATATTTCCGACAGAGAGGAGGACAGATATCATGGCAAAAGACCCTCGTTTAATCAATATTTATTTAAAAATTCACAATAAACGCTCTTTAACAATGGATGACTTGCAATATCTGGCACTCTATTCTCCGGAATGCTTTGAAAAGACCTGCAAAAATGTAGTATACAATTTTCCAAATGCAAAACCCATCATGGAACCTGAGACCATACCTGAAATTCCTCTTCCTACCGAAGAAAAACAGGAAGCTTCAACGATTGATGTGCAAGACTTTGTTTTAACTGAGCAACAGAAAATTGATCAGATACTTAGTAATTTAAAGCGTTTGGAACATGATGAATTACCGCAGACCTCTGTTAATGCGGGCGAAGTAAAGAATCTTCTGGGGAATCTTTTTATGGAAATGCTTTTTCCTCACAATGATATGCCCGGTACATTAATCATGCCGCAGGCAGAAGCATCCGCTTCTATTGATTTTAAAGTATAAGAAAAGGAGAAACGAAGGAAGTTCCTCCCCGTTTCTCCTCTTTTCTATTTATGCGCCAAACAATAATACTGCACAAGCAATCACAATCCCCAGACTAATTAACGTTCCCAAAAGATAGTACTCGGCAAAATCCTTCTCATTAGCAATCTTATTGTATCTGGCTATTGATTTTGCAGTCAAAACCAATCCCGTTGCAGAGTACTGATTCATATAAATCAGAATAAACATAATAACTCTCTCGACGGTACCGATTACCCTACCAACATTATTATCGAACCGGATTTCTGTATTATCCACTTTCGTCTTTGGCTTATAATTTCCGATTAAACTCTGTATCAGAATGTTCGCAGGCTTATGAATAATCAGCAGTCCCAACACCCACTTACATACCAATATTTCGGATAAGCCAATGGTATTGAATATATCCGATACAAATGAGAATTCATTCAATGGAATTCTGTGATACGTACATAGAAAAGCTATCACTGCCAAACAAGATATATGTAACCCTTGGTCAATTAAAAAGACCCTCGTACGTTCTCTCTTCCCTTTCACCAGAAAATACTTCGCAATATCAATGCTAAGATGGAGCATGGACAATATCACATCCATAACCATTACTTCTATGGAAAAGAATGGAATACTTATCACGATAAATGTGAGAAGATATATAGAGCCGTGTAAAAACACCCAGCTCAGCTTATTCTTCTTTTTCTCCGCCATTTCAGAGTTTTGTGTATAGAAATCCCCTAGCACATGCCCCAATAAAAAAAGTAAAAAATATTCCTTAAACACTCTGCTCCCCTATCTCCTTCAGTACCTTGCTTACTGCTTCTTTTGCCTCTTTATAGGCATAGTAATTCCCATTTATCAGACTTCTCTGCACCGATGACTGACTGATATTTAATCTCTCAGCACACTCAGCCTGACTACAGTCCTCTTTTTCAAATTCCCGGATTATTTCTCTCTGTCTCGGCGACCAGCTTCGTTGTATTAATGTCATCAACATAAAGATAGTATTCAGTGCTGTAGACAATGATTTGCAGTCCCTCTCTATCTCTATCCTGATATCGGAGGACTGTGTTTTACTTTTTTGCTCACTTTGCTTAACCGCTTCAATGGCCTTTCTGGCATTATAATACCCCGGACCATCTGCACCAATAGCCATTTCCGGATTGATGTCCGTGGTAATTCTTCCGATACCGATTCCAAAACGGATCTGCTGTGGATACATCCCCATTTGAATCTCTTCTACAATGTCATATGCCATTTCCTGTTCCAAAATTAACCCCTGAAACTCATCCCCAAGAGTAATCATGAACTTTGAAGCAATTAAGGTATCGTATTTTTCGTTTATTCTTTTTAATACATCATTCAGTCGATTCTGCACATTCTTTCTATCATTGATCTGTTGAGAACCTTTAATATCACCTATGATGGCTACGTACGATCTATTAACATTATCTGAAAGCATAAAATACCACCTCCATACGTGATATTATATCCCACAATCACACAAAACGCAATGAATTATGCATCTACAGATGCATTTTTTTGTTTTATGCATTTATAGATGCATTTTTCTTGCCCCACCAATCTTACTTGGATACTTATAAGATTTGGATAATTCCACCACATAAGAAAACACTTATTAAACAAAAAGAGAGAGATAGCCTCTCTCTCTTATACAATTATTTATTATTAATATAATTAATGAGTCCCTCTGCAGCAATAATCTTCTGCATAAACTCCGGAAATGCCTGTCCTTTAAACTCCGTTCCTTTGGTACGGTTGTAAATCATACCGCTATCAAAATCTACCTCAACCTCATCGCCTGCGTCAATACCCTGAGCAGCTTCCGGACATTCAATAATCGGAAGCCCGATGTTAATAGCATTGCGGTAGAAAATTCTTGCAAAAGTCTCTGCGATAACACAGCTTACACCGGCTGCCTTGATAGCGATGGGTGCATGCTCTCTGGATGAACCGCAACCGAAGTTCTTATTAGCAACAATGATGTCACCCTTATTTACATTTTTCACGAAATCCTTATCGATATCCTCCATGCAGTGGGTTGCAAGCTCTGCAGGGTCTGAGGAATTCAAATATCTTGCCGGGATAATTACGTCTGTATCTACGTTATCACCATATTTAAAAACTGTTCCTTGTGCTTTCATCTATTTATACTCCTTCTTACATTCCTAATTCATATGGGCTGGAAATCTTACCGGTAATAGCACTTGCAGCAGCTACTGCAGGACTTGCCAGATATACTTCTGACTTCACGTGTCCCATTCTGCCTACGAAGTTACGGTTGGTGGTAGAGATACATCTCTCGCCCTCTGCAAGGACACCCATATAACCGCCAAGACATGGACCACAAGTAGGCGTAGAAACAACTGCTCCAGCCTCAATAAAGATCTTAAGTAAGCCCTCTTCCATTGCCTGCATGTAAATCTTCTGCGTTGCAGGAATAATGATAACGCGAATGCCCTTCTTCACCTTCTTGCCTTCTAATACCTTAGCAGCTACACGCAGGTCATCGATACGTCCATTGGTACAAGAACCGATAACTACCTGATCGATTACTACATCTTCTTTAATCTCATCGATAGTATGTGTATTCTCAGGTAAATGTGGGAATGCGATAGTAGGACGAAGGGTACTTAAATCGATGGTGTACTCCTCATCATAAACTGCATCCTCATCTGCTTCGAAAATCTTGTAATGTCTGTCAGAATGCTCTTTCATATATTCGATAGCAAGTTCATCCACAGGAAAAATACCATTCTTTCCACCTGCTTCGATCGCCATGTTTGCGATAGTGAAACGGTCATCCATGGAAAGGTTCTTCACACCTTCACCCACAAATTCCATAGACTTATAAAGAGCACCATCCACACCAATCATACCGATGATATGTAAGATTACATCCTTACCACTGACCCACTTATCCATCTTGCCAACTAAGTTAAACTTAATTGCAGAAGGAACCTTAAACCAGGCTTTACCGGTTGCCATACCGGCAGCCATATCGGTACTACCAACACCGGTAGAGAATGCGCCGAGGGCACCATAGGTACAAGTATGTGAGTCCGCACCAATGATAACATCACCGGCAACTGTTAAGCCTTTCTCCGGTAAAAGCGCATGCTCAATACCCATCTCACCAACTTCAAAGTAATTGGTAATCTCATTTCTTCTAGCAAATTCTCTTACGCACTTGCAATGCTCTGCAGACTTAATATCCTTATTTGGTACGAAGTGGTCAGGAACCAGTGCGATCTTGTCCTTATGGAACACACCGTCCACATTCATCTTCTCCATCTCTTTAATTGCAACCGGGCTGGTAATATCGTTACCCAACACTAAATCTAAATTCGCCTCGATTAACTGACCGGCTTCTACCTTCTCAAGTCCTGCAGCTGCCGCCAGAATCTTCTGCGTCATTGTCATTCCCATAATATCTTCCTCCATGTATTACTACTGTGCATTTGTATCGCACTAAACTTTCTAAAAGAATATTAACATAATCAGAGATATTCTACAAATACATATTAATTATGCTGATTATAACCGTAAGTTATAATCAGCATTTACAGTTTCATTATTCCACCTTTAACACACCTTTTTTCTTCAATGCATCCAACTTATATAAAATAGTCTCTTCACTGTCGAAACAGATAGCAGTCTCACCACATACAAATACTGCCTGGTATGCATTACCATCCAGATCCTTTCCTGTCATACTGTAGATATAACAATTATCTTTTTCGGGAAGATTCAACCGTAAACGATAATTGTTACCATAATTTACTCCTCCGGCCAAAGCCATAATAAGCTGATTATGATAAGTTCTGTTTACAGATGCAAATTTCATATTCAATATGATATCAATAAACTCGTCTTTTTCTTCCTCTGTCAGGACAAAATTTGCCTCTCCGTTTATGATTTCCAGATTCTGCAAATCCACTGCCGTAATAGGTAATACATCCTTAAAGGTATCCTTTTTCTCCACATGCTCACCGGACAACAGATAATATTTGCGTGCAATAATTTGTAATGCACCATTTGTCGTATTTCGGGCAAACTGTAGAATGCGATACTCTCCATCACCATAGATATCTACAAGGGGCTGCAAAATCACCTCATGATAAATAGAATAGATTTTATCCTTTACATCCACCACTTCTTCGGTAACAGGGAGAAGCTTTCCGGACGAATCGTAGACCGTACGATAGTTTCCATCTTCATCCAGCTTTTCCACCACATAATCCGCGGTAATAACCAGAGCATCATCCTCCCAATAGATATGATTCATGTTTATGGGACAGTCCGCAAGAACAAAAGTCTGCCTATGCTGCCAATATTGCCGGATATCATATGAACTAATCTCACAATCCATAAGTGGTTCTCTTTTGCTGACAAACAACATTCCCACCACAGCAACCAACATAATAACACAAGAAACAACTCTCTGACTTCTATTAATCATTACGAAATCCCCCTTTCCACAATTACACTATAATATTATAAATGTAAAGTCTGTAGAGGTATAATTTCATAACATTTACTACAACAATCATACTTTTATATAACCGCAAGTTATGATAAAATTCTGATTATAAACCTATACATAAAGGAAGAGCGTTTGTTATGAATTCACTGAACCTATACTACATATTCTATACTGTGGCAGAATGCGGTAATATCTCCGCAGCTGCAAAGAAATTATTCATCTCTCAGCCTGCTGTCAGCAAGTCCATTTCCAAGCTGGAGGAAAGCTTCCCTTCTCCATTGCTGAACAGAACTTCGAAAGGTGTAACTCTCACTGAAAGTGGCGAAATCCTATATAAACAGCTTAGTAATGCCTTCTACGCCATCCGTCAGGGAGAAGAACAGATTTTAAAGAATGAAGCCATCGGAGCGGGACGAATCTCCATAGGGGTAAGTACTACCCTCTGTAAATATGTACTGATGCCCAATCTGAAACGATATATGGAAAGTTACCCTCATATCAAGATATCCATCTCCTGCCAGTCCACTTATGAAACACTGACTGCACTGGAAAACGGAACTATAGATGTGGGACTTGTAGGCGAAAGCGAACGCTTGGGGAATTTGGCATTTACTCCTATCCGACAGATACAGGATACATTTGTTTGCACTAAAGATTATCTGGAAAAACTGGAGCATATGCAAGGCGACATCCTTCAGAATGCTACTTTCCTGCTTCTGAACAAATCAAATGTAACCAGACAATATGTTGATAAATTTCTGATTATGAACGATATCACAACCGACCATCAGATTGAAGTTTCCACTATGGATTTACTTATTGACTTTGCGAAAATCGGTCTGGGTATCGCCTGTGTTATCAGGGAATTCGTAGAAGAAGAATTAAAAAATGGAGAACTCATAGAGTTCCCCATTCCTACACCAATTCCATCAAGACAAATTGGTTTAGTTTATTCAAAATCCGTAAGCATAAATCATGCAACTGAGAATTTCTTGGAGATGTGGAGTTAACCACATCTCTTTTTAACTCTGTACCTTCTTCATCTCATAGAAAACGCCCTTCTTCTCCATCAATTCATCATAAGTGCCATATTCAATACACTTACCATGTGAAATCACCGCAATTTTATCAGCCTCACGAATGGTAGATAAACGATGTGCCACAATAAAGGTGGTGCGTTCCTTGGCTAGATTATTGATAGCCTCCTGTATCAGCTTCTCAGAAATGGTATCCAGAGCAGATGTAGCTTCATCCAGTACAATGACCTTAGGATCACGAATCAATGCTCGTGCAATGGACACACGCTGTCTCTGGCCACCGGAAAGCTTACCGCCGTGTTCTCCCACAACAGTATTCAAACCATCAGGCAGACTTTCGATAAGCTCTGACAGATTCGCAGCCTTTACCGCCGCCATAAGCCGATCTTCCGATACGTCCCCGCAACCATATGTAATATTGTCACGAATAGTTCCTGAAAATAAAATGGAAGTCTGCGGAACTACAGCAAGATGCTTTCGATAAGTACGCAGGTCGATGGCAGACATATCCTTTCCATCAATAAGCACCCGACCGTTGGTTGCCAAATAAAACCCATTTACCAGATTAAGTATAGTAGATTTACCCGCACCGGACTCTCCCACAAGTGCAATGGTCTCACCCTTTTTAACCTTCAGATTCAACCCGCGCAAGGTATTCTTATCCGAATCCTTGTAATGAAAATGTACGTTCTCAAAAGAAAATTCACCTTCTACATTCTCAAGAATCTCCTTGCCATCATTAAGCTCTACTTCCTCAGATAAAAGCACCTCTCCAATAGAAGTGATGGACTCAAAGCCTTTGGCAATAATAGGCACTAAGGAAATTACAGCCGATACCTGATTAACGATGGTTGCAAAATAACTCTGGTAAAGTGTAATATCACCTGCAAGAATATCTCCACAAAAAGCCAGATAGCCGGTAAAACCAAGACAGATAATCTGGAATACCTGGAAAATCGCCCAGCCTACAGAACCAAATAGGGATTGAATTAAATCAAGACGATATCCTTTCTCCGCTACCGCAAGAAGCTGGGAACTCATCTTATGTACCTCTTCCTCCTCCAGTGCATGAGCTCTTGTCACCGGAATCAGTTCTACCATCTCCATGACTCTGGCACTGGTCTCCTCCATTTCCTTTCGGAATGCCTTATTACTTTCCTTCATCCGGGTACGGAACGCCATCATTACAAAGGCAGCAATAGGTGCCGTGACCAAAAAGAACAGGAACACCACCGGACTTTTGCTTATGGTTACCACAAGTGCTACTGCAATGTTTAAGGCAATATTTAAAATGCTCAAAAACATGTGGGTGGATAAGGACTCTATAGCCTCAACATCTCGGATAATCTTAGACTGTAGTTTACCGGACATTGTCTCTGTATGATAAGAAATGGACAACTGTTGTAATTTCAGCACAAGCGCTTTCCGCAGCCCGGTCTCCGCATATCTGGTAGCCTGCGATTTATAGTCCACATACAAATAATTCATGGGTACATTCAGCACAATCAGAAAAATCATCAGTGCTGTGTACATTATAATATTCTGCACCACATTGGGATTTTTCGTTGTAATGTCATTAATGATATTGGCAGTAACGATGGGCAACACCCACACGCAGGCATGCTTTATAAAGAAAAACAAAACTGCCAGCAGGAATTTATGATAATTGCCTTTGTATAGCCCAAGCAGGACCTTTAACGGTTTCCCATTGTTCTTGCGATAGCACTCTATAAACCAGCTTTCCGGCTCTATTCCTTTTGGTGCTTTCATCTTTTTTTCAAAGCTTTTCATACTGTAAATTCATCCTGTCTTTAAATAAAGTTGGTAGATACTTTTGCTTCCTTCTCCGGTAAACCGAACCTTTCCTTGCCAAGAGCAATACTCTTCATCAAAAAGCTCATATTTTTAGCCAGGGTACGCATAGTCTGTAATCCCTCTAAATCCTGCTGTGCATCTCCCGGCGCACCACCGTGCACACTATTCCAATACTGACTTGATGCGATGGGCATACCACTGATGGTAAAATATTTATTCAGCTCATCAAAGGTTGCAGAACAGCCACCACGTCTGGCTACAGTTACAGCAGCTCCCACTTTCATGGTTTTATCAAATTTGGAAGAATAAAACAATCTATCCAATAACGCAATGAGTGTGGCATTGGCAGAAGCATAATATACAGGGCTTCCCACCACGATTCCTTCACATCCCTCAAATATTTTTGCTACTTCATTTACTTCATCCTCAAATACACATTTCTTCAGTTCTCCGCATCTTCCACAGGCGATACAACCACGAATAGCTTTGTTTCCAACATGAATAGTAACTGTCTCAATCCCCTCCTGTGCAAAGATCTTCTCCATTTCCTGTAAAGCAACAGCTGTGTTGCCATTTGCTTTAGGGCTTCCGTTTACTAATAATACTTTCATAAATCTTCTCCTTGTGATAGTGTTTGTTTTATCTTATCACAATTTCGCTGCCTTCACAATTCTAATAGCCATAGCTTTGAACTACCTCCAGATAAGGGCTGTTTTGAATGTCAGAAGGTGTTACTATAATTCCACCATCACTATCCAAATCTATGCCAAACTGCTTGTACGCATACCAGATTAAATGAGCACATTGCGTTTTTGTGATAGTAATTTCTTTGGGATTCATTCCGGCAGTAAGGCTGTAAGGAATATCCACCAGATTTTCCTTGGCATATTCTGCCACCAACCAGGAGAAGCAGATATTTTCCAATTTATTGCTGTAGGAGTTCTCTTTAAGTCGTAAAACCTGAAAGGAAGGCAATATTTCCCATTTCTTTAAGGAACAAAGCTTCGTATTGGTTCCAAGCATCAAGGCTTCTAAAACTAATCCTCTTTTTGCATCTACTACAAGACCCACATGACCGTTACGCCAGCCAAGAAAACGGGAGTTTTTAGTAATCAGAATGTCTCCTTTTTGTATATCTGCGAAGTCAGTACCATTCACATACTCTCCTACTTCATCAACTATATATTCTGAAACAGTTAATATTGAGCTCGGTTCACTTATGGTCTTTATGGAAGCAAAGTATGCAGCTTGCAATTTTATAAGTTCAAAGCCTTTATTATCTGCCAGAAGTTCTTGGACTATGATAGGGCTAACGCCTGTTTGATGGGCTACCAAATTTAGCTGAGGAATGGATAGTTTGCGTTGCTGCACTAAGCTGTAAATATCTATTTTTTCTACAGAGGGAGAATTATGGATGGTTGATTCCGATTCCGTAATCCAATTGAAGAGAAAAAGAGATGCGGTGAGTATGATAAGGGATATTGTGCTATAAAATCTTTTAAACATAGTAGCTTCCTGCATATTTTTTTCATAGCATCTGCAGAAATCACATATTATAACCCCCAATTTTATTGAAAAAAGTTTGTCAACAAGCCGCCACGGTTCAGAGCTGCGCTTCCCCTTGCGTCAAAGCCAGTTCAATACATGCTTCGCAGTTTTGAGCTGTTTGTCATCCGCCAATGTCTCAGCCGAAAAAAATACCGTGGAAAGCAAGCTTTCCACGGTGCCTCGAACTGGCTCAAAATACACTTCGTGATTTTGAGCTGTTTGGCTTTCGCCAATAAAAGCAGACAAAACAACAGCGCCAGTGAGCGATCTCCCAGCGCTGAATTTTGCCTGCTTTTGCAGTTCGAAATCTGTGTTCCTTAGTTGTTAATAAATTTATCTTCTTCGTTGTTCCAGCTGTAAAGCTTTCTGATTTCCTCGCCAACAACCTCTGAAGGATGCTCAGCTGCAAGCTTCTTCATAGCCTTGAAATGTGCCTGTCCGCCAGCTGCTGACATGTCTAATAAGAAGTCCTTAGCAAAGGTGCCATCCTGGATATCAGAAAGAATCTTCTTCATAGCCTTCTTTGTATCCACAGTGATAATCTTAGGAACGGTGATGTAATCGCCGTACTCAGCGGTATTAGAGATAGAGTATCTCATTCCAGCGAAGCCTGACTGATAGATAAGGTCTACGATGAGTTTCATCTCATGAATACACTCAAAGTATGCATTTCTTGGGTCATAACCAGCTTCTACTAAGGTCTCATAACCAGCCTGCATAAGTGCACAAACACCACCACAAAGCACTGCCTGCTCACCAAAGAGGTCAGTTTCAGTCTCAGTTCTGAAAGTAGTCTCTAATACACCAGCTCTAGCACCACCGATTGCCTGTGCATAAGCAAGCGCCTTATCAAGCGCCTTACCGGTAGCATCCTGATGAACAGCTACTAAACAAGGAACACCCTTACCAGCCTGATACTCACTTCTTACAGTATGTCCAGGTCCCTTAGGAGCGATCATGGTAACATCAACGTTCTTTGGAGGTACAATCTGTCCAAAGTGGATGTTGAAACCATGTGCGAACATTAACATGTTACCTTCCTCAAGGTTTGGCTCAATGTCCTTCTTGTACATGGAAGCCTGTAATTCATCATTGATAAGAATCATGATAACATCAGCCTTCTTAGCTGCCTCTGCTGCGGTATATACTTCAAAGCCCTGCTTTACTGCTTTGTCCCAAGATTTAGAACCTTCATAAAGACCGATAATAACGTTACAGCCTGACTCCTTTGCATTTAATGCATGTGCATGTCCCTGGCTACCGTATCCGATAACTGCGATTGTCTTACCCTCTAATAAAGATAAGTTACAATCTTCCTGATAATAAATGTTTGCCATTTTAATTCTCCTCCACGTTAAATAAATAATTTATAACATTGGGTTTTGTCCCATTATGTACTTAGTTAATCTAAATATGTTACGTTTTTAATACCTCTTCCAAGACCAACAATACCTGTTCTTGCAAGTTCTAAAATCTCATATCCTTCTAACAGACCGATGAACGCATCAACCTTATCCAAGTTACCGGTAAGCTCAATGGTAAGACACTCTGCATGAACGTCAACAATCTTCGCTCTGAAAATGTCGGCCACTGCAATGACTCCCTGTCTCTGGGTTGCATCTACCTTCACCTTTACAAGTGCAAGCTCACGATACACGGATTCTTCCGGACGAAGCTCCTTAATATCTCTTACATCCTCAAGCTTTGCAACCTGCTTCTCAATCTGCTCTAAGATTTCATCATCACCTGATGCCACAATGGTAATTCTGGTGAATCTGGGGTCTGCAGTTACACCTGCTGTAATGGTTTCGATGTTGTAGCCACGTCTGGAAAACAGTCCTGAAATACGGCTTAATACACCGGAAGTATTATCAACCAGTAACTGAAATACTTTCTTTTGCACCTATATCACTCCTATCAAATATATAACTTTTTAGAATTTTAACACGCTAAAGTGGTAATGTCAAGACTTATCCCAAAATTAATCTGCACACTTCTGAAGTGCCAGGGTCCCTGTTCTGGCAACCTCCACGATACTTACCTGCTGAAGCATATTAATCATCAACTGGATTCTGTCAGGAACATCACAGATTTGAATAATCATAAAATGCTTACTCATATCCACGATTTCTGCTTTCATAATCTCACATATCTCCATAATATCACGACGATTGTTCTTATTGTACTTAATCTTAATCAACATAAGCTCACGACTGATACTCTGGATTTCATCAAAGGTTTTTACTTTAATGACATCCAGCTTCTTATTCAGTTGTTTTTCAATCTGCTCAATGGTTCTCTCATCACCACTGGACACAATCGTCATACAAGAAACTTCAGGATCATCCGTCTCACCTACTACCAAACTGTCAATATTAAAAACTCTTCTGGAAAACAGCCCGGCAACCTTGCAAAGAACACCGGAACGGTTTTCTACCAAAACAGAATAAATTCTCTTCTTCATCTTACACCTCCTAGACTAAATCCATGGGATCAATAAGGCATTCCATCAAGGTGCGTTCCTCACTGGCAAGGAATTCATCAATTACTGCATCAATATTTTCCATATTCTGCACAAGCATATACTTCATATCATAAGCAGCAGCCATCATATCCAGCTTCGGGCTACCTGACAAATCAACTACAGAATAGTTGTCCTTATAGGTAAAATGCTGATACTGACGAACCATACCAAGATAATTATTCTTCAGCACAATAATTTTTACCGGAATATCATACTGCTTCATAGTTGCAAGCTCCATCATGGACATCTGGAAGGAACCATCACCGCATACAGCAATAACCTGACGACTCTTGTCTGCAAGCTTTGCTCCCAATGCTGCAGGAATTGAATATCCCATAGTACCCATACCACCACTGGTCAAAAACTTACCATTCTTTACAATGTGGTATGCACAGGACCAAATCTGATTCTGTCCCACATCCGCTACATACACGGCATTATCATCCATTTTCTTGGAAAGTCTGGTAATAAACTCCGCCGGATCAACAAAGTCAGGATTAGGATTTCTCTTAACACGCAGATTCTCACGGTATCCGTTCATGGTCTCTACCCAATCCTCATGTTCACAATCGCACTCCTGCTCTAAAAGATCTGCAAAGATATGCTTTGCATCACCAACAAGAGGAATGGTGGGACCTGCATTTTTACCAATTTCTGCCGGATCAACATCAATATGTACAAGTACTTTGTTCTGGGTAATAAGGTCAGGCTGGCTTACCGCTCTGTCTGCCACACGGGCACCTACCATAATCAGTAAATCTGACTCATTCATGGCTTTATTAGCATATATCTTACCATTATTACCTACCATACCAAAGTACATGGGATGCTCTGTAGGCATTACACCGATACCCATCATAGTAGAAACTACCGGAACACTATACTTCTCTGCAAATTTGCGAACTTCTTCCTGCGCATCGCTAAGAAGCACACCACCGCCCACACAGATAATTGGCTTTTTGGCTTTTTCCAGCTCTTTAACAACCTTCTTAATCTGTACCATGTTGCCTTTGACAGTTGGCTTATAGGTTCTCATATTTACTTCTGCAGGATATTCAAACTTCTTCACTGTGGCATTCTGAATATCAATAGGAATATCAATCAAAACAGGGCCTTTACGTCCGGTATTTGCAATATGGAATGCCTCCTTGAAAATACGTGGAATATCGTTGGCATCTTTTACAAGATAGCTGTATTTTACAAATGACTCTACCGCTCCGGTAATATCTGCCTCCTGGAACACATCACTTCCCAGTAAGTTTGAATTCACCTGTCCGGTAATACATACCAGCGGAATACTGTCAGCGAAAGCTGTGGCAATACCGGTAATCACATTGGTAGCACCCGGGCCACTGGTAACAGCACATACTCCCGGCTTTCCCGTAAGTCTCGCCATACCACTGGCACTGTGTGCCGCATTCTGCTCGGTACGAATTAAAATGGTCTGAATATCAGATTCTAAAATACTATTATAAAAAGGGCAAATCGCTACGCCGGGATAACCGAACACATACTTTACGCCTTCTTCTTCTAAACACTTAATTATTGCGTCAGCACCTATCATTGGGCTTCCTCCTTATACTGCATTTTTATCACTTTACCACATTAAAAGACTAAATTCAAGATATAATTTAAGAATTAAAAATTCCAAGTACTTTTCTGGCAACTTTTACTGCATCGGCAGCATCCTCTCCATAGCCATCTGCGTGAATCTCATCGGCATAATCCTGAGTGATTACAGCACCACCTACCATAATTTTAGCCTTTATACATTCTGCTTTCGCCAGCTCCACCACTTCTCTCATACGCTGCATAGTAGTAGTCATCAGTGCAGAAAGTGCAATAATATCTGCATCATACTCCTTTGCAGCCTGAATTATGGTTGATGCAGCAACATCTTTTCCTAAATCAATCACTGTAAACCCATAGTTTTTCAACATCAAAGCCACAAGATTCTTGCCAATGTCATGAATATCTCCCTCCACGGTAGCAATCACAATCACCGGACTTTCCTCACTGCCGGCGTTCTGCAATAACAATGGTTCCAACACTTCAATGGCATTTTTCATTGCTTCAGCACTGGCAATCAGCTGTGGAAGAAAATACTTTTTCTTTTCAAAAAGCTCACCCACTTTATTAATTGCAGGTAAAAGAGCTTCATCCAAAAGCAGCTTGGCATCCTCACCTGCCTCCACCGCAATCTTTGTTAATCCTGCAATTCCCTTACGATTCCCCTTCAATACCGCCTCCATCAGGATTCCTTTATGTCCCTCAGGAAGCTCCACACCATTACTTACATTTGTCTTTGGCACAACAGTAGTACTTGCAGTCTGAACGGATGACATGCTTCCTGCATACTCAATATATCGAAGGTCAGCGTCCTTTTTATTTAAAAGGACATCCGTAGCAAGTGCCTGTGCCACAAGCTGTTCCTGGGATGGATTTGCAATAGCCATGGTAAGTCCCGCCTGGATGGCAAGATTTAAAAATGCTGAATTTACATATGGTCTACCCGGCATACCAAAAGAAATATTTGACAAACCGCAAATCGTTGCCAGACCATTTTCCTTGCAATAACGAATGGTTTCCAATGTTTCAAGAGCCGCCATCTTATTGGCACCCACAGTAGTCACCAAGCCATCTACTACAATATCTTCTTTCTTCATACCAAGCTCTAAGGCTCTTTGATATATAGCATCAATAATTTTCTTCTTCTCATCTAAATCCTTCGGAAGACCTTCATCCGACAAAGGAAGAAGAATAAACATTGCACCATACTTTTTCACTATTGGTAAAAGCTTCTCAAACTTCTCTTTCTCATAAGAAACGGAATTTACAAGAGCTCTTCCCGGATAAACCCGAAGTGCTGCTTCCATAACATCCAAATGACTGGAATCAATAGCAAGAGGCAGACTCGTCACTCCAGGAATTTCCGAAAGGACATTCAACATCATCTGCTTCTCGTCAATACCGCTCATACCCATATTGATATCTAAAATAGCAGCTCCACCGGCTTCCTGTTCTTCTGCGAATTTCAGCACCATATCCAGCTTGCCATCCCGAAGCTCAGCTTGCAATGCCTTCTTTCCGGTAGGATTAATTCTCTCGCCAACAAAAATAAATGGATCGTTCAACCCAAAAGCAACTGTTTTACGCTCACTGGAAAGATAACGTATTCCTTCACGTGCTTCTCTCACTACGGGGCTGTATCCCTTTACCATCTCTTTCACAGCAGCAATATACTCCGGAGACGTACCGCAACATCCGCCTAAAATAGTCACACCACGCGCTACTAATAGCTTCATCTCCTCTACAAACTCATCCTCACCCATGTCGTAGAATGTAGCTCCGTCGCTTCCCATTTTAGGTAATCCGGCATTAGGTTTGGCAATCAAAGGAATCTGACATACTTCTGCCATCTCTTCGATAATTGGCTGCATAGTCTTGGGACCGGTTCCACAATTCACACCTATGGCATCTGCTCCCAGACTCTCCAGTACAACAGCAACAGTCTTTGCATCCGTTCCAAAGAGAGTACGACCATCACCTTCGAATGTAAGAGTCACCATCACCGGCAGATCACAAACTTCTTTTGCTGCAATCAATGCACAACGACATTCTGCCAGACTCAACATCGTCTCTATCACCAGCAAATCCACTCCTGCCTGTACCATATAACGAATCTGCTCTTTATATATATCAATCAGCTCTTCATGCCCCATTGTTCCCATGGGATAAAGCTGCTGACCGGTCATTGTAATATCCCCGGCAACCAACGCCTTGTCCCCGGCAGCTTCCTTGGAAATTGCCACAAGACCTGAAATAATCTCCTCCTGCTTATCTGCAAGTCCATACTCTGCAAGCTTTACTCTATTGCAGGTAAAGGTAGGAGCATAAATCACATCGGAACCTGCCTCCACATATTCTTTCTGCAGCTGTAATAATACTTCTCTATTCTCCAAAATCCATTCTTCCGGACATACTCCTGCAGGCATACCACGCTTCATCAGATTTGAACCGGTTGCACCATCTAATAAAACAAATCCTCTATCACATAAATCCATCCACTGCACTTTATTCAAATCAAAACCCTCTTTCACAACATTATTATCCTTTATCATAGCATAAAAGTTCTTATATCACAATGCATCAATATACCCACCAAAAATTAACAATATCTTGCGTACTCTGTGGGAATATGATAAATTTAATTAGATGATTTTTAAGGAGTATATTGGAAATGAGAAAGTTTGTACTTACTTTATTGATATGTTTGGCTTTAACCGGATGCGGTGAGCAGGAAGGGAAAAATCCTGACCTTGTTAAATTCGAGGAAAATATCAATGCTATATGCGATTCCATCGTTGCTATTGATAACGAAATCAATAGCATTGAATTCTCTTATGAAGACGAGGATCGTTACAAAGATGCAAAAGATGCATTAATTGAACAGTTAAATCTTTTGGAAAAAGAATTTATTAAGTTCAGCGAAATAGATTTTCCGGCCGATTATGATTATCTGGAAAAAATGGCAGATGAAGCCGGTGCCTATATGACCGAAGCAGTCAACTCTTATACACTAATGTACGGAGATGACGGATATACTGTAAATATGGAAGAATATGCTAACGAAAACTACTCTCGAGCTTACAAACGTATAAATATTATCTTAGCTTTGCTTCGTGGCGAGACGCCGGACGAAGAAGGCTTAACAATTCAATAACCTTCATAAATAATATCGAAGAAAAAGGCTGCCACATAAAATGTGACAGCCTTTCAATTTCTTACATTATTTTAAAACCTTAATAGCACCAATGAGTGGAACTTCTTTTTCTTCTTCCTTTACCGCATATACAAGACCTAAAATCCAGCATACAAAGATAAAAATACTGATAACAAGGCTAATAATAGCTCCTACAACCGGAATAAAGCCAAGAATCCACGCAAGAATATAGTTATTAACCAACGAAAGAATATTAATAACTAATGACTGATTCAAATGGAACTTTGCTCCTTCCTTATCACCGGCAACAAAAGCAATAATCCAGCCGATAATAGCAATATAAGAAACAATACCAGTTACTTTCTTGTTCATTTTCTCTTCTCCTTTTGTATTTTTTATATTTTATATCGTTTCGATATGAAATACCAATAATAATATATTCCTCACAAGACAATTAACAACTACAATCCCTAATGCAATATAAAAATATCCAATCTTAGGCCATCTGCGAAGAAATATGTGTACAATAGCAATTACCAAAGCATACATAACTATGGGATGATACAATAATGACGCAAGAATATTCCCGTGTAAAAGTGCTATCACTGCTCTTGTGCCGCCACATCCCGGACAGTATACTCCAAAAAACTGTCGTACAAAACAACCGTCATGCATTACTCTTTCAACGGATTACCCTGACCGTCAACATCAATCTTACCGCAAAGAATCATGATACCTTCAACAAGTCCCCAGATTCCGGTAGCCATAACAACGAAAAGTCCAATAAATACACAACTTAAAACCAATCCAACAATAGTAAGTACTAACTGTGTAACAGCCTTTTTGGTATATCCCAAATAGAAATTATGTACACCATAACAACCTAAAAAGATACCTAATAAACCTGCCGCAAGCTTAGACTTTGCGTTCGGATTCGCATTTGCTGCAACAGCAGTACCTGCTGCATTACATGGTACTCCACAATTTAAACAGATTGCAGTATCCGGAGTTACAGGCTTACCGCAATGATGGCAATAATTATTACCTACACCTTTGGAAACACCACATTTTACACAAAGAACAGCCTCTTCTGTCTGATACTGTTCGCCACAATTTTTACAAAAGTACATAATACTTCCCTCCTCTGTATAATAGAATTAGATTAACACAATAACGTATAAAAATCAAGTGTAACAAAGGTTCTATATCCAACATTTATCGTAGTTAAAAATGCACCAAATAACTTTTAACAACAGATACCGCGAATAATACATATACCTCTTCTTCAATAATACTGTTAAATGTATTAAACTCTATAAAAAGAGGATTCTAAACATCCCTAATATAAGAAGATGCGTAGGATAAAAGAAATAGAAAAACCATTTATTAAATTTTTTTCCCCTGTTCATACGTTTTCCATTATACAACATAAGAATACAAATGCCCGAACAGATAATCCCGGATGTTGCAAGGATAAATTCTGAACATGCTGTAAGATAATCTCCCTTCACTAAATATCCACTGATATTCGTTCCACCAAAAAGGAAACAAGCCATAATATATACCAATGTCAGTTTTCTCTTACTATCTCTTGCCCAATAAAATGCTATTGTAAATAGCGGTGCATAAATTGTCCAATCCGAAAAAATACAAACGACAAAACATACTCCTATAACTAAGCTCTTCAAAAATAAGCTTATTTTGCTATCTAATGACCAAATAATAAGAAAGCACATACCCAATGTAATAAAAATATTAAAAGGTATTATTCCCAACGAAAACGTCATTGCATAAGGTATCTGAGAAATCAACCCAAACAGAAAAATACGCTTTATATAACCGGTCTTAGATTTTGTATATTGATACCCCTCCACCAAGAAAAAGCACATTGTTACAAAAGTAAAGTGACTTAGACCATGCAACAAATTATAAATAAGCGTTCCGTTTTCCATAAATAGTTTAATAACATGGTCAATAAGCATTAATATTATCGCTACATATTTTATAGCATCTCGATTAAGTAATTTCATAATGGTAATCTCCTTTTGTTTTGATAATATTATCATACAAACAAAGCGGATCAGCTTCCATCGATATACCTTACAAAGAGCACTTCAAATCTTACATTTTTGTCATTTTTAAGCCAAAAAGGACAACCCTATTCGGATTGTCCTTTATAAATAGTAACTATTTTATCTAATATACATGCTCTTTAGAACTTGCCAGCCTCAGCAGCTTCCTGAATAGAAACTGCAACTGCAACTGTCATACCAACCATAGGGTTGTTACCTGCGCCGATAAGACCCATCATTTCTACGTGAGCAGGAACTGATGAAGAACCAGCGAACTGTGCATCAGAGTGCATACGTCCCATGGTGTCGGTCATACCATAAGAAGCAGGACCTGCAGCCATGTTATCAGGATGTAAGGTACGTCCGGTACCACCACCGGAAGCTACAGAGAAGTACTTCTTGCCCTGTTCATTACATTCCTTCTTATAAGTACCAGCAACAGGATGCTGGAATCTGGTAGGATTGGTAGAGTTACCGGTAATGGAAACGTCTACTGCTTCCTTGTGCATGATTGCTACACCTTCACAAACGTCGTTAGAACCGTAGCAGTTAACCTTTGCACGAAGACCTTCAGAGTAAGACTTTCTGAATACTTCCTTAACAGTGTTTGTATATGGATCATACTCTGTTTCTACGAAGGTAAATCCGTTGATACGAGCGATAATCTGAGCTGCATCCTTACCAAGACCGTTTAAAATAACACGTAACGGTTTCTGACGAACCTTGTTAGCCTTCTCAGCGATACCGATAGCACCTTCTGCAGCTGCGAATGACTCATGACCAGCTAAGAAACAGAAGCACTCAGTCTCTTCTTCAAGTAACATCTTACCTAAGTTACCATGTCCAAGACCTACCTTACGGGTATCTGCTACAGAACCAGGGATACAGAAAGCCTGAAGACCTTCACCGATTGCAGCTGCAGCGTCTGCTGCTCTTCTACAGTCCTTCTTGATTGCGATTGCAGCACCTACAATGTAAGCCCAGCAAGCGTTCTCAAAACAGATTGGCTGAATTCCCTTAATCTGATTGTAAACATCAAGACCAGCGTCTTTCGTAATTTTCTCAGCTTCTTCGATAGAAGCGATGCCATAGCTATTTAATACAGAATTGATTTTCTCAATTCGTCTTTCATATGATTCAAATAATGCCATTTTTACGTCCTCCTATCTTACTCGTGTCTTGGATCGATAATCTTAACAGCATCAGCAACACGACCGTACTGGCCCTTTGCCTTTTCCCATGCAGTGTTAGGATCATCACCCTTCTTAATGAAGTCAGTCATCTTGCCAAGGCTTACGAACTGATATCCGATAATCTGATTATCAGCATCAAGAGCGATACCGGTTACATAACCTTCTGCCATTTCAAGGTAACGAGGTCCCTTTGCTAAAGTACCGTACATAGTACCAACCTGACTTCTTAAGCCTTTACCAAGGTCTTCAAGACCTGCACCTACAGGAAGACCATCCTCTGAGAATGCACTCTGGGTACGACCGTAAACGATCTGTAAGAAGAGCTCTCTCATAGCAGTATTGATAGCGTCACATACAAGGTCTGTATTTAAAGCTTCCATAACAGTTCTACCAGGTAAAATTTCAGAAGCCATAGCCGCTGAGTGAGTCATACCTGAACATCCGATGGTCTCAACCAGTGCTTCCTGAATGATACCTTCCTTAACGTTAAGAGTAAGCTTACACGCACCCTGCTGAGGAGCACACCAGCCCACACCGTGTGTTAATCCGCTAATGTCTTTAACATCTTTTGCTTTAACCCATTTTGCTTCTTCTGGGATAGGAGCACAGCCGTGAGATACGCCCTGCGCTACTGGACACATTTCTTCAACTTCTTTTGAATAAATCATGTGATATCTCCTTTCAAATGATAAATATTATCATATTCTTCTACATTCTCGCATATTAGGACAAAAAAATCTAGTCCTTTTTTGTCAAAAATTTATCTAATATCGTTTATGCCTTTGGCACAATGTTCTTTCCGTCCTTAAAAATATGCTTTGCAGGTACAAAACCTCTTACACAAGAGGTGGGATATACATTAGATTCTCTGCCGATTACCGTACCGGGATTCAACACACTGTTACAACCAACCTCTACATTGTCACCAAGCATTGCACCCATTTTCTTAAGTCCGGTTTCATACTTCTCTTCCCCTGCCTTAACAACAACAAGAGTCTTGTCACTCTTAACGTTAGAGGTGATGGAGCCTGCCCCCATATGAGCCTTGTAGCCAAGCACACTGTCACCCACATAGTTATAGTGTGGAACCTGCACCTTATTAAAAAGTACCACATTCTTAAGCTCGGTAGAATTACCTACCACAGCACCCTTACCTACAATAGCATTACCACGCACAAATGCGCAGTGACGTATTTCTGCTTCTTCATCCACGATAAGTGGACCGTTTAAGCATACCGTAGGAGCCACCTTGGCACTCTTGGAAATCCAGATATTCTCGCCTCTTTTTTCAAACTTCTCCTCCGGAAGAGTATTACCCAGTTCTACGATAAATGCAGAAATCTTAGGAAGCACCTCCCACGGATATGTAGCTCCTTCAAAAAGCTTTGCTGCGATGGTTTCATTTAAATCATATAGGTTTTTAATTGTTAACATTGCGAATTCCTCCTAAATAAATAATTCTATAGTATCTATGGAGATTGATTCATCCTCAAGATACTATTCTGATGATTTTTTCGGTCCTTTTCCGGTAAAAAGTATCCATGCCATAAAACTTACTGATGAGATACCCATTTCCCCAAAATCCGGTATCCCCAGACCTACTTTTCCTGCATAGATACTTTACGACCTTATTTCACCCTATTTTTACACCTTTTCAGTATCTAGTCAAAACATTTTTCTGTATAGATACTCCTATATCAATTCTGCGCGGTAACATTGTTCTCCGCACTCACAGGCTTTGCAGCCTCTTCAAAATCGAACACTACCCTGTCCTCTTCATTTATTTTAAGGTAAGCATCGAACAGGTTCCCTGACTTGGATGTAAAGCCCTGCACCTTTGCGGCAGTTCTTCCCTCCGTCAAAAGCTCGGTTATCACCGCCTCCTCCAGTTCCTTCCCTGCAATCGTAACCGGTATCTTAAACTTACACTCACAAAAATAGTTCCTGAGATTTTTCTTAAGCTTGTTTTGACACTTAGGACAGACAAGTTCCGTATCTACAGGTTCACCTTCCCCGAAATCAAAGACAATCCTTCCTTCAGCATCCACCTTTAATGCTGCGGAGAACATCATTCCGGTCTTAGCGACAAATTTATCAATAACGTCCGTCTTTTTCTCCGTCAGAAGCTGCTTTAAAAGCTTCTCGTTTAAGGTAACACCGGCAATCTTGCCCACGGTAAATGGACAACTGTCTTCTTTGTCTCTTTCGTTATGGATACAACGATAGCCAAATGGTGTAATCACTATCTCCCCACCGCAGACAGGACACTTTACATCCTTCACTCTCTTTTCTTCCAAATCCTCAAAGTCAAATTTCAGTCCGGTAACTTTTCCTTCCTCGTCCTTGCTTAAGGCAACTCTGGCATCAAACTTCTTACCTGTTTTTGACTTAAAGCCATAGATTGTTGAAGTTCTACCATCAGTCAAAAGCTCCTTCACCTGTGCCTCATTTAAGTCCTTGGAAGCAATCTTACCGATGGAAAATCTGCAGCTCTCAGGATTATCCTTCTGATAATTAAGGCAGCCGTAACCAAAGCTGTTTTTGGCGATTTCACCACCACATAAGGGACACTGAACATCTTTAATTACCTTAGCCTGCACAGCTTCAAAGTCAAAATTAATCCGTGGAATTCCTTCCTCATCCTTTTCAAGTACCAGACATGCATCAAACTTTTTACCGGCCTTTGATTTAAAACCATAAATCGTGGAAGTTTTTCCCTCTGTCAAAAGCTCCTTCACCTGCGCATCATTTAAATCCTTAGAAGCAATCTTACCAATGGAAAACTTACAGCTCTCAGGATTGTCCTTTTTATAATTAAGGCACCCATAGCCAAAGCTGTTCTTGGAAATCTCTCCACCGCATATAGGACATTTCACATCCTTCACCACTTTAACTTCCACTTCCTCGAAATCAAATACGATTCTCGGCGGCTGTCCTTCCTCTCTCTCAAGAACAAGACAAGCATCGAACTTCTTACCACTCTTCGACTTAAATCCACGAATCGTCTGCGTCTTACCATTGAGCAAAAGCTCCTTCACCTGCGTCTGATTCAAGTCCTTATTTGCTATTTTACCAATGGCAAATTTACAACTGTTTTCATCCTCCGAATTATAATTTCCGCAGCCATAGCCAAAGGGCTTCACCAGTAGTTCACCTCCACAGGCAGGACATTTCACACCTTCCACCACTTCCGGTTCACTCTGGAATTGATCAAAAGTAATATTAATCTTACCTTCCTCATCCTTTTTCATGGTAAGACTTGCTGAAAACTTACGCTTATTCTTAGAAATAAAACCATCAATCAGTTTCGTTTTTCCGGTAGTAATCAAATCCTTAAAGTCTTCCTCTGGAAGTACCACCCCCGCAATACTACCCACGTTGAATTTACATCCGTTTTCTTTATTCCAGTAATTACTACAACCATAACCAAAGGATGTGGTTGTTAACTCGCCGCCGCACATAGGACAGGGAATTCCTAATGGCTTTCTGGTGGCAATTCCCTTAGATTCCTTTCCGGTAAACCGGTTAATCTGCCGGGCAATATTGTCCGTCAAATCACTGTCTATCATGGCGAGGGTCTCTGTACGGATATAATCCTCCAGCTTCTCCCGATACTGTTCCATGATAACACTGCCGTTTACAATACCTTCCAGGCCCTTTTCCCAAGATGCAGTCATCTTCGGATTTAAAAGGGAAGGCACGGACATATTCACCACCTCATAAATCATCTCTCCAAGGTTTTCCGGTGTCAAAATCTGGGTCTTACTATTTAAGTTCAAATAGCCGATTTTAATCAGTTTCTTTATAATTTCTGCTCTGGTAGCAGAGGTTCCGATTCCTGTATTCTTAATCTGGGCACGAAGCTCTTCATCCTCTATCAGATTTCCCGCATTCTCCATGGCAAGAATAATAGTACCGGAGGTATATCGCTTAGGAGGTGATGTCTTTCCTTCCTTAATGGAGTAAGAATCCACGAAAAGCTCATCCCCCTGCTTTAAAGTATCAGCAAGTTCTAAAAGACGTGATTTTTGCGCTTCGCTCTCCTCCTCCGGATCACTGCTCTTCGGTACACCACTGATTTCCATATACCCCTTGGTCTTCAGTACCTTAGAAGACGTGGAAAACTGCTCATCCTTTACATCCACAACAAGCTTCACTGTCATATATTCCGCCGGGGGATAAAATATGCTTAAAAAACGCTTGTTAATCAGATTAAACACATCCACATGAAGCTGTGATAAGCCCCCAAGCCCACTGGTCTGTCCGGTTGGAATAATAGCATAGTGGTCCGTAATCTTGGAATCATCTGCATAAACAGTCTTATCCAGACCATTATATAAATGACTGTCCAGAATCTTATCCACAAACTTCCTGGTAGGCTCATATTCTTTTAATTTATAAAGATTCTTACGAATCTCCTTCGCCACCGCCGTAGAAAGAACACGGGCATCGGTTCTGGGATAGGTTGTACACTTTCTTTCATACAAATCCTGGGCAATCTGCAAAGTCTCATCCGGACTGATTTTAAACAGCTTTGAGCACTCTGCCTGTAACTCAGCCAGATTGAATAGTAAAGGCGCTTTCTTCTTCGAGATACTTTTCTCAATAGATGCAACTACAGCCTTCTCTCCGGTCAATTCTTCGATTAGCTGCTTTGCAGATTCCTCTCTCTTAAAGCCGTTCTCTTTATATAAAAGTGGTGAATTAAAATACTTGGACTTCTCTACCGCCTTCCACTCTGCAGAAATCTTATCCTCTGTAAAATTACCAATTACACGGTAAAAGGGAGTCTCCACAAAGTCACGAATTTCTCTCTCCCTAATAACAATCATTCCAAGCACACAGGTCATAACACGACCTACCGCAATAGCAGTATAGGACTTGGTAGCTGCAGCATCATTTAAAAGCTTACCATACTTTACAGAAAGTACTCTGGAGAAATTAATACCAAGAGCATAGTCCTCAATGGTTCGCATAATACCGGACTTACCTAAGTTATCATAATCCGACATGGGCCTTGCTTCGTTGATACCACGGCGGATTTCATCATCGGTCTGAGAATCAATCCAGACTCTGCGCTCCTCCATCCCTTCACGGACACCGCCGAACTTACGAATATTTTCTTCGATGGTCTGACCTTCTTTTCCCGAGTCACCCGCCCAATAAACAACAGAAATATCCGCTCTGTGAAGCAGGGAATGAACGATTTCATACTGCTGCTTTACACTATCGATGACACCATACTTGTAATCCTTAGGCAGAAACGGTAAATCTTCCACACGCCACTTCTTATACCTCTCATCATAAGCCTCCGGATAAAGCATCTCCACTAAGTGACCCACACACCAGGAAATAACATATTCTTCATTTTCTATATAGCCATTCTGTCTGCCGTTTACACCAAGCACTCTGGCAAAGTCACGAGCCACAGAAGGTTTCTCAGTTATAATTAATTTTTTTGCCACTAAACCTAACTCCTTCTATATTATTTTTAATTAGAGTCGTAGCTTCCCATAAATATATTCACAATTATCACAAACGAGAGGGTGTGAATTCACACCCTCTCGCATTATATCATTTATTTCTTTGTAATGTAACCCTGAGCTTTTAATAACTCTGCACAAAGCACAGCACCACCTGCGGCACCTCTTACGGTGTTGTGAGAAAGTCCCACAAACTTCCAATCATATACGCTATCCTCACGGATACGACCAACACTTACGCCCATACCATTCTCATAATCTACATCAAGCTTAACCTGAGGTCTGTTATCCTCTTCTAAGTACTGGATGAACTGCTTTGGAGCGCTAGGAAGCTGAAGTTCCTGAGGTGCGCCGGAGAAGTTCACAAGCTTTTCAATTAACTGCTCTTTGGTTGGTTTCTTTTTGAATTTAACAAATACTGCAGCAGTGTGTCCGTTTAATACAGGAACACGGATACACTGACAGGTAATTACAGGGCTGGTAGCAGGCTTAATAACGCCATCTTCAATCTGACCCCAGATTCTAAGAGGCTCTTTCTCACTCTTTTCTTCCTCTCCACCGATATAAGGAATGATATTCTCAACCATTTCAGGCCAATCCTTGAAAGTCTTGCCTGCACCTGAGATTGCCTGATATGTAGTAGCAACTACCTCATATGGCTCGAACTCCTTCCAAGCGGTAAGTACAGGAGCATAGCTCTGGATAGAGCAGTTCGGCTTAACAGCTACGAAACCTCTGGTAGTTCCAAGACGCTTCTTCTGGAAGTCAATAACCTTCATATGGTCCGGATTGATCTCAGGCACTACCATAGGAACATCAGGAGTCCATCTGTGAGCACTGTTGTTAGAAACTACAGGTGTCTCAGTCTTAGCATAATCTTCTTCAATCTTCTTAATCTCATCCTTAGTCATATCAACAGCAGAGAATACGAAATCAACTTCAGCTGCAACCTTCTCTACCTCATTAACATTCATAACAACGATATTCTTAACTGCTTCCGGCATAGGAGTAGTCATTTTCCAACGATCACCAACTGCCTCTGCATAGGTCTTACCTGCACTTCTAGGGCTTGCTGCGATTGTAGTTACTTCAAACCAAGGATGATTCTCCAGAAGAGAGATAAATCTCTGTCCAACCATACCGGTTCCGCCTAAAATACCAACTTTTAATTTTTCACTCATTTTTCATTTCCTCCTCATGCATTAATCTTCCTTAAGATACTCTCTGGAAGCTTTCATAACTTTATTCATTACCTCCATACCCGGTGCCCCAAGAGTAAGTCTCTTCTCCACACAGGTCTGAAGGGAAATCGCATCATAAATATCCTCATCAAACTTATCACAAATATTCTTAAGCTCTTCTAAGGATAAATCATCAATGGCACAGTTTTTATCAATACAATATAACACTAGCTGACCAATAATACCATGGGCGTCTCTGAAAGGTACCCCCTTTAATACCAGATAATCTGCTGCATCCGTCGCATTGGTAAATCCGCCAAGAGCACTCTTTGCCATCTTCTCTTTTCTAAACTTCATGGTCTTAATCATACCGGTAAAGAGCATAAGACAGTTCTGTGCTGTCTCCATGGCATCAAAAGCTACTTCCTTATCCTCCTGCATATCCTTATTATATGCAAGTGGCAAACCTTTCATGGTAGTTAGAAGGCTCATTAAAGCACCATACACTCTTCCTGTCTTACCACGTACCAGCTCAGCAATATCCGGATTCTTCTTCTGTGGCATAATACTGCTTCCGGTAGAATACGCATCATCAATCTCCACGAACTGATATTCATTGGTGTTCCAGATAATGATTTCCTCCGAAAATCTGCTCAGATGCATCATAATCATGGAAAGTGCTGATAAAAACTCAATCAGATAATCTCTGTCTGATACAGAATCCATACTGTTTAAGGTAGGTCCTGCAAATCCCAAAAGCTCAGCGGTATATTCTCTGTCCAATGGATAAGTGGTGCCGGCCATAGCTCCCGCACCTAAAGGACAATAATTCATTCTTTCATAAATATTCTTAAGTCTGGAGCGGTCTCTCTTAAACATCTCGAAATATGCACCATAGTGATGAGCAAGGGTAGTCGGCTGTGCCTTCTGTAAATGGGTAAAGCCCGGCATATAAGTCTCTACATTCTCTTCCATGGTATTCAGAATTGCTTCTAATAGTTCCTTCAGAAGTGCATCTGTATTCTTCACCTGTTCTCTGGTATAAAGTCTCATATCCAGAGCAACCTGATCATTACGGCTTCTTCCCGTATGAAGACGCTTTCCTGCTTCGCCGATTCGGTCAATCAGATTCGCTTCCACAAAGCTGTGAATATCCTCATACTTAGGATCAATCTCCAGCACTCCGCTCTCCACATCTGCAAAGATACCCTCTAAACCTTTAATAATGGCTTCCTTATCCTCCAAGGTAAGAATGCCCTGCTTAGCAAGCATTGTCACATGAGCAATACTTCCCTGAATATCCTGCTTGTACAGTTTCTTGTCAAAATTAATGGACGCATTAAAATCATATACCATCTGATCTGTATCCTTGGTAAATCGTCCGCCCCACAAACTGGCCATAGTTATTCCTCTCTTCACGTGTACTTTGAATAGTTATATCACATTTGACACGTTAATGCAATAGAGTGAATATACTAAAATAAACAGCAAAAACGAGGGGTTTTATGTCTAAAAATATCCTAAGCCTTCACAATATCGCTTATTCTTACCATACCACCCAAGGGGAAACGCTTGCATTAAAGGATATTTCCTTTGATGTAAAGCAAGGCGAATTTCTTGCAATCGTAGGCCCCAGCGGCTGTGGTAAAACCACACTTTTATCCATTATTGCCGGCCTTCTCCCGCCACAGTCCGGTACAATCGTTCTTCCCCACAATGCTAAAGATATGCGCAGTTCCATCGGATATATGCTACAAAAAGATCATCTTTTTTCCTGGCGGACCATTTATCAAAATGCGGTTTTAGGCCTGGAAATCCAAAAAAAGCTTAATGACACAACCAGATCCTATGTGGAACATCTGTTAAAAGAATACGAGCTTTCTGATTTTTCGGACAAATATCCTGATCAATTATCCGGCGGAATGAAGCAAAGAGTTGCATTAATCCGCACATTAGCATTAAATCCGGACATTCTCCTTCTGGACGAACCCTTTTCCGCTCTGGACTATCAGACAAGACTCAATGTTTCTGATGATATCTGCAAAAGAATCCGGCAGACAGGAAAAACAGTCATTCTCATCACCCATGACCTATCCGAAGCAATCAGTCTGTCCGACCGTATTCTCGTACTTTCCAAGAGACCTTCTACAGTTAAATATGAACTGAAAATCACTTTAGATAGCCAGAACAGACATCCTGTACGTTCCCGTACCACTCCGAAATTCGGTGAATATTTCAATATTTTGTGGGAGGAATTACAAAATGAATCAGACGGTCTTAACTAATCAGGAACTCTTTGTAAAAGCCCATAAGCGTCATCATTATTTAGTAGGCTTCTACCGTATTATGCTCTTTTTACTGTTCCTCATCATATGGGAATTCAGTGCTGTCTCCGGTAATATTGACAGTTTCTTCTTCTCAAGTCCCAGCGGAATCATTGCTTGCATCTACCGCCTCGCCACCGAGGAAAACTTACTATTTCATATCTCCACAACGCTCTTTGAAACTACCGTCAGTTTTATTCTTGTTATGCTGATCAGTCTCCTTACCGCCACTATGCTATGGACTTCCGATTATTGTTCCGAAATCCTAGAACCCTACCTTGTCATCTTAAACAGTCTGCCCAAATCCGCCCTTGCTCCTCTTCTGATTGTGTGGCTTGGCAGCGGTACAAAGACAATTATTATTGCAGGTATTTCTGTAGCAGTCTTCGGTTCCATTATCAGTGTATACACGGGCTTTAAGCAAACAGACAAAGATAAAATTATGTTATTAACAACTTTAGGAGCTTCAAAATCCGATATCTTCCGAAAACTGATTTTTCCATCATCGCTTCCCCAGCTTATCAGTATAGCCAAGATAAATATTGGCCTATCTTTAGTTGGTGTCATCATAGGAGAGTTTCTTGCTGCCAGAAGAGGACTTGGTTATCTGATTATCTATGGATCACAAGTTTTCAAATTGGATATGGTTATCTCCTCCATTTTGATTTTATGCATCATTGCTTTTGCATTTTATAAAATCATTCAAATATTTGAACACAATCATAAAAATAAGAACCACGCTCCTTCCTAAGGAGTGTGGTTCCACACTTTAGTTATAAAATACTTTTTTAATAGATTCTATTACACGTTCTCCATCAAAAGGCTTCGCAATAAAATCATCCGCCCCACGTTCAAATGCCTGAAGGCGTGTACTATTATTATCCTGACTGGAGCATGCAATTACCTTAATATACGGATACTTCTTCTGCAAAATACTTGTTGCAGAAATTCCGTCCATTACCGGCATAATCAAATCCATAAACACAATATCCGGCTGGAACTTCTCTACCATACGGAACATTTCATCTCCGTCCGCTGCTTCCCCACACTTGAAAGATTCTGTCTTTAATATTTCAATCAAATACTCTCTCATGTACTGAGAATCATCTACAATAAGAATCTTAGGCTTACGGTTCTTCTTTTCCTTAAGCTTCAGCTTATAATTCCGCTTATTGTCATACATATTGGCATCTGCCGCATTTAAGAGAACTTCCATGCTACAGTTCACAATATTGTTGGACATGGCATAACCATATGCATAGCTGATCAATGCCTGTCCGCTTTCTAACTGCATGCGAACACGCTTGTTGTACTTACTGACTTCATCTTCAATACGATTGATTACCAGCTTCACAACCGCTTCATCCACATTCTGCAGAACGGCAACAAATTCATCCCCGCCGTATCTTCCCACGAAATCTTCCTCTCTGATTGCTTTTCGCAGAATTCCACCGAACTGTTTAATCAAAATGTCACCTTCTACATGACCTATCTTATCATTAACCTCTTTCAGGTTATTCAAATCAATCATAATACAACAGGTAACACCATTGGAAAGATCCTGATTCTTCAAAACCTCTTCACAACGGCTCTTATTAGGAAGACCGGTATGTAAGTCCAAATAAGCCTTCTCTGTAAGCTGCATCTGCTGTTTCATATTGACACGGTAAAGCTCATTATAAGTGTCCGCCAATACATAAAACTCATAGGAACCGCTCTTCGGTAATGGCTTATTCTCTCCGAATGCTTTCAAAACCTTACGGAAGGGAAATACCACAAAATACGCCATAGAAACAAATAAAAGAACATTAAATGCAAGCATACCATACATCAAAATTCTCTGATGGCGTACATAAGCTCCTAATGTATCTGTAGAATTTTTCTGCATAATCATATAACGCTCTTCTACCAACATTGCAGCCTGATCAATGTAGCCATGAATATCTGTCTTCGCAGCTTGATAAAACTCACCATAAAGCATAGAATTGGCCTTTTCGAACTGTTTCTCCTGATCTCTCAGCATATCAATATGAAACAGCTGAGCATCGGAAACATCTGCCGGAAGCACCATATTATTCAACTTGCCATTGGCAACTACTAAAAGCTTCATAATGTAACAATCCGTATTCTTAAGTCCCGTAGATATATCCGTTGCTTCCACCAAGAGCTTGTATACCTCATCACCATTATGATACTTTGCAATATTCCTTAGCGCTTCCTGGTATGTTATTCCATCATCAAACGCCTCGAAATACCTATACACATACGTCTCGTCAATATTGTTGTAGAATTTCTCAACCATATTGGTCATAAGATCCGTAGTATCACGAATGATATTTATATTCTCCATACATACAGAATACTCCTCGGTACATGCTTCAAATTGTCCGAAGCTTTCCGTAATCTTGGTAGTTATCAACAAACTTCCCACAATCAATACAGCAGATAAAAGAATATAAAAAATATTAACCTGTGTAATTCTCGGTGTCCAGTATCTCATGCGGACACTCCCTTTTTTATCTTTCCTCATAAGACTATGAATGTTCTCCTTCTACAGCTTTACAAAACTCTTCAATTGAAGAGTCAAAACATTTCAACATTTTCTCTGAAAACACACCACATTCTCCGTTCCGTATCATGTTGATTGCTTCTTCTACGCTGTATGCATCTTTATAAACTCTTTTACTGACAAGTGCATCAAAAACATCTGCCACAGCCACAGCCTGTGCCCAAATCGGACATTCTTCTCCAACAAGTCCGTCCGGATATCCTCTTCCATCATAACGCTCATGATGAAATCTGACAATATCATAACAGTATTGATAGAAACTACTGTGTTCCTGCTTAAAAGATTCCAAAATCTGACATCCATATAAGGTGTGACGCTTCATTTCCGCATATTCTTCCTCGGTTAAACGCCCCGGTTTCAATAAAATAGCATCCGGAATCGCTACCTTACCAATATCATGCAATGCAGATGCATTTACTACATTGGCAACATCCTCTTCCGTCAAATGGTATTCCGGATAACCCGTCATTACTTTTTTCATGATAATCTTGGTAAAATTCTGTACACGTTTAACATGCTCACTGGACTCCAGGCTTCTAAATTCCACCACTGAACCCAAGGCATTTACAAGAAAATCACTACTTTTACGGAGTTGTTCCCGACTTTTACGTAATCTTTCCTGACTTAAAACCAATTCTCTGGTACGTACCTCTAACAAGTCTTCCATATGATTTTTCGTCTGGAACAGCTGAATAATATTTTGTGCACGGCGAAAAACAATTCTGTGTGAAAAAGGTTTATATACAACGTCTGAACAACCATATTCGTATGCCTTTTCCTCTTCTTGAAGGGTAGTTTCTCCGGTAATCATAATTACCGGAATCATATTCATGTAACCTTCTTCTTTCATCTCTTTCAAGACATCCAGACCACATTTCTTCGGCATCACCTGATCCAAAAATACAACCGCAATCTCTTCTGCATACTCCTTCACAAAGTCAAGTGCTGTCTCTCCGTCTCCCGCTTCCAAAATGGTATATTTGTCTTGAAAAATCATTCGGAGAATATCTCTGTTTATTTCCGAATCATCCACAATAAGAACTTTATCAGCAACCATATGTAAATCCTCCAAAGTCAAACTCAGTTCTTACACCATATACATACCTGGTACTATTATACCACTAATTATCTGACAAAAAAACCCCAAACATTTCATTTTTCCGAAATGTTTGGGGTTTTTTATCAGCTGAAAATGGGACTCGAACCCACGACCCCTTCATTACGAGTGAAGTGCTCTACCGACTGAGCTATTTCAGCATTTGCATGAATTGGGGAATCCATGGCGTCTATTCAAGACCTTTTCATTATACGTTCTAAAACGTCATTTTGCAACATAAAATTTACTTATTTATCGAAATAATATCGCTGATTTCGACAATTCCTTAAAACTACTTATCCAAATGAACATCCATCTGTGGGAAAGGAATGGAAATCCCTTCCTTATCCAAAGTGTATTTCACATTCTCGGTCAGCCATCCCTTAACTTCCCAATAATCTGCACTTTTTACCCAACAACGCACATTCAAATCAACGCTGCTTGCCGCAAGCTCACTTACAAATACATTGCTACTTCCGTCCTGCAAAATCATTTCATTAGTACACATAAGCTTCATAATAGCATCCTTCGCCTTGCGAATATCTGAATCATATGAGATTCCCACAGGTACATCAATTCTTCTTGTTTTCTGTGTAGAAACATTGGTAATCGCATTATTTGCCAAAGTACCGTTAGGAAGAATAATAGTCTTATTGTCTGCAGTAAGTAAAGTGGTATAGAAGATGTGTACCTCATGTACTGTTCCTTCATGACCGGCATTATCAATAATATAATCACCAATTTTAAATGGCTTAAGTACCAGAATAAGAACGCCACCTGCAAAGTTGGACAAGCTTCCCTGTACTGCCAGGCCAATTGCTACACCGGCTGAACCAAGCAGTGCAACAACACTTGCTGCATCAACCCCAAGATTTGTTGCAAGTAAGAATACAAGCACTACATAAAGACCAATCTTAATGAACGAATCTACAAAAGTAATAACACTAAGATCTGCGTCAGCTTTCTCCATAGCCTTCTTCACAACCTTACGAATGATTTTGATTGCCTGCACACCAACCAAAAACAGAACTACTACAAAGAGTACGCGCATCCCAAAGCTTAAAATCTTTTCCGGCAATCCATTAAATGCATTTTTCAACCCACTTAAAGACAATGCTTCCTCTGTTAAATCAATATTCATCACTATTTCTTCGTACCTTTCTTAACTGTTTTCTCTTTCTTAATAATGGTTTTCTTACGAATACGCTCCGCAATCACCTTCTCAAGCTCTTCCTCGGTATAAGGAACAAAACGAAGAATACTTAAGGACAATGGTGCCAGTTTCACTTCAATGGATTGTTCCTTGGCATCCCACACAATATCTTCTGCTTTCTTCACGCGAGAGTTCACTACGCCGCTTCCGCCAAGCTTAACATCATCCGTATTGAAAATTTCTTTATACTTACCTTCATAAGGAACACCGGTACGGATTGTTTGTTCTTTGCCTGCAAAATTGGCCACTACAACAAGGATATCATCCTCCTCGGTTCCTTTACGCATGAAGGATACGTAGCAATCATTACCGGAAATGCAATTTAACCATGCAAATCCTTCCGGAGAATCATCCAGTGCATAAAGAGCCTTCTCTTTACGGTACAGCTCATTCAACTGCTTATAGCAATCTGCCACTCCCTTATGGGCCGGCTCCTTATAAAGATTCCACTGCAGAATTCTTCCTTCATTAAATTCATCGAATTCAGCTACGTCCTGCCCCATAAACAGCGCCTTCTTACCCGGATGGGTCATCATATATGCATAAGTCAGCTTAAGGCCTGCAAACTTTTCTTCCAAAGTTCCGGGCATCTTACCAATCATAGTAGCCTTACCATGAACTACTTCATCATGGGAGAATACCAACATAAACTTCTCACTGTATGCATAAATCATACTAAACGTAAGCTCTCCATGACGTCCGCTTCTGAAATATGGATCGGTCTTGATATACTCTAAATAATCATTCATAAAGCCCATATTCCATTTCAGGTCAAAGCCCAGACCATCATCACTTAAATCACCGGTAATTTTAGGGAATGCTGTACTTTCCTCTGCAATGGACAGTACTCCCGGATTCCGCTTCTTCATAATAGAATTAAGATGCTTAATAAACTCAATCGCCTCTAAATTCTCATTTCCGCCATACATATTGGCCACCCACTCACCATCATTCTTTCCATAATCCAGATAAAGCATACTTGCCACGGCATCCATACGGATACCGTCCACATGATACTTCTCTACCCAGAACAGTGCATTGGCAATCAGGTAATTGGAAACCTCAGGTCTTCCGTAATTATAAATCAAAGTTCCCCAATGAGGATGACTTCCCTTTCTGGGATCCATATGCTCATATAAACAGGTTCCGTCAAAATTAGATAACCCATGAGTATCTCTTGGGAAATGTGCGGGCACCCAGTCAAGAATCACACCGATTCCGGCTTTATGAAGCTCATTCACAAAATACATAAAGTCCTCAGGGCTACCGTATCTTGCAGTAGGAGCATAATATCCGATTACCTGATATCCCCAGGAACCATCAAAAGGATGCTCCATTACCGGCATAAGCTCTACATGAGTATAGCCCATCTCCTTTACATAAGGAATCAACTTGTCCGCAATCTGACGGTAATTAGCATAAGGCATATCTGTTTCAGATTCCACAAAAGATCCTAAATAAAGCTCATATACACTCATAGGAACATTTCCGGTCTGGAAAGCGGTTCTATTTTCTACAAACTTCTTATCTTCCCATTTAAAACCGTTAATATTCTCAATTACACTTGCAGTATCCGGGCGAAGCTGTGAACCGTTACCATATGGATCTGATTTAAGATACGTAAGTCCGCCTTTTACCTTTAATTCAAATTTATAATTATCCCCCGGCTTTGCATCCGGTACAAACAGTTCAAAAATTCCCGAATCCCACAGTCTTCTCATCTGGTGAATTCTTCCGTCCCACTGGTTAAAATCACCTACCACACTGACACGCATAGCATTTGGAGCCCATACTGCAAAAAGCGTTCCTTCTTCACCATCCAGAACATAGGGGTGTGCTCCTAATTTCTCATAAATTGTATAATGGATACCGGCATTAAATTTCTCTGTATCTTCCTTGGTTATCACCGGATCATGACGATATGCATCCTTATAAGTTGCCTTACTGCCATCTTCCCTGTAAGCAGTGTAGAAATATGGACCAATCTTCTTTTCCGGAAGAAGAATCGCAAAATATCCATCCTGATCCGCCATCTCCATCTCATGAACCAGCTCTGTTTCTACCTCATTTAATGTAACCCGCACAGCCCCCGGGAAAAAGCACTGCACTAAGGTGCTGTTTCCTGCCTTATGGGGTCCCAAAAGCGCATGTGGATTATCGCTCTCAGAATAAATAATCTCCTCGATTGTAGGCCAATACATCAATTTATATAATTTGCTATCCATATATCATTCCTCCCTATATACGGTGAATAAATAAACCACTTCTAAGTTTCGGCTCAAACCATGTAGACTTCGGTGGCATCAATAAATCAGCATCTGCCACTCCAAACAATTCATAAATGGATGTAGGATACATAGAAAATGCAATCTTCATATCGGAAGCCACTCTCTTCTCCAATTCGGAAAGACCTCTGATTCCACCTACAAAATCAATACGCTTGTCCGTCTTCGGATCACCTATTCCAAGCACAGGACCAAGCAGATAATCCTGTAAAACAGATACATCCAGTCCCTTTACCGCATCATCGCTCTTCAGCGCATCCTTCGCCTCCAAAAGGTACCATTGCCCATCTAAGAACATTCCAAATTCACCCTTTTTCGCCGGCTTAACCTGTGTCGAACTCTCAACCACCTGAAAATCCTCTGAAATGCGTGCAATGAAATCTTCCTTAGTTAAACCGTTCAAATCCTTCACTACACGATTATAATCCATGATAGCTAACTCATCCGACGGAAACAGTACCGATAAGAAGAAATTAAACTCTTCATCTCCTGCATAAGAAGGATTCTCCTGACGTCTCTTCATACCTACCTTTACCGCAGAAGCACATCTGTGATGTCCATCTGCAATATAGATTGCATTCATCTCTGCAAACTGCTGCTGCAGCTCAGCCACCTTCTCCTCACTATTCACAATCCACACTCTGTGAATAATACCATCTTCGGAAGTAAAATCATATAAAGCTTCATTCTTTATAACTTCCGCAACAATCTCATTGATTCTTTCACTACTTCTGTATGCCAGGAAAATGGGACCTGTCTGTGCGCTACAAGTATCCACATGACGAATACGATCCAGTTCTTTGTCCGCTCTGGTATTCTCATGCTTCTTAATCACATTGTTCGCATAATCATCAATGGATGCACATGCTACGATCCCCTTCTGGCTTCTGCCATCCATTACCTGCTCATATATATAATAACAAGGATTCTCATCCTGAATAAACTTCTCTTCCTTAATCCATAAGTCCAATAATTCCTTCGCCTTATCATATACCCTTGCATCATAGGTATCTACCTCCGGCGGAAATGCTGTCTCCGCACGGTCAATCGCAAGAAACGAATCCGGATTATCTTTTACTACTTCTAACGCTTCAGCTCTGTTATATACATCATAAGGAAGAGCCGCAATTTTTGATGCCATCGCCTCGCATGGACGAAAGGCCTTAAAAGGTCTGATGGTTGCCATTTATATCCCACTCCTAACTAATTTATTCATATTAATTTTATCATTTCAAACTATACAACTCAAGTGTTTGGTGATAGAATATTTTATAAGTTCAGAAGCAGGCACTTTCACATAAAACTTGCACACAAGCTTGCTTGAGTGTGCCAAGGTTTATGTGAAAGTATTTGGCGAGAGCCAAATAATGAGCAAAAAGGGAGCTGCGTAGCAGCGTTTTTGCGAATGCTTCTGAAAAAGAAGCTTTTATGCTTCTGAAAAAGAAGTTTTTATGTTTCTGAACAGGAAGCATAGAAGCTTCTAAAAATTTAGGAGGTAATCATGACCGAAGATAATCGTAAAATATTAGAGCGTATTAATGCATATTCCGAAAAAGTTTTAGGAAACATCGATCCACAGAAAGTGCAGGTTTCCGAACAAATTGCTAAGCTTCGTCCTGTTATGGAAGAGATTGCTGCTGAAAAGGGGATCTCCCTGGAAGATATGTTCATTCTTTATATGGATTTACAGACAGAAGCCAGTGTTGCTACTCAGAAAAAACTTGTAGAGAGCTTATCTGACGTTAACAACGGCGAAGGTCTTCCTTTGCTCTTCCGCTAAGTTTCTGTACTCAAAAAGCCTTACCGTAGTTACATGCGGCAAGGCTTTTCTATTATAATCTTATCTGAAATTACTATTTCACAACTCTTACTCTGAATACACCGTCAATTGCATTTAATTTCTCAACGATTGTATCATTTACCGGAGTCTCAATATCCATCATGGTGTATGCAACTTCACCTTTAGACTTATTGGTCATATCAGTAATATTAATTCCTGCTTCACCCATACATGCAGTGAACTTGGTAATCATGTTTGCAACATTCTTGTGGAATACTGCTACACGTCCCGCCTTGGTACAGATACCCATATCACATGCAGGATAGTTAACGCTGTTGATAATGTTACCATTCTCAAGATAATTCATCATCTGCTTAACAGCCATCTCAGCACAGTTATCTTCTGCCTCTTCGGTACTTGCACCAAGATGAGGCATTACAATGCAGCCTTCCTGTCCTGCGATGGTAGGATTTGCAAAGTCGGTTACATACTTACGAACCTTCTTCGATGCAAGTCCCTTTAACATCTCTGCTTCATCTACAAGTAAATCTCTTGCAAAGTTCAGGATGATTACGCCATCCTTCATCTTATTGATAGCATCCTTATTAATCATATGCTTTGTTGAATCCATCAATGGAACATGCACAGTGATGAAATCACAATTCATATAAATATCATCTAAGTTGTAAACATGCTTAACATCACGGGAAAGGCTCCATGCTGCATTTACAGACAAGTATGGGTCATAACCATATACTTCCATACCAAGATGAATCGCTGCATTCGCAACCTTAACACCAATTGCTCCAAGACCAATAATACCAAGCTTTTTACCTGCAATTTCAGTTCCGGCAAACTTACTCTTTGCCTTCTCTGCAGTCTTAGCAACATTCTCATCATCCTTGTTCTCTTTTACCCAGTCAATACCGCCTACGATATCACGGGATGCAAGAAGCATACCTGCCAGTACAAGTTCCTTAACACCATTTGCATTAGCACCCGGAGTGTTGAATACTACAATTCCCTGCTCTGCACACTTATCACAAGGAATATTATTAGTACCTGCACCTGCTCTTGCTACAGCCAAAAGCTTATCAGAAAGCTCCATCTCGTGCATAGATGCACTACGAACAAGAATACCTTCTGCATCGTTCACATTATCAATAATTTTGTAATCTGTTGTAAGATTCTCTAAACCTACTTTAGAAATAGGGTTGAGACAATTAATCTGAAACATATCTGAAATACTCCCTTATTATGCGTTTTCTTCTTCAAACTTCTTCATAAACTCAACAAGCTTCTCAACACCTTCGATTGGCATTGCATTATAAATACTTGCTCTCATACCGCCTACGCTTCTGTGGCCTTTTAAGTTCTCAAAGCCTGCAGCCTTAGCTTCTTTTACAAATTTAGCATCTAATTCTTCATTACCGGTTACGAAAGGTACATTCATTAATGAACGATCCTTAGCTACAACGGTACCTTTGAATAACTTGCTGGAATCTAAGAAGTCATATAAAACTTTTGCCTTCTTCTCGTTGTATTCCTTCATTGCCTGAAGGCCGCCCATCTTCTTAATCCACTTAAATACCTTACCACAGATATAGATACCGTATGCAGGAGGAGTATTGTATAATGACTCGTTATCTGCATGAATCTTGTATCTTAACATAGTAGGAGTTCCCGGAAGAACATCCTCGGTAATTAAATCTTCACGAATAATGCAGATTACTACACCTGCTGGTCCGATATTCTTCTGAACACCACCGTAGATAACACCATACTTGGTAACATCCATAGGCTCAGATAAGAAACAGCTTGATACATCAGATACAAGTGGCTTACCCTTGGTATCCGGTAACTCTTTAAACTTGGTTCCGTAAATTGTATTATTCTCACAGATGTAAACATAGTCTGCATCTTCGCTGATTTCTAAATTAGACAGATCAGGAATGTAAGAGAAAGTCTTGTCTTCTGAGGAGGCAATCTTATTAGCCTTTCCATACATAGCAGCTTCCTGATATGCTTTCTTTGCCCACTGGCCAGTAACAATATAATCTGCCACCTTGTTCTTCATAAGGTTCATAGGAATCATTGCAAACTGCTGGCTGGCACCACCCTGCAAGAAAAGCACCTTATAATTGTCAGGAATATTTAAAAGTTCACGTAAGTCTGCTTCTGCTTCCTTGATAATGGTCTCATAAGCCTTGGAACGATGGCTCATCTCCATTACAGACATACCTGTTCCTCTGTAGTCTAACATCTCTTCTGCAGCTTCTTTTAAAACTTCTTCAGGTAAAACTGCGGGACCTGCTGAAAAATTATACACTCTGGACATTTTTCAATTCCTCCTCACATCTGTTGGTTCATTTTGTATTTTTGTTATTGTATACCGCTTTTACACTTTAGTCAACTGCTTTATTAAAGAAATTTGTTAAATTTTTAATAATGTTACTAATTTCCTAATAAAACATTATTACAGGAGTACCTACTTCATATAATTCATAAACAGTTTTCATATCTGTTTTCGGCACATTAATGCAGCCATGAGAGCCATTCTTTTTGTATATTTCTCCGCCAAACTCTCTTCGCCAGGTTGCATCATGTATTCCTATACCGCCGTTTACCGGCATCCAGTAATTTACAAAAGACTCATAATCCGCCCCTCGTAATATACGGTTTTTCTGCTTGGCATAAATATAATTCACACCTGCCGGAGTATCCCATCCACGCTTTATATTACCGGTAACAATCTCTGTTTCCACTTCACAATATCCGTTCACATAGCAGTACATCTTCTGCTCCGTCATATCAATCTCAATATATGTAATGCCAATATCATTCTTACCACGTACATATCCTTCCTGCTCATACTTAGGAATGTGTACCTCACATACCTTATTCTTAAATGCGTTCAGGAAATACTCTACTTCTGCATCACGGTCAATCTCTGTACCATATTTCTTATAGGGAACCATTATCGTTTCCCCTCTGGTCGCTTCAAAGGAAAGCTCTGTACCAACGGTATTATACTCTGCTACAATTCCGTCTATAAATGCAGTCATCGCTTCTTCGTCCGCAATCAGTTCTCCGTTTTCATCCAAAAGAAAATCCCCGTTCTCATCCAGGGAAATAAATCCGGCCGCTGTTTTGCGGTCAACTGAAATCTGCTCTGTCCCCATGTCATAAACAATACCACAGGTCATAAACGAATCCAGTTTTTCCCATAAGGATAGGATTTCTGCAGATACATCCTCTCCCAGAGGATAATCAATATAACTCTTTCCTTCCGTCAAATCAATACGATACTGTCCGGTTCTGATACATTCTTCTATGTAATCAAATGCATCCTCCGGCAACAATCTCTGCTTCAAATTATCCTGAAGCACGTATTCACCATCCCGAAGCACTATTTTCGTAGAAATCTCTCGTTCCAATTCGTCTTTAATGAATGGAATATCACAGAAAAGGTCATAAAGACAGGCACTGTCCCAGCCCCTCTCCGGCCCAAGAATTACCGCACGCTCTCCTGTAAGTTTCTCAATCAAGGATAACTCATTCATATCCGTTACATATGCATTTAACGAACCTTCATAACTCTCATAATATCCGGCATCGCTAAGCATAATCTGTGCCTGATTACCATCTTTATCAATAATTGTAAGAACAGGAGCTTTTACATCCTGTAAAAGCTCCTCGTTAACCTCTACCACTGTTTTTCCCGTGCAATAAACACTATTAACCCAGGTAAATGCCGGGAAACTGTCACGATAATAATTTGTCATTCCAAGACAAAATCCTACTCCAATGAGCAAAACTACCACCATGACTAACACAATATTTCTTAAGAATCGATGTTTCATATCATCCTCTAATTGTTCTTTAAATCATCTCCGTCGAAGACTTCTGCAATAGGCTTACCTGCAGGAACCATAGGGAATACCTTATCATCCTCCTGAATCATACACTCAATAAGAACCGGTGCATTTAAGCTGATTGCTTTTTCAATAGCAGGAGCAACTTCTTCTTTCTTAGTTACACGGATTGCCGTACATCCAAGTCCCTCTGCCACCTTACAGAAATCTACCTTATCATTCAGCACAGTTTGGGAATATCTCTTTCCATAGAAAAGAGTCTGCCACTGACGTACCATACCCAGTACATGATTATTAATAACCACCTGGATAATCGGGATATTATATCTGCTTGCAGTAGCCAGTTCATTCATATTCATTCTAAAGCATCCATCACCGGCAATGTTGATACAGATTTTATCCGGCTGACCTACCTGTGCTCCGATACAAGCACCCAGTCCGTATCCCATGGTACCAAGACCACCGGAAGAAAGGAAAGTACGTGGCTGAGTATACTTATAATACTGTGCCGCCCACATCTGATGCTGACCTACATCGGTAGTAATCACAGCTTCCCCCTTGGTCACACGGTCAATTTCCTCAATCACATATGGACAGGTAAGTCCTGTATCTTCGTATTTTAAAGGGTATTTCTCCTTTAACTCTTGAATCTTGGTCATCCACTCTCCGTGATATTGCTTATCCAGCTTCTGATTAATCTCAGAAAGAGCATCCTTTAAATCACCGATAACTGCAGCGTCCACACGGATATTCTTATTGATTTCCGCTGCATCTACATCAATCTGAATAATCTTGGCATTCTCCGCAAATCTCTTAGGATTACCTATTACACGGTCAGAGAATCTGGCACCAAGAGCAATAAGCAGATCACAATCACTCACTCCAAGGTTCGAAGTCTTGGTACCGTGCATACCAATCATACCGGTATATCTGTCGCTCTTACCATCAAAAGCACCCTTTGCCATCAAAGTATCACATACCGGTGCATCACAAAGCTCTGCAAACTCAGCCACTTCCTTGGATGCCCCGGAAATTACCGCACCACCACCAAGGTAGATATAAGGCTTCTTTGCAGCCTTAATCAATTCTACAACCTGGTCAATATCATCTGCAGAATACTTATTTATAGTCTTAATCTCTTCCGGCTTCACAGGAGTATATTCGCATAATGCTGCGGTTACATCCTTGGTAATATCCACAAGAACAGGCCCCGGTCTACCTGTTTTCGCAATACGGAAAGCCTTACGGATGGTGTCAGCTAAAACTTCTACATTTTTTACAATATAACCATGCTTGGTAATCGGCATGGTCACACCTGCAATATCAATCTCCTGGAAGCTATCCTTACCAAGCGCAGGAAGATTAACATTAGCTGTAATGGCAACCACAGGGACTGAATCCATGTATGCGGTTGCAATACCGGTTACCAGATTGGTAGCACCCGGGCCACTGGTAGCCATACAAACACCCACCTTACCGGTTGCTCTTGCATATCCATCTGCCGCATGAGCAGCACCCTGCTCATGACTGGTCAGAATATGGTTGATTTCATCACTATGCTTATATAACGCATCATATACATTCAGGATAGTTCCGCCCGGATAACCGAATACGGTATCAACCCCCTGCTCTTTTAAACATTCAATTACGATTTCAGCACCTGTTAACTGCATAGGTTCTCTCCCCTTTGTTTATTTCTTAATCTCTAAAACTGCACCACGATTTCCGCTGGTAACCAGCTCACGATAACGAGCCAGATAACCGCTTACTTCCTTTACTACCGGCTTCCAGTTTTCCTTTCTCTTAGCCATCTCTTCATCAGAAACAAGCACATCTAATTTGTTCTCAGGAATATTAATACTAATAATGTCACCTTCCTGTACAAACGCTATAGGTCCACCTACTGCAGCTTCCGGAGAAACGTGTCCGATAGATGCGCCTCTGGAAGCTCCTGAGAAACGTCCGTCGGTAATCAGAGCAACGCTGGATCCAAGTCCCATACCTGCAATAGCAGAAGTGGGATTTAGCATCTCTCTCATACCCGGGCCACCCTTAGGCCCTTCATAGCGGATAACAACCACATCTCCGGCAACAATCTTTCCACCGAGAATAGCTGCAATTGCATCCTCTTCACAATCAAATACTCTTGCAGGTCCCTGATGTACAAGCATCTCCGGAACTACTGCAGAACGCTTTACAACACCGCTGTCCGGCGCCAAATTACCCTTTAAGATAGCAATTCCGCCGGTCTCAGAATATGGATTCTCTACCGGTCTGATAACCTCAGGATTCTTATTTACACAGCCGGCAATATTCTCTCCTACAGTCTTACCGGTTACGGTCATACAATCTAAATTCAAAAGATTCTTCTTGGTCAGCTCGTTCATAACTGCATATACGCCGCCGGCCTCATTTAAGTCTTCCATATAAGTTGGACCAGCCGGAGCTAAATGGCAAAGGTTCGGAGTCTTTGCAGATAATTCATTTGCAATATCCAGATTAAGGTCCACGCCTGCTTCCTTCGCAATCGCCGGAAGATGAAGCATAGAGTTGGTAGAACATCCAAGTGCCATATCTACGGTAAGAGCATTCATAAATGCCTTCTCCGTCATAATATCACGTGGCTTAATATCTTTCTCAACAAGCTCCATAATCTTCATGCCTGCATGCTTTGCAAGACGGATTCTTTCAGAATATACTGCAGGGATTGTACCATTACCACCAAGTCCCATACCTAGCACTTCTGTCAGGCAGTTCATGGAGTTAGCAGTATACATACCCGAACAGGAGCCACAGGTAGGACAAGCCTTCTCCTCAAATTCACATAACTTCTCCTGACTCATGGTGCCTGCAGCCACACTACCAACTGCTTCAAACATAGAAGAAAGACTGGTCTTATGACCATCAATTCTACCTGCCAGCATAGGACCGCCAGACACAAAAATAGTAGGAATATTCAGTCTTGCCGCAGCCATTAAAAGACCGGGTACATTTTTATCACAGTTCGGTACACATACCAAACCGTCAAAACCATGAGCCATTGCCATACACTCGGTACTGTCCGCAATCAGATCTCTTGTTACCAGAGAATACTTCATGCCCACATGTCCCATGGCAATACCGTCACACACTGCAATTGCTGGGAACACTACCGGCATACCGCCCGCCATAGCAACTCCCATCTTAACCGCATCAACAATTTTATCCAGATTCATATGCCCCGGTACGATTTCATTGTAGGATGAAACAATACCAATCATCGGACGTCTTCTCTCTTCTTCTGTATAACCCAGTGCATTAAATAAACTTCTGTGTGGTGCCTGGGAATTACCACATTTTACGGAATCGCTTCTCATAATAAAACCTCCCTGTATCTTACGTTCTTACTTGATTCTTTCTACCAATAAATCACCCATTTTGCTGCATCCAACCTTCTCACAGCCCTCAGACCAGATATCGCCGGTACGGAAGCCATCCTTTAATACCTGCTTTACTGCTGCTTCCACTGCATCTGCCTCTTTGTCAAGGTCAAAGGAATAGCGAAGCATCATTGCCGCACTAAGAATGGTTGCAATAGGGTTCGCAATATCTTTACCTGCAATATCCGGTGCTGAACCATGACTTGGCTCATACAAACCAAACTTGGTATCATTTAAGCTAGCACTGGCAAGCATACCGATGGAACCTGTCACCATACTTGCTTCATCCGATAAGATGTCACCAAACATATTCTCCGTTAAGATAACGTCAAACTGTGCCGGATCCTTTACAAGCTGCATTGCACAATTATCAACTAACATGTGCTCATATGTAACTTCCGGGTAGTCCTTGGCAACCTCTTCTACAACCTTTCTCCAAAGTCTGGAAGAGTCAAGTACATTTGCCTTATCCACGCTGGTCACCCTCTTGCTGCGCTTCATAGCAATATCAAAGCCCTTGATAGCAATACGACGAATCTCATTCTCATCATAGGTAAGGGTATCAATAGCCTTACGCACACCATTTTCTGTCACAGTCTTTCTTTCTCCAAAGTAAAGACCACCGGTGAGCTCACGCATAATCATCATGTCAAAGCCCTTAGCACTGATTTCCTCTTTTAATGGACAAGCACCTGCAAGCTCATCGTAAAGAACTGCGGGTCTTAAGTTTGCAAATAAATTCAGAGCCTTTCGAATCTTTAAAAGTCCTGCCTCCGGTCTAAGAGATGGCTCTAACTTATACCATGGAGATGTGGTAGTATCACCACCAATAGAACCCATAAGTACTGCATCTGCCGCCTTTGCAGTAGCAATCGCCTCATCAGTAAGAGGCACTCCATGTACATCAATGGAAGCTCCACCCATCAGAATATCTGTATACTTCATTTCGTGACCATACACTGCAGCCACCTTATCCAAAATCTTTTTTGCCTGTGCTACGATTTCCGGTCCGATACCATCACCGGGAATACAAGTAATATTTAATACCATAACATTTTTTCTCCTTCTTTACTACACTTTTTTACAGTTTAGCACAATAAAGGGTATTCTTCAAATACATATTGTTTATAATTGTCATAACTTTGTGTTATAACTTTTCAAAAAAGACACCCCTTCAATTATGAAAGAGTGTCTCATTAAATTATATTTTTACTCCCAACGTTCCGGGCAAAAGGCTCCATGACTATACAAAGTCTGGTCGATGGATTGCGTAACCATTATAGGATAAGCCCATGGTGTTCGTTGTTTCCATGTGTACTTTATATTTTCCATGTTAAATGCCCAAGCAACCTTTTCTAATTGTTCCGATTTTACATAATACATTTGATTCTCTGCAACCACATATGGGACATCCTCTGATACAAAAGGACATCCATAACGCCATTCCTCCTCATAATCCGGCCAACAACGAAGACCATATCCGATCAAAGCTTGATTCATGCCACTCCCGCCGGGAGCAATACAAATCAACGTTCCCTCCTCTAAGGTTAATGCAGGATATACATCCTCCTTGCTCGTATAATAGTCCACATCACAAGGCAATGGAATCATCCACTCTAAATTGTAGTTGACAGCCGCGTCTGCCGGAAAATATTTCCTATATACTTCAAAATCCATTTCATGAAGAGGAATATTCTGTGAATAAGGCTCATCCCGCCCATTATCCGCAAAATCTGCTACGGGAAATTCAAAGCCACGTTGTTTATCATAACGCCATAACCAGAATATCAAATACGCTACTATTAGGAAAAGCAATAGCAAACATATCTTTTGTAATTTTTTCATTGAGGTTCCCCTTCTACATTAATCAACCTTCACCGTAAAGCCGGCATCCACTGCGTAATATATGGGGGTTGAATACATATATGTTCCCTCTTGAGCAGAAACAATTCCGTGCAATACATAACCTGTACCATTATATAGAAAAACCGGACCACCACTATCACCACCGGAAATCGGTGATGTACCATCTGATTTTTGCAAAGAGCTTTTATACAGCCCCCGCACATAATATATCATAGTACTGCCTTCATTATGATATTCAAATGCAGTATTAATCGCCGCCCGTGTCACCGTTCCATAGGATAAACCTGTAGACTGTCCATATTTGTATATAGTCGTTCCTTCCGGTATAGAGGAATATGTTCCAATGATTTCTCTTCCACCAATCATATCGTTTGTAATTGTCACATCATTATTTAAGGTAACTATGGCAAAATCTCCCAATGAATTCACACCTGTTTCCAACGATGATGTATTTGCCCTTTGATAACTCACTTCCCCAATCTCACTATTTGAATAATAAACTGATAAAGTATTTCCCCATATCTCATTTCCATGCCCACAGGTTAAGAGAGCCTTTTGTCCATTATAGGTTCCACAGATTCCTATAGAAAAAGAATGCCCCTCACCATTAGTAATTCCATCACCGCCACGCATAGTCGCACACGCCGTTGCTCTATCTTCATAAGTTATTCTTACCGGCGAAGTATCATCCTCCGCCATAGAAAATAAATTGATTTCCTGCCCAGACCTTGATGCAGAATCCAAAGATATTTCAAATGTATTATCTTTTTCACATATTCCATATCCAATAACATCATAGCCACATTCAACCATATCCCGAACATAGGGCTCATATTCTAATAAGTCATTTAAGGAATATGCAACTTCATTAAAAGAGAGCTTCTCTTCCGACTCACACCACTCTTTGTATTTCTCCTGTATTTCCGGACTATCATCAACTAACTGGATTACCAATTCACCGGCATCTATATAAGCACCGGCATACTCTTCAGGATATATCACGTTTCCCGTAATGTCATCTGTAAATTCTTCCATTAAGTTCTGATAATTATTCAATGCATCTACTTGTTTTATCATTGCCTCTCTTACTTCTAGCGGAATTTCATCTTCAAAGTCCTGCATTCCAAAACCTATCAGCTTCTCCGTGGACTCTTGAGCAGACACCTCGCCAATTCCTGTACTAAATAATAAACATAATAACATGCTTAATGCACATATTCTTTTCAGCATATAATCTCTCCTTATCATAAATACAAGTTAACAGAATATACCCAAAGACTGCAATAGACTCATCCCCTATCTGGCTTTATGCGCTATCTTTCTAGTTGCTTACTTTTATAATAACATGTCATTATATGAATTACAATAAAAAATGCCCGGCGAAACCGGGCATTTCAAATCATATATTACTGTTCCTGTAAAACATATCCTGATGCTTCAAGATACTCACCTGTCTGCTTAAGTGAAATAGCCTGAACAGTCTTACCATCCTCGCTGGTAAGCATTAAATAACCTCTCTCACTTAATACCTGTAAGTCAGCTTCCTTTAAGTTCATGTTCAAAACTACAGTATAAACATCATTCTCGTAAGAAGACTCAAAAACAACGCCTTCCGGAACATCAGTACCCATAGCACCATAAAACTCATCATAGTAAGCAACCATTGCTTCCTTAGTAGCAGCTTCAACAGCAGAAAGATCAATTGTAACAGTCTCATCCATCTGGTAAACAATATCACCTGCAGCCTTGTAAGACATAGTGTCTACAATGTGAACGCCTTCCTGAGTAACATCCATCACGTAAGTCGCAGTCTGCTCCTTACCACAGCCTGCAAGACAGAACACTAAAGTCAAGCTGAGTAAAAGGTTTAATAATTTTTTCATATGTATCTCCTCCTCAAAAAAATATGTTCTAATAATACGCCCATATTTTAATGTTGTCAAGCAATAAATCACTAACATGAAATCTCCGAACAATAAAAATCCCCATAAAGGTACTTTACTTACGTACCCTTTACGAGGACATTTTACAAGTTAAATTAGTTTTCCGGCTTTTCAACACGTGCAATTGCAGACTTCTCCATAGGGATACGACAGTTCTTATTATTACCGAACTCAACAATTACAGTATCATCATTAATATCAATAACAACGCCGTAAAAACCTGAACTGGTCAGCACACAGTCACCACACTCAAGTGCTGCAAGCATGGCCGCCATTCTCTTCTGTTCCTTCTTCTGAGGTCTCATAAAGAAGAACCAAATTGCAAGAATAAACACACCATAAATAACAAAGGTCATAACCAAACCTGCGGAGTTTCCTGCTGCTGTAGCGTCAGTTGAAGTTAAAATAATACCCATTTATCTTTCCTCCTGTAAAATAACTTTAATAATCATACACAATTTTTCACTTACATACAAGCATTTTATTATCTTTTTAGATTTAATCAAGAGGTGTCGCCATAGACTCCAACTTCCATTTCTTATACTGGGCAAAATTTCCAGCATCCAGTGCATCACGAATCTCTTCCATCATTGTATTGTAGAAATAGAGATTGTGTAATACACAAAGACGCATTCCCAGCATCTCCTTCGCCTTCAGCAGATGACGGATATATGCCCTGGAATATCTCTTACATGCCGGACAACCGCATCTCTCCTCGATTGGTCGGGGATCCAGCTCAAACTTTGCGTTAAAAAGATTAATCTTACCATGATTGGTATATAGATGCCCATGACGTCCGTTTCTGGTAGGGTATACGCAGTCAAAGAAATCCACACCACGCTCTACACCTTCCAAAATATTGGCCGGTGTACCTACACCCATAAGATAAGTTGGCTTATCCTGTGGCAAATACGGAACCACTTCATCCAAAATATAATACATTTCTTCATGAGTCTCACCAACAGCAAGACCACCTACCGCATAACCATCCAAATCCATCTCCCGGATTCTTTTGGCATGATCAATACGAATATCTGCAAAAATGGCGCCCTGATTAATTCCAAAGAGCATCTGACTCTTATTTACCGTATCCTCCAGGGAATTCAGTCTTGCCATCTCATTCTTACATCGCTCCAGCCATCTGGTAGTACGTTCCACAGAATTCTGTACATACTGTCTGTCTGCTTTACTGGGTGCACACTCATCAAATGCCATGGCAATTGTAGATCCCAAATTGGACTGAATCTGCATACTCTCTTCCGGTCCCATAAAAATTTTACGACCATCAATGTGAGAGTTAAAATACACACCTTCTTCTTTAATTTTGCGCAGTCCTGCCAATGAAAATACCTGAAATCCGCCGGAATCTGTTAAAATCGGCTTCTCCCAGGACATAAACTTATGAAGACCACCAAACTGCTTAATCAACCTGTCACCGGTACGCACATGCAGATGATAAGTATTAGAAAGCTCTACCTGACACTTAATACCTTCCAAATCCTCTGTAGACACCGCACCTTTAATTGCAGCAACCGTACCAACATTCATAAATACCGGTGTCTGTACAGTACCATGAACCGTAGTTAACTCTCCACGTTTGGCTCTGCCTTCCATTTTGATTACTTTATACATATTATCCTAACCTTTCTATAAACTCTTCCAGTGTAATGCCCTCTCCCATAATAATGGAAGCTGCTTCAAAACCCACATAACGGAAATGCCATGGTTCAAAATCTATACTGGTTACATATTCTTTCCCTTTAGGATATCGTAATATAAAACCATATTTCTGGCAATTCTTTGCAAGCCATTTCCCGGCGTCCGTTTTAGCGAAACCTTCATTCAACCTGGAATAATTATTACTAATAATATCCAGTGCAAGTCCCGTTTGATGTTCACTGCAACCGGGAATATTCACCAGCTGACTGGCATTCTTATATGCCTCTAAATAATTCATGCCCTGAGCCATATAAGTTTTAACTTTTTTATCAAAAAGATATACCTGCCTGTCATATGCTCTGTAAGGTGAAGCCACGATAATGGACACGCCGTCTGCTTCTGCTGCATTTTTCATGGCAGTCCAACTATCTACAATCCGGGCATCACATTCCATGCTTCCGGAAATAAATCCCAGTTCCACCGGATAATCCTCCGAAATAGGATGTTGCTTATTTACCAAAATCAAATTCCATTCATCCTTGGAAAAGGAAACATTTGAGATAACATCCCCACCGGAAACAAACTGAAATACCGTTTCTTCCTCTTCCGGAAAGTCTACGATGTTGCCCACATCATATATCGAATCATCAATATAAGATTTCTTTTGTAACTCATCTACCCTATTCTCAACATTCCGAATGGAAAAGCTGGAATAAATTATCAATAAAATAACGGATACCGCAAAAAGAGATAACCGTTTACCGTTAATCATCCGTATCATTAAAGCTCCTGTAAAAACACAATCACTAATCATTCCCCATATTACCATAGAAAACAACTTCTTGCATCAATTTTATAAAAATAATTGCGAATTAGAATTGGCTTGGTTATAATACTATCTATTCAAAAGTATTCGAAAGGGCAAAATATTATGGCTGGTTCAAGTATCGGAACAATTTTTAAGATTACTACTTGGGGAGAATCTCACGGAAAAGCACTTGGTGTTGTAGTAGACGGATGCCCTGCGGGACTTCCCCTATGTGAAGAAGATATTCAGAAATATCTCAATAGAAGAAAACCGGGACAAAGCAACATCACAACCCCCAGAAAGGAAGCCGATGAAGTAGAAATTCTGTCCGGAATATTTGAAGGCAAAACTACCGGAACCCCTATTTCTCTTATAGTACGCAACACTTCGCAAATCTCCAAGGATTACAGTGATATTGCGTCCTACTATAGACCCGGTCATGCAGATTATACCTTTGATGAAAAATTCGGTTTCCGCGATTACCGGGGCGGAGGACGTTCCTCAGGAAGAGAAACCATCGGACGTGTGGCTGCCGGTGCTATCGCTTGTAAGATTTTAGAGCAGATGGGCATCCATGTACAGGCATATACCCGTTCTATTGCTAATATCGAGATTGACTATGATAAATTCGACTCCTCTCTTATCACGGCAACCAAAACGGCTATGCCGGATGAGGATGCAGATAAAGAAGCCGTTGCCTTCTTGGAAAAAGCTATGAAAAACTGTGATTCTGTGGGCGGTGTTATGGAATGTGTAGTAACCGGTATGCCTGCCGGTGTCGGTGACCCTGTATTTGAAAAGCTGGATGCCAACCTTGCCAAAGCGATTATGTCCATCGGTGCGGTAAAGGCAGTGGAAATCGGCGATGGTTACCACGTATCAAAGGCTTTGGGAAGCTCTAACAATGACGCTTTCTGCATCACAGACGGAAAACTTACCAAAAAGACCAATCATGCCGGCGGTATCTTAGGTGGAATGAGCGATGGAACTCCTATCATCATCCGTGCCAGCGTAAAGCCTACTCCTTCCATCTTTAAGACTCAGGAAACGGTTAACAAATCCGGGGACGAAATTGAAATCCAAATCAAGGGACGCCATGACCCCATTATTGTTCCCCGTGCCGTGGTTGTCATGGAATGCATGACTGCCATTACTCTTCTGGACGCCCTTATGGTAAACATGTCCGCAAAACTGGAATCTTTAACAGATTTTTATAAAAAATAAATTTTAAAAGGCTGTTGCAATAAATACAGATTGCAACAGCCTTTTTTATACCATATTAAGCCAATTTGTGGAAGAATACACAGTTGGGCTCTTTAATCTTAATCGGTGCACCATGCATGGTCATATTATTATTCACCAAGTCTAGCTTGAAGAATGTCATGGTGTTAGATTCATGATTTAACGAAACCAAAAACTTATTATTTGGGAACATCTCTGCATCCTTCGGATACTCTCCACTGATTGGTAGGCAGAACTTTGTAGTCAAAAGTCCGGTCTTAGTATCTACGTCGTACACGATAACGCTGTTATCGTTAGCATTGGAGCTTACCAGATACTTATAATCCTCTGAGAAGGTAAGTGCACTTGCGGCGGTACCCTGCGCAGCACCTTTTCCTACCGTAGGAATAGTCTGAATCTTCTCAAAATAAGGGATACCGTCCTTCTCCTCATACTCATATACATCAATGTAACACTTCCACTCATGTACAATATAAATGAATTTACCATCTTCAGAAATCTTCACATGTCTTGGTGCAGATTCCAATTCGCTTCGGATTACATCCGTCAGACGAAGCTTACCCTTTACCAAATCTACAGCATAAACATTCACATGATCCATTCCCTGATCTGCCACAAGAAGATACTTGTTGTCATGAGTCATTCTTGCAGAATTAATATGAGGTCTGAAATTACGCTCTGATAAACTTCCCAGTCCCTTATGGAAAATCTCATCTGAAATACCGATTACCTCACCATTCTCTCCTAAATTCAGCATGGTCAGCTTACCATCATGATAACCTGCCACAAAGAGATATTGATCTGTATAATCCGTGGACAAATAACATCCTCTCATACCATTAATCGGTGCAAAATTGATCAAATCCAAACTACCGTCCTCTAAAATCTTATATGCTTCTACCCCAAAGTCTGTAATAGAATATAAATACTTTCCGTTATGTGAAACGGTAACATAAGAAGAATTAGAAATCTCCACCTTCTCTTTCTCAATAAACTTACCATTCTCCAAATCTACATCATATACACGGATACCATAGCTGTCACCTGTAGTATACGTGGACACATATGCTACGTACTTTCCCTGTGCCATAGTCTTTTGCCTCCTACATCTTTATCTAACCTTAAATATAGCATAATTGTTTTTAGAATGAAATACCTTAACGGGTTCTTTTTATCGTACAAACACAAATTGAACGGGCAGGTACTACAATATACTCTTTTTCTACTCTGCAAGCTTCATCCGTAGCAAAAGCGCACTCTATTTTACTCCCCTTTTTCAGCTTGGGAAGTGCATAAGTGTGAGGTTCCCAATGCATATTAATAGCCAAATATGTCAATACCCCCTTTTCGCCCGCATAGTCCCCACAGAACAAAAGACCTGCATGTCTGCAATAATAGTCCCAGGAAGGCTTGAAGGCTTCTTCCCCATGAAAAGACAAATCCGGATAACCACAGGACAAATAATCCATCAGCATACATTCCTTCTCCATATGGAATACCCCTGTCTTCCTTCGAAAGGCAATCAACTCCTTCACATACTGATACAACTCTTTATTTTTGTTTAAATCATTCCAATTCAGCCATGTAATCTCATTATCCTGACAATAAGGATTGTTATTACCTTTTTGAGAATTACCGAATTCATCCCCCATAAAAAACAAAGGTGTTCCCTGGGAAAACATAAGAAGTGCAAAGGCATTCATAAACTGCTTCCGGCGGAGCGACATAATCTGTTTTTTCTTAGTTACGCCTTCTGCTCCACAATTCCATGTGCCGTTATAGTCATTTCCATCCCGATTATCTTCTCCGTTATCCCGGTTGTGCTTACGCTCATAAGATACCATATCCCACATTGTCAGACCGAAATAATTGGTAACAAAATCAATAACACCCTGCTTTGCTGGATTTACCGTCATCCTCTTAACCGCAGCATGAACACTACCCTCGTCCCCCTTTAAAAAGCGGCGCATATCATACATATAAGAATCCTGATATGATGCAAGAACACACTTTTTCGGAAGTTCGTTTCCCGGATATAAGGTTTCTACTGGGAAATCATAATACCACAGCTTACGGCTACTTAAGTATACATCCTTTGCCAACTCTTCCACAGGGAGATTCTCGCCCATTAGATGAAAACCATCCACCTGATAATAATAACTCCAATATTGCAGAATCTCTAAAATCTCCAATCTGGACACTTCCGCAGGAAAATAAAACTGCAAAATCACTTCCATTCCCTGCTTATGAAATGCTTTTATCATTTCCTTACATTCTGAAACGGCATCTGCCTTATAACTGTAAGAAGACTTGGGTGCATAATAATAACCCTTTTGATACCCCCAATAATTCACTTTCCCATTTTTGTTCAACTCTTCATATTCATAGATGGGCTGTAACTCCACGGTGGTAATCCCCAAATCCTTCAAATAAGGAATCTTCTGCATCATACCATAAAAAGTTCCTCTTCCACGCACCTTAGAGGATGAATGCATGGTAAAACCTCTCACATGCGCCAGATATACTACCATATCCTGATAGGATAACTCCGGACGACAGCTTTCGCCCCAATCAAAACAATGCTCCGTTACTGTCGCCAATTTACATGGCACGGACACTTTCTCTCCAAAGTTACCGTTTTTAACAAAACATTGCGCCTTTTCGTCTGCAAAAGCGTTTTCCCCACATTGATAATGATAACCATATTTCTTGGCTTCCTTCTGCGGAAGCTCCAAACATACCAGATTCTCTCCGGGAATCCGGTTCATCTTAACTCTCTTTTCTTCGGTAAGGCTCTTCTTGTCGAAAAGTACCAGTTCCACATCAGATTCCTGAGTTGGTAAAATAAATTCTGTAATACCTCGGACCTTATCTTTTCTCACAAATTATCCTCCTGTACAAGCTATATATCAAAATGCCTAAAATAACACCTGCGCTATCAATCAGCACATCTGTAATCTGGCCGCTCCTTCCCGGAACAAATAATTGATGAAATTCATCACTTGCTGCATATAATATACCACTCAAAAAGGTAGTACCCTTCTTTCCGCTTAATGTACCCATAAGTAAAAAGCCAAGAAGCGTATATTCCAGTGCATGTGCAGCCTTTCTAATTGGGAACTCCACAGAGTCAATAAATGACATCTGCTTCTCTTCAGACCAATTTTCATAGTCTTCTACAAATACCTGCCCCACAGCTTCACCGATTCCCATGCTCATCCTTGAGGACTCATCCGCATCCTGGGCAGAAAACAGGAAAATAGCTATCATCCAAATTACGGTCAAAATACCATATATTTTTTGTCTCATTCTTTTCTTACCATCCTACCATATCATTATATACTTTTTTTCTCATTTTACCTACTACTCTTTCACAAATGTTGCAACATTTTTTTGGATGGGGTATAATGCATATAAGCTCAGAACCAAGCGATTTCAATACAAATTGGGTCCTCAAGCTTGCTTGAAAGGACACAGTTTGTATTGAAATCATTTGGCGAGAGCCAAATGTGAGCAAAACATTGGTCGCGTAGCGACGTTTTGCGAATGGTTCTGATGGAAGCATTCGACACGTAGTGACGTTTTGCGAATGGTTCTGATGGAAACATTCACTGCGTAGCGACGTTTTGCGAATGGTTCTGAATAATTAAAACTACTGTTATTAAGAAAGGAAACACTATGGGAAAACAGGACAATATGGACGAAGAAATGACCGTTGAACTCACCTTAGAGGATGGAACCAGCGTTACTTGCGCTATCATCACCATCTTAGAAGTTGAGGACAAGGATTATATTGTATTATTACCACTTGATGAAAATGGAAATAATGATGACGGAGAAGTTTGGTTCTACGGCTACAGCGAGAACCCTGATGATCCTAACGAAGAACCTGTACTTGATTATATCGAAGATGACGACGAATATGAAAAAGTTGCCGATGCCTTTGATGAATATCTGGACAACTGTGAATTCGATGAGCTTGCGGATTAATTCTTAAGCTCTTTCAGGAATCTTGACGGAGGTCTTGGACTTTCCTGTGTCTGCTTGACATAGAGAATGTTCAAGACCTCTTTTGCTCTGGTCATCCCCACATAGAAAAGCCGCCGTTCTTCTTCCAATGCCTCCTCAGAAAGATTTTCCCCACGTTTCTGACTGGGAATATTCCCCTCATTTACATACATAATATACACATTCTTAAACTCCAAACCTTTACATCCATGAAGTGTCATTACATTGACCCCTTCTTTTTGGCTCCCATTATTTTCCTGATTTTCTGCCTTACTGATATACTCCTGCTGGAATTTCTCCCATTGTGAATAATCTCTAAAGCTCTTACTGTCCTCCTTCAGCCACTGCACAAGTCCAAGCCATTCTTCATAAAGTTCCATGTCCCCGCAGGCTTTATTTCTAAGAAAATGTTCATATCCAAAATAATGAAGAATAAACTCAATCCCTAGGGAAAGCCTGAGTTTTCTCAAATTCTCCAGCCCGGATTTAAAACGTACAGCATCGTTCATCGCCGGATAATTCTGCATTCCTGCATTTCCATAAAATCGGATTATCTTGTCCAAATTGACCTGCTCCTCCCACAGTGCCTCCCTGCCGATATAGGTTCTGGGCTTATTTAATATCCGCAAAAACAACCTTCTTTCCCTATTCCCTGCAGCCGCACGAAAGTAATCCATTATATCCTTTACCACAAAATGCTCATATACCGAAGATAACTTTTCCTTGGTACGAAATGGTATTCGGTTCTTTATCAACTCCACTAAAAACATATTCATCCGAAGATTGGTTCGAAAAAGAACTGCATGCTCCGATAATTCTTTTTCTCCTAGTTCCTTTAATTCCGCCGCACATCCTCTCACCATTTCTGTGTAGGACTCATACCCCTTTATATTCACAATACCACTTTCTGCAGGCTGATATGCAGATAGTTTTTTCATAATGCGTTGCATATTTTGCTCTATTAATCTCCCAGAACACCTTACAATCCGTTCCCCACACCGATAATTCATGCCCAAAGTATAATGTTTTGCGGCGGGATAATCCACCAAAAATTGCTTAATTATTCCGGGCTTTGAACCACGAAATCCATAGATTGCCTGATCATCGTCACCTACCAAACAAAGGTTATAAGGAGCTTTTATCAGAAGTTTAAGCACTTCATACTGTACCATATTCGTATCCTGGAATTCATCAACCAAAAGATACCCAATACGCCCCTGCCATACATCCCGTAACTTTTCATCATCTTTTAAAAGTCTTTCACATATAGTAAGCATATCATCAAAGTCCAGCATTTTCGCATTTTCCTTCTCTTGATCATACGCTGCCACAAGCTCACAAAACTCCTCTCCCTGCTCCTTTGGCAACATACCGGTATTCTTATAAAAGCTGATATCTGCAAGCACCTTTTGAAGTTCCTTCCCCTGAACTCCCTCCATGCCTGTTTTTTTCAGCACGCCAAAAAGAATCCCGCTTCTGCCGGATGTATTTAACAATGTATAATTTTTATATTTTGAATGACTACGAATAATCTGATAAAAGAAGGAATGAAAGGTTCCGAAATGTACTGCCCCGTAATCCGCAGTATCCCTTTCTAATTCCTGAAGAATTTCCTGATAGCGTTTATTCATAGATAACGCCGCATCCTTTGAAAATGTGATGACATATATATCCTGTGGAGAAATCCCCATTTCCAAAATGAGGTATAGTATCCGATGAGTCAGGACTGTAGTTTTCCCAGAGCCGGGACCTGCCGAAATAAGCACAGGTCCCAAGTCACTGGTAGCAGCCTCATACTGCTCTTTACTCATCTTTGCAAATCCGGGAATCCGCAATTTATGCATTCTGTAGCAACTCAATTCCCTTACGGATTCTCTTTAAGGACTCCTCTTTACCAAGAATCTCCATAATCTCAGTCGCGCCGGCAGGTGTCATCTGCTTGCCGGATACTGCAGTACGGATAGGCCACATTACATAGCCGTTCTTACAACCCTTCTCCTCCACAAATTTCAGGATTGCCTGATAAAGAGTATCGTTATCATAATTCTCTACCGCTTCTAATACAGGTAATACTTCCTGTAGTACCTCTAAAGAAGACTCGGTAGTGGTTTTCATTTTCTTGTGTGCATACATTGCAATATCATACTCAGGAAGCTCTTCAAAGAAATCTACCTGACCTGCAATGTCCGGGAATACCTCGATACGGGTCTTCACCATGGCAGCAATCTTCTTCAAATCAAAATCTTTGGTTAAACTCTGCTTTAAATAAGGCTCTGCCATCTCATAGAAGGTATCGAAGTCCATCGCCTTTAAGTACTCACCGTTCATCCAACGAAGCTTCACAATATCAAATACAGAAGGGCTCTTGTTGATTCTACGGTAATCAAACTTCTCAATCAGCTCCTGAAGTGAGAAAATCTCATTATTGTCCTCCGGAGACCAGCCAAGAAGTGCAATATAGTTTACAATCGCCTCAGTTACAAAGCCCTGCTCCAATAAATCCTCGAAAGAAGAATGTCCGCTACGCTTAGAAAGCTTCTTGTGATTCTCATCGGTAATAAGCGGAAGATGTACATATACCGGAACCTCCCAGCCAAATGCCTCATAAAGTCTTACATACTTTGGTGATGAAGAAAGATACTCATTCCCTCTTACTACATGAGTAATGTTCATGGTATGGTCATCTACAACATTTGCAAAGTTATAGGTCGGATATCCATCAGACTTAATTAAAATCATATCATCCAACTCAGAATTATTTACGGTGATATCTCCATAAAGCTCATCATGGAAGGTAGTTGTACCCTCTGTAGGATTATTCTGACGTATAACAAAAGGCTTACCCGCATCCAGATTAGCCTGGATTTCTTCCTTAGAAAGGCCAAGGCAATGCTTATCGTAAATGGTTATCTCCTTACCCTCTACTACCTCTGATTTTAAGGAAGCAAGACGCTCCTTATCACAGAAGCAGTAATAAGCCTCGCCCTTCTCAATCAGCTCCTTTGCATACTTCATATAGATACCGGTCTTCATACGCTCAGACTGAACGTAAGGGCCGTATCCACCATCCTTATCCGGACCTTCATCATGAATAAGACCGGTCTTCTCCATGGTACGGTAAATAATATCTACCGCTCCCTCTACAAATCTCTCCTGATCCGTATCCTCAATACGGAGCATAAAATCTCCACCATCATGCTTTGCAATCAAAAACTCATACAAAGCAGAACGTAAATTACCTACATGCATCCTACCCGTTGGACTTGGTGCATATCTTGTTCTGATTTTTGTCATGTTAGCTCGTCCTCATCTTTCTATTCACGTGTGGAGTTTCCTCCGGAAACTCCTTTTGAATAACTTTGTCATCGGAACCTTCGGTTCCGTTTTACCAACTTTTAATGAATGTATCAATATAGTTATCCAGACACTTCTTAATTACTTCCACAGCCTCATCTCTGTTACCCTTTTCATTTACTGCAGTTGTTCTGTTTTCCAGTGCCTTATAGACCATAAAGAAATGCTCCATCTCTTCCACTACATGTGGTGGAAGCTCTGAAATATCCTTATAACAGTTATAATTCGGATCTTCAAAAGGTACTGCAATAATCTTCTCATCATTCTTACCATTATCCAACATAGAAATCACACCAATAGGATAACATCTTACCAATGTTAATGGCTGAATGGGTTCCGAACATAATAAAAGAACATCAAGTGGATCGCCGTCATCACCGTAGGTTCTGGGAATAAATCCGTAATTTGCCGGATAATGGGTTGAGGTATGTAAAATACGGTCCAAAATTAAGAATCCTGTTTCCTTATCCAGCTCATATTTATTTTTACTGCCTTTTGAAATCTCAATAACGCATACAAAATCCGTGGGAGTAACTCTCTGGGTACTGATACTATGCCAAATACTTCCGTTCACCTGCTTCATAAACCTTAAGCCTCCTTCCAAAATACTTCATAGAGTATAACATAATTTTCACACAATGGTCAATTTTTTCATATGATAGTATTAAACAAAGAAATGACGAGGTTTTTATGCCGGATTATCCATTTGATACAATTTATGACAGACAAAGCGTTGCCATGGCATATGTACCCTGGCAAAAATTCAATAAAATGCCGGAAAACTTGGAAGCAGCTTACCAGGAAGGCTCCATCTTCCCGGAACTGGTAAAGCCATTCACCGGAAGACGCGGAAATCCTTCCATGAACAATCAGGCTCCCTGCCAAAAATGTAATGACATGAATCGGGAGGTGCGAAATGGCAAATAAAAATGAAATGAACCGCATGCTGAATGATATTGGTATCGTTGATTTTATTCTGGTAGACCTGACACAGTATCTCGATACCCACCCCCATGACCAGGCTGCTCTGAACTACTTCAATCATTACAGTAAAATCAAAGCCAAGATGGTACATGATTTTTCCGTAACCTACTATCCTCTTGTGAAAGAATATAATGAATCAAGCAAGGAATTCCGTTGGAACAGTCCAAACACACCACTTGCCTGGGAAGGAGGATGCTAAGATATGTGGAGTTATGAAAACAGATTACAGTTTCCTGTAAACATCAAAGAATGTAATGCCGCTCTTGCTCAGGTAATCATCTCCCAGTACGGCGGTCCGGACGGTGAAATGGGCGCCAGCATGCGTTACCTTTCCCAGCGTTATGCTACTCCTTATAGAGAGGTTGCCGGTGTACTCACTGATATAGGTGTATCGGTGTTAAAATTGCACATCTTAGATTTAAGTAGATGCTCCGGAAGTTTCATTTTCCGGAGCTTTAAGATTTTTCAATAACTTCCATGTTAAGAATGTCTGTGGTATAGTCCTCATTCTTACCATAGGAGTGAATGGTCAGCTTCATGCCGAAGGGAACGCATTTCAGCCAGACCTCTACAGTGTTGTCATGGTAAATAACCATTTTATCCAATATCTCACGGTACAGACTTTCATTGGTTTCATCAAAGGTCATAATCTCGTCTAAAGCGGCAATATACTGCTCAAATACATCAATCTGCTTTGCCTGTTCCTTATCCTTATTCTGCGAATTGGAAAGCAGTTCTGAAAGCTCCGCAAGCTGTTCATCATACCATTTTGTCTGCTCCTGCAAATCAGCCTTAGAAATCAATCCGTCCAACATCAAATCAATGGCTTTACGTTTCTTGGCATTCAGATTTTCCATTTTCTCTGTAATACGCTTTGTATCAAGTTTCTTATCCGTGATACCTTTGATAGCCTTGATTTCCTGTAGGATTTCCTTCTTCAGTTCCTTCTGATTGGTCTGTAGCTGGCAGATACAATAATGTACACAGGTAAGCAATGCTCGCTCATTGATAGAACCATTGTCACAACCAATCACTTCACCGTCCTCTGATACTTTACTTGTTCCATGATTTGCCGCCGCATAGCAACGCCAAGCTTTGTAGGTAGTGCCGTTTTTCAGCTTCTTGGTACGGCTGACATACCTTTGACCGCACATCCCACAATAGAGCTTACCGCTGCACCAATAACGGTTGCTGTGCTTGGACTTCATTTCCTCTGTAGGAGCACGCCTGAGAAGCTCCTCCTGTGTCCGGTTCCACAAATCCCTATCAATAATAGGCTCGTGGTGATCTTTCAAATAAACCATTTCTTCATTCCCTCGATTGTACTTCTTTGCATGTGTCAGATAGTTTGGTGTAAAGGTTTTCTTCTGGCACAAGTCACCCACATATTTCTCGTTTCGCAAAGCCCTGAGAATAACGGTAGCAGACCACAGCTTAACTCGCTTGGGGCGTAATCCTTCCTCGGATAGTTCCCTTGCAATCACATGAGTACCTTTTCCTTCGTTGGTGTACTTATGAAAAATGGCACGGACGATAGGAACTTCCTTCTCGTTAATTGCAAGCTCCCCATTACGGACATTGTAACCAATCAAATCCCTACCAAAGACAATTCCTTGCTCCATCCGGCGTTTCTGTCCCCATTTCACACGCTCCGAGGTTTTACGGCTTTCTTCCTGTGCGATACTGGCCATAATGGTCAGACGAAGCTCACCATCCGAATCCCTGGTATCAATATTATCAATGGTAAAAATCACACCAACACCGTTATCCTTTAGCCTTCGAGTATAGGACAAGGTATCCACGGTATTTCTTGCAAATCGACATACTTCCTTGGTAAGAATAAGGTCAATTTCACCTTGCATTGCTTCCTCAATCATAGCATTAAATCCGGCACGTTTCTTGGTCTGCGTACCACTGATACCCTCATCATAATACACATCACTCAGAACCCAATCATCATGGTGTGTAATATAATCTGCAAAGTATTTTCGCTGGCTGATTAAGGAATTGGTTTGGTCGTCCTTGTCGGTAGAAACTCTACAATATGCGGCAACTCTAAGTTTACTTTTTGTCATTTTGTGTGTCCTCCTTTTATTAGGCTGACACATCACCACCTACAGTATAACAATGCGGATGGTGATGTGCAAGTAAAAACCTACGAATTACATTCCAACAAGCTATTCAGTTGCGCATCTGATAAGATATCTCTCTTATGTAGCTCCTTGTAGATACCGCATTTCAGCGTTTTTTTTAATTCCTTTTGTTGTGTAGAATCAAGTGTTATATTCATCAATTTCTCCTTTTCCGTAAAACTATTTTTATCTGTTTCAAGCACCATTTGCTCCTAAAGTTCTTGATTATTAGAATGTATGAATGCTTTTCTGAAATAATCCTTTAAACCATGCTCCGTAAGAAACTTTTCTGCCATCTGCTTAAACTTGCGAAGCTCCCAAACCTCTGATTCCAGCTTCTTTAAGGTAAGCCGCTGTGTCATAGACTGTTCGCTGATAAGCTGGGCATTCAGAGCCTCATTGGATGCCTTTAATTGCTGATTTTCTTTACGCAGAGAAGCATTTTCCTTCTTGAGCTTCTTTTCCTTGCTTTCGACCGCAATCTGTTTCTTTGCCAAATCAGCCAGCTTCTGATAATCGGCTTCCTCCACAGTTACCTTGCCACCAAGTAATGTTTTACCGATTGTGATTTCCTCTACAGAACGGATATCCGTCTTTTTTTCAGCAATTGCCTGTAGCTCCTGTTTTTGACCTTGGATAACCGTGGCAAGCTCAGCCTTTTCCTTCTCCATATCAGCCTTATACTGCTTTACCGTGCGGTGAACTGCTTCGGAATTTACTTCACCACGCTCAATATCAAATCCGGCTTTCTGTAAATACTTTGGCAGTTCCTCCTGTATCTGCCGGAGAATATTACGGTTCATGACCTCTTTGGCACAGACACGATTATCCTCCGTCATAGGTACAAATCCAAAGTGCATATGCGGTGTATGCTCATCATTATGGACTACGGCATAGATTGTATTTTGCTTACCAAAGAGAGTCTCCAAATACTCCATAGAAGCCTGAAAATATTCCCTTTGCCTCTCCGGTGACAATGTATCAAAAATCTCATTGCTCGATGATATGATAAATTCTGTTAACACAATAGCATCCTTGCGAAGTTTCTTTCCGGTAGGATTGTTTCTGGCATCCACCAGATTCATTACTGCCGAAAAGTAATTCTTTTCCGCGCATTCCATTAATTTGTAATTCAAATGACTACGCTCTAAATCAATGTCCTGATTGCCGTAATGCTCGTTCTGTCGTTCGTTATGCCGTTCAATTTTTGAGATGGCACCTTTTGTATATTTCTCGCCATGACAAACTAATTTTGCCATTCACATCCTCCTTTCATAACTTCTGCGAAAGCACCTGCGGGACAGCCGGATACGGCAAATAACCGCAGCCACTTCCGACAGAAGTGTAACCCACTATACTTTACATTCTGTAAAGCGTGGGGCAACGTTCCCTTGCATCCCTTTTGTGCCCCTGTCGGTGCAGAAATGTTGCGTTGCACATTTCAAGGACAATAAGGACTTTAAGGACAGCTTACGCTTTTCTTTTGTCCCTATTGTCCTTTCAGTCCACATATCTTACAGATTGATATATGGACTAATATGGATAATCTCACTAGGGCGATTTGTCCCCTCTACAGAGATACTTTGCTGGCGGAGATATCCATATTCTTCAAGCAAGTCCAATATGGGCTTTAGGTCACCTACAGCCTTAAAATAAGTTCCTCTGCAATCCCGAAAGACCTCACGCCGTTTGACTACCAGACTTTGATATCTCCGTAATTTTCCTAACACATACTCTGCCTTTTTGACCGTATCATCCACACCCATTACCGAGTATGCGTACCTTGCATGATTACGAAAATACTGACCAATTGCTACCGCTTTTGTCATGATATCGGGTGATACAAGTGTGTTATGGTCAAGACCGGATGCAAGATGCAATACTCCGGCAATTCGCAATACTGCGCCTACATTCTTGGCAAGCCATTCTCTCATAGGGCAAGTACGGTCTGACAGCAATGCTTCATTTTCATTGAAGTAGCCTTCTATAACAGATTGTGCTTCCTTGGATAAACGCAAAGTTTGCATTTGGTCACTGGGAGCTAGCGTCAGAATCCGTAACAGAACAGCTCTAAATCTCTCAATCACTTCCGGTGCAATGGCATCCGATACAAATATCCTTTGCCCAATCCGAGACATCGGAATAGCTATCAGAAATCGTGCTATCAGACCTCTGCCAGTCATGGTTTTGTTGCTCATGATTTCTTCCAAGACACTGGGCTGAATTGCCAATACGGTAGTCAATCTTGGATTGGAAATATACTCCGTCATACGATTTTTCCTATCCACTCGGATTTCATCACCACTATGTCCTTTCAACCATACATCCATATTGATTTTGGTATTATATCTTCCGGCAATAATATCAAAGATACTTCCCTCTGCGGAGATAACAGCCATCATACCGTCATTTTCAGAAAGCAAGGTGGTAAGTGCTTCTGACGAACAATCATCTGCATAAAGGCGAAGCGGTTTCACTTCCTGTAGTTCTTCCAACTCTGACTGCTTGACTTCAATTTCACGCACCAATTGTTGGTCATTTTTCGTTTTCCCTAATCGTTCCTGTAAGTTCTTTATGGTACTTTCTAAGTTCGCCTTTTTCTGCTTGTAAGCGGTGATATAAGGCTTTAAACGCTCATTTTCTGACTGCTCATACTCAAAGAGAAATCTTGTCATATTCTGCATGATGGATGATTTACGTTCCCCCGGCTCAGCTACCAGTAGTACATACAGATTGAGTGGCTCATAATAGTTGGCATTTCCTTCAATCCGGTAATAACGTCCGGCACATACTGCCAAAATACCAAGAGCAATAACTGCCGCCATATCAATGCTTGTCTGTGTATTTTCAGCCAGTGCTTCTACATAGTCACTTACCGCTTTGGGAAAGCTCTCCACCGGAAAGCCTGATAGAGCATTCTTATGCTCCGATACTGTTCCTTGTCAAATTCCACATCTGCAATTCCAAAGTCAGCCTGTAGCTTCTTGGCTGCTTCCAAGGGACTTAGTGAGAATAACTGACTGACCAGCCTTATGGCATCTCCACCGCATTGACAGCTAAAGCAGTAGAAATGATCATCGTATATCTTCATGCTGGGTGTCCGCTCCTTGTGGAACGGACACTTCGTAAAGCCTGACCGGTTGACAGTTATCCCATAGTACCTTACAACCTCTTTCATTGGCAGACGCTGTTTGACTTCGCTGAATATTGACATTAGTTCGTATCGTTTTGCCAATTTTCTGCTGTCTGTAACAGTGGAATGTAATCCAAGGGATGATTCCTTAATAACATTTCTGTGATTTCTTTTTCCAAATCGGGTTCCTCCTTCTCAGGTGGGTCTGTTATTGACCATTTACGAGTTACCCATATGCGCATATGTCAGCGTTTTGCTGTAGGACAAGAATAGCACGGAAAATTAGAAATCCCTGATTTTAGACACTATTGCAAATTTGCAGTCCCAAAAGCGCAAATAATTGCAGATTTGCAATTGACATTAATGATATCTATTACTATACTGAATATATGTTCGAAAATGAGGTGGCTATGGAAATTAATATTACGATAAATGAACGAATTACAGATTTGCGAACCATGAGTGGTTTGTCGCAAAAAGAACTGGCAGATAGAATTGATGTACCCACATCAACACTGTGCCGTATTGAACAAGGGAAAATTGCAAATGTGAGTAATGATGTACTGATTAAGCTGGCAAATTTCTTCAATGTCTCTACGGATTATTTGCTGGGCTTAACGAATGTGAAGTTTAAGAAGAACGTGGAACTGTCAGCGCTTGGCTTGACGAATAAAGCATTGTTTGCACTGCTCTCCGGTAGCGTGAATGGTGCATTACTCAGCCGGATAATTGAGCATCCGCATTTTGTAACATTACTTGATACCGCAGATGCTTATTTTAAGGATGCACACAAAGCCGGAATCCAGTCACGAAATGATGTAATCAACCTTGCTACTGCAAGCCTTAAGGATTTCATGAAAGAACATCCTGAGAACCGCATGGAAATTAGTCAAGATATCCGTCAATTAAACGCAGAGAAAATCGGTGGTAACGAAGCTGATTTGAACAAACTCCGCAATATCCTTATGAGTATTTTGAAGGATATCAAGGCTGATTATGATAATGCGCCACAGGATATTGAGCAGATGGAATTTCAAAAGATGCTGGCAGATATAAAAACACAGAGTGATGACATACAAGCTAAACGCCCTGTCACAGAAACAGATATCGCAAGTATTACTGCTTCCGTCCTCTCCGGTGTGGATGCTTTGGATGAAACGGAAACCATGATGTTTTATGAGCTTTCCAAGCATTTACTGGAACGTATGTCTTGTGGTTCTGATTGAAAAAATGGCGGAAATATGGTACAGTTTAATTTGCTATTTAAATGGCAAAACTCCACAAGAAATATTTTCTTGTGTCAGACTGTAGACAAACTTGGTGCTGAACTACTAGCTCAGCACCATTTCTTTTTGTCGAAACATTAAATTTATATTCTGATGTAAAAATCGAAGAGCTTCTAAATATTTTAGGTTTCTTATCTGGATTATTTTTGCCAGTTTCTTTAAATTCAGGCATGTAAAAGTAAGTCCGGCTTTCATTTCCATCCGGGCTTTTCCAAACATCTGTGTATAGCGAAAACCGTGATTCTCCTTGGCGGTCCCAAAGAGGCGTTCGATGGTTTCTTTTCGCTGCTTATACAAATCCGCCATTCCGATTGTCTGACGGATATCCTCACATATTTCCATATATGGTTCCCACACATGACGGGTAACAAGCTTCACGTGGTCTTTACTCTCTGTGCACTGTGATAAATAGGGGCAGGCTGCACAGATTTCACCACGGCTCTTGTATTCCCTGTATCCCTCTCTGTTTGTTGTGCGGTATGGTAATACCTGATTGTTCGGACAAATATAGCAGTCATAGTATTCGTCATAGGCATACTCATATTTTTTAAAGAATCCTTCTTTGGTGGAAGGTCTTTTGTATGGAAATACCGGCTGTATCCCAGCATCAATTAACAGCTTGGCAATTGCAGGTGTTTTGTACCCTGCATCGGCAATTAGTCTTTCAATTCCGATATCCTTTATCTTATCATATAAAGATTTGAATGTTCTACTGTCGTTTAAGTTCCCAGGATGGACGGTATAACCCAATACCCAACCGTATTTATCACAGGCGGTCTCTACAGCATATGCAAAAACACTCTTGTGTTCACCTTTATGAAACCAACCGCTGTCAGGGTCACTGGTACTTGTCTTGATTTCCTTTTCTTTCTTGCCACCGGTTCCCGAAGAAGGCGGGTTATCATCGTCGGAATCTTTATCTGTAGATTCTTTCAACGGCTTCTTACCATGTGCTTCCCTGTCTTCATTGATTTCTTTTTTTAACATTTCCTCATAGAACAATGCCTCTTCGTGCGCGATCCGTTTCTGCATTTTTTTATTATTCGCACGTGCTTTTACATGCGTTGCATCAACAAACACTTCTGTTGGATCCACCAGTTTAAATTTGTAGCACTGCTCCAAAATATGTGAAAATATCTGTTCAAACAGGTCCGTATCTTTGAAGCGGCGGGTATAATTCTTTCCAAAGGTAGAAAAATGAGGAACACTGTCAAACATGTCCAAACCAAGGAACCAACGGTATGCTACGTTCACTTCGATATCCTTTACTGTCTGACGCATACTTTTAATACCATAAAGATACTGGATTAAAACAAGCTTAATGAGCATTACCGGGTCAATGCTTGGCCGTCCATTATCCGAACAGTATTTATCCTCAACTAAGTCATATATAAAGTCCCAGTTGATTGCTTTATCAATGATTCGAAGAAGATGATCCTGTGGAACCATGTCATCCATGCAAAACATCTGAATCTGTTCTCTTTTTTTATCTGCATTTTGAGTCATCATAGAAGTATACCACCTAATCTTGATACTTCTATTATACTAAAAAAGAGCTTGAATGTCTTATAAATACTGACATTCAAGCTCTTTATAACAGAAAAATCCACGACGTATGCCGTGGACTTTGTCTACAGTCTGCCACAAGAAATATTTTCTTGTGTTAATCATAGATATTATATTTTTAGGAGGATGAATTGTAATGAAAAAAACAACTACAACAAATAGATTATGGAGAGTGATTATTAAATAACTCTCCATCCATGTAAAGGAGAGTAAAAATATGATTTCAAATGATTTAAGAAAAAGATTAAGCGTAATAATGCAAAACTGGAATTTCAACGGAAGTATTAGTATTTGTAAAAACAATGAACTTGTATATCAAGGGTGTAATGGATATGCAAATTATGAAACTGGCGAAAAAAATGAAGTTGATACTCGTTATTTAATAGCATCCGTTACAAAACAATTTACAGCAGTTTGTATTATGATGCTGGTGGAGGAAGGAAAGATTAATCTAGAGCATACACTTGATAATTATTTGCCTGAATATTCACATGCATCAAAGGTTACAATTAGACAAATGTTGAATATGATGTCTGGTATTCCTGATATGATTAATGAAGTAATTGTAGAGGAAATAGAACAAGATGAAACAGAAAGAACCGAGGAAGCACAACTTGTTTTTGAATACCAAACTCAAAGCAGACCTTTCTCTTTCGATGAGATTCTTGAACTTATAAATGAGCGAAAGCTTAATTTTGAGCCAGGAACATCAATGAGCTATTCTAATACAAACTATTCCTTTTTAGGATTTATTGTAGAACGCTTAACAAGACAGACATTAGAAACATTCATGCAAGAACGAATTTTCAAACCGCTCCATATGAATAATACAGCCTGCAATCCATCTATGGCTACAAGTATCGGCTATGCAAGACTAGGTGATAGCGTTGTACATTTGGGATATGGTAAAGACATGAGTGGCGATGGTTGTATTGTTACTACTGTTACGAATTTGTCACTTTGGTTAAATGCGGTCTTGACTAAGAATTCAATACTGTCAAAGCAAAGTTGGAATCAAATATTGACAATGGTTCCAAATCCAGATAAAAACAATTGGCTCGAGAATTACGGATTTGGATGGGATAAAACAGGTATTTGGTACCAACATAATGGTGGAGATATGGGATATGTCACATTTGTATTTATGTGCATTGAAAAGATGATTACCGTTGCAATATGTCAAAACTTAGAGGCGTTGCCACCAGAGAATGTTGTCGGTCGTGTTGAATTTGAAATGATGCAATGCATAGAAGAAACAATTATATAACCATCTGAGGTGTATCACTATGAATGGAACGAGACCTAAATTCACGGAAAATCAGATTCCGGCTCAAAGCTACTTTGAACAGCCAAATCCATATGTTAATGCACCATCTTGTCATGTGAATTTGCTTGAGTTATCAAGATATGCAAAGAGATGTGGAAAGAAGCTGGTCGAGCTTACACAAGAAGAAGTGAAAAAGTTTTCAATTTAGGAAATGGCGGGAGCAATCCCGCCACTTCTGCTTTTTAAGGTGATGTGTCAATTTTTAGATGTGCAATATCGCTTCCAATCTAGGTACAGAAGAGCTTGCCCACTTAGAAATGGTAGCTGCCATCATCTATCAGCTGACCAAAGACCTTCCTATGGAAGAAATCAAGAAACATGGTTTTGATAAGTATTATATCGATCATACTGTAGGTATCTGGCCACAGGCAGCCGGCGGTATCCCCTTTAATGCCTGCGAGTTCCAGAGCAAGGGCGATATCATCACCGACCTCTTTGAGGATATGGCTGCAGAGCAAAAAGCCCGTACCACCTACGATAATATCCTTCGCTTAGTTCGTGATTATCCGGATGTATATGAGCCTATTAAGTTCCTCAGAGCCCGTGAAGTAGTACACTTCCAGCGCTTCGGTGAAGCTTTAAGAATTACTCAGGATAAGTTGGATTCTAAGAACTTCTATGCATTCAATCCGGGCTTTGATACTTGTAGTTAGTATAATAACAAAAGGCGGGATGATTCTCCCGCCTTTTGTGTCTTATTTGGTCGTACTTCCAAATCCGCCGTTACGGATTCCTTCTGCCTCATCGTCCACGGTAATACCATACTCCAAGAAAATTCCCTGAATAAAACCCATTCCCGCAGAGATTTCTACCGTTTTTGCTTCCTTGGAATCATTGGTGATTTTCGCCATGATATGTCCCTCGTTATCGGAATAAAAATAATCACTGTCGATAATTCCCACCGTGTTATTTAACTGTAAACGATACTTAAATCCAAGACCGCTTCTGGGATAAAGCTTTAGCACCCAGTCCTCTTCCATTTCCGCACGGATACCGGTAGGCACCTTGATGGTTGCACCCGGCTCTAAGGAAAAAGCAAAGGGCGAGAAAAAATCATACCCCGCACTTCCCTTGGTTGCACGCTTTGGCAGTTCAATGGATTCGTAAATATCCTTAATATCTGCCTCGGAGTACTCCGGATAATCCTCCTTCACCACCTGCATAAATTGTTCTAAACTCACTTTATGAAATTTCGCTATTCTACGCATTTTTCGCTCCTTCTTCGTAATCCTCACAGTAAAGAATTACTTTATTTTCCTTAAGGGATGCCTGCACATCCACCACTCTCTGATTGGCGCTGCCCTTCCAGAGAAGCTTCACATCCTTTAATGCCTCTATAAACGGGCCATCTACAAGCACATCCAGATACGATATAATCTCTTCCGTGCAGATATGCTCCCATACCTCTCCGGTATAAAGCCAGATGGTCTTATCCGGGTATTTTTCTTTGATTTCCCGGGCAAGTTCTGTTATCTCCCGGATATTCGCCGGATGCAGTGGGTCGCCACCAGAAAAGGTAATGCCTGAAATATAGTCTCTCTCCAGAATCCCCAGTAGCTCCGTTTTGGATTCCTCATCAAAGCAAAGACCACCTTCCGCATCCCATGTCACCGGATTCTGACATCCTGGGCATGCATGACAACAACCTGCCACCCATAAAACCACCCGCAGTCCGTCACCATTTAGCATGTCGTCCTTTGTTATATTATGATATCTCATCTTTCCTCTCTACTATTACATACTTCGACGCTCTTTAATCTCTGCCATTTTTGCCTCATTCAATCTGGTGTCACCATGCACTCTTGAGTAGGACAAATAACCATTCATCCGCTCAATCTTGGTCAGGTTATGACTACCACATTTAGGGCACACATCCATTTCCAGTTCCTGATAGCCACAGTCATCACAATAGGCAAGGGATAAATTTACTCCCTCATAAAAGCCCATCTTCATAGCCCTGCGAATCAGGGTTCGTAGGGCTTCTTTATTGTAATCAATAGGATACTTCACATACTGAATTTTCCCACCATTACACAAATCCCAGAACCGCTTCTCTAAATCCTGCTTCTCGATGGGAGTAATATTCTCCGATACATGACAATGAAAGCTGTTACTCACATAAGGTCTGTCCGAAACGCCCTTCACAATACCATACTTCTCCCGAAACTGCGTCACTTGCAAGCCACAAAGATTCTCCGCCGGTGTACCGTAGATAGCATATAGATTACCATCTTCCTTCTTATACTCTGCCACCTTGTCATTGATATGTTGTAGCACCTCCAGTGCAAAGTCACCGTCTTCCACCAAAGATTTCCCATTATAGAGCTGCTGCAATTCATTTAACGCCGTAATTCCAAAGCTGGCAGTTGCCATCTTAAGAAGAGGCTTAATTTTATCCGAATACTTCAGATTCCCCTTATAAAATCCTCCCTGACAATATGCCAGAGGATTGGTGGATGCACGAAGCTCACCCAAATACTCATAAGTCCTTATATGAAGCTGACGAATCATATTCAAATAGTAATCCAGCACCTCATAAAAGTCCTTCTCTTCTTCCCTTGCCTTGGCAAGAATCATGGGAAGATGCAAGGAAATGGCACCAATATTAAAGCGTCCCACAAATACAGGCTGGTCTCTATCGTCCGCCGGGGTCATACCGCCCCGCTCATACCATGGGGAAAGAAAAGCACGACATCCCATGGGAGAGATAATTTTACCATACTTCTTATACATTTCAGCCACATATCCCTCTCCCGTAAGACTTAAGTAATCAGGATACATGGTCTTGGCAGAACACTCCACTGCCGCTTCAAATAAATCCTCCATTTCCATTCCCGGACCATGGAGATTCTCATCATATAAAAAAATAATCTTCGGAAAAAGTACTGGCTTTTTACAGCCCTTTTTCCCTTGTCCTTTACGCCGTACTTCAAGAAGTGTTTTAGTTGCAAGACGCGCAAACATCCCTCTTCCGGTTCCCGCAGTCACTGAAATAAAAGGATAGTCCCCTCTACTGCTTGCTACCGTATTAAACTTATATTCCCAGCCCTGAAAGCCCTGTTCAAACTCTTTGGATAAATCCTTGTAAGCCTGTTCTTTAGATTTCTTTTCTGAAACTCCCAATGCTAAATACTTGTCCACATAACGCTGATAGGACTTTTCCGCATAAGGCTCCAGAAGATTATCCACACTGGGAACCGTAAATCCTCCATATTGCTGGCTGGCCGCCGAAAGCACAATATCACCAATGACATCAAACGCTACATCCAGACTATTCGGTTCATTATACCAGATATTCCCCATCTCAAAACCACCGGAAAGTACCGCTCCAACATCAAAAAGACAACAGTTCATAGTATCTCTTCTGGCAGACATATCATGAATATAAATATAACCGTCATTACTTGCCTGAATCTCTTCCTGAGTGAGAAAAAACTTCTGATACAAGGATTTATTAAATTGATTAAAAATCAAACTACGCTTGGTGGACACAAGTGCCGAATCTGTGTTGGAGTTTTCCTTATCTCCGATATACATAATGGACTGGCTCTTGGTATACACATCATCAAGCATCCGCACAAAGTCCTGCTTATAGTTACGATAATCCCGGTAACTCTTTGCTACAATAGGCTTTACCTCTTCCAGTGCACTTTCCACAATATTGTGCATGGTCGCAATGGGAATACGCTTTGCCTTAGAATCATTAATTCTGCCAATTACATGACGGCAGATCTGATGCTTCTCTTCTTCAGTAAACTCTGTCATTGCCCGATATGCACTTTTATTCACAGCGCTGATGACTTTCTGCACATTAAAAGGCACACGGCTCCCATCCTTTTTTATCACAAATACCGCATTTTCAGGCTGATAGATTGCTCCAAAATCAAGTACCTGTTCATTCATAACGAAATCCTCATTCGTATAATCTATAAAATATCTGCCTCTTTCATCTTCTCAATAGCACTCTGTATCTCTTCTACCGGAAGAACTAATGCAAAACGCACATGCCCTTCCCCCATCCTTCCAAAGCTACTACCCGGCGTACAGAGCACTCCGGTCTTATCTAAAAGCTCCATAACAAATGCCACATCATCCTTGCCGAATTTCTCCGGAATCTTCGCCCATGCAAACATGGTTCCCTGACTTCTTTCAAAGGGCCATCCAATTTCTGTAAGTCCGTCACAAAGTGCATTTCTGCGTGCTTCATATGCCGCGCATTGCTCTTTAATAAAACTGTCCGGTCCATTTAACGCCGCTACTGCACCATACTGTACCGGAAGAAAAGTTCCATAATCAATCTGGGAACGAAGCTTCTTAAAGCCGGCGACAATCTCCTTATTACCTACTAAGAATCCCACTCTGGCTCCGGTGTAATTATAAGACTTGGACAGAGAATAGAACTCTACTGCCACCTCTTTTGCGCCATCAAAAGCTAAGATGGATTTACCTACTTTACCGTCATAAATAATATCGGAATACGCATTATCATGAATGATTAATATATCATTCTCCTTCGCCCATGGAATCAACTCCTCATAAAAGCTATCCGGTGCCGTCTTACAGATAGGGTTCAGCGGATAAGATACTATCATAATCTTGGCTGGTGTCTTACTTCCCTTTCCGTAACTCTTTGCAATATCAGCTAAATCCGGCAAATATTCCTTCTCCGGCTTTAAATCATAAGTAGCCATCTTTGCACCAGCTAACGATGGACCGATTGCAAAAATAGGATAGCCCGGATCCGGTACCAGCACGATATCGCCCTCATCGATTAAAGACAAACCAATATGCGCGATACCCTCCTGGGAGCCATAAACACTCATAAACTCATCTGACGTAATATCGACTCCATATCTCTTTTTATAACGCTGAATCACTGCCTCCGTAAGCTCCGGAACATCTGCCAAGGCATACTTATAATTTTCCGGCTTTGCAGCAGCCTCTGCAACTGCATCCATAATATGCTGCGCAGGCATAAAATCCGGTGTTCCTACACTAAAGTTATATACCCGCTTACCGCTCTTCTCCATCTCATTTTTCTTCTCGTTGAGTACCTGGAAAATCCCTTCTCCAAATAAACTCATTCGCTTTGCCTGTAACATAATTATCTACTCCTCTGTCTCTCCTCTATATTGCATTGCCAAATTCAGCAATCTTTTTCTATATTCTTCACAAACATGCTCCGGTCCTGCCACGGAAATCCCGTCTCCGATACCACAGAGCCATCCGAAGAACTGACCGCTTACTAGCACATTTACTCTGGCTCGCAGCATATCTCCCTCTTCCCGGATGGATATTTCTGTACCGAACCTGTCAATTACAACCCCCAGAAGCTCCTTCTTAAAACGCAAAATAACCGTCTCTTCTTCGCCGCTGTACATACCAAAAGCTTTGTTGGCATACTGCGCCAAATCAATGGATTCATATGCATCCGCACCGCTTCTCTTATGCTCTGACATCTCTACTGAGTCCATCTTGTCCACACGGTAATGCTTTATCTTCTCCTCCTTATCATCATAGCCCAGGAGATAATAATTCTCTTCTTTCCAAATCAAAGCCCAGGGACTGATGATATATTTCTGACCGCCTTTTCTGGGCACAAGCTTTTTATTTACATCATAATCCAAATATATGAATTCAATTTTCTTGTTCTCAAAAATAGCCTTATGGATAGTATCTACATGGTAGAAGACACTTTCATTCTCTGTTTTTACCCTGCCGGCAACAAATACCTGTCTCTGCAATGTGTTTGCGTCATGTCTGCTGGTCAACTTCTCCAACTTGCCGATCAATTCCCTTGACTTTTTCTGGGTAATAAATCTGGAGGACTGTACCGCATCCACCAAAAGCTTTAATTCAGCAATTTCAAAATCCCTAGATGCCAGATAATATCCACCTCCGGTCCGATTATCCTTCTGAATGATATCGTAACCGAAATCAATAAGCTGATCCATATCATTATAAATACTTTTTCGCTCCGCACTTACCCCATATCCATCCAGCTTTTCAATCAGGTCCTTCGTGGTAATGGGATGTGCTTCATCCGTCTGCTCTGATAGGATTTTAATAATATATAATAGTTTTAATTTCTGTCCGGCTCCCTTGGCCATATCTACTTCTCCATCTCCAGTATTGCATATAACTGCGTAAGCTCTTGAATATCCGCAACGATTCTGTACCCTTCTCCTAAAAGCTTTTTCCCCGGATTATACCAACAGGCATCCACACCGACATTATTGGCTCCCTGAATGTCGCTGGATAAGGAATCACCCACCACCAATATCTTTGACAAATCCTTCTCCGGAATCTGTGCAAAAACCGCATCAAAAAATCCTTTTCCAGGCTTATTAACACCAATCTGCTCCGAAATAAAAATACCATCCATAATATCCAAAAAGCCGGATGCAGTAAGCTTTGCATACTGTGTTGCGGTCACACCATTGGTAATGACATACTGTTTTACTTTTCCCTGTAACTTCTGACATACTTCTTTAGAACCGGGAATATAAGCATAATGCTTCCCAAGCTCTACTTGAAATACTTCACGGTACTCTGACGGGTCCACAGCCGTAATGTGATACTCTGCAAAGAACTCCACAAAACGTCCGTTTAAGAGCTGCGCCTTCGTAACCTCTCCAAGCTCCAATCGCTTCCACCAGGAATTATTGATTCTGTCGTAAGCTGCAATCTTCTCATCATCCAGAAAATCCGCCATGCCAAAATGCTCAAACGCAGCCTGTAGCGCCATCCTCATAGAATATTCAAAATCAAGTAAAGTATTATCCGCATCCCAAAGGATGGTAGTGTATTTCATTTCTTTATAATTCCTTTCAAGCTCGTGTGCATAAAAGAAAACGAGTAGGCGTACCTACTCGCTATCACTTTTCTTCGCATCCTTATTCTTGCGGAGCACCATGCCCACCACAAAGCCTGCCGCAGCCACTGCTACTGTCACAAGCATCAAGACACCATATGATAAAAAAGTATTTACAAATGCAACCATAATAACCCTCCATTCATTGGTACTTCTATTGTAACTCCAAGACAAATCAGCGTCAAGTCAGTTTCCATATTCCTTCCCTGGTAAAGGCTTCTGCCTGACTGTTTGCTTTCGCAATAATTTCCTGCTCATAACCCATAATCTGAAGTAGCTTAATGGCATTACGGGTAGTTGCTTTCCCTTCCTTCAATAAATAGCTGAAGGATACATCTCCATCTGCCACATCTTCATCAAAATGATAATTGTCATAATAATCCTTCAACAGCTCTGTCAGCTCTATATCATGGGTTGCAGCAAAACAACAGATATCTCCCTCTGCCATACTCTTTAAAATCTGACTGGATGCGGAGATTCGCTCTACCGTATTGGTTCCGCGAAGTACCTCGTCTAAGAAGCATAAAATCTTCTCTCCTCGCTTCTTACCGTCTAAAATACGCTTAATGGCCTTAATCTCAGCCATATAGTAGCTATCACCGCCTTCAATACTATCACGAAGAGACATGGACGAATATAATCTAAAGAACGGTGCCTGATAGCTGTCAGCACATACTGTACAAACAGTTTCCCCAAGCAATGCTGCAAGAGCCACACTCCGCAGGAATGTGGACTTACCGGATGCATTGGAGCCGGTTAAAAGTACAGATTTTTTCGCAGTCATCGAATTCTTCACCGGCTTCTCTAGTAGCGGATGATAGAGCTGCTCCACTTTTATTTCTCCATCTGTAAACTGCGGCTTACAATATCCTTCTTTTAGAGAACCGCGAAACATACTAATGGAAATAGAAGCATCCAAAAATCCCATATAAATACAAAGTGCATCAATTTTATTCACATGACGACGCATATTCTTTATGGTTCTGTTAAAAATAATGATATCAAGATGAAAAATCATTTTCACATAATCAATAAGTACATCCAGTGGGCTTCCCTTCGCAGCTTCCTGCTTGGAATTGTACATCATAAAGCTACTTCCCATCGAGCCTTTTTCCAATTCCGATTTCGCCCTATCAATATTTTTCACCAGTTCCGGACATGGTGCAAGTCCAGTCTGCTTGACCTTTCCGGAGATATGCATCAACCTAAGAATGTAACCTATACTAGTGAGATAAGGATCCATATGCTTCTTTATACCGGTATATGAAATAATCTGATACATCATGACGCCAACCATACCCACAACACCCATTTCCGTGGCAAAAAACAGGCAAAGCAAAAACACAATATAGAGGCAGTTTACCAAAAGTTCCTTCTTATTGGAACAATCTCCGATAGCATCCATATTGTCCAAATAATCATACAGGGAATACTTTCCGGTAGAACCAAGGTCATTCATAAGGAGCTGAATCTCTACACGTTCTTTTTCATGCTCCATATAATAGTCCACTACCTTATCCAGATATTCCAGTTCCCCCTTCTCCGTATTAGGCGTACGAAGGAGATAATATAGATATTCCTGACCTGTGGAAGAATAGGTATAATCCATCCTTTGAAATACCTCATCCATATCCAAATCATTCCAGGTAATATCATCAATCTGCCCTTCCTGGGGATGCTTCCAGAAAAAAGTTGGAATCCGCACAAAACGTTCAATTTTTACTTTTTTTTCCGGTAGTTTACCGAAGCTTCCCTTCACCTTTTCCGTAAACCACCTTTTATATTTCATCTCATACAACTTACCCTGTACATATACGAAAACCACAAAACTGCCAAAGGCCGCAAAAAATACAATATACTCCATCTCATTTATAACTCCAGTTTCTCTAAGGTATCCTGACAAGCCTTATAAATATCCCCCGGCTTTTCTCCTATGTTAAACTGCCCATCCTTATATAATATTTTACCATTTATCATGGTCATCTTTATGTTTGCTTTACTACCGCTATACACGATATTCTTAGCTATATTATGAATAGGCTGCATATTAGGCTGTTGCAAATCAATCATAATAATATCTGCCTTCTTTCCTTTGGCAAGGATATCTGTATCGGGAAGATTCATCACCTTGGAACCGTTTACGGTAGCCATCCGCAGAATCTCCATAGCATCTACGCTGGTAGCATCCATCTCCCGAAGATTGGATAAGCCTGACACCATAAACATCTCCCGGAACATGTCCAGACAATTATTACTTGCCGGACCGTCCGTCCCGATTGCCACAGGTATATTCCGCTTTACATATTCTGCAATAGGTGCCATACCGCTTGCCAACTTTGCATTAGATGCAGGATTGGTAATCACAGAAAGCCCTCTTCTTTCAAAGACCTCCATATCCTCCTTTGTCATGTGCACGCAATGGTATCCTCCACCACCATAATCAAAAAGTCCCAAGGAATCTAAGAATACCGCCGGTGTCATACCGTACCGCTCCTTGCATTCTCTTACCTCCTGTTCCGTCTCTGCCAGATGAAGGTATATAGGCGCTTCATATTTATGGGACAGCTCAGATAAGCTTTCCAAAAGCTCTTTACTACAGGTATATTCCGCATGACATCCCATTTGATAGGTAATAAGGTGACTTCTACGATTAAACGAAAGATACTCCTGCTCCAACTGTTCTATAGATGAGGTGAAATTATTCAGTCCACTGACCAGTACACATCGCATTCCCATATCCATACAAGCCTTAGCCGTAGCCTCGGGAGCAATATACATATCAAATATGGATGTTACCCCAGCCGTCAGATACTCCAAAATTGCCAGCTTCACAAATGGATAAATATCATATGGAGTCAGCTTTGCCTCCGCAGGGAATACCTTATCATTCAGCCACTCAGAAAGAGGCATGTCATCGGCATACGACCGAAGAAATGTCATCCCGGAATGGGTATGGCAATTTTTAAATCCGGGCATGAGAAGATTCTCTTCACAGTCCAGCTCATAATCCCAGTTAATCTTAGGCATGTCCGGCAGGGACATATGCATGTCAATTTGACTCTGCCGCTCAATAAAAGCAATTTTATCATTCTTAATCCATATTTCTCCATGGAAAATATCTCTCCCATCTTCCATAGTTAAAATACAGGCGTTATATAATCTAATGTTCATATCTGCCTCCAAATCCCAAGGGCAGGAGTTCACATAAATCGAACACCTTATAATCTTTTGTATCTCTGGCTACGATAATCTTAAAATCCTTTTTACAGAATTCCTTCATTACCTGCCTGCACATTCCGCAAGGATACGCATAGTCTGAAAAAACATTCTCCGCTTCCCCGTCCGGTCCTCCTACGATAGCTATGGCTGTAAACTCCATCTCTTTCTCACTGACCGCTTTAAAGAAAGCCGTTCGTTCTGCACAGTTGGTTGCTCCGAAAGAGGCATTCTCAATATTACATCCTCCGTAGACCTTTCCCGACTCTGTAAGAAGTGCCGCTCCTACCATATAATGAGAATATGGACTATAGGCTCTCTTACGATATTTCATCGCTTCTTCAATTAAACCGATAATCTGTTCTTCTTTCAATCGTCTACCTCTTAAGCCAATTGCTTTAATACTTCTGAAACAAGCTTCTTAAACTTCGGTGCCGCCTCATCTGCCGCCTGCTGTACTTCCTCATGACAAAGGGGAGTATCGGACATACCTGCCGCCAGATTGGAAATGCAGGAGATACCGCAAATCTTCATACCCATATGATTGGCTGCAATGGATTCCGGTACAGTACTCATGCCCACCGCATCTGCACCAAGAACCTTGAGCGCTCTGATATCTGCCGGGCTTTCATAAGAAGGTCCCGTCAGATAAGTATATACACCTTCCTGTATATAAATATCATGTTCCTTAGCAGTCTTACGAATCATTTCCTGTAATTCCACATCATACACATGGCTCATATCCGGGAAACGAACTCCAAAAGAATCTTCATTTTCTCCAATCAGCGGATTCGGAGCAAACAACGCAATATGATCCTTAATTAACATCAAATCCCCGGCATGGAAAGAAGAATTCACACCTCCTGCTGCATTGGTTACAAAGAATACTTCTGCACCAAGGAGCTTCATTAATCGAATAGGAAGTACCACATCCGAAATGTCATATCCCTCATAATAATGAACTCTTCCCTTCATACATACTACCGGTGTTTTCCCCACATAGCCGAAAATGAATTTTCCTGCATGCCCCGGAACAGTAGATACCGGGAAGTTATCTATCTTACTATATGGTATCTCGCAAACCACCTCAATCTCATTTGCAAAATCTCCCAAACCGGATCCCAACACCAGAGCAACCTTCGGAACAAAGTCTGTTGTCTTTCTTACGCAACTCAAGCAGCTTATTAACTTATCATACACTTTTCCCATAAAAAACACCTACCTTTCGTATTTATATTCAGTATACAAAAGGTAGGTCCGAAATGCAATTGTTAGATAATAATACACACAATTCCGCCGTTAGAGTCGTTCACAACCTTTTGCATGGTATCTTGCAATTTCATCTGACATTCTTCTCCCAAAGTAGTGATTTTGGTTGTTATTCCGTCACTGACTAATTGCTCCACCGTTTTTCCAAAAATATTCACATCCCAGATGCTGTTTTCCTGTGAGTCAGCAGTTTGAAGATATTTCATTAAATCTTCCGCCTGACTTTCACTTCCTACGATTGGTGCAATCTCTGTCTCAATATTAGCACGAATCATATGTACCGATGGACTGCTTGCCTTGATTTTCACACCAAATTTTCCGCCATGGCGGATAACCTCCGGCTCACTTAAAGTTATTTCCTCCCTGGCAGGCATCACCACACCATATCCTTTATAGTGTACAGCGTCCATGGCATCTGCTACCTTAGTATACTCATTTTTCATAAAAGTATAATTCTTAAGCATGGTAATCAGTGCATAATCATCTGTAATCTTCTCCCCTACCATTTCGCTTAAAATATCATAATAATAAGATGGCACCATCTCCACATTTACAACCACTTCTCCGTCAGAGACACCCTGTTTTTCCATAATCATCTTATTCACATAAGGATTCTCCATCACCATGGGTTTATACATAATGTCTTTGATAGTACTGTATTCCTTCATAATATTCTTAAGACCGGATATCAGGCTTTTCTTAATATCATGGTCAATAGGAAGTGATTCTACCCAACAGGGAATCTTAAAAGCAATACTACGGATAGGGAACTCAAAAAGTACATTTTTTAAAATATTCACTACATCATCTTTATTTAACTGCTCGCAATTCACCGGCAAAACGGACACACCATACTTTAACCCGATTTCTTCCGCCAGTGCTTTAGTCTCTGCCTGATAAGGTTTGTTGGTGTTTAGAAGTACTACAAAAGGCTTCCCTGTTGCTTTCATTGCAGCGATGGTCTTTTCCTCCGGAATCAAGTAATTCTTTCGGGAAAGTTCCCCAAAACTACCATCTGTAGTAATGACAATACCAATGGTACTATGCTGCTTCATAACCTTATCCGTGCCAATTTCTGCAGCTTTGGTAAATGGAATCTCCTCGGAAAACCATGGTGTCTTTACCATCCGCTCCTTTTCCTCTTCCATATGACCACTGGCTCCCTCCACCATATAACCCACACAATCTATCAGCCTTACCTTCACCTCTGTATCTTCTGATAACCTTACCGTTGCAGCTTCCTTCGGAATAAATTTCGGCTCCGTAGTCATAATAGTTTTACCGGTTGCACTCTGTGGCATCTCATCTACTGCCCTGCTTTTCTCATATTCATCCGCAATTCCCGGAAGCACCAGATTTTCCATAAAACGCTTGATAAATGTGGACTTTCCGGTACGCACAGGACCCAGAACCCCTATGTAAATCTCGCCGTTGCACCTCGTTTTTATATCTTTGTACAAATCAAAACTCTTATATTCTTCCATAAAAAATCCCCTTCCATACTTACAAAAAGTATATGAAGGGGATTTAATTTTTATGTTACTTAACTACAACTCTCTTGAAGATCTTCTTACCACGCTTAACGATAAGACCTTCCACGCCGAAGGATTCCTTAGTGTAAAGAGTCTTGATATCGGTAACCTTCTCACCATCTACGGTTACACCTCCCTGCTCAATAGCTCTTCTTGCCTCAGAACGTGATGCACAAAGACCTGCGGTTGCAACTACTCCGATGATATCGATAGAACCGTCTCTAAAATCCGCATCGGTAAGCTCGAAAGTAGGCATATTCTCTGCACTACCTGCGCTGAAAAGAGCCTTAGCTGCATCCTGCGCCTTTGCCGCCTCTTCTTCGCCATGTACCAGCTTGGTTAATTCAAATGCAAGGATTTCCTTAGCCTCATTTAACTGGCTACCTTCCCATGAATCCATCTTCTCGATTTCCTCAAGCGGAAGGAACGTAAGCATACGAATACATTTAAGAACGTCTGCATCTGCAACGTTTCTCCAGTACTGGTAGAACTCGAAAGGAGTGGTCTTGTTAGGATCAAGCCATACCGCACCTTTCTGGGTCTTACCCATCTTCTTACCTTCGGAATTAAGAAGTAACGTAATGGTCATAGCATATGCATCCTCGCCTAGTTTACGACGAATCAATTCTGTACCACCAAGCATGTTAGACCACTGGTCATCACCACCAAACTGCATATTACAACCGTACTTCTGGAATAACTGATAGAAGTCGTAGCTCTGCATAATCATGTAGTTGAACTCAAGGAAGCTTAAGCCCTTCTCCATACGCTGCTTGTAGCACTCAGCGGTAAGCATTCTGTTTACAGAGAAGTGAGCACCAACCTCACGTAACACTTCTACATAATTTAAATCAAGTAACCAGTCTGCATTGTTTACAAGAAGAGCCTTTCCCTCAGAGAAGTCAATAAAACGGCTCATCTGCTTCTTAAAGCACTCTACGTTATGAGCGATGGTTTCCTTTGTCATCATGGTACGCATATCGGTTCTTCCTGATGGGTCACCAATCATAGCAGTACCACCACCAATTAAAGCGATAGGCTTATTACCAGCCATCTGTAATCTCTTCATCAGGCATAATGCCATAAAGTGCCCTACATGTAAACTGTCTGCGGTAGGATCAAAACCAATATAAAAGGTAGCCTTACCATTATTAATTAATTCTTTGATTTCTTCCTCGTCAGTTAACTGCGCCAGAAGACCTCTTGCTTTCAGTTCGTCATAAATTGTCATCTTTTCATCCTCCTTTTTGCAATAAAGAAAGCCCCGTCCTTATTGAAAGGACGAGGCTGTATGCTCGTGTTACCACCATTCTTCGCAGTACCCTCACAGATACTACCTTACCAGGCATCTATCAATGCCATGACAGTGTAACGACTGCCAAATTCGTCGTAGCCTACTTTATTCGGTACGCAGCTCCGAGATGTATTCGTAACAAGCTTCTCTTGCGCCTCTCATCAACCGGCAACTTTCTGTAAGCAGCACTTCTCACTACTTGTTCTCTTCATAGCTTTTTCTTATAATGGATTCATTTTAGCTAAGTTTCTCCCATTTGTCAATGATTATTTTTCCCTATGACAGGTTAATCTCAAGCTCTACCGGGCAATGGTCAGAACCAAGCACCTGGGTATGAATTTTGGCATCCACTAGACAATCCTTCAACTCCTCTGATACCACAAAGTAGTCAATACGCCACCCCGCATTCTTGGCACGGGCCTGAAACATGTAAGACCACCAGGAATATACACCTTCCAAATTCGGATAGAAATGGCGGAAGGTATCAATATATCCATTCTCCAGCACCTTGGTAAAGCATGCACGCTCTTCATCCGTAAAGCCGGCATTCTTATGATTGGTCTTAGGATTCTTCAGATCAATCTCCTGATGTGCCACATTGAGGTCACCACAGAAAATAACAGGCTTATTTGCTTTTAATCCATTTAAGTAATTCAGAAAATCCGTTTCCCACTTCATACGATAATCCAATCGGGTAAGCTCCCTCTGGGAATTGGGCGTATACACCGTCACCACATAATATTCCTCATATTCTGCGGTAATCACACGCCCCTCATGGTCGTGCTCTTCTATACCGATACCATAAGTTACCTGCAAAGGCTCACTTTTCGTAAACATAGCGGTTCCGGAATATCCCTTTTTCTCTGCAGAATTCCAATACTGAAAATATCCAGGAAGCTCCAATTCCAGCTGTCCCTCCTGCATCTTGGTCTCCTGCAGACAGAAAATATCTGCATCCATATCATAAAAAAAGTCCATGAATCCCTTTTGCATACAGGCACGGAGACCATTTACATTCCATGAAATTAACTTCATTTATTCCATATCCTTTCAGAATTATTTGTTCACCATAAGCTTCACCATGGCCTGATTCAAACCGTCCACCGTCAGCTTATACATAGGGAATATCTCCTTCACTGCAGTCTCCGCCTCTCGCCATGGTGCCCGTCCCGGCGCCATCTTGGGATTGAGCCACACCACCTTTTTATAGTGACGTTTTACAAGCTGTAGCCAGTCATAGCCGGAAAGTCCTCCATTGGGACCACGATAATTTCCGGTGGTAGAATACAGCTCCTCCGGTGCCATTGCCGCATCCCCTACAATGATTACTTTATAATCGCTGTCAATATTACGGAATACCCACTCCGTATCCACCCAGTCACCATTTTCACATTCCGGCGTCTTATAAAGCTTATTATAAATACAGTTGTGGAAATAATATGTCTTTACATCTTTATAATGGTTGGACTTATGCACCGCCTGAAACAAGTCATTTAAAAGGCTGCTGAAAGGAATCATGGTTCCGCCGGAATCCATAAGAAGCAACAGCTTCACCGCATTCTTGCGTGGCTTCTTCATCACAATCTGCAAGCATCCACCATTGTTACATGTCTTGTCAACAGTTCCATCAATATCCAGTTCCGTCTCCGGAATATCAAGCCTAGAAGAAAACTGGCGCAGCTTCCGAAAAGCCATCTGAAACTGACGATTGTCCAGCACCCTGTCATCCCTGAAATCCTTGTACTTCCGGGCACCGATTACCGCAAAGGCAGACTGATAGCCGGTCTTACCGCCCACGCGGACTCCACCCACATTACCTCCCATATTACCAAAGGAAGTCTTACCCATAGTACCAATCCAGAAATTACCACCATTGTGCTCACTATCCTGATCCTTCAGACGCTGCTTAAACTTCTGCTCTACATCGTCCTTATCAATTATCTGCCCTTCGCCCTCCATCTTATTCAGATGGTCTCTGGCTTCCTCGTGAGCCATCTCCATCATGTCGGACTTGTCCAGCCAGCGCAGCATCTCTGCACTGACCTCAGTCTCCTTCTGGGCAGCTTTGAAGCACTCTTCAAATGCCATATCGAATTTATCATAGTCAGTTTCGCTCTTTACTAAAATCATGCGGGATACATAATAAAACTGAGTTAATGAACTGCCACAGAGTCCCTTATCCAAAGCTTCCTGCAATGTCAGAAACTCACCCATGGTTACATGTAACCCCTTCTCTCTGAGCGATAAGAAAAATCTTGTAAACATATTCTCTTCCTACAACATTCCTGAATTTTGTCTTACAACCTCTAAGTCTTCATCCTTCTTTACAACTACGCCTACAAACGGCAGTGTCGCACGAATCTTATCAGTAGGAATACCACCAATTTGAAGTGCGTTGACCCAGTCAATCAATTCTGAAGTACTGGGCTTCTTACGAATATCACGGATAGCACGGATATTGTAGAATACATCCATAGCCTGCTTTAACAAATTCTCTTCCACCTCCGGAAAATGCACCTTTACAATTTCCTCCATCTGCTCCTTGGAAGGGAAATCAATATAATGGAAAATACATCTTCTAAGGAATGCATCCGGAAGCTCCTTCTCCGCATTGGAAGTAATAATTACGATAGGTCTGTTCTTCGCCTTAACCGTTCTCTTTGTTTCATTGATATAGAATTCCATCTGATCCAGCTCCCAAAGAAGATCATTGGGGAATTCCAGGTCAGCCTTATCAATCTCATCAATCAGAAGCACAACCTGTTCCTCACTGTCAAAAGCTTCGCCTAACTTACCAAGCTTAATATACTTTGCTATATCATCTACGCCTTCTTCCCCGAACTGACCATCATATAATCTCTGAATGGTATCGTATACATAGAGACCTTCCTGGGCCTTGGTGGTAGACTTGATATTCCAGATAATCAGCTTCTTGCCAAGTGCCTTGGCCACTGCTTCTGCCAGCATGGTTTTACCGGTTCCCGGCTCTCCCTTTACTAAAAGCGGCTTCTTAAGCGCAATGGCGATATTTACGCTTGCCATCAACTGCTCGCTTGCTACATATTCTGCGGTTCCCTGAAAATTTGTATTCATAATTTCCTCCGTTTATCAGCACTTTAATTCATTAAATTCTTGTACTTTCGATATAACCATGTTACGATATTTATCAGATTTATTCAAGTATAACCAGGGGGATAAATGAAGATGACAAACAATATATATCAGATGAAAAGCTCCTTTTCTCTGGAGGTTTTCCCGCCTAAAAAAGAGGATGAATTTGAACATGTGTATCAGGTACTGGACTCTATGGCTCAGGTAAAGCCGGACTTTATCAGTGTCACTTACGGTGCGGGGGGAAGTAACTCCAAAAAGACCGTTGAGATTGCTTCCTATATCCAGAATACCTTACATATTCCTGCCATTGCACATCTAACTTGTGTGGGCAGTAAAAAGGACGATATTCAGAATGTTTTAGCTGAATTACAAGCTGCCAGAGTAAATCATGTTCTCGCACTTCGCGGTGACAGACCTCGCATCATGAGTGATGAGCAATTCTATGGACGAGAATTCACCCACGCCAGCGATATGATGGCTTTTATCAAAGCAAACAGCAACATTCACATGGCAGGTGCCTGCTATCCTGAGAAGCACTACGAAGCAGCTTCCTTAGATGCGGATTTGGATGTATTGAAAATCAAACAGGAAATGGGAGCGGAGTTTTTTATCAGCCAGTTGTTCTTTGACAACTCCTTTTATTATAACTTTACTGATAAAGCTATAGCTAAGGGCATCACAGCTCCTCTCTGTGCCGGAATCATGCCAATTACCTCATCCAAGCAGATTGAGACCAGCATCTCCCTCTCCGGCTCCAGCGTACCGAAAAAGCTGACCGATTTAATTGCAAAATATGGTGAAAATCCGGAGGATATGCGCAAAGCCGGAATTGACTTTGCAGTAGAGCAGATTTTGGACTTGAAAAATAATGGTGTAAAGCATATTCACCTTTACAGTATGAATAAGCCTAAGACTACAGCGGAAATTGTAAGAGCACTGTAGAAAGCTCAAAAAGTGCCCCAAAGTAATTAAGAGTATCTATTCCGGAAAATCCGGCTCATAGATACTCTTTTCGCATTTTTTCAAATCATTTAGATAATATAGAATTTCGCTTTTCGATGGTTAAATATAGTAATTTCTGTAAATCCACATTCTTTCATAATCTTAAGCGCCTCTTCTACCCCTTCCCCCACTCTTTCCGGAGTGTGAGCATCTGCGCCACAGGTAATTATCCGCCCGCCCAATTCATAATATCTCTGAATAATGCTAGGATGCGGAAGTACATGTCCTGCTCTCTTGATTCCCGATGTATTGACTTCAATACCCTTCCCATTTTTAATGATGGCTCTAAGGATTTTATCAAACATCTCCGGAAACATATCATAGCTCATCTCATTATACTCATAATGCTTGCATTTTGCTACATACCCGATATGACCAACACAATCATAATAGTCCAATAACCGCACATCCATTACAGACTCATATAAGGTTTCCAAATAGCGGGTATAAAATGTTACTTTATCTCTCCCCTGTTTTGATTCGGGCAAATAACAATCCAGCCCGTCCACACAATGTGTACTAAGCAACACATAATCATATGCTTCGTCCTTAATTGATTCTATCGTTTGTTCCACAGTACCTGCTATATAACCAACCTCTAAACCATATCCTATTCTGGCTTCGGGGTACTTCTCTCGCAATTTACGAATCTCATTCTGCATTCCATGAAAATCCGGAATTCGATTGAAGGATTCCATATGGTGTCCTAAATCCATATGCTCCGTAAAGCACATATCTGTAATCCCTTTAGATACCGCAGCCTTGACAGCCTCGTCCGGTTTCATTGATGAATCCGGTGAAAAATATGTATGTATATGATAATCAGGTATTCTCATCCTCTTTTCTCCGCAATCAATATGTCCATACAATGCTTATGCGGAATACCTCCGCTATTGCAATCAAAAATTTTTTCTTCATTTTTGTGGAATAACCAATCATGATAATATTTAAAAAGTTCACCGGAATACCACGGCTCTACCTGTTTTTCACGTTCCTCCATATCCGTTGCTTCTGCAATAAATGGTTTTCTTACAAAAACATTTATTGCATTAATCCCGTTCTCTGATGTGCAGTCCTTAAGCAACCTTATAAACTCACTTCTCCGTGATTCAGAAATATAGTGAAACACACCACTTGAGAAAATGATGTCAAACTCTCCGGTCGGAACATAATCATTAACATCAGCTCTGAAAAAATCAATCTTTACACAATTATGCTCAGCTAATCGTTTTGCTTTTTCCAGTCCGGTGTCCGCTACATCAAATGCAGTCACCTGATAACCATTTCGAGCCAAAAAAACAGAATCTTTCCCCTCACCGCAACCGATATCCAATACTCGATAAGGCTTAACAGGCGGTCTGAGCTTCATGATCTCATAACACATCTGACTAGGTGCAATCCCCCAATAATATTCCTCTCCCTTATATTTTTGCTCATATTGTGTTATGGGTACATGAGCGTAACCAACCAAAGCATCTACGGAAGTATTCAGAATTCCGGCTATCTGTGGTAGAAGCGCAATATCCGGTGTTGATGTTCCATTTTCCCACTTTGAAACAGCTTGAAAAGATATATTTAATTTGTCTGCAAGATTCTGTTGTGTATATCCCAGCTCTTTTCGTTTATATGCAATAACATTACCTATATTATTCATAATCCCTTTCCTCCTTGACATCTTTATTCTATCCTTTAAATAACCTCACTACAATAACTTGTCTCTAGAAAAAGATATGATAATTCAATCAATGGTTGAGTAAGAGAAAGTGAAGGTCACAGACCTTCACTTTCTCTTACTCACATTCCATCTCCATATATCTCCGATACGTCTTAAATCCAACCGACTCATAAAACGCCAGTGCACCGTCATTGAATTCCCACATATTCAGCTCCAGCCTCGTCATTCCATGGTTCTTTGCATCTTCCCTGACAAATTCAATCAGCTCTGTGGCAACGCCCTGTCTACGGAATGCCTTATCCACGCCAAACTCCTCTACTTCATAGAATTTTCTGGCATATATGTACGAATTTTCCGGCTTATCAATGTACTGTACACAAGCGTAACCGCAGATAATACCATCCTTCTCTGCTACAATAATATCCTTATTTTCGGCATCCCATATCTCGTTAATATAATCTCTGAGTTCATCATTGAATCCCGGTTTAAAAATATCCGGTCTTCCATTTACATGAATCTCATTCACTTCTTCTCTTAGCTCGTTGACTCTCTTTAAATCTTCTTCCTTTGCAAAACGTACCATTATACCCATTCCTCCCTTAAAATTGCATGCCACACTTCATCACAGACACCAAGGTTATTCTTACCTGCCCTGCGCCAGATTCCTTCTACCTTCATTCCTGCCTTATCCATAACTCTGCCGGACTTTGGATTATTCACATCATGACAAGCTGCAATTCGATTAAGTCCAACCTCGGAAAACAAATAATCAATGACTGCACGTAACGCCTCCGGCATATAACCCTTGCCCCACCAGGCTTTTCCCATGCAGTATCCCATATCTGCTGCTTCAATATCCTCACGTAATCTCACAACGGAGATATTACCGATTACCTCATGAGTTTCCTTAAGCTCCATCACCCAATTGTAATCGGATAAATCCTCATATCCTTCTATCCAACCTTTTAAAAGACTTTTCGTCACATTTACATTGGGATGTGTAGGCCAGGTCAAGAACTTCGTCACCTCAGGGTCAGATGCCCAGTTCCTATACATCATCTCTGCATCCTCAATGACAAATCTGCGAAGTATCAACCGCTCTGTCTCAATTGTTTTCGTTCCCTTATTCTCCATAATAATCCTCATTTCTGAGCGACTTGTCGCGAAGAGGCGACGCAAATCTCAAATTTGCGTCTGCCATCAATGCTATTTGTTTTCGCTCAGAAACAAATAGCCGTTTGAAAAATCAGCATATCAATGTGATTTTTCAAACTATTCCTATGAGAAAAGCAGCTATCCTCTTGATATGCTGCTTTCTAGCTTTTAAGGCACTATAACACAATTCATTCGTGTTGTCGTTATACTCGTAGTATAAATTACATTTCAAACAAATTGTATTTTTCAATTTTCACACAGTTCTTTCCCTCGAAAGAAAACTTCACCACCCATGGCATAAGACCACGAATCTTATCAAAATCTTCATAACCAAAGGAGCTGTCATAATAATTAATAATCGTACTTAGTGCAGTTCCATGACTACCGACTACAATATTCTTTCCGGAATACTCTTCCAACACTTTATTCAACACCCCGATATTGCGCTCCTGCACCTCTAAAAGGCACTCTCCATCGGACAATTTGTATGTAAAATCGGCCCACTGATTCATGCTGAATGCTTTAAAATCCTCTATCCAGCAGCTGTCTATCTTTCGCTCCCGGAAGTCTTCCACTACCTGTATATTCATTCCTTTTCCTTCTGCAAAAGGAGCCACCGTATCATAGGCTCTCTTAAAAGGGCTGGATAATACCATATCAATATTCTTGTCTGCAAAAAATTCTGTCACCAATCTCCGGTCTTCCAATCCCTTAGCCGACAATTCTCTTGACATATCATCATGATTATTATAATTCGGTTCTGCATGTCTTACAAAATATACTGTTGTCCTAACTCATACCCTCACTTTTTTATTATCTTTCGCATACGGTAACTGCATACAAAGTATTTCTGATACTTTTTCGAGTCTGCTCCTCTGAAAAGATACTCCACCCCACAGAACTCCGTAGCAATATATCTTCTTCATATGTCAGCCTATTTTCTGTAAATTTCATAAATCACCATTTTCCAGCTTCTTGTCAACCCAACACAAAATATTTTACAATGAAAACGTTGCTGATGCAACCACCACAGAAAATCTTCGTCTATATAGATGAGGAGGGAAACACATGGACGATAAGAAAATCATTGAATTATATTTTGACCGCGTAGAATCCGCTATCACAGAAACTGCTGCAAAGTACGGGCATTTCCTACATACGATTTCCATAAATATCCTGCAAAACCATGAGGATGCAGAGGAATGTGTAAACGATACCTATCTGCGAACCTGGAACAGCATTCCGCCCAAAAGACCACAGATGCTGAAATCCTATCTTGGTGCCATCGTAAGGAATCTGTCGCTGGACCTTTATAAAAAACGCTTTTCGTGCAAGCGTAAGGAGGGGGAATTTGCACTTCTACTCTCAGAGTTAGAAGACTGCATTCCAAGTCCCTCCACCCCGGATAAGGAGTTAGAAAACAAGGAAATTGCCGCACAAATCAGCCTTTATTTGCGTTCTCTTTCTTCGGAAAAGAGAACACTCTTTTTAAGACGCTACTACTATTGCGATGACATCAAAACACTGGCAAAGCAACTTGCCTGTAGCGAAAGTAAGGTCAAATCTTCTTTGTTTCACATCCGCAAAAAACTGAAAAAGCATTTAGAACAGGAGGGAATATATCTATGAGACGCGAAAGGATATTTCAGGTATTTAATGAACTTGATGCAGACTTAATAGACACCGCAGAAAGAATTGCTCCAAAGCACCGCCCTATTCCCCGAAAGATACTTGCAACTGCAGCTTCCCTTTTTATATGCCTCGGAGTAGGTTATATATATAACAGCAGACCTGACCCGGCTCTACCAAGGCTTGAGGTATCCTTCTATGACAATGGAGGCATGGGTACCTCCGGTTACTGGGCATATGATAGCAGCGAACTGGTAAATAATAATCCCTGGACAGAAGATTGCACCCTTACCCACCTACCTGTATTTCGTAACAGGCACCCTGTGGACGGCGCCGGAACTCTTATCGAATTTGACTGGGAATTTATGGATGCTGCCCTAACCAAGGTTGCAGGATATCTGGGCATCGATAACCCGAAAATCACCCATAGTGCTGAGAAAACTCTGTCCTATCTGCCGGTTTCTGCCCAAGGAGAAGGCATGGAATTTGAAATGTATCACCCCACCGATGTAGAAGTTTTCTTAGCCCCGGCATGGGATATCCCGGAAGAATACAGGCTCACCGACTATTCTTCTACTTATGAAGAAACCTATACTCTGGCAGAATATATATTAACTGCATTCCCGCAGCTAATTCCTATGGAGCATGTCGCCATCGATGTATGGGGAGGTTACTATGGCAGTGATGGAACAGAAAACTGGCAGCACCACAATATTGCGTACTACGAGCTGACCGATAACGAAACCCAAAACATCTTGAACTATAATTTTAACCGAACACGCTTTACCTTCAATGCAGAAGGAAATCTATGTATTTACAGGGTTGGGCAAACAGACCTTAGTGAAATCATCGGATACTACCCCATTATCACCGCTGATGAGGCACAACGGCTTTTATGCAGAGGCTACTACGGCTCCAATGCTTCGGAGGATTTCTGCGGTGAAGAATACATTGTAAAGCGCGAACTGATATACCGAACTGACATTATGCAAAATATATACGTTCCATACTATCTCTTCTATGTAGAGCTACCGGAGGAATATGGAAAAAATGAACTAAAAGAATATGGATTGTACTACGTACCTGCCATTGAAAGCAAGTATATTGAAGACTTCCGGGAGGTGTGGAATATAAGCAAGTAGCATATGTTCCGTTTCGTTCATATCATAATACATCAGACCAAGAAAGGTAAAAAACATGTATAATGACGAACGACGTTACAGTCAGTTTAACCGCTATCTCCCTCTACTTTACAGACATCCCGATGCCACAGCTACCATCAGGGGAAGTGAAATGTACCCGGAAATCAAGGGACAAGTAAATTTCTATCAGACAGAATATGGAGTTCTGATTGGTGCCGATGTTTCCGGACTGCCCACCATGAATTCCTCCCCAAATACATTTTTCGGCTTTCATATTCATGAAGGTAATTCTTGTACAGGTAATGAAAATGACCCTTTTGCGGATGCAGCACATCACTACAATCCAAGAAATGTGGAGCATCCATTTCATGCCGGTGACTTACCTCCCTTACTTGGATATAGGGGAAATGCCTTCTCAATTCTCTTCACCGGTGCATTCCGTTTAGAGGACATTATCGGTAGAACTGTAATTATCCACTCCGCCCCCGATGATTTCACTTCTCAGCCAGCCGGAAATGCAGGTGAAAAGATTGCCTGTGGCACCATCACAATGGGATAACATTTACAACAAGTGCTGTTGCAAAATGCAACAGCACTTGATTTTATCTGATTCCATATTTTTCAATGATATAGTCCATATCCTTATCCCCTCTACCGGAGAGATTGATAAGAACAGAGCCCCTACCCATAGTCTTTGCAAGCTTAATACCATATGCAACCGCATGGGAGCTTTCGATTGCCGGAATGATGCCTTCCATTCTTGAAAGCTCATAGAATGCATCGATGGTTTCATCGTCATTTACCACATCATACTTTACTCTACCAAGGTCATGAAGAAAGGCATGCTCCGGACCGGAAGATGGATAATCCAGACCGCTGGCAACCGAATATACCGGGGCAGGCTCACCGTTCTTATCCTTTAGCATAATACTGTTAAATCCATGCATAATTCCTTCTTCTCCATACATAAGGCTTGCTGCGTGGTCCCCTAGGGCAGTTCCTCTTCCCAAAGGCTCCACACCATAGATATCAACAGGATCATTCAAAAAGCCGCAGAACATTCCCATGGCATTGGAGCCGCCGCCTACGCAGGCAACCACAGCATCCGGTAGCTCACCGGTCATTTCCAGAAACTGCTCTCTTGCTTCGATTCCCACCACACTCTGGAAATCACGTACCATCATAGGAAATGGGTGAGGCCCCACTACAGACCCGATACAATAAATTGCATCCTTATACTCCCTGCAATACGCGGCAAATGCCGCATCAACAGCCTCCTTAAGTGTCTGTAAACCATCCGTAACCTCAATAACTTTTGCACCTAAAATCTTCATTCTGGCAACATTGGGAGCCTGCTTTTTGATATCCACAGCACCCATGTAAATATCACATTCCATGCCAAAGTAAGCTGCTGCAGTGGCAAGGGCAACACCATGCTGTCCGGCGCCGGTCTCTGCAATCACCTTCTTCTTGCCCATATACTTTGCAAGAAGAACCTCTCCCATACAATGATTCAGCTTATGCGCACCTGTATGATTTAAGTCCTCACGCTTTACATAGAGCTGTACATTGCCCAGTTTGTTGGAAAGCCTCTCCAAATGAGAGATGGGCGTGGGTCTTCCCTGAAACTCCTTACGAATCCGCCGAAGTTCACTGATAAATCTGTCTGATTTACAGATGGTTTGATAAGCTTCGTTAATCTCATTCATGGCAACCTGCAGCTCAGCCGGAATGTATGAGCCACCATACTTTCCAAAGTAGCCATTCGCATCAGGGTAATTCTTAAAATAAGTGTTAAAGTCGATATTGTTAAATTTCATTTTTCATTCCTCCAATTAAAAAGCTTTAAAATCAATCTCATTTATACATCGTTTTCCTATTAGTTCTTAATACAACACGGCGCGGGAGCGCCACCAAGATTTTCTCTGCATCATTACATCCCCCTCCTGCTTAAACAATAAAAAAAGCCCTTGACAGAATCCTAGAATCTGTCAAGGACGAATACATACATGCCAAATCATATACACTATCCGCGGTGCCACCTTGATTTACAGCCATACGGGCTGCACACTTAACAGGATACCAACATATCCCCGGCAACTAACGTATGCCCACACGTCACAGAATACTGGGTGTAAATAGCGTTACACTTTTGACTGCGCCCTCTGCGGTCCATTTGACAACTTGTTTCTCACCTGATTCTCAGCATCACAGGCTCTCTGTAAAGGCATCATTGCCGTTATCTCCGCTTCAACGGTTTAAAGCATTTAATTGATAATAATATATACATGTTACGTTTTATTTGTCAATACTTTTTACAAAAAGTGTTCCTAAACTACTACGTTCATATTATCTCACTTCTTCCTTCTATAAAGTATCCATCCAATGCAAAAGCATGATTCAGCGGCCCTGCCCCCCTCCCAAGATTGAGCATATCCCCCAAGGCTCCGGAAATATATTCCTTCCCTCTCTCTACAGCTTCTTCCAATGTAAAGCCTTTCGCAAGATTCGCAGCTATGGCACTGGACAAGGTACAGCCTGTTCCATGAGTATTTGGATTGTCAATTCTCCTTCCCTCAAACCAGCGAAACTCTCCCCCATCGTATAAAAAGTCACTGGCGTCCTGAATGCTGTGTCCTCCCTTTAAAAGCACAGCACATCCATACGCTTCATTTATATAATTTGCCGCATCTTCCATATCATCTCTGGTGCTAATTTCTCTTCCTGTCAAAATCTCAGCCTCAGGTATGTTCGGTGTGATAACACTAGCCAAAGGTAGAAGCTCTTTCTTCAACGTAGCAATGGCATCTGTTTCAATTAAACGGGAACCGCTTGTAGCAACCATTACCGGGTCTACTACAATATTCTTCGCCTGATAAAAACGAAGCCTTTCTGCAATTCCCTGAATCAATTTATTCGAGGAGACCATCCCGATTTTCACAGCATCCGGGTAAATATCCGTAAACACCGCATCCAGCTGCTGCGCCAAAAATTCCGGTGTAACCTCTGCAATTCCTGTCACTCCCAAGGTATTCTGTGCTGTCAGTGCAGTAATCACACTCATTCCGAATACCCCATTCATTGTCATTGTCTTTAAATCTGCCTGAATGCCTGCACCACCGCTACAATCACTTCCGGCAATTGATAACGCTGTTCTCATCTTTCTACGCCTCCTTATTTACCATCTTCTCAGAAAGCTGTCGTAACAATACACACTCTTTCTCAATATTTTCAGCACCAAAGATGGCACTGACCAGAGCCACGCCGTCCACACCGCTACCGCTAAGCTTTTCAATATTTTCCTTATTAATACCACCGATAGCAACCACAGGTACATCTACAGAAGCACAGATTTCTTTTAAGATATCATGAGATAATACAGAGGCATCTGTCTTGGTTGCTGTGGAAAATACAGCCCCTACGCCCAAATAATCGGCGCCGTTATCCACAGCCATTTTGGCCTCCTCCACGCTATGTGCAGAGACACCGATAATCATTTCATCTCCCACTGTTCTTCGTACCTCTGAGACATTCATATCCTCCTGTCCTACATGTACGCCATCTGCCTTACACTTCATAGCAATCTCCACATTATCATTAATGATAAAAGGCACTTGGTACTTTTTGCACAATGCAGCAATCTCCAGTGCCTCCGTCAGAAATTCTTCCTCCGAAAGTGTCTTCTCCCGAAGCTGCACACAGGTAACACCACCCTTTAGCGCCTCTTCCACTTGTTGATACAGACGCTTCTCCTTTGTCCAGCTACGATCCGTCACCGCATAAAGACACATATATTTTCTATCGCACTTCATAGTTAGCTCCTTTCTCTAGCTGCTGTGGCGTCAGATGATACATCGCATCAATAATATAATTCCGGTAAGAGGCATTACCATCCAAAGGACCCATTCTTTCACGGGCAATCTCCCCACAAAGCCCCATTGCACTTACTGCCGCTGCAGTTGCCTGTAAAATCCGGTTAGAATTCGCTGCAATAAAGGCGGCTGTTAAAGCAGAAAGCTGGCATCCGCTTCCCGTAATCCGACTCATTATGTGATGACCATTTCGAATGCAGTATGTTTCTTTTCCATCCGTTACGATATCAATCGCGCCGGTAATGGCAATCACCGCCTCTGTCTTTATAGCATATGTCTTGGCAAATTCTATCACTTCTTCCAGATTATCCTCAGATATCTTATCTGCCACATCCGCATCCACCCCTTTCGTAGTTCCGCTTCCCGATGCTAAAGCCTTAATTTCAGAAATATTTCCCCTTATCACAGAAAAACGAATCTCTTGAAGAAGCATAAGCGCAGTCTCTGTCCGAAGCCTTGATGCCCCTGCACCTACCGGATCCAAAACTACCGGCTGTCCTAATTCATTAGCTCTTTTCCCTGCTGCAAGCATAGCAGGAATGGTTCTTTGATTAAGTGTCCCAATATTAATATTGAGACCATTGCAGATACTTGTGATCTCTGCCGCCTCCCCCGCATCGTCAGCCATAATCGGTGAAGCACCGCATGCCAGTACCATATTTGCACAATCATTGGCAGTTACATAGTTGGTAATATTATGTATCAGCGGCATGTTCTGCCGCACATTTTCCAGTATTTTTCCAAACATCTCTGCCCCCTATTTTACAAGATTTGACATCATATTTTGCAAAATCCCGGCCTTTTTAAAGCTGACAATCAATCCACCGGAAATCAATGCACCAACTGCCGTAGAAACCAGAAATGGCACAATATATGTATAGAATGCAATATCCGATGCGTTCTGTCCCATAAGAAAAATTGCCACCGGATATGCACACAATCCTCCTAAAACAGCTGTACCAAAGACTTCTCCTACCAAAGCTCCCATTACATTATGTGTCCTTTTATAAAGCAGTCCACATACCAATGCACCGAACATACTTCCCGGAAATGCCATCAGACTTCCAAGCCCCAGCAGATTACGAATTAGTGCTGCCACAAATGCAACTCCAACACTGTACCCTGGTCCTAAAATCACTCCGCAGAGGACATTCACCATATGCTGTACCGGTGAACATTTACTTCCAAATATGGGAAATGAAAAAAGACTTCCCACTACCGCAACTGCGCAAAATACTCCTGCTACTGCCAACTTCTTTACATTTGTTTGTTTCATAATATGTATCTCCTTATATATTTTTATATAAAAACAGGAGATGCCTATACGGGCATCTCCTGTAAAAAATCCTACTTCTCCTATGACTTCCTACGACGGCATTATCCGTATCAGGTTAAGGGTCGAAGTTGATTACTTCCTCTCAGCCTGCCAATACAAGCTCCCCTGTGTTTATTACTATATTCTTCTATTCCTCAAACGGAATATCTGAGCTCTCAATCTTCTTATCACGAAGCATTAAGTCCTTTACTGCCTCCGCAGCATTCTTGCCTTCAAACAGAACCAAATTCACCTGCTCGATAATCGGAAGCTGTACGTCATACTTTCTCGCAAGAGCCATGGCTGCCTTTGCGGAATACACACCTTCCACAACCATCTTAACCTCTGCCATAGCCTCATCCATGGACTTTCCCTGGCCGATTAAGATACCGGCTCTACGGTTTCTGGAATGCATACTCGCACAGGTTACAATCAAGTCACCTATACCGGTAAGACCGCTAAAGGTCTGCGCTTTACCACCCATAGCAATACCCAGTCTGGATATCTCCGCCATACCACGGGTAATAAGCGCCGCTTTACTGTTATCTCCGTATCCCAAACCATCTGCAATACCCGCTGCAAGAGCAACAACATTCTTAAGTGCTGCCCCAAGCTCAATACCCAGAACATCCGGACTGATATATACTCGGAATACCTCGTTCATGAAAAGGTTCTGCACATACTCTGCCACAGCCTTCTTCTTTGCTCCCACTACGATAGTGGTGGGAATACCGTGACCAACCTCCTCTGCATGGGATGGTCCCGATAATACAGCCACAGTGGCCTGCGGAATTTCTTCCTCAATAATATCAGAAAGAGTCATCAAAGTACTCTCTTCGATACCCTTGGACACATTTACAATAATCTGTCCTTCTGATACATACTGAGCCATTAACTTAGATGTCTCTCTTGTAAAGGTACTTGGAACTGCCAGAACCATTAAATCCTTTCCTTTGATAGCAGACTCTAAATCCGTGGTAAAAACCATATCCTCCGGAAGCTTTACCCCCGGAAGCTTATCCACATGCTCATGCTTTTCCTTCAGCATCTGAATCTCTGCATCAAATTTAGACCATATTGTCACTTCATTACCATTTTTATGTAAGAGAAGCGCTAATGCTGTTCCCCAGCTTCCCGCTCCGATAATACTGACTTTCGCCATGATTACTCTCCTCTATTTCGCCTCGTTTTTCTTAAAAAGATACGTCTTGCGCTCCTCACCCTTTATAAGACGCACAATATTTTCTCTATGTCTCCAATACGCCATGCTTGCCAAAAACAATGCAACTGCATACATCTCCAGCAATTTCCCCTGAGATGCCCCCACAAACACTCCCATCTGTCCACAGATAATCATTTCAATCACAAAGCCTGCATAAATCAGAAGCGAGCCCAAAGATACATAGTGGGTAATCGCAAAGGTTCCGAAGAACAAAATCACTCCCATCGGAATAAAATATGGATGGAACGCTAAAATGAGTCCGGCAGTAGCTGCAATTCCCTTACCGCCCTTAAATCCCATGTAAAAAGGAAAATTATGTCCTAAAATGGTTCCTGTAGCAGTATAAAGAGCCAGCAGATATTTTGCATCCGGGTAGCTTTCCCCGAAAATAAATTTCGTAAGAACAACTGCAAGGATACACTTTAAACAGTCTCCTGCAAATACAATAAGTCCTGCCTTAGTTCCTAAAACTCTAAGTGCATTGGTTGTTCCCGAATTACCGCTTCCATGCTCTCTGATATCAATTCCGTGAGCCTTACCGTAGAAAAATGCGGTCTGAAACAATCCGAAAATATATCCGATTACAATACAAAGTACTCTAGCTAATAACATTACTGATCTTTTTCCTTTCGCTCTCTAATAATAAATCTGAGAGGTGTTCCCTTGAAACCAAAGGTCTCACGTATCTGATTCTCAATATATCTGGTATATGAAAAATGCATTAATTCCTTGTCATTTACGAAAATAACAAAGGTAGGCGGCTTTACCGCAGCCTGTGTTATATAATACAGACGAAGTCTCTTACCCTTATCAGAAGGTGGCTGCTGCATTGCTACAGCCTCGGCCATAATCTCATTTAATACACCGGTAGCCACACGCATTGCATGATTTTCGCTTACCATATCAATGGTTTCAAAGAGCTTTGGAAGTCTCTGTCCGGTCTTAGCTGAAATAAATAAAATCTCCGCATACTGCATAAAGGATAGGGTATTACGTACATCTTCCGTAAAGCGGTAAATGGTCTTATCATCCTTCTCGATAGCATCCCATTTATTCACCGCAATAATCACTGCCTTACCTCTATCATGGGCAATACCTGCAATCTTTGCATCCTGCTCGGTTACACCTTCGCTGGCATCAATAACCATTACCACCACGTCTGCTCTTTCCACAGCACTGACGGTACGAAGAATCATATAATGCTCTAATTCTTCCTTTACCTTATTCTTGCGACGAAGTCCGGCCGTATCAATAAACACATACTCTCTGTCGTTAAAGGTTACATCGGTATCTACTGCGTCTCTGGTAGTACCTGCAATATCCGATACGATAAGACGGTTCTCACCCAGCATCTTGTTAATCAAAGAAGATTTGCCTACATTAGGCTTTCCAACGATGGCTACACGGATTCTCTCATCCTCTTCCTCGTCACCGTCATCCTCTGGGAAGTGGTCACATACGATTTCCAACATATCACCGATACCAAGACGGTTTGCTGCCGATACCGGAACAGGGTCACCAATTCCCAAGTTGTAGAATTCATATACATCCGCCATGTATTTATCAAAATTGTCCACCTTGTTTACTACAAGAACCACCGGCTTATGGGAACGTCTCAGCATATCTGCCACTTTGGCATCCGCATCCTGTAAGCCCTGCTTTACATCCACAAGGAAAATAATCACATCTGCGGTATCAATGGCAATCTGTGCCTGCTCCCGCATCTGGGATAGAATAATATCACTGCTGTCCGGCTCAATACCACCGGTATCAATTAAGGTAAAGGAACGGTCAAGCCAGGTAATGTCCGCATAGATACGGTCTCTGGTAATACCCGGGGTATCCTTTACAATGGAAATCTTCTCGCCAGCCAAAGCGTTAAACAAAGTAGATTTACCGACGTTGGGTCTTCCTACTACCGCAACGATTGGTTTCGATTTTCTTGCCATATATTCCTCCGTTATATGATAATTATTCAAAATCGTTTGGTTCTGAATAAATACCTAATTCTTAATAATCGCACTTATGAAGTCGCATCCGCTTGATTTTACAATATTCACAGGCAGATGTAAAGCATTTTTCAGCTCTGTCAGCGTCATATCGTCAAGGAATACTTCCTCTCCGCTTCGCAGAACATTCTGCGGAAGAAGTACTCTGTTTCCCAATGTTTCCTTCTCTAAAAGCTGCTTTAAGATATCTTGTCCGGTAAGAAGACCTGACACTGTAATTCGTTCCCCAAAGAATTCATTAATAATCTCATACACATGAATCTTCAAATTGGGGAAAGCATCCTCCATTTCCCTTGCCATACGGCAAATATAAGGATAGGCCAGACGCCCTGTCACTAAAGATACCTCATCCACTATTGATACATCCGGCAGGCATCGCTTCTTCGCAAGCTCCTCCATACCTTCCTTAAACTCCTCTAATAACAAGCGCACCATACCCACACCGTTTTCCAGCTGTAGATATCCGTCGTAACGCTCCTCTTCCGGAAGTTCACGCTCCGCTAAAATGTACCACTCATCACTGGCATGGATAAAATGCAGCCCATACTCTGCATAAATTTTCTTCTGCCAGCCTTCAATCATATCAATCACCTGACATGCATCCGCTTTCGTGAACGGCTCCAAAGGATAAAGCCCGTCCCTGTACTTGGAAAGTCCTACCGGAACCACAGATACACTCTCTAAATTAGGTAAATACTTGGTAAGCTCTCGAATACTATACTCCAGCTCATCACCATCATTTACGCCTTTACAAAGCACAATCTGACCATTCATGATAATACCGGCCTCATGGAACTTGTCCACCTTCTTCAGCGCCTCCCCTGCAAAACGATTATTCAGCATCTTACAGCGAAGCTCCGGATTCATGGTCTGGAAAGAGATGTTAATGGGTGACAGATGATACTTGGTAATTCTCTCCACATCTCTATCAGACATATTGGTCAATGTAATATAATTTCCCTGTAAGAAGGAAAGTCTGGAATCATCATCCTTAAAATATAAGGTATCCCGCATTCCCTTCGGCATCTGATCAATAAAACAGAAAATACACTTATTACAGCAGTGTCTGTAATCATCCATCAGACCATTTTCAAACTCAATTCCCAGGTCCTCTTCATATTCCTTATCTACTTCCAAAAGCCACTGCTCTCCGTCCGGCTTTTCAATCAATACTTCAATATACGTATCCTGTATCATAAACTGATAATCAAAGATATCCTCAATCTCCGTGTTATCAATGCTAATCAGCTTATCTCCTGCTTCTATTTCCAACTCCTCGGCGATACTGCCGGGAACAATTTTACTAATAATATGGTATTTCCTTTTCGACATATGCAAAATCCTCCATGATTAGTATACCTTTTTTTCCTTGACGTGTCACTAACATAATGATATAAATTTAGATGGATAAGTTTGTAATAAAATAGATACTATTGGAGGAAATCATGCCTAATTTACGTGAATTAGAAAATGCAATGCCCGTAGCGCCACTGAAAATTGTTGCTCTTGCTTCCGCAGAACAAATGGGAAAACGAGTAAATAATTATATGGTGGGCTTCCGTCGCGATATCAAAAACGAAAAGGTAAAGAATGACCCTGCATTCCACGGTTACATTGAAGATAATTACTTAGCAGAATGTGAATGTCCACGTTTCGGTAGCGGTGAAGCAAAAGCCCGTTTCCATGAAAGTATTCGTGGTAAAGATTTGTTTATAATTGTTGACGTATGCAATCATAGCATTACCTATGAAGCAAACGGATATACCAATCATATGTCTCCGGACGACCACTATCAGGATTTAAAGCGTGTTATCGCTGCTTGTAACGGCAAAGCAAGACGTATCAATGTCATCATGCCATTTCTTTATGAAGGGCGACAGCATGCCCGCTCCAGTCGTGAGTCTTTAGACTGTGCTATTATGTTAGAAGAGCTTTACAACATGGGAATCGACAACTTTATTACCTTTGATGCCCATGACCCCAGAGTAGCCAATGCTACCCCATTAAACGGGTTTGATAATTTTACACCACCATACCAGTTTCTTCAGGCTCTTCTCAATTCTGAGGATGACCTTATCGTTGATAAGGAACATATGATTGTAATCAGTCCGGATGAAGGAGCTCTTGACAGAGCCATTTACTTTGCTACGGTTCTGGGCGTGGATACCGGTATGTTCTACAAACGCAGAGATTACAGTGTTATTGAAAACGGTAAGAATCCTATTGTTGCCCATGAATTTCTTGGTGACAACATCGAGGGCAAAGATATTGTTATTATCGATGATATGATTTCTTCCGGTGGAAGTATGTTAGATACTGCGAAGCAGTTAAAGGGAATGGGCGCAAATCGTGTGTTCATCTGCTGTACCTTCGGTCTCTTCACCGATGGTCTGGCTGCTTTTGATAAAGCTTATGAAGCCGGACATTTCGATAAGGTGGTGGTAACCAACTTAACTCATCTTCCGGATGACATTTGGAACAAGCCTTATTTCTGCGAAGCAGATATGAGCAAGTTCATGGCTTCCATCATCGACTTTATGAACCATGATGTATCCCTGACCAACACGCTTGCTACCACAGAGAAGATTCATAGCATCTTAGATGCATATAATGAGAGAACAAGTTTTTAGATTTCTGAGCCAGACTCGAAAATGCTTCGCATTTCCTCGTTGTTTGGCTCTCGCCAAATAAAAAAAGATAAAAATAGACTCAGGAATACAAGCACTCCTGAGTCCTTTTTATCTTTCTGCCTGGCTCTGAGCAGTTACATGCTCTTTGAATTTTAAAGTTGCCTTAAATAAATCTCCATCAAAATGAAGAATAAGCTCTCCCTGTTGCAATTCTGTCAGGTTCTTGGCAATGGATAAGCCCAGCCCGCTACCTTCCGTACTTCGGGAAATGTCGCCTCGGATAAATCGCTCTGTTAACTCCTCCGGCTTGATATTCAACGGATTTGCAGATATATTCTTTACAGATGCCAGTACATAACCGTCTACATTCTCAATATTCACATATACTCTGGTACTCTCCAATGCATATTTACATACATTGTTAAAGAGATTCTCTATAACACGCCACATTCTACGACTGTCCGCATAGATTGCACTGCTTCCCTCACTACCCACAACAACCTGCAGGGATTTTTCTTCAAACTTCTCATAAAATTCACCGATAGCCTGTCGAATCAACTCCTCCAAATTCATGGGAGCCATCACCAATTCGATGTTTCCGGAGGAAATCTTGGATGCCTCCACCAAATCGTCGGTGAGCTGCTTTAATCTAAGTGCCTTTTCATCCAGTACCCTTATATAATTAGCAGCCGGCTCCTGAGTGATTTTCTCCCGCTTAAGAAGTCCGATATAATTGATAATCGAAGTCAGCGGTGTCTTAATATCATGAGATACATTGGTAATCAAATCAGCCTTCATACGCTCATCACGCATACTGGTTTCCACTGCCTTACGAATACCCTCTCCAATATTATTGACACCATCTGCAAGAGCCTTATTTTCACCGTGCAAAGAAGAGCTGTCCAATAAGCTGTCTGTTTCTCCGGCACGAATAGATGCAATTCCTTCCAGAATCTCATTTCGCTCCGAAGAATTGCGGAACAGCCACACACCTACCATAGCATCCAAAAAGAGTAACCCCATTAAAATCCCCATGGAAATGCGATCATCGTACTTGCCGGCATACATATTATTACCGACCCAAAAAGCTCCCACAATATTTACAATCAAAAATAAATTATACGGAATCAAGGTACGCACGGTCGCATGCTTGTTCTGGGTAATCTTCCTTGCAATATTAAACAAAAAAGAAATTATATAACAACAGAAACTGCATTTCCACAAGTTTTTACCACGAATTCTACGGATGAAACTATACCATGCAGTAGAAAATGCAGAATTTACATATGCACCAAATGCACCAAACAGCAACATGGATGACATCTTCATAGAAGAGATTCCCCGTGCCCACTCACTGTACTGGAAGAACAAATTGTATTCTACAAGTTCTTGCAAATATACAAAAAACTGATATCCACCATATATAGCAATCAATACAATCACCAATGCCAGCTCCGTAGGTGTCTTGTCCACTGTTCTTAAATATTTTTCTCCTGAATCCGGATATCTTCCGGTAGTTCCGGTAATATATACCCACAATCCAAACCATATCAGAGAAAACACGGTAATTAAAATAAGATACTGCCAAACTCTCGGCACAATATTTTCATGAATTCGATTGGCATAAGAAAAGGAATCCGTCTCAATATCAAAGTTAGTATCCACACCAATCCAAATCTGCGTATTATCCGGTAAAGCATAATCATAATCGCTTACACGATCGAACATTTCCTCCAGGGTAATATCCGTATTGGTCTCAAAACGCATATTTTCCGGAGAATAAATTACATACGCCCCAAAATTTCGATAGTATAAATTCTGCTCTATACTGCTGATGGTAGCCAGTTCCAGGGGCATATTGGTATAGTACTTTTCCCCTTCCGGTGTATTTGTCCGAATAACATATTCTACGTTACTGTTACCGGCCTGGTATACATCATTACGATTCATATACTGATCATAATTATATGTAATACCTTCAATACTCTGATGCACATTTGCCTCCAGCAGGCTATACTCAATCCAATCCTTTGCAACAGCTGCCACATTCTGCCCATCCACTGTTGTGGAACGATTATTCAACATACTTAAGGTTACAATATGATTACCGTTTTCCTCAATTACAGAAACAGTCTTTCCGGTATGAACACGCATCTGGTCAATCACATAATTAAATATCTGATCGATAATGGCTTCATCCTGCAGTTGTTCCTGAATGATGGCATTAATATTGGCCTCTTCCTCCATCTGCTGCTTCAGTACAGCATCATCCTCATTCTCCACTGTAATTTCAAGTGCCGTCACATTAGCCGCTTGCGGCACTACAATTTCTTCTTTCTTGGAAAAATCCAGGTCCGTATAATTCTCCCCCAATATAGAGTGCATACGAATTAAAGATTCATCCCCAAAATAAGTCAGAAATGCACGTTTACTGTCAAAGCGTACATCCTGATACTCCACGCCATATTTTCCCCAGCGTACCAAATCCTCCAGCGAATATACTGCTGTGGTTTTACATTTACTGTTTAAGCTTTTTAAATTGACATACTCCGTAACATCAATCCGCTTTTCTCCATCAAATTCTCCGTTTGTCTCAAGCTGCTCCTTAATCACGGCAAGTCTTGTAATATCATCTACCGTATTACAAAACATCTCCTTGAAAATAGCTGATTCTACAAAACCATCCGTAGAGCGAAGTGGGGAAATATAGTACCCCACCTTTTCTCCATACATATTTTCAACCAAAATATAAGAGTTCAGAACCATAACGGAAACCATAATTGCCACAAAAAATGCCGCCACCAATTGGGCGCACTCCAGCAGAATATGTTTCATTGGTCTATTTTTCATTCACTAATCCTTCTAACTACTGCTTTTCTATCTTGTAACCAACTCCCCAGACGACCTTCAAATATTGGGGTTCTCTGGGATTAATCTCAATCTTTTCACGAATATGTCTGATATGTACCGCCACAGTATTATCTGCACCGATAGCGTCCTCGTTCCAGATATTTTCATAAATCTGATTAATACTGAACACCCTTCCCTGATTCTTTACAAGCAGAAGCAAAATATTGTATTCAATAGGTGTAAGCTTTACCAGGTCCCCATCAACAAAAACTTCCTTTGTATCATCATTCATTGTCAAACCACCTACCGTATACATATTACTACTCTCCTCACTGGTCATGTTCCCCAATGAGGTATATCTTCTAAGATTAGACTTAACACGTGCTACCAACTCCAGTGGATTAAAAGGCTTTGTTACATAATCATCTGCCCCAATATTAAGTCCCAGTATCTTATCTGTATCCTCTGATTTTGCAGATAAAATAATAATAGGGATACTGCTGGTCTCACGAATCTTTAACGTTGCACGGATTCCGTCCAGTTTCGGCATCATCACATCAATCACAAGAAGGTGAATGTCCTCCTTTGCCAGTACTTTAAGTGCCTGTTCTCCGTCATAAGCCTTAAATACCTGAAACCCTTCCTGGCTTAAATATATATCTATGGCTTCTACAATTTCTTTATCATCATCACAAACTAAAATATTATTGGTCATGTTACTCTCCCCTTGTCCTGTTTCTACATAGTAAACCATAATATCCTTAAATGTAACCATCTAATTTTATTAAGATTTTCTTAGCATTAAAAAGGCGCCCAAATTCCCTCTCTGTCCATTACTTGCCCTATGAGAGAACAAATACTCGCTGTTACAACAAGTGCAAACATCCGTTACATCAATATGCTCCGGCAATATTCCGCAACTTAATAGTATCTCTTTATTTGCCTTCCATAAATCCAGCTGATATTTCCCCGTTTCCTTCCCTGGCTTAAGAACCTGTTTATCTGCCCAGAAGCCCTGCCGAAATCGTACAGCAACTTCTTCACTGATTTCATAGCAGTCCTGACAAATAGACGGGCCGATGGCAGCAAACATATCCTCCGGTCTACATCCGAAACGCTCTCTCATAGCCCTAACCATATGTGCTCCCATTTGCTCTACTGTTCCCCTCCAGCCGGAGTGAGCCAGTCCGATAACATTTCTTACCGGATCTACAAAATAAAGCGGCACACAATCTGCATAAAAAGTAGCCAGGCATAGTCCCGGCATATCCGTAAGCAGCCCATCGATATCCGTATAATCCCTCGGCTTTACAATCCCTTTTCCGCCATCCTCCTGTGTCACATACCGGATATTCACTGTATGTGTCTGGTCAGAGCATACCATATGCTCAATATCCGTCTCCAAGACCTCGGCCATTCGCTTATAATTCTCCAGTACCGCCTCTTCTTCATCCCCTCTGACAAAGCTCAGATTCAGCGTACTGTAAATCCCCTTGCTTACACCGCCGACGCGGGTAGAGAAAGCATGTGTAATCCCTTGGATCCTTGACAAATTTGGAAATGTCAGATACTCCAGACACTCCCCATTTGCCACCAAAGCCCTGTTTTGTATTATTACTTTCTCACTTGTTTTTGCCCTTATTATATTTCTCATAAATCAATCTTCTTAACCAACATTTCCCCTAATAAATAATCCATATCTTTTTGGTCATTCTTCAACTTTTTCTGCAGCTCATCCTTCACTGACCCCAGAAAATCCTTACGCTTCTTCTCAAGCTTCCGATTTATATCTTCCACATCCTGTCTAAGAACTTCCCTCTTGCCGGCATAGGTGTCATATTCTTTTGACACGGCATTGAGCTCCTTTTCACAACGGCTATTCTCACTTCTAAGAACCGGAATCTCCCGCTGCGCCTTTAAAATCGCCTGTCTCTGGGTTTCAAAATCATTATCGGAAAGCCCGGATTTGGCCAGCTTATTTCGGATTTCCTCACATTCCAGCTCACGATCACTAATCTGCTTCGTCAATGTTGCAGCCTCTGCCTTTTTCTCCTGAATCCGTTGCTTTGCATTTTCCATCTGTTGCTCTAATTGCTTAAGTCTTTGATTCAGAGAATCCACCTCTTCTTCCTTTGGAATAAAAAACACCAGAAAATCGTAATAGATCTGACCGATTCTGCAATCTTCCTTCTTCAAAACTTGTCGCAACTTATCTTTTGATAAAAGAGCTTGCTTCAATATACCTTTCCGCTCCACACGGCACATACACAAGCGCTTACTCTTATCCTTGGAAGCCGTAAAATATATACTTCCGATATCTCCCTGTACTGTCCGAAAGTCCATCTTATATTCTGACTTTTTCTTGATGGCAAGTGCTCCGGGATCCTTAGACAGACTAAGCTCTGCCAGACGCAGCTCTATTTTCCCGTAATCCTCGTAGGAACAAGCCTTTACACTTGCGGAAATGAAGGAATCCGTATATTCCAGCTTAGGAAAACGCTTCTCCCAGCGTTTTCTAAGCTTCTCCTTTTCAATGTTTTCCCTTATGGTAATTAAATCTGCCAGAATGGTTGCATCCCATGGCTCCAGATTCTTTTCTTTTCTTCCCTGTAATGAATGATAAATCAGCAATTCTTGTCCGTTTTTTTCTTTATCAGGGTCCTTGAAATACCTTGTAGCCTCTGAAACCTTTGCAGAGAAGGGCTGTCCCAATCCCTGAGACGATAACCACATAAAATGGGCAAACTGCCATTGCAAAAGCTTATATGATATAAAGTATCCCCATATAATCTCGAAAATAATACAGCTTAACAATACGGGCAACCGAAATTCATTACCGGAAATCCAGAAAATAACAGACGCAGCCAATACAAAAAAAGAAACCACAAGCCACAAAAGGAGTGAAATCTTCTCATCCAAACGCTTCTGGCTAGGATACTTTTTACAAATGTAATCATTTTTCTCTAGAACAGATAATCCCTTAAGCTCCTCCTTAAGATAAAGCTTTGCTACCAACTTTGTAATTTCTGCCGATACTCTGTCCTCCGACTTCTTTACCGGAAGTCCCAGAAAATACAGCTTCCCTTTCAGAGTCTTTACCAGAATCTCCTCCAGCTCCTCCTCCTCCAACAGTATATACTTCTCATACTGCATTTCATATCTTTTTTTCAGGAAATATACCGGACGTACAGAGATTTCCTTCTTAAATACCAGCAAAATTTTCTGAACTACAAACATTAAGGCATAACAAATACACTGCAGTACAATACGCAGTAATACTGAAATCCTATTCACTTGAAAATCACATAGCAGTCTTGCAGTTTCGCTTTTTCCTGCCTTTCTGATACCATCAAACAAATTGGCCATATCTGTTCCTTTCCCGCATGTACCTAATTGTGGATAACTCACCTTCCCACATAAGGAAAAGCATTTTTTATCCACTTTATCTCCCCGCCGGTCACGGATATTACATCATACCGAATTGCAGTACTAAGCGAAAGCTTATGCACACATCGATAAAAATCCGACACTCTGCAAATCTGCCTTTGCTTTACCAAACGTACAGCTTCCTCCGGATATCCCTTCCGTACAGAACTTCTGTATTTCACTTCAAAGAAAATAAGGTAACCCTCATGTCTGCCGATTATATCGATTTCCCCACTGCGGTTCCGATAATTCCGCTCTATGATCTGTACACCTTGCTTTTCTAAAAACATCGCCACTCTATCTTCTGCGGCGCTGCCGATTGCTCTTTTGTTCAAATGTTCCCCCTACTTCTGCATCTTACCCTTAATCTTATCCATGGCATCTACAAACACCAGAATCTCCGCCACAACCTCATACAGCTCCGGCGGTATCATATCCCCAATATCCAGACGCGATAACGTATCTGCCAGCTTATCATCCCGATGGACCGGAATATCCACCTCCTGGGCCCTTTCAATAATTCTGTCCGCCAATACACCTTTTCCCGAAGCAATGACCTTAGGAGCATCTTCCTCCGGGTCATAGCTCAGTGCAATGGCCTGTCTTACTTTATTATCTTTCTCCATACCAAACCATTCCTCCCGGCATCCTACGCACGGACATCAAAAGAATCCGTAGCCAGCAGCGGAATATTGGAATGTGTCTTAAGAAGCTCATTCATACAAGAATTTTCCTCTCCGCCATTATTTCGCACCGATGCCGTCACAGTCATATCATAGCCTCTGTCCTTGAGTCTTTTGGTCAATAAATCCATATGGTCATTGATAAAGTCAAGCATCTCTTCATCCCGAAGATAAAACTGTGTGGACACCTTCTCATACTGCATTGCCACATAAACATCTAATGGACCCAAATACTCCATATCCAGATGCAAAAGAGCACTAATCTCTCCGTCTTCACTGGAAAGCCGCTTTTTGTTGGAATACACATACAATTCCCCATGAGCCTCATTGCCGGACATCTTAAGAGGTAATTGAATATATGCATACATCTGATTCATTTGATTTAAAAAATTAACATTCTGATTCATCTGGGTTACATTCTTGCCGATGCTACTCTCTGCCAGCCCATTTCTGTCCAAAGCCTCACTAACAATCTGCAATTCCCTTCCCAGCTTACTGTACAGCTCCTTTACTTTTTCTTTGGTGGTTTCCTCCGGAGAAAGTAAGAATTCCTGCTTCAGTAATTCTTTAAAAGCCTCCTTAAAGCGTTCCTCCTCTGCAAGCTCCTTCATAGGCAGTTCTTCCCCACTATTCAGGATATTAAGAAGCTCACCCAGAAGCTCCTTCCCACTACCGGCGTTTTTCATTACCTCAGGCAAAATGTTCTCCCCCGGTAAGGATACGTTCTCTTCGCGGATGAGAACAGGTACTTCTTTACCGGAAGCCAGTGTAGGCTCCTGCGCCGCTATAAAAGGCTCCAATACTGCTTTCAGAATCTGATTTGCCACGTCATTCTTCCCTTCTGTGGCAAGACTGCCCAGTATCCTTGGGAGCTCTGCTGAAAACTCCTCCAGTCCATGCACAAGCTGATGAGTCATGTTTTTATAGTTACCCATCTGCTCTAAATTCTCCGAACTAATGGGTAGCTGTAATTTCTGCAAATCCACAATATTGGTCAGCTGTCCCTCGCCATATTGCGTAACCTGCTGATACATATTAGTAAGGGACTCCTTGTCTATGGGCATCCCCTCCCGCATCAGTGTCCCCGTCAAAGCAAGGGTTGCTTCCGTCACCGGAATATTGGCCTGCTCAAGTGCCAGCGTAGCCGTCTTTTCCATAGCCATATTCTCATACAATGGGCTAAGCGACAGATTACTTCCGTTATTCTTCACCTGAAAAAGAATATTCTTTCCCATCTGAAGTACAACATTCTGTTCCAACTTCGCCATAATAGAAATCTGCTCCCCATTATGAGATACCAAAAGCTTTAACATATCCCCTGATATGTCCGTCACCTCTCCTGAAATAATCTGTCCGGGTGTCAATGCACGAATATATTGGTTTAATAACTGGGCATTCGGAGTCGATACACTCTCACTGCCTGAAACAGAGATATTATTTTGTCCCACAAACGATTTCAATATATCTGAAAGCTGCATATCGGCTCCTCCTTTTTAAACAAAATTCTTAATAAAACTCTTTCGATGAATAGGGGTAGGACCATACTTTTTCAGTGCTTCTATGTGGACTGCACTACCATACCCCTTATTTCCCGCAAAATCATATTCCGGAAATACCTTATCATAATCCACCATCAGCCGGTCTCTTGTCACCTTTGCGATAATACTGGCTGCACCAATAGAAATACTTTTAGCATCACCTTTAATAATAGGCACCTGTTGAATAGTTGCGGAAATCCCCGGAATGGTAACCGCATCATTTAAAAGTATCTCCGGCACCACACTCAGATTCCCTATCGCAGCTCTCATGGCTTCATAGGTTGCCTGCAAAATATTGATTTCATCAATCCTCTCCGGTGTAGCATAGCCGATGCCACAGCTTACAGCCTTTTCCATGATGATATCATATAACTCTTCTCTCTTTTTTTCGGATAGTTTCTTAGAATCATTTATGTATAAGATATCACAATTTTTCGGAAGGATTACTGCACCTGCCACAACCGGTCCTGCAAGAGGCCCTCTGCCAACCTCATCAATACCGCAGATATAGCTGTAAGCCGCATATTCCCTCTCATACGCCTGCAACTCATAAATACGCTGTCGTTCCTTTGCCAATGCTTCCAACTGCTTATTTGCCGAAATTACCAGCTTCTGAACGCCACTTCTTTCATCCCCTTCAAATCGTTTTACAAATTCAGGCAGCTCATCTTCACAAGCTGCCTGATAGATATTCTTAATCTCTGAAATGCTGTATTCCACCTTATTTTCCTCACTATTCATGCTTCACAAAGCCAAAATCTTCAAAAGGCCAGATTCTCAGCCACGCACGTCCGATAATCTCATCTCTGGAAATATTACCCACCTGTGCATAACGACTGTCGAAACTGTCGTTACGATTATCACCGAGAACAAAATATTCGTTTTCTCCAAGGGTTACCGGTTCAATAGCAAGTCCTATCTTATCCGACTGAATCACTTCTTTTCCGTAACTTTCCGCAAGCACTTCACCATTGATATAAATCACACCGTTCTCATCAATCTGCACCGTTTCTCCCGGAAGACCAATAATTCTCTTAATATAATAAGTCTCTTCCTGATAATGAAAAGGGAACACAATTACATCAAAACGCTCCGGATCATTAAAACGATATGTAATCTTGTCCACAAAAAGATTGTCCTGATCATGTAAGGTAGGCTCCATGCTGGCTCCATTTACCTCTGTACGCTGCACCACATATGTAATTAAAAGATATGTAGCAAGGAGTACCACCAGCAAATATACTCCGGTACCTAATATTTCCTTTAAAAATAATTTTAACTTTGAATTTTTCACGTCTTACTCCTCCGGTCTCTCTACGGTCATTCTGCCAAGCTTACCACTACGGTAATCATCAATCAGCATTCCTGCCGCTTTCTTCAAATCCAGCTCCTCACCCTTTAAAAAACATCTTCTGTTCTCTGCAATCTTCGTTAATGTCACAAGGGCATCCTCTGTAACCGTAATCCCATAACGCTCCTCAAAACACCTTGGATAGAGCTCTGTTAATGCCTTGATTAAATCCATGGCAAGCTCTTCAATTATCAGAATCTCATCATTGATGGAACCGATAAATGCAAGACGCATTCCCACAATCTGATCCTCAAACTTAGGCCACAAAATACCGGGAGTATCTAAAAGCTCTAAACTTTTATTCAACTTAATCCACTGCTTTCCCTTAGTCACTCCGGGTTTGTTACCGGTCTTGGCACAAGCCTTTCCTGCAAAGGAATTGATAAAAGTAGATTTTCCTACATTGGGAATACCAACTACCATAGCGCGAACCGGACGATTTACAATCCCACGCTTACGGTCACGCTCAATCTTCTCCTTACAAGCCTCCTGCACAAGCCCATTAATAGACTTAATACCTGCGCCCGACTTAGAATTAATCTCCAGCACATGTGCTCCCTGAGCCTCAAAGTAAGCCGTCCACAGCTTATTATAATGAGGGTCGGCCAAATCTGACTTATTTAATAGTACGATTCTGGACTTGTTCTTCGCCAGATCGTCAATATCCGGATTCCGACTACTGAGCGGGATTCTGGCATCCACCAGTTCAATCACTAAATCAATTAATTTAATATTCTCCTGCATCATACGCTTTGCTTTGGTCATATGACCGGGATACCACTGATAATTCATCTTCTTTCCTACCTATCTGCTTTATTGAATAAAACCTATGCCATCCTCTTCACACTTTAAGTGCAACCAGGCTTTTCCTTTTATATCCTCTGTCCTAACCATTCCAATATTGGCGGAACGGCTGTCCTCTCCACTGTTTGGATCATCTCCCATGCAAAAATACTCACCGCTTTGTAGCATCACTTCATTCTCCAATGTACCCGCATCCAGAATCTTGATATTCACATACTCACTTTCCTCACCGTTCACATAGCAGATACCATCCTCGATTACCACCCTATCTCCGGGAGTTGCAATCACTCTCTTCACATAATAGTGGGTATTCTTATTTCCATTGGGGAGAAATACGATAACATCTCCCTTTTCCGGTGTAGCCAGCATATAAGCAAACCGATTAATATAAATGGTCTGACCGTTATAAACAGTGGGCTCCATGGAATTACCCACCACATTAGTAGTCATTCCAAAAAAATACACGATAACCACTGCAATAAACATTGCTGCAAATATTCCGAACAGTACGCCGAAAATCTCCCGGAAAATAGCCGGGCTGATTTTCTTTTTTCTGGTGTAAAAGCTAAGTCCATTATGCTTTTTTGCCATAAATACACCCTTTCTCACTGCAATCTAACATAAATTATATTGTATCACAATATTGGTAAATAGAAAAGGACAACTGCAATGCAGTTGTCCCTGAAACAGATCTGGTTAAATTATCTAACTAACTCTTTAACCTTAGCCTTCTTACCTACGCGGTCTCTTAAGTAGTTAAGTTTTGCACGACGTACTTTACCTCTTCTAACTACTTCGATCTTCTCTACGTTAGGGCTGTGTACAGGCCAGGTCTTCTCAACACCAACACCGTTAGATGACTTTCTAACAGTAAAGGTCTCTCTGTTGCTTCCGCCCTGTCTCTTAATTACGGTACCCTCGAAAACCTGAATTCTTTCACGGTTTCCTTCCTTAATCTTACCGTAAACCTTAACGGTATCGCCTACTGCGAACTCGTCAACGGTAGCTTTTAACTGTTCTGCTTCGATTTCTTTGATAATTGCAATATTGCTCATTTTATAAGCCTCCTTATTCAACTGGATGTTCTTAATACATATTCGTAACAGAGGACCATCTCATTTTTCGCAACGTGAAGATTATACCATGCGTGTATGTATAATGCAAGTGTTTTTTACTCAAATCCAACCCAATACAACGGTTCCTCTGCCATATACAGGCCATTTTTCTCCTGCAATTTTGCAGAAGCCACATTGCCATCCAACACATGCCCATATGGAGTAAAGCCCAGACTCTTTACATAATTAATTATATAATTCTCCAAGGACTGTCCGATGCCCATACCTCTACAAGACTCTTCTACAAATAAAAGTCCACAGCTTCCTTCTACATGAACACCTACAAATCCAACGATTTTATCTGCTACGAAAGCTCCAAACATCTGCCCATTTTCTATACGACCACTAATATAAACTTCATTCTCATCATAATGCTCTGTCACATAAGAAAGATGCTCCTTGGTAAGTCTACGTATGTCCTTATGCTTCACCGGAAGAGGCTCCTTCAGAGTATATACATACTGCCAGACCTTCTCATTGACCTGCATATGCTTTGCTTCACCCAAAGCCTGTACCACAGCCTCTGAGGTAGTCAATACAACCGAAGCATTCTTCAGATACTTATCTGTCAGATACTCCGCGCTTTCCTTGGACTCTGCGCAGACCATATACAACCCGCTCTCCGGTTCAAAAAGAACAATATCCATACCTCTTTCATAGAGCACCTCACCGATTCCACGGTTTAAAAGTTCCATCATATGAATGTACAAACGCTTCTTCTTGGATAATCGGTTAATAATATTCTGCTTCTTCTGATACTTGGCATAAAGGTCCGGTCTGCGACTCTCCGTACGCACTTTAGACTGCTCCAGACGCCACTTCATAATATTCTGATGGTTCCCGGATAAAAGTACCTGAGGAACCTCTTTCTCCCTCCATACGGGAGGTCTGGTATACTGAGGATACTCTAATAAATCGTTGTGAAAGCTCTCTGTCTCCGCAGAGGTCTCGTTATTTAAAACCCCCGGAACAAGGCGTGCAATGGCATCAATCATTACCATCACCGGTAACTCCCCACCGGTTAACACATAATCTCCGATAGACACATAGTCCGTTACAATTTCCTCTAAAACACGCTCATCAACACCTTCATAGTGCCCACAGAGGAACACCAACTCCTCTTCCTTGGCAAATTCCTTTGCCATCTTTTGATCAAAACGTTTTCCCTGAGGCGTTAAATAAATGGTACGTGGCTTTGCCTTCATATCCTTAGTAATATCCTGATAGCAGTCATACACCGGCTGAGGCTGAATCAGCATACCCGCACCACCGCCGTAAGGATAATCATCCACCTTGCCGTGCTTTTCCAAGGTATAATCTCTCATATTTACCGCACGATAACTGATATATCCTGCTTTTGCCGCTCTACCGATTATACTCTCTCCCAGACCGTTTTCAATCATCTCCGGGAACAATGTCATCACATGAAAATTCATAAATTAATCCAAAAGTCCTTCCAACACATGTACCTTCATCTTGCGGTTTTCCATATCCACCTGTAAGATACAATCCTTAATGGCAGGTAAAAGAAGTTCTCTTCCATCTGTCATATTTATCACATAAACATCATTGGCACCGGTAGACATTACATCCGTTATTGTGCCAATTTCCTGCTCTTCTTCATTAATTACGGTTAAATCAATCAAATCTGCAATGAAATACTCATCCTTACTTAAACGTACAGCATTCTTTCTGGTAACATAGAGACTCTTCTGCTTAAACTTCATCACATCATCCATGTTGTCATAGCCTTTAAACTTCAGAATTACCATATTCTTGAAAAACTTAACACTCTCGATCTCCAGTACCATTTGTTCCTTTCCGGTATCCAGAACGGTCTCTTTCAGTCTCTTAAATCTTCTGGGGTCATCGGTAGTAGGGAATACCTTTACCTCTCCTCTGACGCCATGCGTGGTGGTAATTACACCCACCTGTAATAAATCATCCATCTTTATTCTCCATATATTTCTGAATAAAAGACAAGCGAAACACACTGGTGTATGTTTCGCCACTTTTACTAGCTATTAAACGATTTCTACGTCTACAATCTTATTGTCTTTGGAAGACGCTGCTTTTACAACGGAGCGGATTGCTTTAGCAATTCTGCCCTGTTTTCCAATGACTTTACCCATATCGGATGGTGCTACATGAAGTTCGATAACAACATTCTTGCCTTCAGACTTTTCAGTCACGACCACTTCATCCGGATTATCAACAAGATTTCTTGCGATAACTTCAACTAATTCCTTCATAATCCACCTCCAGCGGAAAGTCAACTTATTTAATGATGCCAGCTACCTTGAAAAGCTTGCTAACAACTTCAGTAGGCTGAGCACCGTTTGCTAACCACTTCTTAGCTGCTTCTTCATCTACCTTGAAAGTGCTAGGCTCGGTAGAAGGATCATAGGTACCGATTTCATCGATGAATCTACCATCTCTAGGTGAACGAGAATCAGCTACGATAATTCTATAAAAAGGTGCCTTCTTCTGTCCCATTCTTCTTAATCTGATTTTAACTGCCATTTTTCTTTACCTCCGTAAAATGAATAATATAATAAGTTTCAATAATCTATGATAAGAACCGGGTAGTCCCAAAGTCCATATCTACTGTTTAAAAGGGAAATCTTCCTTTTCCCATCCCCGGAAAACCTCCGAAGCCACCGCGCTTCTTACCTCCGGTAAATTGCTTCATCATCTTCTGGCTCTGTTCAAACTGCTTGATAAAGCGGTTTACTACTGCAATATCCACACCGGCACCTTTTGCAATTCGATGCTTTCTTCGTGGATTTAAAAGCTTAGGATTTCTTCTCTCCTCCGGCGTCATGGAAAGTACAATTGCCTCCATGTGTGCAAGCTGCTTTTCATCAATCATACCTTCCAGCTCACTTGCCTTGATGCCCATTCCCGGGAGCATTCCCAAGATACTGGTCAAACCACCCATATTACGCATCTGCTTCATGCTTTCAAGGTAATCTTCGAAATCGAACTTACCCTTCTTCATGCGGCCTGCCATGTCTCTGCTCTTCTCTTCATCTATATCGATGCTGGCCTGTGCCTTATCGATTAAAGAAAGAACATCGCCCATGCCTAAGATTCTGCTTGCCATGCGGTCCGGATAGAACTGCTCCATATCGGTGAGCTTCTCCCCCATACCAACAAACAAAATCGGCTTACCGGTTACTGCTTTAATGGAAAGTGCCGCACCACCTCGGGTATCGCCGTCCATCTTGGTGAGAACCACACCATCTATGCCAATCTGCTCATCAAACTGCTTCGCCACATTTACGGCATCCTGACCCGTCATAGCATCTACAACAAGAAGTGTCTGATGAACGTTTGCAGCCTCTTTTACTTCCTGAAGTTCCTGCATCATGCCCTCATCCACATGAAGACGACCTGCTGTATCCAGGATAACTACATTGTGTCCGTTTTTCTCTGCATGCTTAATTGCTTCTGTTGCAATCTCTACAGGCTTATGGTCTGTACCCATTGAGAAAACGTCTACTTCTACCTTTTTTCCATTTATCTGTAACTGTTCAATCGCTGCCGGACGATAAATATCCAATGCAACAAGTAGAGATTTCTTACCTTTTTTCTTTAAGTTTCCGGCAATCTTCGCTGTAGCGGTTGTTTTACCCGCACCCTGAAGACCTGCCATCATTACGACGGTAATTGCTTTACCGGGCTGCATGGCAATCTCAGTGGTCTCGCTACCCATTAAGTTAACCATTTCTTCGTTAACAATCTTGATAACCATCTGACCGGGATTTAATCCGTTCATCACGTCCTGACCGATTGCCCGCTCTTCTACAGCCTTCACAAACTGCTTAACAACCTTGAAGTTAACATCCGCCTCCAAAAGAGCCATCTTAACTTCTTTTAAGGCTGCCTTAACATCTTCTTCGGTAAGACGTCCCTTGCTGCGAAGGTTTTTAAATACGTTTTGAAGTTTATCTGTTAAGCTTTCAAATGCCATAATCGCCTCCGCTAAAAATCTTTCCACAGGTCCGTAGAAACCTGTTTGATGTTCTCAATCGATTCTTTTATATGTCCGGGAAGCTCCGTGGTAAGAAGCTCATCCGTAAGCTCGGTAATCTTAAGGAGCTTATCTTTGGCCTCCGTAAATTTCTGCACCAGATGAAGCTTATCCTCATATCCCTGAAGAATCTTGTCACATCTCTTAATCAAATCATGTACGCCCTGTCTGCTGATTCCCTGTTCCTGCGCAATCTCACTTAAGGACATATCGTTGTATACCGCATCCTCGTATATGCTACGCTGATGCTCTGTCAAAAGCTCGCCGTAAAAATCATACAGAAGAACTTGTTTATAGATTTTTTCTATCTCTCCCATATTATTCTCTCCGGTTTCTCATTATACAAGGATGTCAAGAAGAAACACTTGACACCTTTGCTATCATACACGAAACAGAAATAGGTGTCAAGTATTTTTTCTTGACACCTACAAAACTTTTTATACGCGTTCACTAAAGAAGTTCTTATACCCTTCTCCGAATATCTCCGTAGCACTGGAAACAATCATAAATGCAAGTGGATCTTCTTCTTTTACCACTGCTTCTACCTTCGGTGCCTGTGGCTTTCTGGAAGCGCACATAATCACTCTCTTGTCCTTACCACTATAAGCACCCATACCTTGTACATGAGTTACTCCCAAATCCAGCTCTACCAAAAGCCTTTGAGTAATTTCATCACATTTATCAGTAATAATAAAGATAAGCTTTGCCTCATCACGACCGTAAAGCACAATATCCAACACTAACGCACATACAATTACCGTGATTCCCGCATACATAGCTCTATCCACATTTTTGAATACAAATGCAGACGCCATTACAACCACCGCATCCATAAAAAGGAAAAGGTTGCCGGTACGCATATGTGGAAACTTCAGTCTCAGCACTTTTACAATAATATCCGTTCCGCCGGTAGTTGCCCCACCCTTGAAGACCATACCGATACCGATAGCCATCAGTGCTGCTCCTGCCAGTGCAGCAAGAAGCGGGTCTTCTGTCATAGGACCATATGGCGTAAGAAGATTAATTACCGCAGAATCCAAAACGATACAATATATTGTAGAAATTATAAACTTAAGTCCAAATTTCCAAATTCCGAGAAGCATAATAGGAATGTTCAAAATAAAAATCCATGTACCCGTTTCCACAGGAACGATACGATTTAAAAGTACCGCAATACCACTGACACCACCTGGTGCCAGGGAGTTCGGATCCAAAAAGCTGGCAATTGCCACAGCATAAAGAATCGCTCCTACGGTAATCAGGAAGAGTTTCTTAATCCATCGAATCATTCTATCTTTATTCATATTACATCCTTATAGATTTGTACGAACCTGTTTCGGCTGATAGCCTTCCTCTTCCAACGCCTTCATAATCTGCTGCTTATGCTCAGTACCAAAGGCTTCTAACGTAATACGAAGTTCTACCGCCACGCTACGATTGGTAGACACAAACTGATTGTGCTCCAGTTTAATAACATTACCACTTTGCTTAGCAATTATACCGGACACTTTGCAAAGCTCACCCGGCTTATCCGGAAGAAGTACCGATACCGTAAAGATACGGTCTCTGAAAATAAGTCCCTGTTGTACCACAGAAGACATGGTAATAATATCCATGTTACCACCACTTAGGATAGCAACCACCTTCTTATCCTTCACATCAAGATGCTTTAGAGCTGCTGCTGCAAGAAGACCGGAATTCTCTACTACCATCTTATGATTCTCTACCATATCCAGAAAAGTAACTACCAGTTCATCATCTTCAATGGTAATAATATCATCCAGATTCTCCTGAAGATATGGGAACACCTTCTCACCCGGAGTCTTTACCGCAGTACCGTCTGCAATGGTACTTACCTTCGGAAGTGTAGTTACCTTGCCATTCTTGATGGATTCCTGCATACAATTCGCTCCTGCAGGCTCTACACCGATGACCTTAATCTTCGGATTAAGCATCTTCGCAAGAGTAGATACGCCGGTAGCAAGTCCGCCACCACCAATGGGTACCAAAATATAATCAACCAATGGAAGCTCTTTAAAGATTTCCATAGCAATGGTTCCCTGACCAGTTGCAACCCTTAAGTCATCGAAAGGATGAATAAAGGTATAGCCGTGCTCTTCTGCAAGCTCATATGCTTTTGCACATGCTTCATCATATACATCACCGTAAAGAACAACTTCTGCACCATAGCTCTTGGTTCTGTTCACCTTCATCAGCGGCGTTGTGGTAGGCATTACGATGGTCGCCTTACAACCATAGCACTTCGCTGCATATGCCACACCCTGCGCATGATTTCCCGCAGATGCAGTAATGATCCCCTTTGCTCTCTCTTCCTCGGATAAAGTGCTCATAGTGTAATACGCACCACGCACCTTATATGCTCCGGTAAACTGCATATTTTCCGGCTTTAAATATACTTTATTGCCGGTCTGTTTGCTAAAATAATCACTATATACAAGCTTAGTCTCCAGAGTAACTCGTTTTACCACCTCTGAAGCTTCTTCAAATTTCTCTAATGTCAACATAACGTTATCCCCTTTTCCCCTAATCTTCTTTCACATTAAAGAGTGCATCCACAAAATCATCGGAATTAAACTTCTGTAAATCTTCTATGGTTTCACCCACACCGATGTATTTCACGGGAACATTTAATTCCGACTGAATTGCCACGGCAATACCGCCCTTGGCTGTGCCGTCCATCTTGGTTAAAATAATACCGGTAAGGTTAGCTACTTCACCAAATTCCTTCGCCTGCACAAGTGCATTCTGACCGGTGGTTCCATCCAGTACAATCAGATTCTCCCTGTGCGCGTTTGGAAACTCTCTATCAATAATACGATTCATCTTACGAAGCTCTTCCATCAGATTCTTCTTGTTATGAAGTCGTCCTGCGGTATCAATCAAAAGCACATCTGCATTTCGCGCCTTCGCTGCATTTACTGCATCAAATACCACGCTGGCAGGGTCTGTACCTTCATTACCGCCAATCATGGGCACATCTGCTCTTCTGGCCCACTCCGCAAGTTGCTCTCCGGCTGCTGCACGGAAGGTATCCGCCGCTGCAATAATTACCTTTCGACCATCATCCTTCAGCTTCCCTGCAAGTTTTCCTACGGAAGTAGTCTTACCCACGCCATTAACACCAATTACCATAACAATAGACTGCTTGTGCTCAAACTCATAAGCTGTCTCATCCACCTGCATCTGCTCTTTGATATTCTCAATTAAGAGCTGCTTACACTCAGAAGGCTCCTTGATGTGCTGCTCCTTCACCTGAACTTTAAGCTTATCCACAATAGCACTGGTGGCATTAACGCCTATATCGCCCATAATAAGAATTTCTTCCAATTCCTCATAGAAATCATCATCAATATTGCTAAAACCGCTAAAGACATTATCAATGCCTCTTACAATATTTTCTCTTGTCTTGGTCAAACCTTCTTTTAGTCTGCCAAAAAAGCCTTTTCTTTCCTCGCTCAAAATAATACTCTCCTTGAAACTAGTTATCGAGTTCTTTGTCCACCAGATTAACGCTTACCAATGTGGAAATACCCTTCTCCTGCATGGTAATACCATACAAACGGTCTGCGCTCTCCATGGTACCTCTTCTGTGGGTTATTACAATAAACTGAGTATGCTTGGTCAGCTTATGTAAATACTTTGCATATCTTCCTACATTGGATTCATCCAGTGCAGCCTCAATCTCGTCAAGCAGACAGAAGGGCGACGGCTTTAAGTTCTGAATGGCAAATAAGAGTGCTATAGCTGTAAGCGCCTTCTCTCCACCGGAAAGCTGCATCATATTCTGCAATTTCTTTCCCGGTGGCTGAGCGATAATACGGATTCCTGCCTCTAAGACATCCTCATCCTCCATCAGCTCCAGAGTACCCTTACCACCGCCGAAAAGCTCCTTAAATACCTTGTCAAACTCCTTGCAGATTTCTGCGAACTTCTCATTAAACTGCTTTCTCATAGCCGCATCCAGCTCAGCAATAATGCCCTCCAAGGTCTTCTCCGCTTCTACAAGATCGTCATGCTGGGTCTTCATAAATGTGTAACGCTCCATAAGGTTCTTATAATCCTCAATAGCATTAACATTAACGTCTCCCAGCTTCTTAATCTGGTCTTTTAACGAAGCGATATCCTTCTTCATAGCCGGCAGGTCGGTCATACTCTCATCCCTAATGGACGCAGCATCCGTAAGGGTAATCTCATATTCATCCCACATATAATTAATCTGGGATTCAATGGACTCCTCTAAACGATTTTTCTGCCCTTCCAGACGATAGACTTCCTTATCAAGGTCATTCATGCGCTTAGAAAGCTCTTCTCTGGATACAAAGAAATTCTTCTGCTTACCGGACAGTTCCTCTTTCTTAACAATGCTGTCCTTCAGTTTCTGCTCATTCTCGGTCTGTGCAGTAAATGATGCCTCGATAGTCTTCTGTATCTCTATAATATTATTCTGCTTTGTCTCTACATCCTTCTGATTCTGAACAAGAGCCTCCTCAATCTCCTCCAGTTCTCTTAAGTAACGCTCTGTTTCGTTTTCGATTCGGTCCACATTACTCTGCTGGAAGGTCTGCATCTGAAGCATTTTCTCAACTTTAACATCCCACTCAGATACTCTTGCAGAAGCCTCCGATTCCTCACGACGGCTCTCCTCCAAACTCTTCTGGAATACCAAAATCTCTTCCTGGGTAACCTTTTCCAATTCTTCACTTGCTTTCAGTTCGTTCTGGATATTGTCCTTGCCTGCCTTAATCTCTGCAATCTGATTCTCAATATCCTTCTGCTCCTGCTTCATGGAATCATAGCCCTGCTCTTCTTCCGCAAGACGCTCTCTTGCTGCAGTAAGGCTGATTCGTGCCGTATTCTGCTCGATGGACTTCTGGTTTAGCTTCAGCTTCATGGTCTCAATATCCATGCGAAGCTTGTTTCTCTCTGACTTTATTTCCTCGATTTCCTGATTAATCTTTGGAATCTTCTCAGAAATCTCTTTTACCTTCTTCTCCAGTACATCGAGTTCACGTCTTCTTCCAAGGAGATTACTGTTGTTCTTAAATGCACCACCGCTGATTGCACCACCGGGAACCAAAAGCTCACCTTCAATAGTAACCATACGGATACCATAATCAAACTTTTTGGCAATCTTTACTGCATTGTCTACGTTATCCACTACCATAATACGGCCAAGCATAGCCTTCGCCACATTCTTATGTTCCGGCGCAGTCTTCACCAGTTCATCTGCCATACCGATAACACCTTTTTCCTTCAATGCCTCCGGATTTTTGAACTCCTGAGGTTTGGTGATACTGGTAAGTGGAAGAAATGTAGCTCTACCACCCTTATTGTCCTTTAAAAAGCGAATCATCTTCTTGGCAGTCTCTTCATCATCCGTAACAATATTCTGAATATTACCGCCAAGAGCAGTCTCGATGGCAGTTTCATACTTCTGATCCACTTTAATGATATCTGCAACAACACCAATGATTCCTTTTACGGAATCCTTCTGTTCCATTACCTTCTTAACACTGCCGCCATAACCGTCATACCGTTCTGCGATATTGGCAAGCGCTTCCAGCTTAGACTTCTCCTGATGATATAGGGTCTGGTTATCCCGAAGCTCCGTGTCCTTCTTCGCCAAATTCTCACGTAGGGACACAAGCTCCTGCTCCATCTTCTTCTGTGCAGAATTCATCTCTGCAATCTCATCCGAAACACTTTGGAACTGTTCTTCTAATTTCTTAATTCCTTCGGCACGCTCTGCCTCGTCAGACTTTGCACGCAAAATACGAGAATTCAGCTCCGCCTTACGAATATTAATCTGCTCCATCATGGTATCAAAACGTCCCATTTTTGACTTGATGGTAGCACGCTGATTAAGCTCTCCGATAATAGTATTCTTACCGGCTTCAATCTTATTATTTAACTCGGTAATTTTATCCTGGATTGCTTCTAAAGAAGCCTTAACCTGGTCTCTGGTCAAACTGATTTCTGCAACCTGCTTATCAATATCTTCTTTCTCTGTTAAGATTCCTTCTTTGTCTTTATTCTTACCTGAAATCTCAGCCTCTACTGCCGCCTTACGATTGCGTAAATGTGCCTCATTGGAACCGGCAGAATTAATCTGCTCCTTTAAGACGTTAATCTCACCTTCTAAGCGACCACGCATTAATCCCGTATCTGTCACATAGCTTCTAGCCTGCTCAATAGCCTCATCCAAAGCTTCAATCTCATTCTGAATGCGGTCATACTCATCCTTAATACCTTCATATTTCTCTGTAGTCTCAGAGAGGTCATGCCCTGCAATTTTCAGTTTTTCATCTACTGATTCCAGCTGTTCCCTGATACGATTATTCTCTAACAGGAAGACATTCACATCCAGATTCTTTAACTCTTCCTTCTTCTTCAGATAAACCTTTGCAACCTCAGACTGCCGCTCCAAAGGTCCAATCTGCTTCTCAAGCTCCGATAAAATGTCGGTTACACGCACAAGATTCTGCTTTTCGTTTTCAAGCTTCGTTTGGGCCGAAGCCTTTCTGCGCTTAAACTTTACAATACCTGCAGCCTCATCAAACAGTTCTCTACGCTCTTCCGGCTTACCACTCAAAATCTTATCAATCTGGCCCTGTCCGATAATAGAGTAACCCTCTTTACCGATACCGGTATCATAGAAAAGCTCATTCACATCTCGAAGCCTACATACACTTCCATTAATCAGATATTCACTCTCACCGGAACGATAAATACGACGGGCAACCGTAACTTCATCGTAGTCAATCGCAAGCTGATGGTCTGAATTATCCAGTGTAATCGCTACATAAGCATAGGAAAGCGGCTTACGTGTCTCCGTTCCGGAGAAAATAACATCCTGCATGCTGGCACCACGGTGCTGCTTAATACGCTGCTCCCCCAGTACCCAACGTACTGCATCCGCCACATTACTCTTTCCACTACCATTAGGTCCTACAATGCCGGTGATTCCGTTGTGAAACTGAAAATTAATTTTATTTGCAAAGGATTTAAATCCATGTATTTCAATACTTTTAAGGTACATCTCTCACCTCTAAGCCTTTTTCTTGTTACGAAGCGTCAAAAGTGCTTCATATGCAGCCTGCTGCTCCGCGGCCTTCTTTGTTCTTCCGCTTCCGGTACCCACAATCTCTCCATCCACAAGAACTTCCACACAGAATGTTTTATTGTGTTCCGGTCCATACTCATCCGTCAAATTATACTGGAAATCCTTCTTCAGCTTACCTTGGATATATTCCTGTAAATTCGTCTTGCTATCGTAAAACAATTGCTTATCTTCCAAATCTGAGAGAATAAAGCGATAAATAAAATCCTTTGCACACTTCATTCCTCCATCCAGGAAAATTGCTCCGATAACAGCTTCCATCGCATCTGACGTAATGGAATCCCTCTTTCTGCCGCCGGTACTTTCCTCTCCTTTTCCAAGAAGCAAAAACTCACCCAGCTCCAAATCTTTGGCACAAAAGGCCAAAGAGGGTTCACATACCATGGAAGCTCTCATCTTAGTTAACTGTCCTTCCGGAACAGATGGATATTCATTATATAAAAACTCACTGGACACCAGCTCTAACACCGCATCTCCCAAAAACTCCAGTCTCTCATAATTTTGAAACTTATTGATTTTCTGTTCATTAGCATAAGAACTATGAGTCATGGCCTGTTTCAGAAGCGCAATATCATTAAATGAATACCCTATTCGATTTTCCAACTCCTGCAGTGTATAAACATTCCCCATCCTGCATTTCCTTTCTAAAATAAGTAAAATATCCCCACCGTATCTATAGAACTTATCGCTCAAATGCAGATACAGTCGGGATACCTTTTAAATACTAATTGGTTGCATTCTTAATTAATTCAACTGCCTCTTCTACAGTGGTAATCTTTTCTGCCTTCTCCGCAGGGATTTCGATATCAAATTCCTCTTCAATACCCATAATAATCTGGAATACATCAAGAGAATCCGCCCCTAAATCATCCATAAAAGTGGTATCCATAGTGATTTCCTCAGGGTCTACATTTAATACTTCTGCAATTACTTTTTTTAACTTTTCAAATTCCATAACAATTCCTTCCTTTAACCTTCTAATGTTATTTTTTCTCTTATTTTTTCATTTATATTCTGCTCCTTGAATGTCAGACATTGAAGGATTGAATTTTTAATCTCAATTGCCTTGCTGTTACCATGAGTCTTTACAACAAGACCATTTAAACCAAGCATGGGGGCACCGCCATACTGCTCTGTATCAAAGCTCTTTAACGTCTTCTTAAGAGCCGGCTTTACCAAAAGCGCACCTATTTTACTACGAAGGGAAGTCATCATTCCTTCCTTAATCTTCTTCATAAATGCACTGCCTACGCCTTCATACATCTTCAGTATTACATTACCTGTAAATGCTTCACAAACAATAACGTCTGCCACGCCACTGGGAATATCTCTCGCCTCTACACTACCGATAAAATTAATCTCCGGACAGTTTTTAAGAAGTGGGAACGTCTCTTTCACAAGAGCATTGCCCTTCTCTTCTTCGGCACCAATGTTCACAATACCGACTTTAGGATTCTTGATTCCCATAACATTTTCCATGTAAATGGAACCCATCTTAGCAAACTGTACCAAATGCGATGCTCTGGCGTCTACATTGGCACCACAGTCAACCAAAAGACTCACTCCGTTTAATGTAGGAATCAGCGGGGCAAAAGGTGGTCTCTCCACGCCCTTGATTCGTCCTACAATCAGCTGTCCGCCAACCAAAATGGCACCGGAGCTTCCTGCGGATACAATTGCATCACAGGTTCCGTCTTTTACCATATTCATACCTTTCACAATGGAAGAATCTTTCTTCTTGCGAATCGCCATAACAGGCGGCTCTGCCATCTCAATGACTTCCTCTGCATGAACTACTTCCAGCTGACTTCTATCGTATGTATAATTCTTTAGTTCATCTAAAATAAGTGGTTCCCTGCCAACTAAGAACACTTTAATACTCTTGTTCTCATTAATGGCTTCAATAGCACCTTTTACAATCTCCTTAGGTGCGTTGTCTCCGCCCATGGCATCTACTGCAACATTAACCATTACCTTCCTCCTTATGCCTATTTAGGCATCTTATTTAACTATACTAGACACATACTCAAAAATCAAGATAATATTTCTCACGAAAAAAGGCTTTCTCCCACTTTGGGAAAAAGCCCATTTGTTCGTAATCATCTCACAAATTAATCAACAGCTACAACCTGCTTCTTGTTGTAAGAACCACAAGCCTTACAAACTCTGTGAGGCATCATAAGCTTGCCACACTTGCTGCACTTTACTAAAGTAGGAGCGCTCATTTTCCAGTTTGCTCTTCTCTTATCTCTTCTACTCTTAGAAGATTTATTCTTAGGACAAATAGACATCGTTACACCTCCTTATTCGCATTAAAGATATCTTTTATTGCTGCCATACGAGGATCCGGTACGAATCTATCGCATCCACACTCTCCTTCGTTCAGATTCTTTCCACATACTTTACATATGCCTTCACAAGTCTCCTTGCAAAGAATCTTCATTGGCCAATTTAATAAGATTTCGTTGTACACAAAAGTCTCTACATTAATCTGATAACCTTCCATAAAGTCAAGGTCCTCTTCACCGTCGTCCCCATCTTCGGAACTATCTGGTGTGGTATCCGGCGAAGCAACCTCTCTGTCAAACTCTAAGGTTAACGTTGTAGGTACTTCCTCCAAGCACCTGTCGCACACTGTATTAAAGACTAATTCCATATTCCCTTCTATCTTCGCTTTACCCACACCGTCATTGGTAAAAACGAAATGTACGGGAGTCTTGGAAAGAATTTTAAATTCCCCCAGCTTACTTTTAAAGCTGTCCATCTCTAATGTAGCGTCTACATGTACTTGTTTTCCTTCAGATGCAAAAACATCAGATAAATTCACTAACATAGTTGACTCCTATGCGAAGCAGATACATTTTATCCACTTTCGTTTCACACATTGACTAATTATACATACGTAAACATGGTTTGTCAACAGAAACTTTCAAACAATTCAATTTATTTCACAAGTGCTGCAGTCTCTCTTGCGATTGCAAGCTCTTCGTTAGTAGGAATCACTAAAACTCTGGTCTTAGACTCCGGAGTAGTAATATCTAAATCCATACCACGCTTATTATTTAACTCCTGATCCAATTCGATTCCAAGGAAACCGAGACGGTCACATACAAAGTTACGAACGATAGGTCCGTTCTCACCAACACCTGCGGTAAAGCAGATTGCATCGATGCCATTCATTGCCGCTGCATAAGAACCGATATACTTTGCCACACGATAGCAGAAAGTCTTCATTGCTCTGATAGCATTCTCATCTTCCTTAGCAAGACCATCCTCTAAATCTCTAAAGTCAGAAGAAAGTCCTGCGGATAATCCAAGAACACCTGACTTCTTATTTAATACATTTACAACTTCCTGAGCAGTCATACTTTCCTTGTTAGCCAGGAACTCAATGATGGCAGGATCGATATCACCAGAACGGGTTCCCATGATAAGTCCTTCCAAAGGAGTAAGACCCATAGAAGTATCTACACACTTACCATTCTTTACTGCAGATACGGAAGAACCGTTTCCTAAATGACATACAACAATCTTAAGATCTTCATAATTCTTACCAAGAACTTCTGCAGCTCTCTTAGAAACATAAGAGTGGCTGGTTCCGTGGAAGCCGTATCTTCTTACTTTATACTTCTCATAGTACTCATAAGGAATACCGTAAAGATATGCTTCCTCAGGCATAGTCTGATGGAATGCGGTATCAAATACAGCAACCATAGGAGTAGAAGGCATTAAAGTTTTACAAGCATCAATACCGATTAAGTTTGCAGGATTGTGAAGAGGCGCCAAATCATTACACTCCTTAATTGCTGCAATAACCTCATCATTAATAATTGCAGAAGTAGTGAACTTCTCACCACCATGAACGATACGATGTCCAACGGCACCAATTTCATCAAGACTCTTAACAACACCAGTCTTCTCATTGGTAAGTGCTTCTAAAACAAGACGGATAGCTTCGGTATGATCAGGCATAGGAGTAGTTGTCTTCTCCTTCTCGCCACCTTCCGGAGCATAAGTAATCATACTACCTTCGATACCAATACGCTCACAAAGACCCTTTGCGATGCATTTTTCTGATTCAGAATCAATTAACTGGAACTTTAATGAAGAGCTTCCACAATTAATAACTAAAATATTCATTTTATTTTCTCCTTAATTTCAAATACTATTTGTGCTACCTTGTGCAAAGCACAAAGCCATCCTTTGCTACGGTGCAAGCACGTGTACATTTTTTCTTTTCCTTGTGTATCTTTGTGCCCCGCACAAAGCCACATTCGCTACGGCATAAATGCCTTCGCTCATGATGGACACTCGTCAAATATATGTACACTTGTGCAAGCACGTGTACATATATTTTCCTCGTTGTTTACACAAGCTGTGCCTGTACAGCAGTCAAAGCAACTACACCTACGATATCTTCCCAAGAACATCCACGGGATAAGTCATTAACCGGCTTCGCAATACCCTGAAGCATCGGACCGTAAGCTTCTGCACCACCAAGACGCTGCACCAACTTATAACCAATATTACCTGCGTCTAAGTTAGGGAAGATAAGAACATTAGCCTTACCACCTACGGCACTGCCCGGAGCCTTAGACTTTGCAACACTAGGAACAAGAGCCGCATCAAGCTGTAACTCGCCATCTAAGGTAAGGTGAGGATACTCTTCCTTTGCAATTCTGGTAGCCTCTACTACCTTATCTACAAGTGCATGCTTTGCACTACCCTTAGTAGAGTGGCTAAGCATTGCAATACAAGGCTTAGGTCCAACAAGAGCCTTAAAGCTTCTTGCAGAAGAATCTGCGATTGCAGCAAGCTCTTCAGCGGTAGGATCCTGATTCAGACCACAGTCTGCAAAAATAAAGGTTCCGTTCTCACCCTGATCTTTAAATACGGTATCCATTACGAAGAATGCAGATACCAGCTTCACGCCGGGAGCGGTCTTTAAAATCTGAAGTGCAGGTCTCAAAGTATCTGCGGTTGAGTGACATGCACCCGCAACCATACCATCTGCTTCATTGGCCTTAACCATTACAATGCCAAAGGTAAGAGGATCCTTCAGTAAGATTTCTCTTGCCTGCTCAAGAGTCATACCCTTAGCCTTTCTTGCTTCATATAATACGTTAGCATACTCTTCTAACTTATCCGTCGTCTTCGGATTAACTACAGTAACGCCTGAAAGGTCGACTTCCAACCAACCGGCACCATCCATAATCTTCTCTTCATCACCAATCATGATGATATCCGCAATTCCCTCTTCTACAATTTTTGCTGCTGCAATCAGAGTTCTTTTGTCGTTGGACTCCGGTAATACAATAGTCTTTTTGTCTAATCTGGCTCTGTCTTTAATTAAATCAATATACGACATAGCAATTCTCCTTTCAGTACTTTTCCTAAAATATCTATTAATTTTCGCTTAACAAATTAAGTTGATTATATTATACTAAATGTAAAGAATTGAAACAAGGGTGAAATATTCGTTAAATTGTACATTTTCAAATACAAACTTTATTTTGGGGCTTTCCGAAAACGTTAATTTTATCACAATGTAAACGCTTTCACATCGTGTTATTTTTTTCACATTGTCTTTCAATACTTTTTAACGAAATTTCGTTAACTTGATTTTTACCAATTCCAGAAAGGACAGAAAAATATGAAAATCTGTGGAATCATTGCGGAATATAACCCTTTTCACAATGGTCATAACTATCATATCGAGGAAGCAAAACGTCTGACAGGCGCCGATTACTGTGTTATTGTTATGAGCGGTAACTTCGTTCAAAGAGGTTCGCCGGCCATCATGGATAAATTCGCACGTACTGAAATGGTACTTAATTGTGGTGCCGATTTAGTTATCGAACTTCCTTCTTATTATTCTACAGGAAGTGCAGAATACTTCGCCAAAGGCGCCGTGAATCTACTCCACAAGCTGGGATGTGTTACACACCTATGCTTTGGAAGTGAATGTGGCGATATCGAAATCTTAACAAAAATCGCTGACATTCTGGCTAATGAACCACCGGAATACCAGGCCATGTTGCGTCATAATTTAAAACTCGGAAAATCTTATCCCATCGCCCGTAGCCAGGCGTTGCTCCATTTATATCCGGAGCTGACACAGTCTCTGGATGTTATGTCCTCTCCTAACAACATTCTGGGTATTGAGTATATTAAATCTCTGCTTCAAATCGGCAGTGATATCATCCCTGTAACTACTGCACGTAAAGGTAGCAGCTACCATGAGCATCGTTTTACTACAAATACCATACACGCTTCTGCTACGGCAATTCGTGTAGCTTTAGGAGACGGCCGCCCTATCGACACCATGGAATCACAGATTCCTCCGGCTGCATATGCGATTTTTAAGGACAAGCTCTCACAGGTTCCTCCTATGTGGAAGGATGATTTATCTTCACAGCTTCGCTACAAGCTCTTGTCTGAACGTAACAAAGGCTATGAAGAATACATGGATGTATCTCCGGACCTCTCTGACCGTATCAAGAACAAACTACCTGAGTTTACCACCTTTACGGAATTCAGCGACTTACTGAAGACTAAGGAGATTACCTACACTAGAGTATGTCGTTCTCTTCTTCATATTCTTTTAAATATGAAAAAACAGGACATGTCCTTCTATAAAGATGTCCTTGGTTTGATTCCTTATGCACGTATTTTAGGCTTTAAGAAAGATTCTAAAGATTTGCTCACCCAAATTCATCGAACAACCTCTATTCCGATGATAACTAAACTGGCTGATGCATCCTCAATTCTTTCAGAAGATGCTTACAATATGCTGATTACAGATATTGAAATCAACAGCATTTACTATGGTGTGGTTGCCGATAAGATTGGCCAACCAATTAAGAACGAATTCACAACTCAGCTTGTGATTATATAAGAAGGTCCCCTTGAACACTTATCAAACTGTTCAAGGGGATTTCTTTATCGCCAAAGTATCATTACATATTTTTTTACTTCCGGGATACCTTAAATACAATAAAATACTTAGTTTTTTCCATTTTTGTCTCCATGAGCTAAATTTTTACTTTGAGATACCCAATAAACACAAATCGAGTATCCCCAATAGTAAAATTTCCACATAGGTACTTTTCTTCTTAATCTCAACAAAAACAATCCCCAAAAAGTATCTTCAAACATAATTTTCCCATATAGTTACTCTTTCTCTTTTACAAGCATGAAAATGCCATAATACTTCAAGTATGCATTTGTAACACCTATAGTGTACCCTTTTCAAAGTGAACTCATCATACTCTGTTGGTATCTCTACGTTTTCTCAATCAGACTTTTTAACCATCTCATTACCTAAACCTATCTATTCATGCAATAAATCATAACCGCCTGCTGTACTTCCAACAGACATTTCTTAAATTCATAACCTACAAAATACTCAGAATCAACTACCTCTGTAGCAACCTCTTCTCCACGATAAAATGGCGGACAAGGATTTAAAATTGCTCCTGCATTAGCCAGTTTCATGGCTTCTAACGTCACCTGACAATTACGAAAATCTTTTAACGCATTTTCCGGCAATGAATCGGTACAGACAATATCCTTCCCTTTCACTGCTTCATAAATATTATGATGAACATTTAAACCTTCTATCTCATAGCCTTCCCCACAACACTGCTCCAGTTCAAATCCACAGACCCGGGATGCTTCCTTCCATGCAAGACCTATGTTTCCTTTTTTACCAGAAAACAAAAACTTATCTTTTGTAAAATCCTTCCTAATCTTAGAAAGAGCATACATATCAGATATCATCTCACAAGGATGATTTACATCTGTCATGGCATTAATCACCGGCGCAGCAGAATACTTCCCCAGTTCTTCCAAAACCCCAATATCCTTATGTCTGACAATAATTTGATCCGCCCAATTATTCAGATATCCGCAAACATCTTGTAAAGCTTCCTTTTTATCAAGAGTTTCCGTAGGGAATAATATGGATTGCCCTCCCAGAAGATATATTCCCTTTTCAAAGGTGACTCTGGTGCGGATACTTGAGCTTGGAAAAAACAGTACCACCGTTTTTCCTTTTAGAAAATTCTCATATTGACCTTGTTGCAATTTGTCTGCGATATGGAAAATTTCATATATATCTTCTGCCTTAAAATCTGTTAAATGAATTAAATGTTTCATTTTCTTAAAACTCCACCACTTCCGTAAACACTACCCTTTCGCCGTCTGCAATACCACCATACACCTTATCATCATACCTTCCGATACTAAGATAATGCTCTATCATATACTGTGCAGAAAAAGGCATTTTCACATTCGGTAATTCCTCCATGGGGAACCACTTTAGTTCGCCTTCATTGGAAGTAAGCTCTCCGGAAATTTCCTCCTTTAATTCTGCAAAGAAGTAATAATTCTGACGAATCTCATCTTTTGCACCACGAAGTACAACATACCTGAGCTTTACATCGCGAAGCATCCCCTCTGTAATTCTCAGCTCTTCTTCCAGCTCTCTTAGCACACATGCCCTGGGATTGTTCAACTCATGTTCTTCAAAATGCCCACCAGCAGCTCCTATCCACACATCCTTTACCACCTTAGAGCCCTGCCGGTATAGTAATAGCATTTTGTCATGATGTATCAGATAAATTGCCGTCATATTCCTTAATTTTCCACCATGTAGCATTTCCTCTTACACTGCCTCCCAAAGCAACATATTATCTTCAAATCTTGCATTGACTCTTCCAGTATCCTTTAGCCATGCCAGATAGGAACGCACCGTACTCCCTACCAGTACATACTGCTCAAAGGTCATTTGCAGATTATACTCCATAAAAAGCTTCTGTAGAAGCACTTCAAAACATATCGGCTCCTTACATAGCTCCAAGATTTTGTCTGCTACCTCCAATACTGTATCAATATTGTACTGAGCCAGCTCTGTAATATCCTCCACGGGTGCTGCATGGGACGGAATGAACAGCTTTGCCTTCAATGTTTTCACCATTTCCAGTGTCTTTATGTACTCTCCCACATCATAGACAACGCCAATCCGATACTTGTCCAATGTCTCCTTGCTAGATAAGCAGTCCGCCAGATACACCACATCATCCTTTGTGCGAAAACCAACCATATCAAAGAAATGCCCCAGCAACGGAATTATCTCCCAACCCTCCGGTAACATATCACTTTTCAAATACTCTGCATCACTTTCCTGTGCCAACAAAAACTTATGTCGCAAATCCTTTGGCGGATACCCACCATAGAGATAAGAAGACTCAAGCACCGGATGTCTGGTAAAATCACACTCTATCTCCGGCGCATATATCTTACATCCTGTCTGTGTCTGCAAATATTTATTCCCTCCGATATGGTCTGCATTAGAATGGGTATTGTAAATTGCCTTTAGCTTCCATCCGTTTGCCTCAAGTATCCGAAGCACCTTCTTCCCGGCATCCTTATCATTACCACTGTCAATCAGACATACATCCGTTTCATTTAACTTTACCAGCCCGATTTTCGCCGGACTCTGGATATAATAACAACACTCTGAAACCTGTACTAATTCGTACATATCAATTCTCCTTAACAACAATCCCGGTCTACAAATGCTTCCACTGTAGTCTCTCTTCCTTCACAAACACCGGCTCGTACTGCTTTAGCCCAAATCTTCGCACAAACAGTTCACACTTACACAGAAACAGATAGTAGGGATTATATCCTTCTCCATACAAACTCTCGAAATTTCCCTGTCCTTTGGAAATCAACACATCCGCATCCAAAAGAACCTGTCTCGCTTCTTCACTAAAGCATTTGATAACACTGCCCGGTGCACCATTTCCATTTCCAATACAGCATACAAAATCTGTCAGACCTACTTCCTCTGCATCTTTCATAGTAACATCATTGATGACATCTTTCCCACGGACAATGGCAGTTATTTTAAGCCCCGGATAATACGTCTTTAAAAATCTGATAAATAGCTTGTCCAGAACGATTTCTCCACAATTATCAGTCAAATAAACCAACTGTTTTGCATTCTGTAAATCATTCTTAAAGTATTGATATTCTTCCTCAGAAACCATCGTACTCCCCACCTTGTCCAAAAGTTTCTCGAAAGTTTCTTCATTTACATTCTCTACTGCTGAAAAATCAATATAATTGGCGGCACACACATACTTGACACATTCTCTGATACAATCATCAGATTTTCGTATTTGTTCCTCAATACGTGCTTCCTTTTCTAAAAGTAGCCGATTGTATTTCTCTTTGACTGATGTGTAATCCTCCAGCTCGCCCCAGAATTCATGGCAAATCTCATTTATCTTCTCCGCTAACCAGGGAGCGGATTCTACTTGACCATACTTATACAATACCTCTAATACACGATGTATATAGAGACTCTTCTTATCATCGTCCATAAAATCTCTTATCAGCTTTTCCTGCTTGGATAACAAACATGAAATACACATAGAATTTGCATGCATAATACTTTCCCTTATTCCTCACAAATATCTGCAGTCTTCAACAGAATCACCTTCTGCAAGTCCGCAAGTGCCACCTCTACCTGATAACCAATCTTCCCTGCGGAAAAGATAATAGTCTCAAAATTACCGGCACTCTCATCCACTGTGGTTGTAAACAGCTTCTTCATTCCTATAGGAGAGCAACCTCCGTGAACATACCCGGTAAGTGGCAACAGCTCCTTGGCCTTAATCATTTGTATACTCTTCTCTCCCACTACCTTAGCTGCTTTCTTAAGGTCCAGTTCCTTACACACAGGAACCATAAACACATAATTCTTCTTGCTGGCGCCGATGGTTACCAGTGTCTTAAAAACTTGCTCCGGATTCTCCCCCAGTGCCTCTGCAACCTCAATTCCGCTAATAACATCACTATATGTATAACTTTTATACGATACCTTCTTTTGGTCTAATACACGCATTACATTTGTTTTTTCCATTTACATCTACTCTCCCCATATATAATAATCTATTTCATTTTAGCACAAAACAAAAGACCCTCCTAGCCCTAATCGGCCAAGAGAGTCCTTAATCCCACTCAATCTACAGGTAACACCATTGCGCTTATTCCATTTTCCAGACTCACTGTCACTCGCCAGTTCCCCTCGATGCTGCCATCGGTCTCATAAAGCCTTGCATACAACTGTAAATTCTCCAGTTCCTCCTCAGATACCACAAACCACTGTTCATCAAACGAGAGCTTCTCACCATCAAGATTTTCCTGCCAGCTTATGGAAACATCATACCCTCTGTAGTTTTCTTCTTCATCTACAATATACACTTCTGCATGTCGATCCGCATTCTTAAAAGTTCCTCTGCATATCTGCACTCTCAAAATCCCGTCTGCGTATCCGATGCCGGTTACCTGAATGGTATCCTTCATACTTTCATCAAGCTCTACCAAATCCATTACCTTCGAAGAATATAAGGGAAAGCTTTCCTCCGTCTTGTAAAAATACTCGGTCATAGTCTCCAGCGCCGATGCCCCACCGCCTTTCCCATTAAGGGAGCTCTCTTTCATCGGTGGATTCATTACCAGCATATCTGTATCCAGCCACATCTCATATTCCCTATCTTCCACCAAAAGCTGTCTCACAGAAAATCTCAGCTTTGTCTCGTCAAATTCATTCTCTGAGTAAACATTGATTTTAAAATATGCCTTTCCGGTTTTCTCATCATACTCAATAAAACTACAGCCCCCCACATTGCTATCACTTCCGTAGCTCTTTAGTTTATAGCTGTCGTACATATCCACCTTTCCTGATACCAAATCCTTGCTACTTCCTTCTTCATCCGCAAAGGATACCACCAGTTCTCCGGTGTTCCCCTCTACCTGCATAGCCTCTACCTGCATGGTAATCCCCATCTTGGTATCTGCCATTTTCACCGGGAAAATGCAATCTGCCAGCTCCGGTGCGATTTCCGCGATTTTCTCATATGCCAAATCACCTACACCTGCCAAAACCGGAGTCGACAATACGGTTACCATACATAGTACACAAAGAACTGCAAACGCAGGCTTTAAACTGTGCCACCGCTTTGTACCTCTCTTCTCCATGCAGATATTTTTTATCTGCCACACACATTCTTCCCCGGGAGTAAGCTTATTATATGCATCTTTATAGTTATCCTGAAATTTCTTCTCATCAAACATCTTAATCCTCCTCTAACAATTCTTTCAATTTGCTACGTGCTCTGGTAAGCTGAGTTCGCACGGTAGACGTCTTCTCCCCAAGAACTTTCCCGATTTCTTCCACAGACAATTCTTCATAATAAAACAAATGAATCACCGCCCGATATTTCCGGGGCAATTTCTTCACCGTATCAATCAGTTCATTATGGACATCTTCCTGCTCTGCTGATATATCATGCTCTTCCAAACCGATAACTCTCTGTATCCACGCTGAATTCCAAAAGTTTTTACATAAATTTATTGTCACTCGCAAAAACCAGGCTTTTTCATGCTCTACATTCTCAAACACAGGCTTTTTCTTTAAATATCTTATAAAAACCTCTTGATGGATATCCTCCGCATCTTCTCTGGATTTCACCATAGAATAAGCCATGCGGTACACCATATTAGAGTATTTTTCAATTATCTCTAAATCATCTGCGCACAATGATTTCCTACTCATTTGTATCACCACCCTTCACTTAGAATACAATTCAAGCTTCTAAAAAGCTACAAAAATGCCCAAAAAAAGACATGCTTTTTTGCATGTCTTTCAATCTTTCTATATTTACCAGAATTTCTCAAGCGGCATATCATAATCCAAAGTATTATAAAGGGATTCTTCATCTTCCATTAACATATCATAATGCCATTTTCTAAGTTCCACATATGCAGAACCGTATGCATAAAAGGAATATCCATAATAATAGGAATCATTTAATGCCGTCCACGAATCAAATTGCGCCTGAATTATCTGCGCCACGGTAAGCTGAATACTCAGCGATTCCTCCAATGTAAGATAGCCCATATAATATGTATGCACAATACTTTTTCATTACTTTTCTCTCTTCTTCACAATGGTAAAAATCAACCAGCCGAAGGCACTACTTATCGCAAGACATACTGCCATAATCAGCATAATAAGTGCCACAAAGCCACCAATTAAAAAGCTCAAGAAGCGAAAGCCTGAGATAACATTCAATAACACCAAAATCGCCATCACGCCTGCAAGAATCAACATACTGAATCTAACCAATTTGTTTTTATTCTTGCAGAGCTTATACTGCATAAACACCAGAAGTATACAAGGAATAATTAAAGGCCATAAACCTCCAAAATTACCAGCCACAAACACGGCTGTCGGGCCATCTGCTCCACCAATCACTGACATCCCAAGCATCTCTTACACCTCATAATCCAGACACATTCTGGTCTTGGTATAAGGTCTTACCTTACCGTCAGCCACCGCCACATGTGCCGGATGCACTGCATAAGCCTTTAACGCCGCCTCATCTACAAAAGTGGAATCCAGCATCACATCTGCATTTGAGCTTGCAAGTCCATTCATATTTACCTGAATTTCTACCAAACCTTCAATTTGTCCCTTAAGACCTTCTAAGCCTTCTTTGATGCCAATCTTAACGGACTGCTTTTCAACGTCTGATAATTCATCCTTTAATTGCCATAAGATTACGTGTTTTACCATTTGTTATATCCTTTCATCATGCGCAAAGCCTCTCTTTGTAATGCTTCGCATTTCCAAAACGCTGTGCATCACTTACACGCACAGCCGGGCTGAAAAATACGATGCATTTTTCAGCTATTTGGCACACCAAATAAATCCAAGAAAAAACAAGCTTATGTATGCAAGCATCCAAAGCTTGTCTTTTCATGTCTTTGCCCGGCTTTGCTGTGTTCCTTAGTTTTTAAAGCTATGTATCGGTGCCGGGATTCTTCCGCCACGGTTTACAAAGGCGTCGCAGGAGAACTGATTTACCGGCATAATCGGTGCATATCCAAGAAGTCCACCGAACTCTACCGTCTCTCCAACACCCTTACCAATTACCGGGATAATACGAACTGCCGTAGTCTTCTGATTAATCATACCAATTGCCATCTCATCTGCAATAATACCGGAAATGGTCGTTGCCTTGGTATCTCCCGGAATGGCAATCATATCCAGACCTACCGAACATACACAGGTCATTGCCTCAAGCTTTTCTAAAGTAAGCGCACCTGCAACAACCGCATCAATCATACCTTGATCCTCACTGACAGGAATAAACGCTCCACTAAGTCCACCTACATAAGAAGAAGCCATAACGCCGCCCTTCTTCACCTGATCATTTAACAGAGCCAGTGCTGCAGTAGTCCCCGGAGCACCCGCATACTCTAAACCGATTTCACATAAAATATCCGCCACACTATCGCCGATAGCAGGGGTTGGTGCCAAGGATAAATCTACAATACCAAAAGGTACACCAAGTCTCTTAGACGCCTCCTGTGCAACCAACTGACCTACACGAGTAACCTTAAACGCAGTCTTCTTAATGGTCTCACAAAGGATCTCAAAGTTTTTGCCACGTACCTTCTCAAGGGCAGTCTTTACTACACCCGGACCACTGACACCTACGTTGATAATCTTATCCGCTTCGGTCACACCGTGGAACGCACCTGCCATAAACGGATTATCATCCGGCGCATTACAAAATACTACCAATTTGGCACATCCTAAAGAATCATCCTCCTTGGTATACTCTGCCGCCTGAATGATCATCTCACCCATTAATTTTACCGCATCCATATTGATACCGGTCTTGGTAGAGCCCACATTTACTGAGCTACATACTCTTTCTGTTGTAGAAAGAGCCAGCGGAATGGAACGGATTAAAAGCTCATCCGCAGGAGTCATTCCCTTACTTACCAATGCGGAATAACCACCGATAAAATTAACCCCCACTTCATGGGCAACCTTATCCAAGGTCTTTGCAATAGAAGCAAAATCCTCCACCGTCTTACATGCCGCACCACCTACCAGTGCGATGGGGGTAACAGAAATTCTCTTATTTACAATAGGAATACCGAATTCTCTGGAAATCTCCTCACCGGTCTTCACCAAATCCTTGGCTGCTTCATAAATCTTATTATAGATTTTTTTATTTAACTCTTCTAAATTTGAATCAATACAATCAAGAAGGCTGATTCCCAGAGTAATTGTTCTTACGTCCAGATTCTCTTCCTCGATCATTTTATTGGTTTCTGCAACTTCAAATAAATTAATCACTTTGCCTTCTCCTTATATTCTGTGCATTTTATCAAAAATTTCTTCCTTCTGGCACTTAATGGAAACACCGATTTCCTCACCCAGCTTCTCCAGCTCATCTGCAAGGTCTCCATGTTGCTTGTTCATTCCGGTTGTATCTACAATCATCATCATGTTGAAAAATCCGGATACAATAGTCTGGGATATGTCCAGGATATTCACCTGACTCTCTGCCAGATATGTACACACCTTAGCAATAATTCCTACGGTATCTTTGCCTACAACAGTAATAATTGTCTTCTTCATAATCATTTTCTCCTTTATTAAAACCGTAAATCAAACATCATTATAAACTTATTCTCTAAAAAATCAAGTCATTCTACCTTAGGCAATCTGTATTATGGGGGAAACCTCACTCCTTCTTGCCACAGAAATATCAAAATCCGATGCATTGTAGGGATTGTCTCCCATTGTAATCTCCATACGAACCGCTTCATAAGCAAGCTCCGGCAGATTGTTGTCCTTACTGAGATGCCCAAGCACAATCGATTTCATATTATCGTGCAGAATCCTACTGAGAAGTCTTCCGGAATTCTCATTGGAAAGATGTCCTCTGTCTCCTAAAATACGCTGCTTTAAATGATAGGGATACGGTCCCACCTGAAGCATATTTACATCATGATTGGCTTCAATCAACACTGCATCCATTCCCCGCAGGCATTCTACCGTATAGTCATTGAAATAACCAAGATCGGTACATACTGCCACCCTTCTGTTGCCATAGCTTACACGATACCCTACCGGCTCTGCCGCATCATGGGATATTTTCATGGGATTGATTACTAAATCCTTGATGCAAAGCTTATTGTCCGGTCTCACCGGCACAAAGAGCTCTTCTTCGATTTTCCCCACAGAGGAACAATTCTTGATCGCATAAATGGTTCCCTGAGTGGCATAAATGGGAATATGATATTTCCTTGCCATTACCCCCAGACCTGCTATATGATCCACATGTTCATGTGTTACCAATATACCATCCAAATCTCTCCCGGTAATGTCCAGCTCATTTAAGCCTGCCTCAGCCCTCTTACCACTGATACCAACATCTACCAGCAAGTGTGTAGCCTCCGAACCCACATAAATGCAGTTTCCACTACTTCCGCTTGCAATACTACATAAACGCATAATTCCTTTAATTCTCCCTCCAGTAGATGTTTATTACATCACCATCTTTCAAGTATTCCATATAGTCTGCCGGACGATTGTTGATTTCACAGACAATACTTCTTCCCTTGGACTCCTTTAAATTAAAATCAATATAATCAAATACATCCACATATACGTAAGAAGTCTTACCACTCATGGTAATGGGTCTACCATTTACCATCACAACAATACTACCCGGAGTCTTTGATACAAAAGCGCTCGGCACAGGCTGTGATTCTACTTGTGCAAGAGCATCTTCCTTCTGCACCGGTGCAGGCTGTGGCTCCTTCGCCATTTCCTTTGCCACATCTTCTTCCAAAAGTTCATCAATGGTCTGTGGCTTTTCCCTCTTTTCAAAATCAAGTGTAAAGGTATCAAACACCTTGGTATCCTTCAGTGCCGGTACTCCATTTACCAAAATTTGTGTATCATCTGTCAATACCATATCCAGAAGTGCCGCAGCCTGTTCTGCTGTATACCAATTAGCAATTTCGATATCATCGCCATCCTGTATCACATAGGAAGGAACCTGAATCTGTCCTCCCACCAGTGCAGTCTTTGGTAATTTCACCTCTTTACCGGAAACCTTAATGGTTATCTGCTCTTTTAATTCCGGCAGGCTTCCAAGCTCTACATGTACGGGTTCTCCCTCTGTGGAAGGAGTTACCACTACCTTAGAACCATTGATTACCTTGGTATGAATATCCGCTTCATTACCATCCACGGTAATCACTGCCGCTTCGCCCTGAAGACCTCTTGCCATACGGCTCTTACCGTTTACATTATATACAATACCTTTTCCACGCTTCGGGAATAGGCACTCATTAGAAAATCCGGCTGCAATGGCTGCATCCACTACCGACAGCTTTCCATTATCATATAACTTCACTCTCTGCTCATTGAAGGTCACAAAGATAAAGTTATTACTCATCTCATAATAGCTCAGACAGATTCCGATTGGTGTTACCATCAGAGAATCCTTGCGTGCTTCCGGCACTTCAAAGTCGATGGTCTGCATTACCTCCTGACCACGGATTGCCACACGCTCCTTCACAAGTCCCAGCTCCTGCGCCAGCATCTGGGTATATCCCGGAATCATTCCGCCTCCGCCTACAACAAATACCGCACTTACCGGCTTGTCGCCGTTCAGTTCACGAATAATCTCTGCCACCTGTTTAGTCATGTTCTCAATGGCCGGATTTAATAGCTCCATCACCTCTGCGGAAGTAATTGTCTGGGGAAGACCAATAATATCACAGTATTCTATGGTCTCCTTCTCCCCTGCCTGGCGCTTAATCATCTCCGCTGTCTCAAAATCAACAAGGCAATGCTGTACAAGCAGCTCTGTCAGGCTGTCCCCGGCAATAGGAAGCATACCATATGCGGTAATGGTTCCTTCCTTGGTGATGGAGATATCACTGGTTCCCGCTCCCACATCCACAAGAGCCAGGTTCAGCATACGGAATTTCTCCGGAATTGCTACCGTAATGGCAGCAATAGGCTCCAATGTCAGATTAACTACATGAAGTCCTGCAATCTCCACCGCTTTATAGAGGCCATCCACTACATCATCCGGCAGAAAAGTAGCAATCAAATCCACTCCCACACTCTTTGCTTTATGACCTTCCAAATTACCGATGACATAGCCATTTAAATAATACCGCATAGCGGTATAGCCTACACAATAAAACTGCATCTCTGTATCATTGGTCTTGGAAAACTCTTCATAAGCCTTCTCTACACCCATGGTATCCAAAGCATAGATATCCTCTGTTGTAAGTTCCTTATCCATCCCGTAGGTGTACTCCACAGATGTTGTCACCGTACGAAGCACGCGACCTGCTGCGGCAATACACACGCCGGTTAATTTGGTATCTAAGTCTCTTTCCAAAAGCTCCTTCACCGCACGGATACTCTCTCCGACCTTTACAATATCATGAATCTGTCCATCAATCATTGCTCTGGTCTCATGCTCCTTGATACGCTGGGCAAGGATTTTAAAACGATTCCCGTCCTTATATCCTACCGTACCCACAATACTACGGGTACCGATATCCAGTCCAAATACTAATTCCTGCTTTTCTCCTAACACAGCCATGTATATTCCTCCAGCTTCTGTTTTATTGCCAGATGTGTCTCCTCCAGCGTCCCACTGTTATCTATTATAAAATCACAGCTTCTTCGAAATTCCTCTTCCGAGAGCTGATTTTCCATAATCTGAGTAATCTTTTCTTCCGAATATCCTCGGCTTTCCTTAAGTCTCTCCCGTCGGATATCCTCTCTCGTATAAATATACCACATTTCATCCACAATGTGACCATAACCTGCTTCAATTAATAAGGCAGCTTCAATAAAAAACAGTTCCACATCTCCCGCTTCTCTTGCTTCTGCAATTCTATCCCGAATAAATTCCTCCACTCTGGGATGCACTATCTCATTTACCCGGTCTAACAGCTTTTCATCTGCAAAGATTCTGGCAGCCATTTTCTTTCGGTCAATCTCACCGTCAGCTCCCAAAATATCTGTTCCTAAAAGCTGTACAATTTCTTCATAGCAGATTTGTCCCTTATTCTGCACAATATGAGCCACCTCATCTGCCAGATATATCCTGCAGATATAATGGTCTCTGATATAGGAAAGCACCTGGGACTTACCGCTTCCCACGCCTCCTGTAATTCCAATCAATTTCATCTTATTAACCTCTAGTGTGCGTCATACCAATCTTTTCCCACATGCAAATCTACGGCAAGTTCAACCGCAAGCTCTGCTGCCTGCCGCATGTTGTCCGCAAGAATTGCTTTCGCCTGCTCTACTTCTTCTTCCCATACTTCCAACAGAAGTTCATCGTGTACCTGCAGAATCAGCTTTGACTTCATTCCTGCTTCTTTCAAAGCCTTCCATACTTTAATCATTGCAATCTTAATAATATCTGCCGCAGTTCCCTGAATAGGGGCATTCATTGCCACACGTTCTCCGAAAGAACGCTGCATAAAGTTAGAAGATGCAAGCTCCGGTATTGGTCTTCTTCTGCCAAATAAAGTGGCAGTGTAACCATCCTTCTTAGCATTCTCCACCAAGTCATCCAGATACTGCTTTAATCTCGGATAAGTGGCAAAGTACTGTTCAATATATCCTGCCGCTTCCTTACGGCTGATACTCAAATCCTGACTTAGTCCAAAGGAACTGATGCCGTACACAATACCGAAATTAACAGCCTTGGCATTTCTACGTTGCAGCTCGGTAACCTCTTCAAAAGGGATCTTAAACACCTTGGATGCCGTAATCCTATGGATATCCTGCTCACTCTGATAAGCACTGATAAGCTCCTCATCCCCGGATAAATGTGCCAGTACACGAAGCTCAATCTGGGAATAATCCGCATCCATCAAAAGGCACCCTTCCTTCGGCACAAATACCTTCCGAATCTGCTTACCAAGCTCCATACGCATAGGGATATTCTGTAAGTTCGGCTCTGTGGAGCTGATTCTTCCCGTAGCGGTAATGGTCTGGTTAAAGGTGGTATGAATCCTGCCATCCTCCCTAATGCATCCGGAAAGACCTTCCGCATAAGTAGATTTCAGCTTAGTTAACGTACGATACTCTAAAATATCATTGACAATGGGATACTCCGGCGCCAGCTTTTCCAGCACATCCGCAGCGGTGGAATAACCTGTCTTGGTCTTCTTTCCCCCGGGAATTCCCATTTTATCAAAAAGTACTTCGCCAAGCTGCTTGGGAGAATTGATGTTAAACTCTACCCCCGCATTTTCGTGGATATTCTTTTCTAATTCGGAGATGCGTGCCACTAGTGCCTCTCCATAATTCTTCAGCTCTTCTCTCTTAACCAGCACGCCTTCCTTTTCCATATCATAAAGCACATATGTCAGAGGCATCTCCATATCCCTCATGAGATGCTCCATTCCCTGCTGCTTTAAACTCTCCCTAATCTTATCCCCTGCTGCATACGCCGTGTACGCCTGATACATATAAAACTCTGCAAGCTCATTCATCTTCCCACTTGCCGCCTGAGATATGCTCATCTTACCGAAAAGCTCCTTGTAACCTGGAATGACTAGTCCCAGATACTCGTTTGCAATAGCCTCTGCATCATAATCATTCTTTAGAGGATTGCTAAGATAAGCTCCCAGTACGATGTCAAAATAATTCTCTAAATTCTCATAAGATAAATAATCATATTTATTCTTTATATTCAATGTGTAAACAAGAGATTTCTCAGAAAGTTCCCATACAGCTTCTTCCAACTTCCGGTCTGCTACCGGCTCTGTAACAGTATCAAAAAGGGAAAGCTGTTCATTCTCCTTCTTTACTGCTCCCTGCTCTTGATAAAAGAAGTAGATTTCCTTGTCCGATAATGCAAGGGACGCCCCTAGAAGTTGTCCTTCTTCTGTAATCAACTCCAGACCAATCTTGGCCCCCTTCTTCACCTTCTTGCACAGAGATGCAAAATCACTCTTTTTTTCTACCACATGAAAACCTTCGCTGATATTCACAGCTTGCTCCTTGGTCATATTTCCTTCAAAACGACTGAGCATATTCTTAAACTCCAGCATTTTAAAGAGCTGATATGCCTCCTGGGTAAAATATCCTTCCGCTTTGGCTCTTTCATAATCCAGCGTAATATCGCAATCTGTCTTAATAGTAGCAAGAGTCTTGCTCAGCTCCGCCAGATGCTTATTCTCTATCAGGGATTCCTTAATGCTCTTCTTGGTGATATTCTCAATATTGGCATAGATGTTCTCAATAGAACCATACTCTACCATTAAGGATGTTGCAGTCTTTTCACCCACTTTAGGAACACCGGGAATATTATCCGCAGTGTCTCCCATAAGAGCCTTTAATTCAATAAACTGAGTAGGTGTCACCTGATATTTCGCAAGTACATCTCCCTCATAATAATCTTCAATCTCTGTACGTCCCATCTTAGTCTTGGGAATACGAATCTTAATATGCTTGGATGCAATCTGAAGTAAATCCCGGTCTCCGGACACTAAAGAAACCTCTATGCCGTCCGCCTCTGCCTTCTTCGCTAAAGTTCCCATAATATCATCAGCTTCCCAACCAGCATGCTCAATGGTTACTACCCCCATTGCCGCCAGTACTTCCTTCATCACAGGCACCTGTTGGCGAAGCTCATCCGCCATAGGCTTACGAGTCCCTTTATACTCTGCAAAAAGCTCATGACGGAAGGTAGGAGCCTTCACATCAAAGGCAACCGCCAAATAGTCAGGATTTTCCTCATCCAAAAGCTTAAACAGAATATTTAAGAAGCCATAAATCGCATTGGTATGAAGCCCCTTTGCATTGGTAAGGTCCGGCACACCAAAAAAGGCTCTGTTCAAAATACTATGTCCATCAATTAAAACCAGTTTTTTACTCATTTACACATCTCTTTTCCGCATTAATATAAAATCCAAATAATTATTGCGGCAACTCCTGCCACTGCCAGAAGTTCCCAGAAAAACCCGATTTTCAGAAATCTTTCATGAAACTGGATTTTCCCTTTTGCAGCTTCCATCCGAAGCTGCATCTCTTTATTAAGGTCAAAGGCACTACCTTCTTCCAAACGCTCTAACCCCTTATCAATCAGAAACTGGATAGTAAGCTCTTCCTTACAGCTTTCACAGGCGGAAGTATGCTTTGCAAATTCCTTTAATTCCGTAAAGTTCATCTCATCATCGATAAACAAAGGGATTTTCTTTTCATATTCCTTGCAATCCATGCATTTTCCACCTTTCTAACAGCCTTTCGTTTCTTCATTCAGAGCCATTCGCAAAACCGCTGCTACGCAGCTTTCCTTTTGCTCTGAACGCTAGAACATGTCAAACAAACTAATCTGATTTGACTCCGGCAGGTTGCCCAGAAGTCCTAATCGGTCCATTAATTCAATAACGGTCTGCGACACCTTGGTCCGCTGACGGAAATCGTCCTTGGATAAGAAGGGCCCATCCTTGGCAGCTTCCACTATGGCATCCGCAGCCTTTTCACCCAGACCATCAATACTACTTAAGGACGGCATAATCTTACCGTCAATAATCTGAAACAGTCTGGAGCCTGCAGTAAATATATCAATAGGCATGAATTCATACCCTCTTGCATACATCTCCTGCACAATACGCATATCTGAATAAGAGTTTTCCTCTTTATTGGAAAGACTATCCATGCGCTTACGATAATCCTCCATAATATTTTCCAAATGTCTCTGTCCCTGACACATCAGTTCATAAGAGAATGCCTTGGCACGGATACTAAAATATGCAGCATAATACGCCTGAGGATAATATACCTTACAGTACGCAATACGCCACGCCATCATAACATAAGCTGCGGCATGAGCCTTCGGGAACATGTACTTAATTTTCTTACAGGACCAGATATACCAGTCCGGTACATCCTTCTCCTTCATGGCAGCCTCCCACTCCGGCTTTAATCCCTTCCCCTTACGAACACTCTCCATGATGGTAAAGGAAAGTCCTGCCTCAACCCCCTGATTAATCAGGTAGGTCATAATATCATCTCGGGTACAGATACAGGTGGAAATGGTTGCCGTTCCTTCCTGAATCAGGGTCTGTGCATTGCCCAGCCATACGTCCGTACCATGGGAAAGTCCCGCAATTCGTACCAAATCCGAAAAGTGCTGAGGCTGGGTATCAATTAACATCTGCATTGCAAAGTCCGTACCAAACTCCGGTATACCGAGTGCCCCCAGCTTACAGCCGCTAATCTGCTCCGGCGTTATCTTGAGTGCCGATGTATTCTGAAATAATGACATAACTCCCGGATCATCCAATGGAATGGTTGTAGGGTCCAGTCCTGTCAAATCCTGCAACATACGAATCATGGTCGGATCATCGTGTCCCAGAATATCAAGCTTAAGTAAGTTATGGTCAATGGAATGATAATCAAAGTGAGTGGTAATGGTCTCCGTTGTCATATCGTTAGCCGGATGCTGCACCGGGGTGAAGGAATTAATGTCCTGCCCAATAGGAAGAACTACAATACCTCCCGGATGCTGTCCGGTACTTCTACGCACACCGGTACACCCTACACTGATACGCTCTATCTCGCTTTTACGCTTGGTAATACCGCGCTCTTCATAATAATTCTTTACATATCCGAATGCCGTCTTATCCGCCAGCGTACCAATGGTTCCCGCACGGAAAGTCTGTCCTGCACCGAAGATTACCTCTGTATACTTATGTGCCTTGGACTGATATTCACCGGAGAAGTTAAGGTCAATATCCGGCTCCTTATCACCGTTAAATCCAAGGAAGGTCTCAAATGGAATATCAAATCCTTCCTTGATCAGCTTCTCACCGCACTGCGGACAATTCTTATCCGGCATATCGATTCCCGCCATACCTGCATAAGCACGTACTTCATCCGAATAAAAGTCCACATAATGACACTTAGGGCACAAATAGTGCGGACTTAAAGGATTTACCTCCGTAATACCTGACATGGTTGCCACAAAGGAGGAACCTACAGAACCTCGGGAACCTACCAGATATCCGTCCTCCACAGACTTCCAAACCAGTTTCTGCGCTATGATATACATTACGGCGAAACCATTACTGATAATAGAATTCAATTCCTTCTGCAGACGCTTCTCTACGATTTCCGGTAAATCCGGTCCATAGATTTCATGAGCCTTATTATAACAAATATCTGTTAGGGTCTTATCACTGTCTTCAATGACCGGAGCACACTTGTCCGGACGAACCGGCGCAATGGTCTCTATCATATCCGCAATCATATTGGTATTGGTAATAACCACTTCCTTGGCTTTATCACTTCCAAGATAAGCAAATTCTTCCAGCATCTCGTCCGTGGTATGAAGATAAAGAGGTGCCTGATCATCTGCATCCGCAAAGCCCTTACCCGCCATGATAATACGGCGGTATACCTCATCCTCCGGATCTAAGAAATGTACGTCACAAGTTGCCACAACCGGCTTGTGAAACTGCTCACCCAAAGACACAATCTTCTTATTAACCGCTAAAATGTCTTCCTTGGAATTGATATTTCTATGCTTATCCGACGCAATCATGAACTTGTTATTGCCCCATGGCTGAATCTCCAAATAATCATAAAAGCTGACAATTCTGGCAATCTCAGCATCAGATTTACCATCCAGCAGAGCCTTATAAAGCTCACCTGCCTCACAAGCACTACCGATAATCAAACCTTCCCTATACTTGTTAATCAGACTCTTAGGCATGCGGGGACGCCTATTATAATATGTTAAATGAGACTGTGAAACCAAACGATACAGATTGATTCGTCCCAAATCGTTCTTGGCAAGCAAGATACAATGAGATGTTGACATCTTACGAATCAACTCTTCGCTGGATTTGCCCATTTCATTAACATCTTTTAAGGTATTCACCTTCTGCTCCCTAAGCATTGGAATAAACTTTACAAAAATCTGTGCCGTACACTCCGCATCATCCACTGCACGGTGATGATTGTTCAGTGCAATTCCCAATGTCTTTGCCACTGCATCCAGCGTATGCTTTGCCTGACTGGGTAGCAAGATTCTTGCAATGGGTACAGAATCAATGTATGTATATTCCGTAGGTAGCGAAAGTCTTCTGCAATTCTCGATAATGAAACTCATATCGAAATTCGCATTGTGTGCCACCAACACACAATCCTGACAAAAAGCGATAAACTCAGGCAATACTTCCTCGATTTTCGGTGCATCAAGAACCATCTCATCATTAATGCCGGTAAGCTTCTCAATTTCAAAAGGAATTGGTACTTCCGGATTGACAAAGGTTGAGAAATGGTCTGTAATCTTACCATTCTCCACCTTTACGGCACCGATTTCAATAATGCGGTTATTTATCGGAGAAAAGCCGGTGGTCTCAATATCAAAAACCACAAAGGACGCATCCAAATCCTGCCCGTTTTCTCCCACAACAATTTCCTGCAAATCGTCTACGATATATCCCTCTACACCATAGATTATCTTAAAGAAATCCTGCTTATCAGGATTGGGGTCACCGGCATCTTTCCTCTTCCCCTTTTCTTCCTTCCACAAATCATCCCATACATGATTAGCATCGGTAAAACTCTGTACTGCGCCGTGGTCCGTGATAGCGATTGCCTTGTGCCCCCACTTATAAGCACGCTTTACAATATCCTTTGCCTCGGATACACCATCCATATCACTCATCTTTGTATGACAGTGTAGCTCCACACGCTTTCTCGCTGCTGTGTCCATTCTTGTAGTAGTAAAGTCCGAAATTTTCTTTACTCCTGCCACGGACTGGATACTGAGCTCTCTGTCAAATTTATCAATCATACTGATACCCTTGAGTTTTACAAAGGCACCCTTCTTAATTCCGTCCGTAATCTCCTTTACCTGCTCATTACGTGCAAACATCTTTACCGTAATGGTATCCGTAAAGTCTGTTACATTGAAGGAAATAATGGATTTCTCACCATTCCTAAGTTCTCTTACTTCCACACTGAGAACCTTACCTCGAATGGTTACTTCTCCAATCTCTCCAACAATTTCCTCTATCTTCATGGCCTCATCTTCAAAATCACGACCATAGATAACATCCGGATTGTCGCTTCTCTTGGCACTTCCGCCAAAAGCACCACCTTTTTGGAATTCGCCTTTTTTGAAGTCCTTCTTGAACTCTTTTTTGAATTCTTTGGCTGGAGCAGTCTGCTTTGCAGGTGCTTTTTCTGCCTTTTTCTCCTCTGCGCCCTGCTCCCTGACATCTCCTGCAGGAGCTCCATCAGTGAAAGCATCCTCGCCAACAGCTCTCTGCACACGCTTGTAGATTTCAGCAACCTCACGCCTTATCCGTAGTTCATCATCCTCTGCATACTTCCCGACCTGTGCCTCTCTGTACTGAGCATAGATTCCCACTGAGAAACCACAACGTTCCACCAGTATCTTCTGCAGAATGTCCAAAAGCTCCGCTTCCTTACTTCTGGCAATTACAGTATCCTCCATCTCCAGAATCACCTTATCAGCCTCCGGAAAAGAGAACACTCCACCTTTTAGTGCATTATATGCGATATTACTGTAAGCACGAACTTCCTCCAGAATACAGTCCTTGTACACAGCAAGTAGCTTTTCCGGTGTATACTGGGAGGAAAGCTCGAATTTTTCATAGATTTTAATGGTAAGACTGGCCTGTGGAAAAAGCTGATTCTTAATCTGCTTTTCCACATCCCAGATGATATCCTTCATAATCAGTCTACTGCTGAGCAAATAGATTCTGATAAAGTCCTTTTTCTTTGTGGTAGAAACTCTTTCTACCTCCGCCTGCGCCATAATATCATGGGCGGCACTATCCAGCTTTAGCGTAGGGAACACTTCAAAAAACGGTTTTCCCATGAGAATCCTTCTTTCCTAAATTATTTATTCCAGTTATCAAGCTCGTCTTTTAAAGTCTGTAAAAGCTCAGCCTCCGGCACCTTACGGATAATTTCTCCCTTTTTGATAAGAAGTCCTTCGCCGATACCTCCGGCAATTCCAAGGTCCGCTTCCTTTGCTTCCCCGGGACCGTTTACCACGCAGCCCATTACAGCCACCTTAATATCCAGCGGATAGTCTTCTACAAGCTTCTCCACCTTAGTTGCCAACTCGATCAAATTAATCTGGGTTCTGCCACAGGTTGGGCAGGACACAACCTCGATACCACCCTTGCGAAGTCCCAGTGTACGAAGAATCAGCTTGGCAGACTTAATCTCCTCTACCGGATCTCCGGTCAGTGACACACGAATCGTATTACCGATTCCCTGATTCAAAATTATACCAAGTCCAAGCGCCGACTTAATATTACCACTCTGTACTGTTCCTGACTCCGTAATTCCCACATGAAGAGGATAAGGGGTCTTATCAGCCAAAAGCTCATGTGCCTTCACACACATCATTACATCTGAAGACTTGATACTGATTACCAGATTATCATATCCCAATTCTTCAATGATGCGTACCTTATCCAGCGCACTTTCCACAATCCCCTCTGCCGTCACGCCACCGTATTTCTCTACCAAATGCTTTTCTAACGAGCCACTGTTTACCCCCACACGGATAGGGATATTCCGCTCTTTGGCAACATCCACTACTGCCTTCACCTTATCCACACTTCCGATATTGCCCGGATTGATACGAATCTTATCTGCACCGTTTTCCATAGCCGCAATAGCCATCTTATAGTCAAAATGAATATCTGCAACGAGAGGAATGGAAATCTGCTTCTTAATCTCTGCGATAGCCTTTGCCGCCTCCAAAGTTGGCACCGTACAGCGCACAATTTCACAGCCTGCCTTCTCCAGACGATGAATCTGAGCTACCGTAGCCTCCACATCTTCTGTTTTGGTATTGGTCATGGACTGGATGGCAATGGGGTAACTACCGCCAATTTTAACATTTCCTATCTGTACAATCTTAGTGTTTTCACGAATCATTACTTTTCCTCCTCCCAGCATAGGACATTTAGGGCATTATAATAATTCATCATACCATATTTTGTACTTCAATGCTATACAGATTTCGAAAACCACCCACTACTATTTTGTACTGCAAATCCCTTAATACACAATCCCATCAGGATAATCATCACTTCCGAAAACTCCATTACCGCCATACTCTTTTTTCGCTGCACCTTCTCTACAATCTTTTCAACAGGCATCGGATAAAAATCCAGAGCCCTGTACACTGCAAGGTCCTTCTCAGATAGATTTTCCCCACTCGGGATAAGGATGTCAGAACCGCTTTCAGAAAAAGACAGTTTCGCACCATATCGCATGGCAAGCTCCTCTGCAAACTCCTTGGGAGATAAGAAAATCTGTGCACCATCCTTCAATAAACGGTTACAACCATCACTGAGCCGGTCCGTCAACCGTCCCGGTACGGCATACACATCCTTCCCCTGCTCCAGCGCCATTTCCACGGTGATGGATGTCCCGCTTCGCTGTCTTGCTTCAATCACTACAAGCACATCACACAGACCGCTGACAATCCGGTTTCTGGGAGGAAAAAGAGCTGCTCTGGGTGCTGTCCCCGGCAGATATGTAGAAAGAATTCCTCCCTTTTCCAAGAGTTCATCGTAAAGAAAACGATTGCTTTTAGGATAACACACATCAACGCCACATCCCAATACTCCAAAAGAGGTTCCCCCTGCCCTAAGTGCAGCAGTCTGACTGATTCCGTCAATTCCTCTTGCCATACCGCTAATCAGCGAAATCCTCTGTTCTCCCAACATTTTTCCCAGCGCACCGGCCACATATTCTCCATACTCCGAGCATTCTCTTGCACCAATTACCGCCACGGAAAGTCTATTTTCTTCCGGCATTCTTCCCTTCACATACAGCGCAAAGGGGGGATCCGGAATCTCACGAAGTCTCATGGGATACTCCTCCATAGGTATCGACACAAGCCGTATCCCTCTTTCCTTCATTTTTTCATATTCCTTGTTCACATCCCACTCTACTCTATGCTGCAGAAAATACTCTGCTTTCCCCCCCTCCAGAAGTCTATGAATCTGCTGTTCACTCATCCGATAGATTTCCTCAGAATCTCCTGCCTCTTTTATGAGATTCTGCTTTGTCACACTGCTAAATCCCAGACATGCATCCAGAAAATAATCATACTTTTCCACTTTATTACCCCCTCATAAAACGATAGGCAAGTGCCTCGCTGATATGCCTTTCCATAATTCTCTCTTCTCCCTCTAAGTCTGCAATGGTCCGTGCCACTTTAAGCACTCGGTGATAAGTTCTGGCACTGAGCTGCAGGCTATTGTAAGCCAGCTCCATCAGCCTCTTTCCCTTTTCTTCCAACAGACAATATTTCTCAATATCCTGCACCTCCATCTGGGAATTAAACTGTATATTTCCCCCTTGAAATCTCCGTTCCTGAATCGTTCTTGCCCCAGCTACCCGCTCTCTGATTACTGCGGTACTTTCACCGGTATCCGTTCCGCTCAGACTGGATAAATCCACTCTCTGCGTCTCCACATACATATCAATACGATCAATAAGAGGTCCTGACAGCTTCCCCCGATATCTATGGAGCTCACTTTCCGTACATGTGCACTTATTTTTGTCCGGATAAAATCCACATTTACAAGGGTTCATGGCACATACCAGCATAAAATCCGACGGAAACACATAGTTTCCGTGAACACGTACAATATTCACTTTCTTATCCTCTATGGGTTGGCGAAGATTCTCTAAGATACTTCTTGGAAATTCCGTTAATTCGTCCAAGAATAAGACACCCTTATGGGCTAAAGAAATGGCACCGGGGCGCACTTTACTACCGCCGCCTACCAGTGCAGCCCCCGAAATGGTATGGTGGGGACTTTGAAATGGTCTTGTTGTAATAAGAGGCATATCCTCAGATAAATAACCTGCCACACTATAAATCGCAGATACCTCTAAAGCTTCTCTTGCTGTAAGCCCCGGTAAGATTCCTGGAATCCGTTTGGCAATCATACTTTTTCCCGCTCCCGGGGGACCTGACAAGGCCAGATTATGAAATCCTGCCGCTGCAATCTCCGCAGCACGTTTTGCCATCTTCTGTCCTTTTACATCCGCAAAATCATAGGCACACTCATTCTCCGCCTTCTTCAAGTATTCTTCCATAAGACACTTACCGGGCGCAAGCAGCTCATCCTTACGTGCTACATCCTCTTGCAAAAACTCCAATACCTGCCGGATATGCTCTGTGCCCCGCACCACAATTCCGGGAATCACACTACCTTCTCCAAGATTCTCTTTGGGCACGATACATTCTTTGATTCCTTGTCTTGCCGCAGCCTTCACAATAGGAAGCACGCCGTTTACCGGCTTAATCTCTCCATTTAACCCTAGTTCTCCCAGAAACAAAGTGCCCTCCAGACGTTCCTCTTCCATCAGACCAAAGCAGCTCAGGAGGCCCACGGCAATAGGTAGGTCAAATCCGGTTCCATCCTTACGGATATCTGCCGGAGACAAATTTATAGTTATTTTATTGGGCGGAAGGTCAAAATCTGTGTTTTTCAGTGCAACCTGCACACGTTCTTTTGCCTCCTTCACCTCATTACTAAGACTGCCCACCATGGAAAATCCGGGCAGACCGGTAGAGACGTCTATTTCAGCATGAATGATATTGGCATCCACACCACATAAACATCCCGTCAAAACTGAACGAAACATTCTACATCCTCCTATTAAATTATTTAACGATTGTTGGAATTTGAAAAATGAAAGAAATTTGACTCGGCAAAACCAGAGAGAATCTCTGATCTTGCCGCTTTAGAATTTTAAATCTTGTTCTCCATACTATCAGGGTCCTGTGCAAACTGTATTGCCATTTCACGATCAATTTTACCCTCATAGAATAATTGAATAATTGCTTCATCCATAGTAATCATACCAATTTTACGATTGGTCTGCATCACGGACGCAAGCTGATGTGATTTTCCTTCGCGAATAAGATTTCGCACTGCATGATTCGCATGCATAACTTCAAAAGCCGCCACTCGTCCGTGCCCATCTGCTGTTGGAATAAGCTGTTGCGAAACCACCGCTTCCAGTACATTGGCAAGCTGTACACGAATCTGCTGCTGCTGATGGGGCGGAAATACATCAATAACACGGTCTACTGTACTGGCCGCACCAATGGTATGCAACGTAGACAATACCAAATGTCCCGTCTCAGCCGCTGTAATAGCAACACTAATGGTTTCAAAATCACGCATCTCCCCCACCAGAATTACATCCGGATCTTCACGGAGCGCTGCACGAAGTGCATTTGCATAATTATCAGAATCCAGACCAATCTCTCTCTGGTTAACCATGGATAACTTATGCTGGTGCAAATATTCAATCGGATCCTCCAAAGTAATTACATGCGCATCCCGATTATTATTAATCTTATCAATAATCGCTGCTAAAGTTGTTGATTTACCACTACCGGTAGGTCC